>NZ_JACYTX010000001.1:0-1266617 GCF_014841435.1 Frigoribacterium sp. CFBP 8766
GTAGGGCCGGCATCCCGGTGGAACCCCATCCCGCTTCGTGAGCGGGATGGGGTTTTTCCGTGCGCCCGGGCGGGCCTCAGGCCCAGCGCCGCCTCAGCCAGCCCAGGGCGGCGGCGGCCTCCCGCCGTTGGAACTCCCGGAGGGTCGGCATGTCCGCCGGTGCGGGCGTCCTCAGCGCCTCCGTCCACGAACCGGCGAGACCCGCGAGGACCGCGTCGACCGCTTCCGGCGGCACCTCCCGCAGGGAGTCGTGCAGGAGGTGCCCCTCCACGTCGCTGCGCGGGTCGCGCACGAGCACATCGAGCAGGTAGGTCACCGAGTCGAACCACGGCGCGCCGACCGAGGCCCACGGCCAGTCGGCCAGCCACACGCGCGAGCTGGCGTCGAGGAGGAGGTTGTCGGCACGGCAGTCGAGGTGCACCAGGTGCTCCCCCGCCGCTGCGCCAGGGAGCTGCGCCGAGGCGTCGCGCAGCCGGTCGAGGTGCGCGGTGACCCAGGGATCGAGCCCTCCCTTCGCCCCGGCCTCGCTCAGGCGCACCCAGCTCGTGGAGTCGGGCGTGAGCTCGTCCGGGAGGCGCGGCAGCAGCGAGGTGTCGGTGATGCGGGGCAGGTCGGCCAGCGCGTCGAGCACGACCGTCGTGTCGTCCGGCCCGGGGTGACGGCCGTCGACGTCCTCGAACGCCACGACGACCCAGTCGTCCTGCTCGACCGTCGCGACCACTCGGGGTGCCGACACCGACGCGGGCAGACCCCGGACGACCGCGGCCTCCCGCCGGTGCAGCTCATGGGTGACGGCGTTGCGCGATCGGCTCACCGACTTCGCGAAGACCCGTCGCCCGCTGCGGAGCACCAGCCGATCGGCGCTGCCGGAGGAGAACCCTCCCGACTGGCTCGCCGCCTCCTCGACCTGGTCGCCCAGCGCCTCCTCGAGTGCACGGCGCACCGTGGTGGGCACCTCTGCCCAAGTCGTCCTGGTCATGTCCGCTCCTCTCGGTGAGATGCCCGGAAAGGGACGACATGCCCTGGGGCCTCCGGATACGTCGTCCCTTTCCGGTGTTCCTCGCGCCTTCGCCGTCCCGTCCCGTGCCGTGCTCGCGCCTCCCCCGCTCGACGACGGTCAGCGGCGGGTCACTCGTCCGCGTCGGCCGCCCCGGCAGGACGCCGTCGTCGAAGGAGGCGGGCGAGCACTGTGCCCGCGATCCAGACGCCTGCGAGGACGACGAAGGCGACCCCCATCGGCTCCTCGAGCCGATCGGCGACGAACCAGAACAGGGCGCCGCCGACGAAGACCAGCAGCACGTTGGTCACGACCTCCCTGACGGACGGCCACGGCGACCGCTGCTCGACGACCTCACGCACCTCGACGGGTCGAGCCCTGGGCAGATCCGTCTCGTCGCGCATGGACCGAGGATGCCAGACGTCCGACTCTCTCCGCGTCCCCGCGAGGTGCGATCGCAGGCTGAGCAGGACTCCCCGCACGGACGCAGGGCCGTCACCGAACCGGGCGGCGTCCCTTCGTCGTGAGCCCGCAGCCTCAGCCCTCCCGGCGCAGCCAGAAGTCGACCGCCTCCGCCGACGGGCGCGACGTGACGGAGGTGACGTCGCCGAGTTCCAGGACGCTGTCGGGCGCCTCCTGCAGGGTCGGCCACCGTTCACGGTCGGCTCCGTTCGGATCGCCCCGCGTGGCGAAGTCGAGCCAGTACCCCGTCATCTCCGACTCGAGGCGACGGTCGACGCTCGTGTAGTCGATGTCCCCGTCGGCGCCGAGGTTGCCGTACGCGTACATCACCTCGGAGCCGTGGTAGGCGCCGAAGCGCTCGAGGTCCGGGTCCGGGGGGACGCGAGTGAAGTAGTAGGGATACACCGGCGACGTCCCCGAACTGGCGGCCGTCAGGCCCCACTTCCGCATCGGGGCGGTCATGGACTGGTCGGTGCCGGACCGGATCCGCGACTCGGTCACCTCCTCCTCGTCTCCTCCCGGGTACAGCGCGAGGAACTCGTCGGCGTCGTCCCCGTACTCGTCGCGGGCCTCCCGGGCCCACGTCGCCGGGTCCGGGTCGACCCCGCTGATCAGGTCGAGGGACGTCTCGTCGGCGTTGCTGCCGAGCAGCAGGGGGACGTCGTTCTGCAGCCCCGCCTCGTAGAGGGCCGACGGGGTGTCGGGCAGCACGGCGTCGCCGACGACGGGCCACCAGTGCGTCGCGAGGTCCGCGGCCGCCGCGGCCTTCGCGATGCGCTCGGCCGGCATCTCGCGCATCTCCGCCAGGGTCGCGCCGCCGAGTGCGTCGCTCAGGCCGCGAGCGGCCTCGCGGGCGTGCTCGGCGTCGTCGTACAGGTCGCCCCCGTCGCGGTCGCCCGCACTGCCCAGGCACCCCCCGCTCTCGCCGATCAGTCCGTGGACGAGGCCCGTGGCCAGGGGCGAGACGCCCAGGATGCACGCCGCCCCCGAGCCTGCCGACTCCCCCGCGACGGTGACCTGCCCCGGGTCCCCGCCGAACTCGCCGATGTTGTCGTGCACCCACTGCAGGGCGGCGAGCTGGTCGAGCAGGCCCTGGTTGCCGGGGGTGCTGCCGCCGAGTTCGTCGCCGGCCAAGGCTGTGCTGTCCAAGGCTGTGCTGTCCAAGAACCCGAACACCCCGAGGCGGTAGTTGATCGTGACGACGACGGCTCGGCCGGTGGAGGCCAGGGCGGTCCCGTCGTAGGCGGGCAGTGCGCCCGAGCCGGCGACGAACCCGCCGCCGTGCAGGTAGACGAGCACGGGCAGGGGCGCAGGAGGCGCCTCCGACGGTCTCCAGACGTTCAGCCGCAGGCTGTCCTCGTCGGTCGCGTACCCGCCCAGCAGCGTCTGCTCGAGCGGCAGGTCGAGCACGCGGGTCCCGGCCCGGGTGACGAAACTGGGCTCGGCCTGGACCACGGAGGTGCCGAAGTCGTCGGCGACGAGGGTCTCGGATCGTGCGGGGGCCGGCTGCGGCGCCTCCCACCTCAGGTCGCCGACCGGCGGGGCCGCGTAGGGGATGCCCGCGAAGGCGTCCACCCGGGCGCTCGCGTCGTGCACGCCGACCACGTCGCCCTGGGCGGTCGTCACGGGGTCCGTGTGGGGGCCGCCCAGGGTCCGGGTGCCGACGATCGGCCCCGCAGCCAGGGCCACGCCGCCGGTGAGGGCCGCCACCCCGACCCACGCTGCGCCGCGGACGAACCACCGTCGACGCCGCCACGTCCGCGAGAGGAGCGCGGCCGCCGCGACGGTCGCAGCGACGAACAGCCACCCCCACCACGGAGCCTGGTTCAGCCAGGCGACCACCGCGCCGACCAGCGCCACGGCTGCGGTCGGCAGCCACCACCTCCTGCCGTGCGATCTGCTGCCTGATCCGTCCTGCGTTCTCTTCGTCACCCTGATCCTCTCGATGCGGTCCGTACTCAATACGAACCGTACTCGATACGAACTGCACTCAACCTGGAGGGGGTGGGGGTCGGGGCGCATAGGCTCGTCCCGTGAACGACGGAGAAACCCCCTCGGTGCGGCGACGGACCGACACCCGGCGTCGCCTCCTCGGGGCTGCGGCCGACCTGTTCGAGGCGAGCGGCACGATCAGCCAGAGCGTCGAGGCCCTCTGCGCGCGGGCGGGCTTCACCCGCGGGGCCTTCTACTCGAACTTCACCAGCGTCGACCAGCTCTACCTCGCGTTGCACGAGGAGCAGGCGGGCCGGGTCTGGCACCGCCTGTGGGCGGCCCTGGAGGCGCAGATGTCAGGTGAGGGGCGGCAGGACTCCCTCGAGGAGGCGGTGGGCCACCTCCTGGACTCGCTGCCCGACAGCAGGGAGTGGTTCTCGCTGCGGTCGGTGCTGCTCGCACGGGCGGCGGCGGACCCCGTCTTCGCCGACCTGATGAGGATCGACGACGGCGCCGTCGCGGCCGAGCTGGGCGCTCGGTTCGTCGCCCTCGCCGCCGTCCACGGACGCGAGCCCGTCGTCGAGCCGGCCCTCCTGGCGAAGGCGGTGGTCGCCGCCCACGTGGGCGCGGTCGGCCAGGCGGCCGTCGATCCCGACGGCGTGCGGACGCAGGTCGTCGCGGTGACGGCGGTGATCCGCGGGCTGACGGTCGAGTCGGCTGCGCCGTAGGGCTCGCGGTGGGCGGCGGGCCCCGCGCACCGGGCGCCGCACCGCGTCACGCCCTTGCGCCGCTCCGCACCCTGCGCCTAGCATCGGCGCGTACCCCGTCGCGAGCCGCGACGTCGGCGCGGCCACCTCACCGGCCGACCGGACGGCTCGCGGACACGGGGGCTCCTCGCACGGAAGACGGCCCATTGCGCACCAGCACCGGTACTGCGTCCACGACGCAGCAGCTGCCCTCGCACTGACTCCGCCCGTGCCCGCCCGCTTACCCGGGCGAGGCCGACGCTCCCCCGCCTCCGGCCGGGAGCGCGGTGGTGTCGTGCGCCGACACCATCACCGGGAGCACCGTGCCCTCCACCCTCAGCACCACCACGCCCTCACCGTCCGTCGTCCTCACCGAGTGCTCGTTCGCCTGGCCCGACGGCGCCGTCGTCCTCGACCGGGTCACCACGGCCTTCGGGCGGGGCCGTACCGGCCTCGTCGGGGCCAACGGCGCCGGCAAGTCGACGCTCGTCCGCCTCGTCACGGGCGATCTCGCCCCCACCGGCGGGAGGGTCTCGACGACCGGACCGGTCGACCTGCTGCCGCAGCGCCTCCGTCGCGGACCCGACGACACCGTCGCCGACCTGCTCGGCATCCGCCCGCGGCTCGACGCCCTGCACGCGATCCTCGGCGGCGACCCCGATCCGCGCCACTTCGACGCCCTCGGCGACGACTGGGACCTCGAGGCCCGGGCCGCCGCCGCCCTCAGCGAGGTCGGGCTCGACCTCGACACCGGGGACCTGCTCCGTCCGGTCGCGACCCTGTCGGGCGGCCAGGCCGTCCTCACCGCCGTCACCGGCGTGCGGCTGCGCGACCGGCCCGTCGCCGTGCTCGACGAGCCGACGAACGACCTCGACCTCCGGTCGCGCGGGCTGCTGCTCGACCTCGTCGATCGCTGGCGCGGAACGCTCGTCGTCGTGAGCCACGACCGCGAGCTGCTCGAGCACGTCGACGAGATCGCCGAGCTGCGCGACGGCTCGATCCGCACCTCGGGAGGGACGTGGTCCGACTTCGAGCAGCGCCTGGCCGTCGAGCGGTCGGCTGCCGAGCGCGACCTGCGCGACGCCGATCAGCTGCTGCGCGCCGAGCGAAGGCAGCGCATCGAGGCCGAGACGACGATCGCGCGTCGAGCGCGGGCCGGGCGACGCTCGGCGGAGTCGATGCCCGCGATCATCGCCCACGCGAGGAGGAACAAGGCGGAAGCGACGGCGGGCCGGCTGCGCTCGGGGCACGGGGACGCGGAGGCGCGGGCCAGGGACCAGGTCGACGTCGCCTCACGAGCAGTGAGGGACGACGACGCCGTCCGGGTCGACCTGCCCGATCCGGCGATCCCGGCGGGGCGGCGCCTCGTGGAGCTGACCGTGCGGGGCAGGACCACCGTGCTGCAGGGGCCGGAGCGGATCGCGGTCGTCGGCGCGAACGGCACGGGCAAGACGACGCTGCTCGAGCAGCTCGTCGGCGTCCATGGCGTGAGGCCGCACCCCCTGCCCGCCACGGGGGCGACGTCGCTCACCGAACGGGTCGCCTGGCTGCCCCAGCGCCGCGACGGGCTGCTCGACGACGACGACACCGTCCTCGAGCACGTCGCCCGCGCCGCTCCCGCCGTGCCCGACCGTGAGCTTCGCAACGCCCTCGCGCGTCTCCTCGTCCGTGGCTCAGTCGTCGACCGGACGACGGCCACACTGTCCGGAGGAGAACGTTTCCGCGTGGCCCTCGCGGGCCTGGTGCTCGCCGACCCGGTCCCCCAGCTGCTCGTGCTCGACGAGCCGACGAACGACCTCGACATGGCGACCACCGACCACCTCGTCGACGTGCTCGCGGCCTGGCGCGGCGGCCTCGTGATCGTCAGCCACGACGAGAGGTTCCTCGACCGGCTCGGGCTGCACGCCCGCGTCGCCCTCGACTGACGGTGACGGGTCTAGCTGGGCATGTCCACGAACCGCGAGAACATGCCGTGGAAGGCCACGGTGATCGTGTCCGTCGGGCCGTTGCGGTGCTTGGCGACGATGAAGTCGGCCTCGCCCTGGCGCGGGTTGTCCTTCTCGTAGGCGGACTCGCGGTGCAGCAGGATGACCATGTCGGCGTCCTGCTCGAGCGAGCCGGACTCTCGCAGGTCGCTGATCGCGGGCTTCTTGTCGGCACGCTGCTCAGGGCCACGGTTCAGCTGCGACAGCGCGATGACCGGCACCTGCAGCTCCTTCGCCATCAGCTTGAGCGCACGCGAGAACTCCGAGACCTCCTGCTGACGGCTCTCGACACGCTTGCCCGAGGTCATCAGCTGCAGGTAGTCGATCACCACGAGCTTGAGGTTGTGCTGCTGCTTCAGCCGACGGCACTTCGCCCGGATCTCGACCAGCGTCATGTTGGGGGAGTCGTCGATGAACAGGGGCGCGTCGTTGATGCGACCGCGCACCTGCGCGATGTTGGTCCAGTCGCGCGCGTCGACGGTGCCCTTGCGCATGTTCTGCAGCGGCACGCTCGACTCGGCCGACATCAGGCGCATCGCGATCTCGCTGCGCCCCATCTCGAGCGAGAAGAAGACCGAGGCCTGGCCGTGCTTGATCGACGCCGCCCGCGCGAGGTCGAGCGCCAGCGTCGACTTGCCGAGCGCCGGTCGCGCCGCCACGATGATCAGCTGCCCGGGGTGGAACCCGTTGGTCAGCGCGTCCAGCTGCGCGAAGCCGGTGGGCACGCCGGTCATCTGCCCGTCACGGCCCTTGGCCGCCTCGATCTCGTCGATCGCGACCGTCACGGCCTCGTTCAGGGGCACGTAGTCCTCGGTCTGGACTCCCCCGGCGACGTTGTAGACCTCGGCCTGCGCGTTGTTGACCAGGTCGACGACCTCGCCCTCGCTCGCGTAGCCCATCTGCACGATGCGGGTGCCGGCCTCGACCAGGCGCCGCAGCACCGCCTTCTCGGCGACGATCGACGCGTAGTAGCCGGCGTTGGCGGCCGTGGGCACGACGCCGGTGAGCGTGTGGAGGTACTCCGCGCCTCCTGCCCTCGACAGGTCGCCCGACTTCATCAGCTCGTCGCTGACCGTGATGACGTCGGTGGGCTCGCCGTGCGAGTACAGGCCGAGGATGGCGTCGTAGATGACCTCGTGCTTCGGCACGTAGAAGTCCATGCCGCGGACGGTCTCGATGACGTCGGCCACCGCGTCCTTGCTCAGCAGCATGCCGCCGATGGTGCTCTGCTCGGCCAGCAGGTCGTGCGGGGGCACCCGGTCCATGCCCGTGCCCATGCCGCCGCGGTCGCTGCGCGGCTGCCGGTCGCTGTCGCCGGAGGTGCCGCTCGCGATACCGAGGTGAGCGATCGACATGGGACCTCCTGCAGGGTGTTCGGGTGCGTGCCGGACGGCGACGGACGTCGTCCAGGACGGTTCTACAGCGAGCGACCGACATCCCCGTGCCGAGCCCCCGCGACCCCCGTCTGGCGAGCGCGGTACACCTTATGGACACCTAGTTCTCCACAGCAAATGCACCTGTGGATAACTCTGGGGAGAACCGGTGAGAAACGCCGGGGGTGCTTGTTGACAACTGTGGATCGTCCTGTGGACAAACAGATACTTCGCAGCGACTTGGGCATTCTGACCTGGGCTTTATTTTCCCGCAGCCTGTGTGTAGAAAGTTCCTTGAACCGTGGGTTGAGAGTCCCGATTTGACATCCGGCTGTGCACAGACAAGTTGACAAGGAGGCGCGGCACCCGGTACGAGCGCAGGTCGCGTTCAGCTTGACGTAACCCCCTGTTCGGGGGCTGTTCGCCGTTTCCTGCGGGACCCTCGTGGACCGCCTCGTGCCCTCCGTGTGGCCTTCCGGACGAGATGACGCGGCACGCGGAGGCATCTTGTCCGGAACGGGGCATCGAGGCCCGCGCGCAGAGGAGTCGGCCCTGTCGAGCCCACCCTGAGCCGGCTGACGCGCCCTGGGCACGCAGAAGAGCGGCGACCCCCGAGGGGGCCGCCGCTCTGCTGTGCTGCGGTGGTGCTGGCTGCTGACGCAGCGCGGGACTACTTCGCGCTGACCACCGTGAGGGTGATCGTCGCGACGACGTCCTCGCGCAGGCGCAGGGTCGCCTCGTGGTCGCCCACGAGCTTGATCGCGGTCGGGATCTCGACCTTGCGCTTGTCGATGGTCGCGACGCCCTGGGCGTTGACCGCGTCCGCGACGTCGCCGGGACGGACGGAGCCGAACAGGCGGCCGTCGGCACCGGTCTTGACCGTGAGGCGGATCTTCTGGGCCTCGAGGCGGGCCTTGAGGTCGTGCGCCTCCTCGATGGTCTTGAGCTCGCGGGTCTCGCGGGCGGTGCGGATCTGCTCGACCTGCTTCTCGCCACCACGCGACCACGCCACGGCGAAGCCCTGGGGGACGAGGTAGTTGCGGGCGTAGCCGTTCTTGACGTCGACGACGTCACCGGCCGAGCCGAGGCCGGAGACCTCGTGCGTGAGGATCACTTTGGACATGGTTGCTCTCTCTTCCGTTCGCCGCTGATCAGCGGCCGGAGCCGGCGTAGGGGAGGAGCGCCATCTCGCGGGCGTTCTTCACGGCACGGGCGATGAGGCGCTGCTCCTGGACGGAGACGCCGGTGATGCGACGGGCGCGGATCTTTCCACGCTCCGAGATGAACTTGCGGAGGGTCGCGACGTCCTTGTAGTCGATGACGCCGACGCGGATCGCCTTCGCGGGAGCGGCGTTCTTGCCGCCCTTGCCGCGGAGGGGCTTGCGGCGGTCGCCGCTGCTCTTTCCAGCCATTGTTTTTCTGCTTTCGAGTTCAGATGAAGAAGAAGTGAGGTGCGACGAGGCCTAGAAAGGCGTCTCGTCGTTGTAGGTGCCGCCGCCGCCGGGGGTGTTCCAGACGTCGCCGCCCTGGGAACCGCCGCCCTGCTGGCCGCCGCCCTGAGCCGGTGCGGACTGGCCCCACGGCTCGGACTGCTGGCCGCCGCCGACCTGGCCCTGCTGGCCGCCGCCGCGGTTGCCCCCGAAGGAGCCACCGCCGCCGCCGCCTTCGCGAGACGAGGCCGCACGCGTGACCTGAGCGGTCGCGTAGCGGAGCGAGGGGCCGATCTCGTCGACGTCGAGCTCGAAGCTGGTGCGCTTCTCGCCCTCTTTCGTCTCGTAGCTGCGCTGCTTCAGACGGCCCTGCACGATGACGCGCGAGCCCTTCGTCAGCGACGACGCCACGTGCTCGGCGAACTCGCGCCAGACGCTGGCACGGAGGAAGAGCGCCTCGCCGTCCTTCCACTCGTTGGACGCGCGGTCCAACGTGCGGGGGGTCGACGCGATGGTGAAGTTCGCGACCGCGAGCCCGTTCTGCGTGTAGCGCAGCTCGGGGTCACTGGTGAGGTTGCCCACCACTGTGATGACGGTCTCGCCTGCCATCGGCTACTCGGCAGCCTTCGGTGCGGCGGGCGCAGCGGGAGCGGCAGGGGTCGCGGAGCCGGCAGGCGTCGCGGCACCGGCGGAGGCCGGTGCAGCAGCGGCGGCCGGAGCAGCGGCGGGAGCCTTGGCGGCCTTGCGGGCAGCCTTCTCGTCCGAGAGCTTCTTGGCCTCGGCGACCATCGCGATGGCCTCCTCGGCGCGCAGCACCTTGGTGCGGAGCACGGCCTCGGAGAGACCCAGCTGACGGTCGAGCTCGACCGTGGCGGCCGAGTTCGAGGTCATGTTGACGACGGCGTAGATGCCCTCGGTCTTCTTCTTGATCTCGTAGGCGAGACGACGACGACCCCAGATGTCGATGTTGTCGATCGTGCCGCCGTCGTTGCGGATGACGTTGAGGAACTTGTCCAAGCTCGGGGCGACGGTGCGCTCATCGATCTCGGGGTCCAGGATGACCATCAGTTCGTACTGGTGCATGACTAACCCACCTCCTTCGGACTTCGCGGCTACAGACGTTCTGCAGCAGGAGGGTGTTCATGACGTCGCGCCCGCCCGGGGGCAGACGCAACCTTCCCAGCGTAGCCGGTCGCCCCGCCTCGCACAATGCCGGGCTAGTGGCCAGCGACCAGCGCACGACGATCAGCCCGGCGCCCGGGCAGCCCGGCGCCCGATCAGCGAGGCGACCGATCAGCGAGGCGTCCCGCGCCCGCCCTCGCCGGGGTCGTCCTCGAGCGTGGCCGTCGCCAGCTCCTGGGCCCTGGCCAGCGCCTCCTCGACCGTCGTCGTGCCGAGGAACATCTCGTCGAGCACCGGGTCGACGACCGGCTCGGCGTCGCCCCAGATGCCGGTCGGGGCCGGGATCGAGCGCCCCGACGAGACGACGTCGAAGAACGGCGCCACGTCGACGCCCTGGTCCGACCAGTGCTCGTAGTAGGCGGCCTGGGCGCCGAGCACGGCGGGCACGGCCGCTCCCTCGGCGCCGATGTAGCGCGAGCCGTCGGTCGAGCCGAGCCAGGCGAGCACCCGCGCCGTGGCGTCGAGGTGGGGCGTGTGGGCGTTGCCTGCCGCGACGATGCCGTTCGACACGCTGACCCGGCCCTCGGGGCCGGCGGGCATGCGCGCGACGCCCCAGGTGAAGTCGGACCCGGCCGCGACCGGCGCCAGGCTGTACAGCCCCGACTGGAACAGCGCCATGTGGCCGGAGGTGAACTGGTCGCGGCTGTAGTCCGGGTCGGCGTTGGTGAGCGACGCCGGGGGAGCGACCCGGTGCTGCTGCACCAGGTCGACCACGTACTGGAACGCGGCCTGCGCCTCCGGCGTGTCCAGCTCGAAGGAGGTGCCCGTCGCGTCCTCGAGGCTCGCCCCGTTCGACCCGAGGTAGTCGAGCCAGATCGCCTGCAGGTCCTCGCCGGCGTTGTAGCCGTACTGCACCGGCGTGCCGTCGAAGGCGGGGTCGGCGGCGCTGCGGCCCTGCGCGTCGCGGGTCAGCTGCTCGAGCACCGGCAGCAGGGTGTCGCCCTCGCCGCCGCCGGGCGCCCAGGTCAGCTCGTCGAGCGCGGCGGGGTCGATTCCCGCCGCGGCGAGCAGGTCGGCGTTGTAGTAGAGCGCGACGCCGCCGTCGCTGAGCTGGGGCACGCCCCAGAGCCGGCCGTCGAGCGTGTACTGCTCGGTGACCTCGGGGCTCCAGGCGCGGTGCGCCGAGGCGCCGAGCACTCGGTCGACGTCGAGCAGGTCGCCCGCCTCGGCCTGGTCGGCGTAGGCGGCGCTGTTCAGCCAGTAGACGTCGGGGGCGCTGCCGTCGTCGACGTCCGACTCGAGGTCGGCGGCGTACTCGGCGTAGGGCACCACCTCGACGTCCACGTCGATCGTCGGGTTGTCGCGCTCGAAGGTCGCGAACGACTTCTCGTAGCCGGCGGCCACGCCCTCGTCCCAGAGCCGCACGGTGACGGTCGTCCGACCGTCACGGCCGGGCGACGCCGTCGCGCCCTCGGACGAGTGGGAGGCGCCGAAGGCGGCGATGCCCGCCGCGGAGCCGGCGACCACGACGACGCAGACGGCGGCGGCGATCGTGACGGAGCTGGGTCGGGTGCGCACGACCCGACAGTACGGCCTAGGAGGCGCGCGCCGCCCACCAGGCCAGCAGCCGGTCGGTCGCGACCTCGCTGCCGAGGGGCCCCTCCTCGGTGCGCAGCTCGAGCAGGAACCGGTACGCCTCGCCGACCTCGCGGCCGGGGGAGATGCCGAGCACGCGCTGGATGTCGTCGCCGTCGAGGTCGGGACGGAGCGAGTCGAGCGCCTCGCGCTCGCGCAGGTCGGCGATGCGGGCCTCGAGGTCGTCGTAGGCGAAGCCGAGCCGGTCGGCCTTGCGCTTGTTGCGCGTCGTCACGTCGGCACGGGTCAGCATGTGCAGGCGCTCGAGCTCGTCGCCGGCGTCGCGGACGTAGCGGCGCACCGCCGAGTCGGTCCAGGCGCCCTCGGTGTACCCGAAGAAGCGGAGGTGCAGCTCGATCAGGCGGGACACGGCCTTGGTCGTGTCGTTGTCGAACCGGAGGGCGCGCAGGCGCTTCCGGGCCAGCTTCGACCCGACGACGTCGTGGTGGTGGAACGTCACGACCCCGCCCGGCTCGAGCCTGCGGGTGTCGGGCTTGCCGCAGTCGTGCAGCAGCGCGGCGAGCCGGAGGGTCAGGTCGGGAGCCTCGCCCGGGTGCCGCTCGCGCTCGTAGCCGATGGCCTGGTCGAGCACCGTGAGGCTGTGCTCGTAGACGTCCTTGTGGTGGTGGTGCTCGTCGATCTCGAGGCGCATCGCCGCGAGCTCGGGCAGGACGTGGTCGGCGAGGCCCGTGTCGACCATCAGCCGGATGCCGTCGCGGGGCGTGTCGGTGCGGAGCAGCTTCGAGAGCTCGTCGGCGACGCGCTCGACCGAGACGATCGACAGGGTGGAGGCGCGGGCCGAGATCGCCTCGCGCACCTCGTCCGACACGGAGAAGCCGAGCTGCGCGACGAAGCGTGCGGCGCGCATCATGCGGAGCGGGTCGTCGCGGAACGAGTCGACGGCGCTGCCCGGCGTCGCGAGACGACCGGCCAGCAGGTCCTCCACGCCGCCCGACGGGTCGACGAGCACCCGCTCGGGCAGTCGCAGCGCCATCGCGTTGACGGTGAAGTCGCGCCGCACGAGGTCGCCCTCGAGGGTGTCGCCGAACTCGACGACGGGCTTGCGGGTCTCGCCGTCGTAGACGTCGCTGCGGTACGTCGTGATCTCGACGACCTCGCCGTCGACGCGGGCGGCGATGGTGCCGAACTGGCGGCCGACGTCCCAGTGCGCCTCGGCGAGGGGCACGACGATCTCGAGGATCTCGTCGGGGGAGGCGTCGGTGGTGAAGTCGAGGTCGTTGACCCGGCGGCCGAGGAACGCGTCGCGGACGGGGCCGCCGACGAGGGCGAGCTCGTGGCCGGCCGCGGCGAACGCGGCGGCGAGCTTCTCGATGCGGGGAGCGGCGGCCAGTCGGTCCAGTCGCTCGACTGCGGAGGCGACGGTGTCCATGACCGACCACTTTGCCACAGTGCGCCCGGCGCACCGGGCGGCGGGCGCCTCCTCCCCAGGGCTGAGGCCGTCCGTCGTCGGTCGCGTCCCGGGGCGCCCACCGCGACCGCATGGTCTCGATTGCCTAGACTCGGCATGCTCGTCGGCCGTCCCGCGCCGGCCGCACCCTGCCTATGAGACGACTCCACGCCCTGCTCGCCGCGCTGACGGCGGTGTTCGTCGTGGTCGTCGGGCTCGGCCTCGGGTCGTCGGGCTCGTCGCCCGCCCGCGCGGCCGCCGCCGCCTCGAGTGCTCCCGACGACGCCGTCACGCTCTCGCTGGCGCCCGCCGAGTCGGGCGTGCTCGTGCCGGACCGCGACCTCGTGCTCGACGTCGTCGTCACGAACGCGACCGAGGACGACCTGGCGGCCTCCGTCGCCCGCATCTACCTCGACCGGCAGGCCTTCGTCACCCGCGCCAAGCTCGCCGGCTGGCTCTCGCCCGCCTCGACGAGCGGGAGCGACTACCTCGGCACCTCCCTGACGCGCGTCGACGTGCCCGAGGTCCCGTCGGGGCAGTCGCGCACCGTCGGCTCCGTGACCGTGCCGGCCGCGACCGTCGCGCTCGGCGGCTACGGCTGGGGCGCTCGGGCGCTCGGGGCCCGCCTGGTCGACGACGACGGGGCCCAGCTCGCCCAGGCGCGCAGCAGCGTCTCGTGGTTCCCGGCCGAGAGCTTCCAGGCGACGAAGGTCGCCGTGGCCGTGCCGATCACGACGCCCGAGACCGAGAACGGGGTGCTCGACGCGAGCGCCCTCTCGGCGTACACCTCGATCGACGGCACCCTGACGCGGCAGCTGAGGGCCGTGCAGGGCACGCAGGCCGCGGTGGCCGTCGACCCCATGATCATCGCCTCCGTCCGGCTGCTCGGCACCTCGGCACCGCCCTCCGCCCTCGACTGGCTCGACCAGCTGCTGCGGTCGGGCCTCGAGATGTTCCCGCTCGCGTACGCCGACGCCGACGTCGCAGGCCTGAGCCAGGGAGGCGCGACGCCGATCCCGACGCCCGTCTCGTTCGACGCCCTGATCGACCCGACGCTGTTCGCCGAGCCGACGCCGAGCGGCACGCCCGAGCCGTCGTCGAGCGGCACGTCCGACCCCTCGGCCGTCGAGCCGCCCGCCGAGGGCAGCACCGGGGGCACCGGCACCGACGGCACGGGAGGGACCGGCACCGGAGGCACCGGCACCGGCCAGGCGGACGACCCCTCGGCCGCACCTCCCCTGCCCACCACCGAGTCGCTGCTGAGCTGGCCCTGGTCGACCACCGGCGTCGCGTGGCCCGAGGCCGACACGGTCGTCGCCGCCGACCTCGACGTCCTGGCCGCCAGCGGGTACACCTCGACGATCCTGTCCAGCTCGAACGTCGAGGTCTCGACCGGGGCGACCGAGAACGCGGCGACGCAGCTCGGGGCCACCGCGGGGCTCGTCTCGGACGACACGCTCTCGACGCTCCTCTCGGAGGCGGCCGGCGCCTCCGACGACGCGGCCTGGGCCACGGCGATGGCCGAGCTCTCCGCCAGCGTCGCCACCGTCGCCCGCGAGCGTCCGAGCGACGCCCGCACGCTCCTCGCCACGCTCGGTCGCGGCTGGTCGCCCGACAGCGCCTACCTGACGCGGACGCTGGCAGCGCTGCGCGACCTCCCGTGGTCCGCCGAGAGCACCCTGCAGGAGGCGGTGGCCAGCGCCCCGACCGCCGCCACCGTCGTCGACGAGCCCGAGGACGACGCGCGCGCCGCCCTGATGCGCACCCTCGCGACAGCCGACCGCCGCGTCTCCGACTTCTCCACCGCGCTCGCCCAGCCCCAGACGGTGACCGCCCCCTCGCGCCTGCGGACCCTCGCCCTCGCGTCGCACTCCTGGCGTGCGAACCCCGACGGCCTCGCCGCCGAGGTCGCCGACGCCGACGCCGAGTCGGTCGCCACGTCGGGTCTCGTCTCGATCGTGCAGGGCAGCGACCTCTCCATCCTCGGCGACCGCACCTCCCTGCCGCTCTACGTGCAGAACTCGACCTCGTCGGCGGCCACCGTCTACCTGATGGTGCAGCCGTCGAACTCGCTGCTGTCGGTCGAGGAGAACCGCATCGAGGTGACCGTCGCCTCCGACTCGCAGGCCCGTGTCCGCGTCCCGGTGCAGTCCGTCGCCAACGGGACCGTCGACGTGTCGCTCAGCCTCGTCAGCGCGACCGGGGTCGCCATCTCGACGCCGTCCACCGTGTCCATCTCGGTGCAGGCCGGCTGGGAGACCGCGATCACGTGGGTGTTCGCCGTCGGGTTCCTGGTGCTGTTCGGCGGCGGGATCTACCGGACGTTCCGCAAGCGGCGTCTCGCTCGCGAGGAGGCCGCGGCAGGGACGTCCGCCGGTGCGGACGGTGCCGCAGGAGCCGCCGGCAGCGACACCACCGAGACCGGTGTCAGACCTGACACCACCGAGACGGGTGTCACTTCGTGAGCGCACAGCAGGCCGGCCTGGGCCGGGCGAGCGTGCTGCTCGCCTCGGGCACGATGGTGTCCCGGGTGCTCGGCTTCGTCAAGACCGCCGTGCTCGCCGCGGCGATCGGCCAGTCGGCCAGCCGGGCGGCCGACTCGTTCGCCCTCGCGAACCAGCTGCCGAACAACATCTACGCCCTCATCGCGGGCGGCCTGCTGAGCGCGGTGCTCGTGCCGCAGATCGTGCGTGCCGCCACCCAGGACGACGACGGCGGCCAGCGGTTCATCAACAAGATCGTGACGCTCGGCACCATCGTCTTCGCGGCGGTCGGCCTGGTCGGCACGCTGCTCGCGCCCCTGCTCGTGCGGCTCTACGCCCAACAGGCAGGGTCGACCGGTCAAGGTGGTTACACGTCCGACGCGATCGCCCTCGCCACGGCGTTCGCCTACTGGTGCCTGCCCCAGATCTTCTTCTACGCGATGTACTCGCTGCTCAGCGAGGTGCTCAACGCCCGCCAGGTCTTCGGGCCGTTCACCTGGGCCCCGGTCATCAACAACGTCGTCGCCATCGCCGGCCTGGTCGTCTTCATGGTGCTCTTCGGCGGATCGGCAGAGAACTCGGTCGTCGACGTCTGGACCCCCGGCCGCATCACCGTGCTCGCCGGCACGGCGAGCCTCGGCGTCCTGGCACAGGCAGGGTTCCTGCTGCTGTTCTGGCGACGTGCGGGGCTGTCGTTCCGTCCCGACTTCCGCTGGCGCGGCGTCGGCCTCGGGGCGACCGGCAAGGCCGCCGGCTGGCTCTTCGGGATGGTGCTCGTGACCCAGCTCGCCGGCCTCGTGCAGAGCCGCGTCGCGTCCGAGGGCAGCGGCACGGGCGCCTCGAACGCCGTGCTCGCCAACTCGTGGCTGCTGTTCATGCTGCCCCACGGCATCGTCGCCGTCTCGATCGCGACCGCCTACTTCACGCGCATGAGCGGGCACGCCTCGCGCGGCGACCTGCGTGCGGTGCGCACCGACCTGTCGCAGTCGCTCCGCACCATCGGCATGTTCATGGTCTTCGCGACGGTGGCCATGTGCGTCGTGGCCTACCCGTTCGCGAGCTTCTTCGAGAGCACCTTCACCGGGGCGAGCCAGATGGCGCAGGTCATCCTCGGCTTCATGCCCGGGCTCGTGCTCTTCAGCGTCCTGTTCGTCGTGCAGCGCGTCTTCTTCGCCCTGCACGACCAGCGCACGCCGTTCTTCATGCAGATCGTCCAGTCGGGCATCTTCGTCGTCGGCACGCTGATGTCGTCGGCGGTCGTGCCCGACGAGCTCATCGCCGTGGCCATCGCGATCACCACCTCGATCGCCGGCTCGGCCCAGACGATCGTCGCCCTCGTGCTCGTGAAGCGCCGGCTCGGCGGCATCGACGGTCGGTGGGTGCTGCGCCGTTACCTGCAGTTCGCCTTCTTCTCGCTGGTCGCCGGTGCCGTCGGGCTCGCCGTCGTGACCGTGCTGGGTGGTTTCACCCCCGACGGCTTCGCCCACTCGGGCCGCATCGCCGGCATCCTGACCGTCGTCGTCGCCGGGCTCGTCATGGCCGCGGTGTACCTCGGCCTCCTCGCGCTGATCCGCCTGCCCGAGCTGACCGACCTGACCGCCCCGGTGATCCGCCGGGTGCGCCCGCTGGCAGCGCGCCTCCTGCGTCGCTGACCCTGTCGCCGAGCCGGTCGCGACAGGCTGGCAGGCTGGTCGCCGAGCCGGTCGCCGACCGGCTGGCAGGCCGGTCGCTGAGCGCCGTCTGCGAGCCCCGGACCGACGGAATGCCCCGACCCTAGGATGTGTTGCACCAGACGGTCGAGCGAGGGCGAGACGGGCAGACCGCCCGCAGTCCCTCTCCCGTCATCCACGAACGTCACTGAGGAAGGTGCCATGCGCCAGATCATCATCATCGGCTCCGGACCCGCCGGCTACACGGCGGGCATCTACGCGGCGCGCGCCGGTCTCGAGCCGCTGATCGTGGCGAGCTCGGTCGAGGCGGGCGGCGAGCTCATGAAGACCACCGAGGTCGAGAACTTCCCCGGCTTCCCCGACGGCATCCAGGGCCCCGAGCTCATGTTCAAGCTGCAGGAGCAGGCCGAGAAGTTCGGCGCCGAGGTCCTGCTCGACGACGTCACCAGCGTCGACCTGACGGGCGACGTCAAGAAGGTCACGCTCGGCAGCGGCACCGTCGAGGAGGCGCTGACCGTGATCTTCGCGACCGGCAGCGCGTACCGCAAGCTCGGCCTGCCCGACGAGGAGCGCCTCAGCGGCCGCGGCGTCAGCTGGTGCGCCACCTGCGACGGCTTCTTCTTCAAGCAGAAGGAGATCGCGGTCGTGGGAGGCGGCGACTCGGCCATGGAGGAGGCGACGTTCCTGACGCGCTTCGCCTCGAAGGTCTACGTCATCCACCGCTCCGAGACGCTGCGCGCCTCGAAGATCATGCAGGACCGCGCGCAGGGCAACGACAAGATCGAGTTCCTGTTCAACAAGCAGGTCACGGCGATCCTCGGCGACGAGAAGGCCACGGGCGTGCAGCTGACCGACACGGTCGACGGCAGCACGAGCGACCTCGACCTCGACGGCCTCTTCATCGCCATCGGCAACGACCCCCGCGTGCACCTCGTGCACGGCCAGGTCGACCTCACCTCGAGCGGCACCATCGCCGTCGAGGGCCGCAGCTCGAAGACCAACCTCCGCGGCGTCTTCGCAGCGGGCGACGTCGTCGACGACACCTACCGCCAGGCGGCCACCGCGGCCGGCTCCGGAGTCGTCGCCGCGCTCGACGCCGAGCACTTCCTGGCGAGCCTCGACCAGACCTTTCTAGCCGAGAACACCGAGGGCGCCGCCGAGGGCATCGACACCGCCGAGTCGGTCGCCCCGGAGCCCGTCTCCGCCTGACCTGCGACCGCGGGTCGACGACGTCGGCCCGCACGCACGACCACACGAACCCCCTGACGAAAGGAACCACCATGAGCAGCGCCAAGGCAGTCACCGACGCCTCCTTCGAGGCCGACGTCCTCAAGTCCGACAAGACGATCCTGGTCGACTTCTGGGCCGAGTGGTGCGGCCCGTGCCGCGCGGTCTCGCCGATCCTCGACCAGATCGCGGCCGAGAACGCTGACAAGATCGAGATCGTCAAGCTCAACGTCGACGACAACCCGCAGACCGCCATGCAATACCAGATCACGTCGATCCCGGCGATGAAGGTCTACAAGGGCGGCCAGGTCGTCAAGACCGTCATCGGCGCCAAGCCGAAGCCGGCCCTCGAGGCCGACCTGGCGGAGTTCCTCGCGTAGGTCGACCCCGCGTCGACGCACCGCCCGAGAGCCCGCCCAGCACCCGCTGGGCGGGCTCTCGCCGTCTCCGGGCCGCTCCGGGCATATCCTGAACCGCACCACCTCTGACCGACAGGGACGCACATGACCGACAAGGGCACCAACCTCGACCCGTGGTACGACTCGTACGCCGACCGCACGGCCGGCCTGAGCGCCTCCGAGGTCCGAGCCCTCTTCGCCGTCGCCAGCCGACCCGAGGTCGTCTCCCTGGCCGGCGGCATGCCGTTCGTCTCCGCCCTGCCGCGCGAACTCGTCACCGGGGCGATCGACCGCGTGATGTCGCAGAACGGCGGGGCGATGGCCCTGCAGTACGGCTCCGGGCAGGGCACCCCGGCCATCCGGGAGCACATCATGCAGATCATGGCGATGGAGGGAATCCGGGGCAGCGCCGACGACGTCGTCGTGACCACCGGCTCCCAGCAGGCCCTCGACCTGGTGACCCGGCTGTTCGTCAACCCGGGCGACGTCGTGCTGGCCGAGTCGCCCAGCTACGTGGGCGCCCTGGGCGTCTTCAAGGCCTACCAGGCCGACGTCTCGCACGTCACGACCGACGCCGAGGGCCTCGTGCCGGAGGCGCTGCGAGAGACGATCGCGCGGGTCAGGTCCGAGGGCCGCACCATCAAGTTCCTCTACACGATCCCCAACTTCCACAACCCGGCCGGCGTGACGCTGACCTGGGCCCGCCGGCTCGAGATCCTCGAGATCTGCCGCGACGCCGGGATCCTCGTCCTCGAGGACAACCCGTACGGCCTCCTGTACTTCGACCAGCCGGCCCCCCAGGCGATGCGCTCGGTCGACGACGAGGGCGTCATCTACCTCGGCTCGTTCTCCAAGACGCTCGCGCCCGGCTTCCGCGTCGGCTGGGCCCTCGCCCCGCACGCCATCCGCGAGAAGCTCATCCTCGCCAACGAGTCCGCGACGCTCTCGCCGAACTCGTTCGGCCAGTTCGTCATCACCGAGTACCTCGACCAGGCCGACTGGCGCGGTCAGATCGAGTCGTTCCGCGGCCTCTACCGCGAGCGTCGGGACGCCATGATCTCGGCGCTGGGGGAGTACCTCCCGTCGCTCAGCTGGACCGTGCCCGACGGGGGCTTCTTCGTCTGGGTCACCCTGCCCGACGAGCTCGACTCGAAGGCGATGCTGCCCCGTGCCGTCAAGGAGCTCGTCGCGTACACGCCCGGCACGGCGTTCTTCGCCGACGGCGGTGGCCGCCAGAACATCCGGCTGTCGTTCTGCTACCCGACGCCCGAGTCGATCCGGACCGGGATCGCCCGGCTCGCGACCGTGGTCAACGGCGAGCTCGACCTCCTCGCGACGTTCTCCGGTGCCCGGCTCGGCTCGCCGCTGACGATGCGCACCGGTGTGTCGACGCCGCCGCCGAACACCAACTGATCAGCACTTAAGACGTAACGCCGCCACGGGACGACCACGTGGCCGACCCACGAGAGAGAGCCCCGATGACTCAGAGCGCCGTCAAGAAGGTCACCGTGCTGGCCGGGGGCATCTCCCACGAGCGAGACGTCTCGCTGAGGTCGGGGAGGCGCGTGGTCGACAGCCTCGTCGCGAACGGCATCGAGGTCGACCTGCGTGATCCCGACGCCTCCCTGCTCGGACACCTCACCACCACGCGACCCGACGTCGTCTGGCCCGCGCTGCACGGTGCCAGCGGCGAGGACGGCGCCTTGCGTGGCCTGCTCGAGGCGCTGGACATCCCGTTCGTCGGCAGCAGCTCGGCGGCGGCGCGGCTCGCGTGGGACAAGCCCACCGCCAAGGAGCTGGCGCACCGCGCCGGGGTCCGGACGCCCCGGGGCATCACCCTCTCGCACGACGCGTTCCGTGAGCTCGGCGCAGCAGGTGTGCTCGCCGCGATCTCGGAGGAACACCCCGTCCCGGTCGTCGTGAAGCCGGCCCGGGGTGGCTCGGCGCAAGGCGTCACCGTCGTCGAATCCGCTGATCAGCTGCCCCGTGCGATGGTGGACGCCTACACGTACTGCGACGACGTGATCGTCGAGCAGAAGATCACCGGCACCGAGGTCGCGGTCGGCGTCATCGACACGGGCGACGGCCCCTCCGCGCTGCCGGCCGTCGAGATCGTCCCCCGCAACGGCGTCTACGGCTTCGAGGCCCGGTACAACGCGGGCGAGACGACGTTCTTCACACCGGCCCGCCTCGATGCCCGGGCGCAGGAGGCGGCGGCCCAGACCGCGGTGACCGTTCACCAGGCGCTCGGCCTCCGCCACCTTTCCCGCGTCGACCTGATCGTCGACGCGGCGGGCACCCCGTGGTTCCTCGAGGTGAACGTCCTGCCCGGCCTGACGGAGACCTCACTGGTCCCCATGGCCCTCGATGCCGCCGGCTTCGAGCTCGGTCTGGTCTACGCGGCTCTCGCTGAGAAGGCCGTCCTCGACCACGCGTGACACCGTTTCACGGGGAACGCCCGTCCCGTCGATCGTGAGGGCGGGCGTTTCGCGTTGAACACGCGTGGCGGAGCAGGCCGCAGCGAGCTCGATCGGCACACGAGAGCCTCCCTTCACGGGAGTACAGACCTGCAGATGAGACACATGGTCCGTCGCACCAAGGAGGCCCGAGATCCCCGAGACCGTTCCTACGCAATTCCCGCCCTTTCTCTAGGACCGGGCGTGCGCGTGCCTCGCACGTACAACCCGACGAGCCGCGAGACACCGGGTATCCCACGCCTGTCCCTTCTTGAATAAGGGGAGCGTTTCACGTGAAACACCGACCGCCCGGTGGGTCGAGACTGCGTATACGGCGAAACGCCCGCCTCAACCGGAGAGAAAGCGGGCGTTTCACGTGAAACCGAGCATGACCGAGTCGGTTAGGTCGGCAGGGCTACTGGGAGAACGGATCCTGCCCCAGAGCAGCGAGGATCCGGTTGAGGTCCTGCATCGAGGCGAAGTCGATGGCGATCGAGCCCTTCCTGGCCCCCATCTTGACCTTCACTTTGGTCTCGAGTCGATCCCCGAGGTTCTCGGCGACCTCGTCGAGATGAGCCTGGTGCCGACCCACGGCAGCCCGGGTCGTGCGGGGCTTGATGCTCGTGCCCGCCGCTGCGGCCTCGGCAGCACGCACCGACAGGTCCTCGTTGACGATCTTGTCCGCGAGCCGCTCCATCAGGAGCGAATCCCCGGTCGACAGGATGGCCCGGGCATGGCCCGCCGACAAGACACCCGACGCCACTCGTCGCTGCACGCTCGCAGGGAGGCGGAGGAGACGCAGGGTGTTCGAGATCTGTGGCCGGCTGCGGCCGATGCGGCTCGACAGCTCCTCCTGGGTGATGCCGAAGTCTGCAAGGAGTTGCTGATAGGCCGAGGCTTCTTCGAGCGGGTTCAGCTCCGCTCGATGCAGGTTCTCGAGCAGGGCGTCGCGGAGCATCGACTCGTCGGCGGTCTCCTTGACGATCGCAGGGATCGTCGCCAGGCCGAGCTGCTTCGTGGCCCGCAGACGTCTCTCACCCATGACGAGCTCGTACTGCGGAGCCGCAGTGGCACCCTTGGCGGAGGCGTCGCGGGGGAGAGGGCGCACCACGATGGGCTGGAGAACACCGACCTCGCGGATGCTGGTGACCAGCTCGGCGAGCTCCTCCTCGCGGAACTCCGCACGGGGCTGCTGCGCGTTGGGCACGACATCGAGCGGGTTGAGGTTGGCGAGTCGAGCGCCCGGCACCGCCACCAGCTCGTCCGCCGTCTGCTGTCCTGTCGGGAAGAAGACGTCGACGGGCCTGTCCTGGCCTTCTTCTGCCACGGGGATGAGGGCGCCGATGCCGCGCCCGAGGCCCGTTCTCTTGGTTGCCACTACTGGGGTGCTCCTCGTCGTGCTAGTTCTGCTGCGGCCTCGAGGTACGAGATCGAGCCGGGTGAGTTCGTGTCGTAGCTGATGACCGTCTGACCATAGCCGGGCGCCTCGCTGATGCGGACGGACCGGGGGATGAGAGTGTCCAGCGCCTCGGCCGGGAAGTGCTCGCGCACGTCCGCGACGACCTGTCGCGCCAGGTTCGTGCGCCCGTCGTACATGGTCAACAGGATGCTCGAGACCTGGAGGGTCGGGTTGAGGTGCTTCTCGATCAGCTGGATGTTGCGGAGCAGCTGACTGAGCCCCTCCAGCGCGTAGTACTCGCACTGGATCGGGATGAGCACCTCGCCGGCCGCGACGAACGCGTTGATGGTCAGCAGTCCGAGCGACGGCGGGCAGTCGATGAAGACGTAGTCGAACCGCTCACCCGCCGCCTCCGTGGCCGACAGGTAGGCGTCGAGCTGCGTCCGGAGCCTCTGCTCACGGGCCACGAGCGACACGAGCTCGATCTCGGCACCGGCCAGGTGGATCGTCGCCGGCACGCAGTACAGGTCGGGGAACTCCGGACTCTGCTGCACGACGTCCGAGATGTCGCCCTCGTTGACGATCACGTCGTAGACACTGGGCGTCTCCGCACGGTGCTCCACCCCGAGTGCGGTCGATGCGTTCCCCTGCGGGTCCAGGTCGATCACGAGCACCCGAGCCCCGCTCCGAGCGAGGGCGGCGGCCAGGTTGACCGTCGTCGTCGTCTTGCCGACCCCGCCCTTCTGGTTCGAGACGGTCAGGATCCGTGTGTTCGCCGGCGCGGGGAGCGGGTCCTTCGAGAGCGCCTCACGCCGGCGCCGGAGATCAGCGAGCTCGCGCGCCAGAGGAGTGCTGTCGTCGTACTCCGTGGATGAACTCACCGGGGGATCTCCGCATCGCTGTGTTTCACGTGAAACGGCCTCGCGCATGGTCACGATCGACGATGATCATCACTGCTGAGCCGAGCCTCCACTCTATCTCGCCGGGTGGTGCTGACAGGCATCGGAGCCCCTCCGAGCGTGTCCGCGTTTCACGTGAAACGAGGCGTGAATGCCGGCGCGGGATGTGCAGGACGAGCGCGAGACATGTTTGTGCACAGGCTCGCCAACATGTGCATAACTGTGTCGCAGGCGCGTCGAGCAGGTCGCCGGCAACTCGTCCCGACCCCCAGGACGAGCCATGCCGGACGAGTTTTCGTGCTCCGGACCCGAGAACACCGAGATCAGCTCGAAATCAGCGAATAGCAATAAATGCCCTGATCAAATGCAATATGCGCCCCGATCGACGAGACGGCCAATCTCAGACCGTGAGCGGCGACGTGTCTGATGGTGGATCACCCGCGGCGCTCAGATCGCTTCCTGTGGAGCCGGCCAGCGCCTCCTCGACTCTCGTCAGTCGAGGGTAGCTCTGAACACCCGGGTCGTCTCCGCGGGGTCCACGACCCCGACGCCGAGCTCGAGCACCTCGACGTCCACCAGGTGCGTCCGGGCGATGACCTTGCGGGCCGCCTCGACCTCCTGGTCGACGCGCGCGCCCTTCATCAGGATCAGCTCGCCGCCGGTCCGCACGAGTCGGGCCGTCAGCGGGATCAGCTTGGTCAGCGCCGACACGGCACGCGCGGTCGCCTGGTCGAGCCAGGCGTCGAGCTCGACGTCCTCCGCGCGGGCCCGGATCACCTCGACGTTGGTCAGGCCGAGACGCTCGGCCTCGGCGGAGAGCCAGTCGGTCCGTCGCTCCATCGGCTCGATGAGCAGGAGCGTCGTGTCCGGGCGCGCGGCTGCCAGCACCAGGCCGGGCAGGCCCGCGCCGGAGCCGATGTCTCCCACACGTGCACCCGATCGGAGCAGCGGCGCGACCAGCCCGGAGTTGACCACATGACGTGTCCACAAGCGGGGGAGCTCGAGGGGTCCGATCAGCCCGAGCTCCTCGCCGTGCTGGGCGAGGTCGGCGGTGAACTGTCGGACGATCTCGAGGCGGTCGCCGAAGATCTCCCGCGCGACGGCGGGCTCTGCCTCGAGGAGGCCCGCCTGGTCGGTGCTCACGATCGGCTCAGCCGCGCTTGATGACGGTGTGCCGGTCGCGGCCCTCGCCCTCGGACTCCGAGACGAACCCGCGGGCGGCGACGATGTCGTGCACCAGCTTGCGCTCGTACGACGACATGGGCGGCAGGGACGCCGCCTCGGCGCCCTCCTCGAGACGCTCGACGGCCCGGTCGACCATGGCCCCGAGCTCGGCCTCGCGGGTCTGCCGCGACCCGCCGATGTCGAGGATGAGACGGGAGAACTCACCGGTCTTCGTCTGCACCGCGATGCGGGTCAGCTCCTGGAGGGCCGTGACCGTGTCGGGCTTCGACAGCGTCCGCAGCGACCCCTCGCCGGAGGCGTCGACCGAGATGTACGACCGGCCGCCGCGGACCTCGATGTCGATGTCGCCGTCGAAGTCGCAGATGTCGAGGAGCTCCTCGATGTAGTCGGCGGCGATCTCGCCCTCGTCGATGACGGAGGCAGCGTCGGCCCCGTCGACCGAGTCGGACGCGCCGGAGGTGCGCTGCCGGTCGTCCGTGATCGTCGCCTCCTCGGCCACCGCCGCGGTGCCCTCGGGGAGGTCTGCGCCGGTGGTGTCCATGTCGGCAGTGTCGTTGTCGGTCATGCTCGTCGCCTCTTCCGGGTAGATCGGTCACACGTCGCCGGCATCGCCTGCCGGAATTGCTCCCGCCGCACGAGGCCGGGGGAGCACGGCGCTGCTTACTTCTTGGCGCCGTTCTGCTTCTTGGCGCGGTTCTTGCCGACGGGCTGCGCGCGCTGCGTCGCCTTCGGCACGGCGGGGGCGGACTCGATCTCGGTGACGGTGATGTCGCCGAGCCCGAGGCCCTTGCGCTGGGCCTTCTTCGCGAGACGTTCCTCGCGGGCGAGGGCCGCCTCGCTGCCGGGGGTGGGCATGTTCCGGATGACGATGAACTGCTGCGCCATCGTCCAGATGTTCGAGGTCAGCCAGTAGAACATGACGCCGAGGGGGAACGAGAGGCCCGAGAAGACGAACACGAGGGGGAGGAAGTAGAGCAGCATCCGCTGCTGCTTGAACATGGGGCTCGCCTTGGTCTCGGGCGACATGTTCTTCGAGACGATCTGCAGCTGCGTGATGAACTGCGACGCGGTCATGACGACGACCATGATGCCGGCCATCAGCCGGACCTCCCAGGTCGTGGCGCCGAGGAAGGTCTCCTTGAGCGGTGCGCCGAAGAGCGAGGACTCGCCGAACGAGGTGGAGAGCGCCTGGCTGAGGAGGCCGATGCCGACCTTGTCCTGCTGGGCGTTGTGCAGCACCGTGTAGAGGCTGAAGAAGATCGGCATCTGGATGAGGAGCGGCAGGCAGGAGCTGAGCGGGTTCGTGCCCGTGTCCTTGTAGAGCGCCATGGTCTCGCGCGACATCGCCTCGCGGCTGAACTGGTCGCGCTTGCCCTTGTACTTGTCCTGGATCTTCTTGAGCCGGGGCGCGATCTCCATCATGCGTCGCTGGCTCTTGATCTGGCGGACGAAGATCGGGATGAGGGCAGCTCGGACGACGAGCACGAGGCCGACGATCGACAGGACCCAGGTGCTGCCGGCGGCCGTGTCCATGCCGAGCGCGGTGAGCACGTTGTGGAAGCCCACGAGGATCGCCTCGACGACCCACCTGAGGGGCCAGAGGATGGTTCCGATGAAGTCCATGGTGTTCGGGTCAGCCCTTTCCGTGGCTCTGGACGATGAGACGGGGCACGCCGCTCGGGGCGGGCGCGACCACGTCGGATCGAGGGACCACGAAGCCGAAGGCCGTGGTGGTGTACTTCTGTCGCCGGGGCGGGGTCACGTCGTCGATGCCGCCTGCGGCCCAGGGGTTGCAGCGGCCGATCCGCCACGCGCCCATAGCCGAGCCCCGCACGACGCCGTGCTGCTGGATGGCCTCGAGCGCGTACCGCGAGCAGGACGGGTGGTACCGGCAGACCTCGCCGTAGAGGGGAGAGACGACGGCCCGGTAGGCGCGGAGCAGCACGACGCACACGTTGCGCGGCAGCAACGTCACGAACTGCACCGCTTGCTTCACTGTCCCACGACCTTGTCGACGACCCCCGAGATGTCCCTGAGCAGGGTAGACCACGGAACGTCGAGGCTGCCTGGCAGTGCCCGGACGACCACGTCGGTGCCCGGGGGCACCCCCGGGAGGATGTCGTGGCACACGTGCTTGAGCCGACGACGGACGGTGTTGCGCGCCACGGCGTTGCCGACCGTCTTGGCCACGATGAAGCCGAACCGGACCAGGTCGTCGTCTCGACGACGCACGTAGACGACCGAGTGCGCCGTGCCCGACTTGCGGCCACGGCGCACTGTGTTGCGGTAGTCGTCTGCGCGGACGATCCGGTTGGCCCGGGCCAACACGGAGGCTGCTACGCGGAGAGCTCGGTGCGGCCCTTGCCGCGGCGGTGCGCCAGGATGGCGCGACCGGCACGGGTGCGCATGCGAGCACGGAAACCGTGCTTCTTGGCGCGGCGGCGGTTGTTCGGCTGGAACGTTCTCTTGCTCATGGTGTTCTCTCCAGGGGGATGCGGACCTGGCCTGGTGCCGTGATCCGAGAAGTCTTCGTCAGCCGAGTCGGCTGGGATTCAACTGATTAAAAGTACGCGGCTTCTGTCCTGCGGTCAAACGACAGCCCTCCCCGGAGTTCTCCACAGTGTTGACAACCTCGGTTGCGGAGGGTGCGGCCCGACGAACTAAAGTGGGCACCTCCCGCTCCGCATCCGCGTAGTTCTGGGGAAGTAGCAGTGTTCCTGGCTCTGACGTCGCTCGTCGGCCAGTGGAGAAACCTGTGCATAAGTAGGTAGGAAGAGCCCCGTGGCGAACACCGTCGATCCGGTCCAGGACCTCTGGCGATCCGTGCTCGCGACCCTGACGACCGACGATCGCATCACTCCTCAGCTGCACGGCTTCATCAGCCTGGTCGAGCCCAAGGGCGTGCTGGGCGGCACCCTCTACCTCGAGGTGCCCAACGACCTGACCCGCGGCATGCTCGAGCAGCGCATCCGCACCCCGCTGCTCGAGTCGATCGCCGCGCTCGGCGACACCTCGGTCGCGAGCTTCGCCATCACCGTCAACCCCGACATCACGCCCGACACCCTCACCCAGCAGCCCGAGGAGTCGGAGCCGGCCCACTACATCGAGGCCCCGTTCGTGCCGACGCCTGTCGAGTCGCCGTCGACCGGCAAGCGCAACGACTCGCGGCTGAACCCCAAGTACAGCTTCGACAACTTCGTGATCGGCGCGTCGAACCGGTTCGCCCACGCCGCGGCGGTGGCCGTCGCCGAGGCGCCGGCCAAGGCGTACAACCCCCTCTTCATCTACGGCTCGTCCGGGCTGGGCAAGACGCACCTCCTCCACGCCATCGGCCACTACGCCGAGACGATGTACCCGGGCATCCGGGTCCGCTACGTGAGCAGCGAGGAGTTCACGAACGACTTCATCAACTCGATCGCCAACAACCGCTCGAACCTGTTCCAGCAGCGGTACCGCGAGATCGACATCCTCCTGATCGACGACATCCAGTTCCTGCAGGGCAAGGACTCGACGCAGGAGGCCTTCTTCCACACCTTCAACACCCTGCACGACCACGACAAGCAGCTCGTGATCACGAGCGACCTGCCGCCCAAGCACCTGACGGGCTTCGAGGACAGGATGCGCTCGCGCTTCGAGTGGGGCCTCATCACCGACGTGCAGGCGCCCGACCTCGAGACCCGCATCGCGATCCTCCGCAAGAAGGCGCAGAGCGAGAAGCTGCAGGTCCGCGACGAGGTGCTCGAGTTCATCGCCACGAAGGTGTCGAGCAACATCCGCGAGCTCGAGGGCACGCTCATCCGGGTGACGGCGTTCGCCAGCCTGAACCGCACGGCGGTCGACATGGCCCTCGTGCAGACAGTCCTGAAGGACCTGATCACCCTCGACGAGGACAACATCGTCGCGCCGGTCGACATCATCAACCACACCGCCGACTACTTCAAGCTCTCGGTCGACGACCTCTACGGGTCGTCCCGCTCGCAGGCGATCGCCACGGCTCGACAGATCGCGATGTACCTCTGCCGCGAGCTGACCAGCCTGTCCCTCCCCAAGATCGGCCAGCTCTTCGGCAACCGCGACCACACCACGGTCATGTACGCGAACAAGAAGATCAGCGAGCTCATGAAGGAACGCCGCTCGATCTACAACCAGGTGACCGAGCTGACGAGCCGGATCAAGCAGGACACCCGCTACAAGTAGGCGAGTCGAGGCGCTGTGCCGGCGCCTCCTCGCTGCGTGCCCCGGACGGGCGTCGACCTCGGGTCGGCGCCCGTTCGTGCGTGCACGAGCACGCAGGAGGCGGCCTGTAGCACCTGGGGACAGCCATCGATCCCACAGTGTGGATAACTTGTGGAAAGACGTGGACAACTACAGCTCGGGTGTTCACGGATCGCTCGGGCCTGTGGGAAC
The DNA here is from genome assembly GCF_014841435.1 of Frigoribacterium sp. CFBP 8766. NCBI lineage: Bacteria > Bacillati > Actinomycetota > Actinomycetes > Micrococcales > Microbacteriaceae > Frigoribacterium > Frigoribacterium sp. CFBP 8766. The sequence goes on from NZ_JACYTX010000001.1 coordinate 29,215, forward strand.
CGACCTCGGCGGACGAGGAGGACGTCGTTCGATCACCCCGTCGAGTCCACACTCCGTGCACAAGTCACAATCGTGTAGTTCCCTCTGGCCTCGGGGTTTTAAACAGGTTATCCACACTGTGCACAACGGTTAAGACTGTTAATCCTGATTACAAGAAATTGTTGGAGAGACAACCTTGTGGACAGCCGACGGCGGTCCTCGGGCCCGGGACCGCCCGCCTCCTCGCTGTGGCAGTATTGGCGGGCCATCCACGAGCGAGTAGTCGAACAGGGGTCCCCGCGTGAAGTTCCAGGTCAACCGCGACGTCTTCAGCGATGCCGTCTCCTTCGCCGTGAAGCTCCTGCCCCAGCGGACGACGCTGCCGATCCTCAGCGGTGTGCTGATCGAGGCGGACGCCGACGGGCTCACGCTCTCGTCCTTCGACTACGAGGTCTCGGCCCAGACGAGCATCGCGGCCGAGGTCGACGAGCCCGGCACGATCCTCGTGTCGGGGCGCCTCCTCGCCGACATCGCCAACCGCCTGCCCAACGCGCCCGTGACGTTCTCGACCGACGAGAACCGCATCGCCGTGAGCTGCGGCTCCGCCAACTTCTCGTTGCTGAGCATGCCCGTCGAGGAGTACCCGACCTTGCCCACGGTCGGCGAGCGCTCGGGTGTCGTGCCCGGGGACGCCTTCTCGCTGGCCATCTCCCAGGTCGCCGTCGCCGCCTCCCGCGACGACGTGACGCCGGTCATCACGGGCGTGCAGCTCGAGGTCACCGAGAACGCCCTGTCGCTCGTGGCCACCGACCGCTACCGGGTGGCCGTCCGGGGGATCGAGTTCGATCCCGGCACCGCCGCGAGCACCGAGACGACGACAGCGCTCGTCCCGGCCCGCACCCTGCAGGAGGTCGGCAAGACCTTCGGCGGCGCCAGCACCGTGTCCGTGTCGATCACCGGCAGCGACGACCGCGAGCTGATCGCGTTCCAGGCCGGCGACAAGACCGTGACGTCGTTGCTGATCAAGGGCAACTTCCCCCCGGTCAAGCGGCTCTTCCCCGAGACCGTCGAGAACTTCGCGGTGATCAACACCGCCGAGCTCGTCGAGTCCATCCGCCGCGTCTCGCTCGTGCTCGAGCGCGAGGCGGCCCTCAGGTTCACGTTCACGATCGACGGCCTCACCCTCGAGGCGGTCGGCAGCGAACAAGCGCAGGCATCAGAGTCGATCGACGCGTTGTTGACGGGAGAGGACACGGTGGTCTCGTTGAAGCCCCAGTTCCTCCTCGACGGCCTCGGAGCCGTCCACTCCGAGTTCGTGCGGATCTCCTTCACCAAGACGGAGAACCCGAACAAGCCCGGTCCTGTGCTGATCACCAGTCAGTCCTCCAAGGACCAGGCGGGGGCTGACAGCTACCGCTACCTGCTGCAGCCCAACCTCCTCCTGCGCTGACAGCGCGACACGACGGAGGCGCCACGATCGACGCCTCCACAGAACGAAGGATCCTCATGCACATCGGCCTCGTCGGTCTCGGCAAAATGGGCAACAACATGCGCGCTCGCCTGCGCAACGCGGGCATCGAGGTGACCGGCTACGACGCCAACCCCGCGGTCTCCGACGTCGCCGACCTGGGTGCCCTCGCCCAGGCGCTCCCGTCGCCGCGCCTCGTCTGGGTGATGGTCCCCCACGGCCAGATCACGGACGCCGTCATCAAGGACCTCGGCGAGGTCCTCGAGCCGGGCGACCTCGTCATCGACGGCGGCAACTCGAAGTGGCTCGACGACGAGGTCCACGCGACCCTCCTCGATGCCAAGGGCATCCGCTACATGGACGCCGGCGTCTCCGGCGGCGTGTGGGGCCTTGAGAACGGGTACGGCCTGATGGTCGGCGGCGACTCCGCCGACGTCGAGCGCGCGATGCCCGTCTTCGACGCGCTGCGCCCTGAGGGCCCCCGCGAGGAGGGCTTCAGCCACGCGGGCGCCGTCGGCGCAGGCCACTACGCCAAGATGGTCCACAACGGCATCGAGTACGCGATCATGCAGGCGTACGGCGAGGGCTACGAGCTCCTCGAGGCCAAGGGCCTCGTCGAGGACGTCCCCGCCGTCTTCAAGGCATGGCAGCGCGGCACGGTCGTCCGTTCCTGGTTGCTCGAGCTCATGGTCCTCGCGCTGGACGCCGACCCGAAGCTCGACGCTCTCTCGGGCTACGTCGAGGACAGCGGCGAGGGCCGCTGGACGCTCGAGGAGGGCATCGCCCACGCCGTGCCGATGCCGGCGCTGAGCGCGTCGATCTTCGCGCGCTTCGTGTCGCGTCAGGGCGAGGGCTCGCCCACCATGAAGGCCGTCGCCGCCCTGCGAAACCAGTTCGGCGGCCACGCGGTCAAGAAGGCCTAGTCGCCTCCGGCCCGCGTGCGAGTACTCCATCTGAGCCTGACCGACTTCCGGAACTACGCTTCCGCCGAAGTCGCGCTCGCGCGCGGGCCCAACCTCTTCATCGGCCGGAACGGCCAGGGCAAGACCAACCTGGTCGAGTCGCTCGGCTACCTCGCGACCCTCGGGTCGCACCGCGTCTCGTCCGACGCCGCGATGATCCGACAGGGCACGGACTCGGCGATCGTCAGGGCGCGCCTCGAGTCAGAGGGTCGCGAGCTCCTCGCCGAGGTGCAGATCAACCGCACCGGCGCCAACCGCGCCCAGGTCAACCGCAGCGCGATCAAGCCCCGCGAGCTGCCGCGCTACTTCACCAGCGTGCTGTTCGCTCCGGAGGACCTCGCGCTCGTGCGGGGGGAGCCGTCGGGCCGTCGCCGGTTCCTCGACGAGCTGCTCGTGACCCGGGCGCCCCGGTTCGCCGGGGTCCAGGCGGACTACGACCGGGTGCTCCGCCAGCGGAACACGCTCCTCAAGTCGGCCCGCGCCTCCGGCGTCAAGGCGGGTCAGCTCGGCACCCTCGACATCTGGGACGAGCGCCTCGTGGCGCTGGGCACGGAGATCGTCGTCGCACGCGAGCGGCTCGTCGCCGATCTCGCCCCCGAGGTGGCTCGTTCGTACGCCGCCGTCGCGGGCGAGGACCACGCGGCACGGCTCTCGACCGTCCTGAGCATCCGGGGCGCGACGGTCGACGACGACGCCCCGGCGCCGGAGGCGCCCACCGAGCAGGTGGCGCCGGCCGAGGTCGCCGACGTGTTCCGCGAAGCGCTCGCCCGGGTCCGGCCCAGCGAGCTCGACCGTGGCCTCACGCTCGTCGGGCCGCACCGCGACGACCTCTTCCTCTCGCTCAACGGCCTCCCTGCCCGCGGCTACGCGAGCCACGGCGAGTCCTGGTCGTTCGCCCTCGCCCTGAAGCTCGCGTCGGCGGCCGTCGTCCGCGCCGAGGCGACGACGGGCGACCCCGTCATCGTGCTCGACGACGTGTTCGCCGAGCTCGACGGGTCCCGGCGCGAGCGACTGGCCGACGCCGTGGCCGACTACGAGCAGGTGCTCATCACCGCGGCGGTCGAGGAGGACGTGCCCGACCGGCTGGCCGCGCACACCGTCCGCATCTCCGCGGGCACCATCGTCGAGGAGTCGGACACGGCAGAGGTCACGGCCGCGACCGTGACCACGACCGCGGACACGGCGGCACCCACCGACGCCGCGGGCGCGACCGCGGACCCGTCGTGAACGCCGACGACGACGACCCGACCGCGCGCCCCGCGGAGGAGGCGCCCTCCTCGACGACGGGACCGCCGCCTCCTGCGCCCCCCGAGCCGCTGCCGGACGACGAGGCGCAGCGCGTCTACCTGAGGTTCCGCCGCGTCTTCGGGGACCCGAACGGACGCTCGCGCGACGGCCGGCGGCGGAAGGCCATCAAGCTCGGCTCGCCGAGCCAGCCCTTCGGCACGGGACGTGAGCCCCGCGGCATCGCCGACGTGCTCGCGAGCGTCACGTCCGAGCTGGGCTGGAAGTCGCCCCTGGCGCAGTCCGACCTCATGGCGGCGTGGCCCGACATGGTCGGCGACGAGCTGTCCGCGCACTCGCACCCGGTGTCCATCGACGACGGCACCCTGACCGTGCAGTGCGACTCGACGGCGTGGGCGACGCAGCTGCGCCTGATGCGCGGCACGGTGACCACGACGATCGTCCAGCGCTACCCCGACGCCGGCATCCAGTCGGTGCGTTTCCTGGCACCCAACGCCCCGTCCTGGAAACGCGGCCCCAGATCGGTCCCAGGGCGTGGCCCTCGCGATACCTACGGCTAGGGAGGGTGAATCGTCCACCCGGCTCGGGAAAATCCCTCTGAGGGCGGAATTCGCCCCGTGGGGGACAGGCCTGCGGTAGACTCACAAGGTCGTCCGCGAGCCGTCCTCAGCGAGGTCGCGGCCGGGCGACGACCCTCGTCCCAGACGCCAGGAGCCCCCGCGAACATGACACCGAACCCCGCCGACGCCCAGCCCGACGACTCCTACGGCGCCAGCGCGATCCAGGTGCTCGAGGGTCTCGAGGCGGTGCGCAAGCGACCGGGCATGTACATCGGCTCGACGGGCCCGCGCGGTCTGCACCACCTGGTCTACGAGATCGTCGACAACTCGGTCGACGAGGCCCTGGCCGGCTGGTGCGACCACATCGAGATCACCATGCGAGAAGACGGCGGCGTCCGCGTCGTCGACAACGGCCGTGGCATCCCCGTCGACGTCCACCCCGTCGAGGGCCGGTCGACCGTCGAGGTCGTCCTCACGGTGCTGCACGCCGGCGGCAAGTTCGGCGGCGGCGGCTACGCGGTCTCCGGCGGCCTGCACGGCGTCGGCAGCTCGGTCGTGAACGCGCTCTCGAGCGAACTCGACGTCGAGGTCCGTCGACAGGGCAACGTCTACCGCCAGAGCTTCACCGACGGCGTCCCCGTCGCGCCGCTCGCCAAGGGCGAGGAGGACGACACCACCGGCACGACGATCACCTTCTGGCCCAACGCCGAGATCTTCGAGACGGTCGAGTTCGACTACGAGACGCTCCGCACCCGGTTCCAGCAGATGGCGTTCCTCAACAAGGGCCTGCGGATCGAGCTCAGCGACGAGCGCCCGCAGCCCGACGACGCCGAGCCCCGACACGACGTCTTCCACTACGAGAAGGGCCTGGTCGACTACGTCCAGTACCTGAACGCGGTCAAGAAGGTCGAGACGGTGCACGACGACATCCTCGCCTTCGAGCAGGAGGACACCGAGAAGAAGATCTCGCTCGAGGTCGCCATGCAGTGGAACACCTCGTACCAGGAGAGCGTCCACACCTACGCCAACACGATCAACACCCACGAGGGCGGCACCCACGAAGAGGGCTTCCGGGCGGCCCTCACGACGCTCATCAACCGGTACGCGCGTGAGAAGAACCTCCTCAAGGAGAAGGACGACAACCTCACGGGCGACGACGTCCGCGAGGGCCTGACCGCCGTCATCTCGATCAAGCTCGGCGAGCCGCAGTTCGAGGGCCAGACCAAGACCAAGCTCGGCAACACCGAGGCGAAGTCGTTCGTGCAGAAGGTCACCTTCGACCAGATCACCGACTGGTTCGACCGCAACCCCAAGCAGGCCGCCGAGATCGTCCGCAAGGGCATCCTGGCCGGGCAGGCGCGCATGGCCGCCCGCAAGGCGCGCGAGCAGACGCGGCGCAAGGGCGTGCTCGAGTCGAACGGCATGCCGGGCAAGCTCAAGGACTGCCAGAGCAAGGATCCGTCGCGCAGCGAGATCTTCATCGTCGAGGGCGACTCGGCCGGCGGCTCGGCCGTCCAGGGCCGCAACCCCGAGACGCAGGCGATCCTGCCCCTCCGAGGCAAGATCCTCAACGTCGAGAAGGCGCGGCTCGACCGCGCGCTCGGCAACAACGAGGTCCAGGCGATGATCAAGGCGTTCGGCGCCGACATCGGCGAGGACTTCGACCCCGACAAGGCCAGGTACCACAAGATCGTGCTGATGGCCGACGCCGACGTCGACGGCCAGCACATCACGACCCTGCTGCTGACGCTGCTGTTCCGGTACATGCGTCCGCTGATCGACCTCGGCTACGTCTACCTCGCGCAGCCGCCTCTCTACAAGCTCAAGTGGAGCAACGCCGCGCACGAGTACGTGTACAGCGACGCCGAGCGCGACGCCGTCCTCGTCTCGGGCAAGGCCGCCGGCAAGCGCATCCCCAAGGAGAACGCGATCCAGCGCTACAAGGGCCTCGGCGAGATGGACTACAAGGAGCTGTGGGAGACCACCATGGACCCCGACACGCGCACCCTGCTGCAGGTGACACTGGAGGACGCCGCGGCGGCCGACACGATCTTCGACACGCTCATGGGCGAGAACGTCGAGTCACGACGCAACTTCATCCAGCAGAACGCGAAAGACGTCCGCTTCCTCGACATCTGACGCGTGCGACGGCTGAGCCGGAGCACGCCCGCGCCCCGCGGAGGACACCGGGGCAGACCACGACAGACGGAGAATCATGGCCGACGAGCCGAACGACACCCCCGAGGGCACCGACGCCGAGGGCACCACCGCGTTCCCCGCGGCGATCAAGCGCGACAGCATCGAGCAGGTCGACCTGCAGCTCGAGATGCAGCGCTCGTACCTCGACTACGCGATGAGCGTCATCGTCGGCCGTGCGCTGCCCGAGGTGCGCGACGGCCTCAAGCCCGTCCACCGTCGCGTGATCTACGCGATGTACGACGGCGGCTACCGTCCCGACCGCGCGTTCTCGAAGTGCTCGCGCGTCGTCGGCGACGTGATGGGCCAGTTCCACCCGCACGGCGACACGGCCATCTACGACGCCCTCGTCCGGCTGGTCCAGCCGTGGAGCCTCCGCTACCCGCTCGCGCTCGGCCAGGGCAACTTCGGGTCGCCCGGCAACGACGGCGCCGCGGCCCCCCGGTACACCGAGACGAAGATGGCGCCGCTCGCCCTCGAGATGGTCCGCGACATCGACGAGGACACCGTCGACTTCCAGGACAACTACGACGGCCGCACGCAGGAGCCGGCCATCCTGCCGGCACGCTTCCCGAACCTCCTCGTCAACGGCTCGGTCGGCATCGCCGTCGGCATGGCGACGAACATCCCGCCGCACAACCTCCGCGAGGTCGCCGAGGGCGCGCAGTGGTCGCTGGCCCACCCCGAGGCCTCCCGCGAGGAGCTGCTCGAGGCGCTGATGGAGCGCATCAAGGGGCCCGACTTCCCCACCGGCGCGCAGATCCTCGGCGTCCGCGGCATCCAGGACGCCTACCGCACGGGCCGTGGCTCGATCACCATGCGGGCCGTCGTGAACGTCGAGGAGATCCAGGGCCGCACCTGCCTCGTCGTCACCGAGCTGCCTTACCAGGTCAACCCCGACAACCTCGCGATCAAGATCGCCGAGCTCGTCAAGGACGGCCGCATCGGCGGCATCGCCGACATCCGCGACGAGACCTCGGGCCGTACCGGGCAGCGCCTCGTCATCGTCCTGAAGCGCGACGCCGTCGCGAAGGTCGTCCTCAACAACCTGTACAAGCACACCTCCCTCCAGGAGAACTTCGGCGCCAACATGCTGGCCATCGTCGACGGCGTGCCCCGCACGCTGGCGCTCGACGGCTTCATCTCCGCCTGGGTGGCGCACCAGATCGACGTCATCGTCCGGCGCACCCAGTTCCGCCTGCGCAAGGCCGAGGCGGACGCCCACATCCTCCGCGGCTACCTCAAGGCGCTCGACGCCCTCGACGAGGTCATCGCGCTCATCCGCCGCTCGCCCACGGTCGAGGAGGCGCGCGCCGGCCTCATGGACCTGCTGGACGTCGACGAGGTCCAGGCCTCCGCCATCCTCAACCTCCAGCTGCGCCGCCTGGCCGCCCTCGAACGCCAGAAGATCCAGGACGACGCCGACAAGCTCGAGCGCGAGATCGCCGACTACAAGGACATCCTCGCCAAGCCCGAGCGCCAGCGCACGATCGTCAGCGACGAGCTGCGCGAGATCACCGACAAGTTCGGCGACGACCGGCGCACGGAGATCATGCTCGGCTTCGACGGCGACATGAGCGTCGAGGACCTGATCCCCGAGGAGGAGATGGTCGTCACCATCACCCGCGGCGGCTACGTGAAGCGCACCCGCAGCGACAACTACCGCAGCCAGCACCGCGGTGGCAAGGGCGTCCGCGGCGCGCAGCTGCGGGCCGACGACGTCGTCGACCACTTCTTCGTCACGACGACGCACCACTGGCTGCTCTTCCTCACCGACAAGGGACGCGTCTACCGGGCCAAGACCTACGAGCTGCAGGAGGCGGGACGCGACGCCAAGGGACAGCACGTCGCGAACCTCCTCGCCATGCAGCCGGACGAGTCGATCTCGCAGGTGCTCGACATCCGCGACTACGAGGTCGCCCAGTACCTCGTGCTCGCGACCCGCGACGGCCTCATCAAGAAGACGGCCCTGACCGAGTACGACACGAACCGCACGGGCGGCATCATCGCCATCAACCTCCGCGACGACGACGAGCTCGTCTCGGCGCTGCTCGTCGACGAGAGCGACGACCTGCTGCTCGTCTCGCGCCACGGCATGTCGCTGCGCTTCACGGCCACCAACGACTCGCTGCGCCCGATGGGCCGCTCCACGTCCGGGGTGAAGGGGATGACCTTCCGCGAGGGCGACACGCTGCTCTCCGCCTCCGTGGCCGACGACACGGGCTACGTCTTCGTCGTCACCGAGGGCGGCTACGCCAAGCGCACCGGCGCGGACCAGTACCGCGTGCAGAACCGCGGCGGGCTCGGCATCAAGGTCGCCAAGCTCGCGGAGGCCCGGGGCGACCTGGCCGGCGCCCTGATCGTCGGCGACGACGACGAGGTGCTCGTCGTGCTCTCGAGCGGCAAGGTGGTACGTTCTGCCGTGGCCGAGGTACCGGCGAAGGGACGTGACACCATGGGTGTCGTCTTCGCGCGGTTCGCCGCCGACGACCGCATCATCGCACTGGCGCGCAACACCGAGCGCAACCTCGTGGCACCGTCCGACGAGGCCGTCATCGACGCCGTCGGCGACAACGACGCCGTGCCCGCAGTCAGCCCCGGAGACGTGATCGACGCCGTCGACCCCGTCACGGAGGCACCCGCGGACACGGCCGACGACAGCAGCACCGGAGAGGAACCGACCAATGAGTAGCGTCGCCGAGAAGCTTCAGCGCAAGACCGCGCGCCCGTCCGGCACCAAGCAGGTGCGCCTGAAGCTCGTCTACATCGACTTCTGGTCCGTCGTGAAGCTGTCGTTCCTGATCGCTGTCGCGCTCGGGATCGTCACCGTCGTGGCGACGTTCCTGATCTGGCTGATCCTCAACCAGACGGGCATCTTCAACGACCTCGACCAGGTGCTGCGCGACATCCTGGGCGACCAGAACTTCACCATCCAGGACAGCTTCAACGTCGGGCAGGTCATGCTGTTCTCGATCGTCGTGGCCGTGCTGAACGTCGTGGTCGGCACCGTGCTCGGCGCCGTCGTGGCCGTGCTCTACAACCTGAGCGTCCGGGTCACCGGCGGCCTGCTGGTCGGCTTCACGAACAACTGATCCGGGTCGGATCGGCCCCTGCGGTCGATTCGTCATCTCCGTCGTGGTGCTGTAGGCTTTACGACGGTCCGGGGGCTATAGCTCAGGCGGTTAGAGCGCTTCGCTGATAACGAAGAGGTCACAGGTTCAAGTCCTGTTAGCCCCACTCCCGAAGGTCCTCCGACGGGTGCACCCGGTACCTCGGGGCCTTAGCTCAGTTGGTAGAGCGCCTGCTTTGCAAGCAGGATGTCAGGAGTTCGATTCTCCTAGGCTCCACGAAAAATAGGCCTTTCCCTGCTCGCCCACGTCGTGGGTTCGCGGGGATTTTTCGTTCGTGCTGGTTCGGCTGCGCCGCCGCTCCTGCGGCGCAGCGTGTCGGCTACGCCGACCCAGACGGTACAGCCGCCTGCGCAGCGGGCGACGTCGCTTCGCTCGTCGCCGGTCGCAACTTCGCTTCGCTCGTTGCCGCGAGGGGGCGACGTCGCTTCGCTCGTCGCCGGTCGCAACTTCGCTTCGCTCGTTGCGGCGCCGGGGGGTGTGCGGAGGGCCCGGCTCCGGGGAGGAGGCGGGCCCTGCGGGGTGGTGCGGGTGGGGACTGAGTGACTAGGCCTTCGTGTCGGCGTCGTCGTCGGCGACCCAGAGCTCGTCGTCGGCGCGGAGCGTCTGCACGGCGGCGAAGACGAGGCCGCCGAGCGCCACGACGCCGAGGCCGATCAGCAACACGCCGCCGACGCCGGGGCCCGACTTCTTCTTGGTCGGCGCGTACTTCGACGCCTGCGAGGCGAACTTGCCGCCCTGCTTCTTGGCCTTCTTGACGGCCTTCGCGACCTTGGGGTCGTTGACGAGGTCGAGACCGCCGAAGTAGGAGGAGAGGGCCGGGTAGACGTCGTGCTTCAGACGGTCCTGGGCGACGGTCGCGGCGTGGCTGCCGGCCGAGAGGCCCTGCGAGACGGCCGGACGGACGTTCTGGTCGACGGCGTGCTTGATGCGCGGCGTCACGTTCTTGTTGGCGTAGCGGACTCCGTGGTCACGGGCGTCGCCGATGACCTTGCCTGCGTGGCTCACGACCTCGCGCTGCTCGGACCACACGTCGAACGCGTGCTTCTTGAACTTCTTCAGTTCTTTCTTCTGCTTGCGTGACAGGGCCACAGTGTTCCTCCAACGACTAGTGCGCAACGGCTCGGTTCGCTGCTGGCCTCCCAGTCTGGCACGAGGCTTCCTGGCAGGTAACACCGTGCTCGCTGGGCACCCGCTGATGTGCTGAGGGCCCTGTGGGAGAATGGCCTCATGTCTACGCACACCGCTGTCGCCACCATCAAGACCAACCACGGCACCATCACCGTGAACCTCTTCGGCGACCACGCACCCAAGACCGTCGCCAACTTCACCGGGCTCGCCACCGGCACCATCGAGTGGACCCACCCCTCCACGGGCAAGGTCAGCACCGACCGGCTCTACGACGGCGTCGTCTTCCACCGCATCATCAAGGACTTCATGCTCCAGGGCGGCGACCCGCTCGGCCAGGGCATCGGCGGCCCCGGCTACCAGTTCGACGACGAGATCCACCCCGAGCTGAACTTCGGCGAGCCCTACGTCCTCGCCATGGCGAACGCCGGCAAGCAGGGCGGCCGCGGCACCAACGGCTCGCAGTTCTTCATCACCACCGTCGCCACGCCGTGGCTGCAGGGCAAGCACACCATCTTCGGCGTCGTCGCCGACGACGAGTCCAAGAAGGTCGTCGACGCCATCGAGGCCGTCCCCACCGACGCGCGCGACAAGCCCCTCGAGGACGTCGTGATCGAGAGCGTCACCATCGACGAGGTCTAGGTGACACAGGTCCCCGCCGACGCAGCGAACTACTGCTACCGGCACCCCGACAGGCAGAGCTTCGTGCTCTGCCAGCGGTGCGGTCGCACCATCTGCGGCCAGTGCCAGACCCCGGCCGCGGTGGGCGTGCACTGCCCGGAGTGCGTGCGCGAGGCTCAGGCCTCCGCTCCGCGCGTGCAGCCTCGTGTCCTGGGCAGCATCCGCAGCGCCTCCCGCGGCGGGGCCCCGGTCGTCACGTACGGCCTCATCGGCGTCAGCCTCGTCGTGTACCTCGCGCAGGTGCTCACGGGCGGCGTGGTCAGCTCGGCGTTCTCGTACTACGCGCCGATCGCGCTCGTCGAGCCGTGGCGCATCGTCACGTCGATGTTCACCCACGGCGGCGTCCTGCACATCCTCTTCAACATGTACGCGCTGTACATCTTCGGAGCGCAGCTCGAGCGGACGTTGGGCAGGGCCCGCTACGCGGCGCTCTACTTCATCAGCGGGCTGGGCGGCGCGGCCGCGGTGACGCTCCTGTCGCCGACCACCCCGGTGGTGGGCGCCTCCGGCGCGATCTTCGGCCTCATGGCGGGCTTCTTCGTGATCGCCCGCAGCCTGGGCGGCTCGAACGGCGTCCAGCTGCTCGTGGTGCTGGGCATCAACCTCGCCATCGGCCTCGTCTCCCCGAACATCTCGTGGCAGGCGCACGTCGGCGGCCTCGTCGTGGGCGCCCTGGTGTCGTTCGTCTACACGAAGACACGCCACCGCTCGAAGGTCGGCCTGCAGACGGCGGGTCTCGTCGCCATCGGTGCGGTCTGCCTGCTGATCGTCCTCGGGCGCTCGGCGATGTACCTCGGCTACCTCTGACCCGGCCCGCGGGTGCCTCCGACGTGAGGTGAGGAGAACGAAGGAGGCGGCACCCACCCGGGTGCCGCCTCCTTCGTCGTCGGGCCGCTCACATCTCAGAGAACGAGGTTGTCCACCGACTTATCCACAGGACTGTCCACAGTGGGGATAGTTACAGCCGTGTAAGTGCGAACGCCTGTTCGAGAGGGACGGAGGTCTCGGGTGCCTAGCGCCAACGGGTGGTCATGAGGAACCCGATGAACATGATCCCGAAGCCGATCAGGATGTTCCAGGAGCCGAGCGAGCCGATGGGCAGGGCGCTCTGGCTCACGTAGAAGACGACGATCCAGGCCAGGCCGATCAGCATGAAGCCGAACATGACCGGCTTGAACCACACCGGGTTCGGGGCGTCGGCCGCGGGGCGCGCCTCGGCGGAGCGGTCCGCGCGGGCGCGGGCGGGCTTCGAGGTGGGGTTCTTGTCTGCAGCCATGGCGCACATCCTAGCGTGGCGGCCCTGACGGGCCCCTCGGCCGTGCGGGACCTCGTCCACAGGGTCCGGCGTGCAGCCCCCGACACCCCAGGCGCCGCGGTTAGGATCGACCCCATGACCGTCGACGCGCGCATCGCCCCCGCCGACGGCCGTCGTCCCCGGCGACGGCGCCGCCCCGTGTCGTTCGTCGGCGTGCTCGGCGAGCTCCTCATCACGGCCGGCGTCCTGGTGCTGCTCTTCATCGCGTGGCAGCAGTGGTTCAACGACCTGGTCGTGGCAGGCGAGCACCGGGACCAGGCCTCGCAGCTCTCGCAGCAGCTCGAGCGCCAGGCGCAGGAGGCGCCTCCCGCCACCGCGGACGAGGCCGGCGACCCCCCGGTCACCGCCGCCCCCGCCGAGGCGGAGACCTTCGCGAACCTGTACGTGCCGCGTTTCGGCGCCGACTACGCGGTGCCGATCGCGGGCGGCACGAGCACGGTCCGCACCCTGAACAAGATCGGCATCGGGCACTACGACGACACGCAGATGCCCGGCGAGGTCGGCAACTTCGGGATCGCCGCGCACCGGACGACCTACGGCGCCCCGTTCAACGAGGTCGCCGACCTGCGACCGGGCGACGAGCTTTACGTCCAGACGGCCGACGGCTGGTACACCTACACCTTCCGCAACCTCCAGTACGTGCAGGCGACCCAGGTCTCGGTGCTCCAGCCCGTGCCCGACGCACCTGACGTCTCCGCCGCCTCCGGGGAGCGCCTCATCACCCTCACCAGCTGCAACCCCATGTTCACCGCCCAGGAGCGCATCGTCGCCTACGGCGTCTTCGACTCGTGGCAGCCGCTCTCGGACGGCCCGCCCGCCGCCCTGGCCGCGGCCGGGATCGGGGGCTGACCGTGTACGGCGCCCTCTGGCGCGTGCTCCCGGGCCCCTGGTGGCTGCGGCTCCTGTTGCTGCTCGTGCTCCTCGCCGCCGTCCTGTTCGCCCTGGTCGAGTGGGTCTTCCCGCTCGTGAACGAGCTCGTCCCCGCCCCCGACGTCACCGTGGAGGAACAATGACGCGCATCCTGGTCGTCGACAACTACGACAGCTTCGTCTACACGCTGAACGGCTACCTGCAGCAGCTCGGGGCCGAGACCGACGTCGTGCGCAACGACGCCTTCGGCCGCGACGAGATCGCCGGTCGCATCGCCGAGTACGACGCCGTCCTGCTCTCGCCCGGCCCGGGCACGCCGGCGGCGGCGGGCGTCTCGGTCGACGTCGTGCACGCCGCCCTCGCGGTCGACAAGCCGCTGCTCGGCGTCTGCCTCGGCCACCAGGCCATCGCCGAGGCACTCGGCGCCACCGTCACGCACGCGGAAGAGCTGATGCACGGCAAGACGTCGCGCGTCGAGCACGACGACAGCGCCTTCTACGCCGACGTGCCGCAGCCCTTCACGGCCACCCGGTACCACTCGCTGGCCGTCGTCGACGAGACGGTGCCGGGCGACCTCGAGGTCACGTCCCGCACCTCCGGCGGGGTCATCATGGGCCTGCAGCACCGTTCCGCGCCGCTCTACGGCGTGCAGTTCCACCCGGAGTCGGTGCTCACCCAGGGCGGCTACCAGATGATCGGCAACTGGCTCGGCGTCGCCGGCCTGCCGGAGGCGTCGGTCACCGCGCGCTCGCTGAGCCCGCTGGTCGACCTGAGCTGACGTCGGCCCCCGGCCGCGTCGGCCGTCTGGGCCCGTGGCCGTCAGCAGCCGCGCGGGTCAGCCTGCGCTGCACACGCCGAGCGTGATCTCGGAACCCTGCGGCTGGTCTCCCGGCGGGAGGGACTGGTTGGACACGCTGCCGCCGGAGCAGCCGGGGTCGACGTACGACTTGACCGTCAGGCCGAGCTGGTCGCCGAGGACCGAGACGGCCTGCTCGAACGACTGGCGGGTCACGTCGGGCACGCTCACCTTGCCGTTGCTGACGACGAGGTCGACCGTGCTGCCGACGTCGACCTGGGTGCCGGCCGCCGGCGTCGACTCGAGCACGCCGTTCTCGGGGACGTCGGGCGAGTAGTCGGAGACCTGCTGCCCCTGGACGAGCCCGGCCGCGGTGATCGCGGCCCAGGCTGCGTCGAGCTGCTGGCCGTCGACGCCGGGCATCGCGACCTGGACGGGCCCCGAGGACACCGTGACGGCCACGGCGGAGTTCTTGAGCACGGCCGTGCCGGCCTCCGGGTCGGTGGAGATGACGAGGCCCTCGTCGACGGTGTCGCTCGGGGCGTCGGTGCGCGTCACCGTGAGGTCGAGGTCGCCCAGCTGGGCGGCGACGTCGTCGTAGGTGCTGCCGGCGACGACGGGGATGGTCGAGGTCTGGGCGTTGTCGATCTGGGGCGGCTGGAGGTTCACCACCCAGAACACCACGGCCACGATCACGATGCCGACGAGCACGATGCCCGCCCAGATCCAGGCGACCGGGGGTCGGGTCTGCGTCCGCTGGGGCCGGTCGTTGTCGTCGGAGGAGAGTTCCTTGAGCGCGGCCTCGCTGCCGACCCGGCTGTGCGGGTCGACGCCGAAGAGCGTCGAGCCGGCCTCGGGCGCGGCCCGGCGTCGCTCGGGCGCACGACCCTCGCCGGCGGCGTGGACGTCGGCCCGGAAGTCGGCGGCCGTCTGGAAGCGCTCGAAGCGGTCCTTCGCGAGGGCACGGAGCACCACGGCGTCCAAGGCCGGGGAGACCGCGGGCGCCACCGTGCTCGGGGGCACGGGCGCTTCGCTGACGTGCTGGTAGGCGACCGCCACGGGGGAGTCGCCCCGGAACGGCGCGCGGCCGGTGAGGAGCTCGAAGAGCAGGACGCCGGTCGAGTAGAGGTCGGAGCGGGCGTCGACCGTCTCGCCCCGTGCCTGCTCGGGGCTGAAGTACTGGGCCGTGCCGAGGATGGTCGTCGTCTGCGCGACGGTCGCGGAGGAGTCGGAGATGGCTCGGGCGATGCCGAAGTCCATGACCTTGACCTGGCCGGAGTGCGTGATCATGACGTTGCCGGGCTTGATGTCGCGGTGCACGACGCCCGCCCGGTGCGAGTACTCGAGGGCGGTCAGGATGCCCTCGGTGATGCGGACGGCCTCGGTCGGGTCCATCGGGCCCTCGCGGACGACGTCCTTGAGGAGCCGCCCCTCGACGTACTCCATGACGATGAAGGGGACCTGCACCTCGTGGCCGCTGCGGTCCCGCGTCGACTCCTCGCCGGCGTCGAAGACGCGGACGATGGTGGGGTGCGCCATGCGGGCCGCGGCCTGCGCCTCCTGGCGGAAGCGGGTGCGGAATGCGGGGTCGGTGGCGAGCGACGGCTTCATCAGCTTGATCGCCACACGGCGGCCGAGCCGCGCGTCGGTCCCGACGTGGACGTCGGCCATCCCGCCCCGGCCGATCAGCTCGCCGATCTGGTACCGGTTGGCGAGGAGGTGGATGCCCTCTCTCACGCCTTCAGCCACGCGCCAGTCTCCCCTCTGGGACCCCGCTGCCTGCGCGACCCTTCCGAACCGCACCCAGTGTATCCGGGCCTCGACCCCCGGACGGGGCCGCCGCCTACGCCAGAGGGATGNGGGGGACGGACCCTCGCGCTACCCGTCCTCGCCGTTGCTGGGGCTCGGGCTGGGGCTCATGGCGGGAGCCGTGACGGCGACCGTCACGCCGGCCGACGGAGCCGAGCTCAGCTGGCCGCAGACGGCCACGTACTGGACGGTCATGTTGCCGGGCGTCGCCGACTTCACGGACACGCTCGTGACGTTCGTGCCGAGCTGTCCGCTGGTCTGGCCGGCGGTGTCCGTGCCGCCCGTGACCGAGTACGTGTACCCGGTCAGCGTGTAGCCCACGGGGCAGTTGCCGTACGCCTGCCACGAGATGGTGACCTGCTCCTGGCCGTCGCCGCTGACCTGGGGCGCGGAGGCGGTCGGCGCCGTGGGCTGCGGGGGCGTCGGCGCGGCACGGTAGATGTACATCGTCACCGAGGCGCCGATGGGCACGTTGCCGCTGCGGTCGAGGCCCGCGACGGTGCCGACCGCGGCCTCGTCGGGCGCCTGCGTGGTCGCGTCGACCGACAGGACGTCGAGGCCCAGGTCGGCGAGTCGGCTGC
Source organism: Frigoribacterium sp. CFBP 8766 (assembly GCF_014841435.1). NCBI lineage: Bacteria > Bacillati > Actinomycetota > Actinomycetes > Micrococcales > Microbacteriaceae > Frigoribacterium > Frigoribacterium sp. CFBP 8766. Next base: position 45,933 of record NZ_JACYTX010000001.1, read on the forward strand.
GGGCGTCGTCCTCGGCGAGGCCGACGTAGGCGCTCTCGTCGACGGCGACCGTCGTCGGGCTCGGCTCCGGCTCCGGCGTCGTGGTCGACGGGGACGGCGCGGGGGCCGACGACGACGGGGTGGTCGGGGCCGGCGCCGGGTCGTCCGAGTTCACCGCGAACGCGACGAGGGCAGCGACACCGACCAGGACGATGACGCCCAGCACGATGAGGGGCCAGAACCACGGGCTGCGCGGCTTCTTCTCGTCGTCCAGCTCGTCGCCCTCGCCGCGCTGGGCCTCGGGGTCGGCGGAGCCGGGCGTCCAGGCGGCGGCGCCCGGCTGCTGGCGCGTGCTGCCGGTGGGGTCGTAGAGCTGGGTGGTGGCGTCCTGGGCGCTGAAGGCCTGGGTCGCGGCGTCGCCTGCCCCGGCGGCGGCCATGCCGATCATCGGGACCGCCACGGTGGCAGCGGCCACGTCGCCTCGACGCAGGGCCCGGGCCGCCTGGGCGAGCGCCGAGGCGCTGGCGGGGCGGTCGGCCGGCTTCTTGGCGATGCAGGAGAGCACCAGGCGACGCACGGGCTCGGACACCGTCGAGGGCAGGTCCGGCGGCTGCTCGTTGATCTGCGCCATCGCGATGGCGACCTGCGACTCACCCGTGAACGGACGCCGGCCGGCCAGCGCCTCGTACGCCACGATGCCGAGCGAGTAGATGTCGGTGCTCGGCGACGCGGGGTGCCCGCTCGCCTGCTCGGGCGACAGGTACTGCACCGTTCCCATGACCTGGCCGGTGGCGGTGAGCGGCACCTGGTCGGCGATGCGCGCGATGCCGAAGTCGGTGATCTTGACGCGGCCGTCGGGCGTCACGAGCAGGTTGCCCGGCTTGATGTCCCGGTGCACGAGGCCCGCGGCGTGGGCCGCCTGCAGGGCGGAGGCGGTCTGCGCGACGATGTCGAGCACCTTGTCGGTGGGCAGCACCCGGTCGCGCTCGAGCACGGTCGACATGGCCTCGCCGGGGACGAGCTCCATCACGAGGTAGGCGCTGCCCTCTTCCTCGCCGTAGTCGAAGACGTTCGCGATGCCCTCGTGGTTGACGAGGGCGGCGTGCCGCGCCTCGGCGCGGAAGCGCTCGAGGAACCCGGGGTCGCCGAGGTACTCGTCCTTGAGGATCTTGATCGCGACCGTGCGGCCGATGACCAGGTCCGTGGCTTCCCAGACCTCGCCCATGCCGCCGATGGCGACGCGGGTCGACAACTGGTATCGCCCACCGAAGGTGATTCCGCCGGAAGGTCTCATTTGTTCAGCACCGCCTCTAGTACTTTCTTCGCGATTGGTGACGCGACACTGTTCCCGAACGCGGACTGTCCGAGTCCGCCGCCGTTCTCGACGACCACCGAGATGGCCACTTCTGGGTCCGCCGCCGGCGCGAAGCCGGTGAACCACAACGTGTAGGGGTCGCCCGGGCCGTTCTCGGCCGTTCCCGTCTTGCCCGCGACGTCGACACCAGCGATTCTCGCACCGCTGGCGGCGCCGTCCGCGACGTCCTGCACCATCATGTCGGTCATCGTCTGAGCCGTCGCCGTGCTGACCGGTTTCCCGTACTCGCTGGGCGAGAAGTCCTCCACAGGGCTGAGGTCCGGGTTCAGGACGCTCTCGATGAGCGTCGGGTCCATGAGCGTGCCGCCGTTGGCGATCGCGGACGAGACCATGGCCATCTGGAGCGGCGTGACACGGTCCGAGCCCTGGCCGAACGACTGCAGCATGAGCGTGGCGTCGTCGATCGGCTCTCCGTCGCGCTCGATCGGGAAGCGGCTCGGCGTGACGGCCTGGGGGATGTCGATCGAGTCGTCGCCGAAGCCGAACGCCGCGGCCTGGTCGGCCATGGCGTCGGCGCCGAGCGCCTGCCCGAGCTGGGCCATGGGGATGTTGCACGACAGGCGGAGAGCGGTGGCGATGGTGGCCGTCTCGCCGCCTCCGCAGCTGCCGCCCTCGGCGTTGTTGATGCTGAAGGTGGAGCCGGGCAGCTGCAGGGTCGCCGGGTTCGGGAACTCGCTGTCGGGGGTGTAGTCGCCGCTCTCGAGGGCCGCGGCGACCGTGACCAGCTTGAACGTGGAGCCCGGGGCGTAGAGGTCGCCCTGGATCGCCCTGTTCTGCAGCGGGTCGGACGGGTCGGCGACGAGGGCGTCGTACGAGCTCTTGACCGCCGCGGGGTCGTGCGACGCGAGAGGGTTCGGGTCGTAGCTCTGCTTCGACACCATGGCGAGGATCTTGCCCGTCGCCGGGTCCATCGCGACGACCGAGCCGGAGTTGTCGCCGAGGGCGTCGTAGGCCGCCTGCTGCACCGCGGGGTCGAGCGTGAGGTTCACCGTGGCGCCCTCCGGGTCCTGGCCGGTGAGCAGGGAGTTGATCTGGTCGAAGAACTGCGAGTTGGCGTTGCCCGTCAGCTGCTGGTTCATGGCGTCCTCGACGCCGCGAGAGCCCTGGCCGAGCGTGTAGTAGCCCGTCACGGGGGCGTAGAGCTCCGGCTGCGGGTAGGTCCGCTGGAACTCGTACACGTCGTCGACGGGCACCGACTGCGCCACGGGCTGGCCGCCCACGAGGATCGGGCCGCGCTGGGCCGAGTAGCTCGCGAGCAGGGACCGGTAGTTGCGCCCGTCGGCGCGCAGCGTGTCGGCCTGGATCGTCGTGATGTACGAGCTCGAGATGAAGAGCGCCACGAACATGGCGAGCACCACGAAGCTCACGCGCTTGAGTTCTTTGTTCATCAGCCGATCACCAGCCTCGGTTGGTCGCGGACGGAGTCGGACAGCCGCAAGAGGAGCGCCACGATGATCCAGTTCGCCACGAGGGAGGAGCCGCCCGCGGCCATGAAGGGGGCCGTCAGCCCGGTCAGGGGGATCACCCGCGTGACGCCGCCCATCACGACGAACACCTGCAGGGCGATGACGAAGGCGATGCCGACGCCGAGCATCCGCCCGAAGTCGTCCTGGCCGACGAAGCCGATGCGGAAGCCACGGGAGACGAGCAGCAGGTAGAGCGCCAGGATCGCGAAGATCCCGGCCAGCCCGAGCTCCTCGCCGAGCGAGGCGAAGATGTAGTCGCTCTCGGCGAGGGGCGTCGTCTGCGGACGGCCCTGGCCGAGCCCGGTGCCGACGAGGCCGCCGTTCGCGAAGCCGAACAGGCCCGTCACGAGCTGGAACGAGCCGCCGTCGGCCGTGTACTCGGCAGGGTCGAACGGGTTGAGCCAGGCCCGGAAGCGCCCCTGGACGTACCCGAGGAACGTGCTGGCGACGATGGCGCCCCCGAGGAACATCGTGAGGCCCAGCACGATCCAGCTGCCGCGGCCCGTGCCGATGTAGATCATGACCAGGAACAGCCCGAAGTACAGCAGCGAGGTGCCGAGGTCGCGCTGGAAGATCAGCACGCCCATGGCGACGACCCAGACGATGAGGATCGGCCCGAGGTCGCGGGCGCGCGGGAACCGCATGCCGAGGATCTTGGGCCCCATCAGCGAGAGGTTGTCGCGGGCGGTCACCAGGTACCCCGCGAAGAAGATCGCCAGCGTGATCTTCGCGATCTCGCCCGGCTGGAACGAGAACGGGCCGATGTCGATCCAGACGCGCGCGTTCAGCCCCTCACGACCCAGGCCGGGGACCAGGGGCAGCAGGAGCAGCGCGATGGACACGAACATCGCGATGTAGCGGTACCGCGAGAGCACCCGGTAGTTGCGCACCACGATCAGCGCGACGAGCGCGATCGTCATCGCCATGACCGTCCACGCGATCTGCTTGATGCCGAAGGCGGCCCAGCCCTCGCGCCCGTAGGCGAGGTCGATCCGGTAGATCATCGAGATGCCGATGCCGTTGAGCGTCAGCGCGATCGGCAGGAGGAACGGGTCGGCCTCGCGGGCGACGACCCGGAGCACGAGGTGGAAGATCAGCCCGAGGCCGAGCACGGCGGAGCCGGCCACCAGCACGGAGGCGTCGATCGCCCCGGTCGCGCCCAGCTGCACGAGGACGATGGCCCCGGCGCAGATGCCGGCCGCGACGATCAGCAGCAGCAGCTCGAGGTTCCGCAGCTTCGCGGGCTGGCGCAGCCGCAGCGTGATCGCCTGCGTCAGGTTCTGGGCCTGCCCGGGGTCACGAGGCGAGGCACCGGAGGAGCGGGCGGGTCCGCGGGACGCCCCCGCGCCTCCTGCGGGACGGCCGATCAGCTCGGTGGAGGCCTCGTCGGACCACTGGTCATCGAGCGACGGCATCGGCCAGCCTCTCGACGATGGCGCGGGCGTCGCCCAGCGAGTCCGCGTTGATCGTGTCCTCGACGGTCTGCTGCGTGTAGTTCGGCAGGTCGTCCACCCGGACGTCGGTGACCTCGTGCACCTCGCTCAGCGTGATCGGGCCGAGCGTCTGCTGGACGCCCTTGTAGATCACGACCGTGCCGTTCCGCTCGCCGACGTAGTAGTGGTCCTGCGTCCACTGGTAGGCGAGGAACAGGCCGGCGACGAGGGCGCCGACGGCGACGACCAGCGCCACCAGCCAGGTGACGCGGCGACGGCGACGCCGACGCCTGTCCTCGGCGATGAGCTCGGCGAGGTACTCGTCGGACTCGGGCTCGAAGTGGCTGTCCTCCGGGGTCGAGGCGACCTTGAGGGGGTGCAGCAGGATCGTCGGCAGGCGCAGCGACTTGCGACCGGCCTCGCCCTCGAACGTCAGCGGGGCCGACGCCGAGCCGACCGTGACCGGAGGCTCGACGGACGAGTCGCCGGTGTCGTCGACGTCGACGACCACGACCGTCACGTTGTCGGGGGCGCCGTGGTCGAGGGTCTCCTTGACGAGGCGGCGCGTCGTCTGGTCGGCGTCGAGGCCGGCGGCGAGGGCCTTCTTGATGCGGTCCTCGGCGAGGTAGCTGCTCAGCCCGTCGGAGCAGATGAGCCAGCGGTCGCCCGGCTGGGTGCCGATGATGGCCGTGTCGATCTCGGGGGCCGCGTCGACGTCGCCGAGGACGCGCATCAGGACGCTCCTGCGGGGGTGGACCGCCGCCTCCTCGGCCGTGATCCGGCCGCTGTCGACGAGCCGCTGGACGAAGGTGTGGTCGGCGGTGATCTGGCTCAGCTCGCCGTCGCGCCACAGGTAGATGCGGGAGTCGCCGATGTGGGCGATCGTCATGCTGTCGCCGACGCGGAGCAGCGCGCTCACGGTCGTGCCCATGCCGGTGAGCTCCTGGTGCTCGAAGACCGTCTCGGCGAGCAGCTGGTTGGCCGCGATCAGCGACGACTGCAGCGCGAACTCCGCGTCGCCCGGCGACGTGTACTGCTTGTCGGTCTCGCGGATGCGGCGGATGGCGATGGCCGAGGCGACGTCGCCGCCGGCGTGGCCGCCCATGCCGTCCGCGACGACGAACAGCTGCTGACCGGCGTAGCCGCTGTCCTGGTTGTTGGACCGGATCTTGCCCACGTTGGACAGGGCGGCACTCTTGGGCGTCGTCATCGGGCGGCTACCGTCGCAGCTCGAAGCTCGTCTGCCCGATCGTCACCGTGGCGCCCGTCGGCACCGGAGTGGGGACGGTGACGCGCTCGTCCGCGAGGAACGTCCCGTTCGTGCTGTCCAGATCTTGCACGACCCAGCGTCCGTTCCAGAGCATCAGCCGGGCGTGGTGCGTCGAGGTGTAGTCGTCGCGGATCACCAGGTTGCTCTCCTGCGACCGACCGATCGTGAGGGGGCCGTCGCCGAGCGGCATCTCGAGGCCCGCCTTGGCGCCCTTCGTGATGACGAGGCGCGTCGCGGCCCCGTCGGACGAGGGGGCGGCAGGAGGGCGCTGCTGCGCGGGCGCCGGCGTGGACACGGGCCGGGGCGCAGGAGGCGCGGCGGCGGCCGACGAGGCTCGTCCCGGCTGCTGGTCGGTCGGCATCTTGCGCGCGCGCTGGCCGAAGAGGTCGGACCGCAGGGCGAAGACGACGGCGAAGACGAAGAGCCACAGCACGGCCAGGAAGGCGAAGCGGAGGGCGAAGAGGGTCAGCTCACTGGTCACCAGGATCCCCCTCGGACGTCGGGCCCGTCGAAGGGGTCGGGCGTCGATGACTGGGGGAGCACCCGGAACACGATACGCGTACGACCGATCTCGATGACCGAGTCGGGCTGCAGGGCCGCCTTCGAGAGCGGTGCGCCGTTCAGCTTCGAGCCGTTCGTGGAGCCCAGGTCGCGAGCCTGCGCGCGCTGGCCGTCCCAGAGGATCTCGACGTGCTTGCGGCTCGTGCCCGTGTCCTGCACGGTGATGTCCGCGTCGCTGCCGCGGCCGATGACGGTGCGCTGGCCGGTGATGGCGTGGCGCGTGCCGTCGACGTCGACGAACGGGCGCCACTTCACGTCGCCCTGCACGTTGCGCGAGTCGACGGCGAGGATGCCGACGCTCAGGGCCTCGTCCTCCCGGAGCTGGACCCGGAGCGGACCGGCGAACTGGTAGCCCTGCGCCGTCGCGTGACGCTGCGTGAGCTGCGTGAGCTCGTCGATCAGGGCGGGACCCACGGAGGCCATCGCCTCGTGGTCGGCCGGGGACAGCCGGACCAGGAGCTCGTTCGGCACGAGGATGCGGTCACGGGAGACCACCGCCGCCTTCGTGTCGAGCTCGCGCCGCAGCGCGCTCGTGATCTCGAGGGGCTGCACGCTCGAACGGAACGTCTTGGCGAAGGCGCCGTTCACGGCGCGCTCCAGCCCGCGTTCGAAGTTGTCGAGCAGTCCCATGGGTCTCCAGGTTCGGGGGTCGCTGGTCGCCCGATCTTAGCCGGACGGCGTGGACGGCCCCCGCAGGTGCTCTGACGGGGCGCTCGGACATGATAATGTTCTCGAGTTCGCGCGAGTGGCGGAATTGGCAGACGCGCTGGCTTCAGGTGCCAGTGCTCGAAAGGGCGTGGGGGTTCAAGTCCCCCCTCGCGCACGAACGAAAATGGCTCACCCCTGCGGGTGAGCCATTTCCTTTGTGTTCGTCTGGCTGCGCCGCCGCCCCTGCGGCGCAGCGTCGAGAGGCCCTCCTGTAGGAGGGCCTTTTTCGTTCGTCGTGCCTTCTGTCGCGCCGCCGCCCCTGCGGCGCTTCGGCGCTGCGGGGTCAGGCGAGCGGGGCGATCAGGCGGGGGCCGGTGTTGCGCACCGAGCCGACGTCGCGCGTGACCTCGTGGTGCACGAGGTCGTGGGCCACCTCGAAGGAGGCGCGGTCGAGCAGCGCGAGCAGCTCGCCCGTGTCGAGGTGGTCGCCCAGCCAGTCGTCGTAGGCGTCGGGCGTGAGGCAGGACGGCATCCGGTCGTGGACCTCGCCGGGAGCCACGTGGGCGTCCCGGGTGATGATCGACATCGAGAGCACCCACCGCGTCGGGTCGTCCTCGTCCTTGCCGGGGTCGGGCCACGCGCTCATCACGCCGGCCATCGCGAGGCCGGCGTCCGGCTGGTGCACGAAGTGCGGCTGCTTGCCCGTCTCGGTGACGACCCACTCGTAGTACCCGAGGGCCGGCACGATGCAGCGTGCCTGCGCGAACGGCCGGCGGAACATCCCGCTCGTCGCGACGGTCTCGACGCGGGCGTTGATCGGCTGGGGCCGTTTCTTCAGGTCGGGGTACCACGAGGGCGTCAGCCCCCAGCGCGCCTGGGCGAGCTCACGTTCGCCGTGGCGCGTGCGCACCACGGGCACCGTCGTGGTCGGGGCGACGTTGAAGTCGTCCGGCAGGGTCCCGAGACCGGCGAGCAGGTCGGGCATCAGGTCCGACGTGGCCTTCGCGATGACGTAGCGGCCGCACATGGCGTCAGTCTGCTCCCGTCGGGACGTCGGGGGAAGAGGCCGGACCGGGGCCCTCTGTCGACGGGGCGCCGGACGGTTCCCCTCGGGGGCACCCGCGTGGTTCACTGTGGCCACGCGCGGCGGCGCCGCCGCCGCTCGGGAGCAGGAGAGGTGGTCGCCGTGGCTCGCTCAGGAGAGGTCCCGGACCCGGCGGAGGAGCTGCGCGGCTGGGTGGTCGTGGGCGTCGTCCCTGCCACCGCCGAGGCCGTCGTCGCCCGGGCCGCGGAGTTCGCGCGCCGGTTCGGCACCGGGCTCGCCTGCGTGGCGGTCGAGCCCGACCGGATGGCCTTCGCCGAGAGCATCGACGGGACCGTGCTCTCGTACCCGATCGCGCCGGAGGACTGGGCCGACGAGATCACGTTCGAGCCGGAGCTGCGCGAGCGCCTGCTCACCGTGCTCGTCGACCACGCCGGGCCCGTGGCCTTCGTGGCGCTCACGGGCGACCCCGCGACCGGCCTCGCGTCGTTCGCCGGCACGGTCGACGCGCCGATGATCGTGGTGGGCAGCCGGGAGGCGGGGCTCCGGGGGAGCCTGCGCGAGTTCTTCGCCGGTTCCGTGGCGCTGCACCTCAGCCACCGGCAGACGCGACCCGTGGTCGTCGTGCCGCTCGCACCCGTGGCCCGCACGCAGGCGCTGCCGTGGGAGGACGAGCTGTAGCGGCGCCTCCTGCTCAGTCGTGCGTGGCGCGCTCGTGCTCGGCGTGGTCGGCCGGCTCGAGCTGGAACGTCGCGTGCTCCACCTCGAAGTGCGAGGCGAGGCACTTGTCGAGGGCGTCGAGCGTCTCGTCGACGCGCATGTCGCAGAACACGTCGCGCTCGACCACGACGTGCGCCGAGAAGACGGTCGCGCCGCTGGTGATCTGCCAGGCGTGCACGTCGTGGGCGGAGACCACCCCGGCCGTGTCGGTGATGTGCGCGCGCACGGCCGCGAGGTCGATGTCGCCCGGCGCCGAGCCGAAGAGCACGCGCACGGCCTCGCGCAGCAGCGACCACGCCCGCGGCACGATCATGGCCGCGATGATCAGCGAGCCCACCGAGTCGGCCTGGGCGAAGCCCGTCGTCAGCACGACGACCGAGGCGACGACGACCGCCGCCGACCCGAGCAGGTCGCCGAGCACCTCGAGGTAGGCGCCGCGCATGTTGATCGAGTGGGAGGCGCCGCCGCGCAGCACGAGCAGCGCCACGACGTTGGTGGCCCCGCCCACGAGGCCGACGACGAGCATCGGCAGGCCCAGCACCTCGAGGTGGCTCGGGTCGAGGAGCCGCGACACGGCGGCGACGGCCACGGAGAGCGAGACGGCGACGAGCACGAGGCCGTTGATCAGCGCCGCGAAGACCTCGGCGCGTCGGTAGCCGTAGGTCTGACGGCCGCTCGCGGGGCGGGCGGCGACGATCGTCGCCAGCAGGGCGATCACGAGGCCGGCGAGGTCGGAGGCCATGTGCCCGGAGTCGGCGAGCAGCGCGAGCGAGCCGGAGAGGGCCGCACCGACGAGCTGGGCGACGAGGCCCAGGGCGATGACGCCGATCGCGAGGCGCAGGCGACGGCCGTCGGCGGCCATGTGGCCGTGCGCGTGGTCGTGGCCCATGCGTCGCTCCTCACGTCACCCGGTCGGCCTGCCGGGTGCCGGCCGTCGTCGACCCTACCGGCGGCGACCGACGCTCGACAGGTGTGCGAGCCAGTCGATGACGAGGATCGTTCCCGACTGCGCGACCCAGGCAGAGAGGGGGAACACAGGAGGCGCCTCGGTCGTTGGGAGCGTCATGACCGAGACCTCCTCCTCCGTCCCCCGCCCCTCCTCGTCCGGCCCGCTCGTCGGCGTGACCGGAGCGACCGGTGCCGTGGGCGGCCGTGTCGCGGCGGCGCTCGCCGAGGCTGGCGTCCGGCAGCGCCTGGTCGTCCGCGACGCCTCGAGGGCGCCCCGCCTGGAGGGAGCCGAGGTGGCGGAGGCGACCTACGGCGACCACGAGGCCTCCGTCGCGGCGCTGCGCGGCGTCGACGTCCTCTTCATGGTCTCGGCCGCCGAGGCGCCCGACCGGCGGGCCCAGCACCTCGACTTCGTCGCGGCGGCCGCCGAGGCCGGCGTCGGCCACGTCGTCTACACGTCGTTCCAGGGCGCGGCGCCCGACGCCGTCTTCACCCTCGCCCGCGACCACTGGGCCACCGAGGAGGCGCTGCGCTCGTCGGGCATGCAGGTCACCCTGCTGCGCGACTCCTTCTACCTGGACGTGCTGCCTGAGTTCGCGGACGAGCAGGGCGTGCTCCGCGGGCCCGCCGGGTCGGGGCGCGTCGCCGCGGTCGCACGGGCGGACGTCGCGGACGTCGTCGCGGCCGTGCTGCAGGAGCCGTCAGCGCACGCCGGTGCGACCTACGAGCTGACCGGCTCGGAGGCGGTCAGCCTCGAGGAGGCCGCGGCACGCCTGGCCGGCGCGCTCGGCCGGCCGTTCTCGTTCGTGGACGAGACGCTCGACGAGGCGTACGCGTCACGGCAGCGCTGGCAGCCCGAGCCGTGGCAGGCCGATGCGTGGGTCAGCACGTACACGTCGATCGCGTCGGGCGAGGTGTCCCGCGTCACGACCGACGTCCGCGACCTGACCGGCCACGACCCGCTCACGATCGAGACCCTCTTCGGCCCGCGCGGCGCCTGAGCCGCCGACGGCGACGAGCTGCCGACGGCGACGTGCTGCCGACGGCGACGTGCTGGTGACGGCAACCCGCCGGCTCAGCGCACGCGTCGCGCGGACAGCACGCCGCTGACCCCGAGCACGAGCACCGACACGAAGATCCCGACCATGGGCAGCTCCCACCCGCCGGAGGCGTCGTGCAGCCCGCCGATCGCCAGCGGCCCGAGCGAGGCGATGGCGTAGCCGCCGCCCTGCACGAGGGCCGAGAGGCGACGGGCGTCGTCGCCGGTCGTGGCCATGCGCACGATGACGATGAAGATGATGGTGATGCCGCCGCCCTGGGCCGCGCCGCCGAAGATCGACCAGATCAGCCAGTGCTCGGGCGCGAAGAAGAGGCCGAGCGGCATGGCCGTCCAGAGCACGCCGATCAGCGCGATGACCGCCGACGGACGCCAACGGAGGGCGAGCAGCGGCACGCCGAGCGCCCCGACGACCGCCATGATCTGGAACACCGACGAGCTCGCGCCGGCGGCCTCGCGGGTCAGGCCGATCTCGTCGCCGAGCAGCGTGGGCATCCACGCGGTGAGCCCGTAGTAGGCGAAGGCCTGGCCGGCGAACGCGAGGGTGAGGCCCCAGGTGGTCCAGCGCCGCAGCAGCGGCCGGCGCCGCGCCTCCGCGTCGGCCTCGTGGGCAGCGGCCTCGACGACGTCGATGCCGCCGGTCATGACGTCGGCCGAGGAGGCGCCTCCTGCGTCGACCGCCCCGCTCCCGGAACGTGCCCCCACGCCGAGCGCGACCCGCGGACCGACCGCGACGGCCCACACGGCCACCGCCAGCACGGCGAGCAGCCCCCAGCCGACCAGCGCGGCCGGCCAGCCGACGACCGAGGCGATCGGGGCGGTCGCCAGCGACGTGATCATCGACCCGACGTTGAGCGCCGACGTGTAGATGCCCGTGACGAAGCCCGCTCGTTCGGGCGTGTAGTCGCGCCGGATGATGACCGGCAGCACGACGTTGCCGACGGTGATCGCGATGCCGATCACGATCGTGCCGACGTAGAGCCAGGACGAGGTGCCGAGGGCGCGCAGCACGGTGCCGAGCAGGACCCCGGCGAGGCCGATGCTGACGGCGCGCTCGGCGCCGACCTTGACGATCAGGCTCGAGGCGAGCGGGCTCGCGAGGGCGAAGCAGAGCACGGGGATGCTGGTCAGCAGCCCGGCGACGACGGCGGTGAGGCCGAGGTCGGCGCTCATCTGGCCGAGCACGGGCGCCGTGGCGACGATGGGGCCGCGCAGGTTGAGCGCGATGAGGACGATCGCGAGGGTGAGCAGCCAGGCGGCGGGCGAGCGGACCGCGGCCGAGCCGGCCTGCCTCACGCCGCGCCGCGCACGGGTGCCGTGACGAGCTCGATGCCGAGCAGGTCGGCCACCTCGCGCACGTCGGAGGCGACGGCGACGGCGCCGACGTGCTCGGCGGGCTCGCCGTAGCCCCAGGTCACGAGGATGGTCGGCACGTCGTGCTCGGCCGCGCCCTCGACGTCGTGGTGGCGGTCGCCGATCAGCACCGGACGCGAGACGTCGGCGCCGCGCTCGCGCAGGCGGCGGAGGGCCTCGGCGACGACGTCGGCCTTCGTGTTGCGCACCTCGTCGTCGGACGCCCCGGTGATCAGGTCGAGGTACTGCACGAGGTCGTGCGCCTCGAGGATCTTGGTGGCCGGAGTCTCGGGCTTCGAGGTGGCCGTCGACGTGGGCAGCCCCGCGGCGTGCACGCTGGCGAGCAGGTCGCGGACGCCCGGGAAGATCTCGCCCTCGAGGGCGCCGTTCGCGAGGTAGTGAGCGCGGTAGGTGCGCATCGCCTCCGCCAGTCGGTCGCCGGTCAGGCCGAGGCGCACCTCGAAGCTCTGCGGCAGGGGCGGGCCGACCCACGCCATCAGCTCGGACTGCTCGGGCACGGGCAGGCCGAGCGAGGCGATGGTGTGCGCGAGGCTGGCCGTGATCGCCGGCGCGGAGTCGGCGATGGTGCCGTCGAGGTCGAACAGGACGGCCGTGTAGGAGGGAGTCATCGCCTCCAGCTTACGAGCGCCGCGGAGCTCCGGCCGCGGGCGGAGCCGCTAGAACAGCCGCGAGTGAGAGTCGTCGAGCCCGCGCATCGCGTCGTAGTCGAGCAGCAGGGTGCGGATGCCGCGGTCGTGCGCGAGGGTGCGGGCCTGCGGCTTGATCTCCTGTGCGGCGAAGACGCCGGTGACGGGTGCCAGGTGCGGGTCGCGGTTCATCAGCTCGAGGTAGCGCGTCAGCTGCTCGACCCCGTCGATGTCGCCGCGGCGCTTGAGCTCGACGGCCACGGCGGCGCCCGAGGCGTCCCGGGCGAGGATGTCGACCGGCCCGATGGCGGTCATGTACTCGCGGCGGACGAGCACGTGCCCCTCGCCCAGCAGGTCGATCTGCTCGGCGAGCAGCTTCTGCAGGTCGGCCTCGACGCCGTCCTTCGTGAGCCCGGGGTCGACGCCCATCTCGTGGGACGAGTCGTGCAGCACCTCGTGGATCGACACGACGAGGATGTCGGCGGTCTTCGCCTGCGTGACCTTCCAGAGCTCGACGACCCCCGCCTCCTGCTGGTCGGCGTCGGGCTCGAGCACGGTCAGCGTGCACGGCGGGCTCATCCAGTTCAGCGGCTTGTAGCTGCCGCCGTCGGAGTGGACCAGCAGGCTGCCGTCGCTCTTGACCATGAGCAGGCGGGTGGCGAGGGGGAGGTGGGCGCTGAGCCGGCCGGCGTAGTCGACCGAGCAGCGGGCAATGACGAGACGCACCCGACGATCCTACGGTCCGCGCGGTCCGGCGCCGTCCGGGCCCGGCTCTGCCCCGGGGCCGTCGGCTAGGCTGCGGCACCATGAGCCGGGCAGAGGGCGACGTCGCCGCGAGGCCGACCCTCGCCGCGGTCGCGCGGGCGGCCGGGGTCAGCGCGAGCACCGCCTCCTTGGCCTTCAGCGGTGCCGGCCCCGTCTCGGACGAGACGCGCAGCCGCGTGCTGGCCGTCGCCGCCGACCTCGGCTACGGCGGGCCCGACCCCCGCGCGCGGTCGCTGCGCCGCGGCCGCTCGGGCATCGTCGGCGCCGTCCTCGAGGACACCCTGAGCAACGCCTTCCGCGACCCGATCAACGTGGCGATGCTCGACGGCATCGCCGACGTCACGGGCCCCGCCGACAACAGCCTGCTGCTGCTCACCGAGACCGAGGGCGAGCACACGCGCCTGCTCGACGCCCCGGTCGACGCGCTCGTGCTGTTCGGCTGCAGCACGCGCCTCGACGCCTCCGTGTCGACGGTGCGACGTCGCGGCATCCCGCTGGTGTCGATCGAGGCGCCGCCGATGGAGGGCGTGCTCGACATCGGCGAGGACAACGTGGGCGCGTCCCGGCTGCTGGCGCAGCACCTCCACGACCTCGGGCACCGCCGCGTCGCCGTCGTCGCGCTCGAGCTGGGCCCCGGCCGCGAGACCGGGGGGATCACCGACGCACGGGTCGCGGCGGGCACGACCTGGCCTGCCCTCGAGCGGCTGCGCGGCACGCGCCTGGTCTACCCCGACGCCGGCGGGCTCGTCACACGTGGCAGCTGGACGTCCGAGGGGCACCGGGCCGGCACGCAGCTGCTCGACGTGCCCGCGTCCGAGCGCCCGACGGCGATCATCGCCCAGAGCGACCTGCTGGCCTCGGGCGTCATCGCCGCGGCGGCCGACCTGGGCCTCTCGGTGCCCGGCGACCTCAGCGTCGTGGGCTACGACGGGGTGCGGCTCGACGACCCCCGGGCCGCCGACCTCACCACGGTGGTGCAGCCCGCCGTCGAGAAGGGCCGCGCGGCCGGTCGCGCCGTGCTCGCGCTGCTCGCCGGCGGGGCCGCCACGGGCACGATCTTCACCAGCGTGTTCCGCCCGGGCTCGACGACGGCTCCGCCGCGCGCCTGAGCACGCCCGTCCCCGGCTCGTTCCGAGCACCGGCATCTCGAGTTGCCCCGAACGGCTGCTCGCCAGCCCGCCGGGCGACAGTTCGGGGCAAGTCGACCCCGAGGATGGCGAGTGACGCGCGCCTGACGCCGCGGTCGCCGGTCAGCGCGCGCCGACCACCATCCACCGGTCGGTGCGGGCGCGCAGGCCGAGCGTGACCGCACGGGCACCGATGTAGCCGAGGCCGAACGTGAGCCAGAGCGCGACCGCACCGGCCGTGCCGGGACCGACCCGCGCCTCCACCGGGAGCAGCAGCGCGAGGTAGACCAGCACGCTGACGACGCTCGCGACGGCGAGGTACCGCGCGTCGCCGGCGCCGAGCAGCACCCCGTCGAGCACGAAGACGAAGCCGGCCAGCGGGATCCCGACGGCCATCGCGACCACGACCGAGGGCAGCAGGGCCCGGACGCCCTCGTCGCTGCTGAAGACGGGCGCGAGCACCGGCGCGAGCGCGGCGAGCAGGGCGCCGAGCAGCACGCCGCCGCCGACGCCGAACAGCATCAGCCGCCGAGTGATCGCCCGCACGCGGTCGCGGTCGCCCTGGCCGAGCGCGTGCCCGACCATCGCCTGCCCCGCGATCGCGAGGGCGTCGAGGGCGAACGCGAGCGTGCTGAACAGGGTCAGCGCGATCTGGATCACCGCGAGCCCGGCGACCCCCGAGGAGGCGGCGGCCGCGACGGTCGCGACGAGCGCGGCCCGCAGACCCGCGTTCCGCACCAGCAACCACGCGCCCGAGCGGGCGGTCCGGCCCACCCCGGCGAGGCCGGGACGCAGGTCGGCGCCGACGTCGCGCGCCGCCCGGACGGCGATGACGACGTAGACGGCGGCCATGCCCCACTGGGCGACGACGGTGCCCGCCGCGGAGCCGGCGATGCCCCAGCCGAAGCCGTAGAGGAAGAGCGCGTTGAGGGCGGCGTTCGCGGCGAACCCGACGCCGGCGACGACGAGCGGCGTGCGGGTGTCCTGCAGGCCGCGGAGCAGGCCCGTCGCCGCGATGACGACCAGCATGCCCGGCAGGCCGATCAGCGAGACGGAGAGGTAGGTCGTCGCGGCGCGGGCCACGTCGGCGTCGACCCCGAAGAGGCCGACGAGCGGCTCGGCGACGAACGCCCCGGCCACGGCGATGGCGACGCCGACGAACAGGGCGAACCACAGGCCGTCGACGCCGGCTCGGATCGCTCCGCGGCGGTCGCCCGCGCCCAGGCGCCGAGCGACGGTCGGGGTCGTCGCGTAGGCGAGGAAGATCAGCAGGCCGAGGGCCGTCTGCAGGATCACGCTCGCGACGCCCAGGCCCGCGAGGGGCACGGAGCCGAGGTGCCCGACGAGGGCCGTGTCGGTGAGGAGGAACAGCGGCTCGGCCACGAGCGCGCCCAGCGCGGGCACGGCCAGGCGGAGGATCTCGCGGTCGAGCGGCGACCGGAGGCGCACGTCTAGTCGGTGCCGCGGAGGCGGCCGACCACGGTCATCAGGTGGTAGACGACGATCGCGGCGACGGTGCCGAGGATGATGCCCCCGAAGCTCGCGCCGCCGAGCGCGAAGGTGAAGTCGGCGATGCCCATGATCAGGGCGACGCCGGCCGTCAGCTGGTTCTTCGGGCGGCTGAAGTCGACCTTGTTCTCGACCCAGATGCGGATGCCGATGACGCCGATCAGGCCGTACAGCGCCGTCGTCACGCCGCCGAGGACCCCCGGCGGGATGGTGAAGATCACGGCGCCGATCTTGGGCGAGAGGCCGAGGAGGATCGCGACGACGCCCGCGACCCAGTAGGCGGCGGTCGAGAACACGCGCGTGGCGCTCATCACGCCGATGTTCTCGCCGTAGGTGGTGGTCGCCGAGCCGCCGCCGAGACCGGCGAGCACGGTGCTCAGGCCGTCGGCGAAGAGGGCACGGCCGGTCAGCGGGTCGAGGTCGCGCTTCGTCAGCTGCCCGACGCCCTTCACGTGGCCGACGTTCTCGGCGATGAGGGCGAGCACGACGGGCAGGAACCCGAGGTAGATCGGCAGCTGGGCCAGGTCGAACGCGGGCGCCGTGAAGGTCGGCAGCCCGATCCAGGCGGCATCGCCGACGGCGCTGAAGTCGACCTCGCCGAGCAGCACGGCGGCGACGTAGCCGACGACGACGCCGACGAAGATCGACAGGCGGCCGAGGAGGCCCTTGAAGAGCACGGCGCTGAGCACGACGGCGGCGAGCGTGATGACGGCGGTGAGCGGCGCCTGCGCGAAGTTGTCGCGCGCCGCGGGCGCCAGGTTGAAGCCGATCAGGGCGACGATGGCACCGCTGACCACCGGGGGGAGCAGGGCGTTGATCCAGCGCGTGCCGGCGAGGTGCACGACGACGCCGACGATCGCCAGCAGGGCGCCGACGACGATGATCCCGCTGAGCGCGAGCGGGATCCCGCCGACCGCCGTCGCGGCGCCGATGGGCGCGAGGAACGCGAACGACGAGCCGAGGTAGCTCGGCAGCTTGTTCTTCGTGATGATGAGGAACAGCAGCGTGCCGATGCCCGAGAAGAGCAGGGTCGTGCTCGGCGGGAAGCCCGTGATGATCGGCACGAGGAACGTCGCGCCGAACATGGCGACGACGTGCTGACCACCCAGGCCGATGGTGCGCGGCCAGGTGAGCCGCTCCTCCGGGGCGACGATCTCGGTGGAGTCGACCGTCTTGCCGTCGCCGTGCAGTGCCCAGGGGAGTGCCATGGGCAGAACTGTAGCGGCGCGCTGTTTCCTGCTCGTTTCCTGCACCGCGCCTGTGGAGGGGCAGGGCGCTCTGCACAGGCCCTGCCGCGTCGGGCGCGGCGTCGCCGGCCCCGCCTAGGCTGACGGACATGACGACCGACGCGCTGTCCTCCGGCATCACCACCGACGAGCTCGACCCGGGCGTGCGCCCTCAGGACGACCTGTTCCGCCACGTCAACGGGCGGTGGATCGAGCGGACCGAGATCCCCGACGACAAGGCGCGCTACGGCTCCTTCTACCTCCTCGCAGAAGAGGCGGAGGCGGCGGTCCGCGACATCGTGCACGAGTCGCAGTCGGCCGAGCCGGGCACCGAGGCCCGCAAGGTCGGCGACCTGTTCACCAGCTTCACCGACGAGGCCCGGGTGGAGGCGCTCGGCGCCGAGCCGCTGCGCCCGCTCCTCGAGACGGTCGCGTCCGTCGACGACGTGCCCGGGCTGCTCCGCCTCGTCGGCGCCTTCGAGAAGCAGGGCGTCGCGAGCTTCGTCCAGCTCTTCGTCGACAACGACCCGGGCGACCCCACGCGGTACGTCGTGCAGGTCGAGCAGGGCGGCCTGGGGCTGCCCGACGAGTCCTACTACCGCGAGGAGAAGAGCGAGGCGATCCGCACCTCCTACGTGGCCTTCGTCTCGCGCATGCTGGGACTCGCGGGCCTCGACGACGCCGACGAGCGGGCGTCACGCGTGATGCAGCTCGAGACCGCCATCGCGTCGCACCACTGGGACAACGTCGCCACCCGCGACAGCGACGCGACCTACAACCTGCTGCCGTGGTCCGAGGCGGCCGCGCTCGCCGAGGGCGTCGACCTCGACGTGTGGCGCGTCGCGGTGGGCGCGCCCGCCGGCGTGTTCGACGAGGTCGTCGTGCGCGAGCCCTCGTTCGTGACGGGCCTCGCCGGGCTGATGACCGACGAGCACCTCCCGGCCTGGCAGGACTGGCTGCGCTGGCAGGTCGTCCGCTCGTTCGCCGCGTACCTGTCGTCGGCCTTCGTCGAGGCGAACTTCGACTTCTACGGGCGCACCCTGACGGGCACCCCCGTGCAGCGGGCCCGCTGGAAGCGCGGCGTCTCGTTCGTCGAGGGCGCCATGGGCGAGGCCGTCGGCCGCATCTACGTCGAGCGCCACTTCGCGCCCGAGGCGAAGGAGGCGATGGACGTGCTGGTCGAGAACCTCGTCGAGGCCTACCGTCGCAGCATCGCCGACCTGTCGTGGATGACCGACGAGACGCGGGCGCGCGCCCTCGACAAGCTCGAGAAGTTCACGCCCAAGATCGGCTTCCCCGTGAAGTGGCGCGACTACTCGGCCCTCGAGGTCGACCCCGGCGACCTCGTCGGCAACGTCCGCGCCTCGGCCGTCGTCGGCTTCGACCGCGAGCTGGGCAAGATCGGCCAGCCGATCGACCGCGACGAGTGGTTCATGACGCCGCAGACCATCAACGCGTACTACAACCCCGGCTTCAACGAGATCGTGTTCCCCGCGGCCATCCTCCAGTTCCCCTTCTTCGACGCGAGCCGCGACGCCGCGGCCAACTACGGCGCCATCGGTGCCGTGATCGGGCACGAGATCGGCCACGGCTTCGACGACCAGGGCTCGAAGTACGACGGCGACGGCAAGCTCACCGACTGGTGGACGCCGGCGGACCGCGAGGCCTTCGAGCGCCTCACGACCTCGCTCATCTCGCAGTACGACGCCCTCGCCCCGGCACAGGTGCCCGAGCACCACGTCAACGGCGCGCTCACGATCGGCGAGAACATCGGCGACCTCGGCGGGCTGTCCATCGCCTACGACGCGTACTTGATCTCGCTCGACGGCGCCGAGGCGCCGGTGATCGACGGGATGACGGGGGCGCAGCGCTTCTTCCTCAGCTGGGCGCAGGCGTGGCAGATCAAGCTCCGCGACGAGGAGGCGATCCGGCTGCTGTCGATCGACCCGCACTCGCCCAACGAGTTCCGCTGCAACCAGATCGTGCGCAACATCGACGACTTCTACGACGCGTTCGAGCTGACGGAGTCCGACGCGCTCTGGCTCCCCGCCGAGCAGCGCGTCACGATCTGGTAGCCGTGCCGCCCGCGGAGGGCCCGATCGGCCAGGAGGGACTGCCCGGCCATGAGGGGCTGCCCGGTCAGGGTGTGCCGGGTCGGGGTGGCCGGTCCGGTCGACACAGCAGCCGGGCGGACGAGGTGGTCGAGGCAGGGCGGCACGCGCCGCCCTCGCCGCCGGCCGGTCTCGGGCGCGCGCTGACGGCCCTGGGCGACCTCGCGGCCGAGGGCGTGCGGGTCTCGGCGTCGGTCTGGGACCTCGATGACGGCACCGAGCTGCTCGCCGTCGACGACCGCGTCGTGCTGCCCGTCGGCCAGCTCGGAGCGGTGCTGCTGCTGATCGAGGTCAGCGCGCAGATCGAGGCAGGTCAGCTCGGCGCCCTCGACGAGCTCGAGCGCATCGCCGGTCCGGGCAGCCGGGCGGCCCTCGGCGGCGGCGGCATCTGGTCGTACCTGCAGCGACGTCGGCTGGCCGTCACCGACGCGGCAGCCCTCGTCGGGGCCGTGCGCGACCCCGCCGCCGTCAACGCGCTGCTCGCCAGGGTCGGGCTCGAGGCGGTCCGGGCCAGGGCCGACGACCTGGGCATGCGCAACACCGCACTGCTCGACGAGATCCGGTCCGAGCGCGGTCCCGACGACGCGCCTGCCCCCTCCGTCGGCTCGACCCGGGAACTCGCCCAGCTGACGGCCCTGCTCGCGCAGGGGCAGGTGGTCGGGTCCGCGGTCAGCAGCCGGGTGCTCGGCTGGCTGTCGCTCGGGGTCGACCTGTCGTTCGTCGCGGCGCCCCTCGGCCTCGACCCCGTGTCGCACCGCCGGACCGACCACGACCTGCAGCTCGTCAACGCGGTGGGCAGCGACCGCGGTGTCCGTTCCGAGCTCGGGGTGCTGCGCGGGCCGCTGGGCGGCGTGGCCTACGCCGTGACGGTGACGTTCGACGACCTCACGCTCGAGCGCCGCCTCCGGGTGCTCGCCGCGGCCCGAGCGGTCGGCGTCGACCTGCTCGCACGCGTCCGCTAGCGCGGTCGGCCCGCCCGCCCGCTCCGCTCCCGTCTCGCAGGTGCCGCCCGGCAGATCCCGACCAGCAAATGCCGACCAGCAAATGCCGAGCGTTCTGCCCTAGAGGGCTGTGCAATACGGGGAATTCCCGTTGTTGCAGCACTCGAGGTCGGATTCTGCAGCGGCAGCGGCAGCGGCAGCGGCAGCGGCAGCAGCTGCGGCAGGGGCCCGGGGGCGAGCGCAGCTCAGTCGATCAGGTCGAGCTCGACCACGACGCGCAGGGTCTCGACGCCGGCTGGAGGGCACCGGTGCGCGTCCGCCGACGTGACCCAGTGCAGCGCGCCGATCTCGCCCGAGGGAGACGGTTCGGCTCCGGCGTCCGTCGGCCTCGCCGACCAGAGGCGCATGTGCACCTCGCGCCCCTCGGGCTCGCCGTGGGCCTGGGTCCGGACGGTGCCGAGCTCGCGGAGCGACGAGCGGTCGAGCTCGAGGCCGACCTCCTCGCGGGTCTCGCGGACGAGGGCGTCCTCGCCGGTCTCGCCTGCCTCCTGCTTGCCGCCGGGGAGGTAGAGCACGTCGCGTCCGCGAGCCATGACCATGAGGAGGCGCCGGTCGCGCACCAGCACGAGGGCACTGACGACGATCGGGTCCATCCCCCCATCCTCGGGCATCACGGAGCCGTGCTCGCGACACGCCCCTCAAGACGCGAGTGTTCTGCGCTGGCGCACCCCGACTTGCTGCTGTCTCGAGGCCCTCACCACCGGATCACGCGCAGACTACGCGTAGGAAGAGCAGGGCAGAGCGGAGGTGCGAGGGGAGGCTCAGCCGACGTCGCGGTGGCGCAGCCGCTCGTCGTCGGCAGGGCGCAGCACGGCTGGCTCGACGGCGGCGGCCCGGGTGTCCGTCAGGCCGAACAGCGACTCGAGGCCGTCGCGGAACTCCTCGCCGCGTCCCTCGCGGGCGAGCTCGCGGGCCCGGACCGACGGGGTGTGCAGCAGCACGCCGGCCAGGTGGCGCAGCGCCGACTCCGTGCGCTCGGACGAGTCGCCGCGCGACCGGGCGCGCTCGATCTCGGCGTCGAGCAGGTAGAAGACGTGGCGGCGCAGCGCGACGACGGCCGGGGTGAGCGACTGCTCGGCCGCGACGGCGTGGAACTCGGCGGCGGCGCTCGAGACGAGTGCGCGGGCGTCGTCGGCGGCGGTCAGCTCGGCCATCGGGGCGTGCAGGCTGATGGTCTCGAGGTCGAGAAGCTCGACCCCGGGCACGCGGGCGACGAGGGGGTCGACGTTGCGGGGCAGGCCGAGGTCGATGACGAGGCGGCGCGAGGCGTCGACGACCTCGGGCACGACGACGGGCTCGGTGGTCGAGGTGCAGGTGATGAGCACGTCGCTCCACGAGATGGCCTCGGCCAGGTCGTCGAAGGGGCGCAGGTCGTGCTTGAGCCCGAACCAGGAGGCGCGGCCCGACGCCGAGAACACGGCGAGCTCGGCCGCGCCCCGGTCGCGCAGCGCGGCCACGGTGGTGGCGGCGTACTGGCCGGTGCCGACGATGAGCACGCGCGCCTGCGACCAGTCGGTCACCCGCGACGAGGCGAGCTCGAGGGCGAGGCGGACGAGCGAGCGCCCGGCTCCGCCGACGTTGGTGCGGTTCTTGACCCCGCGCGAGGTCTGGGACGCCTTCTGGAACAGCCGCTCGAGGTCACGCGACGTCGTGCCGCGCATGCGGGCGGCCTCGAGGGCCCGGCGGACCTGGCCCGAGATCTCGTCCTCGCCGATGACGACCGACTCGAGGCCCGAGCTCACGGCGAACAAGTGCTCGACGACCTCGTCGCCGGTGATGACGCGGACGTTGTCGCGCATCTCGTCGGCCTCGATGCCGCTGGCCTCGCTCATGGTGCTGATGGTGGCCTCGACCGCGACGGAGGCGGCGGCCGTCAGCGGCTCTTCCACGTCGACGTAGGCCTCGAACCGGTTGCAGGTCGCGAGCACGACTGCCCCGCCCACGAAGTCGTTCGCGTCGACCAGCGTGCTCGCCGCGGAGGGTGCGCCGATGCTCAACTTCTCGAGGAGGTCGAAGCTGGCGTTCCGGTGGGACGCCGTGAGGCAGATGAGCACCCGTCGATGATAACTCTCATGCGCCGGTCGAACCCGGGGGTTGCCTCGATGTCGAGGCTGTGCACAGGCGATCCGTGCACAGGCTGCACATTCTGCAGCGCGCGTTCAGGAGGCGCCTGTCAGCCTGGCAGACGGCCTCGCATCACCGGGGCCCCGCACGACCAGAGGAGCACCACCATGACCGAAGGCACCACCCGCACCACCGACGCCGGCAGCGCCGCCACCAGCACGCAGTGGCAGCTCGTCGCCCGCCCGCACGGCGAGCCGACCACCGACGACGTCCGCGAGGTCGAGGTCGAGCTGCCCGCGCTCGCGGCGGGCGAGGTGCGCGTGGCCAACGAGTTCCTCTCGGTCGACCCGTACATGCGCGGCCGGATGAACGACGTGAAGTCGTACGTGCCGCCCTTCGCCCTCGGCGAGACGATGACCGGCGGCGCGATCGGCCGGGTCGTCGAGTCCGCCTCCGACGACCTGCCCGTCGGCACCGTGGTGCAGCACGACCTGGGTTGGCGCGACGTCGCGCAGGGCGCCTCCTCGTCGTTCCGGGCCGTCGAGCCGGCGCCCGGCGTCGAGCTCTCCGCCTACCTCGGCGTGCTCGGCCTCACCGGCCTCACGGCCTACGTCGGGCTGACCGAGATCGCGGGCATCCGCGAGGGCGACGTCGTCTTCGTCTCGGGCGCCGCGGGCGCGGTCGGCACGATGGTCGGCCAGATCGCCCGTCTCAAGGGCGCCTCCCGCGTGGTCGGCAGTGCCGGCAGCGCCGAGAAGGTCGCGCTGCTCACCTCGAAGTACGGCTTCGACGCCGCGTTCAACTACAAGGACGGCGACGTCGCCGAGCTGCTGGCCGAGGCCGCGCCCGACGGCATCGACCTCTACTTCGACAACGTCGGAGGCGACCACCTGTCGGCCGCGCTGGCCAGCTTCAAGGACGGCGGCCGGGCAGCGCTCTGCGGCTCGATCGCCGGCTACAACGCGACCGGCGCGCCCGTCGGCATCACCGGCACCACGAACATCGTGACCCGCGGCCTGATGCTCAAGGGCTTCACGCTCGGGAACTACCGCCACGTCGCTCCGGCGTTCCAGGCCGAGATGGGCCCGTGGCTCGCGGCCGGCGAGGTCGTGCACGACGAGACCGTCGTCGAGGGCATCCACTCGGCCTTCGACGCGTTCACCGGCCTGATGCGCGGCGAGAACGTCGGCAAGATGGTCGTCGCGGTCTGACCTCGGTCTGACCTCGAGCTGACATCGAGGTGACGCTCCGAGGGAGTGCGTCCGACGCGCACCCCTCGGCCGCGTCACCTCGATCCCGGCGCCGCCCAGCGGGCGGGTGGGACACTGGGGCACGTGACCCTGCCCGACACGCACCCGCTCCTCTCCGGCCGCACCGCCTCCTCGTCCCTCGTCCGTGCCCTGCGCGGCGACCGGCCCGAGGTGCTGCCCGTCTGGTTCATGCGCCAGGCCGGCCGCTCGCTGCCCGAGTACCGCGCGCTGCGCGTCGGCACGGCGATGCTCGACGCCTGCCTAGACCCGGCGCTCTCGAGCGAGATCACCCTGCAGCCCGTCCGTCGGCACGGCGTCGACGCCGGCATCTTCTTCAGCGACATCGTCGTGCCGATCAAGCTCGCGGGGGTCGGCGTCGACATCGTCGCCGGGCGCGGTCCCGTGCTCGACCAGCCGATCCGCACGCCCGACGACGTCGCCGCGCTGCGTCCCCTCGAGCAGGAGGCGCTGGCCCCGATCGCCGAGGGCGTCGCCCGCACCGTGGCCGAGCTGGGCAACACCCCCCTGATCGGTTTCGCCGGCGCCCCCTTCACGCTGGCGGCCTACCTCGTCGAGGGCGGCCCGTCGAAGGACCACATCCGCGCCCGCGCCCTCATGCACAGCGACCCCGAGACCTGGCAGGCCCTGCTCGGCTGGGCCGCCGACGTGACCGGGGCGTTCCTCCGAGCCCAGGTGCTCGCCGGGGCCAGCGCCGCCCAGCTCTTCGACTCGTGGGTCGGCAGCCTGTCGCTGTCCGACTACGAGCAGCACGTGGCGCCGTTCTCGGCCCGCGCGCTGTCGCACGTCGCCGACCTCGACGTCCCGACCATCCACTTCGGCGTCGGCAGCGGCGAGGTGCTGAGCGCCATGCACGGCGTCGGGGTCGACGCCGTCGGGGTCGACTGGCGCATCCCGCTCGACGAGGCCTCGCGGCGACTCGGCGGCGACGTGCCCGTCCAGGGCAACATCGACCCCGCGATGCTGCAGGCGCCGTGGCCGGTGCTCGAGGCGCACGTCCGCGAGGTCGTCCGCCGTGGCCGTGCCGCACCTGCGCACGTCCTCAACCTCGGCCACGGCGTCGGACCCGACACCGACCCCGACGTGCTGACCCGCATCGTCGCGCTGGCCCACACCCTGTAGGAGGCGCGCGACCGTGACCGAGGCGACCCGCTCCTCCGGGGCGGCCACGCAGCGTGCGCTCGTGGTGGGCGGCGGCGTCGCCGGCCTCGTCGTCGCGCGCGACCTCGCGGCGGCCGGCGTCGCCGTCACGCTCGTCGAGGCCTCGGACCGGCTCGGCGGCGAGGTCGGCCGCCACGTCGTCGGCGGCCTGCCCCTCGACGCCGGCGCCGAGAGCTTCGCGACGCGCGGCGGCACGGTGCAGGCGTACCTCGACGCGCTCGGGCTCGGCGGCGACGTCGTGCTGCCCGACCCGCGCGGGGCCTGGGTGCAGCACGGCGCCGGACAGGCCTTCCCCCTGCCCCGCACGGGCCTGCTCGGCATCCCCGGCGACCTGACGGCCGACGACGTCGTCGCGGTCGTCGGCGCGGCGGGCACGGCCGAGGCGGCGCGGCTCGACGCGGCGGCGGGCGACGTCGGCGCCGACGAGACCTCGGTCGGCGGCCTCGTCCGCGTCCGGATGGGCGACGCCGTGCTCGACCGGCTCGTCACCCCGATCATCGGCGGGGTCCACTCCGTGCACCCCGACCTGCTCTCCGTCGACCGGGTCGCCCCCGGCCTCCGGGCGGCGCTGCGGCGGGAGGGCTCGCTGGCCGCGGCCGTCCTCAGCGTGCGCGCGCTCGTGCCGGCGGGGTCCGCGGTCGCCGGGCTGCGCGGCGGCATGGCCAGCCTGGCGGAGGCGCTGGTCGCCGAGCTCGACCGCCTCGGCGTCGAGGTGCGGCTCGGCGCCCACGTCGCCGTGCTCGACGCCCGCTCGGTGACGCTGACCGGCAGCGACGACGTCGCGCACGACGAGCACGGGGCGACACCCGAGCGCCTCGAGGCCGACGTCGTCGTGCTCGCGGTCGGCGACGGCGCAGGACGCGTGCTCGGCGGACGACCCGCCCACGCTGCAGGACTCATCACGTTGGCCACGCTCGTGCTGCGCGACGACCGCCTCGACGCGGCGCCCCGCGGCACCGGGGTGCTCGTCGCGCCCGGCGCCGACGGCGTGCGCGCCAAGGCGCTCACCCACGCGACGGCGAAGTGGCCGTGGCTCGCGGAGCGGGCCGACGGTCGGCACGTCCTCCGGCTCAGCTACGACTCCCCGGTCGTCACGGCGGCCACGAGCGACGACGACCTGCGCTCCACGGCGCTCGCCGACGCGTCGGTGCTGCTCGGGCTGTCGCTCGACCCCGCCACGGTCGAGGACGCGGCGCGCGTCGAGTGGTCCGCGCCCCTCCCGCAGGAGGCGGCGGGCGCCTCCTCGTCCCTGCCCGACGGCGTCGTCCGCGTCGGCGGCGCCGTGGCCGGTCGGGGGCTCGCCGCCGTGATCGCCCACGCGCGTCGCGTCGCCGCCGAGCTCGTCGCCCGCTGACCACTCGCGCTCGCTCGTGGTCGACTTGCCCCGAACGGTCGGGTGCGAGGGCCCTGGGCGACCGTTCGGGGCAACTCGAGCGGCGCGGCGGCCGAGCACGGGCGCGTCCGGGCGGCGGCGGGCGGCACCGGGCTACATTGGGACAGCGCATCGGGCACCGGTCCGTGCGCCCCCACACATGAATGGAGCGACATGCGAGGCAAATTGATCTTCGTCGCCGGAGCAGCCGTCGGATTCGTGCTGGGCGCTCGCGCCGGCCACGAGCGCTACGAGCAGATCGCCGCGAACTCGTCGAAGCTGTGGAACAGCCGCGCCGTGCAGCGGCAGGTCGTCAAGGCCGAGGACTTCGCGGGCGCCAAGGCCGCCGACGCGGTCGACGCGGTCGTCAACGGCGTGAAGACGGTGGCCGTCAAGGCCGTCGGAGGCGGGAAGAAGAAGAAGTGACCGACTCCACCCGGAGCGACAAGGTCCGACGCGGCTCGAAGTCGCGCTCGTTCTTCGCCCTGGTCCAGGACGTCCCGAGCCTGGTCACCGACCTCGTCAAGGGCGAGCTCGCCCTGCTCAAGTACGAGATCATCGGCACGCTCAAGGCCTTCGGCATCGGCGCGGGGTTCCTCGTCGGCGCGCTGGTCTTCGTCTTCGCCATGCTCGGGGTGCTGCTCACGGGCATCGTCCTGTTGATCGCGATCTGGCTGCCCGGCTGGCTGTCGGCGCTGATCGTGGCCTTCGTGCTCCTCGTCGTCGCCGCCCTGCTGGCGTTCCTCGGCTACAGGAGCATCAAGAAGGGCCTCCCGGCCGTGCCGGAGAAGACGATCGCGAGCCTCAAGCGCGACCTCAAGGCCGTCAAGGGCGTCGGGACCATCCCGGGGCACGACGTCACCGAGTTCTGAGCCGCCGCCTCCGCGACTCCCTGCGAGCCCCGCTCGACCCCTCCTCCCCGCCCGCACCGATCGGAGACCCCGTGAGCGACAGCACCGCCAAGAACGACAGCAGCGACAAGGCCGACAAGGCCGACGGCAGCGACATCCAGGCCCACATCGACCGCACCCGTGCCGAGCTGGCCGCCACGCTCAACGAGCTCGAGGACAAGCTCAACGTCCCCAAGCAGCTCGGGATCGCGGGCCACCGCGCGAAGTCGTCGTTCTCGCGCGACCCGCTGCCCTGGGTCGCGGGTGCCGGCGTCGCCGCGCTGGCGCTCGCGGGCGTCGTCGTCGCGGCCGTCCGGTCGCGCTGACCGGCGGCCGTCCGGTCGCCCTGACCGACAGCCCGGCCGCGAGCCCGTCCGACGGCCCCCGCCGGACGGCCCCCGGGCGACCGGCCGGAGATCGCTCGACGACGTCGCAACCTGGTTGGGCTCCCAGCCCGCACAGGTGGAGAATGGCTCCATGAGTCACAGCGCCGACTCGCCAGTCCCCGAGCTGCCGACGTCCGATTCCCCTCCTGCCGAGCGCCCCGGCGCCGAGCGCCTCGGGTACACCCTCTGGGCAGTCCTCCGACGCGACCCCCAGAACCCGTACGCCCCCGAGCACGAGGACGTCGCGCAGCTCGACGAGCTCGTCGAGGCCCTCGCCTCCGAGGGCGTGGTCGTCCGCGGCTTCTACGACGTCAGCGCCCTCCGGGCCGACGCCGACGTCATGATCTGGCTGCACGGCGAGGTCCCCGAGGCGATCCAGTCGGCGTACCGCCGCCTCCTGCGCACCGACGTCCTCGGCGGCCTGCTGCCGACCTGGAACGCGATGGGCATGCACCGCGACGCCGAGTTCTCGCGGAGCCACAGCCCCGCGTTCATGCGCGGCAAAGAACCGGAGGCGTGGCTCACGGTCTACCCCTTCGTCCGCAGCTACGAGTGGTACCTGCTGCCCGAGGCCGAGCGCCGTCAGATGCTCGCCGACCACGGCAAGCAGGGCTCCGAGCACCGCGCCGTGCTCACCAACACGGTGGCCAGCTTCTCCCTCGGCGACTACGAGTGGATCCTGGCCCTCGAGGCTCCCGAGCTCGTGCAGCTCGTCGACCTCATGCGCGACCTCCGCTACACCGAGGCCCGCCGACACGTCCGCGAGGAGATCCCGTTCTACACGGGCCGTCGCATCACCACCACCGAGATCATCGAGGTCCTGTCGTGACCGACACCACCGGCATCACCAACGGCCAGCTCGTCCGGGCTGCCACCCCCGCCGCAGCGCAGGGGCCCGAGCACGTCAGCGTGCCCACCGACTACGACGCGATCCTCCTCGCCGGCTTCGGCGGGCCCGAGGGCCAGGACGACGTCATCCCGTTCCTCCGCAACGTCACGCGCGGCCGCGGCATCCCCGAGGAGCGCCTGGAGGAGGTCGCGACGCACTACCGCCACTTCGGCGGCGTCAGCCCCATCAACGAGCACAACCGCGAGCTCAAGGCCGCCCTCGAGGGCGAGCTGTCGCGGCGCGGCATCGACCTGCCCGTGATCTGGGGCAACCGCAACTGGGACCCGTACATGGCCGACGCCGTGCGCGAGGCTGACGAGCGCGGCTTCACCAAGCTCATCGCGGTCGCGACCAGCGCCTACTCGTCCTACAGCTCGTGCCGCCAGTACCGCGAGGACTTCGCGATGGCGCTCGAGGCCACCGGGCTCGAGGGCAAGATCATGATCGACAAGGTGCGTCAGTTCTTCGACCACCCCGGCTTCGTCCAGCCGTTCATCGACGGCGTGCGCGAGGGCCTCGAGAAGGCCCGCGCTGAGAACGCCGACCTCGACCTCGCGACCGAGGTGCAGGTGCTCTTCGCGACGCACTCGATCCCGTCGACCGACGCCGCCCGCAGCGGTCCCGAGGCGCGCGGCTTCGACGACGAGGGCGCGTACGCGGCCCAGCACAAGGCCGTCGCCGAGGTCGTCATGGCCGCGGCCGAGGCCGGTCTCGGGCTCGACCTGCCCGCCGGCGGCGGCACCACCGTGCCGTGGCAGCTCGTCTACCAGTCGCGCAGCGGCCCGCCCTCGATGCCGTGGCTCGAGCCCGACATCAACGACGCCATCGACGACCTCGCCGGCGGCCCGACGCGTGCCGTCGTCATCGTGCCGCTCGGCTTCGTGAGCGACCACATGGAGGTCATGTGGGACCTCGACGAGGAGGCGCTCGAGACCAGCGAGAAGAACGGCTTCTGGGCCACGCGCACCCCCACCCCCGGCATCGACCCGAACTACGTGACCGGCCTCGTCGACCTCGTCCTCGAGCGCGTCGAGGGCACGCCCGTCGACGACCGTCCGCACCTCACCGACATCGGGCCCTGGTACGACGTGTGCCGCCCGGGCTGCTGCGAGAACGTGCGCCTCGGGTTCAAGCCCGCCGTCTCGGGATTGGTGCCGTAGGAGCGTGGCGACACTCCGAGTAGGCACCCGGGCCAGCGCGCTGGCCGTCGCGCAGTCCACCACGGTCGCCGAGCGCCTCGCGGCCGCGACCGGCCACGACGTCGAGCTCGTCCGCGTGCACACCGAGGGCGACCGCACCCAGGCGACGGGCGAGTCGCTCTCGCTCGGCGGCACGGGCGTGTTCGCGAGCGCGCTGCGCGAGGCGCTGCTCGCCGACGAGTGCGACGTGCTGGTGCACTCCCTCAAGGACCTGCCGACCGCCTCCCACCCGGGTCTGCACATCGGGGCGATCCCGGGCCGGGCCGACGCCCGCGACGCGCTCTGCGCCCGTGACGGCCTCACCCTCGAGACGCTGCCGCAGGGCGCGAAGGTCGGCACCGGCTCGCCGCGTCGCGTGGCCCAGCTGCTCGCCCGGCGTCCCGACCTCGAGGTCGTGCCGATCCGCGGCAACGTCGACACCCGCCTCCGTCGCCTCGAGGACGACCTGGACGCCGTCGTGCTCGCCGCCGCCGGCCTCGGCCGTCTCGGCCGCTCGACCTCGGTGACCGACCTGCTCGGCCTCGGCCCGTGGCCCAGCGCCCCCGGCCAGGGAGCGCTCGCGGTCGAGGTGCGCGAGGGCGACCCCAGCGACGACCTGGCCCGTGGGCTCCGAGCCATCGAGCACGTCGAGACCCGTCTCGTCGTCACCGCCGAGCGCGAGGTGCTCGCCGGGCTCGAGGCCGGCTGCTCGGCGCCCATCGGCGCGACCGCCGTCGTCGACGCCGGCCTGCTGCTGCTCAGCGCCACGGTCTACAGCCCCGACGGCTCGCGCCGCATCAGCTCGTCGCACGCGGTGTCGCTCGAGGAGGGGCCCGTCACGGCCCAGCTCGCCGACGTCCACGAGGTGGCCGGCCGCGTCGTGGACGAGCTGCTCGAGCTCGGCGCGGCCGAGCTCGCGCCCATCGGCGGCGGGCCCTCGGGCGGGGACCCCCTGGGGAGCGCGTCGTGACCGCCGCCAAGCCGCTCAAGGGCGTGCGCGTCCTCGTGCCGCGCGGTGGCAAGTGGGGCGACGGCGTCTCGGCGTCCCTCCGCTCGTACGGCGCGGCGCCCGTCATCGCGCCGCTCATCAACTTCGCGCCCGCCGAGACGCCCGAGCTGCTCGCCGCCGCCTTGGCGCGACTGCAGGCGGGCGTCTACGAGTGGCTCGTCGTCACCAGCGCCACGACCGTCGACGTGCTCGTCGGCAACGGGATCCGGCCCATCCCCGCGACGCGCATCGCGGCCGTCGGAGAGACGACCGCCGCAGCCCTGACGCTCGCCGGCTACCACGTCGACTTCGTCCCCGAGGGCGACAACTCCGCCCGCGGCCTCGTCAAGGAGTGGCCGTCGGAGCTCGTCGCCGGGCGCGTGCTCGTGCCCCAGTCCGACATCGCCGAGCCGACCCTGGTCGCCGGCCTGTCCGCCCGGGGCTTCGACGCCGAGTTCGTCTCGGCGTACCGCACCGTCGGCGTGCCCGTCACCGACGACGTGGTGCGCGACGTCGCCTCCGGCGACATCAGCGTGCTGCTCGTCACGTCGGGCAGCGTCGCACGGCAGATCGCCGCCCAGCTGGCGCCCCTGCCTGAGAACACGGTCGTCGCCTGCATCGGCCCGCGCACGGCGTTCGACGCCCGTGCGGCCGGGCTGCCCGTCCACCTCATCGCCGAGACGCGCTCCGCCGCGGCCCTGGTGGAGGCGGTGGTCGAGAACGCCGTCGCGGGCGGCACGGCCGACCTCGACGACGCGTACGGAGGGGGTCGCTGACGCGACCCTCCCGCGGTGCCCGCACCGCGCCTCCTCGGCTCGACCGTGCCGGGGTCCCGACATCGACGACCATCGACGACCCGAGAAGGACCATGTCCCAGTTCCCCCGCGTGCGGCCCCGCCGGCTGCGCGCCACTCCTGCCCTCCGCCGCCTGACCGCCGAGACGCGCCTGCACCCGGCCGACCTCGTGCTGCCGATGTTCGTGCGCGAGGGCATCGACGAGCCCGTCGCCATCAGCTCGATGCCGGGCGTCGTGCACCACAGCCTCTCGAGCCTGCCGCGTGCCGTCGAGGAGGCGGCCGCGGCCGGGGTGGGAGGCGTCATGCTGTTCGGCGTGCCGCTCGAGAAGGACGCGGTCGGGTCGGGCGCCACCGACCCCGAGGGGATCCTCAACGTCGGCACGCGCGTGGCGGTCGACGCGGCGCAGGGCGCCCTCGTCGTGCAGACCGACCTCTGCCTCGACGAGTTCACCGACCACGGCCACTGCGGCGTGCTCGCCGCCGACGGCTCGGTCGACAACGACGCGACCCTCGTCCGCTACGACGAGATGGCCGTGGTGCAGGCCGAGGCCGGCTCGCAGCTGATCGGCATGAGCGGCATGATGGACGGCCAGATCGGCTCGGCCCGCGAGGCCCTCGACGACGCCGGCTTCGGCGGCACGGCCTTGCTCGCCTACGCGGCCAAGTACGCCTCGGCCTTCTACGGCCCCTTCCGCGAGGCGGTGCAGTCGACGCTCGTCGGCGACCGGCGCACCTACCAGCAGGACGCGGCCAACGGTCGCGAGGGCATCCGCGAGGTCGAGCTCGACATCGCCGAGGGCGCGGACATCGTCATGGTCAAGCCGGCGATGAGCTACCTCGACGTGCTGGCCGAGACCGCGGCGATGAGCCCGGTGCCCGTCTGGGCGTACCAGATCAGCGGCGAGTACTCGATGATGCACGCCGCCGCCGCGAACGGCTGGATCGACCTCGACGCCGCGTCGTACGAGAGCGTGCTGTCGATCAAGCGCGCCGGTGCCGACGCGATCCTCACCTACTGGGCCACCGAGCTGGCCACCCGCCTGCGCAAGGGAGACATCTGATGGGCGACCACGCCAACGAGCACTTCTTCACCCGCGCGAAGCAGTCGATCCCGGGCGGCGTGAACTCCCCGGTGCGCGCCTACGGCAGCGTCGGGGGCACGCCCCGGTTCCTCGTGGGGGCCAAGGGCCCGCACGTGACCGACGCCGAGGGCCGCGAGTACGTCGACCTGGTGGCCTCGTGGGGCCCCGCGATCCTGGGGCACGCCCACCCCGAGGTGGTGCGCGCGGTGCAGGAGGCGGCGGCCCGCGGCCTGTCGTTCGGCGCGTCGACGCCCGCCGAGACCGAGCTCGCCGAGCTGGTGCGCGAGCGCGTGGCCGTCGGCGACGCCCGCCCGATCGGCAAGATCCGCATGGTGTCGACCGGCACCGAGGCCACGATGACGGCCATCCGCCTGGCCCGCGGCTACACCGGTCGCGACCTGCTCGTGAAGTTCGCCGGCCACTACCACGGCCACTCCGACTCCCTCCTGGCCGAGGCCGGGTCCGGCGTCGCCACGCTCTCGATGCCCGGCTCGGCCGGCATCACCGCCGAGACGGCGGCCCAGACCTTGGTGCTGCCCTACAACGACCTCGACGCCGTCCGCGCCGTGTTCGACGAGCACGGCCCGCGCATCGCGGCGGTCATCGTGGAGGCGGCGGCCGCCAACATGGGTGTGGTCGCGCCCGACCGTGGCTTCAACCGCAGCCTGTCCGAGATCACGAGCCGCCACGGCGCGCTGCTGATCGTCGACGAGGTGCTCACGGGCTTCCGCGTCGGCCCGGCCGGCTGGTGGGGCCTCGAGGCGTCGAAGGTCGTGCCCGACGGCGCCGGCTGGCAGCCCGACCTCGTCACCTTCGGCAAGGTGATCGGCGGCGGCATGCCCCTCGCCGCGCTCGGCGGCCGCGCCGACGTGATGGACTACCTGGCCCCGACCGGCCCCGTGTACCAGGCCGGCACGCTCAGCGGGAACCCCGTCGCCGTCGCGGCGGGCATCGCGACCCTGCGCCTGGCGACCCCGGAGATCTACGCCCGGCTCGACGCCGTCGCCGACACGCTGTCGCGCGAGGTCTCCGCGGCCCTGTCGGCCGAGGGCGTCGAGCACAGCGTCCAGCACGCGGGCTCGTTGTTCTCGTTCGCCTTCACGGCGACCCCGCCGCGGAACTACGACGACGTGCGGGCACAGGAGACCTGGCGGTACCCGGCGTTCTTCCACTCGATGCTCGACTCCGGGGTGGCACTGCCTCCCTCGGTGTACGAGGCGTGGTTCGTCACCGCCGCGCACGACGACGCGACGGTGTCGCGGATCCTCGACGCCGTGCCGGCTGCGGCGCGGGCGGCCGCGGCGGCCACGGCCCCCGGCGCGTAGCCGCGGGGCGGGCCGAGCGGCGCGGGGCCGAGCGGCGCGGGGCCGAGCGGCGCGGGCCGCGAGCCGGTCAGCGGCGGCGCGCCCGAGCCAGCCAGCGCCCGTCGACGCGATCGATCGTCAGCGGGTGGTCGAAGGCCGCTGAGACGAGCTCCGACGTGAGCACGGACTCGGCCGTGCCCGACGCCGTGACGCGCCCGTCGCGCAGGAGGAGCGCGTGGGTGGTGCTCGCCGGCAGGTCCTCGAGGTGGTGCGTGACCGTGACCGACGCGCTCTCGGGGCGCTCTCGGCGGAGCGCGTCGACGGTGTCGAGCAGGTGCTCGCGGGCGGCGACGTCGAGGCCGGTGGCCGGCTCGTCCAGCAGCAGCAGAGCCGGCTCGACCAGCAGCGCTCGGGCGATGAGCGCCCGGCCGCGCTCGCCCTGGGAGAGGACGCTCCAGCGGCTGTCGCGGCGCGCCCCGAGGCCGACGGAGGCGGTCAGCAGGTCGGCACGCGCCTCCTGGACGGCGGTCGGCGACCACCGCATCGCGGGGTCGCTGCTGCCCGTCGCTCCGGTGAGGACGACCTCGCGGACGGTGTTGTCCCCGAGCATGCGGTGACGGGGGTCGACGTGGCCGACGTGCTGGCGCAGCTCACGGAGGTCGACCCGGCCGAGGCGCCGGCCGAGCACGTCGACGGTGCCGGAGGTCGGATGGCCCTGCGCGCCGCAGAGCGCCAGCAAGGTCGTCTTGCCGGCGCCGTTCGGACCGAGGAGGGCCCAGTGCTCGCCGGCACGCACCCGGAGCGAGACGTCGTGGAGCAGGTCGCGCCCCTGGCGCACGACCCGCACGGAACGCACGTCGAGCACGGCGCGCGCGTCGAGCACGGAGCGTGACGCGCTCGACGCGCTCGACGTCATGCCCGGTAGACGCCCGCCTCGCGGACGGCGTCGAACCAGCCCTGCAGGCGGGACGGCTGGAGGCGGACGGCCGCGGCCGCCGCGTCCGCGTCGCCGTCGCGCACCGCGTCGCGCAGCTCGACCGTGAAGGCGCGGGCCTGCGCGTGGTCGAAGACCGCGTTCGCGACCGGGCGGCGCGAGAGCAGCAGGAGGCGGGGCCCGCCGCTGGCCCAGAGGCGGACGAGCGACGAGCTCGCCGCCGCCTCGAGGAGGATCGCGTTCATCCGGACGATGCCCGCGACGTCCTCGTCCTGCTCGGCGGCGAAGGCGTCCGCACGGGCGTCGAGGAGGCGGACGATCTCGTCGCGCTGGGCGCTGCTGAGCTTCGGCACGGCACGTTCGAGCAGCAGCGACCAGACGGCGTAGCCGACGTCCATCGTGTCGACGAACTCGTCGAAGGTGGGGTCGACGATGCGGGTGTACCGGTTCGCCTCGATGTCGACGAGCGCCTGCTCGGCCAGCTTCGCGATCGCCTCGCGGACGGGGGTGCGGGAGACGCCGAGCCAGGCGACGAGCTGGTCGTCGTTGAGGCGCTCCCCGAACTCGAGGGTGCCGTCGATGATCGCCGCGAACATCTTGTCGTAGACGACGTCGCGCAGGAGGCGACGGGGTGCTTGCGGCTGGTCGGTCGTCTTCGGGATCGGCATCCGGGTTGCTCCATGTCGAGAGAAGGGGCGGACGGCGTGGCTCCCTGTGCCTGGCGCTGTGCCGCCGTGGTGGGCGGGGTGCTGCAGAGTGCTGGGGGTGCTGCGGGGACGCATCGGACATTCCGATACATCATGCGAGCCTAGCGGCGGTGCCTGGACGGGGACCACAGCGACGCGGCCCCCGGCAGGTCAGCGGCGGACGTCGACGACGATCCTGCCGCGCACGGACCCCGCGACGATCTGCGGACCGTGGTGGACCACGTCGGCCAGCGCGATCTCGGTCGTGAGCTCGTCGAGCAGCCCCAGGTCGAGGTCGGCGGCGAGGCGCCGCCAGGCCTCGCGGCGGAGCTCGACGGGGGCGTCGACGGAGTTGACGCCCACCAGCGAGACCCCGCGCAGGATGAACGGCAGCACCGTCGTGGGCAGGTCGCTGCCCTGGGCGAGCCCGCAGGCGGTGACCGTGCCGCCCCAGGCCGTCTGCGCGAGCACGGTCGCGAGGGTGTGGCTGCCGACGGAGTCGACCCCGCCGGCCCAGCGGGCCGACTGCACCGGGCGGCCGGGCTGGTCGAGCTCGCCGCGGTCGATCACGTTCGAGGCGCCGAGGCGCGTCAGGTAGTCGCGCTGCTCGTCGGCCCGTCCCGAGGAGGCGGTGACCGAGTACCCGAGACCGCTCAGCAACGCGATCGCCACCGACCCGACGCCGCCGGCGGCGCCGGTCACGACGACGTCGCCGTCGGCCGGTCGCACATCGCGCTCGAGACGCAGGACGCTGAGCATCGCGGTGAACCCGGCCGTGCCGACGGCGGCGGCCTGCCGGGGCGAGATCCCCTCCGGCACGGCGACGAGCGACGCTCCGTCGACGACGGCCTGCTCGGCGTAGCCGCCGTGGCGGCCCTCGCCGATGCCGGCGCCGTTGAGCAGCACCTGGTCGCCCGGCGACCAGTCGGGGGAGGACGACTCGGCGACGGTGCCCACGAGGTCGATGCCGGGCACGAGGGGACTCGTCCG
Organism: Frigoribacterium sp. CFBP 8766; assembly: GCF_014841435.1. Taxonomy (NCBI): domain Bacteria; kingdom Bacillati; phylum Actinomycetota; class Actinomycetes; order Micrococcales; family Microbacteriaceae; genus Frigoribacterium; species Frigoribacterium sp. CFBP 8766. The sequence continues at coordinate 82,160 of NZ_JACYTX010000001.1, forward strand.
CACGATGCCGGGATCGCCCGAGAGGGCCATGCCGTCCTTGTAGTTCAGGCTCGACCAGGCGACGTCGACGACGACGTCTCCCTGCCCGAGGAAGGCCCGGTCGACCTGCTGCAGGGCAGCAGGCCGACCCTTCTCGACGACGACGGCACGCATGCCGTCACGCTACGCGGCCTCGGCGCCCTACGGCTGGTCGACCGGCGGCGTCGTCGTGCGCGGGGACGCGGCGGCGGACGCGCCGGACTGGGCGCCCAGGAACCCGCCCAGGGCGCCGACGAGGTCGAGCCCGGTGGTCGCCTTCACGACGTCCTGCAGCTGGGTCATGTTGCTCGCGACCGACTTCGTGAGCTGGTTCGCGCCGTCGGTCGAGACGACCGTGAGGGCGTCGATGTTGCCCATCGGGGCGGCCATCTCGCGGGCGATCTCGGGCAGGCGCGAGATGACCTGCGACGCGAGCGCCGCCTGGCCGAACTTGCCCTGGGCCTCGGCCAGCGCGTCGACGGCCTCGGCCTCGGCGAGGCCCTTCGCCCTGATCGCGGCAGCCTCGGCGCGACCGGCGGCCTCGACGGCGGCGGCCTCGTTCTCGGCGGCCGCACGGGCGGCGTCGGCCAGCTGGGTGCGGCGGAAGGCCTCGGCCTCGACGGCGGCGTTGGCCGCGTCGCGCTCGGCCTCGGCGTTCTGCACCGAGGCGTAGGCGGCGGCCTCGGCCGGCTGGCGCACGTCGATGTTGAGGCGCTCCTGGTTGACCTTCGCCTGCTCGGCGACGGCGATGCTCTCCTGCTCGGCGACGAGCTTGTCCTGCGTGGCGCGTGCCAGCTCGCCCGCGGCCGACGCCTCGGCGTTGGCCCGGTCGGTCTCGGCCTTGATCTGCGCCTGGCGCACGTCGAGCTGCAGCTGGCGCTCGGCCGTCTGCTGCGTGTTGCCGATGCGGGCCAGGGCCGCGATGCGCTCCGCCTCCGCCTCGGCCACGTCGGCGTTCTGCTTGGCGACCGCCGCCTCCGCGCGTCCGCGGTCGGCGAGGTACGTGCTGCCGGGCGTCTCGATCTCGCGGATGTTCATGGTCTCGATCTGCAGGCCGAGCTCGGCGAGCTCGCCCTTCGTCTCGTTCACGGCGTCCGCGGCGAGGCGCGAGAAGTTCTTGACGAGGTCGTCGACCGGCTGGCCGCCGATGAGCCCGCGGATCGAGCCCTCGAGCGACTGCTGGACGATCACGGGCAGCTGCTGCTGCTGCAGCAGGTAGCGCTGGGCCGCCCGGCGGACGCCGTCCTCGGTGCCGGTCACCTTGAAGTTGACGGTGGCCTTGACGGCGGTGCGGATGTAGTTGGCGTCGATCGCCTGCACCTCGACCGGGGTCTGGTACTGCTCGAGCGAGAGCGTGAAGCCCTCCTGGAAGATCGGCCAGACGAACGTGCGCCCGCCGATGATCACCTTCTGCGGGCTCGAGATGCCGCCGCCCTCGGAGCGCTCGGCCCCGCGGCCGACGACGATCAGCGCCTCGTTCGGCGGGACGCGGCGCACGCGGCTGGCGACGAACGACAGCAGGGCGAGCACGATGACGACGGCGACGACGACCGCGACGACGCTGGTGTTTCCGGTGATGAAGTCCACAGGGCTTCCTTCCAAGGGGCGGGGTGGTGCAGGGCTGGAGCGGTGCTGGGCGGGAACGGTGCTTGTCGGGGTGCGCCGGTGCGGCGAGGTGGGCCGGCGGCTGCGGCGCGGCGAGGGCTACGGGACGACGGGCCTACGGGGCGACCGGGCCCGCCGGTTCGACGGGCTCGACCTGCACGCGGGGCCCGGTCTCGGCCACGACCCGGACGCGGACCCCCCGGGCGATCGGGGCGTCGCTGTAGGCGAGGCGCCGCTCGAGCTCGCGGACGTCGTCGAGGCGGACCTCGCCGCCGCTCGGCGTGGTCGCCTCGGTCGTGGTGCCGGTGAAGCCGACGGGCGACCAGTGGCCGCCGCTCTCGCGCCGGGTGACCCGGCGGACGAAGAGCTGCACGAGCACGAGCACGGCCGCCGCCACGAGCACGGCGACCACATAGGTCCAGACCGTGTCGAGACCGGCCTGGGTGGTCACGAGCCCGGCCAGCCCGAAGATCGACAGGGCGGCGCCGAGCGCGACGCCCGAGACGAGGCCGTCGCCGACGTCGAGAAGGTCGAGCAGGTCGCCGACGACGATGCTGGCGAGGAGGACGACGAGCCCGACCGCCCCCACGACGATGAACGTGATCATGCGTCGAGACTGACAGGTCCGGAGGCGCCGCGCATCGCCTGCGCGGCGGAGCCCGGACGGACGGATGCCTCGCGACCCCGGGGGAGGAGCGACCCGCGCCCTAGCCGAAGAGGATCGCGGCCTCGTCGTAGCGGTGCTGCGGCACGGTCTTCAGGCTGTCGAGCGCCTCCTCGAACGACACGTGCACGATGTCCGTGCCGCGCAGGGCGACCATGCGCCCCCAGCGGCCCTCGACGACCGAGTCGCTGGCCGCCATGCCGAGGCGGGTCGCGAGCACGCGGTCGTAGGAGGTGGGGGTGCCGCCGCGCTGGATGTGGCCGAGGGTGGTCGCGCGCGTCTCGATGCCCGTGCGCTCCTCGATGATCGGCGCCAGCGCCTCCCCGATGCCGCCGAGGCGGGGGCGGCCGAACGCGTCGAGGCCGCGCTCGGAGTGCGCGTCGCTCTCGTGGTCGGGCACGAAGCCCTCGGCGACGACGACCAGCGGCGCGCGCCCGCGGTCGTAGGCCGACTGCACCCACGCCACGATCTGGTCCATGCTCGTGGCCTGCTCGGGGATGAGGATGGCGTGCGCGCCGGCGGCCATGCCCGAGTGCAGGGCGATCCACCCGACGTGCCGGCCCATCACCTCGGCCACCATGCAGCGGCTGTGCGAGTCGCCGGTGGTGCGCAGGCGGTCCATGGCGTCGGTCGCGATCTGCACGGCGGTGTCGAAGCCGAAGGTGTAGTCGGTGGCGCCGAGGTCGTTGTCGACGGTCTTGGGGACGCCGACGATCTTCAGGCCGGCGTCGGTCAGGCGCTTCGCGGCCGCGAGGGTGCCCTCGCCGCCGATGGCCATGATGGCGTCGATGCCGAAGCGCTCGAGGTTCTCGGTGATGCGCTCGACCCCGCCCGCGCCCTCGAAGGGGTTGGTGCGGCTCGTGCCGAGGATCGTGCCGCCCTGCTTCGCGATGCCCTGGATCTCCTTGCGGGTGAGGGGCATGACGTCGCCGTCGACGACCCCGCGCCAGCCGTCGCGGAACCCGACGAACTCCTGGCCGTGGATCTGCGTCCCCTTCAGCACCGCCCCTCGGATGACCGCGTTGAGTCCGGGGCAGTCGCCGCCGCTGGTGAGGATCCCTATCCGCATCGTGTCGCTCCGTCGCATGTCGGGCCCGGGGTCGGGCCGAGGTGCGTCCCATCATGGCGCACGGGGCTGCGTGCGCGGGTCCCTGCACGCCCGCGCCCGCACGGTCGGCAGCACGAGTCGGCGTACTACCCTCGGTGCATGACCGACCATCCCCCGCCGCGGCCGCCGTCGCCGTGGGCGCGGTTCGCACGGCCGGTGCCGGGCGAGCAGCGCGGGCAGTCCGTCGTGGGGCCGCCTCCGACCCTGCACCAGGAGGCGCGGGCCCGCCACGAGGCCGCCGCCGTGCCCGAGGTGGCCTGGCCCCCGGCCCCGGCGCCGGCCCCGTCGGACGAGGCGAGCCTCTGGGCACCGCAGCCGACGAGCTCGTCGGCCGGCGCCTCCTCGTCCTCGCCCCACGCCGCAGGCGGCCAGGGCTCGTACTTCACGTCGTTCGACGACGACGACCTCTGGGACAGCCGGCCTCCCCGCAGCGACGACCCGGGACGCGGGCTCGCGATCGCCTCGGTCGTCTTCGGCGTCTTCGCCGCGCCCCTCGGCCTCGTGTTCGGGCTGGTCTCGGCGCGGAGGTCCCGACAGGCGGGCCACGCCCCGACCCTGGCGCTGGTGGGCATGGTCCTCTCGGGCGTGGTGATCGTCGCGAGCCTCGTGTGGGGCATCTCGGCCGTCGACTACGTGACGCAGCTCTCGTCGACCTGTGCGCAGCTCGGCCCGGGCGACTACGTCGACGCGGACGGGCGCACGGTCACCTGCGGCTGACCGTGCGCCCGTCGGGGTGCGCCGAGCGCTGCCCGGCACCCTGGCTAGAGCTGGACGGTGCCCGTGTCCGCCACGTTCTTCGGGTGCCCACCCGTCAGCGCCGCCTTGGCGTACTTCAGCAGGGTCACGGCCTTCGGCTCGTTGCTGACCCAGTACTCGGCCGTGTCGACGTCGACCTCGATCAGGGCGACGGTGGGGTCGTCACGTCCCTCGTCGAACCACGCCTCGGCGCCGGCCGTCCAGAACTCGTCGACCAGCGCGGAGTCCTTCGTCACCGAGGCCTCGCCGGCGAGCGAGAGCCAGCCCTTGCCGGTCTCGACGGCGACGTTGACCTGCGGGTGGGCCTTGATGTCGTCGACCTTGGGGGAGGGGTCGCGGGTGAAGAAGTACACCTTGCCGTCGAAGTCGCGGTCGACGATCGCGAGCGGTCGGCTCACGAGGCGGCCGTGGCCGCTGCGGGTGGTCAGGATGCCGATGCGCCCGGCGTCGAGCACCTCGGCGACGCGGGAGATGTCGTTGGTCTCAGTCATGCGGGAGACGCTACGCCGGGGGCCCGGGGAGGCGTCCGGTCGCCGGAGGCGCGGTGCGGGTCGCAGAGGACGACGTCGCGTCCCGCGCACGGCTCGCACACGACCAGCTGCTCGCGGCACTGCAGGTCGGAGCAGTTCTGCATCCGGCTGGTCGCCTCGCCGCAGACGGAGCAGCGGCCGACGACGGCGGCGTGGTCGCTGAACTCGACGGACCCGCGCCGGTCGAAGACGTAGAGCGACCCCTCCCACAGGCCGTCGTCGCCGTAGCGCTCGCCGTAGCGCGCCACGCCGCCGTCGAGCTGGTAGACCCGGCCGAACCCCCGAGAGACCATCAGCGAGCTGAGGACCTCGCAGCGCACGCCGCCCGTGCAGTACGTGACGACGGTCTCGTCCTTGAGGTGGTCCCACCGGCCGCTGTCGAGCTCGGCCACGAACTCGCGGGTCGTCGCGACGTCCGGCACGACGGCGTCGCGGAACCGGCCGATCCGCGACTCGAACTCGTTGCGGCCGTCGAGGAAGACGACGTCCTCGCGCGCGACCAGCTCGTGCAGCTCCTCGGGCGTGAGGCGCGTGCCGCCGCCCACGACGCCCGACCCGTCGACGACCAGCTCGTCGGGTGCGCCGAACGTCACCACCTCGTCGCGGACCTTCACCGAGAGCCGCGGGAAGTCGTCGGCGCCCCCGTCGCTCCACTTGACGTCGAGGTCGCGGAAGGGGACGTACTCCCGGGTCTTGCGGAGCCAGCGCGCCACGTCGGACATCTCGCCGCCGAGGGTGCCGTTCACGCCGTCCGGCGAGAGCAGCACCCGGCCCCGGAGGCCGAGCGACTCGGCCAGGTCGCGCTGCCAGAGCCGCACGGCGTCGGGGTCGGCCAGCGGCACGAACACGTAGAACAGGACGATCTTCGAGACGGACACCGCTGGATCGTAGTCGACGGGATCGCCGACAGGGCATCTGTGCCCTAGTGTTGTACACGCCATGTGCCACACACGAGGAGGCGCCGTGCCCGTTCCGCTCGAACGACGTCGGGTCATCGCCCGGCGTCTGCACAAGGACGAGGTCCACGACAGGCTGCTGGCCGCGATCGTCTCGGGAGACCTGCCGGCGGGCTCGCGACTGCGCGACGCCGACCTCGAGGCCTGGTCGGGAGTGTCGCGCACTCCCATCCGGACCGCGCTCGTCCGGCTCGAGCGGATCGGCCTCGTGGAGGCGGCCCCGCAGCGCTGGACGCGCGTGGCCCGGCTCCGCCCCGCCGTCGTCCCCGATCTCGTCGTGGCGCTCTGTTCGCTCTGGCGTGACCTGCCGCGCGCCGGGCACGGGTTCCTCTCCCCGGAACGGTCGCGGGACGCCCGCCGGTCGCTCGCGCGCTGCGCCGACGCCCTCGCGGCGTTCCGCGAGTCGCCGAGCCCGGGAGTCGCCGAGTCTCGGGCCGTCGTCGACGCCGCGTTCGCCTGCGTGGCGCACCTGGAGGGCGACGGGCTGCCCGAGGTCACGGAGCAGCTCCTCCGTGACCTCGGCGCCCGGCTGCGACACCAGGCCGCCGCGCTCGGGCGGGGCCTCGACGTCGGCCCGCTGGAGGCGTGCCTCGACGAGGTCGACGCGGCGGTGCGGGCGGGCGACCCCCGCCTCCTGCGGTCGGCGTTGGACGGTCTCGCACGGCGGACGGCCGCGTCACGACCCGCCCTCGAGGCCCCGCGGTCGTCCTGGTGGCGACGGTGAGCGGCGTGGACCTCGCCCCGGGGGTCGACGACCGACGGCTGCTCAGCGAGGACGCGTTCCGCGTGCTCCGCGACTCCGTGGTCGACGGCACCCTCGAGCCCGGCGAGCACCTCCACGACGACGAGCTCGTGGCCTGGCTCGGGGTCTCCCGCACGCCGATCCGCAGCGCCCTCGACCGGTTGCGCGGCGTCGGTCTCGTCGAGCTGTCGGCGAACCGCTACACGAGGGTGCGAGACCCCGACGGCTCGTGGCTGAGGGACAGCGCGTCGGCCGTCGCCGCCCTGCACCGGGCGGCCGCCGTGGGGGTGCTGCCGCGGCTCGACGCGCGCTCCCTCGACGACGTCGTCTCGAGCGTGGCGGCCGTCCGGCCCCTGGTGCGACGCGCCTCCGGCCGTCCTGTCACCGGGGCGTTGCTGTGCTGCCTCGGCCTGGCGGTCGGCGGGCTCGCCGCGAGGTCGCCGAGCGAGGTCGTGGCGTCCGCCCTCGACGTGGCCGAGCTGCGGCTCGCCCACGGCCTGCTGTCGCGTCGCTGCGTCGTCGAGCTGTGCGCGTGGGACGACTTCGCGGCGTCGTCGGTCGCGGCCCTGGTCGCGCGGGACGCCGACGCTTGGGGCGACGCCGTGTCGCAGTTCACCCGACGGGTGGTGGCGACGGCCTGAGGGCGCCGCGCCGGTGCGGGCTCCTGCGTCAGTAGGCGCCGACCGGTCGCAGCACCGCGCCGACCGTGCGGAGCAGCAGCACGGGGTCGGTCGCCGCCGTCCAGTGGTGCACGTAGCCGAGGTCGAGGGCGAGGCTCGCGTCCCAGTCGAGGTCGGAGCGACCGCCGACCTGCCAGGGGCCCGTGAGGCCGGGCAGCACGAGGAGCCGCTGGCGTGCCCGGTCGTCGTAGAGGGCGACCTCGCACGGCAGCGCGGGACGCGGGCCGACGAGGCTCATCTCGCCCCGCAGGACGTTCACCAGCTGGGGCAGCTCGTCGATCGAGTAGCGGCGGATGACCCGGCCGACCCTGGTGACCCGGGGGTCGGCATGGAGCTTGAACAGCGGGCCGGCCCCGTCGTGCCGCCCCTCAGGTGGTGCGCACTGCTCGGCACGCATCGAGCGGAACTTCAGCATCGAGAACTCGCGCCCGTGCAGACCCGTGCGCTGCTGACGGAAGAGCGCGGGGCCGCCGCTGTCGAGGCGGACCGCGAGGCCGACGACGAGGAGCAGGGGGAGGAGGACCACGAGGCCGACGAGGGCCGCGACCGCGTCGACGACGCGCTTGCCGCGCCGGGCCGCGCCCCGACGGGCCGGGGCCTCGATCGGTCGTGGCGGGCGGGCGTCGCCGGTGTGCCGTCGGGACGTCGACGACCGCGCGAGGTGGCCGTCTCCCGTGGCGTCGCTCGTCGCCCCGCGGCGCGTCGTGGACAGGGTGGCGGTCACCGGCGCACCGCCGGGATGCGGGGTCGGGTGCCGATCGGGTCGACGTCGGTCTGGTCGGTGACCGACGGGGAGGTGCCGGTCGGGGCGACGGGGGCCGGGGCCGCGCCGGCCGAGTGGCCGGTGACGGACAGCGTCGCGGACGGGCGGGGCACGATCGCCTCGTGCAGCGACGACCGGCGGAAGACGCGGTGGAGCGCGTCGGCGGCGCTCGGCCAGTCGCGGGTGCGGAACGACCTGCCCAGGTCGCCGAGGTGGCCTGCGACGGAGGCGCGCGACCAGTCGACGGCGAGGTGGCGGCACAGGAACGCGGCCCGGATGTCGAGGGGCTCGGCCGCCCGCCTCACGAGCGGGTTCCCGGCCAGCTCGAGGAACGCCCCGCTGGCCTCGACGAGGCCGAGGCAGGTCGGGCCCGCGTCGAGGACGGCCAGCGCCCGGTCGGCGCGCTGGGCGGCGCCCTCGGAGACGGTGCGCGGCAACGACCGGACGGCCTCGCCGTGCAGGACGCCGATCAGCTCGAGCGTGTCGAGCAGGTCGAGGTCGTCCGCGGTGGCGACGCGGGTGAAGCGGTTGGCCTCGATCTGGACGAGGCCCTGTGCGGACAGCCGGGCCAGGGCCTCCTTCACGGGCGTCTTGGAGACGCCGAGCCACGCGGCGAGGTCGTCCTCGAAGAGCCGCTCGCCCGGGGTCAGGGTGCCGTCGACGATGGCGTCGCGGATCGTCTCGAACGTGAGGTCGCGGAGCAGACGTCGAGGATGGCGGGTGGCGTAGGCCGGCACAGGCATGTTCCTCCAATGTGGAGTACGCAAAATATCACACGTAGGTACGAGACCACCAGGGCTGACGGAGGCGCGGGTTACCATCGCCGGGTGGTCCTGGTCCCCGAGGCGTCCGTCGGCGCCGCCCCCCTCCGACCGGTCGAGACGGTCTACCGACCGGCCGACCCCGTCGACGTCCGGGCGACCCTGCGGACGCTGGCGAGGGGAGCGGGCGACCCTGCCTGGCGGGTCGAGGGCGAGCGCGTGTGGCGTGCCGTCCGCACGCCCTCCGGTCCCGGCACGCTGTGCCTCGCGGGCGGACGGTCCGAGGTGCGCGCGACGGCGTGGGGGCCGGGTGCCGAGTGGCTGATCGAGGGCGTCCCCGAGCTGCTCGGCCACGGCGACGACTGGGGCGGCCTCGACGTCTCCGGCAACGCCTTCCTCCGCGAGGCCCGCCGGCGGTCGCCCGGGCTCCGGCTCACCCGTGGCCGACAGGTGGTGCAGGTGCTCGTGCCGGCCGTCCTCGAGCAGAAGGTGACGAGCACCGAGGCGTGGCGCGCCTGGCGTCAGCTCGTCCGGGCGCACGGCGACCCTGCCCCGGGTCCGGCTCCCGACGGGATGGTGGTGCCGCCCTCAGCCGAGACGTGGCGCCGTGTGCCGAGCTGGGAGTGGCACCGGGCGGGGGTGGGGCCGCAGCGGTCCGCGACCGTCATGCGGGTCTGTGCCGTCGCCTCCTCGCTGGAGCGGGTGGTCGACCTCGGCCGAGGCGGGCCCGAGGCCGAGGCCCGGCTGCGCTCGGTGCCGGGCGTGGGCGTGTGGACGTCGGCCGAGACGACGCAGCGTGCGCTGGGGGACGCCGACTCGCCGAGCGTCGGCGACTACCACCTCCCCGCCCTCGTGGGGTGGGCGCTGATCGGCCGGCCCGTCGACGACGACGGCATGCTCGAGCTGCTCGAGCCGTGGCGCGGGCACCGCGAGCGGGTCGTGCGGCTCATCGGGGCCAGCGGCTTCGCGAAGCCGAGGTTCGGGCCCCGCATGACGATCCAGGACCACCGCCGGCACTGAGCCGCCCGGTGGGCGCGATCCCGCCCGGGTGCGGACTAGGAGGCGCGGGCCACGACTCCGGGGTCGTCCCCCGACGCGGCGTGGTCGGGCGACGCGGTGTGGTCGTGCGAGGTCGCGTGGTCGGGAGACGCGTCGTCGCCGATGGCCTCGAGCACGCGCCGCGAGAACGACTCGAGGATCGCGGCGTCGTCGTCCAGCGCCCCGACGAAGTAGCGCCGGATCGCGGCGGTGTGCCCCCGGGTCGCCGCGAGCATCGCCCGGCGGCCGTCGGCGGTGAGCTCGACCCAGGTGCCCCGGGCGTCGGACGCACAGTCGGTGCGGCGCACGAGGCCGCGCTTCTCCATGCGCGTGACCTGGTGGCTGACCCTGCTCTTCTCCCAGCCGATCTGCTCGGCGATGTCGCGCACCCGCAGCCGCCGGTCGTCGCTGCGGCCGAGGCCCACGAGGATCTCGTACTCGGGCGCCGAGACGCCGGAGTCGTCGTGCAGCCTCAGCTCGAGGGCACGGTCGAGACGCCGGCGCATCGAGTAGAAGGCGTCCCAGACGGCCCACTCGTCGTCGGAGAGTCGCTCGGCCATTCGCCCAGTGTAGGGACGGGGGTCCGGCCTATCCTCGACCCATGTCCGATGTGCGCGCCGCCGATCTCACCTCCCAGGTCGTCGACACGGTGCGACGGTGGCTGGTCGTCGCGTCCTCGGTCCCGGGCGACGCCGCGGCAGAGCGCTTCGCGGCGCTGCTCCGCGACCCCGACGGGCTCGCCTTCGCCGTGGCCTTCGCGGACCGCGTGGTGCGTCCTGAGGACCCTGCGGTGGCCGCACGGCAGCTCGACCGCCTGAGCCGGGACATGCCCGCCTCGCTGCCGTGGCAGCTCAAGGCCGCCGTCGCCGCGGGCGGCGGCTTCGGCCCGCTGGCTCCGCGCACCGTCGTGCCCGTCGCCCGGAAGGCCCTGCGACGGCTCGTGCAGCACCTCGTCGTCGAGGCGGCCCCCGACAAGCTCGGCCCGGCCCTCGCGTCCGCGGCCGACGGCGCCCGCCTCGACCTCGCCCTGCTCGGCGAGCCCGTTCTCGGCGAGGCTGCCGCCCGCCGCAGGGTCGAGGCGACCCGTGCGCTGCTCGAGCGGGACGACGTGCACCACGTCTCCGTGCCCGTCGCCTCCGTGGTCGGGACGGGCGCGGCCTGGGGCGCCGACGAGCGCGCCTCCGCCGCGGTCGAGGCGCTCACCCCGCTCTACGAGCTGGCGCTCGCGTCCGACCCGCCGAGGACGATCGACCTGGAGGTCGGCGAGCACCGGCACCTCGACCTCGCCATCGACGTCTTCACCCGGCTCCTCGACCAGCCGCAGCTGGCCGACCTCGAGGCCGGCATCGAGATCCAGGCCGACGTGCCCGACGCCCTGGCGTCCCTGCAGCTGCTGACCGACTGGGCCCGCGGACGCGTGGCCCGCGGCGGAGCGCCCATCCGCGTCCGGCTGACCGTCGGCGGCGTCGCGCTCGAGGCCGTCGACGCCGCGCTGCACGACTGGCCGGTCGCGACCCACACGTCGAGGGCCGAGGCCGACGCCGCGCTCCTCCGGGTGCTCGACCACGCCCTCCGTCCGGTGTCGGCCGAGTTCGCCCACCTGGGGCTCGTCACCGACGACCCGTTCGTCGTGGCCCACGCCTGGACCCTGGCGAAGCGGCGCGAGGTGACCCAGCACCTCACGATCGAGATGCCCCTCGGCACGTCTCGGGGGCTCCTCCGGGCGGTGCGGGCCGAGGTCGGCGACCTGGTCGTGCGGGCCCCGATCGTGCAGCACGGCGACCTCGAGGCCGCGGCCGACCACGTCGTCCGCCGCCTCGCCGAGGTCGCCGCGCCGGGCTCGCCCCTCGCCGCGACGGCCGACCTCGCCCCCGAGGGGACGGTCTTCGACCGTGAGGCCGTGCGCTACCGCGACGCCGCCGCGGCGGCGGAGGCCGCGGACGACGGCGACGTGCCGCTGCCCGCCCGTCGTCAGGACCGCTCCCGCCCTCACCTCGCCGGGGCCGACCTCGACCTCGACGGCTCGTCCTCGTTCCGCAACGAGCCCGACACCGATCCCGGGCTCGAGGGCAACCGCGCGTGGGCACGGCGCGTGCTCGCCGCCTCTCGCCGGTCGGACGCCGGTCTCGACGCGATCGAGGCCGCCCAGGTCGACGGCGACGACGGCGCGGCCCTCGTCGACGAGCTCGTGACCGACGCCGCCCAGGCCGGTGCGGTCTGGGGCCGCGAAGACCCGGCGACGCGCGCCGAGCTGCTCGAGCTCGCGGCCGACGGCGTCGCGCGTCAGCGGGCCGCCCTGCTCGAGGTGCTCGTCAGCGAGACCGGCTCCGTGCTCGACGGCGCCGACCCCGAGGTCAGCGCCGCAGTCGACTCGGCGCGGCACCACGCCGGCCTCGCCCGCGGCGAGGCGGGCCTCCTCGGTGCCCGGCACGCGCCTCCTCGCCTGACGGTCGTCGTCCCCTCGTGGCGTGCGCCCCTCGTGTCCGCGGCGGGGCCCGTCCTCGCCGCGCTCGCCGCGGGCAGCGCGGTCGTGCTCTGCCCGGTGCGGGAGTCGCGCCGCACCGCCGCCGTCCTGGCCGAGGTGCTCTGGGGCGCGGGGGTGCCGCGCTCGCTGCTCGTCCTCGTCGACCTCGAGCTCGACTCCGAGGCCGGCCGCCGGCTCGTGGGCCACCCAGCCGTCGACCGGGTGCGGCTGACGGGCTCGCTCGACCAGGCGCGGCAGCTGCGGTCGTGGCGACCGGACCTCGACCTCGTCGCCGAGGTGGCCGTGGCCGCCGTCGCGGTCGTGACCCCGAGCGCGGACGCCGACCTCGCGGCGGCGGACCTCGTGGCCGGCGCCTTCCGCTTCGCGGGCCAGGCCCCGTCGGCTTCACGCACCGCACTGCTCGTCGGCTCGGCCGCCCACGCCGAGCGGTTCCGCCGCCAGCTCGTCGACGCGGCGGCGAGCCTGCGGACCGGCTGGCCCGACGACGCGACGACGCAGGTCGGCCCCCTGATCGACCCGGCCGAGGGCGCCGTTCTCGAGGCGCTCACGGTCCTGGCGCCCGGCGAGAGCTGGCTCGTCGAGCCCCGGCAGCTCGACGACGACGGCGGCCTGTGGTCGCCCGGCGTCAAGGTCGGCGTGACGCCCGAGGGGGCGGCCCGCACCGCCGCCGCCGCCGCGCCCGTGCTCTGCCTGGTCGAGGTGGACGACCTCGACTCCGCGATCGAGCTGCAGCAGAGCCTGAGCGCCGGTGGCTCGGCCGCCCTGCACAGCCTCGACGTCGACGAGGTCGACACGTGGCTGCGACGCGTCCGGGCGGGCACGCTCGTGGTCGGGCGACCCACGTCGCCGATGGTCGTGCGTCGTCGGCCGGCCGCCTCGTGGGGGCGCTCCGTCGTGGGCCCCGCGGTCGCGCCGGGCGGTCCCGACGGCCTGCTCGCGCAGGGCTCGTGGTGGCGGCTGTCGCGCGAGCCCCACCCGTCGCTGCGCCTCACCGGGGTCCCCGACGTGGTCGTGCCCGTGATCGAGGCGGCCCGGTCGTCCCTGTCGTTCGAGCAGTTCGACCGCGTCCGGTCGGGCGCGGTCAGCGACGAGCGCGCCTGGCAGGCGCACGTCGGCGTGGCGCACGACGACTCCGACCTGCGGGTCGAGCGCAACGTGACGCGCTACCGGCCGCGGCCCGTGCTCCTCCGCCTGTCGTCCGACGCCGACCTGTCCGACCTCGTGCGCCTCCTCGTCGCGGCGGCCCGGGTGCGCGCGCCCGTGACGGTCAGCTCGGCCGTGCCCGTGCCGGCGTCCTTGGTCCAGCTGCTGCACTCGCCGGCGTCGCCGATGCGGGTCGGCGCCGTCGTGGTCGAGAGCGACCGGGCCTTCCTGGCCCGCGCCTCCGCCGGTCTGCTCCAGGCGCGGGAGGCGACGCACGAGCTGGACGACCTCAGCCTGCTCGCCCGGGCGACCGGGTCGCGCGACCCGGCCGCCGAGGTCGAGGGCGACGGCGACGGCGACGTCCCCCCGCCCGACGACGCCGCGGTCGCCGCGTACCGCGACCTGCACGTGCGGCTCATCGGGGGCGACCCCCGGGCCCTGGCCCGTGCGGTCGGCGGCAGCGTCGACGTCGTGGTGCACGGCGGCGACGTCACCGACGAGGGCCGGGTCGAGCTGCTGACGTTCGTGCGCGAGCAGAGCGTGACGGTCACGGCTCACCGGTCGGGGCTCGTCGACCCCGAGCTGCGCGACCTCAGGATCTGAGCGGCCTGGGCCCGGGCCCTCGGGCCAGGCCCCAGGCCTGCCCGGTTGCGGGCCTGAGCCGCCTGCGGGCCCGGACGGCGCCTCCGCGTCCCGTCCCGCTGCCCACCACCCCCGTAATTCGAGAGTGATCCGCCCCGCCGAGCGCGACCCGCCCCGCAGATCGGCCTCGCAGATCGGCCTCGCGGCCACAGATCTCTCTCGCTTTGCCCGCAGCGCCCGCCTGCCTCGGCAAATGCCGACCAGCGAGCCCGCTGAGCACCCCCAGTACCCGGATTTCACACTATTGGGATCGGCGCAGTCGGCATTTGCGGAGGCGGCGGCTGCGGACGGCGGGCGGGGGCGGCGCGGTCGGCATTTGCGGTGGCGGTGGCGGAGGCGGCAGGTGGCGCAGCCTCAGGCGGTGCGGCGGCTGATCAGCTTCGACAGCACGATGGCGCTGCGCGTGTGGTCGACGTTCGGGGCGTTGCGCACCCGCTCGAGCGCCTCCTCGAGGGAGGGGATGTCGCGGCTGCGCATGTGCACGATCGCGTCGGCGCTGCCCGTGACGGTGCCGGCGTCGACGACCTCGGGCACCGTGCTGAGGATGCGCTGCAGCTCGGCGGGCGAGACCGTGCCCCGGCAGAACAGCTCGACGAACGCCTCGGTGCCGAGGCCCTCGACGGCCGGGTCGACCTGGACGGTGAACCCCTTGATGACGCCGTCCGCCACCAGGCGGTCGACGCGGCGCTTGACGGCCGAGGCGCTGAGGCCCACCGACGACCCGATGTCGCCGTAGCCCGCGCGGGCGTTCTGCCTCAGCAGGTCGATGATGCCGTAGTCGAGATTGTCCACATCGGGCACTGTACGCTATTTTCTTGCGCGAGGGGTAGCGCAGGCGCACGATCGTTGCGTGGAGAGCAGCCAACGTGCGCGTTGTCGGTGTGACACTGAACTCCGTGAGCATCGCCGCCGAGACCGTCCAGCCCTCTCCCGAGGCCCCGCAGCCGCCGACCAGACGCGCGTCGCACCGCAGCGTGCTGATGTGCCGGCCGGAGCACTTCACCGTCAGCTACCGGATCAACCCGTGGATGGACCCGCAGGTGCCGACCGACACCTCGCGCGCCGTCGAGCAGTGGCAGACACTCTACGAGACCTACCTCGGGCTCGGCTTCGACGTGCAGCTGATCGACCCGCTGCCCGGCCTGCCCGACATGGTCTACTCGGCCAACGGAGGCTTCGTGCTCGACGGCAAGGCCTACGGGGCGAGCTTCACCTACCCCGAACGCCAGCCCGAGGGGCCGGCCTACATGGAGTGGTTCGCCGCCGCCGGCTTCGAGGTGGTCGTGCCCGAGGAGGTCAACGAGGGCGAGGGCGACTTCCTCCTTGTCGGCGACGTCGTCCTCGCGGGCACCGGGTTCCGCAGCGCGTCCGACTCGCACGCCGAGGTCGCCCGGGTCTTCGGCCGTGAGGTCGTCGGCCTCACCCTGGTCGACCCGAGCTTCTACCACCTCGACACGGCGATCGCCGTGCTCGACCCCGAGCCCGTCGACGGCGTCCACAACATCGCCTACCTCGAGAGCGCCTTCGACGAGCCGTCGCTCGCGGTGCTGCGCGAGCGGTTCCCGGACGCCGTGCTCGTGGGCCAGGAGGACGCCTCGATCCTCGGGCTCAACTCGTACAGCGACGGCTACAACGTCGTGATCGCCGCGGCCGCCACCGGCTTCGAGCGCCAGCTGCGCGAGCGCGGCTACAACCCGATCGGCGTCGACCTGTCCGAGCTGCTGCTCGGCGGGGGCGGCGTGAAGTGCTGCACCCTGGAGCTGCGACGATGACGACCGACACGACCGACACGACCCGCACCTCCTCGTCCACCGCCGCGGCGATCGCCGTCGAGGACGCCTCGCTGGCGCACAACTACCACCCGCTGCCCGTCGTCGTGTCGACGGCCGAGGGCGCCTGGGTGACCGACGTCGAGGGGCGCCGGTACCTCGACTGCCTGGCGGCGTACTCCGCGGTCAACTTCGGCCACGGCCACCCGACGCTCGTCGCGGCGGCGCGGGAGCAGCTCGACCGCGTCACCCTGACGAGCCGGGCGTTCCACAACGACCAGCTCGGCCCCTTCGCCGCCGAGCTCGCCGCCCTGCTCGGCAAGCAGATGGTTCTCCCGATGAACACGGGCGCCGAGGCCGTCGAGTCGGGCATCAAGGTCGCCCGTGCCTGGGGCTACCGGGTCAAGGGCGTCCGGCCCGGGGCCGCGAAGATCGTCGTGGCGGCGGGCAACTTCCACGGGCGCACGACGACCATCATCAGCTTCTCCGACGACGAGGAGGCGCGGGCCGACTTCGGTCCGTACACCCCCGGCTTCGTGACGGTGCCGTACGGCGACTCCGCCGCGCTCGAGGCCGCGATCGACGACGACACCGTCGCCGTGCTGATCGAGCCGATCCAGGGCGAGGCCGGCGTCGTCGTGCCGCCCGCGTCGTACCTGCCCGAGGTGCGTCGGATCACCCGCGAGCGGAACGTGCTGTTCATCGCGGACGAGATCCAGTCGGGGCTCGGGCGCACCGGCGCCACCGTCAGCTGCGACCTGGTCGACGTGGTGCCCGACCTGTACCTGCTGGGCAAGGCACTCGGCGGCGGCATCGTCCCCGTCAGCGCCGTGGTCGGCGACCGTGACGTCCTCGGGGTGCTGCGGCCCGGCGAGCACGGCTCGACCTTCGGCGGCAACCCGCTCGCCGCCGCGGTCGGCCTCGCCGTGGTGCGGATGCTCGCGACCGGCGAGTGGCAGGAGCGCGCGACGCGACTCGGCACCCGCCTCCGCGACGGCCTCGAGGCCCTCGTCGGCTCGGGCGTCGTGACCGTGCGCGGAGCCGGACTGTGGATGGGGATCGACATCGACCCGGCCGTCGGCACCGGCCGCGAGGTCTGCGAGGAGCTGATGCGCCGCGGGGTGCTCGCCAAGGACACGCACGGCTCGACCATCCGCCTCGCTCCGCCGATCGTGATCACCGAGGACGAGGTCGACGAGCTCGTGTCGACGCTCGGCTCGGTGCTGCGCGACCTGCGCCGGGGCTGAGCGCCCCGCGTGGCGTCGCGCCCCGCGGCGTCGCGCCTCAGTCGCGCGGGCGCCTCAGCCGCGGCCGGTCGGCGTGACGAAGAGGTAGACGACGCTGCGGGCCGTGCGGTGCTCCTGGGCGTTCGTGAAGCCGAGCCCCCCGAGCGTGCGGCGGTCGGCGTCGTCGAGCGCGTCGGTCTGCAGCCGGGCGATCCAGAGCCGGTCGACGCCGTCGAGGCGCTCGCGGAGCACGACGGCGTCGTCGGCGTCCTCCAGGTCGAGCGTGACGTCGGTGAAGCGCCCCTCGGGGATGCCGCTGCGGACGAAGGCCAGGTCGTCGAGCTCGTCGAACCGGTCGGGGTACGCGTAGAGGGCCTGGCGCGGCCTCGTCGAGACCGTGCCGGTGGCGTCGAGCAGGAACGCGTCGCCCGGTCGGGCCTGGCTCTCGATGTACGTCGAGAGCTGTGCGAGGTCCGCGCCGCCGCCCTTCGCCGCCGGCAGCCGCTGAGCGACCCAGGTCGGGGCGGAGGCCACGACGAGCAGCGCGATGAGGGCGATGCTGATCCGTCGACGCCGGAACCCGGTGATCGCGACGGCGAGCAGCAGGGCCATGCCGGGTGACGACCACGTCACGATCCGCGCCTGGTACACGGGCGAGAGCACGACGCCGAGGACGAGCATGAGGCCCGTGGGGATCGCGGCCCAGAGCGCCCCGAGCAGCACGACGCTGCCGGGGGTGCGCGACCTGTCCCGCAGGCGGGTGCCGAGCAGGATCAGCAGCACGACGGCGATGGCGGCCCACGTCACGGACGTCGCGAACCACGGCTCGACGAGCACGGTGTACCAGGTGATGTCGGAGCCCGTCGACGGGTCGTCGGCCGTCAGCAGCCTGGTCCGCTCGGAGAGCACGGTGCCGATCACCGGCGCCGAGGCGAGCAGGGCCGAGCCGGTCGAGATGGACCAGCCGAGGAGGCGGTGGCGGGCTCCCCGACGACGGCGCTGGGCCGGCGCGAGGACGAGGAACACCCCGTGCACGACGACGATCAGCCCGAGCGGGACGAAGGTGACTATCGCGCCGGCGAGGGCGGCCCCGTAGCCGATCCACCACCTCCTCTGGTGCCGGCGGGAGGCGACGAGCACCAGCACGGTGAGCCAGACGGCCACGGCCGCGGTGAGCGCGTACGGGCGCGCCTCGGTCGCCTCGAGCGTGAGGCGGGGCAGCACCGCCGAGATGCCGGCGGCGAGCAGGGCGGTGCGGCGGTCGGTGAGCATGCGCGTGAGCACGAGCACTCCGGCCGCGACGACGCCGACCGCGACCGCGCTCGGCAGCCGGGTGACGAACGTGCTCTCGCCGAGCAGGCCCGTCCAGAGGTGCATGAAGACGTAGTAGGCGCCGTGCACGAGGTCGCGCTGGTCGAGGAACGCGAGCAGGGCAGGCAGGGGGAGGCGCGCGGCCTGGAGGGTGGTGGCCTCGTCGCTCCAGTAGGAGGGGACCCAGGCGGCGGCGAACCCGACGACCAGCGCCGCGACGCCGGCCAGCAGCGGGTCGAGCCAGCGGCTGCGCGAGGGGACGACGGCCGGGTCGTGGCCGATGCTCACGCGGCTCCCGTCGACGCCGGGCCGGTCCACGACACCGGGCCGTCAGGCGACACGGGTCCTGCCTGTGCGCGGACCTCTGTCGCGGAGGCCAGCGTGGCGGGGCACGGCATCGATCCGTGGACCTCTCGATCGTCAGTCGGTGCGGTGGAGGAGTGCGTGCTGTCGAGCATCTGTCCCGAGCGTATCGTCCTGGCGTCCGGGACCGCTGGCCACGACGGCGTCCACGACCGGAGATCGACGCAAGAAGCCCCCGGCTTCACCGGGGGCTTCGTGATGTGGCTGGACGCGGCGTCGATCCGCGGACCTTTCGATTTTCAGTCGAACGCTCTACCAACTGAGCTACCCAGCCGTGGAGTCCAGCTCGTGAGCTGGTCTCTCGGAGGGACGTGCCCTCCAGACGAGTGACTCGCCTTGGCGACCCTGACCGGACTTGAACCGGCGACCTCCGCCGTGACAGGGCGGCGCGCTAACCAACTGCGCTACAGGGCCAAACTGGTGATGCTGTGTGACTGCTTCGTGCTGATGTTGCTGCGATGCTGATGTTACCCGGACCTGGTCAGAAGGAGAAACCGGAGCTTCTCGGTCGGACCGTGACCCCAACGGGATTCGAACCCGTGCTGCCGCCGTGAAAGGGCGGTGTCCTAGGCCACTAAACGATGGGGCCGAGTGGTCCACGAGGAACCACAGGCAACCGAGGAGCAAGCATACAGATCGGAGACCCTCCGCGCAAAACGGTCTCGACGGGCCCCGTGGCGGCCGCTGCTCGACACGACTCGCCGCCGGGCGCGACCTGCTGGCGGGTCGGCACGGGGCCGTCTACCTTCGACCTGTACTCCACAGTTCGTCGGTCGCGAGATCGACGGACGATCGGACGGCTCGGGCCTCCCGGGCGAGCTCGACCTCGTGCACGACGAAATCGGAACCTCGATGACCTCCAGCCGCACCCTCCGCCACCGCGCCTCCTCGGCCCTCGCCGTCCACCGCGGCCCGCACGGCGCGCGCATCGCCGCCGCCCTCGCGGCCGTCGCCCTGCTCGTCGGCGCGGGCGTCGCGTCGCCGCAGGCCGCCCACGCGGCGGACTACCCGTCCTGGGCCGACGTGCAGGCCGCCCGCGGCGACACGGCCGCGAAGCAGGGGGAGATCGACACGCTCCAGGGCCTGCTGACCCAGCTCGACGCCGATCTCGACGCGAAGAACGAGGACGCCCGGCAGAAGGGCGACGCGCTCCAGGCGGCGCAGACCGCCTACGACGACGCGCAGTTCCGCACCGCCCAGCTGCAGGCCCAGGCCGACGACGCCGCGAAGGTCGCCGCCGCCAGCGAGGAGCGGGCCGGCCAGCTCGCCGCCCAGCTCGGACGGTCCGGCGGCAACGACGGCATCAGCAGCAGCCTCATCGCCGACCCGGGCGACGCGGGCCAGCTGCTCTACAAGCTCGGCGCGATGAGCAAGCTCACCGAGCAGGCCGACGGCATCTACTCGCAGGCCACGCAGGACCGCAACACCGCGCAGTCGCTCAGCGACCAGGCCGCCGTCGCGGCCGCCGCCCTCGAGGAGCTCGCCGACGAGGCCCGGGTCGCCCTGGCCGCCGCGAACGAGGCGGCGCAGGCCGCCGCCGACGCGCTCGCCGAGCAGGAGGACAACAAGACCCGGCTGGAGGCGCAGCTCGCGATCCTGCAGCAGGACCTGCAGACCACCGAGGCCGAGTTCCAGGCCGGCGAGGAGGCGCGCAAGGCGGCCGAGGCCGCTGCGGCAGCCGAGGCGGCCAAGTACGGCAGCCCGACCAACGGCACCCCGGCCGGCGTCATCTCGAGCGCGGGCTGGACCCGCCCCTCCGGCGGCAACGTCGTCAGCGGCTTCGGCATGCGCGTCAACCCGGTCACCCACGCCTACGTGCTGCACGCCGGCACCGACCTGGCCGCCGCCTGCGGGACGCCGATCTTCGCCGCCACCGCGGGCACGGTCAGCTACGCGGGCTGGATGGGCGGCTACGGCAACTTCGTCCAGGTCGACCACGGCGGCGGCGTCAGCACCGGCTACGGCCACCAGGTCAACGGCGGGATCATGGTGTCCGTCGGCCAGCGCGTCGAGGTCGGCCAGCGGATCGGCACCGTCGGCTCGACCGGCAACTCGACCGGCTGCCACCTGCACTTCGAGACGCGGCAGGGCGGCGTCGCGGCCGACCCGGTCCCGTTCATGTCGGCGCGGGGCATCCGCCTCTAGCCCGACGGGCGACGACGAAGGGCCCGACGCTCGTGCGTCGGGCCCTTCGTCGTGTGCGGGAGGCGCGGGTCAGTGGCCCTCGGCCGCCAGCTTGACGATGCCGGCCTCGACGATGGCCTCGGCCTCGGCGGCGTCGCCCCAGCCCTCGGTCTTGACCCACTTGCCGGGCTCGAGGTCCTTGTAGTGCTCGAAGAAGTGCTCGATCTCCTTGCGGAGGTACTCGGGCACGTCGGTGACGTCCTGGATGTGCTCCCAGCGCGGGTCCTTCGCGGGGACCGCGATGACCTTGGCGTCGCTGCCGCCGTCGTCGGTCATGTTGAAGACGCCGACGGGACGGACCTTGACGCCCACCCCCGGGAACAGCGGGTAGTCGAGCAGCACGAGCACGTCGACGGGGTCGCCGTCGAGCCCGAGCGTGTTCTCGAAGAACCCGTAGTCGGTCGGGTAGACGAAGCCGGTGAAGAGCACGCGGTCGAGGTAGACGCGACCCGTCTCGTGGTCGACCTCGTACTTGTTGCGGCTTCCCTTGGGGATCTCGATCACGGCGTCGTACGCGGCCATGGGTGCTCCTGGTTCAGTCTCGGGGGCACGCCGACCAGGCCGGTCGGCGGCTGCCGGTAACGTTACAAGATGCCCGAGAGACCGCGCCTGACCCCAGCCGTCGCCGACGTCCGACGTGCCGTCCGCGCCTCCTTCGCAGGCCTCGCGACCGGCGACCTGGTGCTGGTGGCGCTGAGCGGCGGCGCCGACTCGCTCGCGCTCGCCGCGGCCACCGCCTTCGAGGCCCCTCGCGCCGGGCTCACGGCCGGTGCGGTCGTCGTCGACCACGGCCTGCAGCCGGGCTCGGACGAGGTGGCCGAGGCTGCCGCTGCCCGGGCCTCGGCGCTGGGGCTCGCGCCCGTGGTCGTCCGGCTGGTCGACGTCGGCGCCGAGGGCGGCCCCGAGGCCGCCGCCCGCGAGGCCCGCTACGCCGCGCTCACGACGGTCGCCGCCGAGACGGGCGCCGTCGCCGTGCTGCTCGGGCACACCCTCGACGACCAGGCCGAGACTGTGCTGCTCGGCCTCGCCCGCGGCAGCGGCCCGACGAGCCTGCAGGGCATGGAGGCCGCGTCCGGGCGGTGGCGACGGCCGCTGCTGGCGGTCCGGCGCGAGGCGACCCGCGCCTCCTGCGCCGATCTCGGCCTCGAGCCGTGGGACGACCCGCACAACGACGACCCCGCGTACGCCCGGGTGCGCGTCCGCACGACCGTGCTGCCCGTGCTCGAGCGCGAGCTGGGGCCCGGCGTCGCCGAGGCGCTCGTGCGCACCGCGGCGCAGCTGCGCGAGGACTCGGAGGCGCTCGACCACTTCGCCGAGGAGCAGGCGGAGGAGGTGGCCGACCACGCCGAGGCCGGCATCTCGCTCGACGTCCGGTCGCTGGCCGCGAACCCCGCGGCGCTGCGGCAGCGGCTGATCCGCCTGGCCGTCGAGAGCGAGTTCGCGCTGACGCTGAGCCGCGCGCAGACCCTCGAGGTCGCCCGGCTCGTCACCGACTGGCACGGCCAGGGAGCGGTGTCCCTGCCGGGCGTTACAGTTGTGCGCACCGGGGGCGCGCTGCACTTCGCCGCGACCGCCGCCTCCTGAGGCTCCGCCCCTCCCTCCCCCTCACGACTGGAGAACGCCCGACCATGGAACTCAGCGACATCGAGAGCGACCTGACCAGCGTCCTGTACACCGAGGAGCAGATCCACGCGGCGATCGCCGAGGTCGCCCGTGCGGTCGAGGTCGACTACGCCGGGCGCGAGCCGCTGCTGGTGGGCGTGCTCAAGGGCGCCGTCATGGTCATGGCCGACTTCGCGCGCGAGCTCAAGCTGAACGCGCAGATGGACTGGATGGCCGTCTCGTCGTACGGCTCGGGCACGAAGTCGTCGGGCGTCGTCCGCATCCTCAAGGACCTCGACACCGACCTGCACGGCCGCGACGTGATCATCGTCGAGGACATCATCGACTCGGGCCTCACGCTCTCGTGGCTGCTCGAGAACCTCAAGAGCCGCGGTGCCGCCTCCGTCGAGATCTTCGCGCTGCTGCGCAAGCCCGAGGCCGCCAAGGTGCACGTCGACGTCAAGTACGTCGGCTTCGAGATCCCCAACGAGTTCGTCGTCGGCTACGGCCTCGACTTCGCCGAGAAGTACCGCAACCTGCGCGGGGTCGGGGTGCTGGCGCCTCACGTCTACAGCTGAAGCCGGGTCGCTCGGGGCCCTCGGTCGAAGGCTCCCTCGGCGCTGGGGTCGCGGCGACGCTGGCGCGTCCCCCTCAGCTCCACCGCGCACGTCTACAGCTGAGGCTCGTCCACCACCCCAGTACGGGAGCGGGCAGCCCGCTATGAGCGAACACCCATGGGGCCCCTAGGCGGCCCGTTGTAGCCTTTCGCTCACGTTCTTCCTGCAGAAAGGTGTCGGGCGTCGCCCGTACTGACATGGACTTCAAGAAACTGTTCCGCGGACCGATCATCTACATCGTGATCGCGGTGATCGGCATCGGCATCGGCTGGAGCGTCATCAGCGCCTCCGGCACGACCCAGGTGTCGACGCAGGAGGGGCTCAAGGCCCTGAACGACGACAAGGTCTCGTCGGCCACGATCTTCAGCAACGAGCAGCGGGTCGACCTCGTCCTCAAGGACGGCGACGCGCAGCAGCAGTTCTACTACTCGACGCCCCGCGGCGACGAGGTCGTCACCGCGATCAACGACGCGGACCTGAAGGACTTCGACGACACCGTCACGCAGACCAGCTGGTTCGTGTCGCTGCTCAGCGTCCTCCTGCCGTTCCTCATCATCGGCGTCATCTTCTGGTTCCTCCTGTCGTCCATGCAGGGAGGCGGCAGCAAGGTCATGCAGTTCGGCAAGTCCAAGGCGAAGCTCGCGTCGAAGGAGACGCCGCAGGTGATGTTCACCGACGTCGCCGGCGCGGACGAGGCCATCGAGGAGCTCGAGGAGATCAAGGAGTTCCTCAAGGAGCCCGCGAAGTTCCAGGCCGTGGGCGCCCGCATCCCCAAGGGCGTGCTGCTCTACGGCCCTCCCGGCACCGGCAAGACCCTGCTCGCCCGCGCCGTCGCCGGCGAGGCAGGCGTGCCCTTCTTCTCCATCTCGGGCTCCGACTTCGTCGAGATGTTCGTCGGCGTCGGCGCCAGCCGCGTGCGCGACCTCTTCGAGCAGGCCAAGCAGAACTCGCCGGCCATCATCTTCGTCGACGAGATCGACGCCGTCGGCCGTCACCGCGGCGCCGGCGTCGGCGGCGGCAACGACGAGCGCGAGCAGACCCTCAACCAGCTGCTGGTCGAGATGGACGGCTTCGACGTCAAGACCAACGTCATCCTGATCGCTGCGACGAACCGTCCCGACGTGCTCGACCCCGCCCTGCTGCGTCCGGGCCGCTTCGACCGCCAGATCGGCGTCGACGCCCCCGGCCTCGACGGTCGCCGCCAGATCCTCGAGGTGCACGGCAAGGGCAAGCCCCTCGCCGCCTCCGTCAACCTCGAGGTGCTGGCCCGCAAGACGCCGGGCTTCACCGGTGCCGACCTCGCCAACGTGCTCAACGAGGCGGCCCTGCTGACGGCTCGCTCGAACGCGCAGCTGATCGACAACCGCGCCCTCGACGAGGCGGTCGACCGTGTCATGGCCGGCCCCCAGCGCCGCAGCCGCATCATGAACGACCACGAGAAGCTCATCACGGCGTACCACGAGGGCGGCCACGCGCTCGCGGCGGCGGCGATGCGGCACACCGACCCGGTGACCAAGATCACGATCCTGCCGCGTGGCCGGGCCCTCGGCTACACGATGGTGCTGCCCCTCGAGGACAAGTACTCCGTCACCCGCAACGAGCTGCTCGACCAGCTGGCCTACGCCATGGGCGGCCGCGTCGCGGAGGAGCTCGTGTTCCACGACCCCACCACCGGTGCCTCCAACGACATCGAGAAGGCCACCGGCACCGCCCGCAAGATGGTCACCGAGTTCGGAATGAGCAACAAGGTCGGCTCGGTCAAGCTCGGCCAGGGTTCCGGCGAGCAGTTCATGGGCCGCGACATGGGCCAGCGCGACTACTCCGAGACCATCGCCGAGACGGTCGACGCCGAGGTGCGCGTGCTGCTCGAGCAGGCGCACGACGAGGCCTGGGCGGTCATCAACGACAACCGCGACATCCTCGACCACCTCGCGGCCGAGCTCCTCGAGAAGGAGACGCTCGACCACGACGAGCTCGCGGTGAT
This sequence comes from Frigoribacterium sp. CFBP 8766, assembly GCF_014841435.1. Lineage (NCBI taxonomy): Bacteria > Bacillati > Actinomycetota > Actinomycetes > Micrococcales > Microbacteriaceae > Frigoribacterium > Frigoribacterium sp. CFBP 8766. The sequence goes on from NZ_JACYTX010000001.1 coordinate 107,107, forward strand.
CTTCAAGGACGTCAAGAAGCTGCCCGAGCGTCCGCAGTGGCTCTCGAGCGACAAGCGTCCCGTGTCGGACCGCCCCGCGATCCCGATGCCGACCAAGGCACCGGTCGACGCCGCGGCCGTCGACGGCGGAGTGGGCTCCGAGCCCGAGGAGGCGCCCTCGCGGAAGCGCCCGCCGCGCACCACCCCCGGCATCGCCACGGCCTAGGCACGCAGGCCGATCCGGGCGGCGCACCGCGTCCGCCCGGATCGGTAGCCTTGCCTCTCGACCCGTGGCCCTGATCGGAGGAACCTCCCCGTGACCGACTCGCCGTCCGACGGTGACCACCGCTCGTCGTCCGCCGCGTCCGAGCCGCGTGCCTGGAAGCGGCCGCGTGGTCGCGAGCGGTACCCGGACCCGGTCGTCGTCGACGCGCCTCCTCCGGCCAGCGCCCCGGCCGCCGGTGCCGAGCGTCGTCTCGCCCTGTCGCTGGACGAGCGCGCCGCCGTCCGGCCGCCCGCCCAGCTGCCGCCCGTGACCCACACCCCGGCGACGCAGTCGTCGGCCGCGCAGGCACCGGCGCAGGCGCCCGCCCGGCAGCACCCGCCCGTGCCGACCCCGCCCGCGGGTGCCCGTCCGGGCGTGCCGCCGGCCGTCGCGCCGCGGGCCTCCACTGCTCCCGCCGCGTCCGGAGCGCCTGCCCCGACGGCCGCCTCCGGCCACGTCGCCGGGCGACGCCTCGTGGTCGGCGGTCGCTACGACGGCCCGCTCCCCGGCGGCGACGCGACGCGCACGCGGTCCGGGTCGCACGCCGCGCCCGGCCTCGTCGACGCGCCTGCCCGTGAGCTCGACGAGCCCGGCCGGCCACCTCGCGAGCGCACCCGCGTCGCCTCGCACGCCGCGCCTCCTGAGGACCGGGCCGAGCTGCTCCGGCTCGAGGCCGACGACGTGGCCGCCGCTGCGGTCGCCGACTCCGCCCGCGCTGCCGACACCGGTGCGCACTCGCGGCCGGCTCCTGCCGCCTCCGGCCCCCGGGCACGCCGCCGGGCACGCGGCCGCGCCGACGAGGTCGACCCGCGCGACGTCGCGACGCGGGCGATCCCGGTCCAGCGCCCCGCCGCCTCCGTGCGCGCGACCGGCGCGACGCGGGACGACCGCGGCTCCGTGACGGTCTCGCGCACGCTCGTGATGGGGATCCTCAACGTCACACCCGACTCGTTCAGCGACGGCGGCCGCTACGTCGGCCTCGACGACGCCCTGCGCCACGCTCGCGAGCTCGTCTCCGCCGGGGCCGACATCGTCGACGTCGGGGGAGAGTCCACCCGGCCGGGCGCCCGCCGCGTCGACCCGGTCGAGGAGCAGCGTCGGGTGCTGCCGGTCATCCGGGAGCTCGCCTCCGAGGGCGTCCGGCTGAGCATCGACACCATGAACGCGGCCACCGCGTTCGCCGCCGTCGACGCGGGCGCCGACGTCATCAACGACGTCTCCGGCGGCCTCGCGGACCGCTACATGGCGCAGGTCGCTGCCGACACCGGCCGGCCGTTCGTCGCGATGCACTGGCGAGGGCACCTCGCCGACGCGACCGCGGGCATGCGGGGCGACGACGTGGCCGGCCAGGTGCGCGACGAGCTGCGCCGCCGCGTCGACGACCTCGTCGACGCCGGCGTCGACCGTGACCAGATCGTGCTCGACCCCGGCCTCGGCTTCTCGAAGGACGCCGACCAGAACTGGGAGGTGCTCGCCAGCCTCCACGAGCTCGGCCGGCTCGGTCACCCGATGGTGGTCGGCGCGTCGCGCAAGCGGTTCCTCGGCGACCTGCTGCCGGACGGCGCCGAGCCCCGCGACCGCGACGCGGCCACGGCGGTCGTCAGCGTGCTCGCCGCACAGGCAGGCGTCTGGGCGGTGCGGGTGCACGACGCCGCGTCGACGCGCGCGGCCCTCGACGTCTGGCAGGCGTGGCAGCGCGGGTCGGGCCCGGCCCGCTCGGCGAGGCACGCGTGAGCGCGGCGGGCGACGGGCGCGGGCCCGACGAGGCGCCGTCGGTCCGCACGGCACCCGTCGGGCTCGACGTGCTGCGGCTGCTCGGCGTCCGCGCCACGGGCCACCACGGCGTCTTCGACCACGAGCGCCGCGACGGGCAGGAGTTCGTGATCGACGCCGTCGTGCACCTCGACACGACCCCGGCTGCCGACGACGACGACCTCGCGCAGACGGTGCACTACGGCGTCCTCGCCGAGCAGCTGGTGGCCGCGGTCGAGCGCGACCCCGTCGACCTGATCGAGACCCTGGCCGAGCGCCTCGCCGCCCTCGTGCTCAGCCACCCCGCCGCCGCGCGGGTCGAGCTGACCGTGCACAAGCCGGGCGCCCCGATCACCGTGCCCTTCGGCGACGTGTCGCTCACCGTCGTGCGGGAGCGCCCGTGAGCGGCGCGAGCGTCTCGAGCGTCTCGAGCGTCTCGAGCGTCTCGAGCGTCTCGAGCGTCTCGAGCGGCTCGAGCGGCTCGAGCGGCGCGGCCGGCGCCGGGGCCGCGCCCGTCGTGCGCCGCGGCGTGGTCGCGCTGGGCTCGAACCTGGGCGACCGCGACGAGCTGCTGCGCGACGCCGTCGCCGCGCTGGCGGCGACCCCGGGCGTGACCGTGACCGCCGCCTCCTCGCCGGTGTCGTCGGTCGCCGTGACGCTCGACGGCCCGGACGAGAGCAAGCCCACCTACCTCAACGCCGTCGCGCTCGTCGAGACGACGCTCGAGCCCCTGGCGCTGCTCGACGCGCTGCAGGCGATCGAGCACGACCACGGCCGGGTACGCGACGAGCGCTGGGGCGACCGGACCCTCGACCTCGACGTCGTCGTGCTCGGCGACCTCGAGCTCGACACCGAGCGCCTCACGCTGCCGCACCCCCGTGCAGCCGAGCGCGCGTTCGTGCTCGAGCCGTGGCTCCAGGTCGACGAGGAGGCGCGGCTCGGCACCCGGGGACGCGTCGCCGACCTGCTCGCCGCGCTGCCCGACCGCACCCGGCCCGTGCCCGGGGCGACCGGCCTGCTCCTGCCGGCCCGCGCCTCCTCGGCCCCGGCCCCCGGGTCCGACGACGCCTCCGACGACGCCTTCGACGACGCGTCCGGCCCGGACGACGCCCGCGCCCCTGCCCCCGCCCGCGACCCCGACTCGGCGGGAGGAGCCTCGTGAGGCACACCCGTCCCGCGACGCTCGTCGGCCTCGCCCTCGTGGCCCTCGTCGGCGGCTTCGTCGTCGACGCTGCACTCGTGTCGTCCGGCCAGCCCTCGATCGTGCCGTCGATCGTGCTCGGCCTCGTGCTGCTCGTGATCGGCGGCATCGTCGTGACGATGGCCCTGCCGGTGCGCCGCGTCGCCAAGGGCACGCAGAAGGAGCGGATCGACCCGTACTACGCGACCCGCGTGCTGCTGCTCGCGAAGGCCAGCAGCCTGGCCGGCGCTCTCTTCGCGGGAGCGAGCGGGGGGGTGCTCGCCTTCATGACGACGCGCGGCGTGGACGTGGCGATAGGCTCCGTGGTGCCCACGATCGTCGCCGTCGTGGGGGGCCTCGGCCTCCTCGCGGCCGGGATCGTCGCCGAGCACATGTGCACGGTGCCGCCCGGGGACGACGAGGGCGGACCAGGAGCCCAGGCGGCCTGACCGCAGGCCGGCAGCCCCGCCGACAGCACTGCTGCAGGGCGACCCGCAGCCGACCCGGAGGTACGCGCCATGGACCGACTCGACGTGGCAGAGGCCGCCTGGACCGGCATCTCGCCCAAGTACGTCTGGCCCGAGCTCGTGGGCTGGCTGATCACGGGGCTGCTCGCCGCGGCCGCCACGACGCCGCTCTGGTTCATCGGCGCCTGGTGGTGCTACGCGATCACCGCCGCCGTCGTGGTCGTGATGGTCGTCGTCATGGCGTTCGTGCCCCGACGCGTCCGCTCGATCCGGTACCAGCTGCGGGAGGACGACCTGCTCGTCCGCCGCGGCATCCTGTACCTGCGCTTCGTCGCCGTGCCCTACGGCCGGATGCAGCTCATCGACATCAACCGCGGCCCCGTCGTGCGGGCCCTCGGTCTCAGCGACCTGAAGTTCGTCACGGCGGCGGCGTCGTCGGGCGTGACGATCCCGGGGATCCCGGAGGCGGAGGCCGACTCGCTGCGCGACCGCCTCGTCGAGCTCGCCGAGTCCCGCCGGGCGGGGCTGTGAGCGGGCCGCTGCCGGGGGAGGGGGCACCGCCTCCTGCGGACGAGCCTGCGACGCCTGCGACGCCTGCCGCGCCCGCGCCTGGCGGGTCCGCCGCGCCTGCCGCGCCCGCCGCGGTGGCCGAGCTCACCGACGGGGAATGGCACCGCCTGCACCCGGCGACCCCGCTGCTCAAGGGCGGCATCGCCCTGATCGTCGTGCTGGGCATCATCGTCAACAACGCCCGCGAGTGGGTCGTCGGCTTCTTCGTGCCGGGCGGGCGGCGCCCCGACGGCGACGGCGAGGGCGACCCGTTCGGGTACGTCGTCGAGCACGGGTACCTCGGGTTCGTGCTGCTCGGGGTGCTCGTCGTGGTCGCCGTGCTCGTGCTCGTCTTCTGGTTGTCGTGGCGGATGAACACGTTCCGCGTCACGGAGGAGATCGTCGAGGTCCGCAGCGGCGTCGTCTTCCGCACGGACCGGCGGGCGCGGCTCGACCGGGTGCAGGGCATCAACATCCAGCGGCCGGTGCTCGCGCGCGTCTTCGGCGCCGCGAAGCTCGAGGTGAGCCAGGCGGGCGACGACGCGAACGTCTCGCTCGCCTACCTCCGCTCGGCGGCGGCGGACGACCTGCGGCGCGAGATCCTGCGGCGCGCCTCGGGCGTGCAGCGGTCGGCCGTCGACGGCGTGCAGGCTGCGCCTCCTGCCGGTGGGGCGGTGCCCGGGCAGGTCGCGCCCGGCCAGCCTGCGCTCGGCCAGGCCGTGCCCGGCGACGCGGTGCCCGGCCACGTCGCGCCTGCCGACTCCCGTCAGCGCTTCGTCGGGCTCGTCGAGCAGCGCGCCCAGGACTTCCTCTCCGACGGCCTCGACCCGCAGGGGGCGCCTCCCGAGTCGGTCGTGAAGGTGGACGTCGGTCGCCTGGTCGGCTCCGTCCTGCTCAGCGGGTACACGCTGTTCCTCGTCGCGGCCGCGATCGCCGTGGTCGTCAGCGTGCGGCTGACAGGCGAGTTCTTCCTGCTCTTCGCCCTGCTGCCCGCCGTGCTCGGCTCGAGCGGGTACTACGTCAACCGGGTCACGAAGTCGCTGCGCTACAGCATCTCGTCGTCCCGCGACGGCATCCGCATCGGCTACGGGCTGTTCTCGACGACGAACGAGACGCTCCCGCCCGGACGCATCCACTCGGTGAGGGTGAGCCAGCCCCTGCTGTGGCGGCCGTTCGGCTGGTGGCAGATCAGCATCAACCGGGCCTCGCGCTCGTCGACCGACGGCTCGGGGCAGCAGGGCAACTCGACGCTGCTGCCGGTCGGCGACGAGACGGACGTGCGGCGCGTGCTCGAGCTCGTGCTGCCCGAGCTCGTCGGCGTGGCCGCCGCCGGGGTGCAGGCCGAGGAGCGTGCCGAGGAGCGGGCCGAGGAGGCGTCGGCCCCGTCGGCCGAGTCCGTCGCCGGCCCCGAGACGGCGGGCACTGGGCCTGCGCTCGTGGAGCCCGAGCGTGCCGTCGTGCACGAGCGCGCCTCGCACACCCTCTCGCTCGTCGAGGACGGCCTGACCTCACGCGGCAGCGAGGGCGGCTTCACCACGTCGCCCCGTCGGGCCGCCGTGCTGCGCTGGTTCTCCTGGCGCCGCAACGGCTTCCGCACGGCTCCGGGTGCCCTGCTGCTGCGCAAGGGAGCGATCTGGCGCGAGCTCGTCGTCGTGCCGCTGCCCCGGATGCAGAGCGTCGGCCTGTCGCAGGGCCCGCTGCTGCGTCGCCTCCGGCTCGCGGCCGTGCACCTGCACACCGTCCAGGGGCCGATCATCGCGACGATCGGCGCGCTCGACCAGGACGACGCGCTGGCGTTCTTCGAGGGTGCCGCGCGGGACGCGGTGACCTCGGCCCGGGCCGACCGCACCCACCGCTGGGGCGCCTCCTCGGCTCCCGTCGCTGCGGACCCGACCGCCACCTCCTCGGCTCCCGTCGCCCCTGCCGCCCCTGCTGCCCCTGCTCTCAAATTCGAGAGTGATCCGTCCTCGGGCAGTGCAGGTGCCCCGCCGACCAGCGCTGGCGAGCAGGATCTGTCTCCGTCCGCCGATGGACCCCGTGACGCACCGCGAGAAGAGCCGCGCCCGTGAGCCCGCAGCAGAGCGGCCGCCTCGGCGTCGGCGTGATCGGCGCCGGCCACGTCGGGCCGGTGCTCGGCGCCGCCCTGGCCGCCGCGGGCCACGCGATCGTCGGCATCTCGGCCGTGTCCGAGCGCAGCCTCGACCGGGCGGAGGCGATCCTCCCGGGCGTCCCCGTGCTGACGGTCCCCGAGATCGTCGAGCGCAGCGAGCTCGTGCTCATCGCGGTGCCCGACGACCAGCTCGCCGACCTCGTGCAGGGCCTCGCCGCGACCGGCGTCTGGCAGCCGGGCCAGCTCGTCGTCCACACCTCGGCGGCGCACGGCCTCGAGGTGCTGCGGCCGGCGCTCGCCGCGGGGGCGATCCCGCTGGCGATCCACCCGGCGCTCACGTTCACGGGGACGACGATCGACCTCGTCCGGCTCCGCGAGGCGTGGTGCGCCGTGACCGCTCCCGGGCCCGTCCAGCCGATCGGGCAGGCGCTCGTCGTCGAGATGGGCGCCGAGCCCGTGCTCGTCAGCGAGGCCGACCGGCCGCGCTACGCCGAGGCCGTGGCGACCGCCACCGAGTTCTCCGCCGCGATCGTCACGCAGTCGGTCTCGATGCTCGCCGAGCTCGGCGTCCCCGAGCCCGGCCGGCTCATCGCGCCCCTGGTCCGCTCGGCCATGGACCGCGCCCTGGGCGTCGCCGGCGGCTCGAGCGGCCCCGGTACCATCGACATGGCGGCGTTCGACGACCCGCCGTCCCCGTTCGGCGGGGGCCTCGGCGCCTGACGGCTGCGCGCCTCCTCGTCCGCTCGTCGCCGTCGCAGCCCGTAACGCGCGTCCTCGCCTCCCTCGTCTCTCCGTCCCCCACCACCCCGCTGGAGCCCCTGCACATGACCGACGTCCCCGAGACCACCACCCCCTCCGACGACGCGGCCGCCGTGGCCGCCGCCGCGGCCGAGGCGGCTCGCGAGGCCTCCGAGCAGAAGCAGGTGCGGCTCGAGAAGCGTGCCCGGCTGCTCGAGACCGGGCGCGACGCGTACCCGGTCGGCGTCCCGCTGACCGACACGATCCCCGCCGTGCGGGCGCGTCACGCCGAGCTCGAGGCGGGCGCCGAGACCGGCGAGGTGGTCGGCCTGGCCGGACGCGTCGTGCACGCGCGCAACACCGGCAAGCTCTGCTTCGCGGCGCTGCAGGCCGGCGACGGCTCGCGCATCCAGGCGATGGTGTCGCTCGCCGAGGTGGGCGACGAGTCGCTCGCCGAGTGGAAGGACCTCGTCGATCTCGGCGACCACGTCTTCGTCGAGGGGCAGGTCATCTCGTCGCGGCGCGGCGAGCTGTCGATCATGGTGAGCGAGTGGGCGATCGCCTCGAAGGCGATCCTGCCGCTGCCGAACCTGCACGGCGAGCTCAGCGAAGAGACGCGGGTGCGTCAGCGCTACCTCGACCTGATCGTCCGCGACCAGGCCCGCGCCACGGTGCGCGCCCGCGCCGCCGCGGTCTCGTCGCTGCGCCGCACCTTCGACCAGCACGAGTACCTCGAGGTCGAGACCCCGATGCTCCAGACGATGCACGGCGGCGCGGCGGCGCGTCCCTTCACGACGCACAGCAACGCGTTCGACACCGAGCTGTTCCTCCGCATCGCGCCCGAGCTGTTCCTCAAGCGCGCCGTCGTCGGCGGCATCGACCGCGTCTTCGAGATCAACCGCAACTTCCGCAACGAGGGCGCCGACTCGACGCACTCGCCCGAGTTCGCGATGGTCGAGGCGTACCAGGCCTACGGCGACTACGAGCAGATGGCCCGGCTCACGCAGCAGCTCGTGCAGGAGGCGGCGCTCGCGGTCGCGGGGACCCACCTCGTCACGCTCGCCGACGGAACCGAGTACGACCTCGGCGGCGAGTGGGCCCGCGTGCCCATGTACGAGTCGCTCAGCGAGGCCGCCGGCGTCGAGGTGACGCCGCTGACGACCGTGTCCGAGCTGCAGCGCCTCGCCGCGACCGTCGACCTGGTCGTGCCGCACGAGACGCACGGCAAGCTCGTCGAGGAGCTGTGGGAGCACTTCGTCAAGCCCTCGCTCGACCGCCCCACCTTCGTCGTCGACTTCCCGGTCGACACGAGCCCTCTCGTCCGCCAGCACCGCTCGAAGGCCGGCGTCGTCGAGAAGTGGGACCTCTACGTGCGCGGCTTCGAGCTCGCCACGGCGTACTCCGAGCTCGTCGACCCGGTCGTGCAGCGCGAGCGCTTCGTCGAGCAGGCCGCGCTCTCGGCCCGCGGCGACGCCGAGGCCATGCGCCTCGACGAGGACTTCCTCCGTGCCCTCGAGCACGGCATGCCGCCGAGCGGCGGCATGGGCATGGGCATCGACCGCCTCCTCATGGCGATCACCGGGCTCGGCATCCGCGAGACGATCCTGTTCCCGCTGGTCAAGTAGCGGCAGGGCGCGACGCGGCGCTCCTTGACCACCCGAGTCTGTGTCAGTACATTGGTACGAACCTGATACAAAAACCCGGGAGGGCCCATGTTCTGGATCTACCTGCTGCTCGTCGCGTCGCTGGTCGTCATCGCCGTCGACACGGCGTCTCCCCGTCGGCACGGGGCACAGCTCGCGAAGCTGGCCGCCCGCATGAACCTGCCGGTGACCCCTGAGGTCGAGCCGCTCGTCCGCGCCCGCCTCCGCCGTCGTGCCTGGGGAGTCGGGCTCGGCGGCGGCGTGGTGGTCGCGGCGGCGCTCACGGTCGGGCTGCTGCTGCCCGAGCTGCGGCAGTCGCCCCTCGCCGCGGCGACCGTGCTCGTCGCGGGCTTCGCGGGCACGGGCGTCGGCGCGGCCGTGGCCGCCGTCGGCTCGGTGCCCCGTCCGGCCGCCGATGCGGTCCGCGTCGCCCGGACGGCGCCTCCTCGTGTGGCGGACTATGTCGGCCCGCCCGAGCTCGTCGGCGCGCGCCTCGTCGTGGGCCTGGCGCTCGTGGCCTTCGTCGTCGGCGGCGTGGCCGCCGTCTCCGGCCTCGGCGGCGCGCTCCCTCCGACCGCTCTCGCCGAGTGGGTCACGGGCGTCCCCGGGGTGACCGCCCTCGTCGCGGTCGTCGGGCTCGTCACGACCGAGGTGGTCATGAGGCGCCTCGTCGACCGCGGGCAGCCGGCCGTGTCCGAGCTGGACCTCGCCTGGGACGACGCGCTCCGGTCGATGGCGCTGCGCGACCTCGTGACGGCTCCCGTCGTCCTCGGCTTCGTCGGGCTCACCGGCACCTTGACCGTCCTCGGCGACGCGGCCGCGGGCGGGGGCCCCGGGTCGGTCGGCAACCTCGTCGTGGGGGTCCTCGGGCTCGGCGTCGCCGCTCTGCTGGCGCTCGCGCTCGGCGTCGTGATCTGGGCCCTGGCGACGAAGCCGCACCTCCACTGGTGGCGGCGCCTGTGGGAGCCGCGCCGCCCCTCCGTCGCCGCCCCTGCCGGCAGTGCGGGGAACCTGCCGTGATCGTCATCGACCAGCGCTCGTCGGTGCCTCCCTTCGAGCAGCTCCGGCAGCAGCTGCTTGCCGCGATCGGCTCGGGCGAGGTGGCCGCCGGAGCCCGGTTGCCGACCGTGCGGCGGTTCGCGGAGGACCTCGGCATCGCGCCCGGCACCGTCGCCCGCACGTACCGCGAGCTGGAGCAGGCGGACGTGCTCGAGACCCGCGGTCGGCACGGCACGTTCGTGACCGCGGGCGGTGCCGAGGCCGAGGCGCGGTCCGCGGCGGCCGACTTCGTCGGCCGGCTCCGCCGCCTCGGGGTGGACGCGGCGACGGCGCGCGGGCTCGTCGACGCCGCGTTCGACGCGTCGGCCTGAGGGGCGGGCGGTCCCGCAGGAGGCGCGGGGCGCCTCCTCGGTGCGCCTAGAGCCTCAGGTGGTTCGGCCTCGACGCATCCTCAGGCGCGGGCCCCGGACCTGGCTTATCCTCGACGCATGCCAGAGACCTTCTTGGGAGCCGCGATCTTCGCCGTGACGCCGACGATCGTCGTGGGCCTGATCTTCTGGTTCGTCGTGCGCTCGCTGCTGCGGGCCGACCGCACCGAGCGGTCCGCCTACGCGAAGATCGAGGCGGAGGAGCGCGAGCGGGCCGAGGCCCTCGAGCGCGGCGAGGCCGGCGCGACCCGCGCCTCCTGAGCCTCCCGAGTCTCGCCCCGGGCGTTCCGCCTGCGGCTCACCTGCACGCCCGTCGACGCTGTCGGCGGGCGTTCGCTGTACCCCGGGAATGCCGCTTCCAGGGCGTCGGAGGCGTCCCTGTACCCCGTCTGCTGCCCTCGGCTCAGGCGAACGGCACGCACTGTACCCCGCAGGCTCGATTCGCGTAATACACCCGGTGGCCCCGCACGTCAAAGCCTGGTCTCCCCCGTCCCCCGAATGGCTCGAAACCCTGTACGCACGCACAGAACTGCCTTGCGAAGGGCCTCAGCGACTTCTCCCGAGACCCTGCCCCGCGCCAGACTTGTGACAACGCCGAAGAGCTTCACGAACTATTCGACATGACACCAGTCAGACCTCGAGCAGGGAGAGAACGATGACGATCACATCCGTCACCACGCGCAACACCACCACAGACACCACCGACGAGCCCGAGGTCGAGGTCCTGTCCCAGGTCCGCGGTGCATCCACCGACCAGGTCGGCGACTACCTCCGCCACATCGGCCGCATGCCGCTGCTGGACGCCGCAGAAGAGACCGAGATCGCGCGTCGCATCGAGGTCGGCCTGTTCGCCGGCGAGAAGCTCAAGGAGCTCCAGGCCGCCGACGCCGTCAAGAAGAACCGCACCAAGGCGCACGCCGAGATGATGCGCGACCTCCGCTGGCTGCAGCACGACGGCGAGCGTGCCAAGGACCGCATGATCACGGCGAACCTCCGCCTGGTCGTCAGCATCGCGAAGCGCTACACGCAGCGTGGCCTCCCCTTCATGGACGTCATCCAGGAGGGCAACCTCGGCCTCGTCCGCGCGGTCGAGAAGTTCGACTACACGCAGGGCTACAAGTTCTCGACGTACGCCACCTGGTGGATCCGCCAGGCGATCGCCCGCGGCCTCGCCGACAAGGCGCGCGCCATCCGCATCCCCGTGCACACGGTCGAGCGCATCAACCGCATCTCGCGTGCCGAGCGCGACCTCACCGTCGACCTGGGCCGTGCGCCCACCGTCGAGGAGGTGGCCGAGGAGGTCGCCATGGAGGTCGCCGACCTGGTCGAGCTCAAGTCGCGCTCGCACGAGCCCGTCTCGATCCACACCGTCGTCGGCGACGCCGAGGACAGCGAGCTCGGCGACTTCATCGAGGACGAGGAGACCCCCTCGCCCACGGCCGCGACCGAGAACTCGCTGCTGAACCGCGACATGCACGCTCTCGTGGCGACGCTCCCCGAGGACGAGGCCCGCGTCATCCGCATGCGCTTCGGCCTGGACGACGACCAGCCCATGACCCTCGACGAGATCTCGAAGCGCGTGCACAGCTCGCGCCAGGCCGTCTCGCGCGTCGAGAGCCGTGCCCGTCTCCGCATGTTCGCGAAGGCCGTCAGCCAGGACCTGCAGCTGTACCTGCAGTAGGCCGGCGCGACCTGCAGTGCCTGAGGGCCGCCTCCCCGTCCACCCGGGGAAGCGGCCCTCGGTCGTTGCGGCGTCTCGGTCGTCCCATCCCCGAGTGATGGGCCCTCGTCATTCCCGCCCCTGAGCGGTCCCAATTCGGCCCTCATCTCCTCGTGAACAACGAAATCTGACCCCAGGACGGCCCGGCATGCCGGCTCACCGGGCGTCTCCGCTCGACTGGTCCCAATTGGGGCCCCTCAGCCGCAGCAAGCACGAGAACGGACCACTCGACGTCGAGCGGAGAACCCTCCACACCCCACGAGGCGTGCGCCGTCCCCACAGGACGTCCACGTTCCTGGGCCACCCGCCCTACATCGCCCCGATGCTCGTCGCATGCCCCGCATCGATCTGCCTCCGTCAGTGTCCGCCCGGCCCTTCTCCGTGTCGGAGGCACTCGATGCGGGGCTCGGTCGGGAGCGACTCCGGGGCCGGGACCTGTTCCGTCCACACCACGGGGTCCGGGCGCCCCTCCGAGCGGCTTCGGTGGGTCACGTCCAGGACGTGGCTCGGCTGTTCCTGCCTGGGATGCGACCAGGATGGTGCTTCTCCCATGTCACGGCACTCGCCATCTGGGGCCTGCCGCTCCCTTCGTTCCCTGTCCTCGGCGACGCGTCTGGACCGACCCTGTTGCACGTCTCCGTCTCAGCAGGGCGCGGTCCTCGGCGGGAAGGCATCGTCGGACATCGCGGACTCGGCGTCGACACGGCTCGGACCCTCGGGGACCTTCCCGTCGTCGACCCCTTGACGGCGTTCGTGCAGGCAGCTTCGCAGTTGCCCCTGGACGCTCTCGTGGCGGTCGGCGACGCCCTCTGCGGTTCGTGGTCGCCGTGGCCGGAGGCGCGGGAGCGAGCACCGACCGACATCGAGGAGCACCTCGCCGCCTGCGGTCGGGCACGTGGAGTCGGATCGGCCCGACGAGCACTCACGCACGTGCGCATCGGCGTCGAGTCCCCGAAGGAGACGGAGCTCCGCCTCCTTCTCGTCCGAGCAGGACTCCCCGAGCCCGAGATCAACACCAAGACCTACGACGGGGCCGGTCGCTACCTCGGCAAGCCCGACCTCCGCTACCCGGACGAGCGGGCCTCGATCGAGTACGAGGGCGACGAGCACCGACGTGACCCGGAACGATGGCGCCGCGACATCCGCCGACGGGAGCGCTTCGCCGACGCGGGTTGGCGGACCATCCGAGTCACGGATGCCGATCTGCGGGGGGCGTCTGCGCGCGAGCTCGTCGGCCGGGTCCGGCGTGTCCTCTCTGGCTGACGACTCCGTCGAGTGGTCTCGTTCTGTCCTTCACCGCTGCCGGAACGACTGTTCGTGACCACTGGGCCCGTGGAGGGAGGGGGAGAGGGGATTGGGCCCAGGAAAGGGGTGGTGGGGGAGGCGCGGCGGCGGTACCGTGGGCGCGGACGAGCAGGCGCACACCAGCGCATGCCGCAGGAGCTGCACGAGAGGGGTGATGAGCATGGCCGTCGTCATCGCACACGCGAACCCCCCTCACACCCGGGTCGCCGTCTAGACGCTGCGCCTCGCGCACGCCGATGAGCGGCCCCCTCCTCAGGAGAACCGCTTGTCCTCTCACCCCGACGACTCCGTCGTCACACCGTCCACGACCCTGCCGGCGCCACCGACGGCCTCAGCGTCGCCGACTACGCACTCGTCCCCGATCCCCGACGACTTCGTCGTCCCCGCCTTCAGCACCGCCGAGCCCGTCGACGGCCAGCGGTGGTCGACCTGGCCGGCGGCCACGCCGACCGAGCGCGGCCCCCGTCCGTGGCCGAGCTGGCTCGTCACCTCGGCCGCCGCCGTCGACACCGAGCTCGGCGTCGTCAAGTCGGGCAAGGAGGCGGACCTCTTCCTCATCGACCGCACCGTGCCCGACGACGTCGAGCTCGGCCCCCTCGACGGCGGCCGCAGCGTGCTGCTCGCCGCCAAGCGCTACCGCGGCCCGGAGCAGAGCGACTTCCACCGCTCCTCCCAGTACCGAGAAGGCCGTCGCACCCGCAACACCCGCGACGGCCGCGCCATGGCGCGCGGCTCCACCCACGGTCGCCGGGTGCAGGCGGGCCTCTGGGCCGCCGCGGAGTTCGACGCCCTGGGGCGGATGCACGCACTCGGCCTGCCGGTGCCGTACCCGGTGCAGATCTCGGGCACAGAGGTGCTGATGGAGTTCATCGGCGACGGCACGGCCGCCGCGCCCCGCCTGGCGCAGACACGTGCCGACAGCGCCGACCTGTGGCCGTTGTTCGAGCAGGTCGCCGAGATCGTCCTGGTCCTGGCCCGTGCCGGCTTCGCCCACGGCGACCTCAGCGCGTACAACCTGCTGGTGCACGAGGGGCGCGTCGTCGTCATCGACGTGCCGCAGCTCGTCGACGTCGCGAGCAACCCGCAGGGCGCCGAGCTGCTCGAGCGCGACTGCCGCAACGTCTGCGAGTGGTTCGGTCGTCGCGGCTTCGAGCGCTCGCACCACCACCTCTTCGCCGAGGCCCTGGGGGAGGTCTTCGGCTAGGGCCCGGCGGCCGCCGCGGCCGCCGTGAACCGTCGAGGAGTGCTGCCGCAGACCCGCCAGACGACAGGTCGTGACGGTTCACCAGGCCGGGCAGGCAGGGGATGCGGGTCGAGCAGACAGGAGGCGCGGGTCGAGCCGGCAGGAGGCGCGGGTCAGCTGGTCGGGGTGGGCGAGAGCACCTCGGTCGCCTCGGCGCCGGCCGCCCCGCGGCGGTGCGCCGTGCGCGCCTTGAACTTGGCGCGGACGTCGCTCGGCACGAGCTCGAGCAGCTGGTCCTCGCGCAGGGGCAGGTCGAGCAGGCTGAGCTTCAGGCGCCCCTTGGTGGCGTGCCGCCCGGCGTCGAGGCGGATCACCTGTCCGGCCTCGGGCCGCAGCGACATCGACACGACGCAGCCGTCGCTCACGTCGGCGACGACGCGGCCGTCGACCTCGAGGGCCGCCGAGTGCGTGCCGCTGCCGATCTGGAACCGCAGCTGCTCGAGCGGGCCGAGCACCACCGAGCGGTCGATGCCCGACATCGGCGCGACGGGCGTGATCAGCGTCGCCGCGACGGCGGGCGACAGGATCGGCCCGCCCGCGGCGTAGTTGTAGGCGGTCGAGCCGGCGCTCGTCGCGACGACGACGGCGTCCGCCTTGTAGTAGCCGTAGGGGGTGCCGTCGAGCACGAGGTCGGCCGTGACCACGCCCTCGCCGGGGCGACGCGCCATCGACACGTCGTTGAAGGCGAGGAACCGGTTCTCGGTGCCCGACGCGGTGTGCACGACCTCGACGGCGTGGTGCGGCTCGAGCGAGAAGTCCTCGGCGGCGAGCCGCTCGAGGGCGGCGGGCAGCTCGTGCGGCTCGACCTCGACGAGGAACCCCACGTTGCCGTAGTTCACGCCGAGCACCGGCACGGGCCGGTCGGCGACCAGCCGCATGGCGCCGAGCATCGTGCCGTCGCCGCCGAGGGCCACGACGACGTCGACCGTGTCGCGGAACTCCTGCTCGTCGATCAGCTCGACGCCGCCCTGCATGCGCGACTCGTCGGCGGCCTGCGCGACGAGGCGGACGTGGCCGCCGGCGACCTCGCCGCGCTGCTTCCACCCGCAGAGGATGTCGACGGAGTCGCGGACCGACTTGGTGGGGTGCGGCACGAGGCCGACGACGAGGTTGCCCATGAGGCGAGGCTAGACCGCGCCCCTGTCGCCCGGCTGACGCCGCCGACCCGGCCCGCGCCTCCCGCGCCCGAGCCCGCCGACCCGGCCCCCGCCTCCTCGTCTGTCCCCCTGGTTCACAGGGTGTCACGCCCCCAGCGAACAGGGATGACCTGCGGGGGAGGCGCTGGTTACGCTCTCCGTAGACCGGCACCGAATGCAGGTGTCGACCGCGTACTGGTGGCGACGACCACCCCGCCACCGAGGGAGTCAAGAGATGTTCGAGAGATTCACCGACCGTGCCCGTCGCGTCGTCGTCCTCGCCCAAGAAGAGGCGAAGATGCTGAACCACAACTACATCGGCACCGAGCACATCCTGCTCGGGCTGATCCACGAGGGCGAGGGCGTCGCCGCCAAGGCCCTCGAGTCGCTGGGCATCTCGCTCGACGCCGTGCGCGAGCAGGTCCAGGACATCATCGGCCAGGGCCAGCAGCAGCCCACGGGCCACATCCCCTTCACGCCCCGTGCGAAGAAGGTCCTCGAGCTGAGCCTCCGCGAGGCGCTGCAGCTCGGCCACAACTACATCGGCACCGAGCACATCCTGCTCGGCCTGATCCGCGAGGGCGAGGGCGTCGCCGCCCAGGTCCTCGTGAAGCTCGGCGCCGACCTCAACCGCGTCCGCCAGCAGGTCATCCAGCTCCTCTCGGGTTACCAGGGCAAGGAGGCGGTGGCCGTCGGAGGCGAGCAGCAGCAGAGCGCGCAGGGCGGCAGCCAGGTCCTCGACCAGTTCGGCCGCAACCTGACGCAGGCCGCGCGCGACAACAAGCTCGACCCGGTCATCGGTCGCGAGAAGGAGATGGAGCGGGTCATGCAGATCCTCTCCCGCCGCTCGAAGAACAACCCCGTGCTGATCGGCGAGCCCGGCGTCGGCAAGACCGCCGTCGTCGAGGGCCTCGCGCAGGCCATCGTCAAGGGCGAGGTGCCCGAGACGCTCAAGGACAAGCAGCTCTACTCGCTCGACCTCGGCTCGCTGATCGCCGGCAGCCGCTACCGCGGTGACTTCGAGGAGCGCCTGAAGAAGGTCACCAAGGAGATCCGCACCCGCGGCGACATCATCGTCTTCATCGACGAGATCCACACCCTCGTCGGTGCGGGTGCCGCCGAGGGCGCGATCGACGCCGCGTCGATCCTCAAGCCCTTGCTGGCGCGAGGCGAGCTGCAGACGATCGGCGCCACGACGCTCGACGAGTACCGCAAGCACTTCGAGAAGGACGCCGCCCTCGAGCGACGCTTCCAGTCGGTGCAGGTCAACGAGCCGTCGCTGCCCCACACGATCAACATCCTCAAGGGCCTCCGCGACAAGTACGAGGCGTTCCACAAGGTCTCGATCACCGACGGCGCCATCGTGTCGGCGGCGAACCTGGCCGACCGCTACGTCAGCGACCGGTTCCTGCCCGACAAGGCGATCGACCTGATCGACGAGGCCGGCGCCCGCCTGCGCCTCTCGATCCTGTCCGCACCGCCCGAGCTGCGCGAGTTCGACGAGCGCATCGCCGGCGTCCGCGCCCAGAAGGAGGGCGCGATCGAGGACCAGGACTTCGAGAAGGCCGCCTCGCTGCGCGACGAGGAGAAGAAGCTGCTCGGCGAGCGTCTCCGTCTCGAGAAGCAGTGGCGCTCGGGCGAGGCCGGAGCCGGCGGAACCGTCGACGAGGGCATCATCGCCGAGGTGCTGGCCCAGGCGACGGGCATCCCCGTCTTCAAGCTCACCGAGGAGGAGACCTCGCGTCTCGTCTTCATGGAGCAGGCCCTGCACCAGCGCGTCATCGGTCAGGAGGAGGCCATCGCGGCCCTGTCCAAGACCATCCGCCGCACGCGCGCCGGCCTCAAGGACCCGAACCGCCCCTCCGGGTCGTTCATCTTCGCCGGCCCCACGGGCGTCGGCAAGACCGAGCTGGCCAAGGCGCTCGCCGAGTTCCTCTTCGACGACGAGGGCGCGCTGATCAGCCTCGACATGTCGGAGTTCGGCGAGAAGCACACCGTCTCGCGGCTCTTCGGTGCCCCTCCCGGGTTCGTCGGCTTCGAGGAGGGCGGCCAGCTCACCGAGAAGGTGCGCCGCAAGCCGTTCTCCGTGGTCCTCTTCGACGAGATCGAGAAGGCCCACCCGGACATCTTCAACTCGCTGCTGCAGGTGCTCGAAGAAGGACGTCTCACCGACGGCCAGGGCCGCGTGGTCGACTTCAAGAACACGGTCATCATCATGACGACCAACCTGGGCTCGAAGGGCATCGCCGGCGGTCCCGTCGGCTTCCAGATCGAGGGCGACACCGCGACCGGCTACGACCGCATGCGCGCCAAGGTCAACGAGGAGCTGAAGAAGCACTTCAAGCCCGAGTTCCTCAACCGCGTGGACGACACCATCGTGTTCCCGCAGCTGTCGAACCCCGAGCTGCTGCAGATCGTCGACCTGTTCATCAAGCGCCTGAGCGACCGTCTGCTCGACCGCGACATGACGGCCATGCTGACGGTGCCCGCCAAGGAGCAGCTCATCAAGATCGGGTTCGACCCGGCCCTGGGTGCTCGTCCGCTGCGTCGTGCGATCCAGCACGAGGTGGAGGACCGCCTGTCCGAGCGCATCCTCACGGGCGACCTGACGGCCGGCGACCACGTGCTGGTCGACTGGGTCGACGGCGAGTTCGTCTTCACGACGACCCGCCAGCCGGGCCGCGACGAGGTGCTCGTGGGCGACGTGCCCGAGATCGAGAGCTAGGCGCGAGCCAGCTCGTCGGGAGCGTCAGCTCCCCGTGATCCGCTGAGAGGGCGGTCCGGCTTCGGCCGGGCCGCCCTCTCGCGTGCGCCGGGCGGTCGACGAGGAGGCGCGGGCCGGCTCCCCGGGACGGCCCGTCGCGGGAGCCCCCGGCTGGGTAGGCTCGGGGGATGACCTCCGCGGACCAGCACGGCATCACCGTCCGCGACGCCGTCGTCAGCGACGTGCCGCACATCCAGCGCCTCTGCGAGCCCTTCGTGCAGAAGCGGATCCTGCTCGGCAAGGACCTCGTCACCCTCTACGGCGACGTGCAGGAGTTCCAGATCGCCGTCGGCCCCGACGGGGTGCCCGTCGGCTGCGGGGCGCTGCACGTCATGTGGGACGACCTCGCCGAGATCCGGACGCTCGCCCTCGACCCGGCCTGGATCCGCCGGGGAGTCGGCCACCGCCTCCTCGACTCGTTGGAGGGCGCCGCCCGGCGCCTCGAGATCGGCCGTCTGTTCTGCCTCACCTTCGAGGTCGACTTCTTCGAGAAGCACGACTACCTCAACGTGGGCGACGACGGGCTCGTGCCGCCCGAGGTCTACGCCGAGCTCGTCCGCTCGACCGACGAGGGCGTCGCCGAGTTCCTCGACCTGGCCCGGGTCAAGCCGAACACCCTCGGCAACTCGCGCATGCTCAAGGCGCTGCCGCCGCTCGCGGACTGACCGCGTCCCGCCCGGCCGCACGCCCGCCTCCTGCGTGCTCGGCAGAAGTTCCCAGGCCCACACGCCGCCAGCGTCCGCCGCAGGGCGGTGGCCAGCACTTAACCTGTGCGCATGTCGACGTTCACGAATCCGACCGGCCCGCAGCCGCCCTCGGTGTACTGGCGTCGCCGAGCCCTCGTGCTGCTCGGCCTGGTCGTCGCGATCGTCGTCGTCGTGCTGATCGTCGTGCGGCCCGGCGCCTCGGGCGACGAGCCCGGTGCCGCGGCCACCAGCACCCCCGCCGCCGACCCGGCGCCCTCGGCGGCCGCGACCGCACCGGCCGCCGACGCGACCCCCGATCCGTCGTCGACGGAGGCCACGGCCGAGGACGGGGCCCGCTGCGCCGCGACCGCCATCGAGCTCGTCCCCGTCGTCGACAAGCAGGTGTTCGCCCCCACCGAGCTGCCGCAGATCTCGATGTCGGTGACCAACACCGGCTCGTCGGACTGCGTGATCAACCTCGGCTCGGGCCAGCAGAAGCTCGTCGTGACCAGCGGCGAGGAGCAGTGGTGGTCGTCCGCCGACTGCCAGGTCGACCCCACCGACCAGGACGTGACCCTCACCGCCGGCCAGACCCTCTCGACCCCGGCCATCGCCTGGGACAGGACGCGGTCGACGACCGACACCTGCGACGCGGACTCCCGGCAGGCCGTGCCCGCAGGAGGCGCGACGTACCGCCTGACCGTCAGCGTCGGCGACATCACGTCGGCCGACACCGCCCCCATGATCCTGAACTGAGCGATGACCGAAGCTGCTTCCCCCCGTTCCGAGGCGCTCGAGCTGGCCCTGGCCAGCCAGGACGTCGCCGCCGTCGCGTTCGCCCTGCGGCACGACGTGGTCGTCGTGCCGAAGCTCGTGGTCCCGCGCGCTGATGCCGAGGCCGACGGTGCTGACGCGGCCGACTCCGCAGCGGACGCGGACTCGGCCGAGCCCGTCTCCGTCGCCGCCGAGCAGGTGCGCGTCTTCGGCCGTGAGAACACCGACAAGCGGATCCTGCTGCTCTTCTCCTCGGCGGAGGCGTACGCCGCGATGGTCCCGGACGACCCCGACCTGGAGGTGATGCTCTACGACTCCGACGCGCTGCGCGCGTTCATGGAGGTGCACCTCGACGTGCTCGAACAGGTCTTCTTCGACATCGCCGGGCCGCACACCATGGCCGCCGCCCCCGAGGACCTGCTCAAGGCCCTGAAGTAGCAGGCGCCGGCGCAGGCGCGCTGGAGATACACCCGTAAAGGGACAAAACACCCGCGGGCCCGAGGGTATTTTGTCCCTTTACGGGTGTTTTGCGAGCAGCTCGTGAGCCGGGCCGGGCCGGGCCGGGCCGCGGGAGGCGGCGAAGCGGCGCGGCGCCTAGAACGCGCCGTCGAGCTCGCGCTCACGAGGCGTGCTGGCCGCGCTGAACGCGCGGCGCAGCGCCTCGCGCAGGTTGCCCGACTCGGCGTCGACGAGCTGGCTGAAGCCCAGCCGGCCCGCCTCGCTCGCTCGTTGCCTCGGCGACGACACCGGCCGGATCTCGCCCGCCAGGCTGATCTCGCCCACCGCTGCCATGGTGTGCGGGTAGCTGACGTCGCGGCTGGCGCTCGCGAGGGCCAGCGCGATCGCCAGGTCGGCCCCCGGCTCGGTGATCTTGATGCCGCCGACGGTCGACACGTAGACGTCGGCGTCGCCGAGGCGGATGCCCGCCCGCCGTTCGAGCACGGCGAGCAACATCGCCACTCGCGAGGAGTCGACGCCGTTGACGACCCGTCGGGGCTGGGGAGTGCTGCTGGCGACGATCAGCGCTTGGACCTCGACGGGCAGCGCACGCCGCCCCTCCATCGCGATCGTGATGCAGGTGCCGCTGACCGGGGCGCCGCTGCGCGACATGAAGAGCCCGCTGGGGTCCGCGACCTCGGCGATGCCGTCGCCCGTCATCTCGAAGCAGCCGACCTCGTCGGTGGGCCCGAAGCGGTTCTTGTGCGCCCGGATGAACCGGAGCGAGGTCTGCCGGTCGCCCTCGAACTGGCACACGACGTCGACCAGGTGCTCGAGGAGGCGCGGGCCGGCGATCGTGCCGTCCTTCGTCACGTGCCCCACCAGCAGCACCGGCAGGTTCCTGTCTTTGCTGACGCGGATGAGCGTCGACGCGACCTCACGGACCTGCGACGTGCCACCGGCGATCCCGTCGATCGACGACGACGAGACCGTCTGCACCGAGTCGACGATGACGAGCTGCGGGTCGACCTGCTCGATCTGCCCGAGGATCACGGCGAGGTCGACCTCGGCCGCCAGGAACAAGTCGTCGTGCATCGCCCCGGTGCGCTGCGCCCGCATCCGCACCTGCTGCGCGCTCTCCTCTGCGGTCACGTAGAGCACGCGGGCGCCGGTCGCGGCAGCCCGCGAGGCGACTTCGAGCAGCAGCGTCGACTTGCCGACCCCGGGCTCGCCGCTGAGCAGGATGGCCGCGCCCGGCACGATGCCGCCGCCGAGGACGCGGTCGAACTCGGCGATGCCGCTCGGCCACGACGCGACGGCCCCGGCCTCGACCTGCGTGATGGGACGCGCCACCCGGTCGCCGCCGACCGGCACGGGGGCGGTGCCCCGGGTGCTCACGAGCGCCGACGTGACGTCGACCACGGTGCCCCAGCGCTGGCACTCGCCGCAGCGGCCGGCCCACTTGAGGCTGGTCCAGCCGCACTCGGTGCAGCGGAAGGGCGGGGTGGTGGGGCGAGGCATGCTGCGAGCCTAGGTGGGACGTCCGACAGCGGGGGCGCCTCCTCGGCCCCGTTGTGGGGGCGCGCACCGTGTCCGGAGAGCGAACTGGACCCGTTGTGGGGGGCTCGGGGGGTGAAGTCCCTGTGTTTGCATCGAAGTCGCGGTGAACGCGCGGTCCCGACGACCGCGCGACGTGCGCGGGGTCCCGACGACCCCGCGTCGACGAGCGCGCGGTCCCGACGACCCTGCGCTCACGAGCGTGCGGTCCCGACGACCGCGCAGCTCCCCGCACGACTGGAGTCCGCTGTGCCCACCCCTCGTTTCATCCGTGCGTCCGCCGTGCTCGTCGCGGCCGTCATCGTCACCGGCGGCCTCGTCGACGGGCAGTCGGTGTACGCGGCCGTCGACCCGACCGGCGCGCCCACGGCGACGTCCGCGCCGACCGCCGTCCCCACGGAGACGCCTGCGCCGACCGCCGCCCCCACGACGACGTCCGCGCCGACCGCGTCCGACGCGCCGGTGGCGACGTCGGCGGCAGCGGTCCCGGACGTGCCCGCGGTCCCCGACGAGTCCGGTGCGCCGGCCGCCGGCGGCGGCACCCCCGCCGCGCCCGACCTCACCGACGACATGATCGCCGTCCCCTCCACCCCCGTCACGGCGCCGCACCTGCACGCCGAGGCGGCGGAGGTCGAGGCGCGCGAGGCCGAGGTCGCGGAGCAGACGGCGGTCGAGGGAGGCGGCGCGCAGCAGCCGACGCAGTCGGCCCAGGCCGCTCCCGTCGCCGTCGTCCACCGTGTCTCGGTGAGCATCGCGACCGTCACGACGACCACCGCCGACGACGCCGCGACCCCGCCCGACGACGCGTCCGTCACGACCGCGATCCAGCAGCTGCACGATTTCTGGTGGGAGGAGTCGGGCGGCACCGTCGACGTGCGTCTCGGCGGGATCGAGCGCACGTCGCTGTCGAGGAGCACGTGCGACCCGTCGGCCGTGCTCGACTCCGTGCACACGACCGCGTTCGGCGGCGCCTTCGCCTCGTACCGCTGGGCCGGTACGGACAACCACCTCCTCGTCCTGACCCGCGAGACCTGCGGCTCGGCCGCGTTCGGCACCGTCGGCGGCGGCGGCGGCGAGATCTTCAGCTCGGTCGGCACCGACACCGCGCTCGGCGTCCCCGTGCTGATGCACGAGTTCGGCCACAACCTCGGCTTCGGCCACGCCGGCGCCGGGATGTGCCGCAGCTCCACCACGGTCGACGCGCCCCTCTCGGACTTCGCGCACGCGGCGGACACCGACACCTCGGTGGCGTGCCCGGTCGAGGAGTACGCGGACTTCCTCGACATCATGGGCTACTCGGTCTCGGGTGCGCGACCGCACCTCTCGACGCCGCAGCGCCTCCGCGCCGGCTTCCAGGTCGACGCCACGACGCTCCGCGAGCCGGGCACCCGGCAGCAGGTGACGGTCGGCGCGCTCGACGGCGCGGCGACCACCGCCGGTGGCCGGGCCGTGCAGGTCGTCGACCCGCTGAGCGGCGACACCTACTGGGTCGAGTACCGCACCGCGAGCGGCCGTGACGCGACGAGCGCCGAGTTCCGGGGCGCGTCGCCGCGGTGCTCCTCCCTCGACACGACGCTGGTGCGCTGCGCCCTCAACGGCGACCGTGCCGTCGGCGAGGTGCGCGTGCTGCGCGCGATGCCGCTGTTCGGCTCGTCGGTCTCGACGGCCGTCGTGGCCGCCGGACCCGTGAAGGCGGGCGACCTGACGCGCCGGGACACGCACCTCGACGCCGGTGAGAGCTTCACCAGCACCGGCGGGGGCTTCACCGTGACGGTCCGCTCGACCTCGACCTCGCCCTCGGGCGGGGCCGTGCTCGACGTGAGCCTCGCCGGCGGCACGCCGACGGGGACCGCGCCCGTGGGCGACACCGCGGGCCGACCCGCGCCGAAGCAGGAGACGGCGGCGACGACGACGGCCCTCCGCGCCGACCGCGCGCGCCAGACGTGGGGCTCGTCGACGACGGCGACCCTCACCGCGACGGTCGCGGTCGCAGGAGGCGCGAAGCCGTCCGGTTCGGTGGCGGTGCTCGACGGGACGACGACGCTCGCCACGGTGCCGGTCGCCCAGGACGGCACGGCGGCCTTCCGCCTCCCTGCCTCGCTGCAGCCGGGCGCCCACTCGCTGCGGGCCACGTTCACGCCGGCCGGCGCCGACCAGGCAGCCTCGACCTCGTCGACCGCCGTCGTCACGGTGGACAAGGCCTCGACCAGCACGACGCTCCGCCTCGACTCGGCCACCCAGGTGCACGCCTCGTCCGGCCGGGTGACGGCCACCGCCTCCGTCGACCCGATCGCCGGCAGCGCCGCGACGGGCAAGGTCGTGTTCCGCCTCGACGGCGTCGCCGCAGCCGAGGTGGCCCTGACCGGAGGATCGGCGTCGTGGGTCGCCCCCGCGAGCACCAGGGCTGGCTCGCACCGGCTCGTCGCCGACTTCACGCCGTCGGCCGCGGCGGCCCTGCCGTCCACGAGCGCGACGCAGTCGTTCTCGGTGACGAAGGCCCCCTCGACGGCCGCCGTCTCGCTGCCGACGGCCCCCGTCTCGAAGGTGCTGACGTCGCGGGCGACCGTCACGGTCACGGTGCCGGGGGTGGCTGCCCCGACCGGCACCGTCGCCCTCAAGTCGGGCTCGACCACGATCGGCACGGCGACGCTGACCGCGGCCTCCGCGGGCAAGGTCACCCTCGCGGTGCCGGCGTTCCGCAAGCCGGGGACCTACCCGATCGTCGTCGTGTACTCGGGCACCCCGAACGTCGGCGGGAGCACCTCGAAGGCCGCGACGCTGACGGTCCGGTAGGAGGCGCCTCCTCGGCTGCCGGGACCAGGCACGGCCTGACGGCGGGCCCGGTCCCGCGGCCTCGGGGCGCGGGGGTCGTCGCGACCCGGGTCAGCGGCGGGTCAGCGGCGGGGCAGCGTCTCCGTGCCGCGGGCCGAGGCGCGGGCGGCCGCACGCTCGGCGGTGCGGGCCGTCGAGCCCGCTGTCGCGGCGTCGTGCACGCTGGCGTCGGCGTCCGTGACGGCGTGGTCGGCAGCGATCCGCGCGACGCGGGCGGCGATGGCCGGCTCGAAGGCGCTGGCCCAGACGCGGTAGCCGCGGTCGTTCGGGTGGAACAGGTCGCCCGCCGAGTTGCGGAACGTCCGCACGAGCCCCTGCTTGCGCGTCGTGTCGTAGAGGGGTGCGACGGTCAGGCCGAGCTCGTCGGCGAGGCGCCGCACGATCGCGTTCGCCTCGGCGATGTGGTGCTCGCGCTCGGGGATCCACATCGTCGGCAGGTCGGCGACGATCGCGTGGCTCGGCAGCGCCTCGTAGATGTGCCGCAGGTTGCGCTCGAACGTCTCGGCGTCGAAGTCGATGATGTCGTTCGCACCGATGGCGACCGTGACGATGTCGGGCTGGTACTTCTCGAGCTTGGGCAGCTGGTCCTTGCGGCAGAGCCACGTGGTGGCTCCGCTGACGCTGAGGTTGACGACCCGGACGGAGGTGCGGGTCGCGTGCCGGACCCGCACCGACAACCTGCCCACGTAGCTGCGCGCCGGGCTCGACGCCCCGATGCCCTGCGCGGTCGAGTCGCCGAGAGCGACGTAGAGCAGCTTGCCCTTGCGGTCGAAGCGGTCGCGCCACCAGGCGGAGTGCACCGGAAGCAGGTCGTTCAGGGTCGCGGCGGCGGAGCGCTGGCTGCGGAGGGCGCGACGCCAGACGGCGAAGAGGGCCCCGCCCGCGGCGAGGGTGACGCCGACTCCGGAGAAGAAGGCGAGGGGGTGACGGGTGGGCATGCGGGGAGCGTACGCCCGGCGGTCAGGTCGGAGCCGCGAGAGTCCCCAGATCGACCTCGCCGGGGTCTCCGGGGTCGATCTGCGGCCTCTCGAGGAGGCGCGGCGAACCGTCACGAAGCGCTCGCTGCCGGCCTCGGGGCAGCACTCCTTGCCGGTTCACGGTGGCCGGAGGCGGGTTTCGACACGGGGGCGCGGATGTACTAAGCTCTCTCCCGGTACCGTGTCCGAGCGGCCGAAGGATCATGTCTCGAAAACATGTGTGGGGGTTGACTCCACCGTGGGTTCAAATCCCACCGGTACCGCCACGGGGCTCATTACGGAACTGGCGAAATCCGTTTGCGTAACTAGCCTCTAAGAGAAAGCCCCCGGATCTCCGGGGGCTTTTCTCGTCTCTGGGGCCTGATCTCACCACTTCGACCCCTGCGACCCTGGTCCCTTGAGCTGTGACCGTTCGCTCCCGAGCCCGACATGACGAAAGCCGCGCCTTTCGGGCGCGGCAGATTGTCCGGTCTTGCTAGGTGAAGTGTCAGAAGGGAGTGGGCTCGCTAAGTCCGAAGCTCGGGAGCGGGTTCCTCCGGGGGCAGGTCTTCTTCGAAGACGCCATCGACCCGGTCGTACCAGCGTCTGTAGTTCGTGAGGTTGTTCCGGTCGCGGCTTCGCTGGATCGGCGGCGGCGTCTTCGGCTGCGCCTTCCGGCGGGTGTTCATGAACTTGGCGATGCGTCGCAGGTTGGTGGTGACCATCATGATCGTGAAGATGTAGGACTGGGCGGCGAGACCGCGAACGCGTCGGCCGGCGGACTCGTCCATGCGCTCGGGTCCGGTCTTGAGGTACGCGTTGATGCTCTCGATGCTGTTGCGATCGTGCTCGTAGATCTCGTGCCACTCACGGCTGCCGTAGTGCAGCGCCTGCTCGGTCTCGATGCCGTCTTCACGGGCGAACTTGACGGAGGTCTGAGTGCAGATCTTGTCGGGGACGGCGGGCAGGTTCCGCTTCAGGACGACGGGGCGCGGCTTGTCCGGAGCCTTGTTGTGGAGCTCCTTGAGGGGGCACTCGACGGTGGCGTTCGGGCCGACGGCCGGGCACATCATGGGGACGTTGCCGTCCGCGTCGGGCTTCTCCTTCCGGCGGAGCTTGTAGTGCACCCGTTCGTCGATGCGCTTGTAGTAGGTCTCGGGATCGATGTTGTCCGCAGCCGACTTGGGTGCTTCGACGTCAACGGTCGCCTGAATGAGGTTCTTGGGCATGGCCGGGCAGTAATGCGCGCCTTCGACCTGGATGGAACCGGCGGTCTGTCCCTTGATACCGCGCTGTTTGGTGTTGTAGTCGACGACGAGCGGAATGCCACGCTCCTTCATGGGGAGGTGGAAGTTCTCCTTCTTCATGCCGCCGTTGTACCCGCGGTCAGCGGTCAGACGCGTGATCTTGTGGCCGCGCTCGAGGACGGAGTCGACGGCCGAGATGGTGTGTTCGGAGACCTCGGCTCCAATGCGGCCGAGTCCGCCAGCGATGATGAGCTGCGGGTGCTCGGCAGGCCGGGAGGGGTCCTCGATGGCCTGCATCATGATGTTGCCCATGTACGACAAAGGCCAGCCGCGGAACGACCCGCTCTTGCCATCGGTCGCCGTGGTGTGGTCCTTGTTCGGCGCTGACTTGTCCGCCGGGTAGGGGATCGCGTCGATCTCGAGCATGTGCCGCGGCATCTCCTCCCGCGTCTTCGGGTTGAAGCGCGGCATCTCCTCGCGGGTCTTCTTGTTTCGCCCCCACGGCTTCCGCTGGCTTGGTGCCCGAATGGACGTCTGGTCGATTGACAGGGCGCCCTGCCACTTCATGCGGAGCTCTTCTGGCTGCTCGTTGAGGGTCATCTCGAGCATCGTGTTCGTGAAGCGTTTGTTGCGCTCCTTCTTCAGCCGCACCATGTTCTGGTCGCGGAGGGAGAACTGGCGGTTTCGCTCGGCGAGAGTCATCAGCTGGCGTTTCTCGACGGGCCAGGCGTCGATTGTGTCGATGAGG
Organism: Frigoribacterium sp. CFBP 8766; assembly: GCF_014841435.1. Classification (NCBI taxonomy): domain Bacteria; kingdom Bacillati; phylum Actinomycetota; class Actinomycetes; order Micrococcales; family Microbacteriaceae; genus Frigoribacterium; species Frigoribacterium sp. CFBP 8766. The sequence continues at coordinate 134,623 of NZ_JACYTX010000001.1, forward strand.
CGGTGCAGGGCCCGCCAGACACGGAAGTACCAGTTGTAGGCGTCCTTGTCGTCATCGTCGGTGGGCTTCAGGTGGCTGATGCCGATGGTGTCGCGGCCGCGGTGGTCCAGGCGCCGCCAGAAGAGGTCTCGGAGGTTGGTGACGAGGAGAGGGCTCTCCTCGCGCATGAGCAGCATCGAGGCGATGAGGATCATGCGGTCGTCCAGCATCGGCGGCCGGCCACCGGGTGCGCGCCCGTAGCTGTCTTCCTGTCGCCACTGTTCGATGAGGGGAACGATGCCTGCGGCGTCGACGCGGCGGGCGTACTGGGCGACCATGCTCGCGGTGAACATCGTCATCCGGCCTGACGATGCCCGGATCTCATCCTCGGAGAAGCCGCCAAGATCGAACATCACGTCGTCGCCGACCTCGGTTGCCTCGAGGTCATCGTGGTTCTCCACCGCCGCGGTCATCGGGTCACGACCGTCTGGCGCATCGCTGCGAACAGCTCGTCCTGGGGCATAAGGGTGCTGTGGCCCATGTAGCGCACAAGCGAGGAGGGGTTCTTGTAGCCGGCGATGTGGACGAGGGTGGCGAGGGGGAGGGCGTCGAGCATCTGGATGACCCAGGTCACACGCAGTCGCTCCGCGCCGATGAACACCTTGCCTTTGCCGGCACCCGTTCGCCGGTGGCGGCCGAAGTGAGAGAGCTGGTGTCGGCGCCGTTCGGGTGAGAGGTCGGCGCCGATGACGTGGTCGTCGGCCTTGATTCCCTCAAGAGCTTTCTCGGCACTCATGGTCCAGTCCGGGTGCACAGGCACGCTCCGTGCGTAGTCACCCGGCACGGCCACCACATACCCCTCAGTCGTGAGGGTCACATCCCCTGCTCGCAGCTCGGCCAGTTCGGCTGCTCGAAGCCCTGCCCCGCCGCAGAAAGCGAGCATCGCGTAGCCGTACCGGCGCTTGGTGGGGTCAGCTTGCGACACCACCCACGACGACACGTGAACGAGGCCCTCGCGGGTGTAGGGCTGAACGTCCTCGACCGAGACCCGGAGGCGGTGAACGCGACCGTCCTCGCCGATAGCGTCCGCGACCTTTAGCAGCCGGGCCTCCATCAACTGCCGAGTCTTGGGGGACGTGTACGTCTCGGTGACGGAGCGGTGCATGAGGGCGGGAAGGAACATGTCCTCCCGGTCGAGGGTGAGACCAGCGGTGGTGAGGGCCCAGTCGACGTGGCGGGCCAAGAAACTGCAGACGTCCGTGGCGTACTTCGGGGTCGGCGGGTGTAGCTCTTTGGCGAGCTCGAGGACGAAGTCGCGGATGGGCGCCCAGCGGGCTGGCGCGAGCTGCGGGCGGTACTTATCCATCGCGTCGCGCACCTCCTCGGCGAGTTGGTCATTAGTATGACCAGAGTGTGTTAGACGTATCGCTGCGGGGGAAGGGGTAAGGGGGGAGTTGCTCACGTAATTAGGGCATGCGGCAACTTGCAAGGGCTCAGCCAGGGTTCGTGGAGGCGAAGAGCGTCGAATCGTCAGGTCCTACGAAATTGCCTGGGGCACCCCTCACTCGGGGGTGCCGATCTGACCCCGTCCTAAGCTTGAATCATGCTCACTCTTGACTCTGTCCTTGCCCATCTGCGACCCGCGAGCAATCAATCAAACGGGGCGGATCACGAACTTCTCTTGGCCGAACGCGAACACGACATGCTCGAGACGCGATCCGAAGAACTCGACAAAGTAGTGAGTGCCTCCCTCGTGGTGTGTGCGCTCGTCGTTGCGGCCGACGCGACGATACTGGCCTCCTTCGGGGCCGCAGAAGCGCCAGCGCTGGTGTGGTCGCTCATGCTGGCAAGCGTCGCGGTCATCGCTACTTTTGTCGCAGCATTCGTCCGAACTCGCCAGGATGAGACCATTGCCCCGATCTACGACCCGAAAATTCATGCTGTCGGGCAAGTTACCTCGCCTCGCGAACTCCTCCTTAGGCGGCTTCGCGCACGAGCGAATGCACTTAGGAACCAAATCGCTCGACGGCGCGGCTGGCTCTATGTGTCTTATGCAGCTGTCCTCTCGGCCCTCCTGGGGCTGGTCGGGGGAGTTGCGCTCTCGTTGCTGTAGCTGGGGGACGGTTCTCCCTTGCGCGTGTGGTTTGGTGACGGCCATGCGCACGCTGGCGGGCATCGACCGGCGTTAATCGCCAGCGTGCTGCGCATGGACTTACCAAGACCACACCAACAGAGGGGGAGGGAGTCACGTAACCGAGGCAGCAAACCGCGTCTTCATTCAGGATGTCATGGGAGCGTCCAAGCCGGAGAGTCTTGCTGACTTGACTGGGCCGCGTTCGGGGACTCTCACTCTCCCTCTTGAACTCTTCTGGGGACCGCACAACAGCAGCAGGCTCGATGATCTTGACCACATAGCCGAGCTCTACCAGGCAGTCGTACGGGTGGGAACGCCAGCTGAGCAGGCGGAGCATCTCAACGCCGACTTAGTCAGGCTGCTGTAGAGGCACCTAATGCTCCCAAAGAGAAATCGCGACCTTTGGGAGGCCGCTTTTCCTGAACTTCGGAGAAGTGCCCAAAGCCACTCCTGTCTCCTTTCCGGCACGTCCGACAAGGCGACGTCTGCCCATGTCCTGGGGACACCAACGATGAGCTGCAGCGTCGTGACGGTGCCGGCATCGCGGCCAGCTAGCCAAGAGCTTGCCTTGAGCGGTGCTGCCATAGTCGCAGCGCATGTCGATGTCGATCACGAGGCCTAAGTCCGGCTGTCGTGGACGTCCACATTGCCTTGGGGCAGAGGTGTCTCGATGACGGTCAGCTCGGAGCGGAGCGGCAGACGCCGGGAGGCCACACGTCTCACGGTGGGGAGCTGTCCGAGCCATTCGGCTCCGAGGCTTGCGCTGGCGAGCCTGAGGGATTCGTGCTTCACGGTTCCTGCCGGGTTCTCTGTAGGGATGAATTCGAACGCAAAGGCCCCAAGGGTGAGGCACGTGTGCAGGTAGCGGAGGTACGTTCCGCGGGCTAGTTCCCGGAGGCTCTCGGGCGCTGCGTCGCTGCTAGTTTCCGTGATCGCGAGGGTGTGGAGGTCCAGGGCGACTTCTGCTCGCTGACCGTCGAGCTCGATGCTGAGGCCGTGCACTGTCCCTTGAGGTGCGGCGGTCCACACCGCGCCCGGGGTGGCTTTGCCGTCTAGGAGCGTGCTGAGGTCGAGGCGGTCTCGGTGGATATTCAGCAGGCTGAAGCGGGGCGGCGGGACTTGGTCGGCGTCGGCGGGCTCGGTCACGGTCATTACATTTACCATCTGCTGCCCGGTGCCGCTAGAGCCAGCGCCACGGGAGTATCAGCAAAAGGCGTGGTTCGACGAAGCCCGGGCAGGAGTGACGTGGCGTGCATGCTTGACTGGGAGGCATGACCACAACCTCGGGCGCCCTGCTCGGTGTCGGCTATGAAGGCCTCGACATCGACGCATTCATCAGCAGACTGCGTCTTCGCGGCGTTCAGGTGGTAGTTGACGTTCGCCTAAACCCACTGTCTAGAAAGCGTGGTTTTTCAAAAGTTGCGCTGGCTTCCGCGCTGGCGGGTGCAGGTATTGAGTACCGACACCTGAGGGCGCTCGGCAACCCGAAGGACAACCGGGCGGGGTTCGCACTTGAAGATGAGGCTGGCCAGCTCAGCCGGACGCGGTACTCCGAGGAGTTAAAGTCCGACTCCGCCCGGGCTGCCCTGGTTGAGCTTTCATCCCTCGCCGAATATCGCAAGGTCGCTGTCATGTGCTTCGAGGCAGATGAGTCAACGTGCCACCGAGCGATCGTTCTGGCAGTCGTCGAGCAGCTTCGTCAGCCCGCGTAGCGGCTAGAAGAGCGTGCTGGAGTAGTCCGATCCAGCCGGAACGGTGAAGACCCCGAGGGCGGAGAAGCTCCGCCGCTTCATCGGGTCCGCGATGTTGCCCACAAAAAGAGATGTCCTCTTGTCCGTCCCAAACTTCTCGTCTCGGAACTTCGTGGTGATTCGGGCTTTCAGCTCCTCGATAGGCAGATGTCTGCCTCGGTATTGCAGGGCTGACATCTCGAAGTCGAGGATGCTCTGGCGGTGCCCGCCACAGTCCTCACTCATGCAGAGGTACTTGTAGTAAACCCGCAGGCGGGGCGCTTCCAGGGCCGGCACCGGCTTAGCGTCAGGGTCGTCGAAGAGCGTGGGCTCCAGGGAAGCCGATATAGACGCTTGCTGGTCGGGGGTCCAACCTGGATGGTCCGTGATCTCAAAGCGCTGCAGCTCCCGCACCCTCACGAGCCCAAGAGACTGAGCGTTCATGTTGGCCTGCACGCCTGCGACGAGCTCACACATGGTTCTGGTCTGCATGGGCTCGAGCACGGTTGCCCGCGCGGGCACCTTTAGGGCGGCCTCGCCGATGGTCAAGCTGCCCCATACAGGGCGACGGCTTTCCACTCGTGAGTCTCGCTGGGGCGGATTGACGTCGAGCTCGACAACTTGGTACTTGGAGAACTGTTCCTCAGTGGCAAGGTGTCGAAATGGCACGGGGTAGAGGCGAATCCACTCGTGGGGTTCGCGGTCGACTCGGATGCCGGCAACGCAGACCGTGTCGCCGTACGATTTCGACGGTTCGGGTGCGGCCTTCACTGTGATCAACACCTTCATGCGCTCGCGCATCTGCTCCCCCAAGCTCGACTAGCCCCACGCACCCACGCGTGGTTCTGCCAAGTCTATGCAGGCGTAGGGATCCTCTTCGTCGGCTTGGCTGCGCCAATCGTGAGGTGCTTAGGGAGATTTCGGCGACCTGAGCGCCAGGCGTTCTGCTGCACCCGAAGCGGGCGGGATGGCTTGCAGGACCCTGTCGAGCGCGCCGGCGGATTCCAGACCCGCCGCGGGGAGCAGTGCGGCTAACGGGGTCCCGGCCACGAGGTGCTCGGTCAGCCATGTCGCCCTCATGCGCCGCGCCTGAAGCGGCAGAGATGGTGCCGGCGTTCGAGAGGCAAAGTCAGTGACGAGGTTCACGTTGCCGCCGCGCTGCCCTGATCGGAACGCCCAGCCGCTCGGGCCCACGAACCGCATCCGCTCAAGCAGGAAATCTTCCCACTGATGGAGGACCGGGACGTCCCTCGCACCGTCACCCGTCACGCCAACCAGCACCCCGTCCGCATCCTCTGTGATGTCTTCGACCCTGAGCCGGATGATTTCCTGCCCGGTGAGGCCCGCTCCAAGCCCAAGGGCGAGGAGAGCGGCGGCGCTTGTCCGCCTTTCGAGTTGTCGTTGCGCTGTCGACCAGCTGCGAAGTGAAGCGACGTCCGCAGGGGAGTACGGCCGCGAAGCCTCAGCTTTGCCCAGAGCCCGGAAGCGTCCGGCAGCATCGGCGCCAAGAAGGGCTTCAGACATACGGCGCAGGCGCGCACGAATCGTGTTCCGTCCAGCGTGGCTGTAAGCCGCAAGCTCAGCTCGAGTGAACCGCTCAATGACGCCTGGATCGAAGATGACACCGTCTTCGAGAGGTAGGCCTGCGGTACCCCAGGCGAAGAGGGCTAGGCGTGAGGCTGCCGGGTAGAGCTGCTTCTCGGAGTAGGCGGTGAGGGGAGCGGTTCGTTGGACGACCCGGCGAACAAAATCCTCGATCGCGTTCCAGTGCTCGGCTGGCATCTGCGGCGTGTAGTCGTAGTGCTGGGTGACTTGAAAGTCGATGGGGATCTCGGCTAGATCACACAGCGCTGACAGCTGCTGCTCGCGCCTATTGCCGCCTTTCGTGCCGGTCACGTTTCCTCCCTCTAACGCCACGATCCTATGGTCATTTCAATGACCAATCTGTGTTAGGATGGCTTGGGGAAGCGTGGGGCCGTTGCAGGACGCCTAGCCTTGACGCATGGGACGAAGCGTGCGATCAAAACCGGTCGCGCTTGCGCCTTCCCCGTGGCCGGACGTGCCGTCTGGCGACCCGGTAGGCGAAGTCGCCCGCCGGTTCGCGGTAAATGTGCGCCGAGAGGTCGGTACACGCAGTATTCGCTCAGTTGCTGAGGCTTCCGGCATCACCCACACAACCCTCTTGAGTGTTCTCGCTGGGCAGGTGTGGCCCGACCTCGAGACCATCGCCAAGCTCGAACGCGGCCTCGATGCACGCCTTTGGCCGCAGCAAGCGTGAGCCTTTGCCTACATTCCGCGCACGCTTAGGCGAGCAATCGACTGAACGTACGTTGGCGCAAAGGTTTGCCCTCGAGGAGAAGGGCCTGGGCTGACTGGGGACCAGTGGTTGGGCTGAGAGCATCATCCCTTAGGCCACTCGGTGGCCATTACTACTACCGCTCTGGCTGCAGCGGTGTGAGGATGGCAGCCAAAGGGGAGGGAGCAGGATGTCGCACGAGGATGTTGCGGAGGGCCAGCTGCTTATTCAGGGCCTCGATCGGGCCCCTGGTTCGATTCAAGTGTGGACCGCCGACAACAGTCGACACGCAAACGAGTGGCGATTCGTCGGCGCTGATCTGGGGATGAAAGGCGGTCGACCTCTCGGCCTCGTTCGCTTCGAACGCCTCGACAGCAGCCAGCGAGTCAGTCTCAGCGTCAGTTGGGATCACGTCTACGACCAGCTGCGGTGCTTCGTTTTTGAGGGGGAATGCGATGCCGTAGGCCGCGAACGTCTCGAGCGGGACGTCCGACATCGCGTGGGGACCTGGGTGGCGATCACCTCGGAAATTGGTTCGTATGTCGCATCAAGTCCTGAGGCACAAGAGGCCGTGCTTAGCGCCGCGCACCTCATGCCCGAGCGCTCGGTTGGTAGTCAAAACTGATTCGGATTGTGCCAGTCGCCGCAATTCTTCTGCCTTTCTAGCCGGCGGCGGCGGCGGCGGCGCCGGCAGGCTAGAGCGTCACCCGTCGGCTGCACATTTCGCCCATGACTACCTCCTCGACAGCCAACGAAGGCGAACCGCAGGATTATCAGGTCTCCCTAGCGGCCGTGCCAGGGTCCCGCTTAGGCCGTACATTCGCCGTGATCGCAGATGTCCTACCCGCGGTTATTGGGGATGGGTGGGCTCATCGAGGACAACCCTTCGCGGCCATGGATGCGTCGCCCGTTGGTCGAGTCTGGAATTAACGGGCACATACGAGTGCTGACCCTTCAGTGGAATCCTTGACCCGTAATGTCTGAATGCGTACCCTGGATTCATACGTAGGGAGTTGCCATGAATCAGACCAAAACCGTGAGCGTCGCCCACGCGGTCCGCACGCGTGTTCTGCGCGGCGGTGCCCGCTCTTGGACGACCTCGGACTTTCCTGACTACTCGGCGTCGGCAGTGACGGCAGCCTTGCAGCGCATGGCGCGGCAAGGGGATCTTCTTGCGGTCCATCACGGCATCTACTGGCGCGGGACGCGCCGCCCCTGGGGTATGAGTCGTCCTGACAGCCTCCAACTCACTCGTGCCATTTTTCACAGCAAGGGGGTTGGATGGGCTGGTTTGAGTGCCTCAAACGCCCTGGGCTTGAACACGCAAGTTCCCGCGGTTGAGACGATTGCCGTCCCCGTTGCAAAGCCCCGTTCGGTGCGGGGAATTCATTTCGTTGACCGCGCCCGTCGCACGCCTCGGGCAGCCGCCCGTCTCACCCCGTTGGAAGTCGCCTTCCTCGAGGTTCTGGGGGACTGGACGGACGTTCTCGAGGGGTCGCCCAAGGATGCTGTCAATCACATGTCTTCGATGCTGCTCGACGGTGAGGTGGATTGCGCGCGACTCGTGAAGGCATCCGCCGGCGAAGATGGCCCAGTCCGAGACCGGCTGCGGCACGTGTTGCATGTGGCGGGAAAAGATGAGGCCGCTCAGCGGATTAAGCCGTCCGCGTCGAAAGCCACGACCCGACGTGCCTTGGCCGGGATCGCCGCGTAATGGATGCGCGTCTAGTAAGCGATGCGTCCCTTGAGGCGGCGACCCGTGCAGGCGTTTCCCCTCGCCACTTCGAGAAGGACTTCTACGTCACGCGAACTCTCCGTCAAATCTTCGCGGAGCACCCTGACGAAGTTGTTTTCAAAGGTGGAACAAGCCTCTCCAAGGCGTATGCGCTAATTGACAGGTTCTCGGAAGACATCGACTTGCTGATTGATCCCGCCGAGGATACGCCTGAGCGTGTGGAGCTCATTCTTGACGCCATCGATGCTGCTGGCATGGCCGCCGTCGGAGTGGCCACGACCAAAGTCCTCGAGCAAGCGCCCGGACTGATGCGCAAGGTAAATGTGCAGCCGGCTTGGCGCACGCAGTCGGCCGCAGGAATCAGCAAATCAATTCAGCTTGAGTCCGGCCGCCGCGGCGGACCCTTGCCCCAGGAGAAGAAGTTCATCAAACCCCTCCTCGCCGATGCTGGCCTGGGGCTCGCGGGCCCGGACATGCAGCCTTTCGAAGTCACTGTTCTTCACCCCGCCAGAACTCTTGTTGAGAAACTCCTTGCTGCTTCCAACATTGGGGATTTTGCTCTTTCGGACGGCAGGGTGGTCGGCGGCGGGCGGGGCGCACGCCACTTTTACGACATTTACCAGCTGCTGGGGGACGCCTCCCCCGCGCGTGCCTACTTGCAGGACCAGCCCGACTCGATGACGTCTATGGTTCGGGACTGCGAGGAGGTATCCCAGCGCTGGTACAGCCAAGGCACGGAACCAATCACTGGGTCCCTAGCCGATTCGCCCAGCTTCACAGACCCCGACATCCAGGGTCTCCTCGAGACCGCGTTCGATCAGGCCTGTGCAGAGCTGTGCGCGCCCGGAGCGCCAAGGCCCTCGTGGAGCGAAGTAACCGAGCGCGTCCTGGCGCACCGGGATCTGCTGACTGTTGAGGAGTCACACGCCTAGCTCTGGCGTCGTGTGGCGAGAGACCAACAGCAGGGCGATCGGTTCGCCATCACACAGATTGAGACTCGCAAGTCTGCGTAAGGAACCTGGCGTCTGCGCTTGACCCGTTCTCATGTCCTCCCAAAGTGCGCTTCTGGAAGCCGAGACGTACACGTCGCGGGGGAGCCCTATATTTCAGGCATGGACAATGCGTCGATCACGGACCACGCCGGTGTTTCTGAGCCCGTCGGCTCTCCTCCGACCTCGAGAGGTTCCATCGCCGCTCGATGCTTCGTCATCGTTGGGGACGCCCTTGCGGCTGCGCTTGGGCTTGCGATCCTCATCGCAGTGGTCACTGCTCCGGCTGCGATTGCGTCGTTTAGTGGCGGTGTCGTGCTGGGAGCCTGGGCAGGCGTGTTGGGCGCGGCGGTCCTTCCGGGGCTGTTGATACTTGCGTCCGTGCCGCCTCGAAGGAAGCTGCGGGAGACGAGCGCTCTCTTTGATCGCGCCGTGGCCTTTGGCAAGAGCGTGTGGAGCGTGACGGTGTTCATCGGTTCTCTCGTCATCGGAACAGCTGTCGGCGTGGGGGTCTCGGCCACAGCCGACGAGGAAAGCCCCTCCCTGGCTCTTGAGGCTCTTTTCAGCGACGAGGCGCAGCTGACCATCCTGCGCGTCTTGGGTGCGGTCGTCCTTGTCTGCATGCTGCATATGGTGGTCATGTGGCTCATTGACCTAGAAGGGGTCGGGCTTACGGGAGAGGCGACCGCTGTCGTCGGCACACTCGAGAATCGGTGGACTGGTCGCCTTCGCACATCGAAACGAGCTGGCGCATGGCGTCGAGGTATCGCTGAGGCCGCACAGGTAGGAGCCAAATTTGGCCTCATGCTCCTAGCCGGGACCATGGTTGTTACGTACGGACTCACCCTCTTCTTGTGGCTGTGAGGGGCGCCTGGCAGGCATGACGTCCGACTCCGCCACCCGCCCCGGAGCTACCAATTTGTTCTTCTAGGGAACACGGAGGGGGTCACGGAATTCTCACGCCTCTAGATGGCCAGGCTGGTTTTCTGCGGCCTCGAGATGAGGCCTCGTTCGCCTGCTTGGCGCAGCAGCGCATCGCCCGATGACTTCATGCGATGACCGCCCGGCGCTCGAACTCCATGACCCGGAGAGCCGGCAGGACGTAATCTCTCGGCTCGCCACCACTGAGTGAGTCCAGCGGGGCGCCGAGCGGTTCGGGTGGCGAGCCGGGCACCACCTCGCCAGCAACTCTTGGCTGCCAGGGCTACACGAGGAGTCCAGATGACGTGCAGTCGCGACTCCCACCTCCGTGGCCGTTAGGGGACGGCCACCACCTTGATGGCGATGCGGCCGGCTTCCGCCTCGGCGTGCAGAGCGGGCCGCTCCGCGCTCAACACTTGCGTCCGCGGGAATCCCCTGCGCTCTCCGTACAGTCACCGCGAGACTGAGGGCGTCCCGAAGATCGGCCACTTCGGTACCGTCCACAGGTTGCGCCGCTGCGGCAACATTCAGAGCGCAGTGAGCAGAGGCGACGGCGTTGTCAGCTGTCTTAATTTTCACGGAGGTCGGCGCCTTCGTGGCCTGCTACAAGGCGATGATCGCCTGCGAGACGCCACCTTCGGCGGTTTGCACCGCGTCCCTGACCTCAGTGACAGCGGCGACGACGTCTGGGCCACCGTCGGGTGCGGCATACCCCGGCTTGCGCAGGCGACGGAAGAGCGCCAAGACAGCGTGCGGGAGCGGACCACTGAGCAATTAATGGATGCAGACGGGCGGACCGAGTCCCGCGCCCCCAAGGCCAATGCGGGGAAGTGGGCCGCCGTAGGCACTCCAGAACGTGCACTGCTTTCTCGTCGGCGAGTCAGCGATGTCTAATTAAAAAGGCGATTGCGGCTGTCCGATCGTTTTCTTTGACGCCCTCCCAGATCACGTGACGCGTGAGCAAGGCACCCAACTGGTCAGTGTTCGGTCGGATCCTTGCCTCAGAGTGGCTGGTCAGCGCAATAAACCTTGCGCGCGCTCGATGCGCTCGCGCAGACCCTCCTGAAACTTCTCGTCCTTGCTCACGGTTTCGATATGGCTCGCGATCGCGGCCCGGATGACATCTGACACGGGCTGATTTTCAACGCTCGCGACGGTCTCGAGCTGGTCGGCCTGTGCGGCCGACAGGCGAATGGTCATTGCTTTCTGCCCCAACATGCCCTGATTCTGCCACCGGATCAAAAAAATCTCAACCTGTCTCGGTGTTGTGGTATCTTGGTGTCAATCCACCGCTACCTAAGGAGTACTCCATGGACGCACAGGCAGAAGCCCGCGCGAAGAAGATCACCATCCACATCGACGGCGAGCCCTACAAGATCGCTGCCGGCCCCACCCAGGTCGCCGCGCTCCGAGCGCTGCGCCAGCCGCCTGTTCCCGACGGTGAAGACCTTTGGCTCGATATCGATGACGAGCAGGACCAGGAACTCGACCCGGCCGCCACCGTCGATCTGGTCGACGGCATGCGGTTCTTCACCGAGATCGATGCCATCACCATCCGCATCGACCGCGTCGAGTACGAGCTGTATGTGCGGAAGATGACTGGTGCCGAGTTGCGCACCGTGCCGAGCCCCGACGTCGCCGTTGACCGCGACCTCTGGCGCGACGTCCCCGATAAGCGCGACGTCAAGGTGCAGGACGAGGACATCGTCCGCCTCAAGGACGGCATGCGGTTCTTCACCGCTCCTGGCCGCATCAACCCCGGACAGGAGTCGTGAAGCTGCCCGAGCCGGACCGCGAGTTCCTCGACGAGTCCGGCATCACCCACCGGGTCTTCGAGGACGGCACAGGCATGCTGAATGTCGAGCTAATTGACTTCCCCCTGCCACCCGGGCTGAACGTCAGCACCGCAAGCGTGCTGTTCCGCCTTTCGGCCAGCTACCCCGACACCCCGCCGGACATGTGGTGGGTCATCCCCCACCTCACCGCCGTCGGTGGGCAATCTATCCCCGCTACCGAAGTCATCGAGACGCACGACGGCCGCAGCTGGCAGCGCTGGTCCCGGCACCTGGACCCTGCTGCGTGGCGGTCCGGGATCGACTCCCTAGAAAGCTACGTGCGGCTGCTGCGCAACGAACTGGGGAGCGCGGCCGCATGAGCGCCACCCTCCGCCTAGCCGGGCCCCTCCACGACGGGCTAGTGGCCATGGCAACCAACCCGATCGAGACCGGCGCCGTCCTGCTCGCCCACCAGCTCACCCTTGACGACGGCACCGTCATCCTGCTCGGCAACGACCTTATCGCCGTCCCCGACGACGCATATGAGATCCGCACCGACCGGGCCCTGCAGATCACTTCTGATGGCTACATCCACGCCCTGAAGACTGCCCGCGACCGCGGCATGATCGCACTCTGGGTGCATAGTCACCCCGGCGATCGGGCCATCCCCCGGCCCAGCATCCACGACCGTGGCGTCAACGAGCAGCTTGAATCACTCTTCGGCGACCGCACCGAGACGGACCAGTACGGCTACCTCGTCGTCAGTCACGACGGTGGCGCGCTCACTTTCACCGGCGCTCTCAGCGGACAAATCACCACCCCGATCACTCGTCTCGCCGTGAGTGGGCAGCGGTGGATCTTCCGTCCCGCTTACGACGCTCCGGCTGGCGCTGACAGGGCCCTGTTCGATCGAAACATTCGCGCCTTCGGCGATGGCATCCAAGCCACCATCGGTGGCCTTACGGTCGCCATCATCGGCGCCGGTGGTACCGGCTCCGCTACAGCTGAACAGCTCGCCCGCCTCGGCGTCCGTTCATTCATCCTCATCGACCCGGACCACCTCTCCAACTCCAACACGACCCGCGTCTACGGCTCCACGCCCGCCGACGTAGACCGTCCGAAAGTCGACGTCCTCGGGGACCACCTTGAACGCATCGCCGAGGGCGTTCACACAACCCGCATTCAGGGGTCCATCCTCACCGAGAGCATCGCCCGCTCTCTCATCGGCGCGGACATCGTGTTCGGGTGCACAGACGACAATGCCGGTCGCCTGCGCCTGTCGCGGCTGCCGTACTACTACCTAATTCCCGTCATCGACTGCGGCGTGCAGCTCCCCGCAGATCAGAACGGGCTCATCTCCGGCGTGTTCGGCCGGGTCACCACCTTGCACCCCGGAGCGGCATGCCTCACCTGCCGGGGCCGCATCGACCTCGCCCTCGCCGAGGCGGAGACCCGCTCCGACGACGAACAGCAGCGGCTCGAGAAAGAGGGATACGCGCCCGCCTTGCCCGGGGTCGAACCCGCAGTGGTTACCTTTACCACCCTCGTTGCCGCGACTGCCGTCAGCGAACTGCTGGAACGCCTCGTCGGCTACGGCGACACCCCCACTCCATCCGAGCTGATCCTCTACATCCACGATCGGACTCTTCGCGGCAACATCGAGGACCCTCACCCCAGCCATTACTGCGACCCGTCGACCCGCCGGGTTGGCACTGATACCGATATGTTCCTGGGTCTAAATTGGGCATCCTGAACCGGCTGCGCTACTGGCGGCGCCTGAAAGCCGACGCCACCGCGCGCTCCGCCGCAGACATTCCCGAACGACTGTCCGCCCGACATGGGGTCATTGTTGGCACCCCCAGTCACCCTAAATGGCTGGTATTCGACTGCCCGTGCCGGCGCGGACACCGCGTAATGCTCAACCTCGACGCCGGCCACATTCCTCGTTGGCGCGTCGGGACCACTTACCCGCTCACCCTGCACCCCAGTGTCGATGAGCGCAGCCCCATCGGGCACTGTCACTACGTTATACGTGAAGGCCGCGTGCGCTGGATTGAACGAACGGATCGACGATGACCACCCCTGACGCTGAACCCGCAGAGCACAACGGGTACGTTCCTACACCCTCGCCGCGCCCCGAACCGGCCCCGGCACCCAAGGGCCCCACCCGCACACCGCTCTATGAAGCAATGAACGCCGAACGCTACGCCCGGCAGACCCTCATTAGAGAAATCGAGAAGGTCACTGACACCTCCCTCATCTGCTACGTCGCCTCCCATCCACAAATTGACCGCACAGATGTCGTAGGCATGGTCGATCTGCTGCACAACATCACCCCTGGCACCGCCATCGACTTGTTGTTGCACTCCCCAGGCGGAAACATCGACGCGGCCGAAAAACTGATTCAGCTAGTCCGCAAACGGGCCGGCGCCGCGCCCGTCCGGGTCATCGTCCCCGACTATGCTAAGAGCGCCGCCACGCTCATCGCGCTCGGCGCGAACACCATCGTCATGTCTGACTCATCCGAGCTCGGCGCGATCGACCCGCAAGTAGACCTGCCCGACTCCAATGGTCACGTCCAAACGCTCTCCGCGCAGAGCTACCTCGACGCATTCCACCTGCACGCAGACCGGCTCAATCACAAACCCAACGACGCCGTCGCCCGCCTGATGCTTGACAAGATGGAACCGGCCACCGTTCGCAAACTCGAGCGCATGGTCAAACGGTCGCACTCCATCGCCGAAGCCCTCCTGGGCCAGGCAATGATTAAGGACGACGGCCGTGCGACCGAGATCGCGAACCAACTCAGCGACACGAAGAAATGGCACTCACACGGACAGATGATCTCTCACGAGACCGCTCGTGGTCTCGGCCTGAACGTTACCTATCTCGCCCCGCATGATGAGTTGTGGACCCAGTACTGGCGGCTGTTCTGCCTGCAGCTATGGTCCACCACCGGCAAGGTCAAGCTCTTCGAGAGTTCTTGGGCCTCCCTCGCTATGTCCTGAGACGTGCGCGCCAGAGCGTCAGCTCCGTGAACTGCGTTCCAGCCAGCGGAGGAGACATTCGTCTTGGCATTGAGCCGTCGTCGATGGACAAGGAGTGTGGTGGCCGCAATCCTTGCCATCTATCTGGCGCGGGTCTCGACACCGTCGCGACGCTCCCTGCGAACGGGATACCCATCGGGGGGTCCGGCGAACACTGCGGGCGGCTTGACGACCGCTGCCGTTCGACGGCCGCAGGCGCACTCGCTGCCGGGGCCTACTTCTTCGGCGGCTGCTAGGACTGTGTCGTGATCGTCATCGTTCCAGTTGTGTCCTGTGCCTTGATAGTTGTCGGCATTCTCTTCCTGACGTACCGCCAAGGAAGCAAGAAGGGGCTGAGTACGCGTAGTCGCTACGTTGCGGGGGTGGCGATCCTGGCGCTCGCTCTTGTAGACGTCGTAGTTGCCGTCGTCTACTTCACCGCCGGAACCTCGTAGGGCGCACAGACTAATGTGCGTTCCGATCACCTGGTCGCTGTCACCACGACGAACCTCGAGAAGTTCCGAGCCAACAACTCCGGCTGGGGTTCGAACCCCCTCAGCCACCTCTGCAATTGGTAAGCACCGCAAATCAGACGCCAGGCATTAAGTAGAAGGCTGCAACCATGAAGATCGTCTCTGTCGCTCTCCTCTCCAGTGGAATCGTGCTCCTCCTCGCGGCGGCTGCCCTCGCATTTCAGGGTGGCCTCATCGCGGACTCAACGGGAGGTGTGGGTGGGATCACTCCCGTCGAGAGTGTCATGTGGATCGTCGCGCCACTGCTAGCGATCCTTGGACTGGTCCTTCTCTTTGTCAGGCCGCGCGTCAGCAAGTAGGAGCGCCGCGCCGGGGTGCAAGGGTTAGTCCTTGCGCTCCCGCGTGCTCTAGCTTGCCTCGCGCGATCACACCTTGCGGCGGCTGTATCGTCAGAGGATTTTCGAAGGTCATCCGGAGGATGGCGTCGAGGGTCCGATTCGCGCACCCCCGGGTTTCTGGGCCTTTTCGAGTTTCGTAAGCAGCCCGCCACGAGAAAGCCCCGCGAACCCAGTCTCACTGGGTTCCGGGGCTTTTCTCGTCTCGCGTGCTCCGGAGGGATCCGAGACGCAGTCTCGGGTCAGCTCACCGCGTCCGTCAGCGCGTCGAACTCGGCGTCGGTGAGCTCGATGGTCGCGCCGGCGAGGTTGTCCTCGAGGTGGGCGATGCTCGACGTGCCGGGGATCGGCAGCATCGCGGGCGAGCGCTTGAGGAGCCAGGCGAGGGCCAGCTGCGCCGGGGTGGCCTCGTGCTGCTCGGCGAGCTTCGTGAGCGGGCTGTCCGAACCGGTGAGGCCGCCGGTGGCGAGCGGGAACCAGGGGATGAATGCCAAGCCGTTCTCGGTCGCCCAGTCGAGCAGCGGCTCGGCGGAGCGGTCGGTCAGGTTGAAGAGGTTCTGCACGGAGACGATCGGGGCGACCGCCTGTGCCGCCTTCACCTCGTCGATGCTGACCTCGCTGAGGCCGATGTGGCGGATCTTGCCCTCGTCGCGCAGTGCGCCCAGCTCGCCGATCTGGTCCTCGAGGGGGACGTTCGGGTCGATGCGGTGCAGCTGGAGGAGGTCGATGCGCTCCACGTCGAGGTGGCGGAGGTTCATCTCGACCTGCTGACGGAGGTAGGCCGGGACGCCGAGGGGAGTCCACTGGTCGGGGCCCTGGCGGGTGTTGCCGACCTTGGTGGCGATGACGATGTCGTCGGCGTAGGGGTGGAGGGCCTCGCGGAGGAGGCCGTCGGTGACGGCAGGGCCGTAGGCGTCGGCGCTGTCGAAGAACGTCACGCCGAGCTCGACGGCCCGGCGGATGACGCGGACGGCTTCTCCGCGGTCGCTCGGCTCGCCCCAGACCCCGGGGCCGGTGAGCTGCATGGTGCCGTAGCCGAGGCGGGTGGTGGGCAGGTCCCCACCGATGCTGAAGGTGCCGGAGGCGGTGGCGGGACGGTTCGTGGTGGTGTCGGTCATGGACGCAGTCTGCTCCTCGACGTTCTTCCCGGGATCAGACGGGGAAGCTACGCCGAGCCAGTGAACAGGTCGGTGGAGGTCGCGAGCAGGACGACGATCGACCCGGCGACGAAGAAGAGGCCGACCACGAGCAGCATGCCCGGCTGGCTCTCCGAGCCGAGGTGGAGGCCGAGCCGCTTGCGTTCACGCTGCATCTGCCGCGCCACCGGGTGACGGAACAGCACGAGGCCGAGTCCCACCACCATGAAGAGGACAGCGCCCACCGCGGCCGCTGTCGCCCCCACGGTCACCGGTCCCTCCTCCGGACAGGAGCCGCCAGGCGCGTCCGACTGCACAGAGGGGACGAGAAGGGAGCTGTCCAGATCACCCGTCCATCCAACGCCACTGTGCCGAGTCGGCGCCCCGGCGCCCGCCGCCCCGCCGAGCGGCCGGGCCCTCGGCGACGCCCGGCACGGCCCCGCACCCTCACCGGCACGGCCCCGCCCCGCTCACCGGTACGAGTAGAAGCCCTCGCCCGACTCGACCCCGAGCTTGCCCTGGTCGAGGTAGTTGGTCTTGAGGTGGTCCGCCCAGAGCTGGGCCCCCTCCTCGTCGCTCGCCGCCGAGATCGCGTAGGCGGTCCGCAGGCCGACGATGTCGAAGATCTGGAACGGGCCCATCGGCGCCCCGGTGCCGATGCGCCAGGTGGCGTCGATCGTCTCGGGGTCCGCGACGCCGCGCAGGACGAGCTCGGACGCCGCGCCGAGGAACGGCACGAGCAGCGAGTTGAGCACGTAGCCGGGCTGCTCCTTGTGGAGGGGGATCGGCACCATGCCGATCTCGCCCGCGAAGGCCACGACCTGGTCGAAGACGGCAGGGTCCGTCCGCGGGCTGCCCATGATCTCGGCCGTGTTCTGCCGCCAGATGTGGTTGGCGAAGTGCAGCGCGAGGAACTTCTCCGGGCGCCCCGTCGCGTCGGCCAGCTGGCTCGGCAGCAGGGTCGACGAGTTCGTCGCGAAGATCGTGTGCTCGGGCGCCGCGGCGGCGAGCCGCGCGTAGACGCCCTGCTTGAGCTCGAGCGTCTCCGGCACGGCCTCGACCACGAGGTCGGCGTCGGCGACCGCCTCGGCGAGGTCGGTGGTGAAGGCGATCCCGGCCACCGCCTCCTCGGCTGCCTGCCGGTGCTCGTCGCCGAGGTCGCCGACGTACTGCTCGACGATCGACCGGAGGCGGGCCTCGGCGGCCGTGACGGCGTCGTCGTCGACGTCCCAGGCTCGGACGGCGACGCCGTGGGTCGCGATCTGGAAGGCGATCTGCGCGCCGAGGACGCCGGCGCCGACGACGGTGACGTGGCTGAACGTGGTCATGGGGTTCCAGTCTCTCGAGGGGGCGCGCCTCGTGGCGCCCGCCTCATCGAGGTCTACTCCTCCGCGACCGGACGGCAGCTGTCGGTGGACAGCCGCCGACGATCAGCTGTCGAGGTCCCAGACCTGCTCGACGTAGTCCTGCGACCAGCCGGCGCGGAGGCGCGTCACGCCTCGGTCGTACGAGGCCAGCAGGTCCATCTCCGGTCGCACCATCGACTGCATCTGCAGCCCCTCGTAGAGGGCGATGAGCTGCTCGGCCCCGCGGACCGGGTCCATCGTCTCCGGCTCGCGTCCGACCTCGACGTCGGTGGTGAGGCCGCCGAGGATCAGGGCGTGGAACTTGCGCCACTCGTGCTGCAGGGTCGGCGCCATGGGGTGCCCCGGCGTCGCGGCGACGTTCAGGAGCGAGGTGAGGAGGCGCATCAGCGACGGGTCGTGGACGTTGCGCTCCACGATGCCGCGGAGGAACCGCACGGTGCCGTACGCGTGCATGAGGGGGATGACCGGGCGCATGCGCTCGGCGTTCCACCGGTCGACGGCGGCCATGACGAGGCCGTTCCAGCTCGGGAAGAGCCCGCGCACCGTCTCGACGGGCACGCCGGCCAGCTCGGAGACCACGTCGACGTCGGTCTCGTGGAACGCCCGGGTGCGGAACGCGTCGATCACCGCCTCGACGACGCGGACCCGCAGCTCGGTGTCCTCGTCGAGGGGGGAGGCAGGGCGGGGGAGCGAGGGCACGTCGGTCACTGATCCACCTCACCAGGCGGCGGCGGTCGGGGCCAGACCCCGTTCTGGTGGCGTGCTTGACGACGAGCCGTGCCGGGAGGACCATCGCGAGCACCAGCGCATCACCGACGAGGGAGTCCCCATGATGTTCGTCAACCTGCCCGTGACCGACCTGCCTCGCGCGGTCGCGTTCTACACGGCGCTCGGCTTCACGCAGAACCCCGCGTTCAGCGACGACGCCGCCGCCTGCATCGTCGTCGAGGAGGACCAGGCCGCCTTCATGCTGCTGGTCCGCGACTACTTCCAGACGTTCACCGACCGACCCGCCGGCGACCCCTCGACGACCGTGTCGACCATGACCGCGCTCATGGTCGACAGCCGTGACCGCGTCGACGAGATGACCACGGCCGGGCTCGCGAGCGGCGGCGTCGAGGAGCGCCCGGCCAACGACCTCGGCTTCATGTACCAGCGCCAGCTCTCCGACCCGGACGGCAACGTCCTCGAGCTCGGCTGGATGGACCCGGTCGCCGCCGCGGACGGCCCGGAGGCCGTCGCGGCGCAGTAGGCGGTCGTCGGCCAGGGAGACGGCGTCAGGCAGCCACGTGGTCGCCGGCTGTCGTCCGCGTCAGACGCGCCACATGCGGAACGGCCCCGTCCGCATGTAGTTCTGCGAGTCCACCTCGACGCCGTAGGCGACCAGGGCCTCGTAGACGGCCTTGAGCCGCCTCTCGGTGACGATCCCGGGGTCGTTCTTCCTGGGGTTGGCATCCCAGCTGAGCTTCTGGCCCGTGCGGGAGCGCACCTTCAGGGTCGGCCCGCCGCCGAAGGGAGCCTCCCGCAGCACCGCCTCCTCGACGTCGCGGAACCACATCACCCGGGCCTTGCCCGACAGCGAGCTGTACTCCATGCGGTCGGCGAAGAGACGGAACCAGCTCCGCCGCAGGACGACCGCGAGTCCGGCCATCAGGGCCCCCAGCACGGCGAGCAGCACGTCGGCCCCGAGGGTCGTCCTGGGGACGTCCGTGAGGACGCACAGGAACATGGCCACGGCCATGACGGCGAAGAACACCCACCCCGCGTTCGGCTTCGTCTCGTCGATCGGCTGCGTGCTCGTCGTCGGCTCCGTGTCTGCCGGCTCCGATCCCCCCTCGGTCCCCATGCCGCGATCGTAACGCCCGGTGTCGGCCCCGGGTCGTAGGGTGCGGCCATGCAGACGAACGCGCAGAGCGCAGCCCCGGCACGCGTCCCCGAGGAGGCGGTGGTCGACCTCCGGGAACGCCTCGCCCGCCGACGACGCGTCGACCTGCCCGCGGGGCTCGAGCCGCGGCACGGCGTCGACGTCGCGTGGCTCGAGCGCCTGCTCGCCCGCTGGGCCGACGGGTACGACTGGCGGGTGCACGAGCAGCGGGTCCTCGACCTGCCGTGGGAGCTCGTCGACGGTGCCGTCCCGCTCCGGGTCGTGCACCGGCGCGGTGCGCCCGACGCCCCGGTGGTGGTGCTGCTGCACGGCTGGCCCGACTCGGTGCTGCGCTTCGAGAAGGTCCTGCCGCTGCTGGGCGACGCGACCGTCGTGGTGCCGGCCCTGCCCGGGTACCCGTTCAGCGCCTCCTCGGCTGCCGGGGGCATGTCGGGCGTCGACATGGCCGACGTGGTCGCGGCCGCGATGCAGCAGCTGGGGCACGACCGGTACGTGGTCAGCGGCGGCGACATCGGGGCCGGCGTCGCCGAGGCGCTGCTGCGCCGGCACGGCCACGCGGTCTCGGCCGTGCACCTGACCGACGTGCCGCAGGGGCACCTCGCCGCCGAGCTGCCCGACGACCTCACCGACGAGGAGCGCGCCTACGCCGACCGCCGCGAGCAGTGGCAGGCGACCGAGGGCGGCTACGCCCACGAGCACGCGACCAAGCCGGGCACGCTCGCCGTCGCGCTCGGCGACTCCCCGGCGGGCCTGCTCGCGTGGATCGGCGAGAAGCTCTGGTCGTGGAGCGACCGCTCGGTCGCGGGCGGCATGGAGGCGGTCTTCGGCGACGACGACGTGCTCACCTGGGTCTCCGCCTACTGGTTCACGGGCACGATCGGCACGTCGTTCGGCGCCTACGCGCTGCGGGAGCCCTCGACCAACGAGCCGGTCGAGGCAGCCGTGCCCGCAGTGCTGTCGATCTTCCCCGGCGACCTGGCGAACGCCCCGCGCTCGTTCGCCGAGCGGCTGTTCGACGTGCGCGCGTTCCACGAGCACTCGGCGGGCGGGCACTTCGCCGCGTGGGAGCGGCCTGAGCAGTTCGCGGCCGACCTGCGCGAGGCTATCGCGCTCGGCTCAGCCGGGGCCTAGCCCGTTCCGGCCGAGGGGCGGGGCAGCCAGCAGCGCAGCGATGCCTGGCGCCGAGACGGGTCAGGCGGCCGCGACCGCGGTGGCTGCGAGGCCGAGGACGGCGCAGACGCCCGTCAGCGTGCGGACGGTGTTCCACCGGGTCCACGGCGGCTCGAACGCACGGCGCGCGGCGCTCGCCGAGGCCGGGCCGGACACGTCCGCCCGCGCGAGCGCCTCGTTCAGCGGCACGTTGCGCGCGACCGTGACGACGAAGGTGGCGACCGAGGCGGCCGCCGCCCCGGCGGCCCACGCGCTCGCCGAGCTGCCGTCGACGACGTGCAGCACCGCGAGCAGCGCCGCCGAGGCGGGTGCCGCGACGAACACGAGGAGGAACGACGGGCGCAGGATCGCCGCGTTGATCGTGCGGAACGCCCCGGTGAAGGCGACGTCGTCGACCCGACGCAGCCCCGGCGACACCGCGACCACGAAGGCGAAGAAGAGGCCCGCCACGAGTCCGTTCGTGAGCAGCGCGACGACGGCGACGAGGTCAGGCACGAGTCCGCTCATGGCCGGAGGCTAGCGAGCCGACGTGAACAGCCGTCGACGGCGGCAGCGTCGCGAGCGCGTCACACGGGCCTGCTAGGGTCCCGACCGACAGCGCCTAGGGTTCCGGGGTCTCACGATCCGACTGGTCCGAGCGGCGCCACGGCCGGGCGCCACCGCCCCGCCGTCATCTGAACGGACAAAAGCCTGGAGGATCCTGCCGACGCGCCCTGCGTCGGGTCGAAGGGTCCGATCTCATGTCCGGCACAGCTCTCCTCCTCGTCCTCGCCGCGGCCGTCTGCCACGCGTCGTGGAACGTCGTCGCCCACGGGGTCAGCCGCATCGGCACGCCGTTCCTCTGGTGGGGCGCCGTCGCCAGCGCCGTGCTCTGGCTGCCCGTCGTCCCGTTCACGGGCGGGCTCGGCGGCAGCGTCGGGGGCCTCGCCCTCGGCGCGGGAGTCTCGGCGGTGCTGCACGTCGTCTACATGGTCGTGCTGCAGCGCGGCTACGCCGCCGGGTCGCTCTCCACCGTCTACGCGACCGCCCGCGGCACCGGGCCGGCCGTCAGCGCCGTGCTCGCCGTCCTCCTGCTCGGCGAGCGGCTGTCGGCGCTCGCCGCGGTCGGCATCGCGGTCGTCGTCGCCGGCGTGGTCGCGACGGGCCTGATCGACCGTCGCCCCCGGCAGGCGCCGGCGCCGGTCGCGGACGCGGCACCCCGCAGGAGGCGGCGGCTCGACCCCGGCATCGCCTGGGGCCTCCTGACCGGCCTGGCCATCGCCTCCTACACGATCTGGGACGCCCACGCCCTGCGCACCTGGGAGCTCTCGCCGGTGTCGTTCATGGTCGGGGTGACGGGCGTCGAGGTCGTGTTCTACACGGCGACGCTCGGCCGTCGGCGCCGCGAGCTGCTCGACGTGGTCAGGGCGCACTGGCCGCGCGTCCTCGCCTTCGGGGTGCTGTCGCCGATGTCGTACATCCTCGTGCTCGTCGCGATCCAGACGACGCCGGTCGCGCTCGTCGCCCCCGCCCGCGAGACGAGCGTCGTGATGGTCGCCGTGTTCGGGGCGCTGGTGCTGCGCGAGGGGTCCGTGGCGAAGCGGCTCACGGCGTCGGTCGTCGTGCTCGGCGGCATCGCGCTCCTCGCCCTCTGAGCGGCGCCGAGCCGTATCGCGCGCCGCGCGTCGAGCCGCGCCCAGGCCCGTCCGCAATGCACATGACGCGTCGGGGGCATCGTGCCCCGCCCGACGCCTCCGGAGCGTCACCTCGACGATCCCGCCGCGCGCAACGCGCACCAGCGCGCCGGGTTCGGCATACAAGAGGTGAACTCTGCCTGAACTAGCCCCGAGATAGGTTCCTATGTCGGGTAGCCGCGTGTCAGCATCGTGACGTCCCGCTCCCCTCTGAAAGGCCGTCATGACCCTCCGCCGCTCCCGCGCCGCGATCGCCCTCGCCGGCACCGCGCTGCTCGCCACCGCCCTCGCCGGCTGCTCGACCGCCGCCTCCTCCGCCGAGGGCACCGGGTCGCCCGACGACGCCGGCGGCTACGCGGTCGACTCGAGCACCCTCGTCTTCGGCGTCGTGCCCGACTCGGTCGACACGGAGACGAACTACCAGCCGCTGATGGACTACATCGCGCAGGAGACCGGCAAGACCGTCGAGTACCACGAGTCGACCGACTACGCCGCGCTGATCGAGGCGAGCATCGCCGGCCAGATCGACGTCGCGTCGTTCTCGGGCTTCACCTACGTGACCGCCACGAACAACGGCGCCGAGCTGACGCCGATCTCGTCGATCACCACGGCCGAGGGCCAGGAGCCCGGCTACTTCTCGCAGGCCATCGTTCCGAAGGGCAGCGACATCACGTCGATCGACGACATGGCGGGCAAGAAGATCTGCTTCGTCGACCCGTCGTCGACCTCGGGCTACCTGTTCCCGAGCTACGCGCTGCTCGAGGCGGGCATCGACCCGGAGAAGGACGTCACCCCGGTCTTCGCCGGCAAGCACGACGTCAGCGTCCAGAAGGTGGGCGAGGGCACCGAGTGCGAGGCCGGCTTCGCGGAGGACAGCGAGGTCGCGAAGAGCGACGCCGTCGAGGTCATCGACGAGCAGATGGTGCCCGGCGCCCCGATCGTCGAGTCGGACACCCTGCCCGACGACGTCAAGCAGCAGCTGAAGGACATCCTCTCGAACGTCACCGCCGACGACATGGTCGCCGCGGGCATCGAGAGCGCCGACAGCGAAGGCTTCCGCGCCGTGTTCTTCCAGACCACGCCGGTCGACGACGCGTACTACGACCAGATCCGCGACATCTGCGAGAAGACGAACGCCACGCAGTGCCAGGCCTGACGGCCTCTGCCTGACGGAGGCGCGGCGACGGTCCCGACCGTCGCCGCGCCTCCCGCGATCCGCACCGCCCCGCACCGATCCGCACCTCCCGCACCGCCCCGTGCCTCCCGCGCACCGCACCGACCGCACCGCCCAGCCCCCTGGAGACGTCATGACCCCGCACGCCGACCCCGTCGCCCCGGCCGCTCCCTCGGCCGCCTCCGACCCCGCCGAGATCGTCGTCTCGCTCGAGGGCATCACCAAGCGCTTCGGCACGACGACGGCTCTGGACAGCGCGTCGCTCGAGGTCCGGCGCGGCGAGGTCGTCGTGTTGCTCGGCCTCTCCGGCTCGGGCAAGTCGACGCTGCTGCGCCACGTCGACGGCCTCGAGCGGCCGACGTCGGGCACCGTGCACGTGCTCGGCCGCGAGGTCACCGCGCTCTCGGGCCGCGCCCTCCGCGAGCTGCGCAGCGAGGTCGGCTTCATCTTCCAGCAGTTCGAGCTCGTGCCCTCGCTCACGGTGCTCGAGAACGTGCTCACCGGCTCGCTCGCCGCCGTGCGGGGCCCGCGTCTCGGCCTCTGGTCGTACGGACGCGCGGCCCGGGCCGAGGCGCTCGCCCGGCTCGAGCGCGTCGGCCTGCTCGAGCGCGCCTACCAGCGTGCCGACACCCTCTCGGGCGGCCAGCAGCAGCGCGTGGCCATCGCTCGTGCGCTGATGCAGCGGCCCCAGGTGCTGCTGGCCGACGAGCCCGTCGCCTCCCTCGACCCCGAGTCGAGCGACCAGGTGATGGCGCTCATCCGCGAGATCGCCGTCGACGAGGGCCTGACCGTGATCTGCAGCCTGCACCAGGTCGACCTGGCGCTCTCGTGGGCCGACCGCATCGTCGGGCTCCGGCACGGCGCGGTCGTGCTCGACACCGAGACCGAGGGGCTGTCTAAGGCCCAGGTCATGGAGATCTACGGCCGCGTCGCGACCAGCACCGGCCAGCTCGAGGCCATCGAGCTGGAGCTGGCCGGGGCCGGCAGCACCGCAGGCGCCGGCAGCGCCGCAGGCACCGCCGCCGCCGGGGACGCCGTCCGATGACCGCCGTGACCGAGCGCCCGCGCACGACCGACCAGGTCCTGGCGCCCGTCGCCGCGCCTCCTCGTCGCCGGGTCTCGCCCGAGCGCGTCGCCGCCGGCCTCACGATCGTCGCCCTGCTGGGGCTGAGCGTCGTGGCGCTCCGCAGCGTCGAGATCGACCCGGCCCGCATGCTGCAGAGCTGGTCGAACGCCGAGCGCTTCTTCGGCCGGGTCGGGGCGATCGAGTTCCCGCCGCTCGGCGAGCTGCTGCAGCTCACGGCGCTGACGCTCGGCCTCGTGATCTGCGGCACGCTGCTCGCCGCCGTGCTGTCGGTCCCGGTGGCCGTGCTCGCCGCCTCGAACACCACGCCCGGACCCGCCTGGCGTGCCGCCGCCCGCTTCGTCACGGTGCTCGCCCGCGCCGTGCCCGACGTCGTGCTCGCGATGGTGTTCGTGCTGCTCTTCTCGCTCGGCACGCTGCCGGGCATCCTCGCCATCGGCCTGCACTCGGTCGGCATGATCTCGAAGCTGTTCGCCGACGCGATCGAGCAGATCGACGAGGGGCCGCGCACCGCGGTCCGCGCCGCCGGAGGCACCCGCCTGCAGCAGTTCACCGCGGGGGTGCTGCCCCAGGTGCTGCCCTCGTGGGTGGCGACCGTGCTGCACCGCAACGACATCAACCTGCGCGGCAGCGTGATCCTCGGCTACGTCGGCGTGGTCGGCCTCGGCATGGAGATGTCGTTCGCCTTCAAGTCGCTCGACTACGGCCTGGGGCTCGGCTACGCGCTCGTCATCTTCGTGCTCTGCGTCGTCATGGAGATCGTCTCCAGCTCGGTGCGCGCCGCCATGCTCGGCGTCGCGCCGACCGGTCGCGGCCTCGGCGACCGCGTCGTGCGGCGGGCCACGAGGAGGCGCGCGGCCGGGGCGTCCGCCGCGGTCGTCCCCGAGACGGCCGGCCGGGCACCTGCGGGCGTGACGGGCGCGGACGACGCGACCCGCGCCTCCCGCGCTGCCGCGCCTGCTGCGGACGACGCGACCCGTGCCCCCGTCCCCGCCGTCTCGGTCGACACGATGCTCAGCCGCCCCTGGGACCGCACCCGCGTGCGGGACACGTCGTGGGGCGCGATCGCCGTGGCGGTCGTCGTCGCGAGCGTGCTCGTCTGCGACGTCGCCTGGTCCGACCTCGTCACCGTGTGGAGCGGCGTGCCCGCCGTCGCCGTACAGTTCTGGCCGCCTTCGTTCGGCAGCTACGAGACGACGACCATGATCGCCGCGATGGGCGAGACGATCGCGATCGCGCTCGCCGCGACGCTGCTCACCCTGGTCGCCTCCGTCGTGATCGGCTCGCTCGCCGCGCGCAACGTGGCGCCGAGCCGGGGGATGCGCAGCGGCATGCGCCTGCTGCTCGTCGGCATCCGAGGCGTCCCCGAGGTGATCCTCGCCATCGTGCTGATCGTCGTCACCGGCCTCGGCACGCAGGCCGGCACCCTCGCGCTCGCGCTCGGCGGCGTCGGCCTGCTCGGCAAGCTGATCGCCGACTCGTTCGAGGAGGTGTCGGCCGGCCCCGAGCGCGCGCTCTCCGCCACCGGCGCCACCCGGCTGCAGGTCTACGCCGGCGCGACCCTGCCGCAGGGAACCCGTGCGCTCGTGGGCCACACCTTCTACATGCTCGACACGAACATCCGCGCGGCGACGCTGCTCGGCATCGTCGGGGCCGGGGGAGTCGGCTACTACCTGCTCAACGCCAGCCAGGGGTCGAACTACGGCGCCGTGGCCGCGATCGTGCTGATGATCCTCGTCACCGTGCTCGCCGTCGAGGGGCTCGCGATGTGGATGCGGAAGGTGCTGCGATGAGCGCGCGTGCCGAGCTCCACGCGGCGCCTGCGCACGACGTCGTCGTCGTCGGCTCGGGCATCGTCGGCCTGGGGGCGGCGCTCGCCGCCGTCGACCGCGGCCTGTCGGTGCTGGTGGTCGACCGCTCGGCCGTGATCGGCGGCTCGACGATCCGCAACTTCGGCCACCTCTGCCTCACCCCGCAGAGCGGCGAGGCGCGTCGCCACGCGATCGCCGCCCGCGGGCTCTGGCTGAGGCTGGCCCGCGACGCCGGGTTCTGGGCCTCCGAGCGAGGCACGCTGGTCGCCGCCCGGCACCTCGACGAGCTCGCGCTGCTCGACGAGCTCGCCGCCGCGCGCACCGAGCGTCTGCTCGGCGACCGGCCTGAGATCGAGCCGCTCGACGAGCGCGAGCTCCGGGCCCTCGCCCCGGTCTCGCCGGGCGTCACGCTCGGCGGCGCGCTGCTGCCGTACGACCTGCAGGTCGACCCGCGGGAGGCGGCGGATGCGATCCGCAGGCACCTCGAGTCGCGAGGGGTGCGCTTCCTGACCCGCACCTCCGTCGGGTCGGTCCGCAGCGGGCGCGTCGAGACGAGCCGCGGACCGATCGACGCCGGCACCGTGGTCGTCGCGACGAACCACGACCTCGACCAGCTGCTGCCCGACCTCGCCGAGCGCGCCGAGCTGCAGCGCTGCGGACTCGACATGCTCCGCGTGCGGGCCGACCTCGCGCGGCCGCTCGTCGCGCCGCTGCTGACCGGGTGGTCGCTGATCCGCTACAGCGCGTTCGCCGGCACGGTCGCGGCCGACCAGGTGCGGGCGAGGCTGCACGCCGAGCGGCCGGACCTCGCCGCGCTCGACCTCAACCAGATGTACACGCAGCTGCCCGACGGCTCGGTCGTCGTCGGCGACAGCCACCAGAAGGGCGCGGCGATCTCGCCGTTCCAGGACGAGCGCGCCTCCGTGGCGTTCCTCGACGAGTTCCGGGCGCTGTTCGGCGCCGAGCCCGTCGTGACCGAGCGCTGGCAGGGCGTCTACGCCTCGGGCCGCGACGAGTTCGTCGTCGACGAGGTCGAGCCGGGCGTGCTCGTGACCGTCGTCGCCACGGGGATCGGCATGACCACCGGGCTCGGGCTCGCCGAGCACGTCGTCGGCAGCCACCTCGACGGCGGGCGTGACGCGGCGCTCTCGCCCGCCGGCACCTCCGACGCGGCGCTCTCGCTCCCCGCGTCGCCCTCCGACGACTCCGCACCTCTCCCCTCCGTCCTGACAGGAAGCCGCTCATGAGCATCGAGACCACCCCCTCCCGCCCTGCCTCCGCCGCGCCCGCCGTCGAGCTCGTCGTGCTCGACATGGCCGGCACGACCGTCGTCGACGACGGCATCGTCGAGCAGGCCTTCGTCCGCACCGCCGACCGGGTCGACCTCGGCCCGTCGCTGACCCGCGAGGAGGCGCTGCAGCACGTCCGCGACACGATGGGGCAGTCGAAGATCGACGTGTTCCGGCACCTGGCCGGCGGCGACGAGCAGGTCGCGCAGCGCGCCGCCGAGCAGTTCGAGGTCGCCTACGGGGAGCTCGTCGACGAGCTCGGCGTCGACCCGATCGAGGGAGCGGGCGAGCTGATCGACACGCTGCGCGCCTCCGGCGTCGCAGTCGTCCTCACGACCGGCTTCGCCCCCGCGACGCGCGATCGCCTGCTCGACGCCCTCGGCTGGCAGGTCGACGCAGCGCTGTCGCCCGTCGACGCGGGTCGTGGTCGGCCCGCGCCCGACCTCGTGCTCACGGCGCTGCTGCGCACGGGCGCGTCGTCGGTCGCCTCGGTCGTCGTCGTCGGCGACACGGCGAGCGACGTGCTCTCGGGCCGTGCGGCGGGCGCCGGGCTCGTCGTCGGCGTCACGACGGGTGCGCACACCCGCGAGCAGTTGCTCGCCGCGGGCGCCGACGTCGTGCTCGACAGCGTGCGCGAGCTGGCGGGGCTGCCGCAGCTCGCGGTTCTGCTCGCGACCGCGACCGCGACCGCGACCGCGACGGCGACGGCGATCGCGAGCCCGGTCCCGGTCTCGTGACGACCGCCTCCTCGCGTTCGGCACTCACGACGCGCTCGATGCCCTCGACCGGCGAGGAGGCGCAGGCCGCGTCTCCGGGAGCGCCGTCCGGACGCGTCGACCTTCGTCTCGACCCGGCGCCCACGGCGATGGTCTGGACGCAGCCCGGTCGCCCGCACGACGCGGTCGCGGTGCCGAGCGTGCACCTGGCCCCGGGCGACCTGCTGGTCGCCGTGGAGCTCGCCACGATCTGCGGCTCCGACGTGCACACGACCCGCGGCGACCGCGGGGCCCCGGCGCCGCTCGTGCTCGGCCACGAGCAGGTCGGCCGGGTCGTCGCGGTCGGCGCGGGGGCCGTGGCCGTCGACGGGACGCCCCTCGTGCCCGAGCAGCGGGTCGTCTGGTCGCTCACCGTCAGCTGCGGACGCTGCTCGAGCTGCGGGCGGGGCCTGCCCCAGAAGTGCGAGTCGGTGCTCAAGTACGGGCACGAACGGCTCGTCACGGGCTGGGAGCTCAGCGGCGGCTTCGCCACGCACGTCCACGTCCGTGCCGGCACCGCAGTCGTCCCCGTCGCCGACGACCTCGACGCCGCGCTGCTCGCCCCCGTCTCCTGCGGCACGGCGACCGCGAGGGCCGCCCTCGACTCGGCGGCGCAGGTCGTCGACCTCGCCGGGTCGGTGGTGCTCGTGCTCGGCGCGGGGCTCATCGGGCTCACGGCCACGGCCATGGCGACCGACGCCGGGGCCCGCGTCGTCGTCGTCGACCCCGATGCGTCGCGACGTGCGCTCGCCGCCCGCTTCGGGGCCGTCGCCACGGCGTCGCCCACCGTCACGCCCGGATCGGACGACAGCGTCGAGCACGCGCTCCGCACCGCAGGAGGCGCCCCCCTCGTGGCCGTGGAGGCGTCCGGATCACCGCACGCCGTCGCCTCCGCGCTCGCCCTGCTCGGGACCGGCGGGGTCGCCGTGCTCGTCGGCAGCGTGTTCCCCGCGCCGGCCGTGCCGCTCGACGCCGAGAGCGTGGTGCGACGGCTCGTGACGATCCGGGGCGTGCACAACTACGCGCCGCGGCACCTGGTCGCGGCGGCCCGCTTCGTCGAGGAGCGGCACGCGGCCTGGCCGCTCGCCGAGCTCGTGGGCGAGACCGTGGCGCTGGTCGACCTCGACGCCGGCATCACGGCTGCCGCGGCGGGCGGCTCGGTGCGGGTGGGCGTCCGCCCGACCTGACCGGGCTCTCCCTCACGGCCGCACCGCCGCCTCCTCGGGTCACGCGCCGGTCGAGCAGGTGCTCAGGCGCCGATCGCGCGGATGAAGTGGCCGCCCTCGCGGGCGCGGCCCGACGCCGCGACCGTGAAGCGGACGATGTCGCTGCGGTAGCGGTCGTCGGAGGCCTCGAAGGTGCGGCCGTCACGGCCGCGGGTCACGCGGTGCAGCCGCAG
Organism: Frigoribacterium sp. CFBP 8766; assembly: GCF_014841435.1. Lineage (NCBI taxonomy): Bacteria > Bacillati > Actinomycetota > Actinomycetes > Micrococcales > Microbacteriaceae > Frigoribacterium > Frigoribacterium sp. CFBP 8766. Next base: position 164,819 of record NZ_JACYTX010000001.1, read on the forward strand.
GATCGGCGTCCCGAGGTCGACGCCCAGCAGCTCGGCGTCGAGCTCGTCAGCCGCCACCGCGTCGATCTCGTGGTCGATGTCGTCGTAGCCGAACCCCCGCGAGTCGAGGTACTCGGTGATCGAGACCGTGTCGAGGTCGACGTCGAAGAGCACTCGGCCGACCTCCTCGATGAAGGTGAGGCGCTCGAGCATCGTGGGGCGGCCGTCGACGAGTCTCAGCCGCACGACGTCGACGACGAGGTCTCCGGGCTCGATGCCCAGCGCCCTCGCCTTCTCGTCGTCCGCGCGCCGCAGCGACACCTCCTGGGTGCGGGCGCCCGGCTCGCCGCCCACGTCGCGCACCCACTTCGTGAACGGGATCGAGACGTCGACGGGGTGGTGCGCCTTGCGGGCGACGACGCGGGCAGGTCGACCGCGCCGGGTCTCGACGAGGCCCTCGCTGCGCAGCGCCGCGAGGGCGTTGCGGATGGGACCGCGGGAGGTGCGCCACTGCTCCGCGAGCTCGCCCTCGCTGGGCACGTCGTCGCCGACCGCGAGGTCGCCGCTGAGGATGCGGCGACGCAGGTCGTCGGCGATCTGGTCGTACAGGGAGCTGGCCACGCTCGGAGCCTACCGATCGTGGCCGTCGTGCCCCGGCGTGCGCGCCGCCGCCTCACCCGCGCGGCGAGAGCTCGCCGTCGGGCCCGATCAGCGGCGCCGTCGTCGGCAGGTCGCGCTCGCCGAACTCGCGCACGAGGTCGGCTGCCTTCCCCGCGGGGTCCGGGACCGGCCGGCCGTCCGCGAAGTCGAACCGTGCCGACCTCAGCTGCCCCCGCACGAACGACCCGTCCGCGTCGAGCACGACGTCGAGGTGCACGCCGTGGCGCGTCGCCTCCTCCGCCCCGAAGACGCCCCCGCCGCCGAAGTTCCCGAGGCTGTAGGCGATGAGCTTCCCGTCGCGGAACTCGGCCGCGCGCAGGCTGTGCGGCCCGTGCCCGACCACGAGGTCCGCGCCGGCGTCGACGGCGGCGTGCGCGAAGGCCACGGGATCGCCGCGGTCCTCGCCGAACATCTGCTCCGGGCCGGGACGGACCACGTTCGCGTCCGGGCCCTCGGCGCCCATGTGCCCGTGCACGACGACCACGTCGGCGGCCGCCGACGCCGCGGCCACGACCTTCCGCACGTGCCGGAGGTCGGTGACCCGGTTCGTGCCCGCGTAGGGGGCGAAGCCGACGACGGCCACGACCGTGCCGCCGATCCGGGTGCAGACGATCTCGTCGCGCTCGCCGACGGCGGCGATGCCCTGGCCGGCCAGCGCCTCCCTCGTCTCGCGGTACCCGGCCGGGCCGAAGTCGCCGGTGTGGTTGTTCGCCATGTTCATGAGGTCGAAGCCGGCGAGGTGCGCCGCCGTCCCCGGGTCGCTGCGGAACGCCAGGCAGTCGCTGCCGGCGGCGCACTTGTCGAACCCGGTGTCGTCGGCGATCACCTGCTCGAGGTTGCCCGTGACGAGGTCCTCGGTGAACCAGGGGCGCACCTCGTCGAGGTGGCTCGCGCCTCCGTCGGCCGGCACGCGGTGCCCGACGTCGTGCATGAGGACGTCGCCGACGGCGCCGATGCTGACCTGCCCCTCGACGGCGGCCGGCCGCGCGGGCAGGTCGACCGTGCAGCCGGCGAGCTGCTGGGCACGGGTGCCGGCGACGCCGCCGAGCACGAGCAGCAGCACGGCGGCGCCGGCGCGCCAGGGCGCCCGACCTGACCGTCGCGGCGTCCGACCCGAGCGACCCGCCGGCGGGTGCGGGCGGTCGACCTCGGCCGCCCGGGCCGTGCGTCGCCCCGGCAGGTCCCAGAGCCAGCCGAGACCGTCGCGGGCCGCGAGCCGGTCGATCACGAGGCAGATCCCGACGAGCGCCGCCGTCAGCGCCACGGGCAGCGCGGCGGCGGCGACGAGCTTCGCGCCCACCCGCGCCCCCGAGAGCGGCTCGGCGAGCAGGTGGTCGGCGAGGGCCAGGAGGGGCATGTGCAGCAGGTAGATCGGCAGGCTCCGCCGTCCGAGCCGCACCAGCACGGGGCCGACGACCCGGATCCGCGCCAGCCACGGCGACGCCGCGAGGACGGCGCCCGACCCCAGCAGCGACAGGACGAGCCAGGCACCCGGCACCGCCGCGGAGCCGGTGACGCGCACGGCCGCGAACGCTGCGGCGTACACGGCCACCAGCCCGAGGACGACCCGGAGGCGCGCGCCGGGCACGACCCGGCGGAGCCACGGGGCGAGGGAGGCGCCGAGCACGAAGAAGACGAGGTCGCCGAGCAGCTGCCCCCGGTTCGACACCACCTCGACGAGCCCGGACGAGACGACGACGGACAGCGCGGCGGCGGCCGCCACGACGACGACCGGCGGCACACGGCGCAGCGCCTTCGCCACGACGAAGTAGAGCACGAGGGCGTAGAGGTACCAGGTGCTCATCGGGCTGATCGTGACGGCCTCGACGAACTCGGCCACGCTGCGGGGCACGAAGGTCGGGAACTCGGGGAACGCCCACAGGGCGGCCGTGTGGATCAGCGACCACAGCAGGTAGAGCCAGGCGAAGCGCAGCACTCGTGGCCGGAGGACCGCCGACCACGGCCGGGCCAGCGCACCCGCGGCGAACACGCCCGAGACCAGCACGAACGCCGGCATGAGGAACGGCCAGACGGCGTCGACGGCGAGGCCCCAGGCCCCCGGCACCGGCAGGCCGAGCTGCCAGTCGACCTGCAGCGTGCTCTTCAGGACGACGTGCCAGAGCACCACCAGGACGACGAGCAGGCCCTTGAGCGCGTCGGCCCAGCCCTCGCGCGACGCGGGCGACGAGGACGACGCCGGGGCGCTCACGGCCGCGACGCTCACGCGCGACCGCCGGTCAGCGCGGCGTCGACGAGCGCCCCGACGAGCTCGACGTAGCCGAGGCCGACGGCCTCGAACATCCGGGGGACCTGCGACCGCTCGGTGAACCCCGGCGACGTGTTGACCTCGTTGAGCACGACGCCGGCGTCCGTGACGAAGAAGTCGAAGCGGGCGACGCCGTCGCAGCCGAGCGCGTCGTACAGCAGGCGGGCCGTCCGCTCGACCGCGGTGTGCTCGGCGAGCGTGAGGCGGGCCGGCAGCCTGAACTCGGCGCTCCCGTCGTACTTGCTGTCGCGGTCGAAGACCCCGTGCGGGTCGACGCCGATCTCGAGGGTCGACCCGGCGCGCAGCACGCCGCCCGCGTCGCGGAACAGGGCGATGTCGACCTCGCGGCCCTCGACGAACGACTCGACGAGCACCAGCTCGCCGGCGGTCCGGGCGTGGGCCACCGCAGCGGGCAGCTCGGCGAGGTCGGCGACGACCGACACCCCGTCGCTCGACCCGGCGGACGTCGGCTTGACCACGAGCGGCGGCGCGAGCGTGATGCCGTGCGGCCCGTGGCCGCCGCCGCGGCAGACACCGTCGCCGGCGCGCACGAGGACGCCCGGGGCGGTGGCCACGCCGACCGCCTCGGCGACGAGCTTCGTGGCCCACTTGTCGGCGGCGAGGGCGCCTGCCCGCACCGGCGAGCCGACGAAGGGCACCCCGGTCATCACCAGCAGCCCGGCCACGGCGCCGTCCTCGCCGTCGACGCCGTGCAGCACCGGGAAGGCGACGGCGCAGTCCGTCAGCACGGCCACGGCCTGCGCGGGCGTGACGGCGCCCTCGCCCTCGAGGTGCCAGCCGCCCTCGCGGTCGACGGTGAGCGCGACGGCCTCGGCGCCGAGCTCGCGCACCGCGCGCGTGACCGCCGCCGCCGAGGCGAGCGACACCTCGTGCTCGCCGTTCGCACCGCCCCCGATCACGGCGACGCGCGGGCTCTCCCGGTCGGTCGTCACGGTCTTCTGTCCTGTCATGCGAGGGCTCCTGCTTCGTCGGAGGGGAGGGGGATCGAGGGGGCGCGGGGCGCGGAGGAAGGGCGGGGCGCGGGGGAGCGGCCGGGCACGGAGGAGGCGCGGAGCGCGGAGGCGGCGGGAACGGAGGCATCGGTCGTGCGGTGCACCCGCGCGACGCGGCTGCCGATCCGCGTGACGATCTCGTGCGGCACGGTGTCGGCCCAGCGGGCCCAGTCGGCCACCGTGGGCTCGCCGCCCTCTCCCGGGCCGAACAGGACGGCGGGCTCGCCCGGCCGCACGAGGTCGTCCCCCGTGTCGACGACGACCATGTCCATCGAGAAGAGGCCGACCACGGGTCGTCGGCGGCCGCGGACCAGCACCTCGGCGCGGTGCGAGGCCGTCCGGGGCAGCCCGTCGCCGTAGCCGATCGGGAGCAGGGCGAGGTTCGTGCGTCGCGCCAGCACGTGCGCCAGGCCGTACCCGACGCCGGTCCCCGCCGAGGCCCCCCGCGACGACACGACGTGCGACGTGAGCGTCAGGGCCGGACGCAGGGCCGAGGAGGTGCCCGACGGGTCGATCCCGAAGAGCCCCGCCCCGATGCGGTGCAGGTCGAAGCCGGCTCCCGCACCCGTCACGGTGGCCGCCGTCGCGGCGAGGTGGGCGACGGCGGGGGCCAGCCCGCGCCTCCTCGCGGTCCGCAGCGCCGCGTCGAAGGCGAGGCGCTCCCGCTCGTTCTGCTCGTCGCCCGGGCGGTCGGCGCACGACATGTGCCCCATCACCCCGACGACGCGCACCTGGCCGGCGGCCCGCAGCTCCCGGGCGAGGTCGCACAGGCAGCGCCACGCACCGGGCGGACAGCCGTCCCGGGCCATGCCGACGTCGACGTGCAGGTGCACGCGGGCCGGTCGCCCGGCGGAGCGGGCCGCGCGGGCGACCGCGTGCAGCAGCTCGGGTCCGGGGACGGCCAGGTCGACGTCGGCGCGGATCGCGGCCTCGAAGTCGGCGTCCGGCGCGTTGAGCCAGCTGAGGACGGGCACGCGCACGCCCTCGGCGCGGAGGGCCAGCGCCTCCTCGACCGACGTCACGCCGACGGACCGCGCGCCGCTCTCGATCACCGACGCCGCCACCGAGCCGTGGCCGAAGCCGTCGGCCTTGAGCACGGCCATCAGCCGGCCGCCGGTCAGCGCGGCGAAGTGCGCCGTGTTGGCCCGGACGGCGTCGTCGTGCACGCGCAGGGCGGACGCCGCGCTCACGCGCGCGTCCTCGGGTCCTCGGTCGGGTCGCGGTACATCGGCGGGCAGCCGGTCCGCGAGGCACCGTCCCGCAACTCGTAGTGCCAGGTCTCGTTCTCATAGATCTGGCAGAGGTCGTAGGCGGCGCCGTTCCGGGAGAACCAGTCGGTCGCGTCCCACGAGCCGATGTCGACCGCGTCGCCGCTCACGTGCGCGGACGTGGCCGGCGTGGACACCCAGCGCGCCGCCTCCCGGGCCGACCCGTACTGTGCGACCGCGTCCCGCAGCAGCTGCTCCTGGTGGGCCGCGGAGCGCCAGCCGCTGTTGACGACGACGTCCACGCCGTCGGAGGAGGCGGCGGTCGCGGCGCGCTGCAGGGCGTCGAGGAGGCGCGGGTCGAGCCCCGCGACCCCCGGCACGTCGACGTCGAAGGCCGAGGTGCCGTCGGGGACGACCCCACCCGCCTCCCCGGTCGCGTCCTGGTCGCGGGAGGGATCGCCGTCGCCGGCGAGGACCGCGCCGTCGACCGGCCCGCCGGCTCCGCTGTCGCCCGCTCGGCCGCCGAAGCTGCCGCCGTCGGCACTGCCGCTGCCGACCGGGGCGCCGCCGGAGAACGCGACGCCCGCCCAGGCGGCGGCCACGAGCGCGGCCACGAGGAGCACGGCAGCGGCCACCATCAGCGTGAGGTCGCGGGCGCCGAGCCGCCGACGGCGGTGAGCAGATGCGTCGGCGGGTGCGGACGCGTCGGCAGGAGCCGAGAGGGGTGTGCGGGGCGCCGGGATCGGGAGCGGAGCGGTGTCGGACATGGTCCCAGTGCACGGCAGGGGCCGTTGCCGTGACGTTAAGCATTTCCGATACGCGGCGGATACCTCCCTGCTCGTACCATCGAGCGCATGCGCGTGTTGATCCTCGAGGACGAGCCCCTGCTGGCCCAGGCGATCCACGACGGCCTGCGGCTGGAGGCGATCGCCTCCGACGTGGCGGGCGACGGCGACACGGCCCTCGCGCTGCTCGACCTCAACAGCTACGACGTCGCCGTGCTCGACCGCGACGTGCCCGGCCCCTCGGGCGACGAGGTCGCCGAGCGCATCGTCGCCTCGGCCAGCGGCGTCCGCGTGCTCATGCTCACGGCGGCCGACCGGCTGGACGACAAGGCGACCGGCTTCGAGGCCGGCGCCGACGACTACCTCACGAAGCCGTTCGACCTGCGCGAGCTCGTGCTCCGCCTGAGGGCGCTCGACCGGCGGCGCACCCACCACCGCCCGCCGGTCACCGAGCTCGCCGGGCTGCGGATCGACCCGTTCCGACGTGAGGTGCACCGCGACGGGCGCCACGTGGCCCTGACCCGTAAGCAGTTCGCGGTGCTCGAGGTGCTCGTCGGGGCGGGCGGCGGGGTGGTCAGCGCCGAGCAGCTGCTCGAGCGGGCCTGGGACGAGAACGCGGACCCCTTCACGAACGCCGTCCGGATCACGATGTCGGCCCTGCGCAAGCGCCTGGGCGAGCCGTGGGTGATCGCGACGGTGCCGGGCGTCGGCTACCGGATCGACGTCGGAACGGCAGCCGCGCCCGAGGCCCCCGACCGTGCCTAGGCCCCCCGCGGCGCCGAGGCACCGCGGCGTCAGCGTCCGCGTGCGCCTCGCGCTCAGCTACGCGGGCGTCGTCGTCGTCACGGGCCTGCTCCTCCTCGCGGTGGTCTGGTTGTTCCTGCTGCGCTACGTGCCCCGGCGCCCCGACTACAACGGCAGCTTCGTTCCCGGGCGCGGCGACCTCGTCGACGCGTTCCTGCCCCGCGCCGGTCTCGCCCTCGCGGTCCTGCTCGTGCTCGGCCTGGTGGGCGGCTGGCTGCTCGCGGGCCGGGTGCTGGCCCCGCTCGAGCGGCTCGCCGAGGCCGCCCGCCGTGTCGAGGCCGGGTCCCTCTCGCACCGGGTCGACCTCCCCGGCCGCTCGGACGAGTTCCGCGACCTGGCCGACGCCTTCGACGCGATGCTGGCGACGGTGGAGGCGCAGGTCGAGACCCAGCAGCGGTTCGCGGCCAACGCCTCCCACGAGCTCAGGACCCCGCTCGCCGTGACGCGGGCTCTGCTCGACGTCGCGCGGGAGGACCCGTCCCGTGATGCCGCCCTGCTCGTCGAGCGCCTCAGCGCGGTCAACACGCGGGCCGTCGACCTGACCGAGGCGCTGCTGCTGCTGAGCCGGGCCGACCAGCTCCCCGCCGTGCGCGAGGTCGTCGACCTCTCCCTGCTGGCCGAGGAGGCGGTCGAGACGCTGCTGCCGCTGGCCGAGCCTAGGGGGGTCGCCCTCGACGCCTCGGGCGAGGCCGCGGCCACCTCGGGCTCGCCGGCGCTGCTGCTGCAGGTGGTGACGAACCTCGTGCACAACGGGATCGTCCACAACGTCGACGGCGCCGGCGCCGGCGCCGGGCACGGCGACGGCCGCTCGGTCGAGCCGGCCGTGGTGCACGTGCGGACCCGGGTCGACGGCGACCACGTCGAGCTCGTCGTGGACAACACCGGCGAGGAGGTGCCCCGCGACCTGGTGCCGACGCTCACGCAGCCGTTCCAGCGCGGCGCCGCCCGCCTGCACGACGGGGACGGCGGCACGGGCCTCGGCCTCGCGATCGTGGACGCGGTCGTGCGGGCTCACGGCGGACGGCTCGACCTCGCGCCCCGGCCCGGCGGCGGTCTCGTCGTCCGGGTGCGACTCGGGCGCGCATCCGTCGCCCCGAGTCCTTGACCACGGCGCGATGCATCGGCGTCGTCGGCGTGCGGCGTCGTGCGGCGTCGTGCGGCGTGCGGCGTGACGGTCGCCGTCGTCCTCAGCGACCAGCTGGTGTGAGGCGGGCTGAGATGACCGGCGACTGACTCAGAACTCGACGTCGACGCGGAGCCCGCCTGCGCGCCTCGGCACGAGTTCGAGGCGGGCACCGTGGCGGTCGCAGACGGCCTGCACGATCGCCAGGCCGAGTCCGTGCCCCCCGGCGCCGTGCACGCGACGGGCGCCTCGGTGGAACGCCTCGGTCAGGCGGGCGACCTCGTCGGGCTCGAGGACGTCACCGTCGTTGGCGACGCTCAGGAGGCGGCCCCGGAGCACGACCTCGACCCGGCCGCCGGGGCGCCCGTGCCGCAGCGCGTTGTCGACGAGGTTCGTCACGAGGGCGGCGAGCAGCGCGGGGTCTCCCTCGACGACGGCCGGCTCGAGGTCGTCGACCAGCGTGGTGCCGGCCGCGGCGGCCGTCGGCTCAGCCCGGGCGAGCGCGTCGACGACGAGCTCGCGCAGGTCGACGGGGCGGTCGTCGCCCTGGCCGGCGGTGGCGTCCGCCAGGGTGAGCAGCGCCTCCACCGTCCTCAGGCTGCGGGTGTTGGTCTCGCGCAGCCGCGTGCCGAGACGTTCGACGTCGACGCTCTGCGGCTCGGCGAGGGCGACGTCGAGCATCGCCTGGGTCGTCGCCAGCGGGGTCCGGAGCTCGTGGGAGGCGTTCGCGGCGAAGCGCTGCTGCGCCCGGTACGAGCCGTCGAGGCGCTCGAGCATGTCGTCGAAGGCGCTCGCGAGGCGGTGGAACTCGTCGTGGGGACCGGCCAGCGCGAGGCGGTCGTGGTCGAGCGTCGGGCGCCTGCTCGTCTGGCCGAGCTCGGCCTCGCGTGCCGCGTCGGCGAGGTGGTCGAGGGGCCGCAGGAGGCGCCCGGCGAGCACCCAGCTCAGCCAGGCGCCCAGCGCGAGCACGACGACGAAGACCACGAGCGACGTCGTGAGCAGCACGCGGAGCAGGTCGCCCTCGCCGTTGATGGTCAGCGAGTCGGAGATCAGCGTGGTCGCGTCGGGGGTCGCGGGGACGCCGTCGAAGGCCGGGGCCGACGTCGGGGCCGTGACCTCGCTGGGGCGCATGTCGACCGAGGGGCCGACGACGGCGGTGATGGCGTAGCGGGGGAGGTACCGCATGACCACGACGACGCTCGTCACGATCGCGGCGCCGACCACGAAGAGCAGCCCCGTGAAGGTCAGGGTCAGCCTCGCCCGCGCGCTCAGTCGGCGTCGCCGCCAGTAGGTGCCGGTGCCGCGGCGGGTCACCGGGAGAGTCCCGTGCGGCCGACGTCCGAGGCGCCGCCACGAGTGCGGGTCGCCGCGTCGGTGCCCGTGCTCGCGTGCGTGTGCGTGCCCGTCTCCGTGTCCGGCAACAGCCGGTAGCCGACGCCGGGCACGGTGTGGATCATCCACGGCTCGCCCAGCCGCTGACGGAGGTTCGAGATGGTGACGCGGACCGAGTTCGTGAACGGGTCGGCGTTCTCGTCCCAGGCCTTCTCGAGCAGGTGCTCGGCGCTGACGACCCCGCCCTCGGCCGCCAGCAGCACGCCGAGCACCGCGAACTCCTTGCGGGTCAGCCGCACGTGCCGTCCGGAGCGCTCGACCTCGTGCCGGAACGGGTCCCAGTGCAGCGACCCGCAGCGGAGCACCGGAGGCGCCGCCCGGCGAGGGCGTCGCGCCAGCGACCGTAGGCGGGCCACGAGCTCGGGGAACTCCACCGGCTTCGTGAGGTAGTCGTCCGCGCCGAGCTCGAGGCCGCCGACGCGGTCGCGCAGGGCGCCGGCGGCGGTCAGCATCAGCACGGCGGGACCGCCGGGCGTCGCGGCGATCGTGGCGCAGACGTCGTCGCCGTGCACGCCGGGGAGGTCGCGGTCGAGCACGACGGCGTCGTAGTCGACCACGGCCAGGCGCTCGAGGGCGGCCTCGCCGTCGGGCGCGACGTCGACCGACATCGACGCGCGCTCGAGCGTGGTCTGCACGGCCTCGGCCAGCCAGGGCTCGTCCTCGACGACCAGTACGCGCACGGAGTTCCTCTCGGTCGGGCGACGGCAGCGGATGCGCTTCCGGAGGAAGTGTCACATGTGATCTGTCACGTCAGCATAAAGCGGGCTGCTTACGACCTCGCAACGCGCTGGACGGTGGGATCGTCGTCGTCCCTCTCCGAGCGGACCGGGAGCGGCCGCGTGGTCGCCCCGCACCTCCTCCAGCGAAGGAACCGACCATGACCACCTCCTCCCGCACCTCCCGTGCGCTGTTCGCCCTGGCCGCCGTGCCCCTCCTCGTCGTCGCCCTCGCCGCCTGCACCTCGGGCGACGGCGACGCGACGCCGGACGTGAAGAGCGACTCGCAGGTCTCCGCCGACGCACAGAAGTGGGACGTCGCCCACGCGTCGTGCCTGCGCGAGGAGGGCATCGACGTCCCGGACCCGACCGCCGACGGCATGCAGCAGGGCTTCTCCGCCGACATCGACATGGACGTGCTGAACGCGGCCTTCGAGACGTGCCAGGAGAAGGTCACGGACGAGCTCGGCCCGCGGCCCGTGACGGCGCAGGAGAAGAAGGACCAGGAGGAGTACGAGGCGCAGGCCCGCGAGTCCGCCAAGTGCCTGCGGGAGAAGGGCTACGACGTCGCCGACCCGAGCGAGGGCGGCTCGGGCCTCGGCAACGGCGCCGAGGACGTCCCTGCCGACGTCCTCGAGGCCTGCGGCGGAGCAGCGGGCAACGGCTCCACCACGGTGCGGAAGTGACCTCGGTCGAGAACGACGCCGGCACCGCTCCGGGTCGCGGGCGCCGACGCCGCTGGGTGTGGCTGTCCGTCGCCGCCGTCGCGACCGCGGCCGTGGTCGTCACGGGAATCGTGCTCGTCGGCTCGCCGGGCGGGGCCGCCGCCGATGCCGACGGCGAGTCCGGCGCGGGTGCGGCCGCCCCGACGGCCACGGCGGAGGTGACCCGAGGCGACCTCACCGGTGTCACGCAGAAGGCCGGCAAGCTCAGCCTCCTCGGCGGACCGGCGATCGTCGCCGGGCTCGGCGGCACCGTCACGGAGCTGCCTGCCCCCGGGACGGAGCTCACGTCCCGCTCGGTGCTGTACCGGGTGGACAACACGCCCGTGCTCGCCGTCGAGGGGGCGCTGCCCCAGTGGCGCAGCTTCGAGTCCGGGATGGCCGACGGGCCCGACGTCGGGCAGCTCGAGCGCAGCCTCGTCGCCTGGGGCTTCCTCAAGGGCACGGCGAACGACCACTTCGACGCCCGCACGGAGACCGCCGTGAAGGCGTGGCAGAAGGAGCTCGGGCTGCCGCGCACCGGCGCCCTCGAGAAGGGGCGCATCCAGTTCGTCACGGGGACCTTCACCATGGGCGAGGCCGGCGTCGCCGTCGGCGACGAGGTCGGTGCGGGGGCACCGCTCTACCCGACCTCCCGCGGGGACCGCGTCGTCACCGTCGACCTGCCGGTCGGCTCGCCCCTCGCCCGCCTCGACGGGGTCGTCACGATCGACCTGCCGACCGGCGGGTCCGCAGCCGGCCGGGTCACCGGTGTCGGAGCGCCCCGCGACGCCGACGGCAAGACCGTCGTGGCCGTCTCGGTGTCCTTCGACGACCCGGCCGCGGCCGGGGACCTGACGGCTGCCGCCGTGCAGGTCGGGTTCCGGTCGGAGGTCCGCGAGGGCGTCCTGTCCGTGCCGGTCACGGCGCTCGGCGCCGCCAGCGGCGGCGGGTTCGTCGTCGAGGTCGTCGGCGGGGCCTCAGGCTCACGCCTGGTGCCCGTCGAGGTCGGCCTGTTCGCGGGCGACCGGGTCGAGGTCTCGGGCGACGTCTCCGAGGGCGACGAGGTCGTGGTGCCCGCATGAGCACCACGGCAGCTGTGCCGACGCCCGCGGGGGCTGCACCCGACCCGGTCGTCGAGCTCCGCGACGTCGGACGCACCTACGGCCGGCCACCGACCGTCGCGCTCGCCGACGTGTCCGTGACCGTGCAGCGCGGCGAGCTGCTCGCGGTCGTCGGCCCGTCCGGGTCGGGCAAGTCGACCCTGCTCAACGTGCTCGGCACCCTCGACCGGCCGACGACGGGGACCGTCCTCATCGACGGTGTCGACGTCGCGGCCCAGAGCGACCGCGCCCTCTCGGGGCTGCGGGCCCACCGCATCGGCTTCGTGTTCCAGCAGTTCCACCTCAGTGAGGGCGTCTCGGCGGTCGACAACGTCGCCGCGGGGCTCCTCTACTCGGGCGTGCCGCAGCGGTCGCGACGCCAGCGGGCGACGGCGGCACTCGAGCGGGTCGGGCTCGGGCACCGGCTCGACCACGAGCCGAACCAGCTGTCGGGCGGGGAGCGCCAACGCGTCGCGATCGCCCGGGCCGTGGTGCACCGGCCGCCCCTGCTGCTGGCCGACGAGCCCACCGGCAACCTCGACAGCCGCGCCGGCGCCGGCATCGTCGAGCTGCTGCACGAGCTGCACCGGGAGGGGACGTCGATCATCGTCATCACCCACGACGCCGACCTCGCAGCTCGTCTTCCCCGCCGTGTGACCATCCGGGACGGCCACGTGGTGGACGACAGCTCGTCGCCGACTACGCCGGCGCCGGGCCCGGGCACCGTGCCGTCGCCCGCCCCGAGCAGAGGAGCCCTCTCGTGACCGACCCGACCGCATCGCGGCTGCTCCCGGCGGACGTCCTCCGCCTGGGAGCGTCCGGACTCCTCACCCGTCCCACCAGGGCCCTGCTCTCCGCCCTCGGGATCGCCATCGGCATCGCCGCGATGATCGCGGTCGTCGGCATCTCCACCTCGAGCCAGGCTCGGCTCGCAGCGCAGCTCGACACGCTCGGGACCAACCTGCTCGAGGCCAGCCAGGGGCAGGACCTCTTCGGCGAGGCGACGCCCTTGCCCCTGACCACGCTGGGGTCGGCAGCCCGGGTCGACGGTGTCGAGGCGGTCGCGTCGACGGGTGTCGTCGCCGGGGTCGGCGTCTACCGCAGCGCCGCCGTGCCCGAGGGCGAGACGGGCGGGATCACGGTGCGGACCGCCTCCTCGGGGCTGCTCGACGTGCTCGGCACGGACCTCGCCGCCGGCACCTGGTTCACGGACGGGACCGCGTCCTATCCCACCGTGGTGCTCGGATCGGCCGCCGCCGAGGCCCTCGGCGTCAGCGGGCCCGGCCAGCACGTGCTCGTCGGGAAGACCGAGCACCTCGTCATCGGGGTGCTCGAGCCCTCGCCGCTCGCGTCGGACGTCGACCGCTCCGCGCTGATCGGCGAGCGGGACGCCGAGGTGCTCACCGGCGCCGCCGTCCCGCCCTCGGCGGTGTACCTCAGGGTCGACGACGAGCGGGTCGACGAGGTGCGCGAGCTGATCGCGCCGACCATCCGGCCCGACGCGCCCTCCGAGGTGAGCGTGGCGCGCCCCTCCGACGCCCTCGCGGCCAAGCAGGCGGCGGACCAGGCGTTCACCGGGCTGCTCGTGGGGCTGGGGTCGGTGGCCCTGCTCGTCGGGGGGATCGGCGTCGCGAACACGATGGTGATCTCCGTGCTCGAGCGGCGCCGGGAGATCGGGCTGCGTCGCGCGCTCGGGGCCACGAAGGCCCACGTGCGCGACCAGTTCCTCGCCGAGGCGCTGCTGCTGTCGCTGCTGGGCGGGGTCGGGGGGATCGTGCTCGGCCTGGCGGTCACCGCGGTGTTCGCGGCCTCACGGGGGTGGCCGCTCGCCGTGCCGCCGGCCGTGCTCGGCGCCGGCCTCGGAGCGACCCTGGTGATCGGCGCGGTCGCCGGGCTGTGGCCGGCGATCCGCGCCGCGCGCACGCCGCCGACGGAGGCCCTGCAGTCGTGAGCCCGCGCCGTCGTCCCCGGCCTGTGACCTGCCTGCGCGTCCGGACGGCGACGAGCGTCGCGGAGTCTCCTGGTGGAGGTCCGCTCTGGGCGGGCCGACGACGAGAGGACGACGACATGGGTCTCATGGACAGCGCGAAGGACGCGCTCAGCAGCGACAAGGGCGAGAAGGTCACCGACGCGGGGATCGACAAGGCCGAGCAGGCCGCCTCGCAGAAGACCGGCGGCAAGTACGACGACAAGATCGACAAGGCCGGCGACGCCGCCGACGGCAAGGTCGGCCACTGAGCCGACGCCCCTGACGAACGACCCGGTGCCCGGAACGGCGCCGGGTCGTTCGTCGTCGGGCCTCTTCGTCGTCAGGTCGTTCGGCGTCGGGTCTGTCCGCCGTCGGGCCGCCCGTGACACGGGCGACGTCTCACGTGCCCGCAGCCGCGAGCACGAGGCCGCCGGCCGCGGCGACGAGCACGACGGCCCACGGCGGGGTCCGCCACGCCGTCAGCAGCACGAAGCACACGAGCGCGAGGCAGAACGCCCCGGTCGACGTGATCGCCGTCGTCACCGCCGGGTCCCAGAGCGCGGCCGCGAGCAGCCCGACGACCGCGGCCCCCGCGCCCCGCATGACGCCGCGCAGCCAGGCGCGGCCGCGCAGCGCCGCCCAGAACGGCAGCACCCCGACGAGGAGGAGCAGGCCCGGCGCGAAGACCGCCAGCGTCGCGAGCAGGGCGCCGACGGCACCTCCCGGGCCGAGCGTCGTCACGGCGCCGAGGTAGGTGGCGAGGGTGAAGAGCGGGCCGGGCACGGCCTGGGCCGCCGCGTACCCCGTGAGGAACGCCTCCTCGGTCACCCAGCCCGGGTCGACGAGGCCCGCCTGCAGCAGCGGCAGCACCACGTGGCCGCCCCCGAACACGAGGGCCCCTGACCGGTAGAAGACGTCGACCAGTGCGATCGCCTCCGAGCCCGTCGCGCGGGCGAGCAGCGGCAGGCCGCCGAGCAGCGCGCCGAAGGCCACGAGGCAGGCGAGGGCGGCCCTCCGAGGGACGGCGGCGGCCCACGCCGCGGGTGCCTCCGGCGGGGAGGCGTCCGTGCCGCCGGCCGGGTCGCTCGCGCCGCGGAGCAGCCACAGCCCCGCCAGCACCCCGACGGCGATCGCGGAGAGCTGCCCCGCCGAGCCCGGCAGCGCGAGCGCGAGCACGGCGGCGACCACGGCGACGGAGGCGCGGGTCCGGTCGGCAGCCAGCGAGCGGGCCATCCCCGCGACGGCGTGCGCGACGATCGCCACCGCGCCGATCGTGAGGCCCGACACGAGCGCGGCACCCACAAGACCCTCGAGGAATCCGACGCCCGAGGCGACCGCGAGCATGAGGAGGGCCGACGGGAGGGTGAAGGCTGCGAACGCGGCGAGGGCGCCGACCGGGCCGGCGCGCAGCAGGCCGAGGCCGAAGCCGACCTGGCTCGAGGCCGGACCGGGGAGGAACTGCCCCAGCACGACGAGGTCGCCGTAGTCGGCATCGCCGAGCCAGCGCCTGCGCTCGACGAGGTCGGCACGGAAGAAGCCGAGGTGCGCGACCGGGCCGCCGAACGACGTGACGCCGAGCACGGCGAAGGCGCGGAGCACCTCGGCCGCGGTGCCGGGGCGCGGGGGCGCCTCCTGCGGGCTGTCGCCGGTCTGGTCCATCGATCCCATGGTCGCTGATGTCGCGGCCTGCCGCCGCGGCCTGGGATGGACGGACGGTGACCAGGAGGTGACGGTCGGGTGCCGCGACCCGGCCCCTGGGACTTCCGTCACATCCGAGCCGTGGAAGACTCGACGACGTGCGCATCCTCCTCGTCCGACACGGCCAGAGCACCGCCAACGCCGCAGGTGCCGTCTCCAGCGCGGCCCCCGGCCCCGACCTCACCGACCTCGGTCGCGAACAGGCCGAGGCCCTCGCCGGGACGCTGGGCGACGACCGGATCGACGCCGTCTACGCGTCGATCCTCGTCCGTGCCCAGCAGACCGCCTCCCCCCTCGCCGCCCGCCTCGGGCTCGACGTCGTCGTCCGTGACGGACTGCACGAGATCGAGGCCGGCGACCTCGAGGACCGCACCGACGAGGAGGCGCTCCGCGGCTACGTCCTGCCGTTGGTCGCCTGGGCAGGGGGAGACCTCACGGCCTCGGCCCCGGGTGCCCCGGACGGCCACGCGTTCTTCGAGCGGTTCGACGCCGCGATCGCGGACGTCGTCGCGCTGCACGACGACGACGCCACCGTGGTCGTCGTGGGCCACGGCGCCGCCACCCGCGTCTGGCTCGGCGGCCGCGCGCTCAACGTCGACCCCGAGTTCACGACCAGCACCGAGATGGAGAACACGGGCGTCATCGAGGTCACCGGTTCGCCCGAGGCCGGCTGGACGGTCGTGAGCTGGCAGGGTGCGCCCGTCGGCGTCGCCGCCCCGAACGACCCGACCGGCGAGGCGCTCGGCGAGGCGGCCGACGGGGACTGACCGCCTGCGGGTTCGGGTTCGATCTCGGGCCTCGGGTCTGCTCGGGCTACGGGCGCCGGTAGTCGTCGTCCGACACGTGCTCGAGCCACGTCGTGGTCGTCGACGGGTCGTCGGCCGACTCGATCATGGCGAGGTGCTCCATGTAGTCGTCGGGCGTGGCGCCGTGCCAGTGCTCCTCGCCGGGCGGCGTGTAGACCGTCTGGCCCGGCAGCGCCTCGATCACGGTGCCGTCGCGTGAGCCGAGCAGCGCGACGCCCTCGGTGACGTGCAGGGTCTGACCCCTCGCGTGCGAGTGCCAGGCCGTGCGGGCCCCGGGCAGGAACCGCACCTTCACGACCGTCATCCGGTCGCCCTCCTGCTGCGGCGACGCGATCGCGTCGAGCCAGACGTCGCCGGTGAACTGCTCGGACGGGTTCTTGACGGTCGGCTTCTTCGGGACGATCTGCACGGGTGCTCCTCGGTCGTCGGGGGAGCGGCCGACCGGGCGGCGGCCGCTCGCGCCGCCGCGGGGCTGACCGCGAGGCGCACCTCGACGCTACGACGACGTCCCGGCGCGCGGGGTGCCCTGCTGGTGCCCCTGTGGAGGTGCGGCACGTGCGTGGTGCGGGGGAGGGACCACGCCGGTGGCTGGCAGGACGGAAGGAGGCGCGGCGCCCGACGGGCACCGCGCCTCCTTCGCCCCAGGGCCTGGGGCCCGCGTCAGTCGGGCAGCGGCGCCGCGTAGACGCGGAAGTCGCCCTTCTCGGCGTGCATGGTCCACAGGGTGTCGGCGAGCACGTCGGGCTCGTGGGCCGGGTCGCCGCCGCCGATGCCGAGCGGGATGATCAGCTGTCCGACGTGGATGCCCTCGGACGCCAGGGCGCCGTGAAGCAGCTCGGCGTAGGCGCTCTCGCCCGCGAACGCGACCGCCGTGCCGGTGACGCCGTCGCGCGGTCGCACCGCGCTGGCGCCGTTGACGAAGAGGAGCGTGCCCCCGCCGATGCTGCGCATCCCCGGGATCACCTGGTGCGCCGCCGTCGCCGGGCCGTAGATCGAGAACTCGACCGGGCCGACGAGGTCGTCGGCGACGGTCTCGAGCACGGGGCGCATGAACTCCTTGGCGGGGAGGGGGCTGTACTGCAGCACCTCGATCGGGCCGAGGCGGGAGGCGGCCTGCTCGAGCGCGGAGACGAGGGAGGGACGGTCGCGCACGTCGGCGACGAAGCCGGCGGCCGTGTGCCCCTCGGCGGCGAGGGTCGCGGCGAGCTCGTCGACCCTGGCCTGGTCGCGGGCGATCAGCGCGATGCTGAGGCCCTCGCGGGCGAAGCGGCGGGCGACGGCCAGGCCGAGGCCCTGGCCGGCGCCGATGATGGCGAGTGTGGTCATGGCCCGACCCTACGGACGGCGTCGGAGGCGTGACGTGCCCTGCCAGGGAACGTTCGGCGTGCGGCGCAGCGGCACGATGCACCCCGGAGTGGACTAAACACCCCGACACGACGGGGTGCACGGTCCACTCCGGGGTGCATGGCGGCCGCGGCTGACGCGCACAGACCCCTCGAACCCGCGCAGACCCCTCGGCGCGCTCGAGGGTGTGCGCGGGTTCGCGGGGTGCAGACGCGAGCTGCGCGGCCGGGCTGGGTCAGCGGGCGAGCTCGCGCAGCAGCGCCGCCTCCTCGTCGGGGGCGAGGCCGGCACGGCGGGGACGGTCGACCCCGCGCGTCAGCTCGTCGTCACGCACGCGTCGCATCGTCTCGGCTAGGGGGCGCGTCGTGCCGCCGGCGGCACGGAACGCCGCCGTGCCGCGCCGCGCGAAGCCGGACGCCTCGAGCGGCAGCCACAGCGGCAGCGACCGGGGGCCCGCCCACCACCGCACGTCGTGCTCGAGCAGCCAGGCGTCGTCGACCGGCACGAGCTCGGGGTCGGTGCCGGCCGCGAGCCGCGCCTCCTCGAGCACGTCGGCCAGGGGCACCGGCTCTGCGGCAGCGGTGACCGGGCCGAGGAGGCGATCACGGCCCGCCCGCACCACCCACGCCGCGAGGTCGGCCACGTCGATCACCTGCGCCCAGCGTCCCTCGGTCGTGGGCACGAGCACGCGGCCGCCGCGCAGCATCCGCGCGGGCCAGTGGCCGAACCGGTCGCTCGGGTCGCCCGGTCCCACGACGAGCGAGGGCCGGACGACGAGGAGGCGGTCGCCCAGCCGGGCGGCGGAGGTGCGCTCCGCCCAGGCCTTCTGCTGCGCATAGAGGTCGGGAGCAGCGTCGTCGGGGCGCTCGCCGACCGCGACGAGCTCGGCGGACTCGTCGGCGCCGGGCTCGTCGTCGCGGGCGTGGACGCTGACGGACGAGACGAGGGTCCAGTGCCGGGCGCGTGCGGCCAGGGCGTCGAGGGCTCCCTCGACGAGGTCGGGCGGCGTCGCGAGCTCGACGACCTCGTCCCACTCGTGGTCGACGCGGGTCACCGCGTCGTAGGCGCAGGGGCGGGTGCGGTCGGACCGGACCAGCGCTGCTCCGTCGGGGGCGCCTCCTGCGCTGCCTCGGGCGAGGCAGGTGACGTCGGCTCCGTCGGCCACCGCCTGCCGCGCGATCTCGTGGCCGAGCCACCCCGTCCCGCCGAGCACCAGCACTTTGCGCATGCGGACCAGTCTGCCCGGTCGCCGGCGCGCCCGTGGCGCGCGCCGGCGTCAGTCGGCCTGCGTGCCTCGGCGACGTCGGAGGACGAGGGCCTGGAGCGCGAGGCCGCTCAGCAGGAGCGCCGCCCCGGCGAGCAGGCCGGGCGTCGTGTCCTGGCCGGTGAAGGCGAGATCTCCCGAACGGGTCGCCACGGGCGTCGCGGCCACCGGTCCCGCGGCCGGCGCGGCCACGGGCGCCGCCGGGGAGGCAGGGGCGGCGGGTGCAGGGACGGTCGGGACCGTGGGGTCCGTCGGAGTGGTGGGCGGTGCGACCGGCGCGGCGGCGACGGTGAAGGCGAGGGGCTGGGACGCCGAGTCGGACGAGGTGGCGTCGCCCGAGTACGAGGCCACGACCGAGTAGTCGCCGGCGGCGAGCGTGACCGTCAGCGACGCGACGCCCCCGGTGACGGGTGCGCTGCCGAGCGCGACCGCACCGGCCGCGAAGACGACCGTGCCGGTCGAGGAGGCGGGCGAGACCGTCGCGGTCAGGGTGACAGGGGACGACTCGGTCGGCGACCCGGTGACCACGAGGGTCGTCGTGGTGGCCACCGGCTCGGCGTAGCTGACGACAACGCTGCCGTCGCCCACGTGCGGTGCCAGCGCGGCCACGCCGGTCACCGTCACGGCCTGGAAGGCGGAGCCGCCGCCTCCGGCGCCGACCCAGCCGCCGGGGCCGTCGGAGGCACCGCCGCCGCCGCCGAGGTAGCCGCCGCCGCCGCCGCCCGCCGTGCCGTAGAAACCGCCCTCGACGTTCACGCCACCGGCACCGGCCGTGGCCAGGGCGAGCGGCGTCGTCGTCGGGGTCGTGCTCGCCGGGGAGCCCGGGTACTCGGCCGGCGCGCCGCCGGGAGTCGCCGTCGCTCCGGGCGCGGTCGTGGTCGCGCCGGTCGCCGAGTAGTTCGGGCGTCCGCCCGTGTTCGCCGTGCCGTCGGCGCCCGCTCCGGTGCTGCCGCCCGCGCCTCCGGCGATGGCCTCGCCGCCCTCGATGCTCGTCCCGCCGCCGCCGCCGCCCGCCGCGATCTGCAGCGCGTCGTCGAGGAAGAGGAACGAGCCGCCGCCGCCGGCGCCGCCGCTGTTGTGCGTCTGGCCGTTGGTCAGCGCGCCGCCCGTGCCGCCGCCGCCGTAGCCGCCGGCCGCGCCGGTGGTACTGTTCGGGACTCCGTCCGCGCCGACGCCCCCGACCACCGCGGTGATCGACTGGCCGCCGGTGACCGGGAAGCTGCCCGTGACGGCCCCGCCGGTGCCGCCGGCCCCGACGGCGCCCGTCGGGTAGGCGACTCCGTCGCTCGCGCGGACCTCGCTGCCGCCGCTGCCGGCCGTCACGGTCGCCGTGACGGCGCTGACCCCCTGGGGCACGACGAACGACTCGGGGGCGCCGGTCAGGTCGAAGACGACCGTGCAGGTGCCGGCGAGGCAGGTCGGCCCGGTGGCGGCCGCCGCGGTGCTCGTGCCCGAGAGGGCGAGGGCGGCGACGACTGCGAGAGCGCCGACGGAGGAGTACGCACGCAGGGCGCGCGGGGAGGGAGAAGTCACGTCGGATCTTTCGGGTCGAGGGATCATCATCTGCTTGACGATCCGCTCGAGACGCTACCAGCGGGTATCGCAGTGTCGCTGCCCCCTGGACGGGGGTGTCCTGCCTGAGCTTGACCGAGGGCGGGACTCCTCCCGGGCAGAGAGAGGGCACGACCACCACGCAGGTGGCCGTGCCCGGGTCGATGTTGTCCGCATCTGAGCTTCACGGGCAGGGGAGCAGAGCAACACCGGCCGGTGAAGACGCATGGTGACGCCTTCGACCCGGTGAACGGTACGCGCTCGGACCGGGGCCCGTCCGCATCCCGGCCAGGGCCTGGTCAGGGCCCGGTCAGGCACCCGGACGAGCGGGCGCGGGGATCGTGCACGACGCCCCCAGGCGGTCACGGTCTACCGTCGAGGTCATGTCCGTCACCCTCCCTGCCCCTGGCCGCCTCGACGACCGCGCCGTCGTCGTCACCGGAGCGAGCTCCGGGATCGGCCGCGAGGCCGCCCGTGCGCTGTCGGAGCTCGGCGCCACCGTCGCCGTCGTCGGCCGGAACCCCGAGCGCACCCGCGCGGTCGCCGACGAGGTCGGCGGCACCGCCTACCTCGCCGACTTCGCCGACCTCGCCTCGGTGCGCTCGCTCGCCGACCAGCTCCTGGCCGACCTGCCCCGCATCCACGTGCTCGCCAACAACGCCGGGGCCACGATCGCGGAGCGCCAGCGCACCTCCGACGGGTTCGAGCTGACGTTCCAGGGCAACCACCTGGCGCCGTTCCTGCTGACCTCGCTGCTGCTGCCGCGCATGGTCGAGACGGCGGCCGACCACGCGCCGGGCACCGTCCGCGTGGTCCAGACCTCGAGCGCCGGCAACCTCTTCGGCCGGGTCGACCTGGCCGACCTCGACGGCGACCACGAGCGCTGGTACGGCGGGTTCCGCGCCTACGGCACCTCGAAGCTGCTCAACATCCTGTTCACCCGTGAGCTCGCCCGTCGCCTCGGCAGCACGGGAGTCGACGCGTTCGCGTTCCACCCCGGCTTCGTCGCCTCGGGCTTCGGCGGGAACGGCCCCGTCGCCACCTTCGCCAAGCGCGCGGCCGTGTCGACCGAGCAGGGCGCCGAGCCCCTGGTGCGGCTCGCGGCGGCGCCGACGGTGCCCGCGCCGAGCGGCAACTACTTCGACCGGCTCCGTGCGCCGGGCCGCGTCGCGGCGCAGGCCGGCGACCGCGACCTGATGCGCGACCTGTGGGAGCGGAGCGCCGACCTGCTCGGCATCCCGTCCGACCCGCTCGCCTGAGCGGGGACGCGGGGGAGGCGCGGGTCAGGTGATCCTGACCCGCGCCTCCGTCGTCCCTCGCGTCCTCGACGCGGCTCGCGTCAGTACGCGACGGAGATGTGCTCGCGGCGGTGCGCCGGCGTCTCGAGCTCGTCGACGATCGCGAGCGCGAAGTCGGCGCCGCTGACGGCGGAGACGCCGGCCTCGTCGGTGAACGCGACCTCGCCGCCGACGCGGTAGCGGCCCAGCGCCTCGCCGGGCGCGTACGCGCCGAACTGCATCGCGGGCGACACGAAGGTGAAGTCCAGCGACGCGGCGCTGGCGAGCAGCTCGCCCAGCACCTCGTTCATCTGCAGCGCCTCGCCGGCGTACTCCGGCGGGATCTGGCCGGTCTCGGCCTGGCGCGGCCCGCCCTCCTCGAGGCGCAGCGAGCTGTAGCCGCCGACGACGACGAAGCGGGCGCCGTGCTGCTCGGCGAGGGCCGCGAGCTCGCGGTCGACCTCGACGATGCGTCCGTCGAGCTCGCCGCGGGGCGAGAGGCTCGAGACGACGACCTCGGCGTCGGCCACGGCGCGGGCGCGCACGTCGGCGTCGACCAGCGACCCGGTCTCGTAGCGGACGCCCTCGACGCGGGCCTCCTCGGCGGGCACGCTGCGGCTGACCGAGACGACCTCGTGTCCGCGGCGCGCGGCCTCGGCGACGATCGCGCTGCCGGCGTAGCCGGTCCCTCCGACGACGGTGATGCGGGTCATGGCGTTCTCCTTCTGGTTCTTCTGTCCGTGGGGCTTCGCGGCTACGCTAGGTCCATTGGTCACTGATGGGAAGTAGGCACTTTTTGGTAACCATCACCCCTTCGGACGTTGCCCCGGCAGCCGCTCCCGCTCCTCCCGCGGGCGGTCCGCCCCCGCTCGACCCGTACGCCGCGGGCTGCCCGTCGCGCCGTCTGCTCGACCGCATCGGCGACCGCTGGACGGTGCTCGTCGTCGGCTCCCTCGGCACGGGCCCGCTGCGCTTCTCCGACATCCGGAGGCGCATCGAGGGCATCTCGCAGAAGATGCTGACGCAGACCCTCCGGGGGCTCGAGCGCGACGGGCTCGTCACCCGAACCGTCTTCGCCGAGGTCCCGCCACGCGTCGTCTACGAGCTGACGGAGGCGGGCGAGACGCTCCGGACGCCGCTGCGCGCCCTCGAGGAGTGGTCGATCGCGCACTTCGGGCAGGTCTCCGGCGCCTGGGCCGAGTACGACGAGCGGGTCGGCGCCGGGGCGGACGCGCAGGGCTGAGGTCAGGGCTTGTGGGCGGTCGGGCCGGTCCGCTAGCTGCGGTCGCCGCGGAGCACGGCGGCGCGGGCCTCGCGGTGCTCGTCCGTGCTGATGACGCCGCGTGCGGCGAGATCGTCGAGCTCGACGAGCCGATCGTCGAGGGAGCGGTCGGGCTGCAGAGCCCGTGACTGCAGCAGCCGGGCTGCGATGTCGACCTGCGAGGTCAGCGGGCTGATGCCGTTCCGCCGGGCGCGGACGACGTTCACCACCACGAGCACCACGACCGCGACGAACCCGAGTGCGACCACGCCCAGGGCGAGGCTCCAGACGAGGTCGTAGGAGGCGGGGAACCGGACCGTCGAGAGCAGCATGTCGGTCATCCTGGCAGCCGGACGTGCCGGGCCGAAAGGGCCTCTCGACGGGATCTCTGAGGCCTGTCGCAGCGGTGGGCCAGCGATGCGGCGGCCCGGCAGACCGGGCCGCGGGCCCCGGGGTGGACGCAGCCCGGCACGAGACGTATCGTCGACCCGTGATCATCACCGCAGTCGCGCAGCCCTCGGGGCGTCAGGAGGTCGTCGGCGCATCCTCCGCCGGCGGCAGGTAGTCGCACAGTCGACTCCCCTCCTCTCTCCTCCCCTGATCACCGCTCGTGTTCGCCGTCGTGCGCGCGCCTCCTCGCCCCCTCGACGGGCCTGCCCGGCCGTCGAGTGGTCACTTATCGTCCTTCCCCGTCGCGGGAACGACCGGAGCTGACCACTCGTCGTGCGGGCACGTCCTGGCAGGGCCGGGGCAGGTGCGCGCGGCCCGGTGCCCGAGCACCCCTACCGACTGGTGAACCCCTGATGCTGCCCCTGACCGCCCCCGCCCTCCGCGCCTCCTTCGCGAACGCCTCGCGCAAGGAGACCTCCGACCTCGTGCTCCCGCCCGACCTCGACGCCCTCGACTGGGACTCCCTCGAGTTCGTCGGCTGGCGCGACCCGAAGCTGCCCCGCCGCGCCTACGTCGTCGTGCCCGTCGACGGCGAGCCGGTCGGCCTCGTGCTGCGCCAGGCGGAGGCCACGACCCGGTCCCGCGCCCAGTGCAGCTGGTGCCAGGACGTGACCCTGCCGGCTCCGGTCGCGTTCTTCAGCGCGAAGCGGGCCGGTGCTGCCGGACGCAACGGCGACACCGTCGGGACGCTCGTCTGCGCCGGGTTCGAGTGCAGCGCGAACGCCCACCGACCGCCGCCGCCCGCGTACCTCGGCTTCGACGTCGCGGCCGCCGTCGAGCAGCGGGTGCTCAGCCTGCGCGAGCGGACGGCCGGGTTCGCCCGGACGGTGGTCGACGGGCGCTGACCCGCGCGCGAGGGCGTGGGACGTCAGTCGAGGAGGCGCCCCACGGCCACGCGCACGATCGCGCGTTGGGCGGCGACGTCGGGCGTCCGCGGCTGGTCGTCCGGCAGGCCCGGCAGCTGCACCCACGCCGACGCGATCGCCAGCACGAGGGCGAAGAGGTCGTCGGGCGCCCAGGGCGGCGCTTCCGCCGACGGGGCCGACGCGGCCGAGGCGTCGGTCGACCCGGCGGTGCCGACGAGGCGCTCGAGGTGGCCGACGGAGGTGGCGCGCACGCTCTCGAGGACCCCGAACGACGCCGCCCAGTCGTGCCGCTGCTCGAGCCGGGCCCAGGCGAGGAGGCGCTGGTTGGCCGGGTTGTCGACGAGGTGGTCGAAGACGGCGACCGCGAAGTCCTCGACGGAGTCGAAGTCGGCCGAGGCGGCCTCGCCGAGGTGGGCGAAGGAGGCGTTCAGCACCGCCGTGAAGAGCGACTCCTTGTCGCCGTAGTGGGCGTAGAGGCGCTCCTTGCTGCAGGCGGCCGCCGCGGCGATCCGGTCGACGCGGGCGCCGGCGAGGCCGTGCTCGGCGAACTCCGCCGTGGCCGCCGCGAGGATGCGGCGGCGCGTCTCGTCCGCGTCGTAGGCCATGCGCCGACGATAGCCCCTTACGAAGCCAACCAACTAGTAGGTAGTATCGCGGGGTCCACGACGGCCGCCCGTCGTGGAGCGCCCCGAGACTCAGGGCACCAGAACCAGGAGAACTGTGACCACCTCAGCAGCACGGCCCGCCACCGGGTCGCACCAGACCGCACCTCCGTCCGACGCACCGGCGTCCGCCCGCCGCTGGTGGGTGCTAGTCATCGTCGGGCTCGCGCAGCTCGTCGTCGTGCTCGACGGCACCATCGTCAACATCGCCCTGCCGCAGGCCCAGGCCGAGCTCGGCCTCTCGGACGAGAACCGCCAGTGGGTCGTCACGGCCTACGCCCTCGCCTTCGGCGCCCTGCTGCTGCTCGGCGGCCGCATCGCCGACTTCTGGGGCCGCAAGCGCACCTTCATCGTCGGCATGGTCGGCTTCGGCGCCGCGTCGGCCTTCGGCGGGCTCGTCTCGACCGGCGAGCTGCTCGTCACCGCCCGTGCGCTGCAGGGCGTCTTCGCCGCGCTGCTCGCGCCGGCCGCCCTCGCCGTGCTCACCACGACCTTCTCGCGCGGACGCGAGCGCAACACCGCCTTCGCCGTCTTCGGCGCGATCTCGGGTGCGGGCGCGGCCGTCGGCCTCGTGCTCGGCGGCGTCCTCACGGAGTTCGTCAGCTGGCGCTGGTGCCTCCTCGTCAACGTGCCGATCGTGATCGTCGCGATCGTCGCCGCCGCGCTCGTCGTGCGCGAGAGCAAGGCCGAGGGCGACAACCGGCTCGACGTCGTCGGCACGGTCGTCGTTGCCCTCGGCCTCGCGTCGCTGGTCTACGGCTTCACCCAGGCCGAGGACGGCTGGGGCAGCCCCGTCGTGATCGGCTTCATCGCCCTCGGCGCGGGTCTGCTCGCCCTGTTCGTCCTCGTCCAGAAGCGCAGCGACCACCCCCTCCTGCCCCTCGGCGTGCTCACGAACCGCGTGCGCGGCGGAGCGTTCCTCGTGCAGCTGATCGTCGGCAGCGTCATGATCGGCGCCCTGCTCTACCTGACGTTCCACCTGCAGATCGTGCTGGGCTTCGGCCCGCTCGAGGCCGGTCTCGCGACCCTGCCGATGACGCTCGTCATCATGGTGATGGCCCCGATCCTGACGAAGCTGCTGCCGGTGATCGGGCCGCGCCTCCTCATGATCGTCGGACCGATCGTGGCCGCCGCCGGCCTCTTCTGGCTGTCGTTCATCACGGCTGACGGCGGGTACGCGACGCACGTGCTGCCCCCGCTGATCGTGATGGGCGTCGGCCTGGCCGGCATCTTCGTGCCGATGCAGAACCTCGCGCTCGCCGGGGTCGCTCCGCACGAGGCCGGCGCGGCCAGCGCCACCTCGAACGCGATGATGCAGATCGGCGGCTCGATCGGGCTCGCCGTCTACACGAACCTGTACGCGTCGGCCGTGGCCGGCAGCGCCGCGGGCGGGCTCGGAGCGCTCGTCGACGGCTACTCGGCGGCGTTCGTCGCCGCCGCGGTGGCCGCGTTCGTCGCCGCGCCGATCTCGTTCTTCATGATCCGCGGCACGAAGGAGGAGCTGCTCCCGAGCGGCCCCGTGGTGCACCTGGGCTGAGCCCCGCTGCGCCCCGCACCCCGCAGTGGACCATGCACCCCGTCGTTTCGGGGTGGATGGTCCACTCCGGGGTGTTTCGCGTTTCGCTCCGGGAGCGGCCGGGCTACTCGGCCTTCTCGGTCTGCCACTTCTCGGGGGCGCGGTCGCCGTTCGGGCGGACCGGGCGCACGTCGCCGACGATCGGGATGGCGCGCTTGCGCAGGGCCCACATGTAGCGGACGAAGAAGTGGGTCAGCGTCGACAGGCGGTTGCCGTTGCCGAGCAGGCTCGTGATGTGCACGAAGACCCAGAGCAGCCAGGCGACCGGTCCGGTCATCGTGAAGCCGTTCGGCAGCTGAACCACGGCCGCGTTCGTGCCGACGGTGGCCATCGTGCCCTTGTCGTGGTACTTGAAGGGCGTGGACGGCTTGCCGGCGAGGAGGCGCTCGATCTGCTCGCCGATGTGCTCGCCGCCCTGGATGGCCGGCTGGGCGAGCTGGGCGAGGGCCTCGTCGGTGGCCGCGATGTCGCCGGCGGCCCAGATGCGGTCGAGGCCCTTGACCGTGAGGTCGTCGTTGACCTGGATGCGGCCGCCGTGGGTCTGCGGGACGCCCCACGCGGCGACCTCGGCGTGCGCGGCGACGCCGGTCGCCCAGACGACGAGCTCGGCCGGGATGAACTCGCCCGACGTGGTGTGCACGCCGTCGGGCGTGACCTCGTCGACGCCGGTGTCGAGCCGCAGGTCGACGCCGCGCTTGCGCAGCACCTTGGCGGCGTAGCGGCGGAGGCGCGGCGCGAACGGCTTGAGGAGCTCGCCGCTGCGGTGCACCAGCGTGATCGTGATGCTCGAGGCGTCGATCTCGGGGTAGGCGTCCTTGAGGGCCTGGTCGCGCAGCTCGGCCAGCGCCCCGGCCATCTCGACGCCGGTCGCGCCGCCGCCGACGATGACGACCCGCACCTCGCCGCTGCCCTGCGACGCCGCCGCGTTCTCGAGCTGCGTGAAGAGCTCGTCGCGGATGCGGAGGGCCTGCGAGCGGGAGTACATCGAGTACGCGAACTCGTAGGCGCCCTTGGTGCCGAAGTAGCTCGTGTTGACGCCGTTCGCGAGGACGAGCGCGTCGTACGAGATCTCCTCGCCGTCGCGGAGCGTGATGACGCGCTCGTCGGCCCGGACGGTCGTGAGGAGCCCGTGCCGGAAGTCGGCGTTCGACTGCTTCGAGCGCAGGCTGCGGAGGAAGTACGTGACGTCGCCGGCGTTGAGGCCGCCGGTCGCGACCTGGTACATGAGCGGCTGGAACATGTTGTAGACGTGCCGGTCGATCAGCGTGATGTCGACGTCGGCGTCCTTGAGGGCGCGCATCGTGGCGATGCCGGCGAAGCCGCCGCCGACCACGACGACGTGGGGCCGGGTGACGTGCGCGTCGGAGGTGCGGTCGTCGGACATGA
Source organism: Frigoribacterium sp. CFBP 8766 (assembly GCF_014841435.1). Taxonomy (NCBI): domain Bacteria; kingdom Bacillati; phylum Actinomycetota; class Actinomycetes; order Micrococcales; family Microbacteriaceae; genus Frigoribacterium; species Frigoribacterium sp. CFBP 8766. Next base: position 192,679 of record NZ_JACYTX010000001.1, read on the forward strand.
GGGTGCTCCTGCGGGGTGCTCGGTTCGTGGCGGAGGTCGCCGGTGACCCCGATCTGCAGGCGGCTGGTTCCTCCGCCCGTGTCAGGCTACTCGCCTGTGAGGGCCCTCCGGACACCGTCCTGCACGCTGTGCAACGGGTGTCGTCGAGCCTCGGCGCGCGGCCTGGGTGCGGCCGGGGTGAGGCCAGCATGCCCCAGCACGCGGCCGCAGCGCGGCCGGGCGGCGTAGGGTCGTCGTCACCGGATCAGAGGGCCCCGCGCGAGCGGACGGCCGAGGGGGCAAATCGTCGTGACAGGACACCACCGTCGAGGCCGCTGCGTGCAGGGCGAGCGCCCGTGAAGGGCTACGTGCTGTGGCGTCGGGACGCGTCGCCCGTCGTCCGCCGTGACCGCGAGGGCGACGACCGTCTCCGGCTGGTGGCGTCCCTCGAGGACCTCGTCCCCCTCGGCGCCGAGATCGCCGGGCTCGTGATCGACGACGACGCGGACACGGAGACGAGCCACCTGACCGAGGACGCGTCGTCGTCGGACGCGACCGACCCGGACGACCGGCCGCTCGCGCCCGTCGTCCCGCTCTTCTCCGCCGACCGTCCCGCACGTCGTCGCCGCCGCCTCCACCGCTGACGGCGGGCTCCCGGGCTCGGGCTAGGGTCGTGACGACCGTCGCGCACCGGGCCGACGGCAGTCGAGGAGGCGCGCAGCCGTGACCGAGGTCGTCCTGTTCCACCACGCCCAGGGCCTGACCCGCGGGGTCGTCGCCTTCGCCGACGCGCTGCGGGCCGCGGGCCACGTCGTGCACACGCCCGACCTGTACGAGGGCCGCACCTTCGACTCGATCGACGAGGGCCTCGAGTTCGTGCACGGCCTCGGCGTCGGCGAGGTCGCCGCCCGCGGGGTCCGCTCGGCCGCCGACTTCGACGCCGACGTCGTGTACGCCGGCTTCTCGCTGGGCGTCCTGCCCGCGCAGCACCTGGCGCAGTCGCGTCCCGGTGCCCGCGGCGCGCTCTTCTTCCACGCCTGCGTGCCCGCCGCCGAGTTCGGCACCTGGCCGTCCGGCCTCGCCCTGCAGGTGCACGGCATGGAGCACGACCCCTTCTTCGCCGACGAGGGCGACCTCGACGCCGCCCGGGAGCTCGTGGCCCAGCTGCGGGCCGACGACGCCACGGCCGACGCCGAGGTGTTCACCTACCCCGGCAGCGAGCACCTCTTCGCCGACTCGTCGCTGGCGGCGTACCGGCCGGAGGCGGCCGCGCTGCTCACGGAGCGCACGCTGGCGTTCCTCGCCCGGCACTAGCCCGCCTGCCTCCCGGGGGCCAGGTCCGCCTCCCTGGGTCCCGGCCCGCGCCTCCGGGCCAGAGTGGAGTGGCCGCAGCACCTCGACACCGAGGGCGACCCTGCGGGACGACACGAGCGAGAGGCCAGACATGAGCGACAGCACGAACGCGCACGACGACGAGGCGACGACCGGGACCGACCTCGACGCAGGCTCGGGCGTCGAGGCCGACGGTCGTTCGCCCCTCGGCCAGCAGGGCGCCTTCCGCGACGCGGAGGGAGCGGTCGCCGACGACGACTCGTCGGAGGACGACGGCACGGAGAGCGTCCCGCGTGCGGGCGGCGGCCCCGCACCGACCGACGGCACCGGCACGAGCGGCACCGGCGTGACCGGCTCGGACGCGGTCTAGCGACCGCGTCGGCCGTCGCGCGGGAAGGCCCGCGCGACGCACGACGACCCCGCCCGGGACGAGGTCACCGCATGCGTGCGGTGCCGTCGTCCGGGCGGGGTCGTTCGTCGTGGACCGTGCGGCGCAGGTCGCCCTCCGTTAGCTCGTGGGGGCCGACCCGGCGTGCCCGGCGGCGCTCGGAGCCGCTGCCAGGGCCTAGCGGCCGAGGACGATCGAGCCGGTGTGCGTGCGCACCGTCGAGGTGCGGGTGCTCAGCGCGCTGAGCTGGGCGCGGACGTACCGGCCGAGCGAGGTGCGCTGCACCGACGGCGAGACGTACGCGCCGATGGTGACCGTGTCGCGGTGCGCGGTCGAGACGTACGAGCCGATCGGCTCGTCGCGGCGGGTGGTGCTGACGTAGCGGCCGCCGAGCGGGAACGGCTGGGCGGGGGTGGTCGATGCGGTGCGGTCCATGGGGGCCTCCTCGTTCAGGGAGACGAGGGCCGCCGGTCGGGTGAGGGCGAGGTGCTCGTCTCCGTCGGCGTGAGCACCACCCTAGCGCGCTTTCTTGAATAGTTCAAAACAATGCCCCGACCTAGGAGGCGTGCGTCACGCCCCGAGCAGCAGCCGCAGCCCCAGCGCCGTCATCACCACGGCGATCAGGCCGTCGAGCACGCGCCACGACGACGGCTTCGCGAAGAACGGCTTGAGGAGGCGCGAGCCGAGGCCCAGCACCGCGAACCACAGGAAGCTGCCCGCGATGGCCCCGCCCGCCCACCACCAGCGGAGGTCGCCCGGCTGTTGGTTCGCCACCGAGCCGAGGAACACGATCGTGTCGAGGTAGGTGTGGGGGTTCAGCCAGGTGAGGGCGAGCACGGTGACGACGGCGGTCTTCCTGCTCGGCTGCACCGCGCCTCCCTCGGCCTGCAGCGCACCGGACGGCCGGATGGCCCGCTTCGCGGCGAACCCCGCGTAGACGAGCAGGAACGCGGCCCCGACGATCCGGACCACCATGAGGGCCTGCGGGGCTGCCGCGATCAGGGCTCCGACGCCGGCCACCCCGGCGATGATCAGGACCGCGTCGCTCGCCGCACAGACGGCGATGACGGGGAGGATCACCCGGTTGACGCCCTGCAGGCCGACCTTGAGCACGTACGCGTTCTGGGCGCCGATCGCGACGATGAGGGCGAGGCCGGTGCCCATGCCGAACAGGGCGGGCAGCAGGAGGGAGGAGAAGGTCACGCCCCGACGCTAGGGAGCAGTCACCGCATCTCTCTAGCTCATGTTCGTGATGCTGCATAAGCTCTGCTGATGATCACCTTCGCCTCGGAGCACCTCGTGACCCTCCGCGCCCTCGTCGACGAGGGCACCTTCGAGGCGGCGGCCCAGCGGCTGCACATGACGCAGTCGGCCGTCTCGCAGCGCATCAAGCAGCTCGAGCGCATCGCGGGACAGGTGCTCGTGCAGCGCACCACGCCCGTCGTGACGACCGCGGCCGGCGACGTGGTGCTGCGCTACGCCCGGCAGGTGCAGCTGCTCGCCGACGACGCCGCGGTCGAGCTGGGCGCCGGCGCGGGCGGTCCAGGAGGCGCCGGCGGGCCGGGCGGGCTCGGCACGTCGATCGCCGTCGCGGTCAACGCGGACTCGCTCGCGACCTGGTTCCTCGAGGCGCTCGCCGCCCTGCCGCCCGAGGTGGGCGCCGTGTTCGACCTGCACCGCGAGGACCAGGAGAACACGACCTCGCTGCTGCGCTCGGGCACGGTGCTCGCCGCGGTCACGTCGACGCGGGAGCCGCTGCAGGGCTGCTCGTCCGAGCCGCTCGGGCTGATGCGGTACCGCGCGGTCGCGAGCCCCGGCTTCGTCGACCGGTGGCTCGGGGGAGTTCCGACGATGGGCCGCGTCGACGCCGCGCCGATGCTCGACTTCGACCGGTCGGACCAGCTGCAGCGGGGGTTCCTCCGGGCCTCGCTCGGCTACGACCCGCGGCCGCCGCGGACGTTCGTCCCGTCGTCGGCCGACTTCGCCCGCGCCGCCCGGCTCGGCCTCGGCTGGGGGCTGCTGCCCGAGGCGCAGTGCCTCGACCTGCTCGCCGACGGGTCGCTGGTCGAGCTCGCGCCCGGCGAGCACGTCGACCTCGCCCTGTACTGGCAGCGCTGGGCCCTGTCGTCGCGGCTGCTCGACACGCTGACGGAGTCGGTGCGGCGCTCGGCGGCGGAGGTGCTGCTGCCGGCGTGCGGGGCGCCCTCGAGCACAGGAGGCGCGCGTAGCGTGAGCCGGTGAGCAGCGCACCCGAGACCCGCACCCCCGAGACCCCCGCCGCGGAGACCCCCACCGCGGAGACCCGCACCTTCGAGACGCGGGTCGGCACCGTCGTCGGGCGCGTCGACGGCGACGTGGTGCGCGTGCTGGGCGTGCCGTACGCGGTGGCCGAGCGCTTCGAGGCTCCCCGGCCAGCGCCTCCAGCGGTCGGCGACGACGGCCAGCCGGTGCCGTTCCTCGCCTTCGAGCGCGCGCCTGCCTCGCCCCAGCTGGCGTCGCCCGCGATGCAGGTGCTCTTCGACGACGCGGCCCGCGGCATGGTCGACTCCGAGCACTGCCAGGCGTTGTCGATCACCTTGCCCGCCGACCTCGCCCCGGGGGAGCGGCTCCCCGTCATGGTGTGGATCCACGGCGGTGCCTACGTCAACGGCGCAGGCGACCTCGGCGTCTACGACCCGCGCTCGCTCGTCGTCGAGCAGCGCGTCGTCGTGGTCGCGGTGACCTACCGGCTCGGCGTCCTCGGGTTCCTCGGCGACGGCGACCGGGTGCCGTCGAACCTCGGGCTGCTCGACCAGCTCGAGGCGGTGCGCTGGGTGCACGACACGATCGACGCGTTCGGCGGCGACCCCGACACCGTGACGTTGTTCGGGCAGTCGTCGGGCGGCGACTCGATCGCCCACCTCATGATCAGCGACGGGGCGCGCGGGCTGTTCCGCCGGGCGATCGTGCAGAGCGCCCCGCTGGGGCTCGGTCGCGGCCGGTCCGCGATGTCGCGGGCGATGCTGCGGGTCGTCGGCGCCCCCGACCCCGACGCCACCGTCGAGGAGCTGCTCGCGGGGCAGCCCCCCGCCGAGCGCGCGGCCCTGCGCTTCGGGCTGCGCGGCGGCATGCCGTTCGGCCCGCAGTACGGCCGCGCCCCCCTGCCCGCCGAGGAGGACCGTGACGCGGCCTGGCGTGACGTCGCCCCGCACGTCGACCTGCTGATGGGGGCGACGACGGAGGAGACCGGGCTCTACGTGCCCCTCGTCCGGCCGCTCGACGTGCTGACGAGCCTGCCCGTCGTCGGCGGGCTCGTACGCCGCGTGCTCGTCCGGGCGACGACGGGGGCCGTGTACGGACGCGACGCGCGCCGCTTCGTCGACCGGCACCGCGCGTCCGGCGGTCGTGCCGTGCGGTACGAGCTGAGCTGGGCTCCGCGCGGCAGCCGCTACGGAGCCGCCCACATCACCGACCTGCCGCTGCTGCTGGGGACGAAGGAGGCGTGGGGCAGGTCGGCCCTGCTGGGCGAGTCCGACTGGGCGGAGGTCGACCGCCTCGGGCGTCGGGTCCGGCAGATCTGGGCCGACTTCGCGCGGACCGGGACCGTCGCGGCGGACGCCGCCGCCGGGGCGTCGCAGGCGCTGGTGCTCGACCGCGGCTGAGCGCTGCCGCACCGCGCACGCGACAACGGGAGCGGCGGGTCGGTGCCCCTCGTGCTCGACCCGACGCTCCCGCGTCTTCCCCCCTCTCGCCGGCCGTCCCTCCCCGACGACCGGCCCGTCCGGCGCCCCCGCGCCGGATGGTCTCCGTGCCCCCGCAGGGGCTGCCCCGCAGGGCTGCTCGTCCCGGACTAGCCCCGTCCGGAGGCAGCGGCCTGGGCGGCGAGGACCGCCTCGCTGAGCGGGATCAGCAGCCCCGAGTCCTCGGGGTCGACGTATGCCAGCACCTGGACCCACGTGCCGTCCGACACCAGGTCCACCCAGCAGGAGGCTCCCTCGTGGGAGTAGCAGACGAGGGTGGCCGAGTCGGCCCCCGCGACCTCGACGGGGGTCCCCGGCACGGTCTCCCGTCCGTAGGCCCACGCGCTCCCCGACACGAACTCCACGGTCACCCCGCTGACGTACCCGTCCGGCTGCGTGTCGTCCGCCGACGCGATCGTCCAGGAGCACCGTGTCGACCACGCCTGGGTCTGGCGGATGCCCGTCGCGGGCGTCCATCCCTGCTCCACGACGTCGCCCATGTCGGGCGAGCCCGCGAGCTCGCCCACGGTGCGGCCCGACGGCAGAGCAGCGCAGGAAGTCCCTGCCCACGACGACTCCTGACCGGCCCAGGGCGCACCCGGCGTGAGCGCGTCGGTGACCGTGACGACGCTGCCGGCGGCGGCCCGCGCCGTCTCCGTCGTCACGGGGGCGGAGGTGACGGTCGCGCCCAACGACAGCTCGATCCACCACGGACCCGACACCAGCGAGGCGTTGCACCTCGTGCCGTAGTCGTCCTCGCACCGGGCGGCCGACACGTCGCCCACCTGCAGGCCGGGCAGGCCGGACTGCGTCAGCCCCGAGATCCACTCCCTGCCCCGGTCCGCCGCGGGCGAGATCCGGATCTCGACGACGTCCTCCGAGAGCTCCGCGCCCTCGGCGGTCCAGCGGCAGTCGAGGACTCCCGCCTGCCGGTAGGCGGCGTCGCCCGAACCCCAGTAGCCCGGCTGCACCGTGACGAGCTGGGCGGCCGGCACCAGGGAGGTCACCTGCGCGCGGTCGCCCAGGGTCGCGCAGTCGATTCCCGTGGCGGGCGCGGGGACGGTCTGCGGGGGCGGGGCCGACGGGCTCGGAGCGGCCGAGGGCGTCGGCCGTGAGGTCGGCGTGGCCGACGGCGTGCTCGTGGGGGTGGCGGCCGGCGACGCCTGGAACGGCGAGGGCAGCACCAGCGCGAGCGCGCCTCCTGCGCCCCCGACGCCGAGCAGGGCGACGAGGCCGAGGGTCAGGCCGAGGTGGCGACGGGCCCAGGGGCGCCGTCGCGCAGGGGGCTCGGCGGCGGCGCGGCGCAGCACGTCCTGCTTCATCGAGACGAGCATGCGGTTCAGGTCGTCTCCGGTGGGGGGCTCAACGTCCATCGCGGATCACCGCCTTCCTCAGTCGTGTCCGGGTCCGGGAGACCCGTTGTGTCAGTGCGCCGACGCTCAGCCCGAGCAGCTTCGCGGCCTCGGCGTAGCTGCGGCCCTCGATCAGGCACAGCTCGCAGATCTGCTGGTCGACGGGGCTGAGCGCCTCGATCTCGGCACGGACCCAGCGGAGCCGCTCGCGCGCCTCCTGGGCGTCGTCGTCGGCGGGGGCGATCAGCTCGGCGGGCAGCTCGTCCGCCTCGGTGCGCTGCCGCTTGCGCCTCAGGTTCATCGCGTGGTTGCGGCAGGCGACGAGCAGCCACGGCAACAGCGACCCGTCGTGCAGGGTGATCTCGGCCGAGCGGCGCCAGAGGGTGACGAGCGTGTCCTGCACGACCTCCTCCACGTCCATCTTGCTGTCGGCGAGCGCCCAGGCGTAGCGCGTCAGCGTCGGCGCCCAGCGGTCGAAGATCTCCGACAACGCCCGCTCGTCCCCGCCCGACGTGCGTCGGACGAGGTCGGAGTCGTTCTCCGTCGTCATGTCCATGTCTGCCCCCCTCACTACAGGAATGTCGCAGATCGCCGAGGTCTGACAGAAATCGTCGAGAAAGTCCGGCGCGTGCCTCGAGGGCGGCAGGCGCGGACTCAGGAGGTGCGGAGCGGCGCCCCGGGGGAGCTAGCGAGCCAGCGCCGTCAGCTCGGCCCGCGTCGCGGCCCCGGCCTTGCGCAGCAGGTTCGAGACGTGGAACTTGACGGTGTTCTCGCTGATGCCGAGCGACTCGGCGATCGCCCGGTTGCGGGCCCCGGAGGCGACCAGCCGCAGCACGTCCCGTTCGCGCGGGCTGAGCGACACCGCCTCGTCGAGCGACCCGGGCTCGGCCGGCGGGTCGAGCGGGAGGCTGACGGCGAGGTCCGATCCCCACCCGGGCGTCGACGAGACGGACAGGGTGCCGTCGAGGGCGGAGACCCGCTCCGCGACCGGCCGCAGCGAGTCGTCGTGCGCGGTGAGCTCGCCCGCCCCGTCGTCCCGCACCGCCATCAGCAGGTTGAGGCCGTCGCAGTCCCACTGGATCCGCACACGTCGGGCGCGGCCGTCGTCGACGAGGGCGAGGACGGTGCTCCGCACGATGGTCCTGGCGGCGTGGGCCACCTCGCCCGGCAGTGCACGCCCGGTCGCGGGCGGCTCGACGAACTGGACGTCGAGCTCGCCGAAACGGACGAGGGGGCGCAGGTCGTCCCGGAGGCGCGCGAAGGCCCCGACGACCGGCTCGAGCTGCAAGGCGCGCTGCCCGTCCGTCTCGGAGCGGAGCTCGACGACGGCGGCCGCCGCGACCTCGATCGCGACGGTGCGGGCGGCACGGTCGTCGAGCCGGCCGGAGCGGAGGGTGGCGAGCAGCGACTCCAGCGTCAGTGCGTGCCGGTCGAGCAGCTCCGAGACCGTGCGGGCGTGCCGGGCGACGGCGGCCCGGCTGGCGGCCGACGGCAGGTCGGGCGCGGGCGGGCCGGAGCTCGGCGGGGCCGACGCAGGCCCGGACGCCGGCAGGCCGGAGCCCGAGAGGTGAGGCGTCGGCAGGTCGGGCACGGCGCCACCCTACCCGGCCCCTACCCGAACGGCCCCGCCTACCCGTTCGGGCAGGTCGGCCCGCCCCGACGGGCAGCGCACCCGGAGGTGGACGGGAGCAGGCTTGGGGCATGCCCGACGCAGACAGCACCTCCCCCGCCTCCTCGGCCACCGCCTCCTCGACCGCCGACGCGCTCGAGCTCGTGCGCACCGAGGTGGACCGTGCCGTGCGCGCGGTCGTCGAGACCGACCCCGACGGCCTCGACGCCGTGGCCGACCTCGTGGCCGGTGCCGGGCGCGTCTTCGTGCACGGCGCGGGCCGGTCCGGCCTCGCGCTGCGGATGACCGCGATGCGGCTGATGCACCTCGGCCTGACCGTGCACGTGGTCGGCGAGGTGACGTCCCCCGCGATCGGCGAGGGCGACGTGCTGCTGACCGCGAGCGGGTCGGGGACGACGAGCGGCATCGTCAGCGCGGCGCAGTCCGCCGTCGACGCCGGTGCCCGGGTCGCCGCCGTGACCACCGCCGGGGACTCGCCGCTGGCCGAGGTCGCGACCGCCGTCGTGCTCGTGCCCGCCGCCGAGAAGCTCGACCGCTCGGGCTCCGCCTCGGCGCAGTACGCCGGCGGCCTCTTCGAGCAGGTCGTCGTGCTCGTCGGCGACGCGCTGTTCCACGCCCTGTGGCAGCGCTCCGGCCAGAGCGCCGACGACATGTGGCCCCGCCACGCCAACCTCGAGTAGCCCCCGGCTGCTCGTCCGACACGTCCCACCCCGAAAGAAGGAGCACCACATGAAGCTGCAGTTCGCCATGGACACCCTGACCACCGAGGCAGCCCTCGAGCTCGCCGCCGCCGCCGCGCCCAGCGTCGACATCATCGAGCTCGGCACGCCGCTGATCAAGGCGGAGGGCTTCCGCGCCATCACCGCGATCAAGGAGGCGCACCCCGACAAGGTCGTGTTCGCCGACCTCAAGACGATGGACGCCGGCGAGCTCGAGGCCGGCGAGGCGTTCAAGGCCGGCGCCGACCTCGTGACCGTGCTGGGCGTCGCGGGCGACAGCACCATCGCCGGTGCGGTCAAGGCCGCGAAGGAGCACGGGAAGGGCATCGTCGTCGACCTGATCGGCGTGCACGACAAGGCCGCCCGCGCCAAGGAGGTCGTCGCCCTCGGCGCCGAGTTCGTCGAGATGCACGCGGGCCTCGACGAGCAGGCCGAGGACGGCTTCACGTTCGAGGCCCTGCTCGAGGCCGGCAAGGCGTCGGGCGTGCCGTTCTCGGTCGCCGGAGGCGTCAAGGCCGCCACGGTCGGCTCGGTGCAGGACGCGGGCGCCCAGGTCGCCGTCGCGGGCGCCGCGATCTACGGTGCCGACGACGTCGCGGACGCCGCACGCGAGATCCGCGCCGCGATCAAGTAGCGCACCGCGAGTACGCCCAGGAGGCGCGGTGCAGGCAAGGCCTGCACCGCGCCTCCTGCTCGTGTTCGTGCACATGACTCGATTCAGGAAGGGTGCCGTGACGGATCCTGATCCGTGCACGATCCAGGCCTCTTGGTCCCCCCTGTGCACGACGCAGGAGCCATCTTCCTGAATGAGGAGGGTGGTCAGTGCACCAGCACGACGGCGAGCGTCGTCGGGGCGTCGTGGCCCGGCCACGTCGCGGACAGGACCTGCGTCGTGTCGTCGTGCACGCCTCCTGCGGCCTCGGCGAGGGAGGCGGGCGAGCCGCCGCCGTCGGGGGTCCGCGCGACCACGAGGGTGCACGAGCCCGCGTCGACCACGGTCGCTCCGTCGACCACGCGGGTGCCCCGCAGCGAGGTCGACGGCACCTCGGCGCCGGCCGTGCCGCTGCCGACGACGACCATCGTCTGCTCGTGCGGCACGCGCTCGCCGTCGGCCCTCTGCAGCACCTCGTCGGCCTGGCCGTCGCCGGTGAGCGCGGCCGCGACGGTCGCCGCGACGAAGACGGGGTCGCCGCACCCGTCGTAGACCCAGCGCTCGCCGAGCACCGAGTGCTGCATCGTGCCGACCAGCAAGGCGTCGGCGCCCTCGAGCGGGGCGCCCCGGTAGGTCAGCGGCACCTGCAGCACGGGGCCGTCGCCGGCGCGGACGAGCAGCACCTCGACGCCGACCTCGCCGGCCGGGTCGTCGAGGCGGAACGCCGCGACCTTCTCGAGCGGTCCGGGGTCGCCCTCGAACCACGGCTGGCTCGGCGCCCAGGCCGCGAGGGCCTCGAGCTTCGACGGGACGAGTTCGGCCTGGTGGAGGAGTGCCATGCCGCGATCGTAGGGGGCACGACCGACGCCGGCCAGCGCGGGCCTAGCCTGGTGCGGTGACCGCGACCCCCTCCGCCGCCGGCCCTGACCGCTCCGCCGAGCCCGCGCCTCCTGCGCCCGGCACCTACCGCCACTTCAAGGGCGGCCGCTACGAGGTGATCGGCACCGGGCGGCACGTCGACACCGAGGAGGCGCTGGTCTTCTACCGCACGCTCTACGGCGACCGCTCGCGCTGGGTGCGTCCCGTGGCGCAGTTCGTCGAGCGCGTCACGCGCGACGGCTGGGACGGGCCCCGGTTCGTCCGCGAGGAGCCGCAGCCGGAGCAGCCGGAGCTGCAGCCGGAGCCGGGCACGGAGCCCTAGCCGCCGCGGCCGGGGCCGCTCGCGCCCACCTGTGGCGGCCGGAGTGCGGACGGGCGGCGTCCCCCGGAACGGGGTCCCGTCAGTCCCCGAAGTGGGGGACCGCGACTCGTTGCCCGCCCCCAGGGGGTCCTCCACAATGAGGACTGCCGCGTCCCGATCCGCGGCGGTGCTGCCCGCGACTGAACCCGCGGACGAGGCGCCTCGCGCCCGGCTGCCGGGCGAGCTCCTGGAGTCACCCGTGCCCCGTCCCGTCGCCCCTGCCCTCCCGCGCGCGCTCTGGCGCCTCCTGCTCGCGGTCGCCGTCGTGCTCGCGGGGCTCGCCGTCCCGGCCCTGGTCGCGCCGACCGCCGCCCGAGCGGCCGACGGGCTCGCCGTGACCCTCACCGAGTCCGCGCCCGCCAGCACCCTCGTCGGCGACGCCGTCGCGGTGACGCTCACGGCCTCGAACGCGACCTCGACGCCCGGCTACAACCTGACCCTGACCGACGTGATCCCGGCCGGTGCCACGTTCGCCTCGGCGGACGCCGGCCTCGGCTCGCCGAGCCGCGTCGTCGAGCTGGCGGACGGCACGACGAAGCTGATCTGGTCGAACGTCGCCGACCTGCAGGCCGGGGTCACCGTCGCCTCCACGTACTCGTACACGACCACGGCGGCCGTCGGGGCCGTCGTGACGACCTCCGGCGCCGCCTTCGTCAGCTCGGCCGCACGGACGCTGCCGAAGTTCGACGCCGCCGGCGCGCCCGTCGCCGACCCGGCCGTCGTGAGCGCGACCGCCGCCTCGACGACCACGCTCGTGCCGTTCAAGCTCGACAAGAAGGAGGACTCGAGCCCCGAGGGCGAGCTGCTCCGCGGCGTGCACGACCACCCCACGACCTACACGCTGACCGTCACGAACAACGAGGTCGGCCGCTCGACGGGCTTCTCGATCGTCGACTTCCTGCCTGCCGGCCTCGAGTTCCTCGGCTGCACGAGCGTCGACAACAGCGCCGCCGGCACGGTCGAGTACCCGGGCGCTCCCCGCCTCGACTCCCGGCCGCTGCCCGACACGGCCGGGCTCTGCCGCGAGCCGGCGAGCGTCAGCACCGTCCGGGTCGACCCCGACGGCACGGCCGGACCGCTGGCCCTCGGCGTGTACACGCGGGTCGAGTGGACCGGCCTCGGCGACCTCGCCGCCGGCGCGACGACCACCCTGCGCTACGCCGCGGCCGTGCCGCTGCGCGAGAACGAGCTGTTCCCCGCCGGGGCGCCCGCTGCGGGGGCGACCGGCCTCTCCACGGCGAACCTCGACAACAACACCGGCAGCGAGACCCGCGACGAGCAGCCGCTGACGAACAGCGCCACGACGTCGGGCAGCTGGCAGGGCACCGTCTACACGTCGTCGGCGACCGCGACGGTCAGCGCCGAGGACGTGCGGATCGTCAAGACCCGCGGCGTCAGCGGCGACGACCAGGGCTCGATCCGCCAGGGCGCCACGACGAACTGGCACCTCGCGATCGCCACTTCAGAGTACGCGCAGGGCACGAGCGACCTCACCGTCGTCGACACGATCCCGGACGGCCTGTCGTACGACGCGGGCTCCGCCACGCACCGCCAGTCGGGCACGGCCTTCGCCCCCGTCTCGACCACCCCGGGCACGGCCAGCCCGTGGACCCAGGCGATCACCTGGACGGTGCCCGCCTTCACGGCGACGAACGGCGCCTTCACCATCGACTTCACGACGACCACGCTCGGCTCGTACCGCAGCGGCGTCGGCCCGGTCGCCGCCGAGGACTCGTGGACCAACCGCGTCGACCTCACCTCCACGTCGACCCTCGTCGACGCGCGCAGCACGCCCGACGCGCTGCGCACCCACGTGCTCGCGACCCCGGACGACTCGTCCGCCGGCCAGGAGGCGGCCGCCGTCGTGCTCACCAAGCATGTAGCGGTGCCGCAGACGACGGCCGACTGCACCACCGCCTCCTGGGTGCCCGAGGGCGGCGCAGCCCCCTCGTACGGTCCCGGCGACACGGTCTGCTGGAAGATCGAGGCGACGTTCCCGGTCGGGCTCAACACGGTGTCGACCACGGTGAAGGACTTCCTGCCCGCCGGGTTCGCCTTCGTGGGCGCCGCGTACGGCGCGGGCCACACGGCCGCCCGTCCGGACGCCGTGTCCGACGGCGGCGTGATCTCCTGGACCCTGCCCGACGAGGCGTCGGGCAACGTCTTCCAGGCGATCGTCACCTCGACCATCAGCGACCCGGCGGCGGCCGCCGACGGGGACATCACCGCCAACCTCGCCAAGCTCACCTTCACGAACACGGCCGGCGCCGTGTTCCAGCTGCGCGACCAGGCCGACGCGGTCTGGACCGAGCCCCAGCTCACGACGGCCAAGACGGCCACGCCGACCACCGTGCAGGGCGGCGACACGGTCGGCTACACGGTCACCGTCTCGAACTCGGGCCACGCGCCCGCGACCGAGGTCAGCGTCCGCGACCTGCTGCCCGCCGGCTGGACTGCCGGCCAGGTCAGCCAGGTCACCGCAGGAGGCGTGGTGACGGACGAGAGCCCGCGCTCACGGATCGACTGGTCGGGCCTGACCGTGCCGGCGAGGTCGGGGACGACGAACGGGACGCTCGTGCTCACCTACTCGGTCGCCGTGCCGGCCGGCATCGCTGCCTCGGACACGTTCGCTAACACGGCGGGCGTGCGCCAGTACCAGGGCGGGACGAACACGGGAACCCCCTACACCTACACGCCGTCGAACAACGTCGACAAGACCCTCACGACCACGAACGCGGCCCGCGCCGACGCCACCTCGACCGTCCGCGCCGGCGAGCCCACGGTCGCGAAGGACGTCGACGTCGCTAGGGCTCCGGTGGGGTCTCAGATCACCTACCTCGTGACGACGACGATCCCCGGCGGAGTCTCGCTGTACAGCTCGTCGGCCGGCGTCGCACCGTCGATCGTCGACCAGCTCCCTCAGGGGCTCCAGGTCGTCGGCGTGCCCACGGCCAGCATCAACGGCGGGCCCGCCGCCCCCGCGACGGTCGCCTCGGCGAACCGCCTCCGTCAGCGCGTGTCCTTCGACCTCCCGACGAACGCGCAGGGTGTCTACGTCAGCGAGCGGGGCGACGCCGACGTGGTGGTGCTCACCATCACGGCCACGGTCGTCGACTCGGCGGCGGACCCGGCCGTCGTCCGCGGCTATGCGCTCATGAACACGGGCACACTGACGTGGTGGCCAGCCGGCGCGACGGCGTCGACCCCGGAACGGACGCGCTCCAACCTCCAGCCCGTCACCACCACCGTCGTCGAGCCCGCCCTCACCCTCGCCAAGACGGACGACGCTACCGCCGGCAAGGTCGTCGTCGGCCAGGCGGTCACGTACTCGCTCCGGGTGCGGAACCCCGCCGGCACGGCCGTGTCCACGGCGCACGACGTCGTCGTCTCGGACGTGCTGCCGCAGGGCCTCACCTGGGTCGACGGCGGCAGCTACGACCCGTCGAGCCGCACGATCACGTTCCCCGAGATCGACGTCGCGCCCGGCGCCTCGCCAGCCGACTTCACCTTCCGCGCGACTGTGGACGAGACGGTCGGCGACACCCGCATCCGCAACGTCGCCACGGCGGTCGGCAGCTCGCTCGACGGCCCCGTCGAGGGCGAGCGCAGCTACTCCGCGACCGCCGAGGACACCGTCACCGGCCCCTCCCTGTCGGTCGTCAAGGCGCTCGGCGACCCGGCGGCCACGAGCCGCACGACCGGCGAGCTCACGACCTACACGCTCGACGTGCGCGTCCCCGCCGGTGTCTCCGCCTACGACGTCACCGTGCACGACACGCTGCCGAGCGGCCAGGCCTTCGGCTCCCTCACGGCCGTGACCTGCGCCTCCTGCGACCCGTCGCTCACCGCGTCGATGCTCGGCACCCCGAGCACGGGCACGATCGGCTTCTGGCTCGGCGACGTCACGGCCGCCGCGGCCGAGCGCGTCGTGCACCTCGAGTACACCGCGTACGCGCAGAAGTCGACGACGTCGGGCCAGGTGCTGACCAACGTCGCGCAGGTCGCGTTCGACAAGACCGACAAGATCGACGGCAAGCCGGCCTCGCGCCCGGTCGCGGCCTCGTACGACTACACGAGCCTCGCGTCGACCGCCGCCGTCACCGTCGTCGAGCCGCGCCTCGTGCTCGACAAGCGCGTCGACGGGCAGGTCGGCGACGCCGACACCCGTCGCGCCGTGCCCGGCGAGACCCTGACCTACCGCGTCGCCGTGACCAACGTCGGCACGGGCCCCGCCTACGACGTGCAGGTCACGGACGCGCCGGACACGCGCTTCACGGGCTTCACCCCGGTCGAGGGAGGCGCGGGCACCGTCACCGGCGCCGTCCGCAGCTGGACGATCGACGGCCCCGTCGCCCCGGGCGAGACCCGCACGGTCGTCTACCGGCTGACCGTCCCCGCCGGCCTCGGCTCGGCCGACGAGGTCGCCGGCCCCGAGCTCGCCAACACGGCCGACGTGGCGTCGTACGCGGGCGTGGCGGACCAGCCGACCGACGGCCGCGACTACGAGACCTACCACGACCTCGACGCCGACACGGTCGGCATCGAGGTCGACCTGGCCTCGCTCGCGGGCTCGACCTGGTTCGACGCGAACGGCGACGGCACCCGCACGGCGGGCGACCCGGGGCTCTCGGGCGTCGGCGTGACCGTCGTCTTCGCCGGCGCCGACGGCGTGCTCGGCACCGCCGACGACGAACGCCACCCGACGACGTCGGGCCCCGACGGCTCGTGGAAGGTCGACCACCTGCCCGGCGGCAGCTACCGGGTCGACGTCGACCCCGCGACCCTGCCCGCGGGCCTCGTGCCGAGCTACGACCTCGACGGCGTGGCCTCGGCGAACTCGGCCGTGCTGACGCTGGCCGAGGGCGCCGACCGCACCGACGCCTCCTTCGGCCATGTGGGCAACGGCTCGATCGGCGACCTCGTCTGGGCCGACCGCGACGGCGACGGTCGCCAGGGCTCGGGCGAGCCCGGCATCGGCGGCGCCGAGGTGCTCGTGACGTGGGCGGGCCAGGACGGCGACCTCGCGACCGAGGACGACAACGTCGAGTGGGAGCGCGACAGCGACGCCGAGACCGGCGCGTGGTCGGTCGGCGCCCTGCCCGCCGGGAACTACTCGGTGAGGGTCGGCAGCCTGCCGGCCGGCTACCTGCTCGCGTCCGGCCCTGCCGGCGTCTCGGGCCTCGGCGGCCGCACCGCGACCAGCACGCTCGTGCTCGGCGCGGGCCAGCAGCTCGTCGACCAGGACACCGGCTGGCGCGGCACGGGCGCGATCGGCGACCGCGTGTGGCTCGACCGCGACGGCGACGGCGTGCAGGACGACGGCGAGCAGGGGCTCGTGGGCGTCCAGCTCACGGTCACCTGGGCCGGCGCCGACGGCGAGCTCGACACGGCCGACGACGCGGTCGTCCCCGTGGTCACGGGCGCCGACGGCTCGTGGCTCGTCGACCACCTCCTGCCCGGCGAGCACCGGGTCACCGTCACGGGCGCGCTGCCCGAGGGCGCGACCTCGAGCTTCGACGAGGACGGCACCGCGGACGGCACCGGCGACGTCCCCGCAGGAGGCGACAGCACGACGAGCGTCGTGCTCGCCGCCGGCGACGCCCCGCACCTGACCGCCGACTTCGGCTACGAGGTCACCTCGAGCATCGGCGACCGCGTGTGGTGGGACGGCGACGGCGACGGCGTGCAGCAGCCCGGCGAGCCCGGCCTGCGCGGCGTGGGCGTGACGGTCACCTGGCTCGGCACGGACGGCGTGCTCGGCACGGCCGACGACCTCGTCTTCACGGCCGTCACCGACGACGAGGGCGACTGGCTCGTCCGCGACCTGCCGAACGGCGACCACACGGTCGCCGTGACCTCGGGCGTCGCCCCCGGCTTCGTGCCGACGCACGACGCCGCCGGCCCGGCCGACGGGGTCTCGCGCACCTCCCTCTCGAGCGAGCGCTCCGTCGACCTCGACCAGGACTTCGGCTACCGCGGCGACTCGACGATCGGCGACCGGGTCTGGCTCGACCGCGACCGCGACGGCGACGGCGTGCAGACGAGCGACGAGCCCGGCCTGCCCGGCGTGCGCGTCACGGTGACCTGGGCCGGGCCCGACGGCACGGCCGGCACCGCGGACGACGTGACGCTGCCCTCGGTGCTGACGGACGCCTCCGGGGCCTGGTCGGTCGGCTCGCTGCCCCTCGGCTCGTTCTCGGTCGTGGTCGACCGCACGACGCTGCTGCCCGGCCTGTCGTCGGTGCACGAACGCGACGCCGACCTCGACCTGGCCACGACCGTCGTCGTCGCCCGGACCGGGACGACCGTCGACGACGCCGACTTCGGCCTGCGCGGCGACAGCAGCGTCGGCCGGGTCGTCTGGCTCGACCGTGACCGCGACGGCGTGCTCGACGGCGACGAGCGCGGCCTCGGCGGCGTGCGGGTCGACGTGCTCTGGGCCGGCCCCGACGGCCGGTTCGACACGGCCGACGACGCCGGGTTCGGGGCCGTCACCGCGACGGACGGCAGCTACCTGGTCGACGGCCTGCCCGCGGGCAGCTACCGCGTGGGCGTCGACGGCGCCTCCGTGCCCGCCGGGCTCGGCCTGGTGCGCGACGAGGACGCCAGCCCGGACGGGGTCACGACGATCGAGCTGCCGGTCGCCACGGCGCACCGGACGGCCGACTTCGCGTTCGCGGGCGGCGCCTCCGTGGGCAGTTCGGTCTGGCTCGACACGGACGGCGACGGCGTGCGCTCGGCGGACGAGCAGCCCGTGCCGGGCCAGCCCGTCTCGCTGACCTGGGCAGGCCCCGACGGCGTGCTCGACACCGCGGACGACCAGCTGTTCTCCACCGTGACCGCGGCCGACGGCTCGTACCTGTTCACCCTGCTGCCCGACGGCCGCTACCGGGTGTCGGTCGACGGCGGCGTGGCCCTCGCCGCGGTGAACACCGGTGACCCCGACGGAGGTGCCCCGAACGTCTCGCAGGTCGAGATCGCGGGAGGCGCGTCGAACCTGGTGCAGGACTTCGGCTACCGAGGCACGAACGCCCTCGGCGACAGGGTCTTCTGGGACCGCGACGCGGACGGGACCGACTCGGCCGGCGACCCGCGCCTGCCCGGCGTGCAGCTCGAGCTGACCTGGCTCGGCCCGAACGGCGTGGCCGGCGGCGGCGACGACGTCGTGCTGACGACGACGACCGACGCCGCGGGCTCGTGGCGGGTCGACGGCCTGCCCGACGGCCGCTGGACGGTCGCGGTGGTCGGCGGCGTGCCCGCCGGGCTCACGCCGAGCAGCGACGCGGACGGTGCGGACGCCACGGGCGGGTCGGACGGTGCGGGTGACGCATCGGCCGACGGTCGCAGCGCGGTCGAGCTGGTCGGCGGCGTGGTCGACCTCGACCAGGACTTCGGCTTCGCCGGGGCGGGCTCGATCGGCGACACGGTCTGGCTCGACGAGGACGGCGACGGCCGTCAGGGGGCCGACGAGGTCGGGATCCCCGGCGTCACGGTGACCCTGACCTGGGCCGGCGTCGACGGCGTGCTCGGCTCGCCCGACGACCGGGTCGAGACGACCGTGACCGACGAGCAGGGCCGCTGGCTGGTCGAGCACCTCGCCGCCGGCGAGTTCCGGGTCGAGCTGACGGCCGGCGTGCCCGCCGGGCTGACGACGACGCGGGCCGGGTCGGACTCGGGTTCGGGCTCGGGCTCGGGCTCCGACCCTGGTGCCGGGACCGGGACCGGGACCGGCTCCGGTTCCGTGCCGACGTGCACGACGACGCTGGCGGCTGGCGAGGCCGACCTCGACCAGGACTTCGGCTTCCGTGCCGACGCGTCGGTCGGTGACTCGGTCTGGCTCGACGTCGACGGCGACGGCGTGCGCGACCCGCACGAGCCCGGCGTCGGCGGCGTGGTCGTCACCGTGCGCCTGGCCGGTGCCGACGGAGCCCTCGACACCCCCGACGACCTCGTGCTGACGCGGACGACCGACGCGTCGGGCTCCTGGACCGTCGACGGTCTCCCGGCCGGCGCGGTGCGGGTCAGCTACGACCCCTCGACCCTGCCCGCGGGCACCGTGCCGGCCTCCGACCTCGACGGCGGCACCCCGACGGCGACCACCGTGCAGCTGGACGCCGGCGAGCAGCAGCTCGACGTCGACTTCGTGGTGCGCGGCACGGCCAGCGTCGGAGGCGTCGTGTTCGACGACGCGGACGGCGACGGAGTGCGCGACCCGGGCGAGAAGGGCGTCGGAGGCGTCGGCGTGACGATCGTCTGGAGCGGACCCGAGGGGCCCGTCACGATCGTCGTGACGACCGGACCCGACGGCAGCTGGTCGGTCGGCGGTCTGCCCGCCGGCGACTACACGGTGACGGTGTCGATGGACGGAGTCCCCGCGGGGACGCGGCCGAGCACGGGAGTGCGCACGACGTTCACGCTCGCGCCCGGCGGCTCCGAGCAGGTGCTCACCGGCCTGACCGCGCAGCGCCTCGCCTTCACCGGCTCCGACCTCGGCGGCGTGCTCTTGATGGGGCTGTCGCTGCTCGTCGCCGGAGGCGCGGCCCTGGTCGTCTCCCGTCGCCCGAGCCGTCGCCGCCGCACCGTGACGGAGGACTGAGGAGGCGCCTCCTGCGGGCGACGATGACCCTCGACTTGCCACCTGGTGGGCGTCTGAGTCGTGCCAGACCCCGCCAACTGGCCACTCCCGAGGGGTCCGGACCGAGCAGCGACCAGGATTCTGCGGGGACACTCAGGCTCGTGGTGCATGCTCGTCGCTTCGCCCGCGCCCGCCCGTACCCCTCGGCAGCGCTGGGCGGACGTGCCGGGCCCTGAGGCCCCGCTGGAACCGACACCGACCCGTCACCTCGACAGCACCTGCCGGTCGACCGGTCCGCCCGTGGGCGGAACGGCCGGGCCGCCTCCGGGACCGACTCCCCGGCCGTGCCGTCGTGCACCGCGCCTCCCGCGGTGCTGCGCACCCGAGGCGCAGAGGTGAGTCGACGTGCCCCCGACCGAGGCGCGCCGAGCAGGCCGGCCGAGCAATGGGACGACATGACCTCCGAGAACACCCCCGCCCCCGAGGGCGCCCGCAGCACCAGCACCGCAAGCACCACCCGCTCCACCACCGACGACTCCACCGGCACCGCGGCCGCGCCGCTGACTCGCCGGGCCATCGCCGCCAGCCGTCGCCGCGCGAGCCGCCGCCGCCTCGTCGGCGTGACCGCGGTCGCCGCCGTCGCGATCGTCGCGGGCACCGGCTTCGCCTTCGTGAACCGCGCCCCGTCGGCCGAGGCCGTCGCCGCGGCCCACGCCGAGAGCGTGAAGCAGAACGAGGAGGCGATCGCCGACTCGCTCGCCGAGGCCCAGGCGAAGTCCACGATCGACATCGCCTCGCAGGTCGTGACCTCGACGAAGGACAAGGTCGACGCCAGCGCGCTCGAGACCTCGGTCGCGTCGCTCGCGGACTACGAGAACCTCGACTCCGACACGCTCGCCGCCCGCGTGGCCGAGACGGCGACGACGGCGCAGACGGTTCAGGCCGCCGCCTCCGAGGCCGACCGCCAGGCCGCCGCCGCCGCAGCTGCCGCCCAGGCCGCCGCGGAGGCCCAGGCTGCCGCCGAGGCGCAGGCCGCCGCCGAGGCAGCCGCCGCCGCGGCCGCTGCCGCCCAGGCCGCCGCGAACACGCCCGCGGCCGCCAAGGCCGCCGCCCAGCAGCTCGCGTCGTCGAAGTACGGCTGGGGCAGCGACCAGTACGGCTGCCTCGTGAACCTGTGGCAGAAGGAGTCGGGCTGGAACTACAAGGCCTCGAACCCGAGCAGCGGAGCCGCCGGGATCCCGCAGGCGCTCCCCGGCAGCAAGATGGCCTCGGTCGGGACCGACTGGGCCACCAACGCCACGACGCAGGTCACGTGGGGCCTCGACTACATCGAGCGCGCCTACGGCACCCCGTGCAGCGCCTGGGGCCACAGCCAGTCGGTCAACTGGTACTGAGCACGCCCGCCGGTCTCGGCCGCGTCCCGTCACGGGGGTGACGGGCGCGCTGAACCGTCGGAGAAGGTCCTCCCCGAGCTCGGGGAGGACCTTTCCTGTCGGTCCGAGCCTCCGCCGCAAGCCGCGTGACCTAGTTCTGCGGCGGGATCGTCTGCCGGTCCGTGGGCTTGTCCGTGGTGACCGGCGCCTCCAGCGAGGGCTCGGGCGTGGCCGGCTCGGGCGTCGCCGTCGGGCTCACCGGCGACGGGGTCGGCGTCACGACGGGGTCGTCGCGCTCGCCGCAGCCCGCGAGCGCCCCGGCGGCGAGCGCCGCCACGGACAGGATCGTCACGGCTCGCGCCGTCACGGCGCGTGCCGTCCTGCCTGCGCTGCCCGTCCTGCCCCTGCCGCCCCTGCCGTCCATGCGTCGAGCCTACGCACGAGCGGGATCCGCCGAGTGGTCCGGAACTGTCGTCGCGCTCACCGGGGACGACGACATCCGACCACCCGGCGGGGCGTGGTGCGTCAGACGGCGCCGACGAGGGTCCAGGCGCCGCCGTCGCGGCGCGTGACCCGGGCTCCGCGCACCTCGGCCAGCCGGTCGACCGTCGACTCGACCGCGGCGCCGACCCCGAGGGCGAAGTCGTCGTCCGTCCCCGTGAACCGCACGACGAGCTGGGGCTCGCCGCGCACCATCATGATGTCGTTCGCCTCGACGGTGGCGTGCTCGGCGGCGGAGGCGGCAGCGCTCGGCAGCAGCGCGTCGGGCCGCGCTCCCGGTCGCAACGAGCCGACGGAGAGCAGGACGCGGTAGGAGGGCATGCCCTCGATCCAAGCGCACGCGTCCGGCACCCCGCCCGTCGAGTGGTCCCGTCGACGAGTTCACATGCGCGACGCACGCCCGACTCGGCCCCGACCCGCGGGCCTGCCAGGCTCGGGGCATGAAGCGCACCGCCTCCGCCCGTCTCGAGTTCGACGTCGCCGGCCCGGCCGAGTTCGTCCTGTCGGTCGCCGCCTCGGCCCTGTACGAACAGAGAGCCGAGGAGGCGCTGGTCGTCACCGAGGACGGCGCCCCCGTCGCCGTGCGCGAGCTCGTCGACCAGCACGGCACCCGCCTGCACCTGTGCGACGTCGGTGCCGGCCGGGTGCTCGTCGACTACCGTGTCGTCGTCGAGGGGAGGCTCGCCCCGCCTCCGGTCGACGAGCTCGACCTCGTGCGCTCCCGTCGCCCGAGCCGCTACTGCGAGTCGGACACCCTGGCGCCGACGGCGCGGGCGGAGTTCGGCGGCCTCGCGGGTCGCGACCTGCTCGCGGCCGTCAGCTCGTGGGTGGGGTCGCACCTCGCCTACGTCCCCGGTGCCAGCGCGCCGACCGACGGCGCCGTGCAGACGCTGCTCGACCGCCAGGGCGTCTGCCGCGACTACGCGCACCTCGTGATCGCCCTGCTCCGCGCGCTCGACGTCCCGGCCCGGCTGGTGTCGGTCTACGCGCCGGGGCTGTCGCCGATGGACTTCCACGCCGTGGCCGAGGCCTTCGTCGACGACGAGTGGCACGTGGTCGACGCGACGACGCTCGCGCCGCGCAGCACGCTGCTGCGCATCGCGACCGGCCGGGACGCGAGCGACACCGCGTTCCTCACGAGCCACGGCGCCGCCGTGACCGTCGCGTCGATGCAGGTCGCCGCCGTCGCCGACGAGCTGCCCCGCGACGACGTGACCGCCTTCGTCAGCCTCGGCTGAGCAGCCCGCTCAGTCGTCCTCGACCGCGGGCCAGGAGCGTCGGCTGAGCAGTCGACGTTCGCCCTCGATGCCTCGTTCCGGACGAGATGCCCCGGCACGCCGAGGCATCCTGTCCGGAACGGAGCACGGAGGACGCCCCTCGGCTGAGCGGCCCGCTCAGTCGTCCTCGACCGCGGGCCAGGACGACGGGCCGGCCGTGCCCGCCGGGTACTCGTCGATCGGCACGTCGCCGGCGCGCCACGCGTCGAGCACGGGGGCGACGATGCGCCACCCCTCGACCGCCGAGTCGCCGCGCACCGACAGGGTCGGGTCGCCGTCGAGGATCCCGGCGAGCACCTCGCCGTAGGCCGTGAGGTCCCCGAGGCCGAACTCGGCGTGCAGGGTCGCCCGCGACAGGTCGTACGAGTCACCGGGGCCGTTGACGTTGAGCTCGAGCGACATCTCGTCGGGGGCGATGGCGATGCGGAGGCGGTCCGGCGTGCCGCCGCCGACGAACTCGCGCGGCACGTGGGTCGGCGGGCGGAAGGTGATGACGATCTCGCGCCTCCTCGAGGCCAGGGCCTTGCCCGAGCGCAGCCGGATCGGCACGCCGGCCCAGCGCCAGTTCTGCACCTCGACGACCATCTCGGCGAGCGTCTCGGTCTCGATCGAGGCGTCCACCCCCTCCTCGGCGGTGTATGCGGGCAGGTCGCGGCCCTCGATGGTGCCGGCCGTGTAGCGGGCGCGACGGCTGTTCGCGACGGGGTCCCCGTCGAGGAGGCGCGTGGCGCGCAGCACGAGCTGCTTCTCGTCCCGCAGGTCGACGGCCGTCAGGGTCGAGGGCGCGTTCATGGTGAGCACGGCCATCACCTGCAGCAGGTGGCTCTGGATCATGTCGACGAGGGCGCCGGCGTGGTCGTAGTAGCGGGCCCGGCCCTCGAGGCCGAGGGTCTCGTCGTAGACGATGTCGATGCTCTCGACGTGCTGGTTGTTGAGCATCGGCTCGATCAGGCGGTTCGCGAAGCGCAGCCCGAGCAGGTTGAGCACCGTGGCCCGGCCGAGGAAGTGGTCGACGCGGTGCACGTGCTCCTCGGGGACGAGCTGCAGCACGAGCTCGTTGAGGTGCCCGGCCGACGCCACGTCGGTGCCGAAGGGCTTCTCGAGGGCGAGCGCGGTGCCCTCGGGCAGCTGCACCTGCTTCAGGGCCTCGCAGGCCTTCTCGGTGATCGCGGGCGGCAGCGCGAAGTAGATGGCGGGAGGCGCCTCGCAGGCGTCGAGCAGCGTGGTCAGGGCGTCGGCCGAGGTCACGTCCGCCGTGATGTAGCGGGTCGAGGCGAGCAGGGCGTCGACCGCGGGCCCGGCGGCCTCGACGCTCGCGAACGAGTCCACGACCCGCTGGTGCCACTGTTCGTCCGAGTACTCCTCGACGCCGGCGCCGATCAGCTGCACGCGTCGCACCGGCTCGTGGGCGAGCAGCCCCCCGAGCCCGGGCATCAGGAGGCGGGCGGCCAGGTCGCCGGACGCGCCCAGGATCAGGAGCGTCACCGGCTCGCTGCTCGGCCCGCCCTCGTCGCCGATGGTCGCCTCCGTCGCGGGGGTGCTGGCCGTCTGTCGCGTCGCGGTCGTCATGCGGACGACGCTAGACCGCGCGCCGGTGCGGTGCCCTGCCTTTCTCGTCGTGCGCCGCCGGCGGCTCAGCAGCCCAGCTCGGGCAGGCTGGCGCGCTCGTCCCACTGGCTGAACGAGAAGACCGCGCGCCCCGACGTGTCGGCCGCCGTGAACGACACGGGCCGCGGCTCGCCCTCGGCGGAGACGACGAGGGTGCCCACGACCGAGGTGTCGTCCCCGACGACGAGCTCGACCGTGTCGGGCTCGCCCG
Source organism: Frigoribacterium sp. CFBP 8766 (assembly GCF_014841435.1). Taxonomy (NCBI): domain Bacteria; kingdom Bacillati; phylum Actinomycetota; class Actinomycetes; order Micrococcales; family Microbacteriaceae; genus Frigoribacterium; species Frigoribacterium sp. CFBP 8766. Next base: position 217,235 of record NZ_JACYTX010000001.1, read on the forward strand.
GGCCTCCCTCGACGACGGCCCCCGTCGAGACGGTGACCGCGGCGTCGCCGCTGCGCAGCAGGGTCGAGAGCAGGGTGGGAGGCGAGAGCAGGGGGGCGAACCGGGTCACGGCGTCGTCGGCGGCGGACACGCAGGAGGCGCCGTCCGTCGTGATCTCGGAGTCGGCACCCGAGGTGCGGACGTAGGTCGTCTGCACGCCCGAGTCGTCCTCGACCTCGACCCGTGCGGAGTAGTCGGAGGCGGTCCCGACGAAGGACACGCCGAGGACGCGGCCCTCCGGCTGCACGTCCGACCCCTGCGGCGCCGCGAGGAGCTCGGTGAAGGTGCCGGCCATCGTGACGGACGTCGCGGTGCGGACCGAGCGCAGCACGGAGTCGAGCGCCGTCGGGCCGTCGAGGTACTCGAGGCCGTTCCGGTCGGGGTCGGACAGCTCGACGTCGGGGAGGGCGATGCCGGTGGGCGTCGGCACGGCGGGCGGCTCCGACCCGCAGCCCGCGAGCAGCGCCCCGGCGAGCGGGAGGGCCGCGACCGCGAGCAGGCGTCGCCGCGACCAGCCGTCAGCCGGCATCGGCGTCGGCCACGCAGACGCTCTGGGCCGACTGGTCGCCCAGGTCGGCGGGCTCGAGCGAGACGGGGTCGCCCGCGGTCGCCTCGGCCGCGCGCACGACGAAGCAGGAGTCGTCGGTGACCAGGCCGCCGACCCGGGGGATCCACGCCTCGGTGCCGCGCACCAGCTGCGTGAGGTCGGTCGCCGCACCGTCGGAGGCGACGGCGTAGAGGTCGTAGGGCACGTCGGGGCCGTCCCACGTGAGGCGCACGTTGCCCTCGCCGACGGCGACGGTCAGCGCGGTGACCTGCGGCGGGCCGGCCGAAGTGAGCGACAGGATCATCAGCGTCGCCCCGACCCCGACCGCGAGCACGGCGAGCACGCCCGACACGATGAACGCGGGGTGGCGCCAGAGCGGTCGCTTCTTCTCCTCGCGGTGCTCGAGCTCGGGCAGCACGCCGATCTCGCTGCCGAGCGGCCTCTTCGGGGCGGCCTCGACCGCCTCGCCGCCCTCGCCGAGCCGCGGGGCTCCCGGCTCCCAGCCGAGCCGGGACGCCGTGAGCGAGCCGGGCGCCGTCGTCCAGGAGGGGGCGAGGGGCCCCGAGGCGACGGGGGGCGAGGAGGCGGGGGCGGGCGGGAGCGAGGAGGCGGGCATCGGCGGGAGCGCCGCCGCGGCGGCGGGCGGCGCTGAGGACGTCGGGGGAGCCTCGGCCGAGTCCACCGGGACGTCAGCAGCGCGCCGGGCCCGGCGGCCGCGCGTGACGGTCAGCTCGAAGTCGTCGTCGACCTCGGCCGCCCGCACGCCCTCGGACTCGTCCTCGGAGCCGCCCCCGCGGTGCTGTCCGTCGCTCATGGTCCCCCTGGGCCGTCACCGCCCGGTCTGTCGACGGTGGCCCTTAGTATATGGATCACTCGACGAGAGGGGAGCCGGGGAGTGGGACGTTCTCTGCGTGCCGCCGTGCTCGCCGTGGTCGTCGCGACCGCCGCCTCCTCGGCGCTGCTCACCGGCACGGCCGGGCCGGCGCTCGCCGCAGCCCCAGGCTCGACTGCCGCAGCGCCCGGCTCGACCGCAGCGGCGCCGGGCTCGACCGCAGCGCCCGGCGAGGCCGAGGCACCCGCCGATCCCGGCCTCGTGAGCATCCCCTTCGGCGACGAGGCCGAGGTGCCCATGGCCGAGGGGTGGACCGTCGCCGACTGCTCGGCCGTCGTCCCGCCCGAGGGCGTCGAGCTCGGCTGCGAGCCGAGCCGGCTGACCCTCTCGGTCGACGAGTACGACCCCGACGCGGGCACCGTCGTCATGCCGGTCGAGCTGCGCACCGGCCCCACCCGCGTGACCGTCTCGTACCGCGTCGAGCAGGCGCCGCCCACCCCTCCTGCCGCTCCCGAGCTCGTCTACGACCACCCGTTCGACTCCGGTGCGGTCGCGCTCGTGCCGCTCTCCGACCTCCTCGTCCGCTGCGACGGCTGCGAGGGCGTCGGCGCCCGCCTCCAGGTGCGCGGCGTCTCGCCCGAGGGCGCGGCCGTGGCCCGGGCGACCCCCTCGCACCTCGCCGTGCAGTCGGCGCCCGGCTTCGTCGGCGACGCCGTCGTGTCGTACCGGCTCCGCGACGCCCAGGACCAGTGGTCGGAGACGACCAGCCTCACGGTGGCGTTCACCGCTTCTCCTGCGGGCGCAACCGGGGCGGGTGCGACCGGGGCGGGCGCGACCGGGGCCGGGCCGCTGCAGGCGCTCGCCGTGACGGTGCCGCTCGCCGAGCAGGGCGACACGGTCGTCGACCTGGACGACCTGACCTTCGCCGGCCCGTCCCGCGGCGGCGACGCGGCGGAGGCCCCGCGCCTCCTCGGCTGCGGCGTGCCCGCCGCCGGCACGGTGCGCTGCTCGGGCGACGAGGCCGTCTACACGCCGCCCGCGGGCACCGACGACGACCCGGCCCCCGACGACGACCCGGCCCCCGACGACGACCCGGCCCCCGACGTCGACCAGTTCGCGTTCCACGTCGTGACGCCCGACGGCCGCCAGGCGACGGGCAGCGTGACGCTGGTGCGGGCCGGCTCCGACTCGGCCGAGGCGCTGCCGGTCGGCCCCGCCCGCGTCGCGCCCGTCCCCGGCCGCGGAGACGCCGCCGCCGCCGTCCGCACCCTCGTCCCCGCCCTGCCCGCGGACGACGGCGACGACGGCGCCCCCGACGCGCCCGTGCTGCTCGCGCCGCTCGTCTCGATCCTCGACCGCCTCGGAGGCACCCCGTGACCCTGCGACTCAGCCTGCGCGACACCGACGACGCCGGGGCCCCCGCCGGGCCGCCGCGTTCGGTCCTGCTCGACGTGACGGACGACACCTCCGTCGCCGAGGTCGCCGAGAGCCTCGGCGTCGACCCCTCCCTGGTGGCCCCGACGGTCCACCCCGACACCGCACTCGTCGACGCGCCCGTGCTCAACGGCCAGACCCTGCCCCCGCAGGAGGCGCCCGCCCTGCACCCGGGCCAGCCCCGCCTCGAGGTGGTCGGCGGCCCCTTCGCCGGCGAGGTCGTCCCGCTGGCCGCGGGCACCCCGCTGCGCATCGGCAGCGGCGCCGGGGCCGACCTGCGCATCGCGGACCCGTGGCTCGCCGGGCACCACGTCACGCTCACGCTCGACGCCGTCGACGAGGTCGGCGGCGCCCGCCGCGGACCGCTCGCCGCACGCCTCTCCGTCGTCGAGGGCGCCGCGGGCGTCGCGGTGAACGGCGAGCCGCTCACCGGCGACGGGCGGATCGTCCCCGCCGACGTTGTGCAGCTGGGCAGCTCGGTCGTGCGCATCGGCCTCGCCCCGTGGAGCGACGCCGACACCGCGCCCGACGAGGTCGGCATGCGGGGCTTCAACCGCACCTCCCGCATCTCGCCCGCCACGACGCCGCCGGTCGTCGTGCTGCCGGGTGACCGCCCCGACGACGCCGACAAGACGCCACTGCCGTGGCTGTCGGCGGTGATCCCCGTGATCCTCGGGGTGACGATGGCCCTCGTCTTCAACCGCCCGGTGATGCTGATGATGGCGGCGGCGTCGCCCGTCATGGTGATCGGCACGTTCCTCACCTCGCGCTCCCGCGCGAAGAAGAAGGGCGTGCGCACCTTCGACGAGTGGCAGCAGGACATCGTCGACGGCCGCACGCGCATCGCCCGGCTCGTCCGCGAGCAGCGCCTCGACCGCTGGTACGCCCATCCCGACCCGGTGGTCGTGCGCGACGTCGCGACCCTGCCGCTCTCGCGCCTCTGGGAGCGCCGCAAGCGCGACGCCGACGCCGTGCACGTGCGCGTCGGCGTCACCGAGGTGCCGCTCGACGTGCGGTTCGAAGGAGGCGGCAGCCGCGACCGCGCGACGCCTCGCCACGTCGGGGTGGCCCCCTCGCCCGTCGCGGTCGACCTCTCCGCAGGCGTCGTCGGCCTCGCCGGCGCCCCCGACGCGGCGCGCAGCGCCGTCCGCGCGATGCTCGCCTCGTTCGCGACCCTGCGCTCGCCGCGGGACGCGCAGGTCGTCGTGCTCTGCGACGACGACGACGCGGCCCTCTGGGAGTGGGTGCAGTGGCTGCCCCACGCCCAGGCCGGCTCGTCGGTCGTGGCCCTCGTCGGCAACACCGACGACACCCGGCGGGACCGTCTGCGCGAGCTGAGCGCGCTGACGACCGCGCGCCTCCGCGCCTCGACCGAGCGCGGCTCCGCCGCCTTCGACTCGACCGTCGTCGTCGTGGTCGACGGCGCCCGCCGGTTCCGCATGCTGCCCGGCATGGTCTCGCTGCTCGAGTCGGGCGGGCAGGCCGACGTGCACGTCATCGCGATCGACACCGACCGCACCCGCCTGCCCGAGGAGTCGCGCACGGTCGTCGTCGTCGACGGCGAGGACCACTCGCTGGCCCGCCTCGAGTCCGACGCCGCGTACTACCCCGACGTGCTGCTCGACGGGCTCTCGCTGCCCGCGGCCGAGCAGATCGCCCGCAGCCTCTGCTCGATCAAGCACGTCAGCGGCGTCGGCGACGAGGGCATGCTGCCGACGTCGGTCCGGTACACCGAGCTGCTCGGCGTCGACCTCGACGACCCGCAGGCGATCGTCGACCGCTGGCAGCTCTCGCCGCGGCGCACCGCCGTCGTCGTCGGCGCGGGGCCCGACTCGCAGTTCGCCGTCGACATCGCCGCCGACGGCCCGCACGCGCTCGTCGCCGGCACGACCGGCTCGGGCAAGTCGGAGTTCCTGCAGACCTGGGTCGTCTCGCTCGCCCTCGCGAACCGGCCCGACGCCCTCAACTTCGTCCTCGTGGACTACAAGGGCGCCTCCGCGTTCGAGGACTGCTCGCGCCTGCCGCACACGGTCGGCATGGTCACGAACCTCGACGCGCGCGAGACCGAGCGGGCGCTGCAGTCGCTCGACGCCGAGCTGAAGCGCCGCGAGACCGTGCTGCGCCGCCCCGAGCTGGGCGTCAAGGACGTCGACGCGGCCTGGTCGAAGGACCCGGCGACGGCGGCCCGTCTCGGCCTGGCCCGGCTGATGATCGTGATCGACGAGTTCGCCGAGCTCAAGACCGAGCACCCCGACTTCATCAACGGCCTCGTGCGGATCGCCCGCGTCGGCCGGTCCCTCGGCGTGCACCTCGTGCTCGCGACGCAGCGCCCGAGCGGCGTCATCACGCCCGAGATGCAGTCGAACATCAACCTCCGCGTCGCGCTGCGCGTCACCGACCGCGCCGACTCGACCGACGTGCTCGGCTCGCCCGAGGCGTCGCTCATCGGCGTGGCGACGCCCGGCCGCGGCTTCGTGCGCGCCGGGGTCGGCGTCGCACCGGCGGCGTTCCAGACGGCCCGCGTCGCCGGCGTACGCCCCGGGGCGCACCGGACGCGCAAGGTGCTGCCTGCCCTCGCCGAGCTCGACTGGCGCGCAGTCGGCTACCAGCCGCGGTTCCCCTCGCAGGGGGCCGCGTCGGCCGGGGTCGACCAGGACGACACCGACCTGCGCGCCCTCGTCGACCTCGTCACCGAGGCGACGCGGCTGCTCGGCGTGCCGGCCAACCCGTCGCCCTGGCTGCTGCCGCTGCCGACGATGCTCCCGCTGGAGGCGGTGGTCTCGTCCGCCGCGGACGCCCCCGCCCCCGACGGCACCGGCACCGCCGCGCACCCGCACGAGCTCGTCATCGGCCTCGAGGACGTGCCCGCGCAGCAGACGCAGCGCCCGCTCGTCTGGGACGTCGCCGCGGGCTCGCACCTGCTCTTCATCGGCTCGGCGCTCTCGGGCCGCACGACCGCGCTGCGGACCCTGCTCGCGCAGGCCGTCCGGGCGCACGACCCGGCAGACCTGCATCTCTTCGTCGTCGACTACGGCAACGGCGGGCTCCTGCCGCTGGCCCGGGCGCCGCACACGGGCGCCGTGGTGACCGCGCTGGAGCCGACGCGGCTGCCGCGGCTGATGACGCGCCTCCTCGACGAGCTGTCGCGACGTCAGACGGTGCTGTCGCGCGCCTCCGTCGGCAGCGTGGTCGAGCAGCGCCGCCGGGCCGAGCCGGCCGACCGCCTGCCGTTCGTCGTCGTGGCCGTCGACGGCTGGGAGCGGGTCACCTCGACCCTGCAGTCGGACGAGCTCGTGCTGTTCCGCGACCAGGTGACGCGCGTGCTCCGCGAGGGGCCCGGCGTCGGCATCCGCGTCGTCATGGCCGCCGACCGCACCGTCTCGGGCGACCGGGTGTCGGGCTTCATCGGCGACCAGTACGTGCTGCCGCTGCGCGACGTCAACGACTACCGCGGCGCCGGCGTGATGATCCGCGAGCTGCCCGAGACGGTGCCCGCCGGACGGCTCATGTTCGGCGCGAGCGCCCGCGAGGCGCAGGTCGCGGTGATCGGCCGCGACGCCTCGGCCGAGGCGCAGACGGCCGTGCTGCGCGACATCGTCGAGGAGGCGCGGGCCGCGTTCGAGGCGGCCCCGCGCGACCCTGCCCTGCCGGTCCCGTTCCGCGTGGACGCCCTGCCCGGGGCGCTCTTGCTGAGCGACGCCGCGGAGCTGCCGCGCGCCTCCTGGTCGCCGGCCGAGTCGCCGACCGTCGGCGTCGGGGGCGACGTGCTGTCGCGGTACACGATCGACTGGCCCGCGATCGGCGGCTTCGCGGTGGTCGGCGACCGCGGCACCGGCCGCTCGACCACGCTGGCGTCGATCGCCCACCAGCTGATGTGGGACGCGCGGCCCGTGCTCGTCGTCGCGACGCGCGAGTCCCCGCTGTCGCGCTGGGCGCGCACCGCCGAGGTGCCGCTCGCCGTCTCGCCGTCGTCGCCGTCGGCCGGCGACGACCTCGCGGCCGAGGTGGCCCGCGTCGGCGACGGCGTCGTGCTCACCGTCGTCGTGGACGACGTCGAGACGCTCCGCGACACCCCGCTCGAGCAGGCGCTGATGGCGCACCGCGATCGCCTGGCCTTCGTCGTGGCGGTGTCGCCCGACGCGGCCGGCAAGACGTTCTCGGGGCCGTACGGCGAGGTGCGGAAGACGCAGGAGGGGCTGGTGCTGTCCCCGACGTCGGCCCTCGTGGGCACGCAGCTCTTCGGGCAGAAGATCCCCAAGTTCATGGTCGGTCGCACCGGTGCCGGCGGCGGGGCCCTGCACAGCGGCGGCCGCTGGGCGCAGGTGCAGGTGCCCGACGTGACGCGCTGACGCCGCCTCCTTCCGTGCCGCCGTGCCGCTGCGCCGCCGACAGCGGTCACGGTGAACCGGCGAGAAGTGCTCTCCGACGGGCGGGGGAGCGCATCTCTCGCCGGCTCACCACGCCGCGGGAAGGCGTGGGCCCGGCACGCCAGGCGGGCCCGGCGGGTCGCGTATCGTGGGGGACGGCTTCGAGGGGACGACGTGACGGGGACTGACGGCTGATGGCATCGCGATGCGAGTACTGCGGGGCCGAGCTGCGCCCGAACAGCATGTTCTGCCTCTCGTGCGGGCAGCTCGTGACGTCGGGCCGGGCGCCGGTCGCGGCGCCGCTGCCGGCACCGGTGGCGAGCACGCGGCCGCCGCTCGAGCGCACGGTGCCGCCGGTCGCGCGGCCTGCCGCCGCCCCGGCGGCCGCATCAGCGGCGACACCCGTGGCCGCACCCGCGCCGGCTGCTGCCGCACCGGTCCCGGCGGCCGTGCCCGCGCCTCCTTCGCCCGTCGTCGCGAATGCGACCTTCATCGTGGCGTTCTCGACCGGGCAGCGCCTCGTCGTCGACGGCCCGGTCGTCGTCGGTCGTCGTCCCGAGCAGGCCGCGGGAGAGGCCGGGGCAGCCGCGTTCGCGGTGACCGACCCCGAGCGGTCGACCTCGCGCGCCCACGCCGCCTTCGACGTCGTCGACGGGCAGCTCGTGGTGACCGACCGCGGCTCCGGCAACGGCACCGTGGTGCACCGAGCCGGCGTCGAGATCGAGTGCGTCGAGGGGCGGCCCGTCGCGCTGCGCCCCGGCGACGAGCTCGAGCTGGGCTCGGTCGGCGCGACCGTCGCCGTCGGTTGACCGAGGCGAGGCCCGGTCCGAGACGCGGCCGAGACCGCGACGAGGCCGAGACCGTGACGTGGGCCGAGACCGTGACGAGCCCTAGGCTGTCGGCGTGACCACGACCCCGCGCCGTTCCCTGCTGGCCCTCGTCGCCCTCGCCTCCGTGACCGTGCTCGGCCTCTCGGGCTGCGTGAACATCGCGGACCACAGCGACCTCGACCTCGGCTCGACGGTGACGGTCAACCCGGCGCTCACCTCGTCGGCTGACGACACCCGTGTCGAGGTCACCGTGACCGACATCGCACGGGCCGATCCCGAGGACGTCGCCTCGTGGGACGAGTTCGACGCCGCGGGCGTCGACGTCTGGCTGGCGACCGTCGACCTCGCCGTGACCGAGGGGGCGATCCCGCCCGAGGGCGATCCCGGCTTCGGCAGCCAGTACTGGGGGCTCATGGTGGACGACGAGCTCGTGCACGGGGACCGCCTGCCTGGCGTGCTGGCCTTCGACGACGACTTCACCGCGGACTGCCCGCTCGAGGGGCGCGCCGTCGCGCCCGACCTGTCGCAGGGCTCCGCCACGACGTGCGTCGTGCTCACCGCCCCTGCCGGGGCCGAGCCGAGCCTCGTCGTCTTCGACAACTTCAGCATGGGCGGCCGCTACGGCCGCAGCCAGGCCGAGGCGAGCTGGGTCGTCGACGCGAGCTGACGGCCGGCGCGGCCGGCCTCGGTCGCAGCCCGATCGAGTCCGACCAGCCCCGACCGGCAGCCCCTCTCGCTACCATCGGAGCAGTTCGATCGACGACGGGGGAGAGACGTGACCGACGACCTGGAGACCACGTGTGCGGCGCTGAAGGCGCCCACCATCGAGCTGATGAGCGCCACGATGCTGGCGCAGGGGAACCCCGGGGCGCTCGTGCGCGTGCAGGCCGCGGTCGAGGGCGTCCGCGCCGTGCTGGCCTCGGCGCCGTCGACGACGTCGTCCCCGGCGTTCGACGCGTGGGCCGCCTCCGCCCCCGCCGTGCTCGCCGAGATGGAGGCGGGCGTCGAGTCCCGTGACCCGCGTCGCGCCTGGCAGGCCTTCACCGACCCGGTGCGCGGCTTCGACCAGCTCGGCCAGGCGTGCGCGGGGATGCCGGGGTGGTGAGCCCCGCGGCCTCGCCTGAGGACGAGCGCAGGCGCCAGACCTGGCGCGACTTCTTCGCGGGGGGCGGGCGCTACGAGGTCCGCTACCTGCCCGCTCGGTGGCACGACATCGTCCGTCGCAACGTCGTCACCGCCGCGCTCATGATCGGCCTCGCCGTCGTGCTCGTCGCGGCGCTCTGGTGGTGGGGCCGTCTCGGCCCGTTCGTCCTCGGGAGCGTGCTCGCTCTCGTGATGGTCATCTACGCCCTCACGGCCCTCCACCGGCGCACGATGCTGATGGCGCAGTCCGGCGGGGAGCCCGGACTCGCCCTCGGCGTGTCCGACGAGGGCCTCCACACGCCGGTCCAGGGGGTCGGCACCATCCCGTGGCCCGAGGTGCTCGGGATCTTCCTCGTGGACGCGCACGCGAAGGCCGACGCGATGCGTGCCGCGAAGGGGCTGCAGGGCGCCGCGGCGAGGTTCGCGGCGAAGAACGGCGCCGACTCGGTCCAGATCAACGTGGTGCTCTCCGACGGGAAGGCCGTGAGGAGGCGCCTCCCGCGACGATCGCACCGTCGCGTCGTGCAGACGTGGGCCCATCACGACGGTCCGCAGTTCGGCGTGATCTCGTTCTCGATGGACAGCGCCACGGACCAGAGCGACCCGTCTGCCATGCCCCGGCTGGGTCTCGCCCTCACCGTGCAGTGCGAGGACCGTGGCATCCCCACGCGCCTCGACAGCGACGCGACCCGCTTCGCGGAGCACATGATGCGCATCTCGAACGTGTTCGACTACTCGGGCGTCGACGGCACGGCCGCGGGCACGGGTGCCGACGCGTCCGGGGGACAGTCGCGCACCTGATCTGGACGGATCGTTCTGCCCCGCCCTAAGCTCGCCCTGACAGCATGACGGATCGTCGCTATGCTGCCGGAGTTGTGTGCCTCGTCCAAGGGGGGACACGGGGGCGACACCACCGGTGCGTCCCGTGTACACGAGCGTTCAGGAGGAAGAACCATGGCCGACATCCGCGTCACGTCCGATTCACTGTCAGGCGTCTCGAACCAGCTGTCCTCGGGATCGCAGTCGATCGAGTCGCAGCTGCAGAACCTCAAGTCCCTCGTCGACGGCCTCGTCGGCGGCGACTGGTCGGGTGCGGCGTCGCAGTCGTTCCAGGAGCTGTACTCGCAGTGGGACCAGTCGGCGATCCAGCTGAAGGAGAGCCTGCAGGGCATCAGCGAGCTGCTGAGCCAGGCCGCCCTCTCGTACGAGGAGTCCGAGAACTCGATCTCGGGCACGTTCCGCGGCTAGCAGTCATCCGCCGTCGACGCCGCCTGCTCACCAGCGGGCGGCGGTGACGGCGTAGGGGGAGTCACATGGTCCAGTACCGGGTCAGGACAGAATCGCTGGGCGAGGTCGCGAACCTCCTCCAGTCGGTCGTGAGCACGTTCGACGCGCACGTCGCCGAGACAGGGTCCGTCGTGCGCAGCGTCGTCGACTCGTCGTGGGAGGGCGAGGACGCCACCCTCTTCGAGAAGAACTGGCAGGAGTTCCAGGCCGGCGCGACCGCGTTGCGCACCGTGCTCTCGAGCCTCGCAGGGCGCCTGCAGGCTGCCGAGGGCGGCTACGGCAGCACCGAGTCCGGCCTGAGCGGCGGGTTCTCCGAGAGCGCCGGGGCCATGGCCGTCCGTCCCGCCGCCGCGTCCGCCGGGCTCAGCGAGGCCGTCCCCGCCGACCGGCAGTCGCCCCCCGCCGGGGAGGACGCCCGATGAGCGAGCAGCAGGCCGACACGACGACGCTGCAGCAGCTCGTCGACCAGATGCAGTCGCTCACCGAGTACTGCGACGCCCTCAAGCAGGGCGCGAGCACCTTCGCCTACATGCTGCCGAACGACTGGCAGGGCCCCGCGATGGCGGCGTTCCTCGGCAGCTTCGAGCAGTGGGCCGCCGGTGCCGAGGCGCTGACGCAGTCCGCCGAGGCCCTGCACCAGCAGGCCACGACCGCGCACACCGCCTACGAGTCGGCCGTCGAGCAGCTCGACACGCAGTGGAACGACTTCAGGGGGCAGCTGCCGTGACCACCGTCAGGCTGAACGCGTTCGGGCTCGTCACCGACGGCAGCGAGATGTCGACCATCGCGTCCGACGTCACCGCCGCCTGGACGAGCCTCTCCAGCTCGCTGAGCGGGTCGGCGGGCATGGCCGGCGACGACGAGCTCGCCGAGGACTGGAGCCCGGACTACGACGACGCCGCGAAGGGCTGTGCCAAGGGCACGGAGGCGATCGCGTCGTTCCTCCAGGGCTTCGACGGCCTGCTGGCCGGCACCGGCGCCGCCTACAAGGAGGCGGAGCTCACGGGGGCAGGAAAGCCCGGCACGAGCGGCATCGAGATCCCCGCCAGCACGACTCCGTCCGCCTCGGTGCCGCCGTCCGCGCTCGGGTCGAACCCCATCCCGGGTGGTCTCGGGGAACTGGCCGAGCTCGTCGAGGGCGCCCTGTACGCCGTCGGCGTCGTGTTCCCGCGAGGCGACACGGAGAAGCTGCGCGCGGCCGCCCTCGCCTGGGGCACCTTCGCGACCGACCTCGACCGGGCGAAGTCGCGCCTCGGCAGCAGTCTCGTCGAGCTGGCGGCGTCCGAGGTGCCACAGAGCGGCGTCGCCGACGAGGTGCGGACCGCCATCCAGAACATGATCGGCGAGTTCTCCGAGGCGGCGAGCGGCAACGAGACCGCGCTGAACGACCTCGCGCAGAACATCGACGACACCTGGGCCGAGATCCGCAGCATGCTCGAGAGCCTGGCCATCGAGCTGGCCATCGACATCGGCATCTCCGTGGCGCTCTCCTTCGTCACCTTCGGCGTCGGCGCCCTCGCCGGTGCGGCCAAGGCCACGACGACCATCGCTCGCTGGGTCGTCAAGATCGCCGAGCTGATCCGCAAGCTCAAGATCATCAACCGGATCCCCGCCGACAAGTTCCTCAAGGCGTCGAGCGTGCTGCGGAAGCTCGAGCACGGACCGATGCACTGGCGCTTCGGGGCCGAGGTCGTCAAGGGCACCATCAGCGGTGCTGCCTCCTCGGTCGTCGTGTCGGCTCGCAACGGCGAGGAGATCACGGTCGACTCCCTGCTCGCGACGCTCGCGGGCGGCGTGGTCGGCGGCGTCGCCGGCGGCGGCGTGGGCGCGGGCTTCGCGGCCGCCTTCGGGCGACGCGCCGGGCGTCACGCCGTGCAGCCGACGTTCTTCCGCGCCACGGCGACCGAGGCGGCCAAGGGCGCTGCCGAGGGCGCCGCCGGTGGAGTCGCGGGCGGCTACACCGAGTCCCGCATCAAGGGCGAGGACTTCAACGCCGGCCTCGCCGCCCTCTTCGGCATGGGAGCCGGCTCCGCGATGGGCGCCGGCGGCCACGGCGTCGGCGCGGCGATCGACGCGCGCGGCGGGACGGGTCTCGGCTTCGACGCCGACGCGGCCCTCGCTGGCCGCGACGGCGAGAACGTCTCGCCGACGTTCCTGGCCGAGCGCAACGCAGCCTCGCAGGACAGCGGCTTCATGGATCGCGGTGCACCTGACGGGCCGGTCGGCGACGGGGTCTCTTCACCTTCTTCTCCCGCCCCTGCGCCTGGGGGCGGGGCTGCACCCGCCGCCTCCTCCGTCGCCGGCGGTGGCGCCGTGTCGACGAGCTCGGATGCTCCGGCGGTCGCGGCCGGGGGGAACGCGGGCGGAGGCACGAGCAGCGCAGGAGGCGCCGGTCCCGTCCGCACGGACGTCGCCGACGTCGACACCACGTCGCTCCCCGACGCCGCACCGGCTGGCGACGGCACGAGCCAGGCAGCACCGATCGACAGCACCACCCCGGAGGCGACCACCGGGTCGGAGTCGGGCTCTCCCGAGACGACGGCACCCGAGGCGACAGCGCCTGAGACGACAGCACCCGAGACCACAGCGGACGCGTCGGTGACCGACTCGTCGTCCACGTCCGAGAACTCCGGCACGCCCGAGTCGGCCTCACCCGAGTCGTCGGCGTCCGACAGCTCGCCGTCCTACTCGACCTCGACGTCCGAGTCGTCGACCACTCCTGATCTCACGGCCACTCCCGAGTCGTCGGCGACACCGGACTCGGCCGTCACGCCCGATGCCGGCACCACGCCGGACTCCTCGACACCCGAGGGAGCCGTCACGGAGACGCCGGCCGGCGAGGCGACCACCTCGGAGGCCGTCTCGTCCGATGCGGACGCGACCGGCGCCTCCTCGATCGACACGGACCTCGTGACCGCCGACGAGCTGGGCGTCAGCCCGGAGTCGAGCGGCGACGCCTCGGCCATCCCGACGGACGCACAGCTCGCGGACGTGCGTTCGGCGATCGACGCCGATGTCGCGGCGCACGCGGAGGCCGCGGCCGCCCACGCATCGCCCCAGGGCGACACCATGGCGCCCTCTCCCGAGGCCACGGCGTCGCCGGACGCCTCGGCGTCGACGACGTCGGCGACTCCCGAGTCGACGACCGACGGCACCCCCGTCGACGTGGCCTCGAGCACGCGGGACGACGCGACCCTCGGCGAGCACGCGACGCAGGCCGACACCGCTGCGTCCTCGGGCGCCGACGGCAGCCCGAGCTCGCACGGGGACGGCATCGCCGATGCGCCGCCGGCCGCAGTCGGTGCGGCCTCGGCTGCGGGCGCGACCCTCCTCATGGCCAAGCCGACACTGAACTCGGATGCGGTCACGACGCGAGGCGACCAGAGTGCAGGGCCGCGGGGCGAGCATCCGGCTTCGAGCGGCCGTGATGAGAGCGGACCCACCGGGGCCGATCCGGAACGACCTGAGGGCCTCGGCAGAGGCAAGGGGCCCACCTATCCCGAGTCGCGGGTGGCGACGTCCTCGCGTGAATATCGGGCGGGGCTCGAGCAGATCCTGCATGCCCACGGGTTGGACCGTCGTTCTTTCCGCGGGCTGACGGATCGACCGATCGTGGAACTGAACCGCGCGGAGATCGACACGTTGCTCTCTGTCCGACAGGACATCGACGACATCCCATCATCCGGGGTCTGGTCGAAGGTCCTGACTGCAGCTCGTGCCGAACGGATTCTCAACGGCGACACGTTCATAGCCAAGAACGGGGTCGGCGGTTTCGTCTCTCGGTTCGAGCACGTCACTCGTCTCGCGACTGGGAAGGTCATGACGCCGGCGAGGATATTCTCGAGGCTCGGCCTGGGCTACCCGGGAAGCGGCTTCAGCAAATCGGACCCGGTGACGTACGCCATCCGATTCGAGGCCGAGGCGCCTCCCGTGTCAGCAGTGACGCAGAACGAGCAACTGGATCTCCTACAGCAGTGGACCGACCCGGGCCCGGGCAACGCCATAGCGCCGGATGTCTGGGACAGCTCATCACCGGCGCAGCGGCTGCAGCTTCTCGGCCCTGTGCTCGACCGCCACTTCAGGAATGACGCGCCGGGACGCGAATCCTTCGATGCTGCACTCGAAGCGAACGTGCACAATCCGCTTCGAGGTAGCGGCTGGGCAGGCCACCGTGGCAACGCAACGCCCGAGGCTGTCGCGGATGGTGTTCACCTGCGCGACGGGGCTGAACTCTGGCGCTACGACCGCAAGGGCGGTCAGATCGTGATCCGTGTCTACGACGCGAAGACGCTGAGCTGGCGATCGCCGTGACGGGTCACCTGCCGTCGGGCATCCGCCACGTCGACGGCAGCACCCTCAGAGGCTGGCACGGAGGTCTGCTCGAGTTGGCGCTCGATCCTGAGCGGATCGCATCGGGTCTCGCGCTGGAGGGGCTGCGTCGTGATCGGACGGGTGCCTGGTGGCGGGGCATGGAGGTGGAGCTGGGACGGGACGCCGCAGGGACGGTGACCGTTTCCGGCTACGGCTCGGACGCTCTCCGGCGACGGGCCGGTGTCGTGACTCGCGATGAACGGAGCTCGTGGTTCGTCGAGCCGCTCGACGATCCGTCAGAGCTCGTGTCTTCCTGGACCACGACCGACACCGTCCTGGCCGGGACCACGCACGTCGCTGGTGGCTTCGTGCATCGAGGTGCTGAAGTGAGGAGGCTGCGGAGCTTCGAGCCGCACGGGAGCCGGACGGTCGGCGACGGCACCTCGATCGCGTTCGAGGGGGAATGCGGCGACGAGGTGGTCGTCGGGTCGGGCGATCGGCTGGGGTGGATGCAGAAGGGCGGCCTGCTCGACGGGCTGCCGGTCGTGGTCTGGGCCGAGCGGGACGGCAGATCGTGGGTCGTGGGCGACAGGGCTCCTCGAGATGCCCGGAGGGGCGCGAGGCGGATCGAGATCTCGACCGACTGCTGGCCCCGGCCGCTCCGAGGGTGGTGGTGCGATTCCGCTCGGGTCGAGGTCCTCTTCGCGTCGGAGCGCGCCTGGCAGGACCCCGTGCCGCCCTTCCTGCTGCAGGGCAGGTACGGTCGGGCTCTCGGACACGAACTGCACCTCACCGATCTTCCGCAGCGACCGGACACGGCGTTGCCCGTCGACGCGCCCTGGGGTCTGACCGACCTCACCACGCCTGTTCCCGTCCTGGACGAGCCGTACTCGTTCGTGACCCCCTCCGCAGGGACGGCGGTGCTCTCGGCCGAGCCCGAGACCCGATCGTGTCGAGTTCTGCGGACATCAGGGCTCTTGGCGGGACGGCCTGTCGTCCTCGACGCGCCGTGGGCATCGATGGCGTCTCGCCGGTCGACGGTCGTGAGAGGCGACGGGCCCGTACCCGGTGCCTGGACGACCGAGACAGGCCGGCTGATCGAGCCGGTGGCCGACGAGCGCGGGTGGACGGCTCAGGTGCTCGTCGACGACCTCGTCGACGTGCGCACCGAGGTGATCGGCTAGGGCCTCGGTCCCCCCTAGCGCGCGACGGGGGTGTTCGAGCCATGATGGTCTCGACGGGAAGGGGTGGTCACGTGGCTTCGTCTCGGGAGCGAGCACAGACGGCGGTCCCGGCCCCGTCCGGCGTCGCCGCCGTCGTGGACGGCGAGGTGGTGGCCAGGTCTCGTGGCACCTGGGTCGGGTCCGTCGTCGACGGCACCGTCACCATCCCGGACGAGCGGAGCGGCGTGGTCGTGGGCTTGCCCGTCGAGACGTCCACCATCACGTCGACGATGACGACCGCCTGGTCGTCCGGTCATCGAGTGGTGGTGCTGCAAGGGACCACCACCCGGTGGCTGCTGGCTGGACGTGTGAGTCGTGGAGGGGCTGTGCCGTTCGGCGTCGAGCGGGTCGAGGACGACGGGAGCTTCGAGCTGGCCGTCGACGATCTCGACCTGGTGGCCGGTTTGAGGTCCACCGTGGACACGCTCGTGCCCTCGGCCACGAACGCAGCTGAGATGGGAGCCTCGGCCTTCTCCGACGGCAGTGCCCGACGGCTGTCCTCCCTGGAGGCCGTCCCCTCGTCCGGTGACCAGATGCGCGGTGTCTTCCAGTCAGGGAGCGGCGAGCCCGTTGCGGTCGACGGGGCCGAGAGACGTCGCTGGCGGCACGGCACGGCACAGTTGGCGGGAGACGAGATCGAGGTGCTCGCCGTGACGGGGGACGAGTGCTGGGCCGCAGCGCGGACGTCAGGGCGTCTGGACGGACGGGCGCGCACTGTCGGCCCCCTGCTGCGCGGAGACGGACCGGCGTACGTGGGCTGGACCGCCACGGAGGCCGCCGTGGTCGGCGCCCGGACCGTGCCCGACGACGAGGTCGAGGACCGTGTGCGCGTCCGCAGCGCGGCCACCGTCGCGGGCATGTCGGTGGAGCTCGCCCGGCCATGGGACCCGTTCACGTCGCGCGACGTGCTCGAGGTGCGGGGGGCGGGGCCGTCCCCGAGGCCGTCTTGCTGTCCGACGGGTACCTCGTCGAGCCGGAGCCCGCAGGAGGCGCTGGTTGGGTCGCCCGTGTGCGGCAGGACCACCTCGAGGACGTCCGCACCGAAGCGATCGGCTAGGGGCCCGTGGCGCAGGACGACGGCCTCATCCGGGCGGGGGAGGCGCCCCCGCGGCCCGCGCCTCCTGTGCCATCCTGGTCCGGGCGACCGGTGGACCAGTGCCGTCGCCGCACGACCTCGGAGGGGCGCAGATGATCCTGCAGAAAGCCGTCACGCCGCAGCTGAGCGCGGCTTACCACGACCACGACCACGATCGGGTGGCCGGCTTCGTCGTGCCCTGGGGCGCCGTCGGCCACGCGCGCACGCCGCGTGAGCTGATCACGGCGCACGGCCTCGACTTCCCGGCGACGCCGTTCTCGCCCGACATGCCCCACATCGACGTGCTGCGGTTCGAGGGCACGGCGAACCTGCTCCTCGAGAAGGCCACGGGCGGTCCCGACCGCGCCACGCAGAACGTCACCGGCGGGCCGTTCCTCGACCGGCCGCCGTTCCGCGGGGACGGCTTCGTCGCCGACCCCGACCACGTCATCCCGCTCTCGTGGCTCCCGCACCGCCGCGTGCCGGCCGGCGCCGAGCTGCACCGCATCGCCGCCGACGGCACGAGCACCTACCTCGCGTACTTCCACTCCGCCGCCTGGGGCTGGATCTACGCGGACGACATCGAGGCGATGCGTGAGCGCCAGCCGCGCCTCGTCAGCCGCTTCGTCGGCGGCCTGGCCCGGATGGACGACGGCGAGGTCCGCATCGCCGACCTGATCGACGGCGGCACGCGGGTGATCGCCGTGCGCCAGGACGAGCAGGCCGAGGCCGACGGCTGGACGCCGACCACCCCGATGGTCTGGTCGCGCACCATCGACGTCGCCGACGCGCAGGAGTACTTCGAGCTCGACATCCGCACCCGCTGGAACGGCCTCGGCTACCGCGTCACCGACCAGTACCCGACCGCCACGGGCCTGCAGCTCAGCGGCACGTACACCGACCACGACGCCGACCTCGCGGAGGGGCTGCAGCTGGTCAAGATCGACGCCGCGGTCTACGAGGGCGAGCTGCCGGGCCACCTGCTCGAGGAGGCGACCGTCCGTCAGACGCAGCTGCCGGAGTGGCCTGCCCTCCCGACGACCTGACCGCCCCGACCCTCACGGCGCACCGACGCGTTCGTCGGTCGGTCAGGCCCGACGGGGTCGACCGGCGTCAGGCGCGACGGGTCGGGCGCACCGACACCACCTCGGCCGTCGCGCCGTGGGGCAGGTCCACGACGAGGCGGACGGCGTCGGCCACCGACTGCGGCTCGAGGTAGAGCGACACGTCGTAGAGGCCTCCCTCGCTCTCGACCAGCTCGTGCTGCATGTCGGTGTCGACGCGGCCGGGATGGACCGAGCTGACGCGGACGCCGTGCCGACGCTCCTCCTCGCGCAGCGAGTCGGTGAGGGCCCGCAACGCGAACTTGCTCGCCGCGTAGGTGCTGCCGCCGGGACCGGCGGCGAAGCCCGATCCGCTGTTGATCGCGACGACCGTGCCCTGGGCCGCGCGCAGCGCCGGCAGCAGCTGCCGGGTCAGCTCGGAGACGGCGAAGACGTTGACCTCGAAGACGCGGCGCCAGTCGTCGCGGCTCGTGCCCTCGACGGTCCCGCCGCCGATCACCCCCGCGGCGTGCACGACGACGTCGAGGCGGTCGAGCGCGGGTGCCTCGAAGGGCGACCCCGCGAGGTCCGCGACCCAGGGCGTGGCCGAGGGGAGCGAGTCGGCGAGGGCGACCAGCGCCTCCTCGTCCCGGCCGTGCACGACGACGTGGTGCGTTCGCGACAGGTCGCGGGCGACGGCGAGGCCGATGCCGCGGGTGGCTCCGGTGACGAGGGCGGTGGGGCGGGACGCGTCGGTGCTCATCGCCCCAGTCTGACGCGTCGCGGCGTCAGTCGCGGATGATCGGCAGCGGCCCCGTGAGCTGCGGCAGCTCGCGGTCGCTGAGCAGCCAGCGCTCGCCGGAGGCGGTCACCAGGAACGCGAGGGGCCCCGGTCGGCAGACCACGAGCGCCCCGCCGGACTGCTGCTGCAGCACCTGGTCGAGGGCGCCGCCGAGGTCGCGGTCGTCCTCCGAGCCACCGGCCGAGAGCACGGCGCAGCGCCCGTCGGCACCCATCGCCGAGAGCAGCCGGCGCACGCCCTCGGGGTCGCGCAGCTCGGGTGCCATGGGGTGCACGACGCCCATGTCGACCCACTCGACCGACTCGAGCAGGGCGTCGAGGCGCTCGCGGGGGGTGTCGACGCCCTCGGCGGCCTCGTGGGCCAGGCTCTGGACGGTGTCGCGGGCGTCGGGCGCGGCGAAGGCCTCGAGTGCCGCGATCACGGGTGCGGGCAGCTGCGGCACGGAGATCTCCTTCGGGGTCTGGATCTCCCATCCTCCCACCTGGTGCGGACGGGCGGGTCCTCCGCGCGGTCGAGGCGCCGACGGGGGCCGCGACTGCGAGGATGGGGCGGTGACCACCGCCTCCTCGTCCACCGCCTCCTCGACGCCCCCGCCCCTCGGCCTCCTCCTCGACGTCGACGGGCCGATCGCCAGCCCGGTCAGCCGCAGCATCGCCCTGCCGCAGATCACGCGAGACCTCGTCGCGCTCGCCGCGGCGGGCATCCCGGTCGTCTTCAACACCGGCCGGTCGGACGCGTTCATCCGCGACGAGGTCGTCGGCCCGATGATCGCGGCGGGCCTGCCCGCCGGGGCGAGGGTGCACGGCATCTGCGAGAAGGGCGCGTCGTGGTTCTCGATCGGGCCCGAGCACGGCCCCGGCGGCATGAGCGAGGTGCAGGTCGACTCCGCCCTGGCGATGCCCGCCGACTTCGCCGCCGAGATGGACGAGCTCGTCACGGCCGAGTTCGCCGACCTGGTCTTCTTCGACCACACCAAGCGCGCCATGGTCTCGATCGAGCAGCTCACGACGGTCGAGTCGGCCACCTACCTGGCCCGCCAGCGCGAGTTCGACGAGAAGGCGATGGAGGCGCTGGTCCGGCGAGGCGCGGGGGTCCGACGACTCGACGACGAGCGTCGCGACGCCCGCGGCGAGGTGCAGTGGCGCGTCGACCCGACCATCATCTCCACGGACATCGAGTCGGTCCGCCTCGGCAAGGACCTCGGCGCCGAGCGCGCCCTCGAGCTGCTCGCCGAGGACGGCGAGCTGCCCCTCGCGTGGCGCACCGTCGGCGACTCGCGCAGCGACTACGCCATGGCCGACTGGCTGCACGAGAACGGCCACGACGTCGCGCACGTCGACGTCCGGCCCGCCGACGGCGTGCCGGCCACCGAGTACCCGGTGCTCACGAGCGCGACGGGGCTGATCCACGACGAGGCCGGGGCGGAGTTCCTGGCGCGCTGGGTCCGCGACGTCGGCGCCTGAGCCGGCCCGCCTCCCTCGGGACGTGCACCCTCTGCACGGAACCCGCCTGCGGGACGTGCATCCTCTGCACGGTTCCGCGTCTCCGGGCGGGCCGCTCGACGGGTGAGAGCGGGCACCCCGGGTGAGTCTGTCCCTCGCCCGGGTGACACGACGGGCGATACCGCCGGGTATGAGGCCAGCAACGGCGCGGGTCCCGGAGGGCGTGTGCCCCACAGGAGGGGTACGACCCCCCGAACGGGTGACAACCCCGTTCCAGACCAGCCTGTACTGTTCTGATCAGTCGCCGCGAGGTCCCCCGAAAGGCCCACACGACGACCGCTCCATCAGCACCACCGCCGCCCGGCGACCCACCGGGCGCACCCGACAGGCCCGTCCGAGAGGACGAGCCGCGGAGGCACCCTCCTCCGCTCACCGCCGTCGCCGGCTCACACCCAGGCCGTCGACTGCACGCACCCGTCGCCACAGCTGCCGACGCCCTCCCCGGACGTCTGCAGGCGACAACGGCTCCTCTCTGCCGTCCGGGATCTCCGCAGTCCCGAACCAGGAGAGAAGTACTCGCATGTCCCGAACCATGCGCGACGCTCCGCTGTCCCCGGAAACGGGGTCGGCCACCACGTCGTCCACCGCCGACCGCCTCGCGGCCGGCACCACCGCAACCACACCCGGCACCACCGCACCCGGCACCACCAGCACCGGCACCCTCGTCCTCGACGAGCGTCCCGACACCGCGACGACCGTCGACCAGAGGCACCTAGCACCCTCCGGACCCGTCGGCCAGCGTCGCGAGCCGGTGCCCGCTCCTCGGCCGCGGGCCGACCACGTCAGCGTGGCGGCCCGCCCCGAGGGCGGCAGGGCGCACAGCCCGGTCATGGTGCTGCTCGTGCTGATCGCGACGCTCGGCATCCTGCTCTACGCGCAGTTCCTGCTGAACCCGAGCAACCGCGGCGACATCCTGCCCTACGCGATGATCATCGTCGCCGAGGCGATCCTCGTCGTGCAGACGCTCTTCGCCATGTGGACGATCCTCTCGGGCGGCCAGGACCCCCGCGACTTCGACTTCCACGCGACGCAGGACACCCTGTACGACGAGGACGAGATCGACCGCCTGGGCCTCCGCGGCACGCCGCACCTCTGGCCGATGCGCATCGCCGGCGAGAAGATCGTCGCCGACGTGTTCATCACGGTCTACGGCGAGGAGCTCGCCAAGATCGCGACGACCGTCCAGGCCGCGCTGGCCCTCAAGGGCGAGCACCGCACCTGGGTGCTCGACGACGGCCGCAGCGACGAGGTCCGCGACCTCGCCGCGCAGCTCGGCGCGCGCTACATCCGCCGCCTCAGCAGCAACGGCGCGAAGGCCGGCAACGTGAACCACGCGCTGGCCATCGCGAAGGGCGACTACTTCGCCATCTTCGACGCCGACTTCGTGCCGAAGACGGACTTCCTGTTCGAGACGGTGCCGTTCTTCGTCGACGAGAAGGTCGCCTTCGTGCAGACCCCTCAGACCTACGGCAACCTGACGAGCCTCGTCAGCCGCGGCGCGGGCTACATGCAGACCGTCTTCTACCGCTTCATCCAGCCGGGCCGCAACCGCTTCAACGCGGCCTTCTGCGTCGGCACGAACGTCATCTTCCGCCGCAGCGCGATCGACGAGATCGGCGGCATCGACACCGACTCGAAGTCGGAGGACGTCTGGACGAGCCTGCACCTGCACGAGGCCGGCTGGAAGTCGATCTACATCCCCATGACGCTCGCCGTCGGCGACGCCCCCGAGACCATCGAGGCGTACAGCAAGCAGCAGCTGCGCTGGGCGACCGGCGGGTTCGAGATCCTGTTCCGCCACAACCCGCTCAGCCCGCGCCGCACCCTGACGATGGACCAGCGCCTCCAGTACTTCGTCACCGCGACGAACTACCTGACCGGCATCGCCCCGCTGCTGCTGCTCATGGTGCCGCCGATGGAGATCTTCTTCGACCTCCGCCCGATGAACCTGCACATCTCGGTGCTGCAGTGGTTCCTCTTCTACGCCGGCTTCTACCTGATGCAGATCGTGCTGGCGTTCTACACGCTCGGCTCGTTCCGCTGGGAGGTGCTGATGCTCGCCACCGTGTCGTTCCCGATCTACGTCAAGGCCCTGTGGAACGTCATCAGCGGCAAGGACGAGGCGTGGAGCGTCACCGGCCGGAAGGGCAAGGTGTCGTCGCCGTTCAACTTCATCATCCCGCAGGTGCTGTTCTGGCTGTTCCTCACGCTGACCTCGTGCGTCGCGCTCGTCCGTGACGCCGACAACGGCGTGCTGACGCTGGCGACCGTGTGGAACCTGCTCAACACCTTCATCCTGTCTGCGTTCCTCGTCGCCGCCTGGCGCGAGGGCCGCACGCTCAAGCGCTTCGCGAAGGCCGAGCAGCGCGGCGAGGTGACCGACGCCCCCGTGGTGCTCACCGCGCCTCCCGGCTCGGCGCCCGCGTCGCGTCGCACGCAGGTCTCGCGGCCCGCACCGCGCACCGGCGAGGAGATCCTCGCCCTGCAGCAGGCCGACGAGGCCGAGCAGGCAGCGGCGAAGGAGGCGGACCTCGCGACCGCGCACCGCCTCGCCGACCGCACGCCCTCCGACGACCCGGAGCAGACGGCTCGCGACCAGGCCCGCCAGGCCGAGCTCGCGGCGTCCCGCGCCTTCGCCCACGCCCACGAGAGGGAGGCGCTGGCGCACGCCGCCGAGCACGACCCCGACTCTCTCGTCGGCGCAGCACGCCGGGCCGACCGGCCCAGCGGCCGCCGCGCCTCCGACGCCGCCCCCGACCACGGCGCCGCCCCCGACAACGGCGCCAGCGCCGACGACTCCGGCGCCCGCGCCGACCAGCAGGAGAGGGTCACGTCATGACCTGGATGAACCGCCTCAAGATGACCGCCGGCATGCTCGTCGTGCTCGTGCTGGTCGCCGCCTTCACGATGATCTTCACGCAGCGCCAGCAGCAGGTGAACAGCACGAGCGCCGAGATCGCCGCCCAGGAGTACTCGGTCGGCACCGACTACAGCGGCACCATCACCCGTTCGTACGTCGAGAACGGCGACGAGGTGAAGGAGGGCGACACGCTCTTCGAGGTGCAGAGCCTCTCGCTGCTGCAGGACATCTCGCGCGGCCTGGTGACCTACGACACCGCGACCTACTCGGTGGCCCCCGACGGCACCCTCACCCTGAAGGCCGCCGTCGACGGCACCGTCGCCGACGTGCTGCTCAAGGAGGGCAGCTTCGTCCAGGCCGGCGGCTCGCTCGGCACCATCGACAAGGAGGACACCCTCTTCGTCGCCGCCGACTTCGTGCTGACGCCGCGTGACTACGAGCGGATCGAGTCCGGCGCCGAGGTCGACCTCATGCTGCCGAACCAGACCACCATCACGGGCAAGGTCGGCGTCGTGAACGTCGAGACCAAGGACGGCGACGCCGAGACGACGCTGCAGGTCTCGAGCGACCAGCTCGTCGAGGGCGCCTACAACGGGCTCGTCACGCCGGGCACGCCCGTCGAGGCGAAGCTGCACCTCCGGGACGACGGGGTGCTCGCCGGCCCCGTCGACTCCCTCACCGACTTCCTGCGTCAGATCGGGGTCTGATCATCGCTGACGCAGGAGAAGAGACGACGGGTCGTCGTCGTGGGCTGGGTCGTTCGGGACCCTCGACCGACGCCGCGACCACCCGTCACGCCGAGGAGGCGCGGGTCGACACCCGACGCGCGCCGCGCCTCCTCGGCACCCCCCGCCCCGCAGGGAACGGCCCCGCAGGCCGCCGCCCGGCCGGTCGCAGCCCGGCCGGTCGCCTCGTCGCGGCCCTGGCGCTCGTGACCGCCGGCAGCCTCGTGCTCGCCGGCTGCACGAGCGACGACGGCTCGGCCGGCCCCGACGGCGGCATCACCGCGGGCCGCACCACCGCGGCCGGCGACGTGCTGCCCGCCTCGCAGGTCGACCCGCTCGTGGCCGCCCTGCCCGAGGAGTCGGTCGCCGACGTCCCGACCATGCGGCTCGCCGACGGCGTCCTGCCGCCGACCAACCGCTGGTTCTCGGGACTGGTCTTCGGCGACGAGCCGATGCCGGTCTTCCCGTTCCCGATCTCGTTCCAGCTGACCGACGACGGCTTCGCCGCCGGCCAGCCCGCCCCGGTGCCGTCCGCCACCGCGATCGTCGGCCCCGCGCTGACCGACGTCTCGGTCGACCTCGGCTCGTCCGACTTCGTCGTGAGCGGCTACGACGACGTGTCGGTCACCCTGGAGCACCGCGACGGCGACACCGTGCTCGGCCACACGACGATCGCCGAGGGCTCGCCCACGGTGTCGTACACCGCGGCGACGGCGCAGACCGACGCGCTCTCCGTGCTCGGCGACGGCACCTTCGAGGCGGCCGGCGACGGCCGCGCGACGGTCGAGGTCGGCGACGCCACCTGGGGGGTCGTCGTCACCGGCGGCACCCTCGACGCCGACGCCTCCTCCGTCGCGCTGGACGAGGGGGGCTCGGTCGTGCTCGTCTCGGTCCCGGCCGGCGCCTCCTCCGACCAGACCACGCAGGTGCTCGACGCGGCGGCCTCGCCGCTGACCGGCGTCACCACCTCGTACGGCACGAGCGGCAGCGGCGACCAGCAGCAGCAGACCACCGAGCTCGGCTACGTGACGGCGGCGGGCGGCGACGCCCTCGTCGTCGCGGCGCCGCACCAGGGCGACTCCGGCCCGGCGGCCGGCGGCACCGACACCGGCCTCACGTACCCGACCGTCTACGGGACGGTGCCCCTCTCGATCGGCACCGGCCTGTCGTTCGGGGCGCCCACCACGACGGCCTCGGCGGCGCTCGACCTGAGCGGGCTGAGCGACGCCGAGCGCGCCTCCGTGCGCGACCAGCTCGAGATCGACGTCAGCCTGACGCCGACCTTCGCGGCCGACACGTACTACGGCGGCAAGGCGCTCTACCGGGCGTCGATGCTCTACCAGCTCGCCGTGCAGCTCGACGACCAGGAGGTGGCGGCCGACCTCAAGAAGCGCATCGTCGACCAGCTCGACCTCTGGACCGAGCCCGACGGCTGCGAGTCGCGCGACCAGGAGTGCTTCGTCTACGACCCCGCGGTGAAGGGCGTCGTCGGCAAGGCGGCGTCGTTCGGCTCGGACGAGTTCAACGACCACTACTTCCACTACGGCTACTTCCTCTACGCGGCCGGCGTCATGGCCGCGGACGACCCCTCGCTGGCCCAGGGCTGGCAGCCGGTGATGGACCTCCTCGCCGCCGACATCGCGTCGGGCTCGCAGAACGGCTCGTTCCCCGACCGCCGCGCGTTCGACCCGTTCTGGTCGCACAGCTGGGCCAGCGGCTACTCGCCGTTCGCCGACGGCAACAACCAGGAGTCGTCGTCGGAGGCGGTGGGCGCCTACGCGGGCCTGTCGCTCTGGGCATCGGCCACCGGCGACGAGGCCCTCGGCGGCGAGGCGAGCTGGATGCTCAGCGCCGAGTCCCAGGCGGCCCTCGCCTACTTCGTGGCGCCCGACCTCAGCGACCCCGTGTTCCAGGGCGCGGCCGGCACGACGACCTTCGACCACACGGTCGTGTCGCTCAACTGGGGCGGCAAGCGGGACTGGGCGACCTGGTTCTCGGCCGAGCCGTCGGCCATCGCGGGCATCCAGCTGATCCCGCTGAGCCCGACGTCGGTCGACTACCTGACCGCCGAGGCCGCAGGAGGCGCGGAGCAGGTCGACGCGTTCGTCGCGGAGGCAGCCCCGGACGGCTTCGACGGGCCGCTCGCCGACTACGTCCTGATGTACTCGGCCCTGGCCGGGAAGGACGCGGCCGCGTCGGCGCTCACGACGCTCGCCGCGCTGCCCGACACGGGGATCGACGACGGCAACTCGCGGTCGTACGCCATGGCCTGGATCCTGGCGGCGCAGGCGCGCGGCTAGCTGCGCGCGGCTGCGGCTGCGGGTGCGCCCGCGGGTGTGGCTGTGGCTGCGGCTGCGCCCGCCTCGAACCGCGTTCCGCACCATGAACCGCGTTTTCTCGCGGTCCATGGTGCGGAACGCGGTTCCTCGCGTCCGGGACGGCGTCAGCCGACGACGCGCGTGTCGTCGACGAGCTGCGTGACGACGCCGTCGTCGCCGACCGCGACGAGGGTGCCGCCCCAGAACTGCAGGTCGCGCATGCCGGTGGCGTCGCCCTCGCCGGGCGTGAGCTGCCACAGCGCGCGGCCGTCGGCGAGGTCGTACGCCGCCACCGCGCCGGCGAGGACGCCGCCGTCCAGGCCCACGCGAGGCCCGGTCGTCACGGCGAGCACGGTGCGCGACATCGCGAGGGGCGCCGCGTCGACGGGCGCCCAGATCCGGGTGCGCTCGGCTCCCGTGTCGGCGTCGAGCACGAGCAGGGCCTGCTCACGGCCCGACGAACCCGACGAACCTGACGAGCCTGCTGAGCCGTCGTCCCCTCGGGAGGTGGCCGCCCGCGCGAGCACGTCCCCGCCGCGTTGCCCCGCCGCGGGCTCGAGCGCGAGGGGCGCCGGTGCGGGCACGCCGTCGGGATGGGGGTCGCCGCTGACCGTCCAGCGCTCGTCGCCGGTGTCCCGGTCGACGCAGGTCAGGGAGGCGCCCTCCGAGAAGAGGACGCAGTCGCCCGAGAGCACGGGGGCCTCGTCCCGCCCGGAGTCGCGCCGCCACGTCTCCCGCCCGTCGAGCCGGTGCGCGACCCGCTGGGGGGACGTCGTCGTCGTGCCGTCCGTCAGCAGGTCGACGAACACGACGTCCCCGTCGACCGTGGTCGCCGAGTCGCTCCGCCAGGGCTCGCCCCACACGGCCGCCGCGCCCGTCTCCGGATCGACGAGCGACCCTGCGCCGTCGGCCACGACGAGCACCCCGCCCCCGACGAGGTCCGCGTGCCCGTCGACCCCGAGGGCGGTCTGCCAGACCGCGCGTCCCACGTCCTCCCGTGCCAGGACCGTCGTCAGCGTCCGGGCCGGTCCGTCGACGAAGCCCTGGCCGCGGTCGCCCCCGCCGCCGACCTGCGTCTGCGTGAGCACCCACCGGTCGTCGACCTCCACCACGACGAGCGGGCCCTCCGGCGACGTGTACCGCTCGAGCACGAGGCCCGTCGCGAGGTCGAGGCGCGCGACCGTCGAGCTCGCGGAGCCGAGTCCGGCCGTCCCGTTGGCGACGACGGCCGTCGACGCGTCGTCGTCGACCCAGGCGCCGAGCTGCCCGGGGGAGACGACGTCGCTCACGTCAGAGGTCGCCGTGCTCCACCGCACGTCTCCCGTGCGCGGGTCGACCCGGGCGAGGCGGTCGCCTCGGGCGGCGCGGTCGAAGCAGCCCGTCGTTGCCGTGCCGAGCTGCGTGGTCGTCAGGACGAGCACGTCGTCGCCCGCCCGGGCCAGCACGCGCAGGTCGAGGCAGCCGGGCTGCACGTCGGTCGCCCCGAGGTCTGCAGGGTCGATCCGCCAGCCCTCGGCCACCGGAGCGCTCCGCAGCTCGTCGACGACGACCCCGTCCGCCGGATCGCCCTCCGGGTACTCGGGCTGAGCGGCGAGCCCCCCGGCGACGACGAGGGCTGCCGCGACGAGGCCCGCCGCGGCGGCCGTGCCCGCCCGACGACCGGAGGAGGCGCGCTGCCAGCGAGCGCGCAGGCCGCCTCCTCGTCCGCCCGGCCGCGCAGCGCGGGCCCGGGCTTCGCCGTCCGCTCCGCGTTCGTCGTCCCGCGCGTCGCCCAAGGGGCGCGTGTCCTCGTGGTCCGTCACGGTGCTCGTCCCCTCTCGCGCGCCTCCGCCGATGGTACGGCCGCCGCTCCTCCTGCCCTTGCTGCCCCCTCCTGCCGATCACTCTCACAATTGAGAGTGATCCGCACCGTGCGGCCCTGCGGAGGCCGGAGCCGCGGTCGTCCGGCGACGGATCTCTCTCGGCTCGCCCGGAACCGCCCGCCCTTAAGCTGGTCCCGCCCGATCACCGCCGCCCCAGCCCGAAGGACTCCCTCATCGAAGCCCTGGTCATCTCGATCCTCGCCGTCGCGGCGGTCGTCCTCATCGTGATGCAGGTCCTGTACCGCCGCCGGGTCATGCGCCGCCGCCAGGCCGCCGGCCAGGACCCGGTCGGGCGCGGCACCTACGTGATCTTCGCCGTGACCGCGGCCTTCTTCCTCTTCGCGGTCTTCGTCTTCCCGCTGCTCGTCCGCGGGAACTGACGGGCGCGGTCCGCTGCTCGTCCGCGGGAACCGACCCGTGCCTGCGGCGACGCGTTCCGGACATGGTGACGCGCTGGATCGCGTCATCGTGTCCGGAACGGGCCAGCCCGGCACGTGACGCCGCGTCGAGGTGCTGCTGAGCCGCGACCACCCTCAGCCGGCGAGCTCGACGCCCGTCGTCAGCCCGTGCACGACCCCGTCGGGGTCGACGCGGACGAGCGTCGGCCCCCAGAACGCCGACGTGAACGAGCCCGACGAGAGCTCGATCGTCCACAGGGTGCGGCCGTCGGACAGGTCGAACGCGATCAGGGTGGGGGTGTCGCGGCCGCTCGGGAAGAACGTCGCCGCGTAGCCGGTCGTCCGCGAGGTGGCGATGACGTAGGAGGCGACCGGCAGCTCCGTCACCCACCGCTCGTCGCCGGAGAGCGCGGCCAGGGCGTGCACCTCCTTGCCTCGGTCCAGACCGCTCGGGTCGCCCTGCTCGTCCGCGTCGACGACGGCCGCCAGCACGTCGTCGGTCGCCGTGCCGAAGTACGCCTGCACCTGCTCGGCCTCGCCGCTGCCAGGACCCCCGTCGCCGTCGCCGCCGCGGCCCGGGGCCTGGAGCGTGCGGCTCCAGAGCTCGTCGCCGGTGCGGGGGTCGAGGCAGGTGACCTCGCCGCCGGGGACGGTGACCGAGATGCACGAGTCGGTCACGGACGGGTAGCTCGTCGACGGGAGGCGGGCCGACCAGCGGAGCGCGCCGTCGGAGTCGAGCGACACCATCGTCGGCTCGCCCCCGGCTCGCCCGCTGAGCACGACCCCGTCGAGCGACGCGGCCCACGACTCGACGTTGCGCAGGCCGCCCGGCAGCGGCTCGACCGCGCCGTCACGCGCGTCGACGACGAGGGGTTCGTCGCCCACGTCGATGACCAGCAGGTCGCCGACCAGGCGCACGCTGAGCCCGGCGCCGGCGCTCCCCGTCCAGGTCGGCGCCGACAGGTCGTCCGCCCGGTAGAGGCGGTAGAGCGAGCGGCCGCCCTGGGAGACGGCGGCCCCTCCGTCCGAGAAGCGCTCGACGGGCTGCTCGGAGACGACGACGGCCGTCGTGCTGAGGCCCTCCACCTGGAGGACGGTGCCGGTGCTGCTGCCGGTGCCGGTGCCGGTGCCGGTGCCGGTGGACGGGCCCGAGCCCTCGGGGTCGTAGCCGGGGTCGCTGCCGTCGTCGGCGCCGCCCGTGGCCGACCCGTCCGATCCGTCCGACTCGTCCACCTGGCCCGTCGCGCCGTCGTCCGGCGGTCCGCGCAGCACCTCCCGCACCTCCCCGGTCTCCGTGTCGATCCGGGCGAGGCCCGAGCCGACGATCGACTGCACCGCGACCAGGGCGTCCCCGGTCGCCGGGTCGACGCTCGCCTGGAGCCCGATCGCGTCGACGCCGACCGCCTCGGCGACGTCGGCGACCCAGAGCACCTCGCCCGTGCGCGCGTCGAGGCGGGCCAGCCTGCCGGGAGCGTCCTCGCAGCCGGAGTCGGGCACGTACCCCTGCGCCGACGTCGTGACGAGCACGTCGTCGTCGCCGAGCCGCGTGCTGCCGTCGAAGCCGACGCAGTCCGCCTCCGCGCCGGGCGCGAGGGCCGATCGCAGGTCGGCGCTCCACGCCGTCGTCGTCGGGGCCGTGCGGAGGTCGTCGACCTCGAGGGAGGCCCTGGCCACGGGGGCGTACTCGGGCCCCGCCGCGACGCCCCCGACCGCCACCAGGGCGGCGACGAGGGCGGTCGCGCCGAGCAGGACCGCCACCCGCCGCGTCGGGGTCAGCCGTCGCCAGCGAGCGGCCGCGGCACGCGCGACGCCGGTCAGGGCCGAGGAGGCGCGACCGGGAGGGCGGAGGGGGCCGGCCGTCGACACGGCCGGGTCCGGCGCTGCGGGGGCGAGGTCGCCCGCGTCGTCGACCTCAGCGGCGCGGGGCCCGCCGTCGCTCCGCGCCGACGCCCGCTCCCACACGGCCGACGCCCGGGCGGGAACCGCCGGGCGCCAGGCCTGATCGTCGTCGTCCCGCACGGCTCCATGCTAGGTCGGGACCGGGGCGACCGGGCCGGCCCGCGCCTCCGCCGCCGCCCCTCCGCGACCGACCGTCCAGTCACGCGGCGGTCGTGGTCGAGCCGACGTCCGCCTCCTCGACGCCGCCTCGCGCGCGTGCACAGCCCGCAGTATGCTGGCGCGTCGCCCCCGGCCGGGGGCCGCGTCCGCCCACCGAGGAGCCACCCATGGCGACCACCCCGCCCCCGAGCGCCCGCCGCGGCCTGATGCGCACGAAGTCCGTCGAGTCGTCGATCCAGGACTCCCTCGAGGGCGAGAGCAAGCTGAAGCGCTCGCTGGGCGTCACCGACCTGACCCTGATGGGGATCGCCGTCGCCGTCGGCGCGGGCATCTTCTCGGTCGGCGCGAACGCCGCCGCGAACTTCGCCGGGCCCGGCGTCATCATCTCGTTCGTCCTCGCGGCCGTCACCTGCGGCCTCGCCATCATGTGCTACGCCGAGTTCGCCTCGACCATCCCCGTGGCCGGCAGCGCGTACACCTTCACCTACGCGACGATGGGCGAGTTCCTCGCGTGGATCATCGGGTGGGACCTCATCCTCGAGACCCTCACCGGCGCGGCCGTCCTCGCGAAGTACTGGGGCATCTACCTCAGCACCGTGTTCGAGCAGTTCGGCGTGCCGCTGCCCGACACGATCGCGCTCGGGCCGGTCCAGCTGAGCTGGGGGCCGTTCCTCATCGTCGCCGTCTTCACGGTGCTGCTCGTGCTCGGCACCCAGCTGAGCTCGCGCGTCGGCAGCGTCTTCACGGTGATCAAGGTCGGCATCGTGCTGTTCGTGATCGTCGTCGGCTTCTTCTTCGTCAAGGCGTCGAACTACACGCCGTTCATCCCGGAGTCGCAGCCGCGCACCGGAGAGGGCTCGACCGACGCCTGGACGCAGTCGCTGTTCTCGTTCCTCAGCGGGGCCGCCCCGGCCCAGTACGGCGTCTTCGGCCTGCTGGCCGGCGCCTCCCTGGTCTTCTTCGCCTTCATCGGGTTCGACATCGTCGCCACCAGCGCGGAAGAGGTCAAGGACCCGCAGAAGACCATGCCCCGCGGCATCTTCCTCGGCCTCGGCATCGTCACGCTGCTCTACGTGCTCGTCGCCGTGGTGCTGACCGGGATGGTCTCGTACCGCGACCTCGCCTCGAGCGAGACGCCGAACCTGGCCACCGCGTTCGAGCTCGTCGGCGTCGACTGGGCCGCCAAGGTCATCGCCGTCGGGGCGCTCGTCGGCCTCACCACCGTGATCATGGTGCTGCTGCTCGGCCTCGCCCGCATCGTCTTCTCGATGAGCCGCGACGGGCTGCTGCCCCGCGGCCTCTCGAAGACCTCCGCCAAGCGCGGCACGCCCGTGCGCGTGCAGGTGCTCGCGGGCGTCGTCGTCGCGCTCATCGCCGGGCTCACCGACGTCGGCGTGCTCGAGGAGATGATCAACATCGGCACCCTGTCGGCGTTCGTCCTGGTGAGCATCGGCGTCATCGTGCTGCGCCGCACGCGCTCGGACCTGCCGCGCGCGTTCCGCGTGCCGCTCGTGCCGTTCCTGCCGATCCTGTCGGCGGTGCTCTGCATCTGGCTGATGCTCAACCTCACGACGCTGACCTGGGCGCGGTTCGCCGTGTGGCTCGTGATCGGCGTGGTCGTGTACTTCGCGTACGGACGGCGGCACTCGCGCGTCGGGCGCGAGCAGGCGGCCGAGCTGCAGGAGGCGCCCCGCCCGTAGGGTGCGCGGGCTGCGGTCGGCGCGTGCGCGGAGCGACGCGAAAGGGACAAGACGACGGGGGCCCGCGTCGTCTTGTCCCTTTCGCGTCGGCTCGCCCCCGGGGGCACCCGCGTCCGGGCGCTCCCGGGTCAGCTCAGCTGGTCGAGGGCGGCGACGACCTCGGCGACCTCGGTGCGGGTCGTGTAGTCGACGTGCACGTCGGCGAAGACGACCCGGCCGTCGCGGTCGACCACGAGCACGGTCGGGAACGGGATGTCGCCCGTCGCGTCGGCGTTGCTGTCGGCGACGTCGAAGCCGAGCTGGGTGTGGGCCGCGCGCGCGTCGGCGGTGGGCTCGGTCACGATGCCGAGCGCGCGGCTGAGGACGTTGCCCGGGTCGGACAGCACCGGGAACTCGAGCGAGCCGTTCGTCGTCGCGAGGTCGCTGCCCTCGGGGGTCTGGGGGCTGATGGCGACCAGGGCGACGCCGCGCTCGCGCAGGGTCGGGAGCAGCTCCTCCTGGTAGGTCTTCAGCGTCAGGTTGCAGTACGGGCACCAGGCGCCGCGGTAGAAGACGAGCACCGCCGCCGACTCGCCGATCGTCTCGGCGAGGGAGACCTCGTCGCCCGCCGGGGTGAGCAGCGTGGCGTCGACGACCTGGTCGCCGACGGCGATCGAGTCCTCGGGGACGCCGGCCTCGCGGAGGCCGCGCTGCTCGGCGTCGAAGACGGCGCTGAGCTCGGGGCCGATCTGGGCCGTGAAGCCCTCGTTGAACGTGCTGACCTGCGTGGCGATGTCGGTCGTCATGGCGTGCTCCTCGGTGAGGCCGCGCGTCGGGTGCGGGCCGGGTGCGTGCGACTGTAGGGGCACCTCCTCGGGGTCGTTCCCAGGTGCGTCACGGTTCGTCACGAACGCCGTCGCCGTCGCTGGGCGGCGAGGAGGCGCGTCAGCTCTGGCAGTGGGGGCACCAGTAGGTGTCGCGCAGCTCGAGCTCCGACTCGCCGAGCTCGCCCCGGACGATCTTCGTGCCGCAGCGGAGGCACGGCTTGCCTGCCCGCCCGTAGACCCAGTCGGTGGTGCCGCGCAGGTTGCCCGTGGTGGTGCGCTCGATCCTGTCCTTGTTCGCGACGATGAGCCGGTGCGCGAGGTCGATCATCTTCGGGCGGTTCTCGACCTCGCCGACCGGACGGGTCGGGAGCACCCCGCGCAGGAAGCAGACCTCGGCCCGGTAGACGTTGCCGAGGCCGGCGAGCACGCGCTGGTCGAGCAGGGCGAGCCCGACCTCGCGCCCGGGGTCGGCCTCGAGGTTGCTCAGGGCCAGCGCGGCGTCCCAGTCGGGGCCGAGCAGGTCGGGGCCGAGGTACGCCGTGACCGAGTCCTCCGGGTCGCGGGCGACGAGCTCGACGATGCCGAGGTCGAAGCCGACGGTGACCCACTCCTCCGTCTCGAGCACGACCCGGGCCTGGTACGCGGGCCGTCGCCACTTCGTGCCGTGCTTGTACACGTGCCACGAGCCCTCCATCTTGAGGTGCGTGTGCAGGGTGTGGTCGCCGATGTGGTGCAGGAGGTGCTTGCCGCGGGCGATCACGTCGTCGACCACCTCTCCGCTGAGGTCGACCGTGGCGAACGCCGGGACGCGGAAGTCGGTCGCCGTCAGCACCTGGCCGTGGAGCACGGCGTCGAGGTTCTTGGCGGAGCGGTAGACGGTGTCTCCCTCGGGCACGGTGCGGGCTCCTCCTGGTCGGTGCGGTGCGGTGCGGTGCGGTGCAGTGCGGTGCTGTGGGTGTGGGTGTGGGTGGCGGTGCAGGTGCGGGTGCGGGCATGATGTTCGCGCGCTGGTGCTGGTGCTGGTAGTGGTGGTGATGCGGTGTGCCGCCGCCGCCGGGGGACGACTGGGGTGGTCGGCCCCGGCACGGCGACGGCCGGGCGCGGTCTACGACCGCAGCCGGATCCCGCTCGGGGTCGGGGCGAAGCCGGCGTCGCGCAGGGCGTCGCCGAGACGGGTGCCGAGGACGAACTCGCCGTCGACGCGGTCGACCGCGAGCTTGCCCAGCCTCGTCCGCACGACCGACGCGAGCGAGCCCGCGGCCAGCGCGAGCTCGCGGTCGTCGGGCTCGCCGAAGGTGAGCAGGGTCTTGCCGCCGCGCTCGACGTAGACGGTGAGGCGTCCGTCCACGAGCACGACGAGCGAGCCGGCCTTGCGTCCCGGACGGTGGCCGGTCTTCTTCGACGTGCCGGTGCCGGTGCCGGTGCCGGTGGTCGTGCCGGTGCCCGCGCCGGCGGTCGGCCGGTCCGGGGCAGTGCCTGCTCCGTCGGGACGGGTCAGCCCCGCCGCCGCGGCCACGGCACCGTCGGTGCCCTCGGCAGCGGCGGGCTGCCCGGGCCAGGGCAGGGCGGCTCCGTAGGGGTTCGCGGGGTCGGTCGCGGCCAGGGTCACGACGGGGATCTCGCGCCCGCGCCCGGCCGACGCGAGGGCGTCGTCGTCGCGGCGGTCGGTCTCGTCGCGGACGAACGACCGCAGCCGGTCGACCGTCGGCCCGGTCGCGAACTGGGCGGCGCCCAGGCCCTCGACGAAGTAGCCACGGCGGGCCCGGCCCGTCTCCTCGAAGCCGCTCAGCACCTTGTAGACCGTCGAGAAGCCGCCTCGGACGCCCTCGTTCATGACGGCGCCGCGCGTCACGACGCCGTGTCGCTCGAGCAGGATCTCGGCCTGTGCCGCGGCGCGCACGGTGGCGTCGGGCTCGGCCAGGGGCAACAGCGACCAGCGCCCGCCGACCGTCGGCGGCCCGGCCTGGCGTGGCATCGTCACCCGCCCTCGGCTGCGGTACGACGACCGCGACCGGGTCGGCGTGCGGGGACGGGACGCCTTGCCGCTCACCTGGGTGCGCAGCGGCGCGAACGTGTCGTTGGTGATCTGCCCTGCCCAGACGAGGTCCCAGATGGCCGTGACGAGCGCCGCGTCGTCGGTGCTGCCCACGGCGTCCGAGAGCTGCCGGAAGAAGTACGCCCCGCCGCCGGCCAGCGCGCCGAGCACCTCGCGCTGCAGCTCGTTGGTGTCGGCGCCGAGCGGCTCGGGCAGCGTCACCTGCGCACCGTCGGCGAGGTGCAGGCTGACCCAGCCGTCGTTCCCGGCCAGGCTGCCCGAGCCCGACCAGATGACCTCGCCGGTCGCCGTCAGCTCGTCGAGCATGCCGGGGCCGTAGTCGGTGACGCGCGCGGGCAGGATCAGCGTCTCCCACGCGGAGGCAGGCAACGCGACCCCGCTGAGCTGGTCGACGACCTGCACCACGCCGTCGAGCCCGCGCAGCCCCGAGCCCTTGGTGCCGGTGGCGACGTGCTGCCAGGCCGGGAGGAACCGGCCGAGCGTGTCGGGCGCGACCGGCTCGACCTCGTGCCGCAGCGCCGCGAGCGACCTGCTGCGGAGCCGCTTGAGCACCTCGGAGTCGCACCACTCGCTGCCCTGCTGCTGCGGTCGGAACTCGCCCTCGACGACGCGCCGCTGCACCCCGAGCTTGCGCAGCGTGTCGAGCACGACGGCCGTGCCGAGCCCGAGCCGGTCCGCGACCATCTGCGGCGTGAACGGGGCGTGGGTGCGCGCGAAGCGACCGACGAGGTCGCCGAGCGGGTCGTCGACCGGCTCGACGAAGGCCGTCGGCACACCGATCGGCAGGGCGACGCCGAGGGCGTCGCGCAGTCGCGACGCGTCCTCGATGCCGGCCCAGCGCTCGGTGCCGCCGTGGGTGAAGCGCAGCACGCGGTTCGAGCGGACGAGGTCGGTGAGCGCCGCCTCGAGCTTGGTGCGCCGTTCGGCCGCCTCTGCAGACTCGGCAGCCACGGCGTCGCTCGCCGGGGCGCCCGCACCGGCGCCCTCTGCGCCCTCGGTCTCGGTCTCGCCCTCGACCGTGCTGGTCGCCGCGCTGCCGGCGGTCGTCGCCAGCCAGCTCCGGTCGACGATCTCGGAGGTGGTCAGCGGCCCGAGCAGGCGCAGCAGGTCGACGACGCCCTCGATGTCGCGGGCGCGGCGATCGGGAGCGAGGCGCTGCAGCTCGAGCTCGTGCTGGTCGATGACGTCGGCGTCGAGCAGCTCGCGGAGCTCTGCTCGGCCCAGCAGCTCCTGCAGCAGGGTCGAGTCGAGCGAGAGCGCGGCCGCACGGCGCTCGGCCAGCGGGGAGTCGCCCTCGTACATGAACGCGGCGACGTAGCCGAAGAGCAGCGACCGGGCGAACGGCGAGGGCACCTCGGTCTCGACCTCGACGACGCGCACGGCGCGGGTCTCCAGCTCGCGGGTGAGGCTCATCAGCGCGGGCAGGTCGTAGACGTCTTGCAGGACCTCGCGCACGGCCTCGAGCACGATCGGGAACTGCGGGTACTTGCGCGCCACGTCGAGCAGCTGTGACGCCCGCTGGCGCTGCTGCCAGAGCGGTGAGCGACGGCCGGGGTTGTACCGGGGCAGCAACAGCGCGCGGGCCGCGCACTCGCGGAAGCGGGAGGAGAAGAGGGCGGAGCCGCCCACCTCCTCCGTCACGATCGCGTCGAGGTCGTCGCCCTCGAACCGGAAGAGCTCGGACCCGGGAGGCTCGGCGTCGGTGTCGGGGATGCGCACGACGATCCCGTCGTCGGCCGCCATCGCGCCGCCGTCGACGCCGAGCTGGTCGCGGATGCGGGCCGAGATCGCGAGGGCCCACGGCGCGTGCACCTGCATGCCGTAGGGGGAGTGGAGGACGAGCCGCCAGTCGCCGAGCTCGTCGCGGAAGCGCTCGACGACGAGGGTCGTGTCGGACGGCACGTGCCCGGTCGCCTCGCGCTGCTCCGTGACGAAGGCCAACAGGTTGCGGGCCGCGCGCTCGTCGAGCCCGCCCTGCGTGACCCGCTGGGTGGCGTCGTCCGTCGACGAGCTGGCGAGCTCGCGGATGTAGCCCCCGATCGCGCGGCCCAGCTCGGCCGGACGGCCGATCCCGTCGCCCTTCCAGAACGGGACGCGACCCGGCTGCCCGTAGGCAGGGGAGACGAGCACGCGGTCGTGCGTGATGTCCTCGATGCGCCAGCTCGTCGCGCCGAGGGCGAAGACGTCGCCGACACGGGACTCGTAGACCATCTCCTCGTCGAGCTCGCCGACGCGGGCGGCCTTCTCGCCGACCATGAAGACGCCGAACAGGCCGCGGTCGGGGATGGTGCCGCCGCTCGTGACCGCCAGCCGCTGGGCGCCGGGACGACCGGTGAGCGTGCCGTGCACGCGGTCCCAGACGATGCGGGGCCGCAGCTCGGCGAACTCGTCGGAGGGGTACTTGCCGCTCAGCAGGTCGAGCGTCGCGTCGT
Organism: Frigoribacterium sp. CFBP 8766; assembly: GCF_014841435.1. Classification (NCBI taxonomy): domain Bacteria; kingdom Bacillati; phylum Actinomycetota; class Actinomycetes; order Micrococcales; family Microbacteriaceae; genus Frigoribacterium; species Frigoribacterium sp. CFBP 8766. Next base: position 254,885 of record NZ_JACYTX010000001.1, read on the forward strand.
AGGCCGAGCGCGGCAGGGTCGCGAACGGCGCGCTGCGGCGCACGGTCTCGAACCACTCGTCGGCGTCGATCTCGTCGAGGGCGACGGCCGCGACGGTCTGCTGGGCGAGCACGTCGAGGGGGTTCGTCGGCACGCGCAGCTCTTCGATCAGGCCCGCCACCATCCGCTCGGCGGCGACGGCCGAGTGGATCAGGTCGGCCCGGTGCTTCGGGAACATGACGCCGCGGCTGATCTCGCCGACCTGGTGCCCTGCCCGCCCGACGCGCTGCAGCCCGCTGGCGACCGACGGCGGCGACTCGACCTGGACGACGAGGTCGACCGCGCCCATGTCGATGCCGAGCTCGAGCGAGCTGGTCGCGACGACGCAGCGGAGGCGTCCGCTCTTCAGGTCGTCCTCGATGATCGCTCGTTGGTCTTTCGAGACGGAGCCGTGGTGCGCGCGCGCGAGCAGCGGCTCGCTGCCCTGGGTCTGCCCGCTGCCGCCGATCAGCTGGGCAGGTGCGCCGCCTCCCACCATGGGGTTGCGGGGCGGGTTCGCCGGTGCGGACGGCGCGAAGGGATCGACCACGGTGGACGAGTCCGAGGGGTCGGAGCTGCCGGAGGCGCCGGCCGCGACCTCGGGCACGGCACCGGCGGGCACCAGCTCGCCCCGCGCCTCGTCGGCGGCCTGCAGCGCGGCGGCCCGGGTCTCGACGTCGGCGCCGGTGCGCTCGAGGTAGATGTCGTTGAGGCGCGCGGTGAGCCGCTCGGCCAGCCGACGCGAGTTCGAGAAGACGATCGTCGAACGGTGGTCGAGGATCAGGTCGACGATGCCCTCTTCGACGTGGGGCCAGATCGAGCCCTGGGGGGCACTGCCCGCGGCGGAGCCCTCGAGCGGCGCGGCCGTGCCCAGCTCGGTCATGTCGTCGACGGGCACGACGACGCGCAGGTCGAAGGTCTTCTCCGAGCGCGGGTTCACGATCGTGACGGGCTTGCGGCCGGAGAGGAACCGGGCCACCTCGGTCGGCGGGCGCACCGTCGCGGACAGCCCGACGCGCTGCGCGGGCTTCTCGAGCAGCGCGTCGAGCCGCTCGAGCGACAGGGCGAGGTGGGCACCGCGCTTCGTGGCGGCGACCGCGTGCACCTCGTCGACGATGACCGTGTGCACGCCCTTGAGGTTCTCGCGCGCCGCCGACGTGAGCATCAGGTAGAGCGACTCGGGAGTCGTGATGAGGATGTCGGGCGGGGTGCGCTGCAGGAGGCGGCGGTCGCCGGAGGACGTGTCGCCCGACCGCACCCCCACGGTGAGCTCGGGTGCGTCGATGCCGAGCCGGCGGGCCGTCTGGGTGATGCCGACGAGGGGCGAGCGCAGGTTGCGCTCGACGTCGACGCCGAGGGCCTTGAGCGGCGAGATGTAGAGGACCCGCGTGCGGTGTTCCTTCACCTCGGGGGGCGGCCCGCTCGCGAGCGTGTCGATCGACCAGAGGAACGACGCGAGGGTCTTGCCCGAGCCTGTCGGGGCGATGACGAGGGCGTCGTCGCCCTCGCTGATCGCCTGCCACGCCCCCAGCTGAGCGAGCGTGGGCGCAGCGAACGCGCCACGGAACCACTCGCGGGTCGCGGGGGAGAAGCGCTCGAGGATGTCGGTCATCGTGAGGACCATCCTGCTCCGGACCACCGACACTGTGCCGAGAGCGCGGCGCGACGACGGCTGCCCGGGCCTCGCGCCCGGACGTCGGGGGCCGCCGCTACGGTGGGCGCATGCCGAACCTGCTGCACCTCGATTCGTCCGCCGACACGGCGACCAGCCGGTCGCGCGCGATCACCGCCTCCTTCGCCGACGCCTGGCGGTCGCTCGGCGACGACCACACGGTGACGCGCCGCGACCTGCACGTCGACCAGCCGCCGCACCTCAGCGACCCGGCCCTGCACTGGCCCGCGCGGCTGCGGCTCCCCGGCGCCGCCCCCGACCCTGCCGCCGAGGCGCTCCAGGCCGAGCTGATCGCCGAGCTGACGGCCGCCGACGTGGTCGTCGTCGGCGCCCCGCTCTACAACTACACGGTGCCGTCGACGCTCAAGGCCTGGCTCGACAACGTGCACCTGCCCGGGGTCACCGCGCCCTTCGACGGCGACGACCAGCAGCCGATGCTCGGCCGTCCGCTGCTGATCGCGACCAGCCGGGGCGGCTCGTACGACGTCGGCTCGCCGACCGAGGGCTGGGACCACGCGGTGCCGGTGCTCGAGCAGATCCTGGGGTCGACGCTCGGCATGGTCGTCGAGGTGATCGCCGTGAACCTCACCCTGAGCGGGCAGATCGCGATGCCCGACGGGGCGCGCGAGCGAGCCGAGCGCGAGCTGGCCGAGGCGCCCGCGGCGGCCGCCGACGCCGCGCGCCGACTCGGGTGAGCGGCCGTGCCGGCCGCCTCGGCCGCCGCGCGCAGATCGTCGCGGCCCGGGTGCTCGGCTACCTCTCGGCCGTGCTCGCCGTCGTCGGCGTCGTGACGCTCGCCAAGGGCAGCCCCGGCGTGGGCGGCCTGCTGTTGCTCGCCGCCTTCGTGCTCGTCGCGATCGCGTACGCCTTCGTCCGCAGCGTGAACCGGCGCAGCGTGGACCGGCGCAGCCCGGACCGGCCCGGACCGGACCGGCCCAGCTCGCGGCGCGGCTCCCGCCTCAGGCGACCCGGGCGATGAGTCCGCGACCGTAGTTGAGGCGCGACTGGGCCTCGAACAGCTGCGCCTGGCCGTCGGGCAGCGCGGGCTCGAAGCTCTGGTGGGTGAACGAGCCGTTCGTCGCGGTGAACTGGACGAAGCCCGAGCGGCGGTCCGCCTTGACGAAGAAGAACGCGATCGCCCCCAGGCCGATGATCGTCCAGAAGAACAGCACGAGCAGCACGACGCCGAGGGCGATCGCCCAGCCCGGCGTGTAGCGATCGGTCCGCGACAAGTCCTGGACGAAGAGCTGCGTGCCCGCGAGCGGACGCGTGCCCGACGGGGTCACGAGCTCGTGCTCGGTCAGGGTGATGTCGCCGTACTGGACCAGCGCACGGGGAGGCGTGGGCCGGCGGGGCGGGACGGGGACGAGCTCGCTCGACATGAGGGCCTCTCGACGATCGGGGTGAGGTCCCAGGATGGCGGTCTCGCGGTCCGGGCGCCAACCCCCTCGCGGGGGAGGAGCCCGGGGCGGCGACCGGGCACGCCGTCGGCCCCGCTGTCGGCGGCAGCGCCTAGGGTCGGACCATGCACAGTCGCACCCTGGGCCGCACCGGCCGCGAAGTATCCGTCATCGGCCTCGGCACCTGGCAGCTCGGCGCCGACTGGGGCGACGTCAGCGAGAGCGACGCGCTCGAGGTGCTGGGCGCCTCCGTCGAGTCGGGTGTCACCTTCTTCGACACCGCCGACGTCTACGGCGACGGCCGCAGCGAGAAGGTCATCAGCACGTTCCGCGCGGCGAACCCCGATGTCCCGCTGACCGTCGCCACCAAGATGGGCCGCCGCCTCGACCAGGTGCCCTCGAACTACGTGCGCGAGAACTTCATCGCCTGGACCGACCGCTCGCGTCGCAACCTCGGCGTCGACACCCTCGACCTGGTCCAGCTGCACTGCCCGCCGTCCGCCGTGTACGACGACGACGCCGTCTACGACGCGCTCGACGAGCTCGTCCAGAACGGGGCCATCGCCTCCTACGGGGTGTCCGTCGAGGAGGCGCAGCAGGCGCTGACCGCGATCGCCCGCCCCGGCGTCGCGACCGTCCAGATCATCCTCAACGCGTTCCGGCTCAAGCCGCTCGACGAGGTCCTCCCGGCGGCTCAGCGGGCCGGGGTCGGCATCATCGCCCGCGTGCCGCTCGCCAGCGGGCTGCTCTCGGGCAAGTACACGAGCGAGACGACGTTCGCCGAGAACGACCACCGCACCTTCAACCGCCACGGCGAGGCCTTCGACCAGGGCGAGACGTTCAGCGGCGTCGACTTCGAGCAGGGCGTCCGCGCCGCGCAGGAGTTCGCCGCGGCCGTGCCCGACGGCGTCACCGTGCCCCAGGCGGCACTCGCCTGGATCGTCGACCAGCCGGGCGTCAGCACCGTCATCCCGGGGGCGCGCAACGTCGAGCAGGCGAAGGCCAACGCGGCGGCCGGCGACGTCGAGCTCGAGGAGGGCCTCGACTCCGAGGTCGTCCGCATCTACGACGAGTACTTCCGCGGGGCGGTCCACCCGCGCTGGTGACCTCGTGAGAGGCCCGAGATCGACCCCGGCGCGCGCGCCGACGTCGATCTCGGGCCTCTCGTGTGCCCGGCCGGGCCGCGGTCGCGCTCGCACCGGGCCGCCGTCGGGCCGCCGTCGGGCTCGGTTGGGTCCGGCCCGTGCTCGCGCCGGGGTACAGCGACCTGACCAGCCGGGCAGCCGCCCCGGCGTAGACCGGGGTCATGGCCGACAACATGTACACGCCCCAGAACCCCATCGAGCAGTACCCGCAGCCTCCCTTCGAGCCGCAGCAGCAGTCCGCGCCCGGGGACGTCCACGCGATGAAGCCCGAGCCCGACCACGGCGAGACCAGCTACGTCGGCAGCGGCCGGCTGGCCGGTCGCAAGGCGCTCGTCACCGGTGCCGACAGCGGCATCGGCCGCGCGACCGCCATCGCCTACGCCCGTGAGGGTGCCGACGTCGCGCTCAGCTACCTCCCCGAGGAGCAGGCCCAGGCCGAGGAGGTCGCCCAGCTCGTCCGCGACGCCGGACGCACCGCGGTGCTGCTTCCCGGAGACCTCCAGGACGAGCAGACCAACGTCGAGGTCGTCGAGAAGACGGTCTCGGAGCTCGGCGGGCTCGACATCCTCGCGATCATCGCCGGGGTCATGCCGACCGTCGACAGCATCGACGACTTCGAGACGAAGACGCTCGACCACGTCCTGAAGGCCAACATCTACCCGCTGTTCTGGCTGACGAAGGCGGCGTCGCCGCACCTGGAGCCGGGTGCGTCGATCCTCACCTGTTCGTCGATCCAGGGCTTCCAGCCGTCGCCCTCGCTGGCCGAGTACGCCGTCTCGAAGGCCGGCATCGCCAACTGGACCCGCGCCATGGCCCAGCAGCTCGCCGAGCGCGGCATCCGCGTCAACGGCGTCGCCCCCGGCCCCGTCTGGACCCCGCTGCAGCCCGCGTTCGTGCCGAACGAGAAGATCGAGACGTTCGGGTCGGAGGCCGCCTACGGCCGTCCCGGACAGCCCGTCGAGCTGGCCCCGTCGTTCGTGTTCCTCGCGAGCCAGGAGTCCAGCTACATCAGCGGCGAGACCATCGCGGTGACCGGCGGCACGCCGATCCACTGAGCCGCGCCTCCTGCGGTCGACGACGGCCCGTCCTGCTCCTGCGGGGCGGGCCGTTCGTCGCCCTCGAGGCAGCGTGTCGTCGCGATCCGAGACAGATCCTGTCCTGCACGTCCGTTCTGCCGCCTCCTCCGAGTCCCGGCGCGAGGATCACTCTCGAATTTGCGGGTGAGCCAGGGCCAGGGCCAGGGCCGGGGCTGGGGTCGGGTCCACGTGCCGCAATGCGAGACGGATCCTCCGTCGCGACCGCGTTGCCGCCTCCTTGCGGCCCCGGACTCAGGGACACTCTCAAATTTGAGAGTGTTCCGCGTCCGCGTCCGCGTCCGCGTCCGCGTCCGGGCTTCTGTCCAGCCCTCGTCCGCGCCAGCACCCGCTGCGCTCAGGACCAGCGCGTGCCCTGGCCCGCGAGCACGGCCCGGTACCCCTCGCGGAACGTCGGGTAGGCGAACGTGAAGCCCGTCCCGCGCAGCAGCCCGTTCGACAGCCGCTTGTCGCCGCCCGCCTGACGCCCCGCAGGAGGTGCGGGCTGCGGAGCAGGGACGCCCAGTTCCGCGGCCAGGAACTCCAGGACGTCGTCGAGCCGCGCAGGCTCGTCGTCGGTGCCGAGGTAGACCGGCCCGACCATCGCGAGCCCGGCGAGGTGGACGAGCGCGGCGGCGGCGTCGTCCCGGTGGATCCGGTTGGTGTGCGGCGACGTGCCCGGCGTCTCGGCCAGGGTCGCCGACCCGCCGCGCACCTGCTCGATCAGGCGTTCGCGCCCCGGACCGTAGATGCCCGAGAGGCGCACCAGGGTCGCGTGCGGTGCGCGGTCGCGCAGCAGCGCCTCCGCCTCGACCAGCACTGCGGCCGTGGGCGTGCCGCCGGTCGCGGGGGTCTCCTCGGTGACGAGCCCGCCGTCCTCGACGTCGTACACCGCGGTCGACGAGACCACGAGGAGGCGCGGGTCGGCCGCCGAGCGCTCGATCCCGTCGAGGACGTGCGCCAGCCCGTCGACGTACGTGGCCCGGTACTCGTCGGGGTCGCGGCTGCCTGCGGAGAGGGCGACCACGACGACCGTCGCGTCGTCGTCGATCACGGGCACCTCGGTGCGCAGGTCGACGGCGCGGCCCTCGAGCTGCTCGGGCAGCACCTCCGGCCGACGGCGCAGGCCCACCACGCGATGCCCCTCGGCGGCGAACCGCAGGCCGGTCTCGGTGCCCAGGTCGCCGCAGCCGGCGATGACGATGCTCATCGATCGAGCGTACCCACGGAGGTGCGGCCCGGCCTGGGCAGGGCGCCCCGCGCCTCCTGTCTGCCGCTGCCGCCGGAAGCTGCAAAAGCCGACCGGAGAGCCCGCAATAGTGGCAATTCCGGCCGCCCGATGCGGTTTCGAGGCCAGGTGGTCGGCTTTTGCCGCTTCCCGCCGCCGCGGGCCGCGCCTGCCGCAGGCGTCGACCCCGGAACAGCGGACGCGGGCCGCGCCGCCTGCGGACACCGACCGCGAACGCCACCGCCGCCGACTGTCAGTGCAGCAAATGCCGACCGGAGAGCCCGCAATAGTGGCTTTTCCGGTCGCTGGATGCGGTTTCGAGGCCAGATGGTCGGCATTTGCGGCCAGCGGCCAGCGGCCGGCAGCTGTGCCCGGGCAGGCGGCAGCGAGTTCGGGACGGGTGCGGCGGCTCAGAGCCGCTCGAGCGTCGCCGGGTCGAGCGTCCCGTCGAAGAACCGGCCGAGCGCGCGGGCGAAGCGCTCCTCGGAGGGGTCCGCCTGGGCGAAGAGCGTCAGCGACGAGTGCAGCTTCATCGCGTCGACCTCGCCGAGCACGTCTGCGGCGGAGGGAGCGTCGGCACCGTCGGGCAGCTCGAGCAGGGCGTCGACGCAGTCGAGGAGGCGCGGGCCGAGCACCGGGTGCGCGAGGAACGCCCGGGCGGCACCGACCGTCTCGAGGGCGAAGCGCCGCGAGGTCGCGCTGGTCCCCAGCCCGGCCGCCTGCGGGAACACGAACCACATCCAGTGGCCGCGCTTGCGGCTGGCGCGCAGCTCCCGCAGCGCGTGGTCGTACGTGCCGTCCGCCTCCTGGGCGTCGACGAAGCGGTCGAGGTCGTGGCGGGAGAGCAGGTCGTCGTCGGTCATCGTCCCGGTCTACGCCCCGCGGCGGAGCCGGGTCAGGGGGCTGGTGCGCCCGCCTCCGCACGAGCTAGTCTGGTCGGCTGCCCGGACCGGGCGGTGCGTCCCCGCCGCACGCCCCCGCGGCCCGAGAGACCACGATGACCTCCACCGCCGAGCCCGGCCGCGAGCCCGTCCCCGAGACGCCGACGCACGCCGTCGAGACGCCGACGCACGCCGTCGTCGAGCAGATCCCCTTCCCCGCGTCCGTGTCGCCGGACGCCGCCGACGCACCCGCTGCCGCCGACTACGTCGCCGCCGTCGACCTCGAGAACGCCGTCCGCCGCGCCGCGATCGGCTCCGACGAGCTCTCGTGGGAGCCCGACGAGCAGCTCCCCCACCTGCTCGACGAGGTGCACAGCGACCACCGGCTCTTCGGCGTGCGCGAGCAGGGCCGCCTCGTCGCGGTCGGCTGGTACGAGACGCGACGGGAGGGCGACGCGGCGACGACTGCGTGGCTCGACGTGTCGGTGCTGCCCGAGGCCCGCCGCCGCGGCCACGGCACGCTGCTGGCCGAGCACCTCGAGCAGCTCGCCCGCGCCGAGGGGCGGACGCAGGTGATCGCCTACGTGCGCTCCCGGGGCGAGGGCGAGCCGCGCCTCCTTCCCCCCACCGATGCCGGGTCCGTGCCGCGCGAGAACGGCGAGGTGCAGTTCTTGCTCGCGCGGGGGTGGGCGCTCGGCCAGGTGATGCGCTGCAGCCGGCTGCCGCTGCCCCCGGACGAGGAGGCGCTCGGCACGGTCCGCGAGCGCGCCCGGTCGGCCGCGGGCGACGCCTACCGCCTGCACACGTGGGTCGGCCGTTCGCCCGGGCGCTGGGTCGACGACCTCGCCGCGCTCGAGACGCGGATGAGCACGGACGCCCCCGCCGGCGGCCTCGACGAGCCGGAGGACGTCTGGACCGCTGAGCGCTGGCGCGACGAGGAGGAGCGCTCGCTCTCCGGTCCGCGCACCCGGTTCACGGCGGTGGTCGAGCACGTCGCCTCCGGCCGGCTCGTCGGGTTCAGCCAGGTCGAGGCGCCGGCCGACCGCGCGCGACCAGCGTTCCAGCAGGACACCCTCGTGCTGCGCGAGCACCGAGGTCACCGGCTCGGCTGGCTGCTCAAGGTCGCCACGACCGACCTCCTGCAGGCCGAGCGACCTGGGCACCCCGCGGTGTTCACCTTCAACGCGGAGGAGAACCGGCCGATGCTCGACGTCAACGAGGCCGTGGGATTCGTGCCGTTCGAGCACGAGGGGGCGTGGAGCAAGAAGCTGTAGGCCAGCTCCGCCCCGCTCCGGCGACGCCCGCGACCTACGCCGTGAAGTCGGCGCTGATCTCGGCGTGCACCTCGATGTCGGCGGGGGCGAGGTCGAAGCCGCCACCGCCTCCCGCGGGCGACATCGCGGCGCGGGCGAGGCCGAACGTCGTCGCGCCGCCCGCCGCCCCGGGGCGCAGTCCGGGCTCGAAGACGGCGACGAGCACGGGCTGCGACAGGCCCAGCGCCTCGGCGTAGTCGCCCGCTCGCGTCACCGCGTCGGCCACGGCCGCGACACGGGCCGCCCGCTCGGCCTCCGCCCGCGAGTCGTGGCCGAGCGACCACTCGAGCGCGTCGACCGAGACACCGTCGACGCGGGCCAGCTCGGACACCCAGGCCGAGAGCGCCGCGAAGTCGCTGAACCGCACGACGACGACCGATCGCGCCCGGAAGCGGGCGGGCAGGTCGGGGTCGGGAGCCGAGGAGGTGCCGTCCGCGTCCCAGCGGACCGGCGGGGCCACGGGGCCCACGGTCACGTCCTGCGCGCTCCACCAGGTGGCGGCACCCTGCCGTCGGTGCCCCGTGGCCTGCTCGGAGACCTGCGCGTGCAGCGACTCGGCCTCGGCGACGACGGCCGCACGGTCGGTGCCCTCGGCGACGAGCGACAGGTGCACGACCCCCCGCTCGGCGCGGTGCCGGTGGACGACGGAGCCGGTGACGGCGATCGTGGTCATGGTGCCTCCTCGAGTGGCGGGCGGTCTGCCGGGGCGGGGCGCGCCTCCTCGGCGGTCGACGCTCGGCAGGCCGGGCTCGGCCTCTGGGGCCGGGCTGCGCCTCAGGCTACGGGCGCCTCGCCCGCGCCGTCGAGCACCGCGGGAGCCGTGACCCGCGACATGAACGCGACGAGGTCGGCGAGCTCCTCCTGCGAGACGCCGTGCGCGAGGCCCGGGTAGACGGTCTGCTCGGCGTCGGCGTGCGCCTCGAGCCAGGCGGAGGTGCGCTCGACCGCGGCGACCGGGATGATCGAGTCGACGTCGCCCCGACCGTAGAAGACGGGCGGTCGGACCTCGGCGAGGGCCTCGTCACGGGCAGCGGACGCGGCCGCGGTGTCGGGGTCGGCGTCGGAGGCGGTCGGCACGACGAAGCCCGCCAGCACCGCGGCGAACTCGAAGCGGCGAGGAGCGTGGCGCAGCAGCTGCAGCGACAGCGAGCCGCCCTGCGAGAAGCCGAGCAGGCTGACCGAGGGGTGCGCGTCGCCGAGCGAGTCGAGCCAGGCGAGCACCGCCTCCGCGGCGTCGTCCACGGCGCCCGCCGACGGTGCGCCCGGCGTGCTGAGCGGGTACCAGGAGAAGCCGTCGCCGTGCGGCATCGGGGCGCGCAGCGACGCGAGCACGACGTTCTGCGGCAGGTAGGGGGCGAGCCCGATCAGGTCGCCCTCGTGCGACCCGACGCCGTGCAGCAGCACGACGAGCGGCCGCCCGGCCCGGTCGGGCTCCTCGACGGACCAGCGGACGAGGGCGGGATCGATCGTGACCATGCCTCGACCCTGCCAGACGGGCTGGCGGGACGCGCGCCTCCTCGGGGCTCGGAGAGCGTTTCGTCACCCGACCGTGACGAAGGCCTAGTAGACAGGGGCCATGAGCTCCGTGCAGACCCCCGACCCCACGCCCGGCGACCCCAACCCGGGCTGGCTGTCCGAGGAGGAGCTGTACACGATCCGGCAGCGCATGCCGATCCTCTACGTCGAGGCGGTGCCGGTGCGGACCGACGGCATGGGCGTCGTGACCGAGGTCGGGGTGCTGCTGCGCGCCTCCGAGGAGGGGTCGATCTCGCGGATGCTCGTCTCGGGGCGCGTGATGTACGGCGAGAGCCTGCGGACGGCGCTGTTCCGCCACCTCGAGAAGGACCTCGGGCCGATGGCGTTCCCGCAGCTGCCGCCGTCGCCGGTGCCCTTCCAGGTCGCCGAGTACTTCCCGCTGCCGGGCTCGTCGGTCTACACGGACGCCCGCCAGCACGCCGTGTCGCTCGCGTACGTCGTGCCCGTCACCGGCACCTGCGACCCCCGCCAGGACGCGCTCGAGCTCACCTGGCTGACGCCGCACCAGGCCGCGTCGGACGACGTCGCCGGCGAGATGGAGGGCGGGCGCGGAGCGCTGCTGCGGAGCGCGCTCGCCTCGGTCGGCGCGCTGCACTAGCGCGCTGCGCTGCCGGCGGCATCGCTGCACCCCTGAACCAGCGCTGCACCCCTGGAACCGAGGGTGCGGCGGGCGACTTGTCCACAGCCGAGGAGGCGCGGGTCGCGCCCCGAGGACCGCCTGCGACATGCTCATCTCGTGCGTGAGATGTCAGGACTGCTCATCCTCCGGCAGGAGGTCGTGGCCGACGGGGGCGACAGCTCGACCCTCGAGCGCGACGCCCGGCGCGGGCGCCTCGTCCGCCTGACCGCAGGGGCGTACGTCCGCGCCGACGAGTGGGCCGCCCTGACCCGCGCAGAGCGGCACGCGGCCCGCGTGCACGCGGTCGTGCCGCGGCTCGGGCCGGACACGTTCGTGTCGCACGAGTCGGCCCTGGCGCTGCAGGGCTTCCCGCTGCTGGGCGAGTGGCCGACGCGGGTGCACGTCGTGTCCCGGGGACGCCCGCGCACCAAGGTCAGCTCGACCGTGCACCGACATGCCGTGGCCCTGCGGGACGACGAGACCTGCGTGGTCCAGGGGCTGCCGGCGGTGCTGGCGCGACGGGCAGCGGTCGACGTCGTCCGCCGACGGGACCTCCGTAGCGGGGTCGTCGTGCTCGACCACGGTCTCGCCGTCGGCGCGTTCTCCCGAGAAGACCTCGAGGGGGTCCTCGCCGAGCACGGTCGTGCGCAGGGCAGCCGGCGGGCCGCCGCCTCCGTGGCCTTCGCCGACGGGCGAGCCGAGTCGCCCGGGGAGTCGATCAGCCGCGCCGCGATGCACTCCGCGGGGTTGACGCGACCCGAGCTGCAGGCCCGTCTGCCGGCCGAGGGGTCGCTCGTGGGGTTCGTCGACTTCTGGTGGCCGTGCTGCGGGGTGATCGGCGAGTTCGACGGAGAGGTGAAGTACGGGGACGCCGCGATGCGCGCAGGGCGCACCGCCGAGCAGGTCGTCGTCGACGAGAAGCTGCGGGAGGACGCCCTGCGTGCACTGCCCGGCGTCCGCACCGTCGTGCGCTGGGGCTGGGCGGAGGCGCTCGCGGTCGAGCCGCTCCTCCGGAAGCTCGCCCGCGCGGGCGTCTGCTGAGGCGGTACCGCCCGAGCGCGTGGTCCCCGCCGGGCGGTGCACCCCCTGTCCGGCACTGCACCAGCGGTTCTGCAGGTGTTGTGCGGGTTCGGGGGTGCAGCGCGCGGCGCTGCACCCCCTGCGGGTCCGGAAGTGCAGTTCTCGCGGGCGGGCGCGCGGGCGCGGGCGCGCGGGAGCGCAGCGCGGGCGCAGCGCGACGCCCCCGGGCGGCGCGGTGGCGCCGCCCGGGGGCGTGGGTGCAGGTGGTGCGTGGGGCCTAACGGCCGCCGCGCTGGCCGCCGCCGCTGCGGGGCTTGCCGCCGACGAGTCCGCCGACCTTGAGGCCGCCGGGGCGACCGCCGTCCGAGGAGGCGCGACGCGAGCCGCCGCCGGAGCGACCGCCCTGCGAACGCTCGCCCTGCGACGCCGCGAAGTCGGCCTGGTCGTTGCGCACGGCGTTCGTGCGGCTCTGGCCGCCGTCGCTCTGGGCGCGGCGTCCGGGCTGGCGGGTGCCGCGAGCCTCGGCGTCGCGGGCAGCGCCGTCGCGGGCGCCGCCGTCACGAGCGCCGCCGTCGCGCACCGGCGACACCGCGCCGCGGCCCGACTCGGTCGAGTAGAACGTCGAGGCGCCGCCGCGGGGAGCAGCGTCGCGCGAGCGACCGCCGTCACGACCGCCACGGGGTGCCCCGTCACGACCGCCCGAGCGGGCGGGCCCGCCGTCGCGACCCGCGCCTCCTGCACGCCCGCCGCCCGCAGCGGGACGACCCGAGCGGTCGGCACGAGCGATCGGGGCGCCGGTGCTGTCCTGGCGAGCGGCGCGCTTGCGCTGGGCGTTGGCGCCCTGCGAGCGACCTCCGCCGCCTCCGCCGTTGCCGCCCTGCTGCTGCTGGACGGCCGACTTCGGCAGGGGCTTCACGTACGCGGCGACCTCGCCGACGAGCGCCGCGACCTCGGGGGAGGAGGTCGTGACGGCCGTGGTGGTCGGCTTGATGTCGGCCTTCTTCATCAGCTGCGCGACGTCGCGCTTCTGGCTGGGGATGACGAGGGTGACGACGTCGCCCTCGGCCCCGGCACGGGCGGTGCGGCCCGAGCGGTGCAGGTACGCCTTGTGCTCGGTGGGCGGGTCGACGTGGATCACGAGCTCGATGTCGTCGACGTGCACGCCGCGGGCGGCGACGTCGGTGGCGACGAGCACGCGAGCCGAGCCGTCCTGGAACGCGGCGAGGTTGCGGTCGCGCTGCGGCTGCGACAGGTTGCCGTGCAGGTCGACCGAGGGGATGCCGGCCTCGGTCAGCTTCTTGGCGAGCTTCTTGGCGTGGTGCTTGGTGCGCATGAAGAGGATGCGGCGGCCCTTGCCCGAGGCGAGCTTCTGCACGAGGGCGTTCTTGCTGTCGAGGTCGGGCGTCTCGAAGACGTGGTGGGTCATCGCGGCGACGGGCGAGTTGGCCTCGTCGACCGAGTGCAGCACCTCGTTGTGGAGGAACTGCTTGACCAGCTTGTCCACGCCGTTGTCGAGGGTCGCGCTGAAGAGCAGGCGCTGGCCGTCGTTCGGGGTGGCCTTCATGATGCGGGTGACGCCGGGCAGGAAGCCCAGGTCGGCCATGTGGTCGGCCTCGTCGAGCACGGTGATCTCGACGGCGTCGAGCTTGATGAAGCCCTGCTTCATCAGGTCCTCGAGGCGACCGGGGCAGGCGATGACGATGTCGACGCCCGACTTGAGGGCCTGGACCTGGCGGTTCTGCGAGACGCCGCCGAAGATCGTGGTGGTGTTCATGCCGTACGCGGCCGCCATCGGCGCCAGGACGGCGTCGATCTGCGTGGCGAGCTCCCGGGTCGGGGCGAGCACGAGGCCGAGCGGGCGGCCGGGGCGGCGCTTGCCGCCGGCGAGCTTGCCGCCGAGGCGGGCGGCCATCGGGATGGAGAAGGCGAGGGTCTTGCCCGAGCCGGTCTTGCCGCGGCCGAGGACGTCGCGTCCGCCGAGGGTGTCGGGGAGCGTGTCGACCTGGATCGGGAACGCGTTCTCCTTGCCGTCCTTCGCGAGGGCGGAGACGATCGGGGCGGGGACCCCGAGGGAGGCGAACGAGACGGCGGGCGCGTCGGTCGCGTCGGCGGCCGGGACGACGGGGGAGTCGGTGGTGAGTGACATGCGTGCCTTTCAGGGGCAGGTGTCGAGCCGGGCCGAGGCTGCGGGCCACGCGTCTCGGTCGCCCCGACGCGTGGTCGTGGGGTTCCGGAGAACGGCGGTGCAGAGCCGGTGAGCGGCTGTCGTAGCCGGGCTCGAGGTGTGGCGACGGTGCAGGTGTGCACGATCGTTTCGCCGCAGAGTGAGCTTCGCGCGCCTGCTGGGTGCCTGGGTGTGTGCCAGGGCGAGAGGCGAGGAGGGGCGTGCTACGACGCAGGGAGCCGGTCGGGCCGACTCGCAAGTGACCCCAGCTTAGCGGCACTCGTCGCAGAACGCGAGGAGGTGCGGTGCGGGCACGCGAGGAGGTGCGGCGCGGGCACGCGAGGAGGCGCGGGCCGCGCAGGCAGGGCGCGCACGCCGGGCGGGCGCGGAGGCCTAGGAGAAGAGGCTGCGGATGGCCTTGCCGAGGGCCGTCCTCCGACGGTGCCAGCCGTGTGCGGCGAGGGTCCGTTTGACGGGACCGACCACCTTCGCCGAGTTGAACGTGTACGAGCCGGACGCCGTCCCGACGCTGCGCTCGGTGTTGATCTCCGACCGCTTGTACTCATGGGTCTCAGGCAGCAGCGTGATGCGCAGCCGGTAGCTGGAGCGGCTGTTGCCGAACATGCCCCGGGCGTCCTGGTACACCCAGGTGGCGACGATCCTGTCGCCCTCGACGGCGACCGTGAACGGGTTCGCGGGGTCGCGGCCGAGCACGAGCAGCGCCTCCGTCACGACCTCGGGCGACGAGGGTGCCGGCGGCGCGGAGGAGGAGCCGTCGGGCGGCGTCGTCGCGGTCATGGGGCCACGCTAGCGGACAGGTCGTCCTGCCCCTGCCGCACCGTCCGTGCCGGGGCTCAGTGCGCCCCCGAGTACCGCTCGCCGACGGGGATCTCGACGGCCACGCGGTTGCCGGGCTGCGCGAGCGGGCAGGCCCACGCGGGGTCGTAGGCGCAGCTCGGGTTGTAGGCGAAGTTGAAGTCGAGCACGATCGTGCCCGGCTCCGAGCCCGGCCCGAGGTCGGCGCCCTTGACGGAGTCGATCAGGTACCGACCACCTCCGTACGTGCCGCCCGGCTTGCCGGCGAGCGCGTCCCCGACCGGGACGAACAGGCCGCCCCCGTACGAGCGCAGCCGCCAGACGTCGAGCGAGCCGACGCCCGGCACCTCGACCCGGCCGACCCGGTCGAAGGGCACGTCGCCGTCGGTGCCCGTCTCGACGACCATGCGGTGCGGCTCCGCGGGCAGGATCGGCACCTCGAAGCGCCAGGCGGCGTCGTACGGCTTCGTCGGCAGGCCCGTGAAGTGCGGCCTGTCCTCGGGGAGCAGCGGCGTGACCGGGTTCGTCGTGAAGAGCTCGTCGCGGGTGCGCCGCCACAGGTCGTGCGCCGCCTCGAGGTCGGTCGCCTCGCGCACCTGCCGGTACAGCCCGTGGATCGTCCGGCGCCACGCGGCCAGCGCGAGGCCCGAGTCGGTGTCGGGCACGAGCGGCGCAGCCGCGCCGGCGTCGCCTGCGGCGGTGGAGGACGGGGAGGTGGGGGACGAGGAGGCGGGGGTCGGGTCGGTCACGCGGGCGACGGTAGTCCGGGCGCACTGTGTCGGTGCCAGACTCGACGACGGGGAGCGAGGGGCGTTCCCCGGAACGAGGGGGAACACCATGCGAGCACTGCACACCGCTGGCAGCGTCGTCACGATCGCCGTGCTGGCCGCCGGCCTCGCCGGCTGCACCGTCGAGGCGAACCGGACCGTGTCGGCCGACAAGTTCGCCACGACCGTGGCGGACGGCCTGGAGGAGTCCGTCGGCACCCGGCCCGACGTCGACTGCGGCGACGAGGCGATCGACGTGGTGGACGGTGGGGAGGTCCACTGCGACGTGAACACGCCGGGCTACGACGTCGTCTACGACTCGCTCGTGACCATCAGCACCGACGGCGGCGAGGACTACCACGTGGACGTCGCCGTCGACGAGCAGCCGAAGGAGTAGGAGCAGGAGGGGCCGGGCGCGTCACGCCCCGGCCCTCGCGGTCAGCCTGCGTGCCGCGGGTGCGCCTCGGGTGCGCGCCAGCCCGGCGCGAGGGCGCGCATCCGGAGCGCGCGCCACTGCCAGACGAGCCAGAGCCCGGGCCAGAGCGCGATGCCGATCGGCCCGGCGTGGAAGACCAGGCGGTCGCGCAGCAGGGTCTCGTCTGGGCCCAGCGGTGAGACGGCCATGCGGTGGTCGATGCGCATCCGCGAGAACTGGCCGGCGGTGCCCTTCCCGGTGTCGCGCTGGATCCAGGCGCCGTCACGGTCGTGCCAGTCGAGGTCGACGTGCGTGTCGCCGAGGGGCAGCAGGCCCAGGATGTGTGCGGTCACGGGGTGCGCCTCCTCGGTCCAGCGGTCGGGGAAGCCCCCGGGCGCGAGCGAGCGGTAGCGCACCAGCGGCTTGGTCACGGCGACCATGACGGCGGGGTCGCGCAGGGCGTCGGCCGCGGCGTCGACGGGACAGGCGAGTCGGATCTTGAGCTGCACGTGCATGCGGACGAGTCTGCTCCCGTGGGCTGGGCGGCGGGCGCGGCGGGCCTGCTCGGCTCTCCTCTCCTCATCCAGGAACTTCGCTCCTGAGTCGCGCACCGGGGTGACTCGCTGTCCTGAGTCGTGCACGGTCCAGGAGGTGCGGGTCGCGATCTCCTGAACAGTGAGAGGCCCGAGGCGAGGACGCGGCGCGTAACGCGGCGCAACCCGCTGAGCCGAGGAGGCGCCCCGACCTACCCTGAGGAGGTGACAGCTCCGCAGACGACCCCGCAGCAGACGGCCTCGCACCAGCAGGAACCGCAGCAGCAGAAGCCGCACCAGTCCAAGTACCAGGTCCGCCTCGACCAGGGCGTCGCCGGTGCGGCCCGCGTCGCGTCCGGGGCGCACGTCGTGGTCGTGGTCGACGTCCTCGACGGGCACGGCCTGCTCTCGACGGTCGACGTGCTCGACGCGGTCGCCGCCGTCTCGGACGCCGAGGCGCTCGTGCTGCACGCGACCGCCGCCTCCTCGGCCGACGTCGCCCGCCGGGTCCTCGCGCGCCAGACCGAGCGGGGCGACCGCGCGGTCGTGGCCGTGGTCGCCGCGGGAGCGCTCGACGACGACGGGTTCCGGTCCGCCGTCGAGGACGTCCTCGCCGCGGGGGCCGTGGTCGACGCGCTCGCCGCCTCCGGCATCGACTTCTCGTCGCCCGAGGCCGCCGTCGCGTGCGCCGCCGCCGTCTCGCTGCGGGGGGCGCAGTCCCACTTGCTGACCGCCTCCTCGTCCGCTGTCGAGCTCGCGGCGACCGGACGCGAGGAGGCGCTGGTCGCGGCCCGCACGCCGGCCGCGGTCGCGACGGTGCACCGCGTGCCCTTCGTGGCCGAGGCGACCGGCCGAGTCGGCGGTGCGGCCGCCGACGGCGGTGCCCCGGGCACGCACCGTTCGCACGGGGAACAGAGCGAGTCGGCGTAGCGTTCTGCTCAGCACGCGGGCCGACCGAGCCCCCGACCAGAGGAGTGGACGATGAAGGCAGTTCTGAGCGACGGCACCGTGGTGGCCGAGGCCCCGAAGGACGAGCTGATCTCGATCGAGGGCAACTGGTACTTCCCGCCCGCGAGCGTCAACGACGAGCTCTTCGAGAAGAGCCCCACCCAGTACCACTGCCCGTGGAAGGGCGACACCCAGTACTTCAGCGTGAAGGACGGCGAGACGCTCCTGCAGGACCGCGCGTGGAGCTACCCGACGCCGATCCCCGCGTCGTTCGACCGCGTCGGCAAGGACTACACCGGCTACGTCGCGTTCTGGAAGGACGTGCAGGTCGTCGAGTAGGCGCACCTGTCGCCTCACACCCCCGAACGAGCAGCACACCCCCGAATCCGAGGGTGTGCTGCTCGTTCGGGGGTGTGGTGTGGGGGCGTGCGGGCTGCAGGCTCACCCGGGGGTTCGGCGTGACGCTGGCGCGTCACCGCTGAGCCGACCCGGGTTCGCAGGCTCACCCGGCGCGTTCGGCGTGACGCTGGCGCGTCACCGCTGAGCCGAACGCGCCCTGTGCGCACGGACCTTCGCCCGGTTGCCGCAGCGCTGCATCGAGCACCAGCGGCGGCTGCGGGCCCGCGACTCGTCACGGTAGACGAGACCGCACAGCGGGTTGGCACAGCGCCGGAGGCGTGACTCGTCCCCGCCGCCGAACCCCACCTCGTCGAAGAGCCGCACCCCGTCGCGGGCGACCGAGGCGAGCGCCTGACCCAGCCGCAGCCGCCCCGCACCGGCCTGACGGCGTCCCCCGGCGAGTGCGGGAGGCACGTCCGGCGTCGCGGCGAACAGGTTGAGCATGTCGACGTCGCCGGGGTCGGGCGAGGCCCCGTCGACCGCGGCGACGGCCAGCCGGGCGATCGCGTCGCGGAGGCCGCGGGCGTCCGCGAGCTCGCGGTCGGAGGCTCCGCCGCCGATGCCGGGGAACCGCTCGGCGAGCCAGTCGTCGAGGTCGGCGGGCAGCAGGAGGCCGTCCCAGGGCGACGAGCCGTCGATCGGCTGCGCGAGACCCGACTCGGGGCCGAGGCGCGAGCCGGCGCGGAACCCGCCGAGGTACGCGAAGTCGAGCGCGAGCGCCCCGGAGTCGAAGAACCAGCGCGTGCCGGTGTCGGAGCGCAGCCACTGCCCAGTCGTCATCTGACCACCCTAGCTGGTTATGCAGCGGGGCCCGCGCCTCCTCTGCTCTGCGGCTCCGCACATGCCGACCGCGGACGTGCGACACGCCACGTGTGGAGGCGAATCCCGGGCGTGTCGAGGGCCTGCGGTCGGCATTTGCGGGCATGGCGGCAGCGGCAGCGGCAGCGGCAGCAAAGCGAGAGAGATCTGGCGGATGACTCCCCGCGGGTCTGAGTCCCGGGTCGCCGACGGGTGGATCCCTCTCAAATGTGAGAGGGATCCGCCCTTCGGCTCCCGGTAGCGGAAGTGCTCGTGTCCGGCGGCGCAGACGCCGACCCACGGGGCCAGCTCGGAGGCGATGGCCCCGTCGTGCAGCCGGCCGCCGACGTAGCCGAGCTCGGTCGCGACGCTCTTCCAGCGCGGACCGTGGCCCGCCCGCGACCCGGCGACGGCGTGCGCGACCTCGTGCAGCAGCACCTGGTGGATCTCGTCGTCCTCGTACCTGCCCGCGAGGTGCCGGGAGACGGTGATCCGCTTCTTGCCGTAGTCGCAGAGCCCCGCACGGGTCTTGGCCGCGTCGAAGCCGAAGCTCCACACGGCAGGGTCGAGGTGCAGGGCGATCAGGGCGTCGGCCCAGCGCCGCACCCGGTCGAGGTCGGCCACGGTCAGCGCCTCCCGAGGGAGGGCACGGCCCGGGGCGTCACGAGGAGGTGCGGTGCAGCATCGACGCGCAGGTCAGCGCGCCGGGAACGGCCAGGTGGTCGGCTCGTCGTCGCGCGGCAGTCCGTCGACGACCCCGGTGACGCCGGTGGCGCCGCGGCGGGGCTCGCCGTCGTCGTCCACCGCGGGTGCGTCGACGACCACGGCACGCTCGCCGTCGCGGTCGCGGTGCCCGGCGGCGTTCGCCGCGAGGCTGGAGATCTTGCCCCAGAGGCTGGTGTCGGCGCGGGTCGACGGCTTGTCGAGCACGGGCTCCGACGGGGCGGCAGGCGCCGAGGAGGCGGCGGGCGCGTCACCGGGATCGATCCGCATCGCGGCGGCGAGGGCAGGCTCGATCGGCGCAGGGGCCTGCAGGGCAGGGGCCTCCGAGGCCGACGTGGCAGTCGCGCCGGACTCGGGCGTCGCGGGTGAAGTCGGGGCGGGCGCGGCGGAGGCGGGAGCAGGGACGTCCGCGTGCTCCGGGGACTGCTGCGCGCCTCCTTCGCCCTGGTCGCCGTGCCCGACGGCAGCGGACGTGGGCGACCCGTCCCCGACGCGGGGCAGGCCCGAGGGGTTCGTGTCGCCTTCCTCCGGCGGGGAGGCGACGGCCGCGTGGGCGCCCGCCGCGGCCCGGCCGATCGGCGTGATCGAGCCGGTCTCGCGGGCGTGCGCGGGGCCCTCGTGCGCGGCCCGCATCAGCCCCTCGATAACGGTGCGGAGCGCGTCGAGCCGGTCGCGGGCGGCACCGGCCTGCTCGTAGGCCGTCAGCGCGGCGGTGAGGACCTCGTCGCTCTCGTCGTACCGGCCCAGGTCGAAGAGCGTGTAGCCCTCGAGCTCGGCGGCGGTGGCCTCGAGCACGCGCCATTCCTCGGTGGAGGCGGTGATGCGGCTGGTGTGCAGGTCGCCGAGCGCGCGCTCGAGCTTGCCCTGCTCGCGCAGGACGTGCGCACGACGGATGCGCGCCGCCGTGGAGTCGGCTCGGTCGCCGGTGAAGTGGGCGAGGCGGAACGCCTCCTCGGCGATGGCCAGGGCCTCGTCCAGGCGGCCGAGGGTGCGCAGCAGGTCGGCGCGCTCGCCCAGGGCGGAGGTGCTGCGGCTCTGGCCGAGGGCCGTGAGGCGGGCCTCCGCGGTCCGCACGTCGACGGCGGCGCGGAGGCTGATCGGCTCGACGCCGGGCACGGGGCGGGAGGTGCGGCCCGAGGGCGCGTCGGAGCCCGGCGGCACGCTGCGGGGGCGGGTGCTGCCGGTCGCGGATCCGGGGTTCGAGTCGTGCTGGCTCATCGAGTACGAGGGTAACCGCAGGGTGCTCGTTCGGGTCGTCCGGCGCGCGCTCGGCACGGGTCCTCTCGGTTTCGATGTCGGGCCTCTCAAAAATTGAGAGTGATCCGCCGCATCGTGGCCGAGCGAGTTGGGCTGCCAGTGACGGCCGAGCAGGATCTGTCTCGCTTCGCGGCTGCGGCTGCGGATGACCGACCAGCCCGCAGGAGGCGCGGGTCGGCCCCGCAGGACCCCCGCGGCGCTCAGTCGACCGGCTGCAGCGGCACGCTGACGATCCGGTCGTCGCCCTGCCGGGCGTCGCCGCGGCCGTCGGTGTTGTTCGTCAGCAACCAGAGCGTGCCGTCCGGCCCCGGCAGCACGTCGCGGATCCGCCCGAGCGACTCGTCGCCCGAGAACCGCTCGGTCGAGGTCGCCTCGCCGCCCTCGGGCACCTGGATCTCGAAGAGCGCCTCGCCGCCGAGCCCCGCGAGGAACAAGGTCGACCCGACGGCCGTGAGGCCGCTCGGGCTCGCCTGGTCGGTGCGCCACTGCAGCACCGGCTCGAGGAACCGGCCCGACGAGCCGGAGGCACCGGACGACCCGCGCCCCTCGACCTCGGGCCAGCCGTAGTTCGCGCCCGGGGCGAGGGAGTTCAGCTCGTCCCAGGTGTCCTGGCCGAACTCGGCGACCCAGCCGCCGCCCCACGCGTCCCACGCGATGCCCTGCGGGTTGCGGTGGCCGAGGCTCCAGACGGGCGACCCGGGCATCGGGTTGTCGCTCGGCACGGCGCCGGTCGGCGACATCCGCAGCACCTTGCCGCCGAGCGAGGTCTCGTCCTGCGACGCGGTGTCGTCGGAGGCGTCACCGGTGGTCGCCCAGAGCATGCCGTCGGGGCCGAAGGCGATGCGGCCGCCGTCGTGGTTGCGGGCGGCCGGGATGCCGGTGAAGACGTCCTCGACGGAGCCGAGCCCGTACGAGCCGGGCTCGCCCGTCAGGGGCGCGCGCACGATGCGGTTGTCGTCGGCGGTCGTCAGGTAGGCGTAGAGGTACGAGGGCGACCCGGCGAGCACGGCCAGCCCCAGCAGGCCCGACTCGCCCTGGTGCACGACGCCGTCGAGGGTCGCGACGTCGCGGACCGACCCGTCGCCGGTCAGCTCGACGACGCGGCCGCTGTCGCGGAGGCTGATCAGGGACGACCCGGTGTCGAGCCGCACGACCGACCAGGGGGCCTCGAGGCCGGTGGCCACGTCGGTCGGCTCGGCTCCGTCGGCGACGCGGACCGCCGTGGTGTCCGTGGTCGGCGCGACCGGACCGGGGCCCGGCGTCGTCTCGACGGGTGCGGCGGCGTCGCTCGCCGAGCGGGACGACGACGTGCCCGTGGACGCCTCGTCGCCTCCGGTGCAGCCCGCGAGCAGCAGGGCGAGGGAGGTCGTCACGGCGGCGCCGGCGACCACGACGCGGGCGCGCCGGGCGGGCCGGTGTCGGGGCCGGTCTCGTGTCATGGGGTGCGCCTCCTCGTGCCTCAATCAGACACGAGGAGGAGCGGGTCGAGCGACGGGTGCGGCGCATCGTTGCACGACCGTGACGAGTCCGTCACCCGACCGTGACGTGTGAGCGGTGCTCAGGCGCGGGCGGCGAGCTCCGCGCGGAGCGGCCAGTCCTGGCCCTCGAGGATGAGCTGCGCGGCCTGGCCGGTGCGCGTGTTGACGACGACCGGCGCGAGCAGGTTCACCGTCATGCCGCTGGCCGCGGGGGTCGCGACGACGAGCAGCAGCGCCTCCGCGGCGTCGTGCAGGTCGAGCCCGGTGGTCTGCTCGTCGGTCAGCACCGGCGAGTAGTCGGGCAGGTGCACGGCGGCGTCGAGCACGTAGAGCCGCACCTCGGACGACGTGTCCGTCGCCCGCAGCGCGAACAGGCCGGTCGCGCCCTCGACCTCGTCGAGGACGAAGTCGACCAGCGGCTCGAGCCCGAAGGGAGGCGCGACGAACGCCACGGGGGCGGTCACGGCGCTCATCGGAGGAAGTCCATCAGCGAGACCTGCAGCACCTTCGCGGTGACCTGCAGGGCGGCCTGGTACGAGTTGTTCTGCAGCTGCAGGTCGAGCACGGCCTGGCCGAGGTCGAGGTCCTCGAGCCCGGCGCGCTGTGCCTCCAGCGTGACCTTCGTGTCCATCAGGGTGTCCTCGGCTCTCAGCAGCTGGGCGTGTCGCGCGCCCATGTCGGACTGCACGCTGCGCAGGCCGGACACACGGGCGTCGACGGTGGTCAGGTGGGACGCGACGTCGCCTCCGGTGCGGAGGCTGGTCGCGATGTCGTCGATCAGGGCGAAGACGGAGGAGGCGCCGGTGCCGAACGCGGCGGAGCCGTCCGAGTCGACCGCGACGGTCGTCTCCGGCCCGATGCGGCGGGTGACGCTGGAGCCGGCGGTGCCGGTCCAGCTGTAGTCGGCGCGGAAGGCGACCCCGGCGTCCGAGGTGCCGGCGAAGACGCTGCGGCCGTTGATGCTCGTGTTGGCGACGCCCAACAGGTCGGCCTTGAGGCCCTCCAGCTCGACGGCCACCGCCTCCTTGGCGTTCGGGGACAGCGAGCCGTTGGCGCCCTGCAGCGTCAGCTCGCGCACCTTGGCCATCAGCGAGTCGGCGGCGATCAGCGCGGAGTCGGTCGTGCTCAGCCAGCCGTCGCCGTCGGCGACGTTGCGGGTGTGCTGGGCGTGGGCCGACTGCAGGCTCTTCACGCGCAGGGCCTCGGCCGTGGCGGTGGGGTCGTCGGAGGGGCGGCTCAGCTTGTCGAGGCTCGTGGCCCGCTCCTGCGCCTGCGCCAGGCGCACGGAGCCCGCCTGCAGGTGCTGCTGCGACTGCAGCGCCGTCATCTGGTTCGTCACGCGTGTCAGCATCGTCCCTACCTCCCGACCCGGCCCATGCCGTTGATCAGCGTGTCGAGCATCTCGTCGATCGCCGTCATCACGCGTGCAGCGCCCTGGTAGGCGTGCTGGTAGCTGAGCAGCGAGACGTTCTCCTCGTCGAGGCTCACGCCAGAGCCCGAGAGCTGCCGGTTCTTCGCCGACGAGGCGGCGAGGTCGGCGAGCGACGACTGGGCCATCTCGCTCTTGGCGGAGGCCCCGATGCCGGCGACGATCGACGACCAGGCGCGGTCGGGCGAGCCCGACCCGACGCCGATCTGCGCGATGCGCTGCGCGACGGAGCCGTCGAGGGCTCCCGCGCCGCCGCCCGACGCGATCGAGGAGGCGCCGGTCGGCACGACCGTGAGGCCGCGTGCCGCCGAGACGCCGGGCGCCAGGGCGAAGAACTGGCCGGCGGGCTGGCCGTCGGCGCGGACGCCGCCGGCGTGCACGGCGTTGACCTGCGTCGCGAGCTGCGTGGCGAGGGCGTCGTACGACGCGGCGGCCTCGGCGAGGGCGCCGCCCTGTCCGCCGGCCGCGGGGCCGAGCAGCGAGACGGCACCGGCGAGGCTGCCGCCGTCCATGGCCACGGCGTCGCCGGGGCGGTGCGCCCACTCGACGGTCACGCCGGTCGAGGCGCTCATCGCGAACTCGCCCTCGACGACGACGCTCCGCGCCGTGGTGCCGCTGACGAGCGCGTTGCCGCCGATCAGGACGTCGACCGTGCCGTCGCCGGCGTCGCGGACGGTGCCGCCGGCGATCGAGGCGATCTGCTCGGTGAGGCGGGCACGGGCGTCGATCAGCTCGTTGGCGCTCGTGCCGTCCTGCACGGCCGAGCGGATGCGGCCGTTGAGGTCGGCGACCTGGCGGGCGGCGTCGTTCAGCTGGACGCCGAGGGTCTGGGCGGTGCCGCGGGTGGCGCTCCACTGGTCCTCGACGGCCTGGTGGCCGGAGGCGATGCTCGCAGCGAGGGTCTTCGCCTGGCCGAGCAGCACCGAGGCGGGGCCGGTCTGGTCGGGGTGGCTGCCGACGTCGCTCCACGAGTTCCAGAAGGCGCCGAGCTGGGCGGTGATGCCCGTGCTGCGCGGCTCGCCGAGGCCCTGCTCGAGGGAGGACAGCGCTTCCGCGCGCACCGACTGGTAGCCGGCGGCGGCCGCGGCGCCGCGGACCTGGCCGTCGACGACGGCGTTGCCGAGGCGGGCGATCGCGTCGACCGCGACGCCCTGCCCGGGCACGACGCCCGCGCTGAAGCGGCCCATCCGGGCCGGGGCCTCGACCGAGCTCTGGCCGACGCGTTGGCGCGTGTAGCCCTCGGT
Source organism: Frigoribacterium sp. CFBP 8766 (assembly GCF_014841435.1). Lineage (NCBI taxonomy): Bacteria > Bacillati > Actinomycetota > Actinomycetes > Micrococcales > Microbacteriaceae > Frigoribacterium > Frigoribacterium sp. CFBP 8766. Next base: position 279,761 of record NZ_JACYTX010000001.1, read on the forward strand.
GTTGACGTTGGCGATGTTCTGGCCGGTCACGTCGATGCCGGTGCGGGCGGCGACGAGGCCGGTGTAGGCGGTGTGCAGGCTGCCGAAGGTGCTGACCATCACAGCCGCCCGTCGAAGAGCTGGCCGCCGGAGACCTGGCTGCCGGAGGCGGCTCCCGCGCCGGCACGTCCGGCGCGCGACGCCGAGGCGCCCCCGACCGAGCCGCTGGCGTCGTAGATGCTGCCGGCGGCCGCGTCGGCCGCCGTGGCCATGGTCTCCTGCGTCGCCCGGGCGGCGGCGCGGAGGAACCGCTCGTTCTCGTCGCGCAGCTGCGCGATGCGGGCGGTGAGGTCGGTCATCGACCTCAGGTGAGCCGTGAAGATCTCTCCCCAGGGGCCTGCGGGAGCCGCGGCGATGATCTCGCGGAGGGGCGCCTCCTCGTCCGTGCCCCACTCCTGGGCGACCGACGAGACCTCGACGGCACGGGCCAGCCCGGCCTCGCGGAGGCGCTCGAGCACCTGCTCGACCTCGCGGGTCGCGTGCTCGATCCAGCGGGTGCGGCCGGCGGTGAGCAGCAGCTGCTCCTCCTCCAGCTTGAAGGTCAGCAGCTCCAGCAGCTCTCGCTCACGCCAGAGCAGCGCGGACAGTTCGTTCGCGCCCATGGGGCCTCCTCGGTCAGGGGGTCGTCGGGTGGTGCAGCGGAGCGGTGACGTCCTCTGCACGGGGGACTATCGGCGTCCCTCTCCCCGGCGTTAGGCGACGGGCGTCCCTCGCGGGCGTCAGAGCGGGAACTGCAGGGTGAGGCGGTGCGAGCCGTCGTCGCGGGTGACGCCCGAGACGGTCCCGCCGAGCAGCTCGGCGCGCTCGCCGAGGCCGGTCATGCCCAGGCGTGCGCTGGGCAGGTCGGGCAGCGGCTCGCTCGCCGGGCCGGCGTCGACGTGCAGCAGGACGGTGCCGGCCTCGACCCGGGCGCTGATCGCGACCGGGGCCCCGGTCGAGTGCTTGCGGGCGTTCGTCAGCCCCTCCTGGACGGCCCGGTAGAGCGCGCGCTGCTGGGCGCTCGTCAGGTCGTCGGGCAGGCAGAGGTCGAGGGTCGCGTCGATCCCGCTCTCGGCGACCAGCCGGGGCACGTCGACGAGCGCAGGCTGCGGGGACGCGTCCCGGTCGTCGCCCCCGGAGGCGCGCAGCACCTCCACCATCGACCGCAGCTCGTCGAGGGTGGCGACGCTGAGCCGGCGGATCGTGCGCGCGGCCCCGCGGGTCTCGTCGTCGCGGGCGACCATCTGCAGCGCGCCGGCCTGCACGGCGATGAGGCTCACCTGGTGCGAGACCACGTCGTGCATCTCCCGGGCGAGGACGGCGCGCTCGCGCTCGAGCGCGTCGTGCGCGTCGCGTTCGCGCTCGCGGGCGGAGGAGGCGCGGAGGGCGCCCAGCTGATCGGCCAGCGACCGGCGCGCCTGCAGGAACGCACCGAGCAACGCCGGGACCGCCGTGTAGAGGGCGGCGTCGACGACGTCCTCGGTGACGAAGTCCGGGAACTCCCAGGTGTCGACCGACACCAGGTGCACGAGCGCCGACAGCACCACGGCGACGACGGTCGTGCGTCGCTGCGACGGCATCGTCCCGAGCGTGAAGAGGGCCACCATCACGGGCACGAACGCGTCGGCCCACGCGAAGGCGGGCAGCGTCAGCAGCAGGCTGACCCAGGGCAGCCGACGCCGCACGAGCAGGCCCGCGCAGGCCACGGCGCCGAGCGCGACGCTGCCCGGGTCGGAGTCGACGAGCACGACGGACGAGCCCGCCCCCGCGCCGAGGGCGACGGCGACGTCGACGAGCGCCGACAGCCAGGGGCGGGCGGCGCGGGCGGTCGGACCGGCTGCCCGCCCGGCGACGTCCGTGCCCGCGCGCTCGACCCGGCTGGCGCCCTGGCCCTGGCCCGCGCCCGCGCTCTCGCTCACCTTCGGTCCACCAGCCCTGCCCGGTCGGCCACGATCGCGGCCTCCACCCGCGAGCGGACCCCGAGCGCGGCGACGACCGAGCTGACCGCCTCCTTGACGGTGCCGAGGGGGAGGCCGCACTCGACGCCGATCTCGGCGTTCGACGAGCCGCGCGCCAGGGAGCGCAGCACGGCCGTCTCGCGCGCGGAGAGCCCGGCGACCCTCGCGGTCTGCGAGTCGTCGCCGGCGTCGCGGAACAGCCGACGGTGTCGCAGGCCGGGCGCGAGGACGACGCCGCCCGAGGCGAGCGTCAGCACGTGGCGGGCGAGCTGCTCGGGATCGGTGTCCTTGAGCAGGAACCCGGACGCACCGCGGTGCAGCGCCTCCAGCACGAGGTCGTCGGTGTCGAAGGTCGTGAGCATCGCGACCACCGGGGGGACGGGCAGGTCCATCAGGGCGGCGAGCACCGTCAACCCGTCGGGCGGCGGCATGCGCACGTCGAGCAGGACGACGGCGGGCGCGTGCTCGCGGACCGCCTCGACCGCCTCGGGGCTCGGCACGGCCGCGACGACCGCGATGTCGGGGGAGGCGTCGAGCACCAGGGCGATGCCCGACCGGACGAGGCCCTCGTCGTCGACGACCACCACGGAGACGGGGCTGTCGGTCACGGTCGGGACCGCCTCTCGGTGTCGGTGCGGGTGCGGGTGCGGGTGCGGGGGTGCGGGGGTGCGGCTGCCCGGACGACACGAGGCTAGACCCGGCGCCGGCACCGTCAGCCGAGCTGCGGCACCTGGGCCGTCGCCGCCAGGCCCATGCGCGGGTAGAGATCGCCGATCCCGACGGCGAACCCGTTGGTCGCCGTCGTCCAGTCGTGGCCGCTGCCGGGCGACGTGTACCGGGTCACGGTCATGCCCGCCGCGGCCGCCGCGGCGGAGTTCGACTGCTCGAACGCCGCGAAGGTCGGGTCGTCGGCTCCCACCGCGAAGAAGGCGGCGGTGTCGTCATAGCGCCCGTGAGCGGTCATGATCGCCTGCGGCTGGGCGGCGTCGTAGGCCGCGCGGTCGCCCGCGAAGCCCGCGTCGATCGTCTCCTCGGGCGAGCCGACCGACGGGCCGAGCTCGCCCGAGACGTCGACGATCGAGCCGAACAGGTCGGGCCGCGCCGCCCCGAACTGGATCGAGCAGGTGCCGCCCTGCGAGAAGCCGCCGACCGTCCAGGCTCGGGGGCCCGAGGCCACGTGGTAGTGCGACGACACGTACTGCACGACGTCGGTCGTGACGTACGTCGCGCTGTCGCCGAGGGCGCCGTCGACGCACATCGGGTTGTGGTCGTCGGCGCTGAGCTGGTCGGGCACGACGGCGATGGGCGCGAGGCCGTGGTTCGCGGCCGCGAAGGCGTCCAGGGTCGAGACGAGGTGGCCCGCCGTCACGACCGCCTCCGGGTTCGCCGGCTGGCCGGACATCATCACGACGACGGGCAGGGCCGGGGCGTCGGCGACGAGCGCGGCGGGCGGCAGGTAGACGATGGCGTCGCGGGCCGGGAACCCCGACTGCGCGCCGGGGATGTGCACGGTGCCCCAGCGGCCCTTCGTCGGCATGTCGGCGGGGGCCTTCCAGGTCGACCAGAGGGTCGGGTCGAACGTCGTGCTCGACGACGCGGACGCCCCTGCACCCGGCACCGCCCCGAGCGCCGGAGCGGTGTCCACGCCCAGGGCTGCCGCGAGGGTCGGGTACGCCCCCGCGTCGCGGTTCACGGCGAGCGCCCCCGCGAGCAGGAACACGACCACGCCCAGCACGGCCGTCACCCTGCGCAGGGCCGAGGTGCGCCAGAGGGCGACGACGGCCACGGCGACGGCGGCGGAGGAGGCGGTGATCCAGGCCGCGTCGACCGGCGTCGGCGGAACCCCGGCCACGTCGAGGACGACCCCGGCGACCCAGGTCGTCAGCGCCCCGGCGACCGCGCCGACCAGCGCGGCGACCGTGAGGCGCCGCCACCAGCGGCGCCGGGTCGTGCGGCGGTCGCCTTCCCCGGCTGTCCCGGCCGATGCCGCCGTCCCCGCTGTCCCCGCTGTCTCGGCCGACCCGCGGGCCGGTCGCGGCGGGCGCGCCACGAGCACGAGCAGCACGGCCGCGACCGCCCAGACGCCGGCGAGCAGCCAGGAGGAGGTCAGGGGCACGTTCGCGAGCAGGTCGGTCATCGGTCCGTCTCCTTCCTGCCGCGGGCGGCGCCCAGTGCGGCGACGACCTGGCGAGCCTGCAGCCCGGGCACGTAGGCCGCCGCCAGCGCGCGGCTGATCGGCGCCAGGTCGGCGGCGCTCGGGCAGGCCAGCCAGAGGGTCTCGTGGCGCGGGTCGAACTTGGCCTTGAACCGCGCGAGCGAGCTGAAGCCGTAGGACGGCTCGAGGACCCGGCCGGTGAGGGCCATCAGGCGGGCGACGCCGCGGCTCACGAGGGTCGTGGGCAGGTCCGGACGCGCCGGGGCGAGCGGCGTGCCCGACAGGCTCAACGTCTCGAGCCCCTCCGTCCGGAACGTCTGGGCCGCCGTCGTGATGAGGAACTCGACGACGCCGGGCATCGGGTCGGCCCCGCGCCGCATGACGTCCAGGGTCCGGCCGACGAGGACGCCCCCGCGCCGGACGGGCAGCCAGCTCGTCACCCCGTGCAGTCGCCCTGCGCCGTCCACGGCGAGCAGCACACGGACGTCGGGGTCGTCGAGCTCCGCCAGCCCGCCGAGCGTGAAGCCCATCTCGGGCAGCGCCTTCGCGTCGACCCAGTCGTCGCTCAGCGACTCGACCTGCGCGCGGAGCCGGTCCGGCAGGGAGGCCCACGTGCCCCAGACGGCCTCGACGCCGTCCCTCGAGGCGCGGTTGACGGCGGTGCGCAGGTCCTGGCGCTTCTTGCCCGCGGTGGTGAACCCGGCCAGGTCGAGCACCGCCTCCTCGGCGACCGGCGTCACGTTCCAGCCGAGCTCGGCGAAGGTGCCGAGATGGCGCTCGTGGACGCTGTAGAACGCAGGCACGAGGGCCTGGGTCGAGCACCAGCGGGCGAAGCGGCGGATCGTCTCGGCCGCCTCCGTCTCGCTGCTGACGGGGTCGGAGACCGTGAGGGCGACGCCGTGGGCGGCGCGGTAGGCGACCGAGCCGTCGCAGGAGGCGCGGTGCGCGCCCGACGGGACCGCCGCCTCCTCGTCTGCCGTCGCCTCGTCGGCCGCGAACCAGTGGCTGTTGCCCGCCCAGGTGCCCATGTAGCCGAGAGAGCCGGCGTCCGAGCGGGCGAGCTGGTCGAGCACGCGCTGGCGGTCGTCGGAGGCGCCGTTCCCGGTCGCGCGGCGGCCGAACGCCTGACGACGGGTGAGCAGCACGACGATGCTCGCCGCGGGAACCAGCCAGACGAGCAGCAGGGCGACCTGCCACTCGAGCTCGCCGGAGGGCACGCCGGTCCAGGTGAACCAGTCGTCGGCGAGGGGGATGACCGTGAAGTACCAGGCGAGCAGGCCGGTCATCAGCAGCAGGGCCGCGACGGCGAGGACGAGGCCGAGGCGCCGGCCCCGCAGCAGCAGGGCCACGGCGAGGACCAGCACGCCGATGGCCGCGATCGTCGCCGCAGGGTCGAGCAGGTCGGCGATCGGGGAGAGGACGCCGACCGCGTCCCGGCCGACAGCGGCGATCGCCCAGCCGAGGGCGACCGTGCCGAGCGTCGTGGCGGCGATGGTCCTGGCGCTGCGTGCGGTCTCGTCGTGCCAGGCCGAGCGGGTCGAGAGCGGGACGAGCCGGCGCCCGAGGGCGAGGCCCGCCAGGAGCGCCGCCGCCCTGGCGAGGTCGCCGCCGTGCCCGCCGAAGAGCAGCGCGGCGAGGACGACGGCGACGAGCGCCGCACGCACCCCCTGGCGGCGTGCGGGCGCCAGCCCCCGGCTCGCGGCGGCGACGACCACGACGAGCGTGACCGTCGGCGACCAGACGCGGTCGGTCTCCGCGAACTCCGAGAACTGCTCGCCGACGGCCTCGCCGAGCCGCAGCAGGAACACGGCGGGCACGACGGCCAGCACGGAGCCGAGCACGGCGATCGCGGCTGCGCGGCGGGTGCCGAGGCGCTCCTCGGCCCAGGCGACGCCCGCGACCGTGAGCGCGACGCCGACCACGCTGCCGGCCCAGTGCGGGTGGCCGTCGGAGAGGCCGCGGACCACGACCCAGGAGGCGCCCGCCAGCAGCGCGAGGAGGGCGAGCGGGTGCCACCGTCGGAGACGTGCGGCGGCGGCACCGGCGGCTGCGGTGCCGGCGCCGATGCCGGAGCTGCTCGCCGAGCTGGCGGTCTCGACGGCAGAGCTCGACGGCGTCGCCGGGTCGGAGGTGGTCGTGTGCTCGCTCACGACGCTGAGTCTCGTCCTCGGACGTGGTGGTGACATCGCCCGGGAGGAGGGTGCGCCCCGGCCGAACGGCCGCCGCAGGGCCGGGCCCGTCCGGCCGATCGGCTGCCGTCGGCCGGCCGGTCGGCGGACGCGGTGGGCCTCGGGGGCGACGCGGCGGGGGACGGTGCCGTGGTCGACTGGCGGCACGCCCGGCGACCTCGGTCGCCGGCCGCACGCACACCCGCGGGACCCGCGCAGACCCGCGCTCGCGCACGAGGGTGCGCGCGGCATCGACGGGTGAGCGCGCGTCGTCGTGCGGTCACGAGTGGTGAGGAGCGCCGATGTCCGACCTGTGGGAGCTGTCGCTGGTCTCGACCTGGACGTTGCTCGTCGTCGACCTCGTGGCTGCCGCCCTGATGCTGACCGCCCTCCGCGGGCGGCTCCGCGATCGACGGCGCTGGGCCTGGGTCGTCGCGGCGGCCGCCGCCGGTGCCGGGATCGGTGCCGCCGCCTCCTGGTGGCTCGGCGACGTGCTCGACGTCGCGGACGTGCCGCCGACCTGGGTCGACCGCATCTGGGTGGCACTCCTCGGCGCGGCGACCGGCGCGCTCGTCGTCGCGGCGGTGCGCGGCGGGGCCGGTCGTCGGGCGCTCGCCGCCGTCGCCGTCGTGTCCGTGGTGCTCGCCGCGGGCCTGGCGGTGAACCGCGACGCCGGGCTGTTCCCGACGGTGGCGGCCCTCACGGGGCGCTCGACGGTGTCGCCGCTGCGGATCCCGGCGGGGGAGGCGGCGACCACCGGCGAGACCGCCGACGGGTCGACTCCGTGGTCGACCTGGCGTGCTCCGGCGGGGATGCCGGCCCGGGGCAGGCTCGGCAGCGTCGACCTGCCGGGGACGACGTCCGGCTTCCCCGCCAGGCCCGCGATCGTCTGGCTGCCGCCCGCCGCGCTCACCGCGGACCCGCCGGCCCTGCCGGTCGTGGTGCTGCTCTCCGGGCAGGGGCCGGGCGCCTCGCCGGAGAACCTCGTCGAGGCCGGCCAGGTGCCGTCGGCGCTCGACTCGCTCGCCGCCGCGCACTCCGGGCTGGCGCCGATCGTCGTCATGCCCGACCAGCTGGGCCGACCCACGAGCAACCCGATGTGCGTCGACGGAGCGCTCGGGAACAGCGCGACGTACCTGACGGTCGACGTGCCGCGCTGGGTCTCGTCGCACCTGCACGTGCTGCCGACCGGGGCAGGGTGGGCGATCGGCGGCTTCTCGCAGGGCGGCACCTGCTCGGTGCAGCTGGCCGCGGGCCACCGGGGGACGTTCGGGTCGCTGGTCGACGTGTCGGGGCAGCTCGGCCCCGAGCTCGACGGCGGTGTCGCGCGGACGATCCGACTGGGCTTCGGCGGCGACCGCCGCGCGTACGACGCTGCCCAGCCGGTCGCGGTGCTCGCGGCAGGGGCTCCGTACCCGGGCTCCGCGGCGTTCTTCGCGGTCGGTGCCGACGACACCCGGTACGGCCCGGCGATGCCGGTCGTCGCGACCGCCGCGCGGGCGGCCGGCATGGCGGTGGTGACGGAGCGGGTGCCGGCCAGCGCGCACGACTGGCACACGGCGTCGATCGGCCTCGCCGACGGGCTGGCCTGGTTCGAGGCGCGCTCCGGCCTCGCCGCAGGCTGAGCACACCGCGCGAGCTCAGGCCAGGCCGCGCACCGAGAACACCTGGTCGAGGAACACCCGCCCCGCCCCGCGCAGCCCGCCCGAGCCCTGGTGCCGCGTGACCTCGACGGTCAGCTGGTCGGTCGCCATCGGCAGGCAGTCGGCCCAGAGGGTCGAGCGGACGCCGGCGACGAAGACGTCCGAGTCGGCCAGCACGCCGCCGAGCACGAGCCGGTCGGGGTTGAAGAAGTTGACGATGGTCGCGAGCACGCCGCCCGTCATGACCCCGGCTCCGCGCAGCAGGCCGGTGGCGAGGGGGTGCGCGTCGCGGGCCAGGTCGATCATCGCCTCGACGGTCGAGACGTCGTGGCCGGCCAGCTGCATCTCGCGCACGAGCGCGTTGCCCGAGGCGAGCGCGTCGAGGCAGCCGGTGCGGCCGCACGAGCACGGGACGGCGGTCGCGCCGGGCACCGTGACGTGGCTGATGTCGCCCGCCCAGCCGTTGCTGCCCGTGTAGAGCTCGCCGCGCGAGACGATGCCGCAGCCGATGCCCGAGCCGACCTTGACGAAGACCTGGTCGGCGGGCACGGCCTCGTCGCCCTCGGCCACGAGCTCGCCGGCCGCCATGAGGTTCGCGTCGTTGTTGACCACGACGGGCAGGTCGATCTCGCGCTGCACGACCTCGGCGACCGAGACGCCGTTCCAGCCGGGCATGCGCGAGGGCGAGACGATGCGCGCCGTCGTCGACGAGACGGGGCCGGGCACGCCCACCGACAGGCCGCTCAGGCGGGCGTGCCCAGGGTCGCCCAGCTCGTCGAGCATCCCGAGGAGGTGCGCGAGCGACGCCGACAGCACCGCGGTCGGCCCCTCGGCCACGTCCAGGGCCACGTGGCGCTCGGCCAGCAGCGCGCCCGAGAAGTCGACCAGGCCGAAGGAGGCGCGGTCGACGCCGAGGTCGACGCAGCCGACGAGGCCGGCGTCGCCCCGGATCTGCAGCCGCCGGGGACGGCGGCCGCCCCGCGACGCGCCCTCGCCCGTCTCGACGACGTGGCCGAGACGGATCAGGTCCTCGACGCGGGAGGCGACGGTCGAGGGCGACAGCCCCGACACCCTGGCGAGGTCCGCGCGTGACCTCGCGGCGCCCGTCCTCAGCGGACGCAGCACCTCGACGGCCTGGGGCGTGTGGCGGGGAGGGGCACGGAACGCCTCGGTCGTCGTCATGGGCCCCTCGCGATGATCGGTCGCGAACCTGGTCAGGCTGGTCGCGTTGCTCCAGTATTGCACGAAGTTGATCGAAATCTACGTGTAACAATCGCACAGTAGGTTCCCGTCCCACACGGACGACGACCTCACCGGACGGCGACGCGGCCCCCTTGCCGCACCTCTCGAGAAAGCGGCACCAGCGTGGACAGCACCGCCTCAGGCACCAGCGCGAACGACATGATCACGATGCGCGACGTCCAGAAGCACTTCGGCGAGCACCACGTCCTCAAGGACGTCACGCTCAGCGTGGCGCCGCGCGAGGTCGTCGTGGTCGTGGGCCCCTCCGGCTCGGGCAAGTCCACGCTCTGCCGCTGCCTGAACCGGCTCGAGACGACCACGAGCGGCGAGATCCTCGTCGACGGCGTCCGGCTGCCCGAGGAGGGCAAGGCGCTCGCCGCCCTCCGCTCCGACGTCGGCATGGTGTTCCAGTCGTTCAACCTCTTCGCGCACCGGACGATCCTCGACAACGTGACCCTGGCGCCGATCACCGTGCGGGGGGAGTCGAAGAAGGACGCCCAGGCCCACGGGCTCGAGCTGCTCGCCCGGGTCGGCATCGCCGACAAGGCCGACTCCTTCCCCGCCCAGCTCTCGGGCGGCCAGCAGCAACGCGCCGCCATCGCCCGCGCGCTCGCCATGCGCCCGAAGGTGATGCTCTTCGACGAGCCGACGTCGGCGCTCGACCCCGAGATGGTGAACGAGGTGCTCGACGTGATGGTCTCCCTCGCCGCCGAGGGGATGACGATGATCGTCGTCACCCACGAGATGGGCTTCGCCCGTCGCGCCGCCGACCGCGTCGTGTTCATGGACGACGGCCGCATCGTCGAGCAGGCCGACCCGGCCACCTTCTTCGACCACCCCGAGTCCGACCGGGCGAAGGCGTTCCTGTCGAAGATCCTCACCCACTGACCTCCTCCCCCTCCGCACCTCCCGCAGCACCACCTCCCACAGCAGCCCCATCGAAGAGAGGCACCACCTTGCGCACCTCCCCCTCCCCCCTCCGCCTGCGTCGGGTCGTCCCGGCAGCCGTCGCCGTCGTCGCCATGCTCGGCCTCGCGGCCTGCTCGAGCGACAGCTCGGCCGTCCCCGGCGCCGACCCCAGCGCCTCCTCGGCCGCCTCGGCCCTCGACGAGGTCTACGCGGACGCGGTCGTCGCGGACGCGGCCGACATCCTGCCCGACTCGACGATGGCCAAGATCAAGGAGCGCGGGAAGCTGATCGTGGGCGAGGCCCTCGACGCGCCGCTGCTCTCGCAGCAGGACCCGTCGAACCCCGACGACGTGCAGGGCTTCGACGCCGACCTCGCCAAGCTGCTCGCCATCTACATCCTGGGCGAGCCGAACGTCGAGATCGTCCCGCCCGCCTCCGAGACCCGTGAGGCCCTGCTGCAGAACGGCACCGTCGACGTCGTCTTCAACACGTACACGATCACGGAGGAGCGGGCCGAGCAGATCTCGTTCGCCGGCCCCTACCTGGAGTCCGGCCTGGCCGTCGCGGTGAAGGCCGACAACGACGAGATCAAGGGCATCGAGGACCTGGGTGGCAAGAAGGTCATCGTCGGCGCCAACACGCCCGCCGTCACCGCCGTGCCCGAGGAGCAGCCGACCGCCACGCTCGTGTCGTTCGCGACCGACCCTCAGGCGATGCAGGCCCTCAAGCAGGGCCGTGGCGACGCGTACGTGCAGGACTTCACGCTGCTCGCCTCCAACGCCGCGTCGGACGACTCGATCAAGGTCGTCGGCCAGCCCTTCACGACCGAGGCCTACGGCATCGGCCTCGCCAAGGACGACGCCGACTTCAAGGCGTTCATCAACGACTGGCTCGTGCAGATCGAGGACGACGGCACCTGGGCGAAGGTCTGGGACGCGACCCTCGGCGCGGCCGTCGAGTCGGACACCCCCGACGCCCCCGAGATCGGCTCGGTCCCCGGCTCCTAGCCGGACCGCGGGCGCGGTGCGCCGGCCGGCCGTGGGGGCGACCCGACGGCCGGCCGGCACCCGGCCCCGTCGCTGCAGCCGCACCTCCTGCTCTCCTCTGCTCCACCTGCCCCACCCGCCCTCGGCCCGAAAGACCCCATGGACTTCTTCGTCGACAGTGCAGGGCCGCTCCTCACGGCCCTCGGCACGACGATCGTGATGGCGCTCGTCGCCGGCGCCGGGGCCCTCGTGCTCGGCACGCTCGTCGCCGCCGCCCGGATCAGCCCGGTGCCCGTGCTGCGCGGCGCCGCCTGGGCGTACACGCAGTTCTTCGTGAACGTGCCGCTGCTGGCGCTGCTGATCCTCGCCGTCTTCGCCCTGCCCGACGCCGGGCTGATCATGCCGCTCGCACCGACCACGGTGCTCGTGCTCGCCCTCTACGAGGCCGCCTACGTGGCGGAGGCGGTGCGCAGCGGCGTGAACACGGTCGGCAACGGCCAGATCGAGGCGAGCAGGGCCCTCGGGCTGACCCTCGGCCAGACGCTCCGGCTCGTCGTGCTGCCGCAGTCGCTGCGGGCGGCCGTGCAGCCGATCGGCAACGTGATGATCGCGCTCACGATGAACACGGCGCTCGCCGCGGCCGTCGGCGTCGTCGAGCTGACCAGCGCCGTGAACAAGCTCAACCTCGTCCAGGCCCAGCCGATCCTGATCTTCACCGCCGCCGGCCTCGTCTACATGGCCCTCGCCCTCGTCATCGGCCTCGGCGCCGGACGCCTCGAACGAAAGGCGGCGATCGTCCGATGACCACGCCGACCTCCTCCTCCTCCCGTCCTGGCAGCGGTGCGGCTGCCGTCACCCCCGCCTCCGCCTCCGTCCGGAAGGCGCCCACGGTCTCGCTCTACGACGAGCCCGGCCCGCGGATGCGACGCGCCATCCGGCTCTGGTCGGTCGTCGTCGTGCTCGCCCTCGCGGGGCTCGTGGCGGCCGGGCTCGTCCAGTTCGGCTCGCGCGGGCAGCTCGACGCCGACCGCTGGACGCCGTTCCTCTCCTGGCCGATCTGGCAGTACCTGCTCGTGGGGCTCTGGGGCACGATCCAGGCCGCCGCCCTCGTCGCGGTGCTCGGCGGCGCGCTGGGCCTCCTGCTGGCACTCGGGCGGCTGAGCCCGCGTCGCCCGCTGCGCTGGCTGTCGACCGCCTACATCGAGGTCGCCCGCACGGTGCCCGTGCTGCTGCTCATCTACTTGATGCTGTTCGGGCTGCCGCAGCTCGGCCTCGACCTGCCGCTGATCTGGAAGCTCGTCGTGCCGCTGACCGTGGCGAACTCGGCCGCGTTCGCCGAGATCGTCCGCGCCGGGATCCTCGGGCTGTCGCGCGGCCAGCGCGAGGCCGGGCTCAGCCTCGGGCTCTCGTCGGCGCAGACGACCCGGCTCGTCGTGCTGCCGCAGGCGCTCCGCTTCGTGACGCCGTCGCTGGTGACCCAGCTGGTCAGCCTGGTCAAGGACACCTCGCTCGGCTACATCGTCGCCTTCACCGAGCTGCTCTACCGCGGCCAGGTGCTGTCGTCGTTCAACCACCTCCTGATCCAGACGTTCCTCGTCGTGACGCTCGTGTACCTCGTCTTCAACGGGGCGCTGTCGACGCTCGCCGCCCGCCTGCGGGCACGTCCGTCGCGGCGCAGCCCCCGGCGCGCGGCGGCTCCCGTGCCGGCGCCGGCCTCGGCGCCCGCGCTCGACTGACCCTCCCTCCCTCCCCGTCACCAAGGAGCACACCGTGGCCCCCTCCCTCCCTTCCCGTGCCGACGGCCTGCCGACGCCGACGTCGGCCAGCCCTGCGGCACCGTCAGCCCCGGCCGCGTCGCTCGCCGAGCTCGCCGTCGTCGTGCGCTCGGGCGTGGTCGAGAGCCGGCACCTCGGCTGGCTGGTCGCGCTCGACGCCGAGGGGCGCGTCGCGGCCGACCTCGGCAGCGGCGCGGCGCAGGTGCTGCCGCGCTCGACGACCAAGCCCGTGCAGGCGCTCGCCTGCCTCGAGGCCGGGGCGGACCTCGACGGCGAGGAGCTCGCCATCGCGGCCGGCAGCCACACCGGCGAGGACGCGCACGTCGAGGTCGTCCGCCGCATCCTCGCCCGCGCGGGGCTCGACGAGTCGGCGCTCGGCTGCCCGGTCGACTGGCCCGAGGACGAGGCGACGCGCGAGCGGCTGATCCGCGACGGCGAGACCCGGTCGCGCGTCCGCATGAACTGCTCGGGCAAGCACGCGGCCATGCTGCTGGCGTGCGTGTCCGCGGGCTGGGACACCGCCTCCTACCTGGACCCTTCCCACCCGCTGCAGCAGCTCGTCCGCCGGACGCTGGAGGCGGTGGCCGGCACGACCGTGGAGGCCACGGCCGTCGACGGCTGCGGCGCGCCCCTCTTCAGCACGACCGTCGAGGGGCTGGCGCGGTCGTTCCGGGCGCTCGTCACGGCGTCAGCGGGGTCGAACGCCCGCCGCGTCGCCGACGCGATGCGCGCGCACCCCTTCTACGTGGGCGGGAACGCCCACGCCAACAGCGACGCGATGACCCGCGTGCCCGGCCTGCTCGCCAAGGGCGGCGCCGAGGGCGTGATCGGGATGGCGACGTCGACCGGCGAGGCCGTGTCGATGAAGGTGGTCGACGGCAGCCCGCGGGCGACGACGCTGGTCGCGCTCGAGGTGCTCGGGGCGCTCGGCGTGGACGTCTCCGGGGCCGGGTCGCTGACCGCGCTGCCGGTGCTCGGCGGCGGGGTGCCCGTCGGCGAGATCCGGGTCGGGGCGGACGTCGCGGCGTGGGTCGCGGGGGCGCGCGGCGCCGGGGCTGCCGACGCCGGGGCGCGCGGCGCCGGGGTCGACGCCTCGTGACGGACGTCGTCGTCGAGCTCTGCGTCGACGACCTCGACGGCGCGCTGGTGGCCGACCGTGCGGGCGTCGAGCGGATCGAGCTCTGCGCCGACCTGCTCGAGGGCGGGACCACCCCGAGCGCCGGGCTGGTCGGCTCCGTGCTCCGGGCCGTGCGGCACGTCGGCGTGCAGGTGATCGTCCGTCCGCGCGGCGGCGACTTCACGTACGACGACGGCGAGCTCGACGTCATGTGCGCCGATCTCGAGGCGCTCGCGGCGCTCGCGGCCTCGCTGTCGACCGAGCACCCCGCCGGCCAGGAGGGCGGGACCGAGGTCGGCGTCGTCCTCGGGGCCCTGACCCCCGCCTCCGAGGTCGACGTGCCGGCGATGCGCCGGCTGCTCGCCGCGGCCGGTCCGCTGCCCGTCACGTTCCACAAGGCGATCGACGCCACGCCCGACCTGCTCGCCGCGTACGACGTGCTGCGGTCGCTCGGCGTGCGCCGCGTCCTGACGGCGGGCGGACCGGGCACCGCGGCCGAGGGCGCGGACGTGCTGGCCGAGCTCGTGCGGCGGTCAGCCGCGAGCCCCGACGCCCCCGAGGTGCTCGTCGGCGGCGGGGTCCGTGCCGCCGGCGTGGGCTCCCTGCTCGCCGCGACCGGCGCTTCCTCGGTGCACCTGCGGGCGATGTCGCCGTCGCCGCGCGGGGACGGGACGCTGCGGACCGACCCGGCCGTCGTCGCGGAGTTCCTCGCGGCCGTCGAGCGCGGGCCGCACGATCCTCACATTGCCGACTCGGCGGACGTCCAGGGCAGCGAGGACGCAGGAGGCGCGGTGCCCGACCCGGCCCCGTCCCGGTCCGCGGTCGTCGCGGTCGACATCGGGGGCACCTCCTTCAAGGGGGCGGTGGTCGACGACTCGGGGCGCACCGTCCTCTCCCTCTCGGTCGCGGCGGGAGCCACGGGCGCGGAGTCCGTCGACCTCGTCGTCGGCCTCCTGCACGAGCTGCGGGCCGCCGCACGGACCTCTGGGCACGACGTCGTCGGGGTGGGCGTCGTGACGCCGGGCATGGTCGACGCCGAGCGCGGCGTCGTCCTCTTCGCGTCCACGCTCGGCTGGACGGACGTGCCGCTCGGCCCGATCCTCTCCGCCGAGCTCGGGGTGCCCGTCGAGATCGACCACGACGTGCGGACGAGCGGCCTGGCCGAGAGCCTGTTCGGCGCCTCGGCGGGGGTCGCCGACTCGGTGCTCGTCGCCGTCGGCACCGGCGTGGCGGCGTCGATCACGAGCGGCGGCCACGCCGTCCGCGGGGCCCTGACGGCGGCGGGCGAGCTCGGCCACGTGCCGGCGGTGCCCGGCGGCGAGGCCTGCACCTGCGGCCAGCACGGCTGCCTCGAGGTGTACCTGTCGGGGGCCGGCGTCGCCCGGCGGTACGCGGCCCTCGGCGGACTGCCCGGGCTCGACACGGCGGCCGTCGTCGCGCGGGTCGGGGGCGTCGAGGGCGTCGGGACCGGCGTCGACGCGGTCGCCGACCGGGTCTGGGCGGACGGCGTCCGGGCCCTCGCGCTCGGCCTGACGTCGCTCACGCTGCTCGTCGACCCGGCCGTGATCGTGCTCGCCGGGGGAGTGTCCCGCGCGGGCGCCGCCCTCGTCGACCCGCTGCGCGCCGAGCTCGCGGCCGGGCTGGCCTGGCGGGCCGCGCCCGAGGTGCGCCTGTCCGAGCTCGGCACGCACGGCGGGCGCATCGGCGCCGCGGTGCTCGCGTTCCGCGCCGGCGGGCGGGGGAACGTCGTCGACTCGTGGTCGCGGGCGGACCTGCTCGCCGAGTAGCCGCGGCCGCTCTTCTCTTCATTCAGGAAGATGGCTCCTGCGTGTTGCGAGGAGAGGAGCTTGGTTCCTGAACCGTGCACGATCCAGGAACTGACGGGCTGGACTTCCTGAGTCGTGCGCGCGGCGCGGCCGTGAGTGGTCCGGGCCGTGCGCAGGGTCCGGCTGTGCTCGCGGTCCGGCCGTGCGGGACGGGTGTCGGAGGCGGCGGCTAGCCTGCCCGCATGCCCGAGGGTGACAGCGTCTTCCGACTGGCCGCGCGCCTCCGTGCGTCCCTCGACGGGCAGCGGCTGACGAGCGGCGAGCTGCGGTCGGGCGCCGCCGCGGGCACGCCCCTGGCGGGGTGGACGATCCGTGAGCACGACACCCACGGCAAGCACCTCCTCACGCGCTTCGACACCGGGCGGACGCTGCACACGCACCTCCGCATGCAGGGCTCGTGGACGATCACGCGGCCCGGTCGGCGACTCCCCACGGCCGTCGCGAAGGAGGCGCGGGTCCGGCTGCAGACCGAGGCCGGCTCCACCGCGTGGGGCCTCGACATGCCCGTGGTCGAGCTGCTCGACACCCGCGACGAGCGGTCCGTGGTGGGCCACCTCGGGCCCGACCCGCTGCGCGACGACTGGGACCCGGCGGAAGCCCGGCGACGGATCGAGGCGGCCGACCCGGACCGCACGGTGGCGGCCGTGCTGCTCGACCAGCGGGTGCTGGCCGGGCTCGGCAACCTGTGGGCGAACGAGGTCTGCTTCCTGCGCGGGGTCTCGCCGTTCACCCCGGTGGGCGCGGTCGACACGGCAGCGCTCGTGCGGGTCGCGGCGCGGGGGCTGCAGGCGTCGGTGCGGGTGCCCGGCATGTTCCAGACGACGACGGGGAACACGCGGCGCGGCGAGCGGCACTGGGTGGCGGGGCGCGCCGGGCGCCCGTGCCTGCGCTGCGGCACGACCGTGCTCGTGCGTGCCGAGGTCGCGGACGACCCCGGCCGGCGCCGCACCTGGTGGTGCCCGAGCTGCCAGCCGGTCCGCTGAGCGCACCGCCGCCGACACGACACGCCGATACCTGGCGGTATGCGCCTCTCATCCCTTACTCTCAGCACGTCTCGACGAGCGAGACCACCCGACGAAGCCGGATCCCGATGCGCCCTCTCCGTTCCCCCTTCCTCCGCCGTGCCGCCGCCGGGCTCGCCGCGACCACCGTCGCCGGTGCCCTGCTCCTCTCCGGTGCGGGTGCCGCCCACGCGGCTCCTCCGGCGCAGACGGTGTTCCTCGACCAGAGCTTCGGTGGCGCCTCGGCCGGGCCCGACTTCCTGCTGCCGACGACGCCGTCGGGCAACGTGGCCTGCCTCACCGCAGGCACCGACGTCGCCGCTTCGCCGATCCCCGGGTGCCGCTTCGCGAACGACCCCGAGGGTTCGGGAGCGCTCCGCCTCACGGACACCGGCACGAGCCAGTCCGGCGGCGTCGGGTCGACCGTCTCGGTGCCCACCGCTCAGGGCCTCGACGTCACCTTCGACTCGTGGCAGTACGGCGGCGGCGCCGCCGACGGCCTCACCTTCTACCTCGCGGCGACGGATCCCTTCGACCCCGAGGTGCCGACGCGCCTCGGAGGCATCGGCGGCTCGCTGGGCTACAGCCCGCAGGACTCGCAGCTCGGCCTCGCGAACGGTTACCTGGGCGTGGGGCTGGACGCCTACGGCAACTTCGCCAACCCCGCCTTCAGCGGGAACTCGTGCCCGCCCGTCGGCGGGGCGGGCTCGAACGCCCTGACTCTCCGCGGCCCCGGCAACGGGTCGACGGGCTACTGCGTCCTGAGCAGCACCCGGGTCGACGGGAACCTGCGCGGGTTCGACGGCGTTCGCGACGAGGCCGGTCGAGTCCCCGTCGAGGTGGCCGTGAACCCCTCGGCCGACACCGTCACCTCGCCGTCGGGCCTCGAGGTGCCGGCCGGCAGCTACGTCGTGAGTCTCCAGGGGAGCTTCGGCAGCGCGCCGACGATCACCCAGGGCCCCCTGCCCTCGCTCCTCGGCTCGTCGACCGACCCTTCCTGGTACGACCCCACGACCGGCGTGCCCTACAAGCTCACCTTCGGCTGGACCGGCGGCACCGGGAGCCTGTCCGACTACCACGAGATCGCGAACGCCCGGGCGACGACCCTCGTCGGCCCTGCCCCCGTGCTCGCGCAGACGACGTCGGGCAGCGCGACCGTCGTGCCGACCCGCGGCTCGACCGTGAGCGTCGCCGCGTCGGTCAGCGCCGACGGCGGCGCCGAGGCCGAGCCCGTGGTGGCGACGCTCGTGTTCCCCGAGGGGCTCGCCCCGACGCTGCCGACCGCGGCGACCGGCTGGGCGTGCACCGTCTCCGGCCAGACCGTGACCTGCACCGTCGTGCCCTCTCCCGAGTTCGCGCCGGGCGCCTCCCTGCCGGTCCTGACCGTGCCGTACACGGCGACCGCCGACGCTGCGGGCGCCCTGACCGTGCTCACGACCGTGTCGTCGACGGACTCCGCCGCGGCGACGTCGCAGCTCGAGGTCTCGGCAGTGCGTGAGCCCACGGTCGTCACGTCGTCGTCGGGCCGGCAGACGCCGGGCACCACCGGCCCGTCCAGCGTCTTCACCGCCGACGTCGCCTCGGCCGCGGCGACCGACCCGACGGCGCCCCTCGGCACGGTCG
This sequence comes from Frigoribacterium sp. CFBP 8766, assembly GCF_014841435.1. Classification (NCBI taxonomy): domain Bacteria; kingdom Bacillati; phylum Actinomycetota; class Actinomycetes; order Micrococcales; family Microbacteriaceae; genus Frigoribacterium; species Frigoribacterium sp. CFBP 8766. Next base: position 298,182 of record NZ_JACYTX010000001.1, read on the forward strand.
AGTTCGTCGACTCGGCCACCGAGGAGCTGCTCTGCGAGGCCGACCTCGTGCCGGCCGCGTCGGGAGCGACGTCCACGGCGACGTGCACGGCCGACGCCGACCCGTCGACCGCCGTCCGTGTCGACTACGACCAGGCCGACGCCGCGCACGAGCCGACCCGGGCCGACCTCGGCTCGTTCGTCGTCCTCACCACCCCCGTCGCCCTGGCTGCCGGCGCGGTCGTCGTCGACGGCGATGCACAGCTGAGCGTCACGGGGCTGCCCGCGGACGCCACCGGCACCGTCGTCTTCTCGACCGGACCCACCACCCTCTGCACGGTGACCCTGCCGACCGTTGCCTGCACCGTCCCCGACCTGGCCGACGGGAGCTACACGGTGACCGCGGCGTACTCGGGCGACGCGGTCTACGCGTCCGCCGAGGCCACGGCGTCGTTCCGGATCGGCACGGCCGCTGCGCCGGTCCCGGCGCCCGCCGATCCCGCAGCGCCCGCAGCCCCCGCTGTGCCGGCCGCCACGTCGGCACCCGCGGCGACCGCACCCGTCGCCGACGACGAGGAGGCGCGCCTCGCCTTCACGGGATCGACCCTCGTCGCCTGGACGGCCGGCGCCCTCGGCCTCGCGCTCGCCGCCGCCGGGGTCGTGCTGGTCGCCGCGCGCCGCCGCAGCCGCACCGCCTGATCGCCTGACGGCCTGACGGCCTGACGGCCTGCCGCGGCGCGCTACGCGAGCGGGTCGGCCGCGCGCCGCTCGCGGAACGCGACCGCGTTCACGCGGTTGCTGCAGCGCACGCTGCAGAAGCGCTTCGAGGCGTTCCGCGAGAGGTCGACGAGCACGCCGTCGCAGTCGTCCGCCGCGCACTCGCGGAGGCGCCCGGTCTCGTCGGTCCGGACGACGTCGACGAGGGCCATCGCGGCCTCGACGAGGATGCGGTCCGCGAGGGGCGCCTCCTGCGGGGTGGCGTGCACGTGCCAGTCGAGGTCGCCGTGCCGCACGAGCCGCGGCACCGCCTGCAGCCGCGCGAGCAGCTCGTTCACCGCCTCGACCATCGCGTCGCGGTCGAGGGTCCAGAGCTGACGGAGGCGCGTGCGGGCCTGCCGCACGGCCTCGAGCTCGGCCTCGTCGCCGTCGAACCGGCCGGAGAAGCCGAAGCGCGTCATCAGCTCGGCCAGCTGGTCGGTCGTGGCGAGCTGGTCGACGCCGCTGCGGGTCGCTCGGGCGGCCGTGTTGAGGATCGTCGCGTCGAACTCCAGCACGTCTTCCGTGTCAGGGGCGAAAAGCACATTGACTCCTTACTCGTGACCAGTCTACTGTCAGGACTCATCACCCTTTGAGCCCTGATGCGACGGTCGCCCCCGACGTCCGGTGCCCCTGACGAAACGAGCAGCCGTGGACCGCCGCCACCTCACGACCGGACTGATCGTCGCAGTCGTGGCCGCCGCCTCCTTCGGGGTGTCGGGCCCCTTCGTCAAGCCGCTGCTCGCCTCCGGCTGGAGCCCCGTCGCGGCTGTGGCCCTGCGCGCCCTCGTCGGGGGCGCGCTGCTCGCCCCCGTCGCTCTCGCGGCGCTGCGCCTCGACCTCCGACCGATCTGGCGGGCGCGTCGGCGCGTGCTCGGCATGGCCGTCGTCGGGGTCGCCGGGACGCAGGTCTTCTACTTCGCCGCCATCCAGCACATCCCCGTCGGGACGGCGATCCTGCTGGAGTACATGGCCCCGCTGCTGCTCGTCGCCGTCGCGTGGGCGGTGTCGCGTCGTCGACCGGCCGGGATCGTGCTGATCGGCTCCGCGATCGCCGCGGCCGGGCTCGTGCTCGTCGTGTCGCCGAGCGGCGGGGGAGCGCTCGACCCCCTCGGCCTGCTCTTCGGCGTCCTCGCGATGGTCTGTTGCGCCGGGTACTTCGTCATCGCCGCGCAGCCGTCGGGCGACCTGCCCCCGGTGGCGCTCGCCGCCTCGGGGCTGCTGGTCGGGTCGGCGCTGCTCGGGCTGCTGGGCCTGACCGGGCTGGTGCCCTTCACCGCGTCGGCGGACGATGTGGTCGTGCTCGGCGGGGTCGTCGCCTGGTGGGTGCCGATGCTGGTGATCGGAGTCGTCGCCACCGCCGTCGCCTACGCGACGAGCATCACCGCGAGCTCGATGCTCGGGTCGCGGCTGGCGTCGTTCATCGGCCTGCTCGAGGTCGCGGCCGCCGCGGCCTGGGCGTGGGTGCTGCTCGACGAGGCGCTGACCCCGTGGCAGCTCGTCGGAGGCGTCCTGATCGTCGCCGGGATCGTCGCCGTGCGGTCGGACGCCGGGGCCGACCAGCCGGGCCCGTCGCCCGAGGTGCTCGCCTCGACGCTCGCCGACCCGGTCGAGCGGTCGTCGACGACGGTGGTGGACGGCCCCCCGCGCCGGTAGGGTCGGGCCACATCGACCGGCCGGGCCTCGCCTCCGCGAGGACGGCCGTCAGGGTCCGGCGGGGTCGCCGGCGAGGGGGGACGACATCGTGGGACGACGAGCACGGGCGGCGATCGTGGTGGCGGGCATCTGCGTCGGCGCGACGGTGGCGAGCGGCCTCCCGGCCACCGCCTCCGGCGCCACCGCTTCCGGCGGCGCCGTCGGGGGCGTCGGCACGCAGTACTTCCTCAACGACCGGTGGAGCGGCGACGCGGACCGGGCCTTCACCTGGGGGCGCGACGACGACGCCGTCCACGTCGGCGACTGGGACGGCGACGGGGCGGACAGCCTCGCGACCCGTCGCGACGCGACCTTCGCGTTCGACGACGTGCTCGGCGGCGGCGGCGACCTCCGGACCGGCCGCTTCGGGACGCCGTCCGACGTCGCGCTCACCGGCGACTGGGACGGCGACGGCGTGGACACGCCCGCCATCCGCCGTGGGTCGACCTACCACCTCACGAACCGGCTCACGGGCGGCGCCGCCGAGCAGGTGCTCGCCTACGGCCGGGCCGACGACCTCGTCCTCGTCGGCGACTGGGACGGCGACGGCCGCGACACCCTCGGCATCCGCCGGGGGAACGCCTTCCACCTCAAGAACACCATCGCCGGAGGCGCCGCCGACGTCGCCTTCACCTTCGGCCGCGCCGACGACCAGGTGTACGTCGGCGACTGGGACGGCGACGGTCGCGACACCCCCGTCGTGCGCCGCGCCACGACCTACTTCGTCAGCGACTCCTTCGCGGGCGGCGAGGCCGACCGTGTCCAGGCCTACGGGCGGGCAGGGGACACCACCCTCGTCGGCGACTGGGACGGCGACGGCCGCGACACGCTGGGCGTGCGACGCACCGCCGCGCTGCCTGCCGGGGTCGTCTGGGCACAGGAGTTCGACGGGGCCGCGGGCAGCGCTCCCGACCCGGCGACCTGGAACCTCGAGACCGGGGCCGGCGGCTGGGGCAACGCCGAGCTGCAGATGTACACGACGTCGAGGGCCAACTCGGCGCTCGACGGAGCGGGCGCCCTCGTCATCACGGCGCGGAAGGAGGCGAACGGGACCTACACCTCCGCGCGCCTGACCACGCAGGGCACGTACGAGCCCCAGTACGGACGCATCGAGGCGCGGATCCAGGTCCCACGGGGCCAGGGCATCTGGCCGGCCTTCTGGATGCTCGGCGCCGAGCTGCCCTCGAAGGGCTGGCCGGCCGCGGGCGAGATCGACGTCATGGAGAACATCGGCCGCGAGCCCCACCTCGTGCACGGCACGGCGCACGGTCCCGGCTACTCGGGAGGCGAGGCGATCAGCGGCACCTACCGGCACCCCCAGGGCTGGGCCTTCGCGGACACCTTCCACACGTTCGCGGTCGACCGGAAGCCCGGGTCGATCGAGTGGTCGGTCGACGGGCAGGTCTACCACCGTGTCACGCGCGCGAGCACGGGGGGCGACCCGTGGGTGTTCGACGCCCCGTTCTTCCTCGTGCTCAACGTCGCCGTCGGCGGCCAGTGGCCGGGCTACCCGGACGCCACCACGGTGCTGCCGCAGCAGATGAAGGTCGACTGGATCCGCGTCCACCGGAACTGAGCCCTTCCCCTTATCGCCTGACGCGCCTCCGCCGCTACGGCACCGCCGCCCCAGCCCGGGGGCCACCGCCGCCCGGCACCCCCCGAAGGCGCGCCGTGCGCGCCCCCTCACTGGGGACAGCGCACCCCTTATACGGCCCTCGGCCCGTCGATAGGTTTGCTCTTGCACGGCGGAGGAGATCCGCCGGGCCGGGAGACCCGAAGTCCCTGGCCCGACGTCCACGGAGTCCGAGCCCTGCACCACCTCGCCTGCCCGCGACCGAACGAGCGGACCGACGAACGAGCCCTGATCAGAGGGCTGTTCGCCGCGCCCGGAAACGAACACCGGCCTGCCCGACGCAGGCCCCGTCCTGCTGGGAGCACCGGATGAACCGCACCGAACGCAACGCCATGGTCGTCGAGAACCTGCCGCTGGTGGGCTACCTCGTCAGCGAGGTGTGCGCCCGCGCCACCCACCTGTCGCGCGACGACCTCGCGAGCGTCGGCGCCGTCGCCCTCGTCCAGGCCGCGGACGCGTTCGACCCGACGCTCGGCATCCCGTTCGGCGCCTACGCGCGCACGCGCATCGTCGGCGCCTTCGCCGACGACATGCGCTCCGGCGACTGGGCAAGCCGCGGCACCCGCAAGCGCATCAAGGAGACGCTGTCCACGCAGGAGGCGCTGACCGCCTCCCTGGGACGCGCCCCCTCGGTCGACGAGATCGCCGGCGCCCTCGGCGTCGACCGGCAGACCGCGTCGAGCGCCCTCGCCGACGCGGCCCGCACCGTCTCGACCCTCGACGACACGGTCGCCGACCACCTCGCGGCCGACGTGCCGATGCCCGGCGACCACCTCCTCGCCAGCGAGCGCAGCCGCTACGTGCGCGCCGCGGTCGACGCCCTCCCCGAGCGCATGCGCCTCATCGTCGAGGCCGTCTACTTCGGCGACCGCACGGTCACCGAGGTCGCCGCCGAGCTCGGCATCACCCACAGCGCGGTGTCGCAGCAGCGCACGGAGGCGGTCCGCCTGCTGAGGGACGCGCTCGCGGCCCACTACGCGGACGACGAGCAGGCCGAGTTCGTGCCCGTCTCGAAGACGGCGCCCGCGCGCCGCAGCGCCTACCTCTCGAAGGTCGCCACGAACGCCGCGGTGGGCATCGCCCGTGCCGTGCGCGAGCCGGCCGTCGAGGGCTTCAGCGCCGCCGTCTGACGGCAACCCGTCGCCCCGCGCGACGGTCTCCAGAAAAACTTCGGCACTCGGCTAACGAGTGCCGGCGACCGGCCGAGAGTAGCCGGTGTCAGCCCACGGACGGGCTGACGAACACCACCCAGTCACGGAAGAGGAAACACCATGGGCATGCAGATCAACACCAACCTCGCGGCGAACAACACCTACCGCAACCTGAACGCCACGCAGAACGACCTGTCGAAGAGCCTGGAGAAGCTCTCGTCGGGCCTCCGCATCAACCGTGCCGCTGACGACGCGGCCGGCCTCTCGATCTCCGAGGGCCTGCGCTCGCAGGTCGGCGGACTGACGGTGGCCGCGCGCAACGCCCAGGACGGCATCTCCGTCGTCCAGACCGCTGAGGGTGGCCTCACCGAGGTCCACTCGATCCTCCAGCGCGTCCGCGACCTCGCCGTCCAGGCCGGCAACGACTCGAACAACGCCGACGCCCGCAAGGCGATCGGCACCGAGGTCACGGCGCTCACCTCCGAGCTGACCCGCATCTCGGCGTCGACCAACTTCAACGGCATCAACCTGCTCGACAAGAGCGCCGGTGCCGCCAAGGACGGCGTCATGAAGTTCCAGGTCGGCGCGGGCGGCACGCCCGGTGCGGACCAGATCTCGGTCGACCTGTCGAAGGCCGACATCTCCGCTGTTGCCGACACCGTCGGAGACCTCCTCTTCGACACGGCTGACAACGCGCAGCTGGCGATCGTCGAGCTCGACAAGCAGATCACGGCAGTGTCGTCGGTCCGTTCCGAGCTCGGTGCCGTGCAGAACCGCTTCGAGCACTCCATCGCGTCGACCAACGTCGCGAAGGAGAACCTCACGGCGGCGAACTCGCGCATCCGCGACGTCGACATGGCGGAGGAGATGGTCAAGTACACGCGATCCAACGTCCTCAGCCAGGCCGGCCAGGCGATGCTCGCACAGGCGAACCAGAGCACCCAGGGCGTGCTGTCGCTCCTCCGCTAGTCGTCACCGACCGGCGGATGACCGGCTCCCGATCCCAGCGGGGGCCTGACACCACCTGAGCTCGGCTCCCCCGGGAGCCAACGGTTCACGACCGGTGGTCGGGACGCAGCAGCTGATCCTCTGCGTCCCGGCCCTCGGTCATCCCGAGCGTCGTCGACGACCTCGCCCGCACCTCCTGCAGCACCGCACCACCCGCAGCACGGCACCACCGCACCACCCCACCGACTCCCTGCATCCCGCGGTCTCCTCCGCACCTCCCCGCCCCCGCCCCCGAAGGAGCACCCGATGGCCTCGTTCGGCATCGACGGCCTCGTCTCCGGGCTCGACACCACCACGCTGATCAACGGCCTGATGGCGGCGGAGGCGGTGCCCCAGACGATCCTGAAGAACAAGGCGACCGCGAACCAGGCGCTGGTCACCGCACTCCAGGGCCTCAACACGAAGGTCGCCGAGCTGGCGACCCTGGCGAAGACGACGGCGAAGGCCGACTCGCTCGCCGCGTTCACCGCGAGCAGCAGCTCGAAGGACGTCACTGCCACGACGACCGCGGCCGCGCTGCCCGGCTCGATCGACTTCACCGTCGGCGCCACGGCGCAGGCGAAGAGCGGCGTCACCGCCGCGATGACCGCCTGGCCCACGTCGCCCGCGACGCTGACGTTCACGTCGGCCGCCGGCAAGGCGGTGGAGGTGACCAGCGCCTCCTCGTCGCTCGACGACCTCGTGCGCGCCGTCAACTCGTCGGAGGCGGGCGTCAAGGCCGTCAAGGTCGCGTCCGGCAAGGACGCCGACGGCGCCGTCACGTACCGCCTGCAGCTCACCTCGGCGACGACGGGTGCGGCGGGCGGCTTCACGGTGCACCAGGGCACGGCCGCCGAGGTCGCCGACGGCACCGCCCCCGACCTGCTCGCCGCCCCCGGCGCGGCCGTCGTCAAGCAGGCGCGCGACGCCTCCGTCACCCTCTGGGCGGGCACCGCCGCCGAGCAGGTCGTGACGAGCGCGACGAACACCTTCGCCGACCTGCTGCCCGGCGTCTCCGTCACGGTGACGGCGCCGAGCACCGAGCCCGTCACGCTCACCGTCGCCCGCGACGGCGCCGCCTCGTCGAAGGTCGCCTCCGACCTCGTGTCGGGGCTGAACGGGATCCTCTCGCTCATCGCGTCGAAGAGCGCGACGTCGACCTCGACCAGCGCCTCCGGAGCCGTGACGGTCACGTCGGGCACCTTCACCGGCAGCTCGACGACCCGCGACGTCGTGCAGAAGATGACCACCGCGATGTCGTCGCCGATCGGCGGCGTCTCGCCCTCGAGCATCGGCATCTCGATCACGAAGACCGGGGCGTTCGAGTTCGACGAGGCGAAGTTCTCGGCGGCGCTCGCGGCCGACCCCGTGAAGGTGCAGGCGACCCTCTCCGAGCTCGCCGGCCGGGTCGAGTCCGCGGCGACGAGCTCGTCCGACAAGCGCGACGGCACGCTGACGAAGATCATCACCGGCCAGCAGTCGGTCGTGAAGGACCTCACCGCCCAGATCGCCAACTGGGACGACCGCCTCTCGTCGCGCCGCACCCAGCTCCAGAAGACCTACACCGCCCTCGAGGTCGCGCTCAGCTCGCTCACCGCGCAGCAGAGCTGGCTGACCAGCCAGATCTCGAGCCTGAACAAGAGCAGCTGATGGACGCCACCTCCTTCGCGGCGTTCGCCGCCGCCTCCCAGCCCACCGCCGTCGTGCAGCGCCAGCGGAGCGAGTACGCCGAGCAGGCGGTCCTCTCGGCGACGCCCGTGCAGCTCGTCACCATGCTCTACGACCGCCTGCTGCTCGACCTCGCCCGCGCCGAGAAGGCCCAGGTCGGCCAGGAGTGGGCGACCGCGTCCGAGCAGCTGCTGCACGCCCAGGCGATCATCGCCGAGCTCAGCTCGTCGCTGCGGGTCGACGTGTGGGACGGCGGCGAGGGCCTGCTGGCCCTCTACGGCTACACCTCGACGGCGCTCGTCAACGCGAACGTGCATCGCGACGTGGCCCTGACCCGCGAGGTCACCGGGCTGCTCGAGCCGCTCCGCCAGGCGTGGCACGAGGCGGCGACGTCGCTCGGCGGCGGGGTGGCCGGCGGTGCCGGTGCGCCGACGTCGGCTGGTGCCGGCGCCGCGGCACCGGCCGCTGCTCCGGCCACCGCCGCTCCCGCGTTCGCGGCGTCGGCCTTCCCCTCAGCGGCGCCTGCGTCGCCGACCGCGTCGCAGCCCGGCGCCGGCTCCCCGTTGCCCGTGGGCGTCGCCGCCTTCGGGGCCGCGACCTCCGGCTACGGGGCGACCAACGCCTCCTCGACCTCTCTCGGGGGCGAGCTCGGTGTCGCCTAGGACCGACCGCACGCACGCCGCCTGGCTCGCCGCCCTCGACGAGCTCGAGGCGGTCGCCGGGCGCGACCCGCAGCTCACCGCCGACGGCGCCGGCGTGTCCGGTGCCGGTCTCGGTGCGCTCGGCACCTGGACGCCGCCGGCCGGCCTCGGCCCGCTGCCCGCGGAGCTCGCCGACCGGGCCTCCGCCGTCGCCGGCGTGCAGCGCGGGGCCCTCGCCCGGCTCGACGCCGCCCGCAAGGCCGTGCTCGCGCACCTCGGGGCCGTCCGCAGCGTCGAGTCCTCGCACGAGCCCGAGCGCCCCGTCTACCTCGACGCCACCGGCTGACCACGCCCGGACGTCCCAAGACGCGAGTCATCCGCGCTGCCGCAGCCGAACCTCGTGGGGTCCAGGGCCCAGCGACGACGCATCACGCGCAGATCACGGGCGAGAACCAGCCCAGGAGGCGCCTCCTCAGCCCCAGGGGATGACGCCGACGACGATCGCCACGGCGAGCATCACCAGCGACACGATCGCCGCTCGCCAGAGCACCTTCTTGTGGTGGTCGCCGAGGTTGACGTTCGCGAGGCTGACGAGCAGCAGGATCGCGGGCACGAGCGGGCTCTGCAGGTGCACGGGCTGTCCGACGACCGACGCGCGGGCCATCTCGACGGGGTCGATGCCGAACGCGGCGCCGCTCTGCGCGAGCACCGGCAGGATGCCGAAGTAGAAGGCGTCGTTGCTCATGAAGAACGTGAGCGGAAGGCTCAGCACCCCCGTGATGACGGCCAGGTACGGCCCCATCGAGGTGGGGATCACGTCGACCAGCCACTGGGCCATCGCGTCGACCATGCCGGTGCCGTTGAGCACGCCGATCAGCACGCCGGCCGCGAAGACCATCGACACGACGCCGACGATGCTCGGGGCGTGGGCGACGATCTCGGCCGACTGCTCCTTCACGCGGGGGAAGTTCACGAGCAGCGCGACCGCCGTCCCGACCATGAACACGTAGGCGAGCGGGAACAGGTCGGCGACGAGCAGCACCATCACGGCGACGGTGAGGACGAGGTTGAACCAGATCATCCGGGGCCGCAGCGTGGGGCGGTCGGGGTCGAGCATCGTGTCGGCCATCGTGACGCCGCCGCCGAGGGAGCCGTTCGCGCTGCCGCCGGCACCGCCGGGGTTGTCGACCGCGCGCTCGCCCGGCCCGTCCGCCCGCGAGCCGTCGGCCCGCCCGCCGCGCACGCCGAGGGCGACGGTCGGGCTGGTGAACATCGAGACGCCGACACCGGGCGTGCCGGGGCCGCCGCCCCGCGAGGCGCTCGCGAGCTCCTGCGAGAGCGGCGACATCGCCGACGCCGCGGCGGCCAGCTTCGACCCGCCCAGCTCGAGCGTCCCGAGGCGACGACGCTCGCTCAGCCCCAGCAGCCACGAGAACACGAACACGAGCACGAGGCCCGCGATCAGCGACGGCACGAGCGGCACGAAGATCTCGCTCGGCTGCACGCCGAGGGCGGCGGCGGCGCGCACGGTGGGGCCGCCCCACGGCACGATGTTCAGCGTCCCGTTCGCGAGGCCGGCGACGCAGGTCAGCACCACCGGGCTCATGCCGAGCTTGAGGTAGATGGGCAGCATGGCCGCCGTCGTCACGATGAACGTCGTCGAGCCGTCGCCGTCGAGCGAGACCGCGCCGGCGAGCAGCGCCGTGCCGAGCACGACCTTCGCCGGGTCGTTGCCGGTCACCCGCAGGATCAGCCGCACCAGCGGGTCGAACAGCCCGACGTCGATCATCAGGCCGAAGTACATGATCGCGAACATGAGCAGCGCGGCCGTGGGGGCCAGGTCGCCGATCGCCTCGATCACCATGTCGCCGATGCCGAGCCCCGCGCCGGCGAAGAGGCCGAAGATCGTCGGGACCATGATCAGGGCGAGCATCGGCGAGAGCCGCTTGGTCATGATCAGCACCATGAAGGTGAGGACCATCAGATAGCCGAGTACAACGAGCATCAGGACTCCTTCGTCCGTCGGGCGCGGTGGCGCGTCCGGGCACGCTAGCCGGGCACGAGGAGGCGCGTCCTGCTTCTGCGCGTTGGGGCCGTTCCGCACGTTGGTCGCGTTCTGCGCGTTCTGCTCACGCACCTCCTTCGCCGCCGCCTACGCTGGCGGACGTGACCGACGACAGCTCACGGGCGGCGCCCGCCGCGACGCACGCGCCCGCGGCGACCGCACGCCAGGTGCACGCGCACGCGGCGACCGCACCCGCGCCGCGGCCTCGCCGGCGCACCCGCTTCGCGACGCAGGTGCTCCTGCTGCAGCTCGCGGTGGTGACCGCGATCGTCCTGCTCACCAGCGCCGTGTTCGTCGCCCTCGCCGTGCAGCGCCTCGAGCGCGAGGCCGAGTCGACGGCGCTCGCCGTGGCGCAGAGCGTCGCGAGCGACGTCGACGTCCGCACCGAGGTCGCGCGGCTGAGCGTCGACGGCACCGCCCTCGACGAGGAGGCGCTGGCCGGCGGCGACCTGCAGCGCACGGCGGTCGCGGCCCAGCAGCGCACCGGGGCCCTGTTCGTCGTCGTCACCGACGACCGCGGGGTCCGCCTCGCGCACCCCGACCCCGACCGCATCGGCGAGATGGTCAGCACGAGCCCGGACGCGGCCCTCCGCGGCGAGGAGACCGTCTCGTGGGAGCGCGGCACCCTCGGCGACTCCGCCCGCGCGAAGGTCCCGATCTACGAAGCCGGCGGCCGGTCCGCGGTCGTCGGCGAGGTCAGCGTCGGCTACGCCCCGGCGCGGGTCTACGACACGCTGCTCCGCGACAGCCTGCCGGTGGCGGCCGTCGCCGTGCTGGCCCTCGGGCTCGGTGTCGTCGCGTCCGTCCTGATCCGGCGTCGCCTCGACCGGCTCACGCTGGGGCTGCAGCCCGACGACCTCGCGTCGCTCGTCCAGAACCAGCAGGCCGTGCTCGCCGGGGTCGGGGAGGGGGTGCTCGCGGTCGCGCGCGACGGGCGCGTGAGCGTGTGCAACGAGCAGGCGGCGCAGCTGCTCGGGCTCGGCGACGGGGCCGTGGGGCGCCTCCTCGACGAGCTCGACCTGCCCGAGCCGCTCGTCGCCCTGCTCGGCCGCGGCCCCGCCCGGCCCGAGTCGACGACGCTGGTCGTCGGGCCGCACGTGCTGTTCGTCGACGTGCGTCCGGTGCGGCGCGAGGGGGTCGACCTCGGGCGCGTCGCCGTGCTGCGCGACCGCACCGCCGTCGAGGCCCTGACCCGTCGGCTCGACGCGGTGGGCGCGATGACGACCGCCCTGCGCGCCCAGCGGCACGAGTTCGCGAACCGGCTGCACGCGGTCAGCGGGCTGCTCGAGATCGGCCGGGTCGACCAGGCGAAGCGGTACCTCGCCGACGTGCTCGAGCACGGGCCGCTCCGCTACCCCGTGAAGCACGCCGACCGGCTGACCGAGCCGCACCTGCAGGCGTTCCTCGGGGCGAAGGGGGTGGAGGCGGCCGAGCGCGGAGTGCTGCTGCAGCTCGGCCCCGAGACGCTGGTCTCGGGCTCCGTGGTCGAGCCCGGAGACGTGACGACCGTGCTCGGCAACCTGGTCGACAACGCGGTGCGCGCCGCGGTCGCGAGCGGCGCCTCCCCGGCCTGGGTCGAGGTCGAGGTGCTCGACGACGGACGCGACCTGCACCTGTCGGTGATGGACTCCGGGCGCGGGGTCGACGACGAGCAGGGGCTGTTCGCCCGGCGGCCCTCGGCCGAGCTGCCCGCGGGCGCCGACCCCGATGCCGACCCGGTCGCCGACCCGGGCCAGGTGCACGGCCTCGGCTTCGGTCTGCCCCTGTCGCGCGAGATCGCTCGCCGTGCCGGCGGCGACGTCTGGCTCGCGTCGCCGCGCGGCGACGGGCACGGCGCCGTGTTCTGCGCCCGGCTCGTCGGCGCGGTCGACCCGGGCGGCACCGCCTCCGCCGGCACCGGTCTGGCCGGCGCCGACCCGGCCGGCACCGCCTCGGCCCGCACCGCCTCGACCGGCACCGACCCGGCCGGCACCGCCTCGGCCCGCACCGCCTCGACCGGCACCGACCCGGCCGGGGAGCCCGCGCCCGTCCCGACCCCGAGGAGCACCCCGTGACCGACGCCGCCACACCCTCACCCGGCACCGCACCCGCACCCGCGCCCCTGACCGTGCTCGTGGTCGACGACGACTTCTTCGTGGCCGAGGTGCACCGCGCGCAGGTCGACGCTCAGCCCGAGCTGCGCGCGCTGCCGGCGGTCGGCACCGTCGCCGAGGCCCGCCGGGTGGTCGCCCGCGAGCGCGTCGACCTCGTGCTGCTCGACCTGTACCTGCCCGACGGCCGAGGGCTCGACCTGCTCCGCGAGCTGGACGTCGACACGTTCGTGCTCAGCGCGGCGTCCGACGGCGAGACGATCCGGACGGCGCTCCGCCGCGGAGCCCTCGCCTACCTGATCAAGCCGTTCGCGGCCGAGCTGCTCGTCGACCGGCTGCGGTCCTGGCTGCGGTTCCGGCACGTGCTCGACGGCGGCACCGACCAGGAGGCGGTGGAGCGTGCCCAGCGCATCCTCCACTCGGGAGACGCGCGCGCCTCCTCACGGTCGCGCTCGGCGACGGAGCAGGCCGTGCTGGAGGCGGTGGTCGCCTCCTCCGTCGAGGTCTCGGCCTCGGAGGTGGCCGACCAGGTCGGCGTCAGCCGCGCGACCGCGCAGCGCTACCTCGCGCAGCTCAGCGCGGACGGGCAGCTCGCGATGCAGCTGCGCTACGGCGCGACCGGCCGGCCCGAGCACCGCTACCAGCGCCGCTGACCCTCCCCGCGCCTCCTCGCGCGGACTCGGCGGGACGATGTGACGCGTCGGAGGTGTCGAGGCGGGGCGGACACCCCCGACGCGTCACATCGATCTCCACCCGGCGGGCCGGGTCAGACGGGCGGCTGGGGGACGTACTCGATGCCGCGACGGACCTGCTTGGCTCGCGCCGCGCCTCCCAGGCGCATGACGAGGTGCAGCGCCATGTCGATCCCGGCGCTGACGCCCGCCGAGGTGACCACGTCGCCGTCGTCGACGAAGCGCTCGTCCTCGCGCACGTCGATCGTCGGGTCGAGGCTGCCGAGCAGCACCGTCGAGCCCCAGTGCGTGGTCGCGGCCCGTCCGGTGAGCAGGCCGGCGGCGGCGTAGACGAGCGCGCCCGTGCAGACGCTCGTCATCAGCGGCACCGTCTCGGCCTGCTGCCGCACCCACTCGAGCCGTTCCTCGTCGTCGAGGTGGGCGCGGGTGCCCTTGCCGCCCGGGTAGATCAGCACGTCGAGCGGCGGCAGCTCGTCGATCGTCGTGTCGGGCAGCACGCGCAGGCCCTTCGCCGCGGTGACCGGCCCGGGTGCGTCGCCGAACGTGATCACCTCCCAGCCGTCGGCGGGGTGCCCCTTCGTCCAGTACGAGAGCACCTCCCAGGGGCCGATCGCGTCGAGCTCCTCGTACTGGTCGAACAGGAAGATGCCGATCGTCTTGGTCATGTGCCCAGTCTCGTCGTCGGACGCGGTCGGGGTGCCCCTCGAGAGCCCGCCGCGCCTCCGGCGGCCTCAGGTCGTGGAGACGACGGGGCCGTTCACCTGGAAGTCGACCGACCGCAGGGGTGAGTCGTCCGGTCCGCCGATGACCGTGATCGAGTACCCCTCGGCGTCGCCGGCCGCTCCGACGAGGCCGGCTCGGCGCCCGCCGTCCACGGACGGCTCGTCGGTGCGCAGCTCCCACCCCTCCGCGACGAGGGCCGCCACGAGGTCGTCGGTCAGGGCCCGCTGAGGAGCCTCGGCCGTCACGCCGACCCAGCGCCCGACGGTCCACTGGCGCTCGCTGTGGTCGGCGCCGCCCGCACCGCCCACGCCGGCGTCGCCGTCCTCGTTCTCGTGCACCTCGGTGACCCACCGAGGATCGACGAGGCCCACGACATGGTCGGCGAGCTCGTTCGACACGAGACCTGTCGCCTCGATCGAGACGCTGGTCTCGTCCGGCCCTGCGTCCGGAGGGGCGACCCGGTCGGTGGTGCAGCCGGTCAGGGCGGACCCGACGAGGGCCAGCGTCACCGCGAGCACGGCGACGGACGACCGCGCGACGGTCACCGGAACCACCAGAGCGACGGCAGCTCGAAGGGCGGCGGCCGCAGGAACGCGATCCACGCGCCGACCGGCCACAGGAGGAGCGGCACGACCACGACCACGACGACGACCGCCGCGACCAGCCCGAGCACGACGAGCCCCACGACGCCGCCGAGCGAGCGGCCCAGCACGTGACGGACCCGGTCGGCGTCGTCCACGTCGCCGTCGGCGGTGGCCGGCTCGACCCCGTCGGCGGTGCCGAACAGGCGTCGGGCGTCGTCCAGCCCGTCGGGCCACGCGTCGTCGTCGCGCACGCCCCCAGTGTCGCACTGCGCCCGGCCGTGCCGTCGAGTTGCCCGAGATGGTCGCCTGCCCCACGCCCAGCCGACCATCTCGGGCAACTCGACACCAGGACGCACCGCGCCCCCACTCCGGGGGCACGTGCCCCGCGCGGCCTTACGCACCCCCGGCCCGCGCCGATAGAGCGCCCTGAGCACGGATCGCTCGACCCCTCGGCCACGGATCGGCCCCCAGACCACACCACACCCCCGGACGGGCACCATGCCGATCGAATCCGTGACCCAGGCGGCGCTGCAGAGCGCCCTGGACGGCCTCTCGCTGCGCCAGAAGACCATCGCCGCCAACATCTCGAACGTGAACACGCCCGGCTACCAGGCCAAGCGCGTGCAGTTCGAGGAGGCGCTCGGCCGGTCCGTCGCCCAGGGCGGCGCCGTGCAGGGGGCCGGCCGCGTGCAGGCCACGACGCAGCGCTCGCTCGAGCCGACGCGACTCGACGGCAACAACGTCAACCTCGACACCGAGACCCTGTCGAACATCGACACCGTGCTCCGCTACCAGTTCGCCACCCAGGCGATGAACGGCGAGCTGACCAGCGTCCGCGCCGCGTTCAGGACGAACTGATGACCGCCTTCGACGCGATCGGCATCGCGAGCACCGGCCTGACCGTGCACCGCAAGTGGCTCGACGCCGTCTCCGACAACATCGCCAACGTCAACACGGTCAAGTCGATGGACGACACCGCGTTCCAGGCCCGCTACGTCGAGGTCCAGGAGGGCGCCGGCACCAGCGGCGTCTTCGTCAAGGCCGACCGCTACGGCAGCGAGGCCGGCCGCGTCACCTACCTGCCCGACCACCCGCTCGCCGACGCCGAGGGATACGTGCGCATGCCCGACATCGACCTGGGGGCCCAGATGGGCGACCTGATCATGGCCCAGCGCGGCTACCAGGCGAACGCCGCCGTGGTCGACCGTGCCAAGACCGCCTACGAGGCCGCTCTCCAGATCGGCCGCGGCTGATGCCGGTCGCTGGGGTCCCCGCGATCGGGACAGTGCAGCAGACCGGGTTCGCCGACGTGTCCGCCCTGCTGCAGGGCGGCGCGGTCGGGAACGCAGGAGGCGCCTCCTCCGTCACCGGGACGACCGGCGCGGCCAGCGCCTCCGGTGCCGCGTTCGGGTCGAGCATGGTCGGCGCGGTCGAGGGCCTGCAGCAGCTGCAGAGCCAGTCGAAGACGCTCGCCGTGAAGGCCGTCACCGGCGACCTCACCGACATCCACGACGCGACCATCGCGGCCACCCGTGCCCAGGTGACGCTCGAGCTCGTCGCAGCCGTCCGCAACAAGGGCGTCGACGCCTTCACCGAGATCATGAGGATGCAGGCCTGATGCCGACCGCAGTGCAGAACTCCCTCGCCCGGATGCGGGCGACGATGGGCGGCTTCACCGTCGCCCAGAAGACCATCGCGGTCATCCTGATCGCCGCGCTCGTGCTCGGCACGGTCGCCCTCGTCAGCTGGCTGACCAAGCCGAGCTGGTCGCCGCTCTTCAGCGGCATCGAGCCCGCCGACGCGAGCGCCATCGTCGAGCAGCTCAAGGCCGACGGGGTGCCCTACGAGCTGACCGCGGGCGGCGGCACGATCCTCGTGCCCGAGGAGCACGTCTACCAGGAGCGCCTCACCGCCGCCGCGGCCGGCCTGCCCTCGACCGGCGGCCAGGGCGGCTACTCGCTGCTCGACACCATGGGCGTCACCTCGTCCGAGTTCCAGCAGGACGTCACCTACAAGCGCGCCATCGAGGGCGAGCTCGCCAAGACCATCTCGGCTATGGACGGCGTGAAGACCGCCACCGTGCAGCTCGCTATCCCCGAGGAGTCCGTCTTCGTGGCCGAGCAGGAGGACCCGACCGCGTCGGTGTTCGTCGAGACGCAGGGCGGCGTGACGCTGACCAGCAAGCAGGTGCAGGCGATCGTCAACCTGACCAGCGCCTCCGTCGAGGGCATGGCGACGACCGACGTCGCCGTCACCGACTCGACCGGCGCCGTGCTCTCGCAGGTCGGCACCGGGGCCGTCGGCGGCGCCGGCGACCAGGCCAGCGACTACGAGTCGAAGGTCCAGACCGCCGTGCAGACGATGCTCGACAAGGTCGTCGGCCCCGGCAAGTCGTCGGTGATCGTCGCCGCCGACCTCGACCAGAGCTCGGGCACGAAGGTCACCGAGTCGTTCGCGCAGCCCACCAGCGGCCCCATCGCCCTCAACGAGTCGAGCACCACCGAGCAGTACGGCGCGGGCTCCGGGGGAGCGGGGGGCACCGGCGCGACCGGCGTGCTCGGCCCCGACAACATCGCCGTGCCGACCGGCACCGGCACGGGCACCGACGCGGCCGGCACCGCGACCGGCGACGACGGCTACGTCAACGAGTCGGCCACCAAGAACAACGCCGTCGACAAGGTCACCGAGACGATGAGCGTGCCCGCAGGAGGCGTCAGCCGGCAGACCGTGTCGGTCGCCCTCGACGCGAACGCGGCCTCCGGCGTCAACATGCAGAGCATCAACGACCTCGTGCGGAACGCCGCGGGGATCGACACGGCGCGCGGCGACGCCGTCGAGGTCGCCCTGGTCGACTTCGACACCGAGGGCGCCGAGGCCGCGAAGGCGGCGCTCGCCGCGGCCGACGCGGCCGCCGCCTCCGAGGCCATGTGGGGCACGATCCGCACCGTCGGCATCGTCGCCCTGATCGTGATCGCGCTGATCGTGGGTCTGATCGTCTTCGCGAAGAAGAACAAGCGGCACGACCGGGAGGACGTCGACCTCGGCGAGCTCGCGGCCGGCAACGCCGCCCAGACCTGGGACGCGACCATGCGGCTCGACCTCGACGACGCGGGCGCCGCCTCCCGCCGTCAGCTGCTCGCCGACGAGGCCGCCACCGTGGCCCTGCCGGTCGCGGCGCCCGAGCCCTCGCCCGAGTACGTGTCGGCCGAGCGCCGCCGCGCCGAGATCGACGCCCTCGCCGAGCGCGACCCCGAGAAGACCGCCGAGCTGCTGCGCGGCCTGATGGACGAGCGGGTACAGTCGTGAGCGCGACCGCGTCCGCTGCGGACCTGACCCCGACGCAGGCGTTCGGGGTGCCCGCCGCGTTCGGTGCGCCGGCCGCGCGCCCGGCGCTGACGGGGCCGCAGAAGGTCGCGGTCATCCTCATGCAGATGGAGCAGGCCCGCGCCGCCGTCGTCATGAAGCAGTTCAGCGAGGAGGAGGCCGAGGAGATCACGGCCGAGATCGTCAAGCTGCGCCGCGTCGACCCCGCCGTGGCCGAGTCGGCCGTCGCCGAGTTCCACGACCTGACCCGCTCGGGCCGCTACCAGCGCCGCGGCGGGCACGACGTCGCCGTCGGCCTGCTGGAGGCGTCGTTCGGCTCGGAGCGCGCCGCCGGCGTCATGGAGCGGCTCGCCTCGAACGCGATGGGCAAGAGCTTCGAGTTCCTCGACGAGGCCGACCCCGGCCAGGTCATCACCCTGCTCGACGGCGAGCTCCCGCAGACCATCGCCCTCGTGCTCGCGCACCTGCGGCCGCAGCAGGCCTCGGCCGTGCTCGCCGGGCTCGACGTCGCCGCCCGCACCGACGTCGCGCAGGCCATCGCCACGATGGGCACCGCGACGCCCGAGGCCGTCGGCATCGTCGCGACCACGCTCAAGGTGCGTGCCGGTGCCGTCGTCGCGCCGCGCGAGCAGGTCGAGGTCGTGGGAGGCATCCAGCCCCTCGTCGAGATCATCAACCGCAGCGACAGCGCCACCGAGCGCGCCCTGCTCGACGGCCTCGACGAGCGCGACCCCGAGCTCGCCGAGGAGGTCCGCTCGCGGATGCTCACCTTCGAGGACATCGTCAAGCTCGAGTCGCGCGACATCCAGCAGGTGCTCCGCGGGATCGACGCCGCCGTGCTCGCGACCGCGATGAAGGGGGCGCTCGCCGCCGTCGTCGAGGTCATCCGCGGCAACGTCTCGGAGCGCAACCGCGAGCTGCTCGACGACGAGCTGCAGTCGATGGGACCCGTCCGCAAGTCGCAGGTCGAGGAGGCGCGGGCCGAGGTCGTGCGTGCCATCCGCGAGCTCGAGGCGCTCGGCACGATCACGATCCACCGCGCCGACGAGGACGCCCTCGTCGAGTAGCCCCTGCCGCCGTTCGCCCGTCTCTCCGCCGGCAAATGCCGACCGGCGGGACTGCAATACGGGGATGTCCGGGTGCGAGAGCGCGAGCCGGGCTCGTTCTGTCGGGTTCTGCAGCGTCCTGCGCGGCGCCGCCCGCGCCTCCTTCGGCCCAGGTCGCCAAATGCCGACCGGCGGGGCTGCAATACCGGGATGTCCGGGTGCTGCAGCGCATTCTCAGGCCGTTCTGTCGGGTTCTGCGGCGTCCCGCGCTGCCCGGGCCGCACCTCCTTCGCTCGCGACCGGATCCCTCTCGAGTTCGAGAGTGATCCGAGGGGCGATGGACATCGAGCCCAGGAGGCGCGGCCGGTCTGGGCAGGATGTGTCTCGCTTTGCAGGCGGCAGGCGGCAGGCGGCAGGCGGCAGGCGCGGGAGATGGCGGCGCCAGGCGAGGCGCGACGCTCAGCGCGACGCGACGCCAGGTGCGGCACCCGACGAGACTCGAGGCGACGCGAGGCGACGCGAGGAGCGGCGCGCCGCGGCGCTAGCCCGCGGCGATCTCGCGCAGCACGGCGAGGTGCGCGATCCAGGCGGCGCGCCCCTCCGGCGTGAGCTTCAGCGAGGTACGCGGCCGCTTGCCGACGAACCCCTTCGACACCTTCACGAACCCCGCGGCCTCGAGCGTGCTGATCTGCTTGCTCAGCGCCGAGTCGGTCACCTGGACGGCGTCCCGCAGGTCCTTGAAGTCGAGCTGGTCGGCCGCCGCGAGCGCCGCCGCCATCGAGAACCGCACCGGCTGGTGCAGCGTCTCCGACAGCCGGAGGCGCGGGTGCGGACCGCGGGACGTGCCGTCGCCCCCCGCACCGGCGACGCTCCCCGTGCCCGTGCCCGCGCCCGCGCCCGTGCCCGTGCCCGAGCCCGACCCCGCGCCCGTGCCCGACCCCGCACCGTCGCCGCTCATCGCTCCGCCTGCCGAGCCTCGTGCGTCGCCGCAGCGACCGAGACGACCATCAGCGCGGCGGCCAGCGCGCAGGTGCCGACGACGTCCTCGCCCTGGGACGAGCCGACGACGACCATCGCCACGACGTAGATCGCGAAGATCGCCCCGAGGTACAGGCCCCAGCGGCGGCCGAACCCGATGCGGTGCGACCGGAGGAACGCGAGCTGGAACGCCACCACGACCGCGATCCAGATCAGCAGCGCGATCATCGCCACGAAGTAGTTCGTGCCCGTCGTGAGCCCGAGGGCGAGCGTGCCGAGCGAGAGCACGGAGCCGAGCGAGAGCAGCACGGCGACGCCGGGCCAGCCGGCCCGAGCGGTGGCGTGGCGCCCGGTCGCGTCGGCCTCGGCCAGCAGTCGGCGGGCCTCGTCCGGGGTGGGGAGCCTGGTCTGGTCGGTCATGGTCTCGTCCTCTCGTCGATGTGTTCCCCACCCTAGGAAGTACTTTCCCGTTAAGCAAGTACTTTCCGAATGCATCCGAGAAGCCGCCTCGCCGCCCCCTGCCCCCGTTCGGGGCAACGCCTTACGCGCCCCCCGCGACCTGCCGAGAGTCGCCCTTGAGCACGGATCGCTCGACCCCTGGCCACGGATCGGCCGAACCGCCCTCCCCTCTGAACGGCCCGTCGATGCTCGATCCCGCGATCTCCGCCTCGGAGACGATCTCCGCCCCGGAGTCGTTCTCGCGCGTCGTCTACCCCTCGCTCACGGAGGTGCGGTCCGGCTCGACGACGACCGCCCCCGCACTCGACCCCGGTCACGCCGTGACCCGCGGCACCGGCCTCGGCACGGTCGCCGGCCTCGGCGGTGCCCACGGTGCCGCCGCCCGCAGTGCGTCGCTCCTCTCTCCCCACGCCGACCCCGACGCCGCCGCGCGCGCGGCCCGTGCCGAGGCCCGCGGCCACGCGGCCGGCTACGCGGCGGGCCTCCGCGCCGCCGAGGCCGACCTGGCCGCGCGCCGGGTCGCGATGGACGCCGAGCACCTCGACTCCGTGACGCGCCTCGAGCGCTCGCTGGCCGCCTCCTTCGCCGCACTCGACGCGGCCGCCGAGGCGCTGCGGCAGCGGGTCGCGCCGGTGCTCGCCGAGTCCGAGGAGGCGCTGGTCCGGACCGCCCTCGACCTCGCGTCGGCCGTGGTCGGCTACGAGGTCGCGGCGTCCGAGCCCGCCGTCGGAACCGGGAGCCGCCCCGCGGCCGAGCGCGACGGCGTCGCCCAGCACCTCAGCGCCGGCGAGCACCCCGCCGACGAGCACCCCGCCACTGCCGAGCACACCGCCGCCCCGCACCCCGCCGGCCCCCGCGAGGGCCGCACGGCCCGCGCCGCCGTCGCCCGCGCCCTCGACGGGCTCGACCGCTCGCTGGTCGTCGGCGTGCGCCTGCACCCGGCCGACCTGGCCGCCCTCGGGGACGCGGTCGCCGCCTCCTCGGTCCCGCTCGTCGCCGACGCCCGGCTCGCCCGGGGAGACGCCGAGGTCGACCTGCCCGCCGGCCTCGTCGACGCCCGGCTCGTCACCGCCCTCACCCGGGCTCGCACCGCTCTGCTGGGGGCATCGTGACCCTCACCGCACCCGTCCGGACCCGGCTGGCGGCCGCCCGCGCCGCCGCGCGCCCGCAGCGCGTCGGCAGCGTCGTCAGCGCCGTCGGGCTCGGCATCACGGTGCGCGGGCTCGACGCCGCCGTCGGCGACGTGCTCGAGATCGGCGTGCCCGCCCCCGTATCCGGCGCGCCCGCGAGCGTCGCCGCCAGCACGACCGGCACCGGCTCGGCCGCCGCGCAGACGCCCGTCGCCGCGAGCACGACGACCTCCGCCCTCGCCGAGGTCGTCGCGACCACCCCCGACGGCCTCCGCTGCATGCCGCTCGGCCACCTCACCGGCGTGACGGCCGGCACGCCGGCGCGCTCGACCGGCCGCCCCCTCCTCGTCCCCACCGGCACGGGCCTCTTCGGCCGCGTGCTCGACGGCCTCGGCCGTCCGATCGACGGCAAGGGCCCCCTCCGTGCCCCCGACGGCGGCTCCGTCGACCTCGTCCCGCTGCACCACGAGACCCCGTCCGCGATGCACCGTGCGCGGATCGACACCCCGCTCCAGCTCGGCGTCCGCGTGCTCGACACGCTGACGACCGTCGGGCGCGGGCAGCGCGTCGGCCTGTTCGCCGGCTCGGGCGTCGGCAAGTCGTCGCTGCTGTCGATGATCGCCCGCGGCACCGACGCACAGGTCAGCGTCATCGCCCTCGTCGGCGAGCGAGGCAGGGAGGTGCGCGAGTTCCTCGAGGACGACCTCGGACCCGAGGGCCTCGCCCGCTCCGTCGTCGTGGTGTCGACGAGCGACGAGCCGGCGCTGATGCGCCTCCGTGCCGCGTTCGTCGCGACCCGCATCGCGGAGTCGTTCCGCGACCAGGGCGCCGACGTCGTGCTGATGATGGACTCGCTGACCCGCGTGGCGATGGCCCAGCGCGAGATCGGGCTGTCGGTCGGCGAGCCGCCGGCGACCCGGGGCTACCCGCCGTCGACGTTCTCGGTGCTCGCCGAGCTGCTCGAGCGTGCCGGGACCGACCGGATCGGCTCCGTCACCGGCCTGTACACGGTGCTCGTCGACGGCGACGACCACAACGAGCCCGTCGCCGACGCGGCCCGCAGCATCCTCGACGGGCACGTCGTGCTCGACCGCAAGCTGGCCGTGACCGGGCACTTCCCGTCGGTCGACGCGCTCGGCTCGGTCTCGCGCGTCGCGTCGAAGGTGACGACGGCCGAGCAGCGCGCCGCCGCGACGAGCCTCCGGAAGGTGATGGCCGCGCGCCGCGCCGCGCAGGACCTGCTCGACGTGGGCGCCTACCAGCGGGGCACGAACCCGCTCGTCGACGCCGCGGTCGAGCACCAGGGCGCGATCGACGCGTTCCTGCAGCAGGGCATGGACGAGCGTGCCGACACCGCCGCCTCGTGGGCCGGACTCGCCCAGCTGACCGCCCGACTCGGAGGTGCCTGATGGCCCGTGCCTTCTCCCTCCTCGGCCTCCTGCGGCTGCGCCACGCGCAGCAGGACCAGGCCGCCGGGCACCTCGCCGAGGCGAACGACCGGCTGCGCGACGCCGCCGACCGTCGCCTCGCCGCCAAGCGCACCCTCGACGACGGGCCCGCGCAGGTGACGGACGCCGCCATGCTCAGCGCGATCGCCGCCTCCCGCGCGTCGAGCCGGGCGATGCTCGCCGAGCTCGACGCGGTCGCGGCACGCCGCCGTGCCGAGGCGGACGAGGCGCAGACGGCGTTCGGGGCGGCGCGCCGGGCCGCGATCGGCCTCGAGAAGCTCGAGGCCGCGCACGCCGTCGAGGCCGCCGCCGAGGATCTCCGCACCGAGCAGGCCGCCCTCGACGAGATCGCCGGCCAGTCGTGGCGGGTGCGCCAGGCCGAGGCCGCCGCCTCCACGACTGCTGCTGCCGATGCTGCCCGTCCCGCCGGCACCCCGACCCAGACCCCGACGCCAGGAGGCGCACAGTGAGCCCCGTGAGCGAGGTCCTGTCCCGGATCGACGACATCAGGACGCAGATCGACCAGCTGCGGAACGGACGCACGCCGTCCGTGCTCGGCACGGCAGCCGCGGCGTCCGCCGGGGCGGGCAGCTCCGCGACCTCGGCCAGCGCCTTCGCCGACGCCCTCGCCGGCACGAGCGGTGCCGGCGCGACCGGTGCGACAGGTGCCGCGGGCGGCCTCGCGACGACCCCCTCGGTGGCGGCCGTCAAGGGCTCTGTCGCGACCGGCAGCGGCGCTGCCGGCGCCGACGTGGTCAGCGGCGCGAAGAAGTACCTCGGCGTGCCCTACGTGTTCGGCGGCGAGAGCGCGAGCGGGATGGACTGCTCCGGCCTCGTGCAGACCGTGTTCAAGGAGCTCGGCGTCTCGATGCCGCGCGTCGTGCCCGACCAGGCCCGGATGGGCGCCGAGGTGCCGTCGCTGGCCGAGGCGAAGCCGGGCGACCTGCTCGTCGCCAAGGGCGAGGGGCACATCGTGATCTACCTCGGCGACGGCAAGGTGCTGCACGCGCCCCGTCCCGGCAAGGACGTCCAGATCGTCGACAACTGGTACAAGGACTCCGACCTGTCGACCATCCGCCGCATCGTGCCCGCGACGGGGACCGCTGCCGCGTCGGCCGCTGCGGGCGCCTCCGCTGCAGGCGCCTCCGCGACCTCGCTGGCCTCGCTCGCGTCGTCGCTCGGCGTGACCGGCGCCGGTGCGGCGGGCGGCTCCGGCTCGACCGACCTGATGACCGCCGCGCTCCAGCGCCTGATGAGCGGAGGGGCCCCCTGATGAGCGTCCTGCGCACCCTGCCCTTCGTCGTCCCCGGCCCTGCCGACCGGGCCGACGCCTCCTCCGGTCCCGACCGCTCGGCGGGCGGGCGCTCGTCGGCCGCTCGTCCCGCGGCCGGGCGTTCCGCCGCGGGCTTCGGCGAGGCGATGTCGTCCGCCGCGCCGCGCGACCAGGCCCCGGCCCCGGCCCACGCTCCGGGCCTGCGACGCCCGTCGTCGCCCGCGACGGCGTCCGCGCCTCACGCGGCAGCCGCCGGGCGCGCGCCCGCGGCCGCTGCGGCTCCGTCTGCGGCGGCAGGTCCGGTCGCGGCCGGGGAGTCGGTCGAGGACGGGACTGTGGATCGCGTCGGCGATCTTGCTCTTGCTCAGGCAGGAGCGTCCTCGCCGGGAGCGACCTCGCTCCAGGCGGCCCTGGTCGCCGCGGCCCTCGGCTCCTCGTCGTCTCCGGCGGGCGTCTCTCCTGAGGCTGATCCGTCCCGTGACGGATCAGCGACCCTCCCCCTCTCCCCGCCTGTCGGCCAGGCCCCGTCCCCGGCCCCGGTCGCGACCCCTGATCCGTCTCGTGACGGATCAGCCCTCGACCCGGCCGGCCTGAGCAGCGATCCGTCTCGTGACGGATCAGCTGCCTCGGCCACGGGCGCCACGACACCGGGACAGCTCCCGCAGGAGGCGGCACTCGCGCCGACCGTGTCGGTCGCCGATCCGTCCCGTGACGGAACAGCCCTGAGCCCGGGCCTCCCCCCGACAGCGCCCGCCCCGACCGCGGACGGCGGCGCCGTGCCCGAAGGCCTCGTCGCCGCCGCGACCTCTGCTGCGATCGCGACCGGCTCCGCCGGCGCCGCGGTCGCCGGCTGGCGGCAGGCGGCAGCCTCGGGCACGTCGCCCGCGACGCCCGGCCCCGTCACGGCCGCGTCGCCGTCTGCAGGGGAGACTGTTCCGACGGCCCCGGCCCTGGCCGCCGCGGCCCCGGCCACCGTGGCCGCGGCGCCCTCGACCACCGTCCCGTCAGCATTCGTGCGCGCCGCCTCGGCGGCCGCTGCTGGTCCGACGTCCGTGCCGGTCCCCGGCTCTGCCGCCGGACTCTCGGCGACCGCCGCCGACCGTGCGCTCGTCGCCGACGCGGGCGTCGCGACCGCCACGACGACCGGCCCCTCCGCCTCCGCCGTGCCCGTCGCCCCGCCGATGGTCGCGGTGCCCGGCGCGCCCGCTCCGGCAGCCGCAGCGGGCTCGACCGCCGTCGCCGCGCCTCCTGCGGCCCCGGCGCCCCTCGGGCAGCAGCTCGCGCGTCCGCTCTTCTCGCTCGCGGCCGCCGGTGCCGGGACGCACGTCGTCACCGTCACCGTGAGCCCCGAGGCCCTCGGGCCGGTCACCGTCCGGGCGCACGTCGGCGCCCACGGCATGCACGTCGAGATGTTCGCCCCGACCGACGCCGGGCGGGAGGCGGTGCGGGCGATCCTGCCCGACCTCCGCCGCGATCTCGGGGGAGCGGGGCTCCAGGCGAGCGTCGACCTCTCGAGCCAGAACCAGCCGTCCGACGACGGTGCCGACCAGCAGCGGCTGCTCGACCAGCGGGCGGCGCAGCAGTCGGCCCAGGAGGCGCGCGACGGTTCCGCCCCGTCCGGCACCGGACAGCGCGGAGCCGGCCAGCCCGCCGGGCGCGACCCCGACGGCAGGCTCGGTCGGGACGACCCCGACCCCGACGGCCTGCGGGCCGGCGCCCTCGCGGCCGCCGCCGGTGCGGGCGGGCTGCGGGGCACCTCCTCGTCGCCGACCGTCTCGATCGACGTGTTGGCCTAGCGCCCGCACCCCCGCACAGCACGACCCTCCACAGCTCGCCCCCGTTCCGCCCTCCACAGGAAGACACAGCAGATGCCCTCGATCGACCAGATCTCCGGAACCGTCGACCCGACCGTCGTGGCCGCCGCTCAGCAGTCGTCCTCGGCGCGCACGACGAAGACCGCCATGGACGGCGAGATGTTCATGAACCTGCTCGTCACCCAGCTGAAGAACCAGGACCCGTCGTCGCCGATGGACACCAACGCGATGATGGCGCAGACCACCCAGCTCGCGATGATGGAGCAGATCACCAACCAGACGACGACCGCGAACGAGGGCTTCTCGCTGCAGATGCGCACCTCGGCGTCCGCCCTGGTCGGCCGCGAGGTCAGCTACACGGGCCCCGACGGCAAGGCCGTCACCGGCACCGCGACGAGCGTCTCGTTCGCCGAGTCCGTGCCCAAGGTCACCGTCGGCGGGAAGGAGGTCGCGTTGGATCTCATCTCCGGCATCACCGCGACGCCGAAGGCCTAGCGCCTCGTTCCCTCGCGGCCCCGCCGCCCTCGCAGCCCAGCCGCACGGCACGGCCGTACAGCACCCCCGCACTTCTCAGCACCGCCCCGGACGCAGGACGCGACCGGTCTCTCCGCGCAGGACGCGCCTCCTCAGCTCCGTCCGAAAGGCAGCTCCCATGCTCCGCTCCCTCTACTCCGGCATCTCGGGCCTCCGGTCGCACCAGACCATGCTCGACGTCACCGGCAACAACATCGCCAACGTCAACACCGCCGGCTTCAAGTCGTCGACCACGCAGTTCCAGGACACCCTGTCGCAGATGACCCAGGGCGCCGGAGGCCCGCAGACCGGAATCGGCGGCACGAACCCCGCGCAGGTCGGCCTCGGCGTGCAGGTCGCGGGCATCTCGACGAACTTCGCGCAGGGCTCGGCCCAGGCGACCGGCAAGGCGACCGACCTGATGATCTCGGGCGACGGCTTCTTCGTCACGCGCCTCGGCAACGACACCGTCTACACGCGTGCCGGCGCCTTCGACTTCGACGCCGACGGCCGTCTCGTCTCGGCCGACGGCAAGATCGTGCAGGGCTACTCGGCCACGAACGGCGTCGTCAACGACGGAGGCGCGGTGGGCGACATCATGCTGCCCCTGAACGGAGCGGCGCCGGCCACCGCCACGACCGGGGCGAACGTCGCCGGCAACCTGCCGTCCGAGACCGCGGTCGGCGAGACCCTGACGCGCGACTCGAAGGTCTACGACGCGTTCGGCACCGAGCGCACCCTGACGCTGTCGTTCACGCGCACCGCGGGCGGCTGGAACGTCACCGGCACCGACGGCGTCGGCGCTCCCGGCAGCACCGCCCTCACCTTCACCGACGGCGCCCAGAACGGCGCCGGCTCGCTGACCGTCGGCGGCATCACCGTCGACCTCTCGAAGGTCACCGGCTTCGCGGCGCTGAACACGGTCGCCGTCACCGACCAGAACGGCCGCGAGGCCGGCACGCTCAAGGGCTTCAGCCTCTCGAAGGACGGCACGCTCGTCGGGCAGTTCAGCAACGGCGAGTCGCTCGCCGTCGGCCGCATCGCGCTGGCGACCTTCGCCAACCCGGGCGGCCTCGAGAAGTCCGGCTCGTCGGGCTACCGCGCCACGGCGAACTCGGGCAACGCGGCGCTCGGCGTCCCCGGCTCGCCCGGCGTCGGCTCGCTCTCGAGCGGCACGCTCGAGATGAGCAACGTCGACCTCTCGCAGGAGTTCACGAACCTCATCGTCGCCCAGCGCGGCTTCCAGGCGAACGCCCGCATCATCACCACCTCGGACGAGGTGCTCCAGGAGCTCACGAACCTGAAGCGCTAGCCGCAGCGGGGCAGGAGGGGCGGGCCCGGTCCTCGAGACCGGCCCGCGCCTCCTGCGTCCCCCGCCCGCACACCCGCCCCCACGCACCTGCACGTTCCCCGGCCTGCACCGTCCCGGGCCCGCTCCGCCTCGCGCGGGCGCGCGGGGTACGGTCGCCTGCCCTCCCAGCGCCCGCCGGGTAGACAAGATCGATGACGACGGGGACGGAGGCGCGGCGCGGCACGCAGCCGGAGCCGTCCGCCCCGCGGACCAGCGGCACCGCCGTCATGGGGCTCGCCGTGCCCCGCCCGGGCTTGGCGACGACGCTCGTCCTCCTCGGCGTCTACGCCGCCTCCCGTCTCGTCACGACACTGTTCCTCGCCGTGGTGCACGCCCTCACGGCGACCGCGGCCTGGGCGCAGCACGACGGTGGCCCGGGCTTCGCCGGCTACCTCTCGTCGTGGGACGCCGTCTTCTACCGCGAGATCTCCGAGCAGGGCTACCCCGCCGAGCTGCCGCGGGACGACGACGGCCAGGTCGTCAAGAACGCGTGGGCGTTCATGCCGCTGTTCCCCGCGCTCGTGCGGGTCGTGCGGCCGGTGGTCGGCGGCGACTGGCTGATCGCGGCGATCGTCGTGGCGGTGCTGGCCGGGGCCGGGGCGACGCTGGTGCTCCACCGGCTGATGCTGACGCGGTTCGGTGCCCGCGCCTCCTTCTGGGGTGCGGTCTTCTTCTGCGTCGCGCCGATGTCGTTCGTGCTGCAGGTGCCGTACGCGGAGTCGCTGTTCCTGCTGCTGATGTTCGGCGCGCTGCTCGCGATGACGCTGCGGCGCTGGGCTTGGTTCACGGTGCTCGGCGTTCTCGCCTCGGTCGCGCACCCCGGCAGCCTCGCGCTCTCGGCGGCGCTGGGGCTGACCTGGCTCGTGCGGCTGGTCCGTGACCGCCGCGCTCGGCGCCGCGGCGTCGATCACGAGCAAGAGCACCCCGGGGACTGGACGCCCGTCACCGAGCACGTGCGCATCTGGGCGGCCGGCCTCATCGTCACCGCGGCGGGCTTCGCGTGGCCGGTCGTCGTGGCCGCGGTCACGGGCGAGCGCGACGGCTACTTCGCGACGGAGTCGTCGTGGTGGCGTGACTACATCGGATCCGACGGCTTCGTCCCCTTCACGCCGTGGTTCCGCTTCGGCGACGCGATGGCCGGCTGGCTCGGCGTGGTGGCCGTGGTGGCGCTGCTCGCGGTCGTCGTGCTCGGGCTGGTGCGCCGCTCGCAGCGTCTCGGCCTCGAGCTGCAGACCTACACGATCGGGTGGGTCGCCTACCTGGTCGCCGTGTTCCTGCCGCAGCAGTCGAGCTTCCGCATGCTGATGCCGCTCGCGCCGCTGCTGGGCGACCCGCAGCTGTCGGCCACGACGAGGCGCGTGGTCATCACGATCGTCGCCGGCCTGGCGCTCCAGGTCGTCGCGATCGTGCTGCTCTGGACGGCCTGGCCGCCATAGATCTCAGACCGGCGAGAAGGGACGAGCACGGCAGGGGCCCGCGCTTGCCGCGTCCCACGACGCCGTCGAGATGCCGCGGTCGCGCGCCCGCACCTGCGCCGCCTGACGAGACCCGCAGACACGCAGGAGGCGCGGTGCCCGTCGAACGGGCCCCGCGCCTCCTGCGGGCGATCTCGCAGAGATCAGTAGGTCGGGACGGTGCCGACCTGCTCCATGATCATGGGCAGGAGCACCGTGATGTAGATGATGCCGAAGACGATCGACAGCAGGCCGATGATGATGCCGGCGATGGCGAGGCCGCGGCCGCGCTCGCCGGTCTTCTTGATCTGCGACAGGGCGATGAAGCTGACGACGACGCCAGCGATGTTCACGACGAAGGCCAGCACGAAGCCGACGATCGCGAGCGTGTTGAACTTGGCGGACGCGCCGGAGGTCGTGGTGGCGGGGGTGTTCTGGTCGTAGGTCATGGTCGTGACTCCTCTAGAGCGGGGTGGCCTCGACGATCGTCGGCCCGACGCCCAAGCTAGAGACTTTCTCGATTCTGTGTCCGACCTGGGAGCGATTCACCCCCAGATCACCCCCGAAGTGGTCACGTGCGACCGAGGTACCGCCCCTGCTTGTGGTTGAGGGCGAGCACGAGGTTGAGCACGACGGCGCCTGCGGCCGAGAGCAGCACGATCCACGGCGAGACGACGGTGAGCGAGAACAGGATGATGACGACGTCGACCGCCATCTGCACGTAGCCGGCCCGCCAGCCGAGCTTCTCCTGCAGCACGAGCGCGAGGATGTTGATGCCGCCGAGGCTCGCCCCGTGCCGGAACAGGATCAGCAGGCCCACCCCGACGAGCAGGTTGCCGCCGAGCGTGCCGTAGACCGGGTCGATGTCGTCGATGTGGAAAACGGCCGGGTGCAGGTACGACATCGCCGAGACCATGCCGACGGTCAGCACCGTGCGCAGGGTGAAGGCGAGCCCTTTCTTCCAGATCGCGAGCGCGAAGAACGGCACGTTCACCAGCATGAACAGCGCCCCGAACGACAGCGGCCCGGCGTAGTCGAGCAGCAGTGCGATGCCGGCGGTGCCGCCCGAGACGGCTCCGCTCGCCTTGAGCAGGAACAGCCCGAAGGAGGCGATGAAGACCCCCGTCACCACCCCCATCACGTTCTCGACCAGGGTGTGCCGGTTGGCGTCGGCGGTCGCGGCGGTCTCGGTCAGGGCCGGGTCGTCGACCAGTGGGGTCGCCGTGTCGGGCGACAGCGCGGCGTCCGGCCCGGTCGCCTCGGGCGTCGAGTAGACGGGCGTCGAGCCGGTCGGCGTCGAGCCGGTCGGCGTCGAGCCGGTCGACCTCGAGCCGACCGTGGGTGCGGCGCCGGGCGAGGTGGAGGCGGGGGAGGCGGAGGTGGGGGAGGAGGGCCGGGCGACAGGGGTGGCGTCGCGCGTGCCGTCGTTCGCGGGGGTGTCGGTCACCGCAGCATCTTGCCAGCCCGGTGTTGCGCGCATGTGTCGCCCGCCGCCTCCTGCTCGCCGTCCCGTTCGTCCCTCCCTCCTCGAACGTGCCCCGGGCTGCTCGAGTGGTCACTTCTGGTCCGTCAACGAGCCATGAGCGACCAGAACTGACCACTCGGCACGGTGGCCCGGCCCGCGAGCGACCAGGTCTGAGCACTCGGCGCCGACACGCGCCTAACGCCGACCCGACCCCTGCCGATAGTCCCCCCTGAGCAGCTCAGGACGAGCAGCTCGCCCGCCCCACGGACGGTGGCGGGAGACACAGACCTAGGACGGGCCGATGATCGTCGTCACGCGACTCAACGACAGCAGATTCGCTGTCAACCCAGACCTGATCGAGCGCATCCACGAGACGCCCGACACGACGCTGATCATGGTCGACGGGGCGAAGTACATCGTCACCGAGCCGATGGCCGTGGTGATCGAGATGATCGCCCGCTACCGTGCCCGCATCGTCTCGCTCGCCTACGACGCGCCCGACCTCGCCGCCCCCGCGACGCAGCCGCTCGGCAGCCGCACGTCGACCGGCCCGCAGCTCGGCATCGTCCGCGGCTCGCGAGGCGAAGGAGGCGGCGGCCTCGTCTCCGCCCTCCGCCCGGCCGAGCAGGCCCCCACCACCACCGCGCCCGCACCGACCGGAGCCCGCTGATGGACCCGGCGACGATCATCGGCATCCTGCTCGCCTTCGGCGCGCTGTTCGGGATGATCAAGCTCGAGGGCGTCCACGTCGAGGGCCTGTTGCTGCCCGCGCCGATGCTGCTCGTCTTCGGCGCCACGATCGCGGTCGGCATCGCCGGCACGACGATCAAGGACGCGATGCTGAGCTTCAAGAAGATCCCGCACGCCTTCACGGGCAAGGTGATCCCGCCGCAGTCGGTCATCGACGACATCGTGGCGCTCGCCGAGAAGGCGCGCAGCGAGGGCCTGCTCTCGCTCGAGGCGGAGGCCGAGAAGGTCGAGGACCCCTTCATGAAGGGCGCCCTGCAGAACATCGCCGACGGCACCGACGGCGAGGAACTGCGGATCCTGCTCGAGGACGAGATGGAGTCGCGTCTCGCCGCCGACCGCACGGCGAGCAAGTTCTTCAACAGCCTGGGCGGCTACGCCCCGACCGTCGGCATCATCGGCACGGTGGTCAGCCTGACCCACGTGCTCGAGAACCTCGCCTCGCCCGACGAGCTCGGCCCGCTGATCGCGGCGGCGTTCGTGGCGACCCTCTGGGGCCTGCTCAGCGCGAACTTCCTCTGGCTGCCGTTCGCCGGTCGCCTGAAGAAGCTGGCCGACCTCGACGAGGCGCGCATGACGCTGCTGATCGAGGGCGTGCTGGCCGTCCAGGCCGGGAGCCAGCCGCGCCTCCTCGGCGAGCGCCTCAAGGCCATGGTGCCGGTGCACTCCCTCGAGGCCGGCGCAGGCAAGGCAGGCAAGGCCGGCAAGGCCGCCAAGGCGAAGGCTGGCGCCGACGACCAGGGCCTCGCAGCGTGAGCGGCGCGCGCGGCGGCCGCAAGAAGAAGGGCCACGCCGAGGAGGAGCACCCCGACGAGCGCTGGCTGGCCTCGTACATGGACATGGTCACCGTGCTGATGTGCATGTTCATCGTGCTGTTCGCGATGTCGAGCGTCGACCAGGACAAGTACATCGCCCTGCGCAACTCGCTCGCGACCGGCTTCGGCCAGACCGACGTCGGCAAGGTCGACACGGCGTCGGGCACCGTCGTCGCGGTCGACGACGTGACGGCGGAGGGCCAGGGCTACTCCACCGGCGACGAGACCGACGTGAGCAAGGCGTCGGCGAGCGGCACGGCCGGAACCGCCGAGGAGCTCGCGCAGGCGCAGGCCGAGCTCGACGACCTGACCGCCATCAAGGAGGCGATCGCTGCGGGCCTCGCCGGCTCCGGCCTCACCGCCGACGTGCAGTTCTCCACCGACGCGCGTGGCCTCACCGTGCGCCTGGTCGGCTCGGAGACGTTCTTCGGCACGAACAGCGCCGACCTCAGCGACACCGCTCGCCGCGTGATGGACGCGATCGCGCCCGTCCTCCGCGGCGCCGGCCACGACGTGTCGATCGAGGGCCACGCCGACCAGCGCAGCTCGACCGCTCCCTACGCGACCAACTGGGAGCTGTCCTCCGCCCGGGCCACGCAGGTGCTGCGCGACCTGGTCGAGCGAGGCGGTCTCCCCGTCGAGCACGCGCAGGCCGTCGGCTTCGGCTCGTCGCGTCCGCTCTCGACCGGCGGCACCGAGGCCGACTTCGCCACGAACCGCCGGGTCGACATCGTCGTCCTGTCGAACCAGTCCGACGACGTGAGCGCGCTGCTGCCCCAGCTGCAGGCGGCAGCCGAGGGCGCAGGAGGCGCGGTGACCGTCGGCAGGAACGCCGCGGCCGAGAGCCCGCCCGCCGTCGAGGACGCCGCCGCGACCACGACGACCATCGAGAAGAAGACCGAGAAGACCGAGAAGAAGTCGGAGAAGGAGTCCGAGGACGCCCACGCCGAGGGGGCCCAGTCCGGGGGTCACTGACCACGAGCGCCTAACGACGAGGAGGCGCGGGCCGAGAGTGCCGGTCGTGACGCTCCTCGAGACCCTGCCCCCGGGCACGCCCGCACCGGCCCCGGCCGTCGCTGCGCCGCGCCCGCCGAAGCAGGTCGAGATCTACGACTTCCGTCGTCCGACGACGCTGCCCCGTGAGCACTCGCGGGCCCTCGAGCTCGCCTTCGAGACGTTCGCCCGGCAATGGGGCACGCAGCTCACCGCCAAGGTCCGCGTGCTGTCGCAGGTCACCTGCGAGCAGCTGCAGGTCCTCACCTACGACGAGTTCGCCGCCTCGCTGCCCGCGACGACCGCGATGGTGCTGTGCGGCATCGAGGGCACGACGCCCAAGGCCGTCATCCAGTTCCCGACCTCCGCGGCGCTCAGCTGGGTCAGCTACATGCTCGGCGGCACGCGAGCCTCGACCGTGCCCGAGCGCACCTTCACCCCGATCGAGCAGGCCCTCGTGCGGCGCCTCATGGAGGACGCCCTCGACGACCTCCGCTACTCCTTCGGCAACCTGCTCGTCGCCCAGATCGTCGTCGGCGGCTTCCAGTACAACTCGCAGTTCGCCCAGGCGGCGCAGAAGTCCGACCTGATGATCGTCGCCTCGTTCGACATCCGGGTCGGCGAGCGCAGCGCGGCCGGCACCGTCGCGATCCCGGCCGAGGTGCTGCTGCCCCAGCTCGGCGAGTCCGAGTCCGCCGTCGACCCGGCGGAGGTGCGCCGGCTGCTCGGCGGCCAGCTCGCCTCGGTGCCGGTCGACGTGGCGCTCCGGCTCGCCCCCGCGGCCGTGCTGCCGAGCGTCGTGCTCGACCTCGCCGTCGGCGACGTGCTGCCCCTGCCGCACCCGCAGTCGCGCCCGCTGGCGATCACGGTCGACGGCCAGGTCGTCGGCCGTGCCGCCGTCGGCTCCGCCGGCTCGCGACTCGCGGGCATCGTCGTCTCCACCTCCCTCACCGGCACCGAAGAAGGAACCTCATGACCGGCACGACCATCACCCTGCACACCGCCGCGGCGGAGGCGCTCGTCGCGCAGCTGCCGACGCCCGTGCCGCTGCGGGCCGTGCCCGTCGACGCCGCGACCGCCCAGGCTCGCCGCAGCACCGCCTCCTCGGCCGTCGTCACCTCGTTCGTCGGCTCGCTCTCGGCCGACACCGCGCTGCTGCTCGCCGACATGGACCAGGTCGCCGCGGCCGCGGGCACCGACTCGCCCCTCGTCTCGGTCGTCGACGTGCTCCGTCCGGCCCTCGAGGCCGCGACCTCCGTCCTCGGCGCCGGCGTGCTCGGCGACAGCCGGCTCGAGTCGGCCGACGCCCTCTTCGCGGACCACTCCACCGTCGTGTTCGACCTGACCGCGGCGGGCGAGACGGTCGGCTGGTTCGCCGTGCGGCTCCGGGAGGACGGCACCGTCGGCCTCGTCTCGTCGAGCTCGCCCGCCTCCTCCGTCTCCGCCGCGCCGCTCGGCGCCGGCAACCTCGGCCGCATCAACAACGTCGAGATGGCGCTGACCGTCGAGATCGGCCGCACCCGCATGTCGGTCCGCGACGTGCTCGGCCTCGAGCCCGGCGCCGTCGTCGAGCTCGACCGCTCGGCCGGGGCCCCCGCCGACGTGCTGCTCAACGGCCGCCTGATCGCGCACGGCGAGGTCGTCGTCGTCGACCAGGACTACGCGATCCGCATCACCCGCATCCTCGACGTCGCCGACGGCGTCGCCTGATCGTGGACACGCTCTTCGTCGCGCTGCGCGTCGCCCTCTCGCTGGGCGTCGTGCTCGCCCTGCTGTGGGTGCTGCAGAAGCGCCTCGCGAAGGGCGGGCTCCGCGGGGGCCGTGCCTCGGCTCCCGTCTCGATCGTCGCCCGTCAGGGCATCGGCGCCAAGGCCAGCGTCGTCGTGGTCGACGTCGAGGGCGAGCGCCTCGTGCTCGGCGTGACCGAGTCGTCGATCACCGTGCTGGCCGCGGCCGACGCGCCCGCCGCCCAGCCCGCAGTCGTCGCGCTCGAGGCTGCGCCGCCGTCTCCCGTCGTCGTGCTCGAGCCGGCCCCGCAGGAGGCGCGGGTCACCCCGATCGTCCCCCTCGCGTCGGTCGCCCCCGCCCCGGCCCCCTCCGCGACCCCGAGCTTCGACGCCGTGCTCGCCGCCGACTCCGCCCTCGCCGCGCACCCCGCTCGAGTCGCCCCGAACGGTCGGCTCGACGCGGCCGAGGCAGCGTTCTCGAGCAACTCGATCGGCGTGCCCGCGGGCGCGGCGATGCTGCGGCCGCGCGGGGCCGAGCGTCGCGCCGCGACGCGCGGCTCGCTCGCCGCACGCGGCGCGCGCGACCCGGGCGAGCGCGCCCGCGGCCGCGCCGCGAAGCCGCTCGAGGGCTCGATCCTCGCCCCGGACACCTGGCGGCAGGCGGCCGCCGCCGTCCGCGCCGGTCGCGCCGGATGAGCGCGTCCGCCGCGCACCGCGCGACCGGAGCCGCCGCTCACCGCGCGACCCGCGCCTCCTCCGCCCCGGCGTTCATGTCCGCCTTCGCCGCCGCTCTGGCGCAGCGCGTCCGCCCGACCCTGCGCGACGGACTCCGCGGCGCCCCGCTGCGGCACGCCCGCCTCGGCGCCCCCGCCGTCGGAGCCGCGCCCGTCCGCTTCGCCGACACCCGCCTCGCCCGCGCGGTCGTCGTCGCCCTGCTCGCGATGGTCGTCGCGTCGGGGCTCGTCATGCTGATCGGCCAGCAGGCCTCCGCCGCGCCGGTCGCCCCCACGTCCCCGACCGCCCCGGCACAGCCGGGCACCGGCACCGGCAGCACCGACGGCTCGACCGGCACCGGCGAGACCCCCGACTTCACCGAGTCCGACCAGACCGTCACCGACGGCACGGGCACCGGTGGCCTGAACATCGACATCAACGGCCCCGACGGCGCCCCCAGCCAGGCGATCGTCACCCTGCTCGGCATCACGCTGCTCAGCGTCGCGCCGGCCCTGCTGCTGATGATGACGTCGTTCACGAAGATCTTCGTCGTGCTCGCGATGACGCGGAACGCGCTCGCGCTGCCGTCGATCCCGCCGAACCAGGTGCTCGCGGGCCTCGCCCTGTTCCTGAGCCTGTTCATCATGGCGCCGATCCTGGGGCACATCAACGACGACGCCGTGCAGCCCTACCTGAACGGGCAGCTCGACTTCCAGGGCGCGATCGACGCCGGTGCCGCGCCGCTGCGCGAGTTCATGCTGGCGCACACCCGCGAGGAGGACCTCGCGCTGATGACCCGCTCCGCCGACCAGCCGAACCCCGCCAGCCAGGCCGACGTGCCGATGCTGACGCTCATCCCGTCGTTCATGATCAGCGAGCTCCGCGCCGCGTTCATCATCGGGTTCGTCATCTTCATCCCGTTCCTCGTCATCGACCTCGTCGTCAGCGCCGCCCTGATGTCGATGGGCATGATGATGCTGCCGCCGGTGATGATCTCGCTGCCGTTCAAGATCCTCCTGTTCGTGCTCGTCGACGGCTGGGGGCTCATCATCACGAGCCTCATCGAGAGCTACCAGGTGAGTGCCTGATGGACTCCAACGCCGTCCTCGACCTGTCGATGCAGGCCCTCATCATCACGGGCAAGCTCGCCGCGCCCGTGCTGATCACCTCGCTCGTCGTCGGCTTCGCGATCTCGCTGCTGCAGTCGATCACGCAGATCCAGGAGGTGACCCTCGCGTTCGTGCCCAAGGCCGTCGCGGTCGGGATCGCCCTGATCGTCTGCGGCCACTGGATGATCAGCGAGATGGTCTCGTTCACGACCATGGTCTTCGACCGCATCCCCCAGCTCCTGAGCGGGGGCTAGGCCGCCGTGTCGATCGACCTCAGCTGGCTCGAGGCGACCATGCTCGCCGCCGTGCGCATGACCGCCTTCATCGTCATCGCGCCTCCTTTCTCGTACCGGGCGTTCCCCGGCCGGGTGAAGGCGATGCTCGGCGTCGGCCTCGCGCTCGCCGTGGCGCCGCGCGTCGCGCCCGGCTACGAGTCGCTCGACACGGGCGGCTTCGTGCTGGCGCTCGTGCTCGAGCTGGTCGTCGGCGCGGTGCTGGGGTTCCTCGTGTTCCTGGTCTTCGCGGCGATCCAGTCGGCGGGCAGCCTGATCGACCTGTTCGGCGGCTTCACGCTGGCGCAGGCCTTCGACCCGCAGTCGATGATCAACGGCGCCCAGTTCACCCGCCTGTTCCAGATGACGGCTCTGGCGCTGATGTTCGCGAGCGGCGGCTACCAGGTGCTGATCGGCGGGCTGACCCGCTCGTTCGACGCGTTCCCGCTCGGCCTCGGCATGGACCTCTCGCGACCCGTCGAGCTGATGACGAACGGCGTCTCGCAGATGTTCCTCGCGACGCTGCAGATCGCCGGCCCCCTCTGCGTCGTGCTGTTCCTCGCCGACGTCGGGCTCGGCCTGCTCAGCCGCGTGGCGCCGGCCCTGAACGCCTACGCGATGGGCTTCCCGCTCAAGATCCTCATGACCGTGATGCTCGCCGGCGGCGTGTTCCTCGCCCTGCCCGGCGTGGTGCAGAGCCTCACCGGCGACGCGGCCGACATGGTCCTGGGGGTGAGGTAGCGATGGCGGACGACAGCGGCGAGCGCTCCGAGGCGGCCACCGACAAGCGGATGAAGGAGGTCCGCTCGAAGGGCCAGCTCTCGCGCTCGCAGGACCTCAGCGCGTGGGTCGGCGTCGGCGCGGCCGCCGTCATGATCCCCAGCACCATCCAGCGCGGCGCCGAGGCCGGCACCGACCAGCTCTTCTCGATCGGCCAGGTGATCCGCCACCCCGACGACACCACCGTGCTGCAGCTGCTCGGCGGCGGCGTGGGCTCGATGGCCGGCACGATCGGCCCGATGCTCGCGGTGGTCGGCGTGGCCGTGCTGGCGACCGCGGTCGTGCAGGGCGGCGTGCACGTCAAGCGCATGACCGGCAACTACGAGCAGTTCAACCTGCTGAACGGCCTCAAGACCACGTTCGGCACCCAGGCGCTCTGGAACGGCGCCAAGGCCCTGATCAAGACCGCCGTCGTCGGCCTCGTCCTCTGGGCGGCCGTCCAGGGCCTCCTGCCCGTCCTCATGAGCGGAGGCGGCCTCAGCGTCTCCGCGATCATCGAGGAGGCGTCGGCCGGCACCACGGTCCTGCTCCAGGCCGCCATCGCGGCCGGCCTCCTCCTGGCGGCGGCCGACGTCTTCGTCGTCATGCGGCGCAACCGCAAGAAGACGCGCATGACCAAGAAGGAGGTGCGCGACGAGCACAAGAGCAGCGACGGCGACCCCCTGGTCAAGTCGCAGCGCCGCTCGCGCCAGCTCGCGATGAGCCGCAACCGCATGATGGGCGCGATCGTCGACGCCGACGTC
The DNA here is from genome assembly GCF_014841435.1 of Frigoribacterium sp. CFBP 8766. Lineage (NCBI taxonomy): Bacteria > Bacillati > Actinomycetota > Actinomycetes > Micrococcales > Microbacteriaceae > Frigoribacterium > Frigoribacterium sp. CFBP 8766. The sequence goes on from NZ_JACYTX010000001.1 coordinate 337,000, forward strand.
GTGATGGTCAACCCGACCGACTACGCCGTCGCCCTCAAGTACGAGCCCGGCAAGGCCGCGCCCCGCGTCGTCGCGAAGGGCGCGGGCGCCGTCGCCGCGAAGATCCGTGAGCAGGCCGAGGCCGACGGCGTGCCGATGGTCGCCGACGTGCCGCTGACCCGGGCGCTGCACGCCTCGTGCGGCCTCGGCGAGGAGATCCCCGTCGACCTCTACACGCCGGTCGCCCGCGTCCTCACCTTCGTGATGGCCCTGAAGGCGCGCGGCGCGACCGCCGCCGTCGGACGCGCGCACGCCAACCCCCGCCCCACGACGGCCGACGAGGTGTCGAGCGTGCTCGCTCCCGAGTCACTGGCCCCCGACGCGGTGCCGCGCGCGATCCGCGCCGCCCGCGCCGCGCCTCCTGCGCCCGTCGCCGCCCCGGCCGCCTCGCCGGCCCCCTCGCTCTCGCCCCGCCCCGCCGCCACCGGAGGAACCGCCTGATGAAGAAGACACTCCCCAAGCTCGCCGTGCCGGTCGGCGTCGTCGCGATCGTGCTGCTGCTCGTCGTGCCCGTGCCGGCGCCGATGCTCGACGTGCTGATCATCCTCAACATCCTGCTGGCGCTCGTGATCCTGCTCACGACGCTGTTCGTGAAGAAGCCGCTCGACTTCTCGGTGTTCCCGTCGCTGCTGCTCGTCGCGACGCTCTTCCGCCTCGGGCTCAACGTCGCCTCGACTCGCCTCGTGCTCGGCGAGGGCTTCGCCGGCCACGTGATCGAGGCGTTCGGCCACGTGGCGGTGAGCGGCTCGATCATCATCGGCGCCGTCATCTTCTGCATCCTGATCATCATCCAGTTCGTGGTCGTGACGAAGGGCGCCGAGCGCGTCGCCGAGGTCGGCGCCCGCTTCACCCTCGACGCCATGCCCGGCAAGCAGATGGCGATCGACGCCGACCTCAACGCCGGCCTGATCACCGACGAGGTCGCCAAGGAGCGCCGCGCCGCCGTCAGCGCCGAGGCCGACTTCTACGGCTCGATGGACGGCGCCTCGAAGTTCGTCAAGGGCGACGCGATCGCCGGCATCCTGATCATCGTCATCAACCTGGTCGGCGGCGTCGCGATCGGCGCGATCCAGAACGGCATGGCGATCGGCGAGGCCCTGAACCACTACGGCCTCCTCACCATCGGCGACGGCCTCGTCACGCAGATCCCTGCGCTGCTGATGGCGGTCAGCACCGGCATGATCGTCACCCGCTCGGGCGCCGACAGCGACATGGGGTCGCAGGCGGCGGCGCAGCTCTCGCAGTCGCGCATCGCGATCATGATCGCCGGCGTGGCCGCGATCGGCATGGGCTTCATCCCCGGCATGCCGATCATCCCGTTCCTCCTGATCGGCGCGGGCCTGCTCGTCATCTCGCAGCGGCTGGCGGCCAAGGCGAAGGCCGAGGAGGCGCAGGCGGCCCTCGAGGCGATCGCCGCGCCTCCTGCCCCCACCGACACGACCGAGGACCTGCTCGAGCAGATGCGCGTGCACGCCCTCGAGATCCTGCTCGCGCCCGACCTCGTCGACATGGTCAGCGGGTCGTCGGACGACCTGCTCGGCCGCGTCAAGGCCCTGCGCCGCAAGATCGCCGTCGACATGGGCATCGTCGTGCCGCCAGTGCGCACGCGGGACAGCGTCGACCTGCCGCCCTCCACCTACTCGATCCGCATCGCGGGCGTCGAGGCCGGCCGCGGCGTCGCCCCGACCCGCTCGGTGCTCGCCCTCGGCGACCAGCTCGACGGCCTGCCCGGCACGGCCACGGTCGAGCCCGTCTTCGGCCTCGCCGGCAAGTGGGTGCCCGCCGAGATGCGGCACAGCGCCGAGATGACCGGGGCCACCGTGATCGACCGCGTCTCGGTGCTCGTCACGCACCTGTCGTCGATCATCGGCGACAACGCCGCCCGGCTGCTCAGCCGCGAGGACGTCCGCGTCCTGACCGAGGGCCTCAAGCAGGTCAACGCCTCCGCGATCGACGACCTCGTGCCCGGCATGCTCTCGCTCGCCGAGCTGCAGCGCGTGCTGCAGGGGCTGCTCGCCGAGCGCGTCCCGATCAACGACCTCGGGCGCATCTGCGAGGGGCTGACGCTCCGCGCCAAGGTCTCGACCGACCCCGAGGGCCTGGTGGAGGCGGCCCGCGCCTCCCTCGGACCGGCCCTGACCGCGCGCCACCTCGACCAGGGCGTGCTGCGCGTCATCATGATCGACCCGGGCCTCGAGCAGTCGATGCTCGAGGGGCTGCGGCCGTCCGACCAGGGCACGCAGATCCTGCTCGACGGCCACCGCGTCGAGCAGGTGCTGGGCTCGCTGCGCGAGTCGGTCGCCTCCGTCGAGGCCCAGGGCCTCAGCGCCGTGCTCGTCTGCGCGCCGGCCCTGCGCCCCGCCATCCACCGCCTCGTCTCGGCGCAGCAGGGCGGCCTGCCCGTGCTGTCGTACCAGGAGGCCACGGCCGCCGGCTCGACCATCGAGACCGTGGGCGTCGTCCGCGCCGCCGACCCGATCACGGCGATCTGACGTGCCCACGCGGAGGATGATGAGCGGCGAGTCGCTCGAGGCGCTGCGGGCCGAGGTCCGCGCCGTGCACGGCCCCGGCGCCCGGATCGTCGCGGCGCAGAAGGTGACCGTCGGGGGAGTCGCGGGCGTCTTCGCCCGCAAGCACTACGAGGTCACGGTCGAGGTGCCCGACCCGCGCACCGACGTGCCGACGGCCCGCATCACGATCACGCCCCCGGCCTCGCGCGCCGGCATCGCGGCGCTGCTCGCGGACGCCGACGCTGCCGACGGGTTCGAGCCGCGCGGCGGTGCCGACCTGGGCGGTGCGGTCGATCAGCGCGGCGCGGCCCGTCCGCAGGCCGACGCAGGCCCGCGCGACCCGTTCGACGACGTTCTGTCCGGGCGCGAGACGACCGCGCCGCGGGTCGTCCGCGCGGTGCCTGCGTCCCCGGCGTCCGCAGCCGCAGCCGCTGGTGCTGGCGCCGCTGCCGCTGCCGCTGCCGCACGGCCGTCCGCCGCGGCCAGCCCGCGTCGCGCCGCCCGCGCCGCGGCGGCCGCTGCCGCCTCCGTCCCGTCGCCCGCCGTCGACGCGGCCGCCGGCGACCTCTCGACCCGCACGGACGCCTTCGCCGAGATCATGGACGACTTCACCTTCAACGGCATCGCCGCCCCCGAGGCCCCGACGGCCGAGGCGCACGACGTCGAGGGTGCGCCCGCCGGCCCCCTGACGACCGCGGCCGCCTTCCTCGCCGCGGCCGCCGCCTCCTCGTCCGCCCCGTCGGCGCTCGCCCCGGGCGACGCGGGCGACCGCCCCGCACCGTCCGTGCTGCGCGGGGCCGGCGACCTCGTGGTCGTCGTCGGGCGTCCGGGCGACGCGTTCCGCGTGGCCGCCCAGATGGCGACGTCGTTCGGGCTGCGCTCGGTCGACGCCGCCGACCGTCGCGGGGCGATCCTCGCCCGGGCGACCGGCGTGCACGAGGACTCCGCCGTCGTCACCGCCCTCGCGTGGGACGCCGCCGCGCCCGCCGCCCTCGAGGCGATCGCGGCCGACCAGGTCTGGGTCGCCGTCGACGTCGGCCGCAAGCACGACGACACCGCCCGCTGGGTCGAGGCCGTCCGGGCCGTGCAGCCGGTGGCGGCGGTCGCCGTCGTCGGCGAGGACGACACGTCGACGCCCGGCACGGTGCACCTGCTCGGCGTCCCGGTCGGCTGGCGCGCCTAGCCCGCCCGCCCGCGCCCGCGCCCGGCCCGGCCCCCTCGCCCCCTGGCGCGCCCTCGTGCCCGCGCCCGGCCGCGGGAAGCGACGAGTTGCCCCGATCTGCTGCTCGGAACGCTCCCGACCAGCGTTCCGGGGCAACTCGATGCCCGCGTCGTGGTGCTCCACCCTTAAGGTGGGGGGATGCTGGTGTTGACGCGCAAGGTCGGGGAGCGGATCCTCATCGGTGACGACATCGTCATCACCGTCCTCGACTCCCGTGGCGACGGCGTGCGCATCGGCATCGACGCCCCCCGCGGCGTGAAGATCCAGCGCGAAGAGGTCGTCAAGGCCGTGACCGAGGCCAACGTCGAAGCCGCCGGCGCGACCGCCGCGGCCGACGCCGAGGCCCGCCTCCGTGCCGCCCTCGGCGCCCCTGCCCCCCGCGCCGACCAGTAGCCCCGCAGGCCAGCCGTTCCCCGCCGGCGGGCAGCCGGCGTCAGCGACTCCCGAACACGCTCCGCGACGGCTCCGGCGAGGGCACCGCGGTCGCGTCCGTGACGACCGGTGCCCCGGCGACGAAGTCGCGCAGCTCGCGCCCGTGCACGACCTTGGCCGGCAGCGGGTCCGACGAGTAGAGCCGCGGCATGCGGTCGGTGGGCAGCGGCGAGGGCGAGCCGATCAGCACGACGTTGCCGAACCTCCTGCCCTTGAGGGTGGCCGGGTCGGCGACCGCGGCGACGTGCTCGAACACGGTCGACAACGTCGACGCCTGCCCGCGGGCGAAGGCCAGCCCGGCCCCGTCGGCCGAGTTGACGATCAGCATGCCGGTCGGCGACAGGAACGAGGAGGCGGCCGTGTAGAACTCGAGGCTCGTCACGTGCGCGGGGATGCGCGACCCGCCGAAGACGTCGACGACGAGCAGGTCGACCGACCCGCGCAGGCCGGCCGGCAGCTTCTCCATCACCTCGCGGGCGTCGCCGTAGCGGAGCCGGATGGAGGCGCCCCTCGGGAACGGCAGCCGCTCGCGCACCAGCGCGATCAGGTCGGCCTCGAGCTCGATCACCTGCTGGCGCGAGCCGGGCCTCGTCGCCTCGACGTACCGGGGCAGCGTGAGCGCGCCGCCGCCGAGGTGCAGGGCCGTCAGGGGCCCCTCGGGCAGCAGGTCGATCGCGTGCCCGATGCGGCGGACGTACTCGAAGGCGAGGTGCGTGGGGTCGTCGAGGTCGACGTGCGACTGCGGGGTGCCGTCGACGACGAGGGTGAACGAGCCGGGCCGGTGCCGGTCCTCGTCGACGCGGGCGAGGCCCGCTCCGATCGAGACCTCGGCGGGCGGGTCGTCGTGGGGTGCGGCCATGTCCCGATCCTCCCACCGAGGAGGCGCGGGCGGAATTCCGCGGGATCGCCTTCGTTATACCCGAGGTCAGCCTCGAGGTCAACGACAGGGCTTGCCAGGCGTGTCCCGGCTGCATAGTATTGACCTTTGCGCTCCCTCGTGCGTCCCGTCGTCATATCTCGGTCGACGACGCACATCCGAGACAGTCCCCCGAATATCGCGGCGGGGGCGTCCTCGGTCTCGGCCTCTCGGCACGGTCCAGCGACCCTGCCGCGCGGCCGACGGTTCCCGGGAGGGCCGTTCACCACCCACTCATACTGTCCGACAGTGATGACCCGACGGGGTCCACGGAGGTAACTTCCTTGGCTGCTGCGAACACCGCATCCACCAACTCGCCCAAGAACGGCCGTGGCGCATCGCGCCTCTCGTTCGCCAAGATCACCGACACGCTCACGGTCCCCGACCTCCTGGCGCTGCAGACCGAGAGCTTCGACTGGCTCGTCGGCAACGACATCTGGAAGACCCGCCTCGCCGAGGCGACCGAGCAGGGTCGCACCGACCTCGCGCTGCACTCCGGCCTGGAGGAGATCTTCGAGGAGATCTCCCCGATCGAAGACCTCGGCGAGACGATGCAGCTCAGCTTCACGGCTCCCGAGCTCGAAGACCCCAAGTACTCCATCGACGAGTGCAAGGAGCGCGGCAAGACCTACGCCGCCCCTCTCTACGTCAACGCCGAGTTCATGAACCACCTCACCGGTGAGATCAAGACCCAGACGGTCTTCATGGGCGACTTCCCCCTCATGACCGAGCGCGGCACGTTCATCATCAACGGCACCGAGCGCGTCGTCGTGTCGCAGCTGGTCCGCAGCCCCGGCGTCTACTTCGAGCGCGCCTCCGACAAGACGTCCGACAAGGACATCTACTCGGCTCGCGTCATCCCCAGCCGCGGTGCCTGGCTCGAGTTCGAGATCGACAAGCGCGACCAGGTCGGCGTCCGCATCGACCGCAAGCGCAAGCAGAGCGTCACCGTCTTCCTCAAGGCCCTCGGCCTGACGAGCGAAGAGATCACGGAGAAGTTCCAGGGCTTCGCGTCCATCGAGGCCACCCTCGAGAAGGACGCCATCCTCACGAAGGAAGAAGCCCTCAAGGACATCTACCGCAAGCTCCGTCCCGGCGAGCAGGTCGCCGCCGAGGCCGCGCGTGCGCTCCTCGACAACTTCTACTTCAACCCGAAGCGCTACGACCTGGCGAAGGTGGGTCGCTACAAGATCAACCGCAAGCTCGGCATCGACGCGCCCCTCGGCGACTCGGTCCTGACCGTCGACGACATCGTCGCGACGATCAAGTACCTGGTCTCGCTGCACGCCGAGCAGAAGACGATCGACGGCACCCGCGACGGCGAGTCCGTCGAGCTGCGCCTCGACGTCGACGACATCGACCACTTCGGCAACCGTCGCATCCGCGCGGTCGGCGAGCTGATCCAGAACCAGGTCCGCACCGGCCTGTCCCGCATGGAGCGCGTCGTCCGCGAGCGCATGACCACGCAGGACATCGAGGCGATCACCCCGCAGACCCTGATCAACGTGCGCCCCGTCGTCGCCGCGATCAAGGAGTTCTTCGGCACGTCGCAGCTCTCGCAGTTCATGGACCAGAACAACCCGCTGTCGGGCCTGACGCACAAGCGTCGCCTCAGCGCACTCGGCCCCGGCGGCCTGAGCCGCGAGCGCGCCGGTGTCGAGGTCCGCGACGTCCACCCGTCGCACTACGGCCGCATGTGCCCGATCGAGACCCCGGAAGGCCCGAACATCGGCCTGATCGGCTCGCTCGCGTCGTTCGCCCGCATCAACTCGTTCGGCTTCATCGAGACGCCCTACCGTCGTGTCAACGGCGGCAACGTCAGCACCACGATCGACTACCTCACCGCCTCCGAGGAGGACGAGTTCGTCGTCGCCCAGGCCAACGCCCCGCTCGACGACGACTTCAACTTCGTCGACGACAAGGTGCTGGTCCGCAAGAAGGGCGGCGAGGTGGAGCTCGTCGCCAAGGACGAGGTCGACTACATGGACGTCTCGCCGCGCCAGATGGTGTCGGTCGCGACCTCGCTCATCCCGTTCCTCGAGCACGACGACGCGAACCGCGCCCTCATGGGCGCCAACATGCAGCGTCAGGCCGTCCCGCTGGTCCGCAGCGAGAGCCCCCTGGTCGGCACCGGCATGGAGGGCTACACGGCCATCGACGCCGGCGACGTCGTCACCGCCGACGCCGCAGGTGTCGTCACCGAGGTCTCGGCCGACGTCGTCACCGTCCAGCTGGACGAGGGCGGCACGCAGGACTACTACCTGCGCAAGTTCGACCGCTCGAACCAGGGCGCCAGCTACAACCACCGCGTGATCGTCGACGCCGGTCAGCGCATCGAGGTCGGCGAGGTCATCGCCGACGGCCCTGCGACCGAGAACGGCGAGCTCGCGCTCGGCAAGAACCTGCTCGTCGCGTTCATGCCGTGGGAGGGCTACAACTACGAGGACGCGATGATCCTGTCGCAGAACCTCGTGAAGGACGACACGCTCTCCTCGATCCACATCGAGGAGTACGAGGTCGACGCCCGCGACACGAAGCTCGGCAAGGAGGAGATCACCCGTGACCTCCCCAACGTCAGCCCGGACCTGCTGGCCGACCTCGACGACCGCGGCATCATCCGCATCGGTGCCGAGGTCCGTCCCGGCGACATCCTCGTCGGCAAGGTCACGCCCAAGGGCGAGACCGAGCTGTCGGCCGAGGAGCGCCTCCTGCGCGCCATCTTCAACGAGAAGAGCCGTGAGGTCCGCGACACGTCCCTGAAGGTGCCCCACGGCGAGCAGGGAACCGTCATCGGCGTCAAGGTCTTCGACTCGCAGGACGGCGACGACGAGCTCGGCTCGGGCGTCAACCAGCGCGTCGTGGTGTTCATCGCGCAGCGACGCAAGATCACCGCGGGCGACAAGCTCGCCGGCCGTCACGGCAACAAGGGCGTCATCTCGACGATCCTCCCCGTCGAGGACATGCCGTTCCTCGCGGACGGCACGCCGGTCGACATCATCCTGAACCCGCTGGGCGTCCCCGGCCGCATGAACTTCGGCCAGGTGCTCGAGATCCACCTCGGGTGGATCGCGGCGCAGGGCTGGAACGTCGAGGGCATCCAGGAGTGGGCCAAGAACCTCCCGCCGGAGGCGCTCAGCGCGGCTCCCGGCACGAAGGTCGCCACCCCGGTGTTCGACGGCGCCGCCGAGCGCGAGATCGAGGGTCTCCTCGACTCGACGCTGCCCACGCGTGACGGCGACCGCCTGATCGGCTCCTCGGGCAAGACGATGCTGTTCGACGGTCGCTCGGGAGAGCCCTTCCCGAACCCGATCTCGGTCGGCTACATGTACATCCTGAAGCTCCACCACCTCGTCGACGACAAGATCCACGCTCGTTCGACGGGCCCCTACTCGATGATCACGCAGCAGCCCCTGGGCGGCAAGGCCCAGTTCGGCGGACAGCGCTTCGGAGAGATGGAGGTGTGGGCCCTCGAGGCCTACGGCGCCGCGTACGCGCTGCAGGAGCTCCTGACGATCAAGTCCGACGACATCCTCGGCCGCGTCAAGGTCTACGAGGCGATCGTCAAGGGCGAGAACATCCAGGAGCCCGGCATCCCCGAGAGCTTCAAGGTCCTCATCAAGGAGATGCAGTCGCTGTGCCTGAACGTCGAGGTCCTCTCGGCCGACGGCCAGACGGTCAGCCTGCGCGACACGGACGACGAGGTCTTCCGTGCTGCGGAAGAGCTCGGCATCAACATCTCCTCCCGCTTCGAGTCGTCGAACGTCGACGAGATCTAAGCCCCCTTCCCACAACGACACGTCGATACATCTGACAAGGGACTGAATTTTGATCGAAGCAACAACTTTCGATGAGCTGCGGATCGGCCTCGCCACGGCCGAGAACATCCGTGCCTGGTCGCACGGTGAGGTCAAGAAGCCGGAGACCATCAACTACCGCACGCTGAAGCCCGAGAAGGACGGCCTCTTCGGAGAGCAGATCTTCGGGCCGTCGCGTGACTGGGAGTGCGCGTGCGGCAAGTACAAGCGCGTCCGCTTCAAGGGCATCGTCTGCGAGCGCTGCGGCGTCGAGGTCACGAAGTCGTCGGTGCGCCGTGAGCGCATGGGCCACATCGAGCTCGCCGCCCCCGTCACGCACATCTGGTACTTCAAGGGCGTCCCGTCGCGCCTCGGCTACCTGCTCGACATGGCGCCGAAGGACCTCGAGAAGGTCATCTACTTCGCCGCCTACATGGTGATCTCGATCGACGACGAGGGCCGTCACGCCGACATGCCCGGTCTCGAGAACGAGCTCCGCCTCGAGATCAAGCAGCTCGAGACGCAGCGCGACACGCGCATCGCCGACCGTCTGCAGAAGCTCGAGGTCGACCTCGCCGCTCTTGAGGAAGAAGGCGCGAAGAGCGACCAGAAGCGTCGTGCGAAGGACGTCGCCGAGAAGGAGATGGGCCAGACCCGCAAGGCCTTCGACGAGGACATCAACCGCCTCGAGCGCGTGTGGGAGGACTTCCGCACGCTGAAGGTGGGCGACCTCAAGCCCGAGGACGCCGTCTTCCACGAGCTCCAGGACCGCTTCGGCATGTACTTCGAGGCCCACATGGGCGCCGAGGCCATCAAGAAGCGCCTCGAGGGCTTCGACCTGACCACCGAGGCCGAGAACCTGCACCTGCAGATCTCGGAGGGCAAGGGCCAGAAGAAGATCCGCGCGATCAAGCGCCTGCGCGTCGTCAGCTCCTTCCTCGCCACGGGCAACTCGCCCGCCGCGATGGTGCTCGACGTCGTCCCGGTGATCCCGCCCGAGCTGCGCCCGATGGTGCAGCTCGACGGTGGCCGCTTCGCGACGTCCGACCTGAACGACCTCTACCGTCGCGTCATCAACCGCAACAACCGCCTCCGTCGACTGCTCGACCTCGGTGCCCCCGAGATCATCGTCAACAACGAGAAGCGGATGCTGCAGGAGGCGGTGGACGCGCTCTTCGACAACGGTCGCCGCGGCCGTCCCGTCACGGGCACCGGCAACCGCGCCCTGAAGTCCCTGAGCGACATGCTCAAGGGGAAGCAGGGTCGGTTCCGCCAGAACCTGCTCGGCAAGCGCGTCGACTACTCCGGCCGTTCGGTCATCATCGTCGGCCCGACGCTCAAGCTGCACCAGTGCGGTCTGCCCAAGCAGATGGCGCTCGAGCTGTTCAAGCCGTTCGTGATCAAGCGCCTGATCGACCTGTCGCACGCTCAGAACATCAAGAGCGCCAAGCGCATGGTCGAGCGTTCGCGCCCGCAGGTGTGGGACGTCCTCGAGGAGATCATCCGCGAGCGCCCCGTGCTGCTGAACCGCGCGCCCACGCTGCACCGTCTCGGCATCCAGGCCTTCGAGCCCCAGCTGGTCGAGGGCAAGGCCATCCAGCTGCACCCGCTCGTCTGCGCGGCGTTCAACGCCGACTTCGACGGCGACCAGATGGCCGTGCACCTGCCGCTGTCCGTCGAGGCCCAGGCCGAGGCGCGCATCCTGATGCTCGCGTCGAACAACATCCTGAAGCCGTCCGACGGCCGACCGGTGACCCTGCCCGCACAGGACATGATCATCGGCCTGCACTACCTGACGACGGTCACCGAGGGCGCAGTCGGCGAGGGCCGTGCCTTCTCGTCCGTGTCCGAGGCGATCCTCGCCAAGGACCAGGGCACGCTCGACCTGAACGCGATGGCCAAGATCCGCATGAACGGCGTGCACTTCGCCGAGGGCGAGGCTCCCGAGGGCTACGAGGTCGGACAGGACATCCTGCTCGACACGACCCTCGGTCGCGCGCTCTTCAACGAGAACCTGCCGGCGGACTACCCGTTCGTGCAGCAGGTGACCGACAAGGGCATGCTCTCGACGATCGTCAACGACCTCGCCGAGCGCTACCCCAAGGTCGCCGTCGCGGCTGCCCTGGACAACATCAAGGACGCGGGCTTCTACTGGGCCTCGCGCTCCGGTGTCACGGTCGCCCTCTCCGACGTCCTCACGCCTCCGCGCAAGCCGGAGATCGTGGCGGGCTACGAGAAGCAGGCCGCAGCGGTCCAGTCCGAGTTCGACAAGGGCCTCATCAGCGACGCCGAGCGTCGTGCGGACCTGATCAAGATCTGGACGGAGGCCACGAACGAGGTCGCCGCCGAGATGCGGGCGAACTTCCCGGTCGACAACACGATCAACCGCATGGTCACCTCGGGTGCTCGTGGTAACTGGCTGCAGGTGCGCAACATCGCCGGCATGCGAGGCCTCGTGAACAACCCGAAGGGCGACATCATCCCCCGCCCGATCATCTCGTCGTACCGCGAGGGCCTGTCGGTGGCCGAGTACTTCATCGCGACGCACGGTGCCCGCAAGGGACTGGCCGACACGGCCCTCCGTACGGCCGACTCGGGGTACCTGACCCGTCGACTCGTCGACGTCTCGCAGGACGTCATCATCCGTGAGGACGACTGCGGCACCTCGCGCGGTCTCGAGATGCCCATCGCCGCACCCGACGCCGACGGCGTCATGGTGCGCGACGCGACCGTCGAGAACACCGTGTTCGCCCGTTCGCTGGCGGCCGCGGCCGTCGACGCGAAGGGCACCGTGCTGGCCGAGGCCGGCGCCGACGTCGGAGACGTTCTGATCGACGAGCTCGTGGCGGCAGGGGTCGAGACCATCAAGGTGCGTTCCGTGCTCACCTGCGAGGCCGCGGTCGGCGTCTGCGCCCAGTGCTACGGCCGCTCGCTCGCGACCGGCAACCTGGTCGACATCGGCGAGGCCGTCGGCATCATCGCGGCCCAGTCGATCGGCGAGCCCGGCACGCAGCTGACGATGCGCACCTTCCACACCGGCGGTTCGGCCTCGGCCGACGACATCACGCAGGGTCTGCCCCGCGTGACGGAGCTGTTCGAGGCACGTACCCCCAAGGGTGCGTCCCCGATCGCCGACGGTGCCGGTCGCATCACGATCGAGGACACGGACAAGGCCCGACGGGTCATCCTCAACCTCGACAACGGCGACGAGCCGGTCATCTACCCCGTGCTCAAGCGCTCGACCCTCCTCGTCGAGGACGGTCAGCACGTCGAGCTCGGTGCGCAGATCATCGCCGGTGCGGTCGACCCGAAGGAGGTCCTGCGAGTCAAGGGCGTCCGTGCGGTGCAGCAGCACCTCGTCGGGGGCGTCCAGGACGTCTACCGTTCGCAGGGCGTGCCGATCCACGACAAGCACATCGAGGTCATCGTCCGTCAGATGCTCCGCAAGGTCACCGTCGTCGACCACGCCGACACCGACCTGCTCCCCGGCGAGCTCGTCGACCGGTCGAAGTACAACGAGATCAACCGTGCGGCGCTGACCGAGGGCAAGCGGACCGCGTCCGCCCGCCAGGAGGTCATGGGCATCACCAAGGCCTCGCTCGCGACCGAGTCGTGGCTGTCGGCCGCCTCCTTCCAGGAGACGACCCGCGTGCTCACGCAGGCTGCGATGGAGGGCAAGAGCGACCCCCTGGTCGGTCTGAAGGAGAACGTGATCATCGGGAAGCTGATCCCCGCCGGAACCGGTCTGTCGCGCTACCGCGACGTCTCGGTCGAGGCGACGGAAGAAGCGAAGGCCGAGCGGTACCCCAACCGCGTGTTCACGGACGACGCGTCGTTCACCGAGGCTGACCTCAGCTTCGTGGACTTCGACTCGTTCTCGTCGGACGACTTCACCCCCGGCACCTACAACTGATCGGGATCGTCTGAAGGCGCCGCGGGTCTGATGACCTGCGGAGCCACCAGGCACCACGACGGGCCCCGGCCCTCGCACCACGCGAGGGACGGGGCCCGTCGTCGTTCCCGGGCGACCTCGGGGAGGCGCGGGTCGGTCCCGCAGGCTCGCGGGCGGTCCCGTGACCTGGGCGGCTCCCGAGACCAGGCAGTATGGAGCGATGAGCACCGAGCAGTCCGCACAGCCGTCCCCGTCCGTCGAGCCCCCCGAGTCCACGGTCGCGCGGGGCGAGGCCGCGGCGGGGGTCCGGCTCGACGCGGTCGACCTGCCCGTCAGCGCCCGGGTCCCGAGGCCGGACGCGCGCCTCCCTCGTGACCGCGGCGGCCTGCGCTGGCGCCCGGCGACCCTCGCCGACCTCGAGGCGCTGCACGCGCTCGACGGGCGCGTGGCGTCGGTCGACCACCCGCTGCACGTGACGTCGCTGTCGTCGATGCGGCAGCTGCTCGAGATGCCCGGCATCGACCTCGAGCGCGACTCCCTCGTGGCCGACGAGGGGGACGGCCAGCTGGTGGCCTGGGGCCTGAGCTTCCTCTGGCCCGTCCGCGAGTCGGTCGTGCGCGTGTCCGTCGACGGCGGCGTCGACCCGCGTCGGCGCAGGCAGGGCCTCGGGCGCGACCTCGTCGAGTGGCAGCGGCTGCGTGGCGAGCAGCACCTGTCAGCCTCGGACGACGTGCTGCCGGCCGTGCTGGCGGCGGGCGTCGAGCAGGAAGCGAAGAGCCACGCGGCGCTGCTGGAGCGGCAGGGCTTCGGCCCCGCCCGGTGGTGGAGCACCCTCAGCCGCGACCTGACCCGCCCGGTCGAGCCCGTGCCCCTCGACCCCGCGGTGCGGCTCGAGGACTACTCGACGCACCGCGAGGAAGCGACCCGTCTGGCCCGCAACGAGGCCTTCGTCGACCACTGGGGCAGCCAGGCGAGCACGCCCGAGGTGTGGCGCATGCTCGTCGGGGCGGCGACGTTCCGCCCCGACCTCTCGTTCGTGGCGGTCGCCGCGGGCGACGACGGCGAGGAGGAGGTGGTCGCCTTCGTGCTCACCACCGTCGAGCCCGAGCAGTGGCCGGCCCACGGCGGTCGCAGCGCCCACGTCGACTACGTGGGCGTCCGGCGGGCCTGGCGAGGCCGGCACCTCGCGCAGTCGCTGCTCGCGACGGCCCTCGCGCGGCAGGCCGACCAGGGCTTCGAGCTCTGCGTGCTCGACGTCGACTCGACGAGCCCCACGGGCGCCGTCGGGCTCTACGACCGTGCGGGCTTCACGGTCGCGGGCCGTCGCGCCGCGTACCTCCGCGAGTACTGACCGCCGAACGAGATGACGCGTCGGAGGCGTGAGCGACCGCCGCACCTCCTCGACGCGTCACCTCGATCGTGACGAGCCGGTCGAGCTAGCCGCGGACGGTCAGGATCTCCGCGCCGTCCTCGGTGATGGCGACCGTGTGCTCGCTGTGCGCCGTGAGGCAGCCCGTCGCGCTGCGGAGCGTCCAGCCGTCGTCGTCGGTCACGAGCTCGTCGGTGTCGGCCATGACCCACGGCTCGAGGGCGAGCAGCAGGCCCGGGCGCAGCTTGTAGCCGCGGCCGGGGCGGCCGATGTTGGCGACGTGCGGGTCCTGGTGCATGGTCGAGCCGATGCCGTGGCCGCCGAACTGGACGTTCACGGGGTAGCCCGCCCCGGTCAGCACCGAGCCGATGGCGTACGAGACGTCGCCCATCTTCGCTCCGGGCACGGCGGCGGCGATCGCGGCGGCCAGGGCGCGCTCGGTCGTCTCGATCAGCTCGGTGCTGCCCGCGGGGCGCGAGGTGCCGACGACGAAGCTCAGCGCGGAGTCGGCGGCGATGCCGTTCAGCACGACCGCGAGGTCGAGCGTGAGCAGGTCGCCGTCGCGCAGGGCGTAGTCGTGGGGGAGGCCGTGCAGCACGGCGTCGTTGACGGCCGTGCAGATCCAGTGCCCGAACGGCCCGCGGCCGAACGACGGCGCGTAGTCGACGTAGCAGGACTCGGCACCGGCCTCGACGATCATCTCGCGAGTCCACTCGTCGATCTCGAGCAGGTTCGTGCCGACCGCGACGCGCTGCGACACGGTGTGCAGGATGTGCCCGACCAGCGCTCCGGAGTCGCGGGCACGGCCCAGCTCGGCGGGGCTGAAGATCTCGATCACGGGGCGTCTCCTCGGGTCTGCCGGCGGGCGGCGGGACAACTGTCCCGGTAATGCTATCCCGGCAGGCGCCTCCTCGGGCTAGGCTCTGCGCATGGTCCGTCTGCCGCTGAGCCCCGCCGAGGTCGCTCGAGGCCGCCGCCTCGGGGCCCTGCTCCGGCAGGCGCGCGGCGAGCGGTCGATGCTCCGCACGGCCCTCGACGCCGGCGTCTCGCCCGAGACGCTGCGCAAGATCGAGTCCGGCCGGGTCGCGACCCCGTCGTTCCCCACCATCGCGGCGATCGCCCAGGTCGTCGGCGTCTCGCTCGACGACGTCTGGGCCGAGATCAGCCGGCCGGCGCAGGGCGACCAGGCGCAGGAGGCGGTCGTCCCCGTCGACGCGCCGCTCGCCTCCTAGCACCCTCGGCCGCCGCCTCCCCGGCTGCTCGACCCTCGCCCCGAGACGGCGTAGGCGAGAAGGGACGCCGCAGGCGTGGGCCCTCGCCCACGTCGTCCCGCGACGCCTGCGTCACCGTCCGCGGCGCCCGACACGGGCGCGGCCTAGGGTCAGAGGGTGCAGTTCGAGCAGGCCCTCACCGACACCGTCCTCCTGCGGGAGGCGCGGGTCGGCGACGCCGCCGCCCTCGCCGAGGCGCACCGGCGCAACCGCGAGCACCTCGCGCCGTGGGATCCGGAGCGGGCGCCGTCGTTCTTCGAGCCCGCCGGCCAGCGGGCGATGCTCACGGCGCGCATCGCGTCGGCCGCCGCCGGCGAGCAGCAGCCGTTCCACCTGATGGAGGGCGACCGCGTGGTCGGCACGATCGCCCTCAACCAGATCGTCCGGGGGCCCCTGCAGAAGGCGGCCGTCGGCTACTGGGTCGACCGGGAGCGGACGGGGCAGGGCCTGGCGAAGGCGGCGTTGGCGGTCGTCGTCGACCTCGCGGCGACCGGCCTCCGCCTGCACCGCCTCGAGGCGAGCGCCCTGCCGCACAACGCGGGGTCGCGTGCCGTGCTCGCCGCCTCGGGCTTTAAGCAGTACGGCTCGGCGCCGGGCTACCTCCGCATCGCGGGGGAGTGGCGCGAGCACGTGCTGTACCAGCGCCTCCTCGACTAGACCACCCGCAACCGCAACCGCAACCGCAACCGCACCCGCACCCGCAACCGCCCGCACCGGAGCACGACGACGGGGCGCCGACCTCAGTGGTCGACGCCCCGTCGGGGTGCTGCGGCGCAGGGAGCCGCGGCGTGGGTCAGAAGGCCAGCTGGCCCTCGACCTCCTTGGACTTCATGCGAGCGAGGGCGAGGTTCGCCTTCGAGCGGTCGAGCACGAAGTAGATGAAGACCTCGCGGTTGCTGGCGAGGGGGCGGATGATGTGGATCTGGCTCGACAGGGTGATGAGGATGTCCTCGATCGAGTCGGCGAGGCCGAGCGACTTCGCCGTCTTGAGCTTGGCACGGACGACCTCGGTGTTGCCGGCCGCGGCCAGCTCCAGGTCGATGCCGCTGCCGGCGCCGCCGAGCAGCATGCCGGACGCGCTGTCGACGACGGCGGCCGCCATCGCGCCGTCGACGGTGAGGAGGGTCTCGAGGGAGTCGGAGATGTTCGCCATGGTGTCAGTGCTTCCTGTTCGGGTCAGGGCAGTTCGGGTGTGAGCTGTCCGGCCCTGACCTGGTCGGGTCAGGGGTGGTGCGGGCAGCGGTGCCGGCGTCGGGCGGGCACCGCTCGGCAGCCGGCCGCGGAGGTGCGGCCGGAGCGGTCGGAGGGGCAGGGCTGCGTGCCTGGCCAGGGTCAGAGCGCCGGGACGCCGTAGGCGTCGGCGCGTGCGGGTGCGTCGCCGTGCTCGACGGCGGCGTCCGGCTCGTGGGCGGCCGCGGCGGGCTGCACGGCCGGGCGGTCGGCCAAGGAGGCGGCCAGCTGCTGGGCGCAGCGGCGCGCGACCGAGAGGGCCTTGCCGAGCGTCTCGTCGTCGCCGAACAGCGCGCCGAGCACGACGGGGTGCCCGGGGACGCGCAGCTGGATGACGTGGCCCTTGTCGGACGCGATGATGACGTACTCGCTCGAGCCGATCCGCACCTCCCGGGCGACGGCCTCGCTGAGTGCCTGGATGGAGCTGGCCATGCTGGCGAAGCGGTTCGCGTCGACCTTGCCGTCGGGCACGTGGACGACCTCGAAGCCGTCGTCGGTGAGGAACGAGCCGTAGACGAGCGAGCGGCTCACCTCTCCCATGTCGAGCAGGGCCCGGCGGCCGAGATCGACGACGACGGGGTCGAGGTGGGGCGCGAGGCTCACTCGGCCACCGCCACGGCGGGCTGCGAGGGCGCGGCGGAGGCAGCGGGTGCAGAGAACATCTCGCGCATCTCGATGTTGGCGACGAGCGTCATGAGGACGGTGCGCATCTGGTCTTCCTCTCGGGGGTCGACCGTGAACACCGGCACGACCAGGTCGGGGCGGCGCTCGGTCAGCGCCGCCGAGTAGTCGGCCACCGTCGGGGTGGCCGAGACGTCGGAGCGCGTCGCCGCGACGACGACGCCGCCGCGGTCGTGGAGGTCGCGGAACTCGTCGAGGAACGTCAGCATCTCGCCCACCGGGTCGGCGGCGTCGTTGTTGACGAGCAGCACCATGCCCTTGGCGCGCTCCTTGAGGATCGTCCACATGAAGTCGAACCGCTGCTGGCCGGGGATGCCGTAGAGGCGCACCTTGTCGGTCTCGCCGAGCGTGATCTCGCCGTAGTCGAGCGCGACCGTCGTGGTGTCCTTGTCGGCCGTGGCGCGGTCGGTGTTCGCGGCCTCGGTGCGGACGACCTCGGTCTCGCTGAGCGTCTCGATCGCGGTCGTCTTGCCGGCGCCCATCGGGCCGCCGAAGAGGATGACGTGCTCGGCCATCAGAGGCCGAGCCGGTCGCGCAGGCGGCTGAACAGGCCGCCGCGGCGGGGCTGCGGAGCGACCCGGACGTGGTCGGGGTCGGCGGACGACGACGAGGCCGACGACGAGCCGGCGGCGGCGACCGCGGCCGGCTCGGGCGACTCGGAGCGCAGCAGGCGCATCAGGCTGAACGCGTTGACGAGGCGCCGGGCCTCGGCCGGGTCCGACTCGCTCGCGTTGGCCAGCTCGCCGACCGGGAGGAACGTGTAGCCGAGCATCGCGGTCATCCGCATCTGCTCCGGGGTGTGCGTCAGCATCGTGAAGTTGGGCCAGCGCACCAGCTTGTAGCGGTCGTCGCGCTGCAGCCACCACGCGAGCTCGCCCAGGAACGAATTGGTGCCGATCAGCCAGAGCAGCGCGTCGAGGTCGGTGCCGGGCGGGCGCGACGCCTCGACGGCGGGGTCCTTGGCCTCGACGACCACGTCGATGTCGACGGGCTCGGCGGGGAACGCCGTCAGGGGGGTGTCCCACCAGTAGGCGTTCGTCTCCACGTCGACGACGAGGGGGAGGTGGTCGGCCTGGCGGACGACCACGATCGACGCGGTCGGCTGCTGCTGGAGGCGGTGGAGGGCGATGGCCACGCCGGTCCAGCCGAACGACGGCACGGTGATGCCCGTCGTCTCGGGGCCGGCGGCGGTGCCTGTGTGGGGGTCCTGCGGGTCCGCTGGCGCGGTCCGGGCAGGCTCGAACGTCATCTCGTGACCGTGCATCGTGCGTGGCTCCTCGGGGGGTTCGGCGGTCGTCATCCGTGAAACCGGGCCACACGTGTCGTCGGGCCCAGGACCGCCGCCGACCACTAGACCAGTCCCGTCCGTCGACGTGCCACCCCCTGTTCTGGGCGACGGCGACCCCCTTTCTGGGCGGTCGCCGCGCCTCCTCGTCCCTGTGGGGGAGTCGTCGCGGAGCCCGCCGCGGGGGGCTGTGACGCAGACGGGGGGCACCCTCACTGGGACGTGTCGGGGAGGCGGCCCCGCCGTAGCGTGGCGACTGCTCGGGACGACTCCCGACGACCTGCCGCCCGGACCCCGACATGCCGGGCGCGCGTACCGAGGAGATGCACCCGTGGCTTCGATGACCGAGATCCTGATCCTGCACGGGCTGCTGCCCATGGAGCACCTCGACCGCGTGGGGCGCCGGGGCGCCGACGAGGAGGCGTCCATCCGGGAGCTGCTCGAGTCCGGCACCGTGACCTCCGCGCAGGTCGCCCGCGCCCGGGCCCAGGCCAACGGCGTCGACTTCGTCGAGCTGGTCGACTACCCCGTCGACCGCGCCGCCGTGACGATGGTGCCCGCCGCCGTGTGTCGCCGGCACAGCGTGCTGCCGATCGCGGTGCGCGACGGCCTCCTCCTGCTCGCGATGGCCGACCCGGGCGACGTCTTCGCGATCGACGACGTGCGCGCCGCGCTCCGCATCGGCGTGGAGCCGGTGCTCGCCGACCGCGCCGACCTGCAGGCCGCGCTCGACCGCTACCTCCGTGCCGATGACGAGCTCAACGACCTCACCTCGACGCTCGAGGAGGAGACCAGCGCGGTCGAGGCCGCCCAGGCCGACATCGCCTCCTCCGGCCCCGACGACGACGTGCCCATCGTGCGCTTCGTCAACCTGCTCGTCAGCCAGGCCATCACCGACCACGCCTCCGACATCCACATCGAGCCGGCCGAGCACGACGTGCGCATCCGCTACCGCATCGACGGGGTGCTGCACGAGATGCAGCCGGCCCCCAAGGCCATCCAGAACGGCGTGATCTCGCGCCTCAAGATCATGAGCGAGATCGACATCGCCGAGCGTCGGCGCCCGCAGGACGGCCGCATGTCGGTCCGCCACGGCGGCCGTCAGATCGACCTCCGCGTCGCGACCCTGCCGACGGTCTGGGGCGAGAAGGTCGTCATGCGGATCCTCGACAACTCGAACACGTCGATGAGCCTCCGCGACCTGAACCTGCTCGAGCGCAACTTCGACGTCTACGCCGCGTCGTACTCGAAGCCCTACGGGATGATCCTCGTCACCGGCCCCACGGGCTCGGGCAAGTCGACGACGCTCTACACGACGCTCAACGCGGTCGCGCGCCCCGAGATCAACGTCATCACCGTCGAGGACCCGGTCGAGTACCGGATGGACGGCATCAACCAGGTGCAGGTCAACCCCAAGGCGGGCCTCACGTTCGCCGGCGCGCTGCGGAGCATCCTGCGGTCCGACCCCGACGTCGTCCTGCTCGGCGAGATCCGCGACCACGAGACGGCGCAGATCGCCATCGAGGCGTCGCTGACCGGCCACCTCGTGCTCAGCACGCTGCACACGAACGACGCCCCGAGCGCGATCACCCGCCTCACCGAGATGGGCATCGAGCCGTTCCTCGTCGGCAGCGCGATCGACTGCGTCGTCGCCCAGCGCCTCGCGCGCCGCCTCTGCGACCGCTGCAAGACGCCGACCTCGTACACGCCCCGCCAGCTCGAGCACCTGCGGTTCCCGGTGCGCCTCGACGAGCCCGCGCCGCTCGTCTACCAGCCTGTCGGCTGCGCGCAGTGCTCGAACACCGGCTACCGCGGTCGCATCGCCCTGCACGAGGTGATGAGCGTCTCCGAGGAGATCGAGCGCCTCGCCGTCGCCCGGGCGTCGAGCGCCGAGATCGCCCGCGTCGCCACCGAGCAGGGCATGGTCAGCCTCCGCCACGACGGCTGGGCCAAGGCGAAGCTCGGCCTGACCAGCGTCGAAGAGATCCTGCGGGTCGTCGCGTGAGCGCCTCGCCCGTCCGCACCCGCCCCGCACCCGTCCGCACCGCCCGCTGCACCGCACCCGAGGGAACGCCCGCATGAGCGACAACGTCTTCGAGATCCCCGACCAGGTCGACCCGGCCGACGGCTGGACCCCGGGCACGCCCGGCAACGACCTGAGCACCCACACCCCCGCGACCGAGTGGGAGCTGCCGAAGGCGCCGCCGACGCTGGCGCCGCACATCGACGAGGCCGACCGAGGCCCGGTCTACACGATGGACGACGCCGGCGGGGAGGCGGTGCTCGGCTGGAGCCCCACCCCCGCGCCGACCAGCCGTCGCGCCGCGCGGCTCGCGAGCGCCCTCGAGGGCGGCGGCATGGCCGCCCGCACCCCGTGGAGCGACCCTCGCTTCGACGACTTCAACGACTCGGCTGCCCAGGTCGCCACGGCCAGCCCCGCCGTGGGCGAGGTCGGCTCGGCCGCGGCACCGCAGGCGTTCATGCCGCCGTACCTGCCAGCCGACACAGCCCTCGCCGCCGAGACCGCCCTCGACGACGCGGCCGCCGCCTCCTCGGCCCCCTCGCTGCCCGACGTGTCGTCGGCCGCGCCGACCTCGCCGGTCGTGCCCGCCGCCTCCTCGGCTCCCTCGCATTCCGCCGCCCCGGCGCCCGCCTCGCCCCAGCTCGGCGACGGCGGCCTGCTGCGCGTGCCGTCGTTCGCGCCGTCCAGCGCGCAGCACGCCGCCGAGGAGGCGCCCCCCGCCGCCCAGGTCGAGTCCCGACCCGGCATCGAGCTGCACGAGCACGCCCGCACGGTCGCGCACCCCGCGCTCATCGCGGCGCTCTGCGAGGTCGTGCTGCAGGGCGCCTCCGACCTGCACGTCACGGTCGACGCCGCCCCGACCCTCCGCGTGGACGGCGGCCTCCAGCCCGCCCTCGCCGGCGGCGAGCCCTGGGACGCCCCGACGGTCTCCGCAGCCCTGACCAGCCTGCTCACTCCGGCGATGAAGGAGCAGTTCGACGAGCGGCTCGAGCTCGACTTCGCCTACTCGCTGTCGGACGAGTCGCGCTTCCGCGTGAACTTCTACCAGCAGCGCGGCGCGATGGGAGCGGCCTTCCGCCTCATCCCGACCGAGATCAAGCAGCTCGCCGACCTGGGCGTGCCCGAGGTCGTCAGTCGCTTCGCGAAGCTGCCCCGTGGCCTCGTGCTCGTCACGGGCCCCACCGGCTCGGGCAAGTCGACGACCCTCGCCGCCCTGATCGACCTGGTCAACCGCACGCGCGCCGACCACATCGTGACGGTCGAGGACCCGATCGAGTTCATGCACCAGCACAAGAAGGCGATCGTCAACCAGCGCGAGGTCGGCCACGACACGCACAGCTTCGCGAACGCGCTCAAGCACGTGCTTCGCCAGGACCCCGACGTCATCCTGATCGGCGAGCTCCGCGACCTCGAGACCATCTCGGTCGCGCTGACCGCCGCCGAGACCGGCCACCTCGTGTTCGCGACCCTGCACACGCAGAGCGCCGCGCAGACGATCGACCGTGTGATCGACGTGTTCCCGCCGCACCAGCAGGACCAGGTGCGCACCCAGCTCGCGTCGACGCTGCAGGGCGTCGTCTGCCAGACGCTGCTGCCGAAGGCGGGCGGCAAGGGCCGTGTCGTCGCGACCGAGATCATGATGATGACCCCGGCCATCGGCAACCTCGTGCGCGAGGGCAAGACGTACCAGATCTCGTCGTCGATGCAGGCGGGGCGCGACCTCGGCATGCACACGATGGACCAGAAGCTGGCCGACCTCGTCAACACCGGCACCGTCACGCACAAGGCGGCGATGGAGAAGGTGCACGACGCCGAGGGCTTCGACCGTCTCGTCACCCGCGTGATCAACAAGTCCGAGACGGTCGGCCTCGACGCCGGCATCGACTTCGGCGACGCCTTCTCGATCGGGAGCAACTGATGGCCACCAGCACCGCCTACGCCTACAAGGGCCGCGACTCGGCCGGCAAGGTCGTCAAGGGCAAGGTCGACGCGTCCAGCGAGGGCGCCGTCGTCACCCGCCTGCGCACGATGGGCGTGCAGCCCATCTCGATCGCCGCGGCGAGCGACGGCACCGGCCTGCAGCGCGAGATCTCGATCGGCGGCCTCGGCGGCGGCGGGGTCAAGATGAAGGAGATCGCGGTCATGTCGCGCCAGATGGCGACCATGATCGCGTCCGGCCTGTCGCTGCTGCGCACCCTGACGATCCTCGCCGACCAGGTCGACAACAAGACGCTGCAGAAGGTCATGCAGGAGGTGCGCGACGACGTCGAGACCGGCGTCTCGTTCTCCGACGCGGTCGGCAAGCACGACAAGCACTTCCCGCCCCTGATGATCAACATGATCCGGGCCGGCGAGGTCGGCGGGTTCCTCGACAAGGCGCTCGAGTCGACCGCCGACAACTTCGAGAAGGAGGTGGCGCTGCGGTCCACGATCAAGTCGGCGATGACCTACCCGGTCGTGGTCCTCGTGATGTCGCTCGTCGCCGTGGTCGTCATGCTGACCTTCATCGTCCCGATCTTCCAGGACATGTTCACGAACCTCGGCGGCAAGCTGCCCCTGCCGACGATGATGCTCGTCTACGCCTCACAGGCGATGCCCTACGTGCTGCCGGTGCTCATCATCGGCGGCATCGCCGGGTCGATCTGGTGGAAGACGAACAAGAACTCCGTCAAGGTCCGCTCGAAGCTCGATCCGCTGAAGCTCAAGCTGCCGGTGTTCGGCGAGCTGCTGCGCAAGATCGCGATCGCGCGCTTCTCACGCAACTTCTCGAACATGATCGGTGCCGGCGTCCCCATCCTCACCGCCTTGCGGATCGTCGGCGAGGTCTCGGGCAACTACGTGCTCGAGGAGGCGCTGGTCGAGGTCGCGGAGTCGGTGCGGCAGGGCGAGTCCATCGCCGCCCCCTTGACCGCCTCCGGGGTCTTCCCGCCGATGGTCACGCAGATGATCTCGGTCGGCGAGGACGCCGGCTCGCTCGAGACGATGCTCGAGAAGGTGGCGGACTTCTACGACCAGGAGGTCAAGTCGACCACGGAGTCGCTGACGGCCCTGATCGAGCCGCTGCTGATCGCGTTCCTTGGCGTCGTCGTGGGCGGAATGATCGTCGCGCTGTACCTGCCGATCTTCCAGATCACGTCGCTGATCAAGTAGGCGTTGCGCCGCTCTGCCCGAAGGGTCCGACCACCGGTCGGGCCCTTCCTCGTGCACGACAGGTGTCGGATAGCAGGTGACCCCTGAACAGGGGTTCTGCCCTTTCGGGGGTGACCCGGACTGGGGTCGTGTCGCCGGCAGAAACCCCCCGTCTGCGGGATTCTCGCGGGTCTCGGGGGCTGGGAGAGTCATCTCCGGCGGGAACGACGTGACCGCCTCCGATCACCTCTCCCGCACCCGATCCGAACGGACCAGTCATGTACTTCGCACTCATGGGCAAGCTCTCCGCCCGTCGTCAGAACCTCGCCCAGGACAAGGACAAGGGCTTCACGCTCATCGAGCTCCTCGTCGTCGTCATCATCATCGGCATCCTCGCCGCGATCGCCATCCCCGTGTACCTCGGCGTGCAGAACAACGCCAAGGACTCGGGTGTGAAGAGCGACCTCACGAACCTCAAGACCGCGGTGATCAGCATCCAGACCACGAACGGCACCTTCCCGGACTCGGTCGACATGAGCACCGGCATCCCCGCGGCCACCACCGGCCCGAAGTGGGCCGAGGCTGGCGTCACCAAGGGCACCGACACCAACGTCCTGAAGTACGTCAAGACGACGGCCGGCTTCTGCGTCGAGGGTCAGCGGACCGGCGGCGACGCATTCAAGGCGACCGAGACCAGCGGCGTCGTCAAGGGCAGCTGCTCCTAAGCATCACCTTCGGGTGGCGGGGCGCGCTGTCGACGGACACGCGTCCCGCCATCTTCTCTCATATCTGAGCCCTCGAACCCGACCGGGAGGTGACCCACCATGTTCCGACGCATCGACGACGTCCTCCGCCCAGCCTCCCCGGCGCAGCGCGACGCCGGACTCAGCCTCGTCGAGGTCATCGTCGCGATGATGGTGTTCACCATCATCTCGATCGGGGTCGCCTACACGATCACCAACTCGCTCGTCCTCACCCGCGAGTCACGGGCCAGGGCGGTCGCCACCAACCTCGCGGCTCAGGAGATCGACCTCCTCCGCAGCGTGGACGACGTCTTCAGCGTCGTCTCCAAGACCTGGGTCACCGAGGTCGGCGGCACCACCTTCACGATCGCTCGGAGTGCCGAGTGGACGACGTCCGCCACGAACTCGACCGCCTGCGGCACCGGCACCGGCACCCTGCAGTACAAGCGCGTCGAGGTCTCCGTGACGTACGCCGGCCAGCGCACGGTCAGCGCCCCGATCACCTCCGCCACCGTCCTGGCTCCCAACGGCCGCATCAACGACCCCGCCAAGGGCACGATCGTCGTGTCGGTCATCGGCGCCTCCGGCGCAGGCACCGAAGGCGTCACCGCCACCGTCAAGGCGGCGGCCAAGGACCCCAACGGTGCCGTCGCGCCTCCTGCTCTGGACCCGACCGACAGCTCCGGTTGCACCTACGCGCTCAAGGTGGCGCCCGGCAACTACGACGTGACCATCTCGAAGGCCGGCATGGTCGGTCTTGACCAGGCGGCCACGCAGACGACCACCCCCGTCACCGTCTCGGCGGGCGGGGCCGGCACCGCCTCCTTCTCCTACGACACGGCCATCTCGCTGCAGACGAACTTCGCGACGAACTTCCCGAGCCCCGTGGTGCTGCCGGGCAACCTCGACGTGACGTTCCGGAGCAGCGTGATGGGCGACTACACGATGTCCGCCGCCGCCACGAAGCCGGCGAAGCTGTTCCCCTTCTCGGGCGGCTACGCCGTCGTGGCCGGCAAGCACCTCGACCCGAGCACGGACCCCAAGACGAACGTCGTGTCGAGCTGCCTCTCGCCCGATCCTGCCGCGTGGGTCACGCCCGCGGCCGACAAGGCCATCGGGGCAGCCCCCGTGCCCGTGGGCGCTGCCCCCGGCGGGTCGGCCACGGTCGGCGTACCGATGGGCGTGCTGCAGCTCAGCAAGATCAGCGGCACGGTGAAGGTCGTGGCCGTGCAGCAGAAGACGGGCGCAGCCGGCGACCCCGGGTGCCTGGTCCCGTCCACCTACACGTTCGCCGCCGTCACGAAGGACACCCTGCTGGCCCTGCCGTTCGGGACGTGGTCGTTCTACACGGTGACGGACCTGCTCAACCTCGGGCTGATCACGTCGAGCAACCAGGTCAACCCCCAGGACTCCGTGCTCCGGACACGCGGATCGATCGACATGCCGACCAAGACCATCACGCTCGACCCGCGGGGGCTGACCCCGTGACCCGCCTCCGTGCTTCCCTCGCCGCACTCCGTGACCGGCGCGACGCCGGCGTCAGCCTGGCCGAGCTGCTCGTCGCCATGATGGTCTTCGCGATCCTCATCGCCATCACCGGCGGCTTCATGGTCAGCGCGTCCCGTGCCTCGTCGCAGACGCAGTCGATCGACTCGGCCACGCGGGTCGCCACCAACGGCATGACGGCCGTGACCCGCACGCTCCGTGCCGCGACCGAGAACCCCGTCAAGGGCCAGACCCTGCCCGACGCGGCGTTCCCGCAGGCCACGGCGAACGCCGTCACGGTCTACGCCTACGTCAACCTCGGCTCGTCCGACGCGACCCCGGTGATGGTGCAGTACTACCTCGACGGCACCGCCCTCAAGGAGAAGACCTGGCCCGGCGTCGTCTCCACCGACGGCTTCTGGACCTTCGGCACCACGCCCAAGACCCGCACCGTCGCGTCTCCCCTCGTGACGGGCACCGACCTCTTCGCCTACGTCGACGCCGACGGCGCCACCATCTCGCTCGCCGCCGGCGCGGTCCCCGCAGCCAAGATCGGTTCGATCGCCGCGGTCCGGGTCCGCGTCCAGGCGGGGACGGCCAACACCTCCGCCGCCTCCACCACGCTCGTCAACACGGTGGGCCTGCCCAACCTCGACATCGCCAGGGACCTCTGATGATCCGCCTCCTGCACGCCCGCCTCGTCCGGCTCCGTCGCGACGGAGCCGACCGCGGCGTCGCCCTGGCCAGCGTCATCGGGCTCGGCGCCGTCCTGCTGTTGCTCAGCGTCACCATGGCGTCCGTGGCGGTCAGCGGCACGGTGAAGGCCCGCGACGACTCGGACTTCAACGCGGCGATCGCGGCTGCGTACGCCGGCGTCGAGGACTACCAGAGCAAGCTCGCGAACAACAACGCCTACAGCCAGTACGGCGCGAGGGTCACGGCCTTCAGCACGGGCTCCACCTTCACCGGCACCGACGGCAACCTCGCCTTCGGCAAGGGCACGGCGGGAAGCTGGCAGACGGTCGGCGACGGCACGGGCGCCTCGTACCGGTACGAGGTCGACAACTCGAAGTACTCGACCGCCGGCACGCTGCGCATCCGGTCGACGGGCCGGGTCGGCGACACGACGCGGTCGGTCGTGGCCGACCTGAAGCAGGACGGGTTCCTCGACTACGTCTACTTCACCGACTACGAGATCAGCGACCCGGTGCTCTCGAGCACGTCCTGCTCGCCCAAGTACGAGTGGGCGGTCAACGACCGGCCCAGCTGCACCACCATCCAGTTCTCGGCGACGGACGTCATCGACGGCCCGATGCACACCAACGACACCATGAGGGTCTGCGGCGGCACCCAGTTCAAGGGGGCGACCACGACCTCGAGCACCCGGGCCAACCGGTACGTCGCGGTCACGGGCACCAACTGCACGGGGACGCCGAGCTTCGGCGGCCAGTCGAAGCCGGCCTACGCCCAGGCGATCACCATGCCTCAGACCAACGAGGCCATGCGCCAGGAGACGCGGACCGACCTCAAGACGACCACCGTCCCGAACCCCGGGTGCCTCTACACCGGACCCACCCGCATCACGTTCAAGTCGGCCGGCACGATGAACGTCTACTCGCCCTACACGAAGGCCACGCAGATCGAGTCCGACCCGAGCAAGGGGACGGCCCCCGCGATGTGCGGCACGCCGGGCGACGGCGGCAAGGGCGGCACGCTCGGCAGCGTCGGCGGGCAGGACGTCACGGTCCCGGCGAACAACCTGGTCTACGTCCAGGACGTCCCGGCGTCGTCGACCGACGTCAACTACTGGAGCGGGAAGCCGACGAACTTCAGCTGCCGCAACGCGGACGACTCGGCCGCCGGCAACGGGCTCGGGTTCCCCGCCAAGGACGAGGTGAACGCCACCTACAGCTGCACCGCAGGCGACGTCTTCGTCCAGGGCACGCTCCAGGGCAACGTGACCGTCGCCGCGCAGAACTTCGTCTACGTCACCGGCGACGTGAAGTACTCCGACGTCTCGAAGGACATGCTCGGCCTCGTCGGCACCAACGCCGTCTACGTCTACAACCCCGTCAAGAACTACGGCACCAGCAAGAACCCGGACATCGGGCTCATCGACCGCACGAAGTCGAACCGTGTCATCCAGGCAGCGCTCCTCTCCGTCTCGCACACGTTCACGGTCCAGAACTACGCCGCCGACAGCGGCAAGCCCAAGGGCACCCTGCAGGTCCTCGGCTCGATCTCGCAGAAGTTCCGCGGCCCCGTCGCGACCAGCGGGAACGGCGACAGCGGCTACACGAAGGCCTACGTCTACGACCCGCGCATGCGCTACACGGCCCCGCCCAAGTTCCTCTCGCCCGTCTCGACGAGCTACGGCATCACGCAGGTCGTCGAGAGCAAGACCGCCGTCGCGGCCTCGGGCAAGGAGCTCGTCCCGTGACCGCCCTCCTCCTCGCCGCCCTCACCGCCGGCGGCCTCGGCCTCCTGATCGGCTCGTTCCTCAACGTCGTCGTCCACCGCGTCCCCGCGGGCATGTCGATCTCGTCGCCGCCGAGCGCCTGCCCCGGCTGCCACTCGCCGATCAAGGCGTACGACAACGTGCCCGTGCTCAGCTGGCTCGCCCTCAAGGGCCGCTGCCGCAGCTGCCGCACCGCCATCTCGGCCCGCTACCCGATCGTCGAGCTCGCCACCGGCGGCTTCTTCGCCCTCGTGGCGGCCGCCGTCTGGCCCTGGACAGCCGTGCCGACCGAGGCCGCACCGCTCGTCGCGGCGTTGCTCGAGCTCGTCGCGTTCCTCTGGCTGGCCGGCGCGAGCGTCGCGCTCGCGATCATCGACGTCGAGCACCACCGGCTGCCCGACGCGATCGTGCTGCCGTCGTACGCGGTCGGCCTCGTGCTGCTCGGCGCCTCCTCGGCCCTGTCGGGCGAGTGGGACGCACTGCTCCGCGGCGTGGTCGGCATGGCCGCCCTGTTCGTCTTCTACCTGGCCCTCGCCCTCGTCAAGCCCGGGGCCATGGGTCTCGGCGACGTCAAGCTCGCCGGCGTGCTGGGCCTCTTGCTCGGCTGGCTCGGCTGGGGCGAGCTCGTCGTCGGTGCTTTCGCCGCCTTCCTGCTCGGCGGCCTCTTCTCGATCGTCCTGCTCGCCACCCGTCGTGCCCAGCGCACCGGCGGCATCCCCTTCGGCCCCTGGATGCTCGCGGGCGCCTGGGTCGGCGTGCTCGTCGGCGGCGCTGTCGCCGCCTCCTACCTCCAGCTCCTCAGCGTCGCGTGACCCCGACCTCACGCAGAAAAGAGACCACCCCATGACGAAGAACATCGTCGGCGTCGACATCGGCAGCCGATCGCTCCGTGCGGTCGAGGTCGCCGACGTCGACAAGCCGCGGCCCACCGTCGTCCGCTTCTCCGAGATGGCCCTCAGCGACGGCGCTGCCAGCCGCGGAGAAGTGCTCGAGCCGCAGACCGTCGCCAGCGCCCTCAAGCAGCTCTGGAGCGCCGGCGGCTTCAAGAGCAAGAACGTCGTGCTCGGCATGGGCAACCAGCGCGTGCTGGCCCGCGACCTGACCGTGGCGAAGGCGTCGCGCGAGCGGATCCGCGAGTCGCTGCCGTTCCAGGTGCAGGACATGCTGCCCGTTCCCGTCGCCGACGCTCTGCTCGACTTCTACCCCTACAAGGAGAGCGAGGGCGAGAACGGCCCCGTGCTCAACGGCCTGCTCATCGCCGCCGTCAAGGACGCCGTCCTCGGCAACGTCCGCGCCAGCAAGCTCGCCGGGCTGTCGACCATGGGAGTCGACCTCATCCCGTTCGCGAACACGCGCCTCCTGGTCAACCGCCCCGGCCTCACCGGCACCGTCGCCCTGATCGAGATCGGCCACAGCACCTCGTCCGTGATCGTCGTGACCGACGGCGTGCCGCAGTTCGTCCGCATCATCCCCTCGGGCGGCGACGACGTCACGCAGGCGATCGTCGCCAAGCGGGGCATCTCGGTCGAGGAGGCGGTGGCCGTGAAGCGTCAACGAGGCCTCAGCACCGTGATCACCAACGCCGAGGAGCAGGCCTCGTCGGCTGCGATCTTCGAGTCGGTCAACGAGCTGCTCGGCAGCTTCCGCAACACCGTCCAGTACTTCGTCAACACCCGGTCGACCGAGACGATCTCGCAGATCGTCCTCGCCGGGGGCGGCGCCCTGCTGCCGGGCCTCCCGGACGCGCTGTCCGAGGTGACACGCCTGCCCGTGGTCGTCGCCGACCCGTTCGCCACCGTCGCGTTCGGCAAGAACGTCGACGAGGCCGCCCTCCGCGGACGCGCCTCCGACATGACCGTCGCCCTCGGGCTCGCCCTGGGGAGCGCCGCATGAGCCGCACGAAGAAGACCGCCACGGCGGTCGTCGGGGGACTGCCCCGCGTCGACCTGCTGCCACCGGAGGTCCGGGCCGAGCGGCACGCCGGTGTCGTCGTCCGACGTGCCTGGATGGGGGTGGCCGTCGCGGCCGTCGTCGTCGCCATCGGCGCGGGAGGGGCCACGATCGTCTCGATCGAGGCGAACGACGAGCTGCTCGCCTCGCAGGCCGAGACGCAGCAGCTGCTGATCGAGCAGGGCAAGTACACCGAGGTCCGCGAGGTCAAGTCGGACATCCAGCTGCTCACCGCCGCGCAGACGGTCGCCGGCGCCGCGGAGATCCCCTGGCCCTCCTACCTCGCGCAGATCCAGGCGACCCTGCCCGCCGGGGTCACCGTGACGACGATCACGATCGACCAGGCCTCGCCCATCGCCGACTACCAGCAGTCGGACACGCCCCTGCAGGGGGCTCGCGTGGGCACCGTGACCTTCACTGCCCAGAGCACGACGCTGCCGAGCGTCCCGGACTGGCTCGACGGCCTGGCCACGCTGCCCGGCTACACGGACGCCACGCCCGGCTCGGTCACCCTCGAGGAGGGCGTCTACGAGGCGACCGTGACGATGCACATCGACCAGGGCGCGTTCTCCAACCGCTTCGCCCCGACTGAGAGCGAGTGACCTGATGGACCGTAACCGCATCAAGCTGATCATCGCGATGGTGAGCGGCGTCGCCGTGCTCGCCCTCGGCTTCTTCCTCGGCGTGCAGCCGCAGCTGACGGCCGCCTCGACCGCGGCCGAGCAGAAGGCGACCGTCGACCAGCAGAACGAGGGCATCCGGGCGACCGTCGAGCAGCTCATCGCCGAGAACGAGGGCCTGTCCGGCCTCGAGGACGAGCGTGACGTCAAGCTCGCGTCCGTGCCCGCCGCGCCCGACATGCCCGCGCTGATCCGTCAGCTGGACAAGATGGCAGGCGAGGCCGGCACCGTGGTGACGTCGTTCACGGCGGCCGACCCCGTGTCGTACGTCGCGCCGGCGTCCGCGACGGCTCCGGCCGCGGCGGCGCCCGCGGAGGGCACCGAGTCGTCGGAGGGCACGGACGACAGCGCCGACGCTGCTGCTGCCGCGCCGGCCGAGGCCGCCCTGCCGACCGCCCCGGCGACCGTCACCGACCCTGCCGTGACGACGGCGAACTTCTCCACGATCGCCGTCACCGTCGACATCCAGGGCTCGTACGACCAGGCGCTCGACTTCGTCGACCGCATCCAGAAGGGCCCGCGCCTGTTCCTCGTGACCGCCATCACGAGCAGCGAGCCCGAGGAGGGCAGCGAGACCGCCGAGGGCCAGACCTGGACGGTCGGCGGCCTCGTCTTCGTCCTCCAGGACGGCGAGACCGCCCCCGCCGACGGCGACGCCACGACGACGGCGCCGACGCAGGCCGAGGGCACCGACGAGGGCACGGACACGACCGCCAGCGGTCGCTGACCCGCCGACCCGCGCCTCCTGCGCCGGGTCCTGCCTCCAGGGCCCGGCTGCTCCTCCCCAGGGAGGAGCCGGGCCCTCCCGCTGCCCGCACCCGTCCTCGCCCGCTGCCTGCGGACGCCCCGCGGCGTACCCTCGCCTCATGACCCGTGCCGTCTACGCCCTGATGGCGAGCGTCCTCTTCGGCGCCCTGCTCGTGGCGACGGCCGGCTTCGAGAGCCTGCTGCTCGACCGCGACGTCACCGGCGAGCCCGACGCGGGCCCCTTCCTCGGCCCGGCCATGGGCGGCGCCGCGCTCCTCGTCGTCCTCCTGGCCCTGATGCGCTCGGCCGCGCTCGCCGACGCCCGCGACGGGGGAGCGCCGGAGGTGCGGGGAACGTTCCCCGCCCAGCCCCTGCACGACGCCCGCCCGGCCAGCCGGGGCCCGCGCCCCGGAGACGAGGGCGGCGGCGTCCCCGGTCCCCGACCCGCGCCTCCGAGCCCCTGGCCCGCGGTCGTCTCCGCGGCCGCCGCCGTCTGGGCGGTCATGCTCCTCGTCGGGAGCGTCGGCTACGCCGTGGTGCGCGGCGAGGTCGTCTGGCTGGTGCTCTTCGCCGCCCGCTACGCGCTGTCGCCGTTCGTGCTCGGCGCGGTCGTCTGCGCCGCCCTCGTCGTGCTCGGCACGCTGCTGCTCTCGAGGGCCGAGCCCGCCCGCTGACCGGGCGGGGAGGCGCCTGGCCGTTCGCCGTGGGCGTCCCGTCGCAGCCCGGAGACATTTGATTAACCCCCTGGCCGAAGCTATGCTCTATCGGGTGTGCGCTTCATCGCGCGCCCGAAAATCCCGCTCGTACCACGGTCGACGACCCGGCACGAGCAGGGTCACACCGTCCCCCAGCTGCTCCGCGTGCTCGTCACGCGGCGGTCGCCGGGCGGGGCAGGGCCTCATCTGGCCCGGTCCCGACGAGACGAGGACGCCGACCATCCGGTCGGACAGAGCAGAGCACTGCACGGCGCAGCACCGGCCGAGAGCAGAGCGCAACCAAGGAGAACCAGTGCCAACCATCCAGCAGCTGGTCCGCAAGGGACGCACGCCGAAGGTCGTCAAGACCAAGGCCCCCGCCCTGCGGTCCAACCCCCAGCAGCGTGGCGTGTGCACCCGCGTGTACACCACCACCCCCAAGAAGCCGAACTCCGCGCTCCGCAAGGTCGCCCGTGTGAAGCTCTCCAACGGCACCGAGGTCACCGCCTACATCCCCGGCGAGGGCCACAACCTGCAGGAGCACTCGATGGTGCTTGTGCGCGGCGGTCGTGTGAAGGACCTCCCCGGCGTGCGCTACAAGATCGTCCGTGGCGCCCTCGACACCCAGGCCGTGAAGAACCGCAAGCAGGCTCGTAGCCTCTACGGTGCGAAGAAGGACAAGAAGTAATGCCTCGTAAAGGACCCGCGCCCAAGCGCCCCGTCGTCGCCGACCCGGTCTACGGTGCGCCGATCGTCAGCCAGCTCGTCAACAAGATCCTCCTCGACGGCAAGAAGGGCCTCGCCGAGCGCATCGTCTACGGTGCTCTCGCCGGCGTCTCCGCCAAGAACGACCAGGATGCCGTCGTCACGCTGAAGAAGGCGCTCGACAACGTGCGCCCGACCCTCGAGGTGCGTTCGCGCCGCGTCGGCGGCTCGACCTACCAGGTCCCCGTCGAGGTCAAGCCGCACCGCGCGAACACGCTCGCGCTCCGCTGGCTCACCACCTACGCCAAGGCTCGTCGCGAGAAGACGATGACCGAGCGCCTCATGAACGAGATCCTCGACGCCTCCAACGGCCTCGGCGCCGCTGTCAAGCGCCGTGAGGACACTCACAAGATGGCCGAGGCGAACAAGGCCTTCGCGCACTACCGCTGGTAACAGCCACGGAGGCGCGGTGTGCGCACGACGTGCACCGCGCCTCCTCGGCTCCCGCTTTCCCCACCTACCCCTTCGGAGGAACCTGTGGCACAGGACGTGCTCACCGACCTGAACAAGGTCCGCAACATCGGCATCATGGCGCACATCGATGCTGGCAAGACGACGACGACCGAGCGCATCCTGTACTACACCGGCATCACCCACAAGATCGGTGAGGTCCACGACGGTGCGGCCACGATGGACTGGATGGCGCAGGAGCAGGAGCGCGGCATCACGATCACGTCCGCCGCGACGACGTGCTTCTGGAACAAGAACCAGATCAACATCATCGACACCCCCGGCCACGTCGACTTCACGGTCGAGGTCGAGCGCTCGCTCCGCGTCCTCGACGGCGCGGTCGCCGTGTTCGACGGCAAGGAGGGCGTCGAGCCCCAGTCCGAGACCGTCTGGCGTCAGGCCGACAAGTACGACGTGCCCCGCATCTGCTTCGTCAACAAGATGGACAAGCTCGGCGCCGACTTCTACTTCACGGTCGACACGATCATCAACCGCCTGGGTGCCAAGCCCCTCGTCATGCAGCTCCCGATCGGTGCGGAGTCCTCGTTCGAGGGCGTCGTCGACCTGGTCGAGATGCGCGCGCTGACGTGGCGCGGCGACTCCAAGGGAGACGTCGAGCTGGGTGCGAAGTACGAGATCGAGGAGATCCCGGACGACCTCAAGGAGAAGGCCGCGGAGTACCGCGCCAAGCTCCTCGAGACGGTCGCCGAGTCGGACGACGTGCTGCTCGAGAAGTACTTCGGCGGCGAAGAGCTCACGATCGACGAGATCAAGGGCGCTGTCCGCAAGATGACGGTCAACAGCGAGCTCTACCCGATCTTCTGCGGCTCCGCGTTCAAGAACCGCGGCGTCCAGCCGATGCTCGACGCGGTCATCGACTACCTCCCCTCGCCGCTCGACGTGCCTCCCATGGAGGGCCACGACGTCCGTGACGCCGAGAAGATCATCATCCGCAAGCCCGAGTCGAGCGAGCCGTTCTCGGCCCTCGCCTTCAAGGTCGCGGTGCACCCCTTCTTCGGTCGCCTCACCTATGTCCGCGTGTACTCCGGCTCGATCGAGTCGGGTGCCCAGGTCATCAACTCGACCAAGGACAAGAAGGAGCGCATCGGCAAGATCTTCCAGATGCACTCCAACAAGGAGAACCCGGTCGACAGCGTCACCGCCGGCCACATCTACGCGGTCATCGGCCTGAAGTTCACCACCACCGGTGACACGCTGTGCGACCCGTCCGAGCAGATCGTGCTCGAGTCGATGACGTTCCCCGAGCCCGTCATCGAGGTCGCCATCGAGCCGAAGACGAAGGCCGACCAGGAGAAGCTCTCGCTGGCCATCCAGAAGCTCGCCGAGGAGGACCCGACGTTCCGCGTCGAGCTCAACGCCGAGACCGGCCAGACGGTCATCAAGGGCATGGGCGAGCTCCACCTCGACATCCTCGTCGACCGCATGAAGCGCGAGTTCAACGTCGAGGCGAACGTCGGCAAGCCGCAGGTGGCCTACCGCGAGACGCTCAAGAAGGGCATCGAGCGCTACGACTACACCCACAAGAAGCAGACCGGTGGGTCGGGTCAGTTCGCCAAGGTCCAGATCGCGCTCGAGCCCTTCGAGGTCACGGCCGAGTCGACCTACGAGTTCGTCAACAAGGTCACCGGCGGCCGCGTCCCGCGGGAGTACATCCCCTCGGTGGACGCCGGCATCCAGGACGCCATGCAGGTCGGAGTCCTCGCGGGCTACCCGACGGTGGGCGTCCGGGCGCTGCTCCTCGACGGTGCGGCGCACGACGTCGACTCGTCGGAGATGGCCTTCAAGATCGCTGGGTCGATCGCCTACAAAGAGGCGGCTCGCAAGGCCCAGCCCGTTCTCCTCGAGCCGCTCATGGCGGTCGAGGTGCGTACGCCCGAGGAGTACATGGGCGACGTCATCGGCGACCTCAGCTCGCGACGCGGGCAGATCTCGTCGATGGAAGACGCCAGTGGTGTGAAGGTCGTTCGGGCCAGCGTGCCGCTGTCGGAGATGTTCGGCTACGTCGGAGACCTGCGGTCGAAGACCTCGGGTCGTGCCGTCTACTCGATGACGTTCGAGTCGTACCAGGAAGTCCCCTCGGCCGTCGCCGAGGAGATCATCCAGAAGAACAAGGGCGAATAGTCCCGAATCTCGCGGCCGTTCCTCGACCGCGTAACATGTACACACACCAATCCGCAGTGTCCGGTAGGCCGGGTCATCGACCCGGCCCCCGGCCCCACTGCAACCGAGTCCTGAGGAGGACCCACAGTGGCTAAGGCCAAGTTCGAGCGGACCAAGCCGCACGTCAACATCGGAACGATCGGTCACGTCGACCACGGCAAGACCACGCTCACCGCGGCGATCACCAAGGTGCTGCACGACAAGTACCCGACCCTCAACGAGGCGTCGGCCTTCGACCAGATCGACAACGCGCCCGAAGAGAAGCAGCGCGGCATCACGATCAACATCTCGCACGTCGAGTACCAGACGGAGAAGCGTCACTACGCTCACGTCGACGCTCCCGGTCACGCCGACTACATCAAGAACATGATCACCGGCGCGGCTCAGATGGACGGCGCGATCCTCGTGGTCGCCGCCACCGACGGCCCGATGCCCCAGACGCGTGAGCACGTCCTGCTCGCCCGCCAGGTCGGCGTGCCCTACATCGTCGTGGCCCTCAACAAGTCCGACATGGTCGACGACGAGGAGATCCTCGAGCTCGTCGAGATCGAGGTGCGCGAGCTCCTCTCCAGCCAGGACTTCGACGGCGACAACGCCCCCGTCGTGCAGGTCTCCGCTCTCAAGGCCCTCGAGGGCGACGAGAAGTGGGCCGCCACGGTCGCCGACCTGATGGACCAGGTCGACGAGAACGTCCCCGAGCCCGTCCGTGCCACGGACCAGCCCTTCCTCATGCCCGTCGAGGACGTCTTCACGATCACCGGTCGTGGAACCGTCATCACCGGTCGTGTCGAGCGCGGCATCCTGAAGCCGAACGACGAGGTCGAGATCGTCGGCATCAAGGAGAAGTCGTCCAAGACGACCGTCACCGCCATCGAGATGTTCCGCAAGACCCTCGACGACGCGCGCGCCGGTGAGAACGTCGGACTCCTCCTCCGCGGCACCAAGCGCGAGGACGTCGAGCGCGGCCAGGTCGTGGTCAAGCCCGGCTCGATCACGCCCCACACCGAGTTCGAGGCGAACGTCTACATCCTCTCGAAGGACGAGGGCGGCCGTCACAACCCGTTCTACGCGAACTACCGCCCGCAGTTCTACTTCCGCACCACCGACGTCACGGGTGTCATCACGCTGCCCGAGGGCACCGAGATGGTCATGCCCGGCGACACGACTGAGATCACCGTCCAGCTGATCCAGCCCATCGCCATGGAAGAGGGCCTGCGCTTCGCCATCCGCGAGGGTGGCCGCACGGTCGGCGCCGGCACGGTCGTCAAGATCCTCAAGTAGCACCTGCCGCACCAGCACCACCCGAACACCCGAGAGGGGTCGGGCCCGAGAGGGCCCGGCCCCTCTCGTCGTGCGCCGGGGGCACGAAGGGGGTGCGTCGATCGCCCTTTCGCGGCAGAGTGGTGGCGAGCCGGAGATGCCGGCCCAGAGGAGGCGCACCATGGCAGGCTTCGACGACATCACCAAGAAGGCCCAGGAGTTCCTGAAGGACGGCAAGGTCCAGGACGCCCTGAAGAGCGAGAAGGCCGAGGGCGTCAGCGACACGATCCTCGACGCCGTCGCCGGCGCCGCCGACAAGGCCACCGGGGGCAAGTACAGCGACAAGATCGCTCAGGCGAAAGAGCAGGCCGACAAGAAGATCGGCGACCAGTAGCCCAGGTCCTCCCGACGCCCCGTCCTCTCCAGGGCGGGGCGTCTCCTGTGCCGGGGCCGACCACGCGGCCTGCCTCGGTGGTTCGATCGACTGATGCCGCGCCTCCGCAGGACGAACTCGAGCTCCCCGGGCCTCACGCGCGTCCGGAGCGGGGCGGGCTTCACCTACCGTGACGCGGACGGCGCCACCGTCACCGACCCCGAGCTCCGTGAGCGGTGCGAGCACCTGGGCATCCCCCCTGCCTGGACGGACGTCTGGATCGCCCCGTACGCGAACGGGCACATCCAGGCGACGGGCGTCGACGGCGCCGGGCGGCGCCAGTACATCTACCACCCGACCTGGCGTGAGCAGAAGGACCGCCTCAAGTTCGACCGCGCCCTCGCCCTGGCCGAGTCCCTCCCCGCGGCGCGACGTCTCGTGACCCGCGACCTGCGCCTCGATGAGCCGGTACGTGACCGCGCCCTCGCGGCGGCCTTCCGCATGCTCGACACCGGCTCCCTGCGGGTCGGGTCGGAGCGGTACGCCGAGCAGCACGGCAGCCACGGCCTCAGCACCTTGTTGTGCGCGCACGCGAAGGTGTCGGGCGACGTCGTCTCGCTCGCCTTCCCGGGCAAGAGCGGCCAGGACTGGGACTCCGAGATCCGAGACCACGACCTCGCGACGGTCGTGCGCAGCTGCAAGCAGCGCGGCGGACGGGCTCGCCTGCTCGCCTGGCGTCCCGAGGCAGGCTCTCCTTGGCGACCGCTGCACGCCTCCGAGATCAACGAGTACGTGAAGCTCCGCGCGGGGGACGACTTCACGGCCAAGGACTTCCGCACCCTTCACGGCACCGTCGCCGCCGCGGTCAGCCTCGCGAGGACGGGCCCGCAGGCGGGAGCGGGCCGGAGGAAGGCTGCCGTGTCGCAGGCCATGCGCGACGCGGCCGACGTGCTCGGCAACACCCCGTCCGTCGCCCGCTCGTCGTACGTCGACCCCCGTCTCGTGGACGCCTACCTGCACGGCGAGACCATCGACCCCGGCCGCCTGGGGTCGGCGGAGACCGAGGTGCGGTCGCTGCTCTTTCGCTGACCCGGGGACGAGGAGGCGCCCCGCCGCCCCACGGGCGGTCGCGAGCGGGTGGCCCCATGACGTACCGTAGAGGGTTGCGTCCGTTCGAGTCGGGCGCTCGAGAGGACCAACTGCAGTGACTGACGAGTGCATCCACGGTTTCGAGCGAGAGCTGTGCGACATCTGCGCACCGCGCAAGCGGGAGCCCCTGCTCGACGCTGACGGGCAGGCACGGACGCTGGTCACCAAGCGCCGCGCGCCGTCGCGCAAGCCCGAGTCGCTGCGCAGCACGCCGGCCCTCGCCCGGGACTCCGCCGCCGTGGCGGTCGCTGCGCAGTCCGCCGCTCGCGTCGCGCCCGCGTTCGAGGCGCAGCGCGTCTACCACTGGACCCACGTGAGCAACCTGCCCGCCGTGTTCGCCGCGGGCGAGCTCGTCCCCGCCGCCGAGGCGGCCCCCGTCCTCGACGTGAGCTCCGAGGCGACACGCGCCCTCCGCGCCGGCGTGACGACCGCCTCCGGCTCCGCCGTGGCCGCGCACGTGCCCTTCTCCCTCTCGCCGCACGCCTCCGCGTGGGAGGTCCTCCGCTCGGGTGCCGAGGGCTACGAGTGGTCCGACGCCGCCCGCAGCGCGAAGGCGACCGACTTCGTGATGCTCGTCGTGCCCGTGACCGCGCTGGAGGACGACTTCGTCGTCACCGAGCGCGACGCCGCCGTGCAGGGGGTCCGCTCGGCGGCTGGCGTCGACGCCGCCTCCTCGATGGTGCGCCGCTTCTCGCTCGCCGACCCCGACCTGCTCGAGCCCGAGGTGCTCGTCCCGCACGCCGTCCCGCTCGACTCCGTCATGCTGATCGGCGTCCCGAACGACAAGATGCGCGACCGGGTCAAGCAGCTGCTGGTCGAGGCCGGGGGTGCGGCCCCTCGCGTGGCGGTCTACCCGCCGTGGTTCCGCCCCGCCGAGACGGCCTGACGACGGCCTGAGGAAGACCCGAGGGGGCCCGTCCGGCCCCCTCGACAGCGTGGCCGACATCCACGACACGCCCGGGTTGCAGCTTGTGCCCAGGTGTGGCAAAATCGTCTAGTTCAACATTCCGAGCTCGCCGTGCGCGAGTGCCGGATCACTGCCAGGCAGTGCACAGACGCAAGACGTCTGGGCCGCGGGTAGCAGGACACATCTCACACAGGAACACCGCCAGGGCCGAGCTCTGCGCGACGGTGGACACGATGATGACCTCCCCGAGGTCCTCTCGCGCGGAACCCGTCGGGCGGCCGCCCGCATCGTTCCCGAGATGGCTTGACACCAGAACAGCGGTACGCGAGGGCGACAGCCCTCGGAGATCGTGTAGAGCCAGATGTTCGCCCAGCGAACAGCGTCAGGCGGCCCCCGAGGTGCGCGACGTCCGAACGAGAGAGAGTCACACATGGCGGGACAGAAGATCCGCATCCGGCTGAAGTCGTACGACCACGAGGTCATCGACACCTCCGCGCGAAAGATCGTCGACACGGTCACCCGCGCGGGCGCCACGGTGGTCGGCCCCGTGCCGCTGCCGACCGAGAAGAACGTGGTCGTCGTGATCCGTTCGCCCCACAAGTACAAGGACTCGCGCGAGCACTTCGAGAAGCGCACGCACAAGCGCCTCATCGACATCGTCGACCCGACGCCCAAGGCAGTCGACTCGCTCATGCGCCTCGACCTCCCGGCCGACGTCAACATCGAGATCAAGCTCTAGGGGAGGCGACCATGACCATCAGCAGCACCAAGAACGTCAAGGGCCTCCTGGGCAAGAAGCTCGGCATGACCCAGGTCTGGGACGAGAACAACAAGCTCGTCCCCGTCACCGTCGTGGAGATCGCTCCCAACGTCGTGACCCAGATCCGCTCGCTCGAGAAGGACGGCTACAGCGCCGTCCAGATCGCCGCCGGCCCCATCGACCCCCGCAAGTCGAACAAGCCCGCCACGGGCCACTTCGACGCCGCGGGCGTCACGCCCCGCCGCCACCTCACCGAGGTCCGCACCGCCGACGCTGCCGAGTACGCGCTCGGCCAGGAGCTCACGGCCGCGACCTTCGAGGCCGGCCAGAAGGTCGACGTCGTCGGCACCTCCAAGGGCAAGGGCTTCGCCGGTGTCATGAAGCGTCACAACTTCAAGGGCGTCAGCGCCTCGCACGGTGCGCACCGCAACCACCGCAAGCCCGGCTCGATCGGTGCTTCGTCGACCCCCAGCCGTGTCTTCAAGGGCATGCGCATGGCCGGTCGCATGGGTGGGGACCGCGTCACCATCCTCAACCTCACGGTGCACGCCGTCGACGCCGAGAAGGGTCTGCTGCTCGTCAAGGGCGCCGTCCCCGGCGCTCGTGGCCGCATCGTCTTCGTCCGCACCGCCGTGAAGGGGAAGTAGCTCATGGCCACCATCAACGCAACGGCCACCTCGGTGGACGTCCTCGACGCCAAGGGCGTGAAGACCAGCACGGTCGAGCTGCCCGGCGAGATCTTCGACGTCGTCACGAACGTGCCGCTCATCCACCAGGTCGTCGTCGCCCAGCAGGCCGCCGCTCGCCAGGGCACGCACAAGACCAAGCGTCGCGGCGAGGTCTCCGGTGCCGGCCGCAAGCCGTTCAAGCAGAAGGGCACCGGCCGCGCTCGTCAGGGCTCGATCCGTGCTCCCCAGATGACCGGCGGTGGCATCGTCCACGGTCCGCAGCCGCGTGACTACTCGCAGCGCACCCCCAAGAAGATGATCGCCGCTGCTCTGCTCGGCGCTCTGTCCGACCGTGCCCGCGGTGCTCGCGTGCACGTCGTCGAGAGCTTCGTCGCCGACACGGTGTCGACCAAGGTCGCACTCGAGCTGCTCTCGACGATCTCGTCGAGCAAGCACGTCCTGGTCGTCATCGACCGCGACGACGCGCTCACCCGCAAGAGCGTCAACAACGTGCCCACGGTCCACGTGATCACGTTCGACCAGCTCAACGCCTACGACGTCCTCGTCAGCGACGACATCGTCTTCACGAAGAGCGCCTTCGACGGCTTCGTCGCCTCGAAGAGCAAGAAGGAGGCCACCGCATGAGCGGCTACGGCAAGGACCCCCGCGACGTCATCATCGCGCCCGTCGTCTCCGAGAAGAGCTACTCCCTGATCGATCAGGGCAAGTACACCTTCATCGTCGACCCGCGGTCGAACAAGACCGAGATCAAGCTCGCGATCGAGAAGATCTTCGACGTCAAGGTCGACAGCATCAACACGTTGAACCGCGTCGGCAAGACCCGTCGCACCCGCTTCGGCACCGGCAAGCGCAAGGACACCAAGCGCGCCATCGTGACGCTCAAGTCGGGCTCCATCGACATCTTCACGGCTGTCGGCTAGGGCCCGGAGGGAAAACAAAATGGCTATTCGTAAGTACAAGCCCACGACTCCTGGTCGTCGCGGTTCGTCGGTCGCCGACTTCGCGGAGATCACGCGTTCCACCCCGGAGAAGTCGCTGCTCCGTCCGCTCTCCAAGAGCGGTGGCCGCAACAACGCCGGTCGGATCACGACGCGTCACATCGGTGGTGGCCACAAGCGCCAGTACCGCGTGATCGACTTCCGTCGCAACGACAAGGACGGCGTCAACGCCAAGGTCGCTCACATCGAGTACGACCCCAACCGCACGGCGCGCATCGCGCTCCTGCACTTCGTCGACGGCTCGAAGCGCTACATCATCGCGCCGAACAAGCTGTCGCAGGGCGACATCGTCGAGTCGGGTCCCGGCGCCGACATCAAGCCCGGCAACAACCTGCCGCTCAAGAACATCCCGGTCGGAACCATCATCCACGCGATCGAGCTCAAGCCCGGCGGCGGCGCGAAGATGGCCCGCTCGGCTGGTGCCTCGGTGCGTCTCGTCGCCAAGGACGGCCCCTACGCGCAGCTCCGCCTGCCGTCGGGCGAGGTCCGCAACGTCGACGCACGCTGCCGCGCCACCATCGGCGAGGTCGGCAACGCCGAGCAGTCGAACATCAACTGGGGCAAGGCCGGCCGCATGCGCTGGAAGGGCGTCCGCCCGACCGTCCGTGGTGTCGCCATGAACCCCGTCGACCACCCGCACGGTGGTGGTGAGGGCAAGACCTCCGGTGGACGCCACCCGGTCAGCCCGTGGGGCCAGAAAGAGGGCCGCACGCGCCACCCCAACAAGGAGAGCGACAAGCTCATCGTCCGCCGTCGTAACGCTGGCAAGAAGCGTAAGTAGGAGTTGTAGAAGATGCCACGCAGTCTTAAGAAGGGCCCCTTCGTCGATGACCACCTGCTTCGCAAGGTCGTCACGCAGAACGAGGCCAACACCAAGAACGTCATCAAGACCTGGTCGCGCCGTTCGATGATCGTCCCCAACATGCTGGGACACACCATCGCCGTGCACGACGGGCGCAAGCACATCCCCGTGTTCGTGACCGAGAGCATGATCGGCCACAAGCTCGGCGAGTTCGCGCCCACCCGCACCTTCCGCGGCCACGTGAAGGACGACAAGAAGGGTCGTCGCCGCTAACGCGGCGACGTAAGGAGGAGAGAAATGGTGGAGTCGATCGCACGCGTGCGTCACATCCGCGTCACCCCCATGAAGGCCCGTCGCGTCGTCAACCTGATCCGCGGCAAGCAGGCCCTCGAGGCCCTGGCCATCCTGAAGTTCGCGCCCCAGGGCGCCAGCGAGCCCGTCTACAAGCTCGTCGCGTCGGCCATGGCCAACGCGCGTGTCAAGGCGGACAAG
This sequence comes from Frigoribacterium sp. CFBP 8766, assembly GCF_014841435.1. Taxonomy (NCBI): domain Bacteria; kingdom Bacillati; phylum Actinomycetota; class Actinomycetes; order Micrococcales; family Microbacteriaceae; genus Frigoribacterium; species Frigoribacterium sp. CFBP 8766. The sequence goes on from NZ_JACYTX010000001.1 coordinate 380,377, forward strand.
GACAACAGCTACCTGGACGAGCAGGACCTCTACGTGAGCCGTGCATTCGTCGACCAGGGCGCGACCCTCAAGCGGTTCCAGCCGCGTGCCCAGGGGCGTGCCTTCCAGATCCTGAAGCGCACCAGCCACATCACGATCGTCCTCGCGACGCCGGATGAGGTCGAGGCTGCCGCTGCTACGAAGAAGGCGAGCAAGTAATGGGCCAGAAAGTCAACCCGTACGGCTTCCGTCTGGGCATCACCACCGACCACGTGTCGCGGTGGTTCACCGACAGCACCAAGGCCGGTCAGCGCTACAGCGACTACGTCGCCGAGGACATCAAGATCCGCACGCTGCTCAAGACCTCGCTCGACCGCGCCGGCGTGGCCAAGATCGAGATCGAGCGCACCCGTGACCGCGTCCGCGTCGACATCCACACGGCCCGTCCGGGCATCGTGATCGGGCGTCGTGGCGCCGAGGCCGAGCGCATCCGCGGCGACCTCGAGAAGCTCACGAGCAAGCAGATCCAGCTGAACATCCTCGAGGTCAAGAACCCCGAGGCCGAGGCTCAGCTCGTCGCGCAGGGCATCGCCGAGCAGCTCGCTGCTCGTGTGGCGTTCCGGCGTGCGATGCGCAAGGGCCTCCAGGGCGCCCAGCGCGCCGGCGCCAAGGGCGTCCGGATCCAGGTCTCGGGTCGCCTCGGCGGCGCCGAGATGAGCCGCTCGGAGTTCTACCGCGAGGGCCGTGTGCCCCTGCACACCCTCCGCGCCAACATCGACTACGGCTTCTACGAGGCCAAGACCACCTTCGGTCGCATCGGTGTCAAGGTCTGGATCTACAAGGGCGACATCACCAACAAGGAGCTCGCGCGCGAGCAGGCGAACCAGAAGTCGTCTCGCCCCGAGCGCCGCAACGACCGTGACGGTGCACGTCGCGGGGGCAGCGACCGCGCCCCCCGCGAGCAGAAGGCACCCGCCACCACAGGAGCTGAGGCGTAACCATGCTTATCCCCCGTCGTGTCAAGCACCGCAAGCAGCACCACCCCGGCCGTAGCGGCCAGGCCACTGGTGGCACCAAGGTCAGCTTCGGTGAGTACGGCATCCAGGCACTCACGCCCGCCTACGTGACCAACCGTCAGATCGAGTCCGCTCGTATCGCCATGACGCGTCACATCAAGCGTGGCGGCAAGGTCTGGATCAACATCTACCCCGACCGTCCCCTCACGAAGAAGCCCGCCGAGACCCGCATGGGTTCCGGCAAGGGCTCGCCCGAGTGGTGGGTCGCCAACGTCAAGCCGGGTCGCGTGCTCTTCGAGCTCAGCGGCGTCAGCGAGGAGATCGCCAAGGAGGCGCTCACTCGTGCAATCCACAAGCTGCCCCTCAAGGCACGCATCATCAAGCGCGAGGAGGGCGACGCATAATGGCGATCGGTTCCAAGGAGCTCCGTCCTGTCGAGCTCGACACTTTCGAAGACGAGCGTCTCGTCGACGAGCTGAAGAAGGCCAAGGAAGAGCTGTTCAACCTGCGCTTCCAGTCGGCCACCGGCCAGCTCGAGAACCACGGCCGCGTGCGCGCCGTGAAGCGCGACATCGCTCGCATCTACACGGTCCTGCGTGAGCGCGAGCTCGGCATCCGTGCCACCCCCGCCCCGGTCGAGGCCGCCCCCAAGGCGACCAAGAAGTCGACCAAGAAGGCTGCCGCCGCCGACGAGGCGCCCGCCGCCGACACCGTCGAGACTGCCGAGGAGAAGTAATGGCCACCGAGAACAAGACCGAGGTCGACTCGGCAGCCGTCGAGGTCCGCGGCTACCGCAAGACCCGTCGCGGCTACGTGACCAGCGACAAGATGGACAAGACCATCGTCGTCGAGGTCGAGGACCGCGTGAAGCACCCCCTGTACGGCAAGGTCATCCGCCGCACCTCCAAGGTGAAGGTCCACGACGAGGCCAACGCGGCCGGCGTCGGCGACCTCGTCGTGATCAGCGAGACCCGTCCGCTCAGCGCCACCAAGCGCTGGCGCCTGGTCGAGATCCTCGAGAGGGCGAAGTAGGCCTCGCGGTCTGCTCGCGTAGAAGGAGACAGAAGTGATTCAGCAGGAATCCCGCCTCAAGATCGCCGACAACACCGGCGCCAAGGAGATCCTCACCATCCGCGTCCTCGGTGGCTCCGGCCGTCGTTACGCCGGACTCGGTGACGTGATCGTGGCGACCGTCAAGGACGCGATCCCCGGCGGCAACGTCAAGAAGGGTGACGTCGTCAAGGCCGTCATCGTTCGCACCAAGAAGGAGGTCCGTCGTCCGGACGGCTCCTACATCAAGTTCGACGAGAACGCCGCAGTGATCCTGAAGGCCGATGGCGACCCCCGTGGCACGCGCATCTTCGGACCGGTCGGTCGCGAGCTTCGCGACAAGAAGTTCATGAAGATCATCTCGCTGGCGCCGGAGGTTATCTAAGTCATGGCAAACATCAAGAAGGGTGACCTCGTGCAGGTCATCACCGGGGCGACCCAGGCCCGCGGCGGCGACCGCGGCAAGCAGGGCAAGGTCCTCGAGGTCCTCGTCGAGCGCAACCGCGTCGTGGTCGAGGGCGTCAACCTCGTCACGAAGCACGTGCGCGTCGGCCAGACGCAGCGCGGCACCAAGACCGGTGGCATCGAGACGCACGAGGCCCCCCTCCACGTCTCGAACGTCGCAATCGTCGACCCCAAGACCAAGAAGCCGACCCGCGTCGGCTTCCGCGAAGAGACGGTCACGAAGAACGGCGTCACCAAGACCGTCCGCGTCCGCTACGCCAAGGCGTCGGGAGAGAACCTCTGATGACTGACACCACCACGAGCACGCCGGCCGCGCTGCCCCGCCTCAAGGCGAAGTACCGCGCCGAGATCCTGCCGCAGCTGAAGAGCGACTTCGGTTTCACGAACGTCCACCAGGTCCCCGGCCTGGTCAAGATCGTCGTGAACACCGGTGTCGGCGAGGCAGCTCGCGACAGCAAGATCATGGACGGCGCCATCAAGGACCTGACCGCCATCACGGGTCAGAAGCCGCAGGTCACCAAGGCGCGCAAGTCGATCGCGCAGTTCAAGCTGCGTGAGGGCCAGGCCATCGGCGCTCACGTCACGCTGCGTGGCGACCGTGCCTGGGAGTTCCTGGACCGACTGCTCTCGCTGGCGCTGCCGCGCATCCGCGACTTCCGTGGTCTCAGCGACCGCCAGTTCGACGGCAACGGCAACTACACCTTCGGCCTCAACGAGCAGAGCATGTTCCACGAGATCGACCAGGACCGCATCGACCGTGTCCGTGGCTTCGACATCACCGTCGTCACCACGGCCCGGAACGACGACGAGGGCCGGGCTCTGCTCAAGGCTCTCGGCTTCCCGTTCCGCACGGCCGACCAGGCCAACTAAGATCGTCCGGTCGGCAACTCCACATCGGAGTTGCCGACCGTTCCCCTGAGGTCCCGGAGAATCGCTCCGTGACCGCCCGATCATCGAGGTCGGCACCCGGTGTACCGGATGTCGAAACCGGATGAGGAAGAGATCAACCGCATGACGATGACAGATCCGGTCGCAGACCTGCTGACCAGACTGCGCAACGCGAACTCGGCTCACCACGAGACCGTCTCGCTCCCCAGCAGCAAGCTCAAGTCCCACATCGCTGAGATCCTCAAGCGTGAGGGCTTCATCGAGTCGTGGAAGGTCGAGGACGCCCGTGTGGGCCAGACCCTCACCATCGACCTCAAGTACGGCCCCGACCGCCAGCGCTCCATCGTGGGCATCAAGCGCGTCTCGAAGCCCGGTCTCCGGGTGTACGCGAAGTCGACCGAGATCCCCCAGGTCTTCGGTGGCCTCGGCGTGGCGATCCTGTCCACCTCCTCCGGTCTGCTGACCGACCGTGAGGCCGAGAAGAAGGGCGTAGGCGGAGAAGTCCTCGCCTACGTGTGGTAACCCGCCATGTCTCGAATCGGAAGACTCCCCATCTCGATCCCTGCCGGGGTCGACGTGAAGATCGACGGCCAGGCCGTCTCGGTCAAGGGCCCGAAGGGCGAGCTCGCGCTCGTCGTCAAGAGCCCCATCGAAGCCAAGCTCGAAGAGGGCACCGTCGTCGTGACGCGTCCCGACGACGAGCGTGAGTCGCGTGCCCTGCACGGCCTGACCCGTACCCTCATCGCCAACCAGATCATCGGCGTGACCCAGGGCTACACCAAGGGCCTCGAGGTCGTCGGCACCGGTTACCGCGTGCAGGCGAAGGGCTCGAACGTCGAGTTCGCGCTCGGCTACTCGCACCCCATCACCGTCGAGCCGCCCGCGGGCATCAGCTTCACGGTCGAGGGCAACAACAAGCTCACGGTCGTCGGCATCGACAAGCAGGCCGTCGGCGAAGTCGCCGCCAACATCCGCAAGCTGCGCAAGCCCGAGCCCTACAAGGGCAAGGGTGTCCGCTACGCCGGCGAGGTCGTCCGCCGCAAGGCCGGAAAGTCAGGTAAGTAATCATGGGTCTCGGTACACGAGGAAAGTCCAAGTCGGCAGCCACCAAGCGCCGTCACACCCGCCTGCGCAAGAAGGTCGTGGGCACCGAAGAGCGCCCCCGTCTCGTCGTCACCCGCTCGGCCCGTCACGTCTTCGTGCAGGTCGTCGACGACAGCAAGGGCTTCACCGTCGCCAGCGCCTCGACCCTCGAGGCCGACATGCGCACGTTCGACGGTGACAAGACCGCTAAGTCCCGCAAGGTCGGCGCGCTCGTCGCCGAGCGTGCGAAGGCCGCGGGCATCGAGGCCGTCGTGTTCGATCGCGGCGGCAACAAGTACGCCGGACGCGTCGCGGCCATCGCCGAAGGCGCCCGAGAGGCTGGTTTGAACCTGTGAGCGACGCTACGAACACCACTCCCCCCGAGGCCCCGGCCGAGGCGACGACGGAGGCCGCCAAGGCTCCCGCCGAGGCCGTCGTCGAGCGCCCCGTCGAGACGGCTGCCGGCTCGGAGTCCAACAACCGCGAAGGCGGTCGCACCGACCGTCGCGGCGGTCAGGGCCGCGGAGACCGCAACGCCGGTGGCCGTGGCCGCGGCGACCGTGACGACAAGAGCCAGTTCCTGGAGCGCGTCGTCACCATCAACCGCGTGTCCAAGGTCGTCAAGGGCGGTCGTCGCTTCAGCTTCACGGCGCTCGTCGTCGTCGGTGACGGCAACGGACTCGTCGGCGTCGGCTACGGCAAGGCCCGCGAGGTCCCGACCGCCATCAGCAAGGGCGTCGAGGAGGCGAAGAAGAACTTCTTCCGCGTCCCCCGCATCGGCAACACCATCCCGCACCCCGTGCAGGGCGAGGCTGCTGCTGGCGTCGTGATGCTGCGTCCGGCCTCGGCCGGTACCGGTGTCATCGCCGGTGGTCCCGTCCGCGCCGTGCTCGAGTGCGCCGGCATCCACGACGTGCTCAGCAAGTCGCTCGGCTCGTCCAACACGATCAACATCGTGCACGCGACCGTCACTGCGCTGAAGCTCCTCGAGGAGCCTCGTGCCGTCGCGGCCCGTCGTGGCCTCGACATCGACCAGGTGATGCCGGCGTTCCTGCAGCGTGCAGAGGACGCAGCGCGCACCGCCGCGACCGAGAAGGCAGGTGCCTGATGGCCGCCAACCTCAAGGTGACCCAGATCAAGTCCGTAATCAGCGAGAAGCAGAACCAGCGTGACACGCTGCGGAGCCTGGGCCTCAAGCGGATCGGCCACTCGGTCGTTCGCGAGGACACCAAGCAGAACCGTGGCTACGTCAACGTGGTCGCTCACCTCGTGAAGGTCGAGGAGATTGACTAATGGCTGACGAGAAGAAGGAGCCGGCCGCGAAGGCCGCTCCCAAGAAGGCCGCCGCCCCCAAGGCGACGACCACCAAGGCTGCTGCCCCCAAGGCCGCCGCCAAGAAGCCGGCTGCCGACAAGGCCGCCGCGTCGACGGCGTCCAGCACGACGTCGGCCCCGGCCGGCTCGTCGGACGTCGCGCGTCCGCAGGTGCTCAAGGTGCACCACCTCCGCCCGGCTCCCGGTGCCAAGAAGGCGAAGACCCGCGTCGGACGCGGTGAGGGCTCGAAGGGCAAGACGGCCGGACGTGGCACCAAGGGCCAGAAGGCCCGGTACCAGGTCAAGGTCGGCTTCGAGGGCGGCCAGATGCCGCTGCACATGCGTACTCCGAAGCTGCGCGGGTTCAAGAACCCGTTCCGCGTCGAGTACCAGGTCGTGAACCTCGAGAAGCTCGGCGAGCTCTACCCCCAGGGAGGCGACGTCACCATCGTCGACCTGGTCGCCAAGGGCGCCGTCCGCAAGAACGAGAAGGTCAAGGTCCTGGGTCAGGGCGACCTCAGCGTCGCGCTGACCGTCGCGGTCGACAAGGTCTCCGGCTCTGCCGAAGAGAAGATCGTCGCCGCAGGCGGATCCGTCACCAAGTAATGCCCTGAGGGGGTGGTCCGTCAGGGCCACCCCCTTCAGTCGTCTATCCTTCACACCGGGAGGCCCACCATGTTCAGAGCTGTCGCGCGCATCATGCGCACGCCCGACCTTCGCCGCAAGATCGGGTTCACGCTCGGCATCATCGCGCTCTTCCGGCTGGGGTCCTTCATCCCTGCTCCGTTCGTGGACTACCAGAACGTGCAGCTCTGCCTCGCCGGCAGCCAGGGCACGTCGGGCCTCTACGAGCTCGTGAACCTCTTCAGCGGCGGCGCACTGCTGCAGCTGTCCGTGTTCGCGCTGGGCATCATGCCCTACATCACGTCGTCGATCATCGTGCAGCTGCTGCGCGTGGTGATCCCGCACTTCGACACCCTCTACAAGGAGGGCCAGTCCGGCCAGGCCAAGCTGACCCAGTACACGCGGTACCTCACCATCGCGCTGGGCATCCTGCAGTCGACCACCCTCATCACCGTCGCCCGCTCCGGCACGCTCTTCGCGGGCTCCGGCGCCGCGGAGTGCCAGCAGCTCATCACGAACGACGCCTGGTACGCCGTGCTCCTCATGGTCATCACCATGACCGCCGGCACCGGCCTCATCATGTGGATGGGCGAGCTCATCACCGAGCGCGGCATCGGCAACGGCATGTCGCTCCTCATCTTCACGTCGATCGCGGCCCGCTTCCCCACGGCCCTCTGGAGCATCGCCCAGGCCCGCGGCTTCGAGATCTTCCTCATGGTCATCGCGGTCGGACTGGTCATCATGGCCGCCGTCGTGTTCGTCGAGCAGTCGCAGCGGCGAGTGCCCGTCCAGTACGCCAAGCGCATGGTCGGCAGGCGGACGTACGGGGGCAACAACACCTACATCCCGATCAAGGTCAACATGGCCGGCGTCGTGCCCGTCATCTTCGCCTCGTCGCTGCTGTACCTGCCTGCCCTCGTCGCCCAGTTCAACCGGCCCACCGACGGCACCGCTCCGGCGGCGTGGGTCTCGTGGGTCGAGGCGAACCTCACCTCGGGCGACAACCCGCTCTACATGGCCGTGTACTTCGCGCTCATCGTCGGGTTCACCTACTTCTACGTCGCGATCACCTTCAACCCCGAAGAGGTCGCTGACAACATGAAGAAGTACGGCGGGTTCATCCCCGGCATCCGTGCCGGCCGTCCGACGGCCGAGTACCTCGACTACGTCCTGACGCGGGTCACCCTGCCCGGCTCGTTGTACCTCGGCATCGTGGCGCTCATCCCGCTGATCGCCCTCGCCACCGTCGGCGCGAACCAGAACTTCCCCTTCGGCGGCGCGAGCATCCTGATCATCGTCGGCGTGGGCCTCGAGACGGTCAAGCAGATCGACTCGCAGCTCCAGCAGCGTCACTACGAGGGGCTCCTCCGATGACCGGTGCACAGTCGGTCCCGGCGCCGCGCCTCCTGATCGTCGGTCCGCCCGGCGCGGGCAAGGGCACCCAGGCGGTGCGCATCGCCGAGTCGTTCGGCATCCCCGCGATCTCGACGGGCGACATCTTCCGGGCCAACGTCGCAGGCGAGACCGATCTCGGCCTCAAGGTCAAGGCGATCCTCGACGCCGGCGACTACGTCCCGGACAGCCTGACCAACGAGCTCATCAGCGACCGCCTGACGGAGGCGGACGCCGAGCAGGGGTTCCTGCTCGACGGCTACCCGCGCACCGTGCAGCAGGTCGAGTTCCTCGACGAGTTCCTCGCCGGTCGCGGCGAGGCCCTCGCGGCCGTCGTGCAGCTCGTCGCCGATCGTGACGAGATCGTCGAGCGCCTGCGCCGACGCGCCCTCGACCAGGGGCGCTCCGACGACACGGAGGAGGCGATCCGCCACCGGCAGGACGTCTACCTCCGCGAGACCGCTCCCCTGATCGAGACGTATCGCGACCGCGGCCTGCTCGTCGAGGTCGACGGCCTGGGCACCATCGACGAGGTCGCCTCGCGCATCGACGACGCTCTCGTGGGCGCCGGCTTCCGGCCCACCGCCTCCGCGTCCTGACCGACGTGGCGTTCCGCAAGCCCGGGATCTACAAGACCCCCGACGAGCTCCGGCTCATGGTGCGCCCGGGCGTCCTGACTGCGGAGGCGCTGGACGCCGTCGCTGCCGTCATCCGACCCGGGGTCACCACCGGTGAGCTCGACGCCGTGGCAGAGCGCGCGATCCGCGAAGGCGGAGGCGTGCCCAACTTCATGCTCGTCCCGGGCTACCGGCACACGATCTGCGCCTCCGTGAACGAGGAGGTCGTCCACGGCATCCCCGGCGATCGCGTCCTGCGGGCAGGTGACATCGTCTCCGTCGACTGCGGCGCCGAGGTCGACGGCTGGAACGGCGACAGCGCTCGGACCTTCGTCCTCGACGACCCGTCGCGCCCCGAGCTCGTGGCCGAGCGGCGGCTCCTCGCCGAGGTCACCGAGGAGGCGCTCTGGCGCGGCATCGCGGCCCTGGCCGTGGCCCGCCATCTCAACGAGGTCGGCGACGCCGTCGAGGACCACGTGGAGTCCCGGGGCGAGTTCGGCATCGTCGAGGACTACACGGGCCACGGCATCGGCCGGTCGATGCACGAGGAGCCGCCCGTCTTCAACTACCGGATCAAGGGTCGCGGCCCCGCGGTGCGGTCCGGCCTCGTCGTCGCCATCGAGCCCATGGTCACGCGAGGAGGCGGCGACACGGTCACCCAGGACGACGACTGGACCGTGTCCACGGTCGACGGCTCGGACGCCGCGCACTGGGAGCACTCGGTGGCTGTCCACGAAGGCGGAATCTGGGTCACGACGGCCCACGACGGGGGAGCAGCCGGCCTCGCCGCGCTCGGCGTCCGGCCCGTCCCCGTCGCCTGAGGCGTCGTCAGGCCACGTCAGTCGACGAGACGAGACGCGTTGGTGCGTCGTCCGCGCGTGGGGGCGATGGTCGGGCCTGCCTCAGCCCCGCGAGGACCCGACCGAGCAGGTCGCCTCGGCGGCCGTCTGGCCCGTGATCGTCGACGGCAGTGTCGTCGTGACCGGTGCCGGCTCCGTCGGTGCGGTGGTCCCCGCATCGTCGGCGCCGGTCGTTCCGGTGGCCTCGGGCGCGGGCGTCTCGGGCGCAGGTGCGGGCGCGGCCGACTCGTCCACGGTGGAGCCTCGGCCCACCGCCTCATCGCCGAGCGTGAACTTCTGGTCGGCCTGCAGCGCCGCCTCGAGCACTGCGGCATCCGACTCGGCGGGGATCACCCGACCGGCCTGGTCGGGGTCGTCGACCACCGGGTACTGCACGAACACGATGTCTGCCGGGGTCAGGTTCCTCAGCGCGAGCGCGAGCGACACCAGCGTGTCGGGCGAGCTCAGGGACGACGAGAGCGTCATGTTGCCGAGCGCTGCCGAGGCCAGCTTGTAGAGCGTCGTCGGGCTGCCGAGCGTGCCGCCGGAGATGATCGTGCGCATCATCGACGACAGGAACACCTGCTGCGAGCTGATGCGGGCGAGGTCGCTCCCGTCGCCGACGCCGTGGCGCGTCCGGAGGAACTCGAGGGCGTCCTTGCCCTGCAGGGAGTGGGTGCCGGCCGAGAGGTCGAGCCCGGTGTCGGTGTCGCGGATCCGCTGCGTCACGCAGACGTCGACCCCGCCTAGAGCGTTCGACATCTCGATGACGCCGTCGAAGGTGATCATGCCCGCGTAGTAGACGCTCAGCCCCGTCATGCTCTCGACGGCGGCGACCGTGCAGCTGATGCCGCCGTCGCCGTAGAGGGTGTTGAACTGCTGGTACGAGGCGGCCGGATGGGCCGCCCCGTCGTCGCCGGTGCACGCAGGGCGGTCGATCATCAGGTCGCGCGGGAAGCTCACGGCCGTGAGCTGGGTCTGGTCCTCGGACAGGTGCAGGAGGATGTTGACGTCGTTCCGCACCCCGTCGACCACGCCGGCGTCCACCGCGCTGCCGGGATCACGCTGGTCGCTGCCGATCAGGAGGATGTTCGCGCCGCCGGGGATGGCCGAGATCTCCTTCGGGGCGGCCGTCTCGTTGTCCAGGGCGACCGACGTCACCGACGAGGTGAGCTGCTGGGCGGTGATGGCGGCCAAGGAGGCGCCGCTCACGAGCAGCACGGCCAGTGCGCTGGCCACGAGGGTCACCAGGGCCCGGAACGGCCCTCGCCGTCGGAGGCGACCGTGACGGGCGGCGCCTCGGCGGCCGGGCGTGCGTGTCTGCTGGGGCATGCGGAGCTCCTGGTCGGCGTCTCGTCGTCGACTCGGCGTGTCGGGTCGACGGGCGGGTTGCTGAAGTGTAGCGGCATCACCTAGGATCGATCTTTGGTGTTCCCAGGCCACATCTGTGTGCCCGGGGCGCCGACTGCCCGCACGACCAACACCCCCAACTCTGAGCGACTGTGAGTCCATGGCCAAAAAAGACGGTGTCATCGAAATCGAAGGAGCTGTGATCGAAGCTCTGCCCAACGCGATGTTCCGCGTCGAGCTGACCAACGGTCACAAGGTTCTCGCCCACATCTCGGGAAAGATGCGTCAGCACTACATCCGCATCCTCCCCGAAGACCGTGTGATCGTCGAGCTGAGCCCCTACGACCTGACCCGCGGCCGGATCGTCTACCGCTACAAGTAGGGCGTGCTGGAAAGGAACGGCCCCGCGCACCCGTGGGGCACGAAGCCAGCGAGATCAAGGAAACAACGATGAAGGTCAACCCCAGCGTCAAGCCCATCTGCGAGCACTGCAAGGTGATCCGCCGCAAGGGCAACGTCATGGTCATCTGCAAGAGCAACCCGCGTCACAAGCAGCGTCAGGGCTAGTCAGCGGCCACGCTCGACCGCGACAGCGGTCAGCAGCAGCCGGGGCTCCCGAGCCCCACAGCACCACCCCACGAGCAGCACCAGAGCCCGTCGACACGTCGCCCCGCGCGCCGTCCGGCGGGGGACACCCCGGGCGGAGGCCCGGGCACCGGTGCTGCGTCACACCTCCACCACTCTCTGAGGAGAAGCCACCATGGCACGTCTAGCAGGCGTTGACATCCCGCGTGACAAGCGCGTCGAAGTCGCACTGACCTACATCTACGGAGTCGGCCGCACCCGCGCGCTCAAGACTCTCGCCGAGACCGAGATCGACGGCAACATCCGCGTCAAGGACCTCACGGACGACCAGCTCGTCCTGCTCCGCGACCACATCGAGGGCAACTTCAAGGTAGAGGGCGACCTCCGCCGTGAGGTCGCCGCCGACATCCGCCGCAAGGTCGAGATCGGCAGCTACGAGGGCATCCGCCACCGCCGCGGCCTGCCTGTGCGCGGCCAGCGCACCAAGACGAACGCGCGTACCCGCAAGGGCCCGAAGCGCACCGTCGCCGGCAAGAAGAAGGCTCGCTAGGCCCCGGCTCCCGCCGTACGCCTCTAGGTTCGTAGGAGATCAAAATGGCAGCACCGAAGTCGGCCGCGCGCAAGCCCCGCCGCAAAGAGAAGAAGAACGTCGCCGTGGGCCAGGCCCACATCAAGAGCACGTTCAACAACACCATCGTGTCGATCACCGATCCCTCGGGTGCCGTGCTGAGCTGGGCTTCGTCCGGCGCCGTCGGCTTCAAGGGCTCGCGCAAGTCGACCCCGTTCGCCGCGCAGCTCGCGGCCGAGTCGGCTGCGCGTCAGGCGCAGGAGCACGGCGTCAAGAAGGTCGACGTCTTCGTCAAGGGCCCGGGCTCGGGTCGCGAGACCGCGATCCGCTCGCTCCAGGCCGCAGGCCTCGAGGTCGGCTCGATCAACGACGTCACCCCGCAGGCGCACAACGGCTGCCGCCCGCCGAAGCGTCGTCGCGTCTAACTGAGTTGCCGCCCGTCGTGCCTCCTCCTCCCCTCGTGGGGCGAGGAGGCGCGGCGGGCTCGACCGCGTCACCACCGCCTCCTGCGTCCCTCGCACGGGGCGCCCACAACTCAAGAGACCGACGGGCCAGCCACCCTGTCGTACCGCCGAGAGTCATATAGCGGACTCTCCGCCGAAAGGAACCCACAGTGCTCATTGCACAGCGCCCCACCCTCACCGAGGAGAACATCTCGGAGTTCCGCTCGCGTTTCGCGATCGAGCCCCTCGAGCCCGGCTTCGGCTACACCCTCGGCAACTCGCTGCGTCGCACGCTCCTGTCGTCGATCCCCGGCGCGGCCGTCACCAGCATCCGGATCGACGGCGTGCTGCACGAGTTCACGACCGTCCCCGGCGTGAAGGAGGACGTGACCGAGGTCATCCTCAACATCAAGCAGCTCGTCGTCTCGAGCGAGCACGACGAGCCCATCACGGCCTACCTGCGCAAGCAGGGCGCGGGCCAGGTCACGGCCGCCGACATCTCGGCTCCGGCCGGCGTCGAGATCCACAACCCCGAGCTCGTCATCGCCACGCTCAACGACAAGGCGAAGTTCGAGCTCGAGCTGACGATCGAGCGTGGCCGCGGCTACGTCTCGGCCGTGCAGAACCGCGCCGAGTTCAGCGAGGCCGGTCAGATCCCGATCGACTCGATCTACTCGCCCGTCCTCAAGGTCACCTACCGCGTCGAGGCGACTCGTGCCGGTGAGCGCACCGACTTCGACCGCCTCGTCGTCGACGTCGAGACGAAGCCCGCGATCACGCCGCGCGACGCCATCGCGTCGGCCGGTCGCACGCTGACCGAGCTGTTCGGCCTGGCACGCGAGCTCAACACCGCCGCCGAGGGCATCGAGATCGGCCCCGCGCCGGTCGACGCCGTCCTCTCCAGCGAGCTGCAGACGCCGATCGAGGACCTCGACCTGTCGGTGCGCAGCTACAACTGCCTGAAGCGCGAGGGCATCAACACGGTGTCCGAGCTCGTCGCCCTCTCGGAGACGCAGCTCATGAACATCCGCAACTTCGGTCAGAAGTCGGTCGACGAGGTGAAGGACAAGCTCGTCGAGCTGGGTCTCTCGCTCAAGGACACGGTCCCCGGGTTCGACGGAGCCCACTTCTACAGCGGCTACGACGAGGAAGAGACCAACTAGGTCTCGTCTCCCGACGCCCTCCATCTTCGACAGCTAGGAACCAACGATCATGCCCAAGCCCACCAAGGGTCCCCGCCTCGGAGGCGGACCGGCTCACGAGCGTCTGATGCTCGCGAACCTCGCCGCATCGCTCTTCGAGCACAAGAGCATCAAGACGACCGAGACGAAGGCCAAGCGCCTCCGTCCCGTCGCCGAGCGCCTCGTCACCTTCGCGAAGCGGGGCGACCTCGCGTCGCGTCGTCGTGCGATGCAGACGCTGCGCAACAACAAGGACGCCGCGCACATCCTCTTCACCGAGATCGCGCCGCTCGTCGAGAACCGTGAGGGCGGCTACACCCGCATCACGAAGCTCGGCTTCCGCAAGGGCGACAACGCCTCGATGGTGTCGATCGAGCTCGTGCTCGAGCCCGTCACCCCCAAGGTCAAGTCGTCGTCGAGCTCGAAGGCCACGCCGGCCGCCGCGCCCGTCGAGGAGCCCGCCGAGGCCCCCGTCGACGAGACCGAGACGGTCGAGCAGAGCGAGCCCGTCGAGGCCGAGACCGAGACGGCTGCCGCCGACGAGGTCGAGACCGACGCCGCCGCGAAGTCGGACGACGTGAAGTCGGACGACAAGTAGTCACGAGCACCACCGGCAGGGGGCCCGTCACCGCGAGGTGACGGGCCCTCCGTCGTTCTCGGCCCCAGGCCGCCCCGCTGGTGGGGCGTCGTGCCGACAGGCGACGTCCCCCGAACAGGTGTCGTTCACCTAGGCGACACGTGACGGAAACCAGCCGGGCCGGCGGCGCGCCTAGGGTCACAGGGTCCCGTTCTCCCTGCCGAAGGAACTCATGTCACCCCGACCCCGACACACCACCCCGAGGGCGGTCGCCCTGGTGGCCGGTCTCGCCGTCCTGCTCGGTCCTCTCGTCCCCGCCGCCGCCGCCTCCGCGGCTCCCGGCGACGCCGGCGTCGTCATCGCGGAGGTGTACGCCAAGGGCGGCAGCGCGAACGCCCCGTACACGAACAAGTTCGCCGAGCTGTACAACCCGACCACCGCCTCCGTGTCGCTGGCGGGCTGGTCCCTCCAGTACCGCTCCGCGACCGGCACCGGCGCCTTCACCGCGGCGGACCTCTCGGGCGCGATCGCTCCCGGTGGCCACTACCTCGTGCAGATGTCCTCGAACGGCTCCACCGGTGCCGCGCTGCCGACGCCCGACGCGGTCACGACCCTCAACCCGGCCGGCGCGAGCGGCGTGCTGGTCCTGTCGAACGCGGCCACGCCGCTGACGCTGCCCGCCGGCTCCGTGTCGTCCACCACGCCCGGGGTCGTCGACGCCCTCGGCTGGGGCCTGGCGTCGGTGTTCGAGACGAGCGCGGCCGAGCTCGGCTCCGGCAACGGGACCCCCACCTCCTACGTGCGCACCGACTTCGCCGACACCGACGTCAACTCGGCCGACTTCACGCAGCAGTCGCAGGTCACGCCGCAGAACTCCGGGGGAGGCGGCACGACGCCCACCGACCCGGTGCCCGTCCCCGACCCGGTCAGCGAGGCCGACGTCACGATCGCCGAGCTGCAGGGCACGACCGACGTCAGCCCGTGGGCCGGCCTCACCGTGACCACACGCGGCGTCGTCACCGCGACCTACCCGACCGGCGGGCTCAACGGCTACGTCATCCAGACGCCGGGCACCGGCGGCGCGCTCGACCTCGGCACGCACCTCGCTTCCGACGCCGTCTTCGTCTACTCGGCGTCGACCGTCGGCTCGGTCGAGCTGGGCGACCACGTCGAGGTCGTGGGCGGCGTCACGGAGTTCAACGGCCTGACGCAGGTGGTCGTCACCGGCGCCACCTCGCTGACGGTGCTCGACGAGCCCGCCGTCGCCCCGCTGCCGGCGACCCTCGGCTTCCCCGCGACCGACGCGCAGCGCGAGTCGCTCGAGAGCATGCTCGTGCTGCCCCAGGGCGGGTTCACGGTCACCGACACGTACACGACGAACCAGTACGGTGAGGTGAAGCTGGCCGTCGGCGACCGTCCGCTGATCCAGCCGACCGAGGTCGCCCTGCCGGGCAGCGCCGAGGCCGCGGCCGTCGCGGCCGACAACGCCGCGCGCGCCGTCACGCTCGACGACGGGCAGTCGACGGCCTTCTTCACGAACCAGTCGGCGCCCGTGTCGTACCTCTCGAACGAGGACCCGGTGACGGTGGGCGCAGCGGTCGCGTTCACGAAGCCCGTCGTCCTCGAGTACCGGAACGGCGTGTGGAAGTACCAGCCCACCACCACGGTGACGGGCGAGACCCCGTACGCCGACCTCCCGGTCACCTTCGAGGACATCCGGACGGATGCCCCGCTCGAGGTGGGGGGCGACGTGAAGCTGGCCAGCTTCAACGTGTTGAACTACTTCACCACGACGGGCGACTCGATCCCGGGCTGCACGTTCTACCGCGACCGTGCGGGTGCTCCGCTGACGGTGAACAGCGGCTGCGACGCCCGCGGCGCCGCGAACGCCGAGAGCCTGGCACGCCAGCAGGTCAAGATCGTCACGGCGATCAACGCCCTCGGCGCCGACGTGGTCTCGCTCGAGGAGATCGAGAACTCGGCCCGCTTCGGCAAGGACCGCGACGAGGCCCTCCGCATCCTGGTGGCAGCCCTGAACGACGCTGCCGGCGGAGCCGTCTGGGACTACCCGCGCTCGCCCGCGGTCCAGCCGGCGAACCCCGACGTCATCCGTCTGGCCTTCATCTACAAGAAGGCCGTCGTCGAGCCGGTCGGCGAGTCGACCATCCTGGTGGGCTCCGCAGCGTTCAGCAACGCCCGGCAGCCCCTGTCGCAGGCGTTCCGCCCCGTCGGCGGCGACGCCGGGTCGACCTTCGTCGCGATCGCGAACCACTTCAAGTCGAAGAGCGGCGGCACCGGTCCGGACGCCGACGCAGGGGACGGCCAGGGCGGGTCGAACGGCTCGCGCATCAACCAGGCGAACGCCCTGGTCGCCTTCGCCGCCGAGCGTGAGGCCGCGGCCGGCACCGACAAGGTGTTCCTGCTGGGCGACTTCAACGCCTACAGCATGGAGGACCCGATCGAGGTGCTCAGGGCCGCCGGCTACGTCGACCTCGGCTCGACGGAGACGGACGAGTACAGCTACGTGTTCAGCGGGCTCAGCGGCTCGCTCGACCACGTGCTCGCCTCGCCGGCAGCGGCTGAGGTCGTCACGGGCGTGGACATCTGGAACATCAACTCGGGCGAGGGCATCGGCCTGGAGTACAGCCGCTTCAACAACAACGTGAGGCCGCTCTGGCAGCCCGACCAGTTCCGGTCGAGCGACCACGACCCCGTCGTCGTGGGCGTCGACCTGCTCGCCGACGTGATCGAGCCGACCGACCCGACGCAGCCGATCGACCCCGACGCGCCTGCCCAGCCCGGCCCGCCGGCCGACCCGGCGGCGCCCGCAGCCCCCGGCGGCACCGTCCCCGCGGGCCAGGGCTCGACGACCGCCGACGGGCTCGCCTTCACCGGCTCGGACTCCGTCGCGGCGTGGGTCGCGCTGGCGCTCGGGCTGCTGACCGCGGGCGGGACCCTCCTCGTCCGCCGGCGCCGCACCTCCTCGGGGGCCTGACGCCCCTCGCCGATCGACGGCCGCGACACGGGAGACCGTGCCGCGGTCGTCGTCGTCCGCGGGGGAGGGCGACGAGGAGGCGCGCCCCGGTCCCCGTAGGATCGACCCTGTGACGAACGCCCCGGCCCTCGACGACCCGGCCTTCGTGCAGGCGGGCCTGACCCGGGTGCGGCTGACCGTGGCCTACGACGGCACCGCGTTCTCGGGCTGGAGCGAGCAGCCCGGCCGGCGCACGGTCCAGGGCGAGATGGAGGCGGCGCTCCGCACGCTCTTCGGCCGTCACGAGCATGTCCCGACCGTCACGGTCGCCGGCCGCACCGACGCCGGCGTCCACGCGCGCGGCCAGGTGGTGCACCTCGACCTGACGGACGAGCAGATCGCCCAGCTGCAGCGGCCGCACCGCGGCATGGTCGACCGGTCGCCGCTCGACGCCCCGACCGTCCTGGCCCGGCGCCTGAACGGGCTGGCCGGCTCCTCGGACGAGATCGTCGTCTCCGGGGCGCGACTCGCGCCTCCTGGCTTCCACGCGCGCTTCGGCGCGCTCTGGCGGCGCTACGAGTACCGCATCGCCGACCGCGGGGCCGAGCGCGACCCGACGAGGCGCAGCCACACGCTCTGGTACGACCACCTGCTCGACCTCGACCTGATGAGCGCGACGGCCGCGGGCCTCGTGGGGCTGCACGACTGGGCCGCCTACTGCCGGCACCGCGACTACGCGACCACCATCCGCGAGCTCCAGCACTTCACCTGGAGGCGCGACGCCGACGGCGTGCTCGTCGCGACCGTGCAGGCCGACGCCTTCTGCCACAACCTCGTGCGCAACCTCGTCGGCGCCTGCGTCGCGGTGGGGGAGGGCGCGATGCCCGAGCACCGGGCCGTCGGCGTGCGCCGCGAGGCCGCGCGCAACGGCGAGTTCCGCGTGGTCCCGGCGACGGGCCTGACCATGGTCGAGGTGGGCTACCCGCCCGACGACGAGGTCGCGGCGCGCGTCGTGCTCACGCAGGTGAAGAGGTCGGCCGCTAGCCTCGACGGATGAGCGCTCCCCGCCCCGCTGCCCCGTCCGACGTCCCCGAGCTGCTGCGCCTGATCGTCGAGCTCGCGGTCTACGAGGAGGAGCCGGACGCCGTCAAGACGACCGAGGCCGACCTCGAGCGCGCGCTCTTCGGCGAGGCGCCCGCCGTCTTCGCCTTCGTGGTAGACGGCGACGAGCCGGGCGAGCTGGCGGGCCTCGCGATCTGGTTCCTCACCTTCTCGACCTGGGAGGGCGTCCACGGCATCCACCTCGAGGACCTGTACGTCGCGCCGCAGCACCGGGGCGCCGGCCACGGCCGGGCCCTGCTGGCGAGGCTGGCGCAGGAGGCGGTGGCCAGGGGGCTGGCCAGGGTCGAGTGGGCGGTCCTCGACTGGAACGAGCCCTCGATCGGCTTCTACCGGTCGCTCGGCGCCTCGTCGATGGACGAGTGGACCACCTTCCGGCTCGACGGCGACGCGCTCTCCTCGCTCGGTGCCTCCTGACGAGGGAGCGGTCCGCCGGCCGGGTCGGCCGGGCGCGACCGTTTGACGCCTCCGGGCGTGTCGGGTATCGTCGACCCTTGGTGCCTGCGCAACTGCGCGCGGCGCCCGAAGTTGAGCCCTCCACCTGACTCGTTCTCGCGACATCGTCGCGACAACGGCAACGGAGCGGGATTCACGGACACCTCACCTCGACCAGGAAGCAGCACTACTGTGACGCGCACTTTCTCCCCCAAGCCGGCTGACGTCCAGCCGCAGTGGCTGATCATCGACGCGAACGACGTCGTCCTCGGCCGTCTGGCCTCGCACGTGGCAGCCCTGCTGCGCGGCAAGCACAAGGCGACCTTCGCCCCCCACATGGACATGGGCGACTTCGTCATCGTCATCAACGCCGACAAGGTGGCCCTCACCGGCTCCAAGCTGGCCGAGAAGCTCTACTACCGCCACTCGGGCTACCCGGGCGGCCTGACGGCGACGACCTACTCCGAGATGGTCGAGAAGCACCCGACGCGTGCCGTCGAGAAGGCCATCCGCGGCATGCTGCCGAAGAACTCGCTGGGCCGTGCCCAGATCAAGAAGCTGAAGGTGTACGCGGGTGCCGAGCACCCCCACGCTGCTCAGCAGCCCACGGTTTACACCCTCGACCAGGTCGCCCAGTAGCGTCCGCCTTCAGACTTAAGGACCCCCACACAGTGGCTCAGATCGCAGATTCCATCGACCAGGCTCCCGAGAGCTTCACCACCGAGAGCTCGGCTCCCGAGGCCCAGGCGACGCCCCGCGCCGTCCTGAACGTCTCCGGCTCGGCCGTCGGCCGCCGCAAGGAGGCCATCGCCCGTGCGCGCCTCGTGCCCGGCACCGGCACCTTCGTGGTCAACGGACGCACCCTCGAGGAGTACTTCCCGAACAAGCTGCACCAGCAGCTGATCAACGACCCGTTCAAGGTGCTCGACCTGCTCGGCGCCTACGACGTCACCGTCAAGGTCACCGGCGGCGGCCCCTCGGGCCAGGCGGGCGCCCTGCGTCTCGCCATCGCCCGCACGCTGAACGAGATCGACCGCGAGAACAACCGCGCCACGCTCAAGAAGGCCGGCTTCCTCACCCGCGACGCCCGCGTCATCGAGCGCAAGAAGGCCGGTCTCAAGAAGGCCCGCAAGGCCTCGCAGTTCTCGAAGCGCTAAGAACCACGAGGGGCAGGTCCGCGATGTCGCGACTCTTCGGTACCGACGGCGTTCGGGGACTTGCCAACCGTGAGCTGACCGCCGCGCTCGCCCTGGGCCTCGCCCAGGCGAGCGCGGTGGTGCTCACCAAGGGACACCACGCCGAGGCGCGTCGTGCCGAGGGCCGACGGCCGGTGGCCGTCGTCGCTCGTGACCCCCGCATCTCGGGGGAGTTCATCACCGCCGCCGTCTCGGCGGGCCTGGCCAGCTCCGGCGTCGACGTGCTCGACGCAGGGGTCATCCCGACCCCCGCGGCGGCGTTCCTCGTCGACGACATCGGCGCCGACTTCGGCGTGATGATCAGCGCCTCGCACAACCCCGCGCCCGACAACGGGATCAAGTTCTTCGCGTTCGGCGGCACGAAGCTGCCCGACGAGGTCGAGGACCGCATCGAGGCCGCCATGAGCGAGCCGCAGCTGATGCCGGTCGGCGGCGACGTCGGTCGCATCCGCCGGTTCGCCGACGCCGAGGACAGGTACGTCCTCCATCTCCTCGGCGCCCTGCCGAACCGGCTCGACGGCATCCACGTCGTGCTCGACTGCGCCCACGGCGCGGCGTCGGCCGTGTCGCCCGAGGTCTTCACCGACGCCGGCGCCAGGATCACCCTGATCGGGGCCGACCCCGACGGCATGAACATCAACGACGGCGTGGGCTCGACCCACCTCGACAACCTGGCCGCCGCCGTGCTCGAGCACGGCGCCGACGTCGGCATCGCCCACGACGGCGACTCCGACCGGTGCCTCGCGGTCGACGCCACCGGCGCGGTCGTCGACGGCGACCAGATCATGGCGATCATCGCCGTCGCCCAGAAGGAACACGGCAAGCTGGCGAAGGACACGCTCGTCGCCACGGTCATGAGCAACCTCGGGCTCATCCGGGCCATGGGCGACCACGGCATCACCGTCCGCCAGACGCGCGTCGGCGACCGCTACGTGCTCGAGGACATGAACGAGCACGGCTTCACGCTCGGCGGCGAGCAGTCCGGCCACATCGTCTTCAGCGACTACGCGACGACCGGCGACGGCATCCTCACGGGCCTCTCGCTCGTGGCGCGCATGGCCGAGACCGGCAAGACCCTCGCCGAGCTGGCCCAGGTCATGACGGTCTTCCCCCAGATCCTGATCAACGTGAAGGGCGTCGACCGCGAGCGCCTGGCGGGCGACGAGGGCGTCGCCGAGGCCGTCGCCGCCTTCGAGCGCGAGCTCGGCGACTCGGGTCGCGTGCTGCTCCGCCCGTCGGGCACGGAGCCCGTCGTCCGGGTCATGGTCGAGGCCGCCGACCAGGAGACCGCCGACCGCGTCGCGCACGCGCTCGCCGACGTCGTCCGCGAGCGGCTCGCCCTCTAGCGACCGCTCGGACGGCACGCGCATCGTGCCGCGCCACCGCTGGTCGGGCACGATGGGCGCATGACGTTCCTCGTGCCGGCCGCCGTCTTCGGGATCCTCTACGTCGTGAGCCGGCGCCGCGACGCCCGGCGGCTGCGCAACGGGGTCTTCCTCGTCGGGGCGCTCGGTTCGCTGTTGCTCGCAGGGGTGCTCGAGCTGGCGGCCGCCAGCGCGCTGCTCCAGCTGGTCGTCTTCCTCGGCTTCGGGCTCGCGGGCGTCCTGATCCTCGTCCTGGCCGTGTTCCTGGTGGCCAACGGGGTCACGATGCTGCGCCTCGAGGGGCGCAGCCTCGGCAACCTGCTGTCGCTGCTGGCCGGGCTGGCACTGGTCGCCCTGCCGACCGCCGCCGTGCTGCTCGTCTTCCTCCCCGCGAGGACGGCGCTGCCGTCGGGCCTCGTCACGGTGCTCGTGTCGCTCGGCGTCCTCGTCTTCCTGGCCTGCCTCTACGCCGCCGCCACCTTCGCGGCCTTCGGGCTCTACTCGCTCGTCTACAGCCGGTACCGCCACACGGACCGTCCCGACGCGCTGGTCGTGCTCGGCTCCGGGCTCATCCGCGGCGAGGTGCCCCCGCTGCTGCGCAGCCGGCTCGACAAGGCCCTCGCGATCTACCGGTCGGTGCCGGTCGGCACGGCGCGACCGATCCTGGTGCCGTCCGGCGGGCAGGGCTCCGACGAGCCGCGGCCGGAGGGCGAGGCCATGGCCGAGTACCTGCTGGCCCAGGGAGCCGACCCGGCCGACGTGCACCCCGAGACCGCGTCCACCAGCACCCGCGAGAACCTCGTGCTCTCGCGCGAGGTGCAGCACGCGGCAGGTCGCGGGGGCAGCACGCTCGTCGTCACCAACGACTACCACGTGCTCCGTGCCGCCCTGCTCGCCAGGGCGGTCGGCAGCGACGCCCAGGTGGTCGGCTCGCCGACGGCCGCGTACTACGTGCCGAGCGCCTTCCTCCGCGAGTACGTGGCCATCATGGTCGAGCACGAGCGCCTCAACGCGGTCGCGATCGGCGCCGTCGTGGCCTTCGTCGCGTTGCTGACCGTGGTGTCGTTCCTGCCGGTGTGACGACCGGCGGCGGGCCAGGTTGCCGGCCCGCGCCTCCTCGGGCCTAGATCTTGCGGAGCAGGACCGAGCTGACCTTGTGGTCGGCGGCCTTGCGGAGCACGAGCGTGGCGCGCGACCGCGTCGGGAGGACGTTCTCGATCAGGTTGGGCTCGTTCACCGAGCGCCACACGGTCGAGGCGAAGGCCCTGGCCTCGGCCTCGTCCATGTCGGCGAACCGGTGGAAGAACGAGCGCTCCTGCGTGAAGGCGCTCTTCTGCAGCGCGAGGAACCGGTCGACGAACCAGCTCTCGATGTCGCTCGTGCGGGCGTCGACGTAGACGGTGAAGTCGAAGAGGTCGCTCAGCGCGAGCCGCCCCGCGACGGGGGGCTGCAGCACGTTGAGGCCCTCGACGATCAGGATGTCGGGCCGCCGCACGACCACCTCGGCCCCCGGCATGATGTCGTAGCTCGTGTGCGAGTAGAAGGGCGCCCGCACCTCTTCTGCACCGCTCTTGACCTGCGAGACGAAGCGAAGCAGGTGCCGGCGGTCGTACGACTCGGGGAACCCCTTGCGGTCCATGATGCCGCGGCGCTCGAGCTCGGCGTTCGGGTAGAGGAACCCGTCGGTGGTGACGAGCTCGACGCGGGGCGTGTCGTCCCAGCGGCTCAGGAGCTCGCGCAGGAGGCGCGCGACGGTCGACTTGCCGACGGCCACCGAGCCCGCGACGCCGATCACGAACGGGGTGCGCTGCGCCCGCTCGCCCAGGAAGTCGCTGGTGGCCCGGTGCAGGTTGCGTGCGCCGGCGGCGTAGAGGTTGAGGAGGCGGCTGAGCGGCACGTAGACGTCCTGCACCTCGCGCATGTCCAGCCGGTCGCCGAGGCCGCGGAGCTGCACGATCTCCGTCTCGGTCAGCGGGAGGCGCGTCGCCGGGGCGAGGTCGGCCCAGGCGTCGCGGTGGATCTCGACGAACGGCGTCGCGTGGGTCGTCGGGGAGCTCGCGTCGGCCATGGGCCCGAGGCTACCCGGTCAGCCGCTCGGCGCACGCGGGCGTGCACCGGGGCCGACCGTGCCGTCTCGTGGGGGCTCGTCGGGTCGTCTCGCGACGCCTCGCCGGGCCACGCCCGGGGGCCTCGCCGACCGACCAGTGCCGACGCCCTAGGATCGTCTGCATGTGTGGAATCGTGGGATACGTGGGCTCTGCCGGAGCCGGTGAGAAGAGCGTCGAGGTGCTGCTGGGCGGCCTGAAGCGGCTCGAGTACCGCGGCTACGACTCGGCCGGGGTCGCGGTGATCGGCGCGGACGGCGCGCTCGACAGCCGCAAGAAGGCCGGCAAGCTCCAGGTGCTGGTCGACGACCTCGAGGCCGACCCCCTGCGCGACGGCCAGACCGGCATCGGCCACACCCGCTGGGCGACGCACGGCGGCCCGACCGACGAGAACGCGCACCCGCACCTCGCCGACGACGGCAAGCTGGCGCTCATCCACAACGGCATCATCGAGAACTTCTCCGAGCTCAAGGCCGAGCTGCTCGCCGAGGGCGTCGAGTTCCTCAGCGAGACCGACTCCGAGGTCGCGGCGCACCTCGTGGCCCGCGCCTACCGCGCCACCGGCGACCTGGCCGAGGCCCTGCGCACCGTCGTCGCCACCCTCGACGGCGCCTTCACCCTGCTCGTCGTGCACGCGGACCAGCCGGGCGTCGTCGTCGGGGCCCGCCGCAACTCGCCGCTCGTGATCGGGCTCGGCGACGGCGAGAACTTCCTCGGCAGCGACGTCGCGGCGTTCGTCGCGCACACCCGTCGCGCCATGTCGATCGGCCAGGACCAGCTGGTCACCATCCGCCCCGACTCGGTCGAGGTCGTCGACTTCGACGGCGCACCCGTCGAGACGAGCGAGTTCGAGATCGACTGGGACGCCTCGGCCGCCGACAAGGGCGGCTGGTCCAGCTTCATGGCGAAGGAGATCAGCGAGGAGCCCGAGGCCGTCGCGAAGACCCTGCTCGGCCGCGTGTCGGGCGGCGTCGTCTCCCTCCGCGAGCTCGACGGCGTCGCCGACCGGCTCGCGACGGTGGACCGCGTCATCGTCATCGCCTGCGGCACCGCCGCCTACGCCGGCATCCTCGGCAAGTACGCCATCGAGCAGTGGGCCCGCGTGCCCGTCGAGGTCGAGCTCGCCCACGAGTTCCGCTACCGCGACCCCGTGCTCGACGGGAAGACGCTGGTCGTCTCGATCAGCCAGTCCGGCGAGACCATGGACACGCTCATGGCCGTCAAGTACGCCCGTGAGCAGGGCGCGCAGGTCCTGTCGATCTGCAACACGCAGGGCTCGACCATCCCGCGCGAGTCCGACGCGGTCATCTACACGCACGCCGGCCCCGAGGTCGCCGTCGCGTCGACCAAGGCGTTCGTCGCCCAGGGCACGGCCCTGTTCCTGCTCGGGCTGCACCTCGCGAAGCTGCGCGGCACGCTCAGCACCGACGAGATCGCCGCGCAGGTCACCGACCTCCAGGCCATCCCGGAGAAGATCGAGCGCGTGCTCGAGTCGTCCGAGCGCATCCGCACCCTGGCGGGCTGGATGGCCGACACGCGGTCGGTGCTGTTCCTCGGCCGCCACGTGGGCTACCCGATCGCCCTCGAGGGCGCACTCAAGCTCAAGGAGCTCGCGTACATCCACGCCGAGGGCTTCGCCGCCGGCGAGCTGAAGCACGGCCCGATCGCGCTGATCGAGCCCGGCCAGATCGTCTTCGTGATCGTGCCGTCGCCCCGCGACCCGCGCTCGCTGCACCCGAAGGTCGTCTCGAACATCCAGGAGATCCGCGCCCGAGGTGCCCGCGTCATCGCGATCGCCGAGGAGGGCGACGCCGCGGTGCTGCCCTTCGCCGACGAGGTGCTGCACATCCCGCTCGCCGCGCCGCTCTTCGAGTCGTTGCTCGCCGTCGTGCCGTTGCACGTCTTCGGGATGGAGCTCGCCGCGGCCAAGGGCCTGGACGTCGACCAGCCGCGCAACCTCGCCAAGTCGGTCACCGTCGAGTAGCGGGCCGCCGATGACGCACCCCCGCAGATCGTGATCGTGGGCATCGGGGTCGACGTGGTCGACCTGGACCGCTTCGAGGGCTCGCTCGACCGCACGCCGGCCCTGCGCACCCGCCTGTTCGGCGAGGCCGAGCTGGTGCTGCGTGACGGCTCGCCCCGTCGCGTCGAGTCGCTGGCGGCCCGCTTCGCCGCCAAGGAGGCGCTCATCAAGGCCCTGGGCGGCTCGGCCGGGGTGCGCTGGCACGACGTCGTCGTCGAGTCGGACCCCGACGGGGCGCCGAGCCTCGTGCTCGCCGGGGGAGCGCGGTCGCTGGCCGACTCGCGGGGCGTGACGCGCCTCCACCTGTCGCTCAGCCACGACGGCGGCGTCGCCGTCGCGTACGTCGTCGCCGAGGGGCCCGAGCCCGGCCAGGAGCCGTCGGCGCGCTCGGCGCGCTCGTCGGACGAGGAGGCGGTGGTCGCGTGACGCAGGACGTCCGGCTCGCCGTCGACACGGCGGCCCTCGCCCACAACGTCGGGGTGCTCCGCGAGAGGGCGGGCTCCGCCCTCGTGATGGTCGTCGTCAAGGCGAACGCCTACGGGCACGGCGCCGTCGAGAGCGCCCGGGCCTTCGCCGCCGCCGGCGTCGACTGGCTCGGCGTCGCCGACCTCGACGAGGCCCTCGAGCTCCGCCGCGCGGGCATCACGACGCCGGTGCTCGCCTGGCTGCACGCGCCCGGCGAGACGTTCGAGCAGGCGGCCCGGCACGACGTGACGCCCGCGGTCTCCGACCTCGCGCAGCTCGAGGCGGCCGCGGCGGCGGGCGTCCGCGCCGTCCACCTCTGCGTCGACACCGGGCTCAGCCGCAACGGGGCCGTCGAGTCCGAGTGGCCCGCCCTGTTCGACCGGGCCGCCGAGCTGCGCGACGTGCTGCCCGTCGAGGGGCTGATGAGCCACCTCTCGAACACGTCGCCCGAGGAGGACGGGCTGCAGCTCGCCTCCTTCCTCCGTGCCTCCGCCGCCCTCGGCGAGCGGGGCGTCGAGCCGCCGCTCCGGCACCTCGCGGCGTCGGCGGCGGCCCTGCACTACGAGGGCTCCCACACCACGATGGTGCGTCTCGGGCTGGCGGCCTACGGACTGAGCCCGTTCCCCGACCGCACCTCGGCAGACCTGGGTCTCCGGCCTGCCCTGACGATGACGGCGCCCGTGACGTCGACCAAGCGCGTCCCCGCCGGCGAGGGCGTCTCGTACGGGTACCTGTTCCGGCCCGAGCGCGACACCACCATCGCCGTCGTCCCGGTCGGCTACTCGGACGGGATCGACCGCGCCGCGAGCGACCGCGCGTCGGTGACGATCGGCCAGCGCACCTACCGCGTGCGCGGGCGCATCGCCATGAACGCCCTCGTGATCGACGTCGGAGACGACCCGGTCGAGGTCGGCGACGAGGTCGTCGTGTTCGGCGACCCGGCGCTCGGGCGACAGGGCGCCGACGACTGGGCCCGCGCCTCCGGCAGCATCACCTGGGACGTCGTCGCCTCGCTCTCCGCACGACTCCCGAGGAGCACCGCATGACGGCCTGGATGCGCCGCGCGACGATCGACCTGGCCGCCTACCGGGCGAACCTGACCTCGCTGATCGAGCGCATGGCGCCGGTCGAGGTGCTCGCGATCGTCAAGGCCGACGCCTACTCGCTGGGCGCCGAGGTGATCGTGCCCGAGGCGCTCGCCGCCGGGATCCGCTGGTTCGGCACGGTCGAGCCGCAGCCCGCGTACGAGATGCGCCGGGCGGGCGTCGGCGACGAGGCGTCGTTCTTCGCCTGGCAGCTCGGCCCCGACGAGGACTGGGACGCCGCCGTGCGGCTCCGGGTCGACCTCGGGGTCTCGACCCTCGAGCAGCTCGAGTCGTTCGCCGCCGCCGCCCGGGCGGCGGGCCCGGACCACGAGGCCCTCGTCCACCTCACGATCGACACCGGGCTGCACCGCGAGGGCTGCCTGCCCGCCGACTGGCCCGCCTTCGTCGCGCGCGCCGTCGAGCTGCGCGACGAGGGCACGGTGCGGCTGCGCGGCGCGTTCTCGCACGTGTCCGAGACGAGCGAGGCCGACGACCACGCCGCCTCCCTCGTGTTCCGCAGGGCGCTCGAGGACGCGGAGGCGCTGGGCGCGACGTTCGAGAAGCGCCACATGTCGTCGAGCTCGGCGGGCATGGAGCACCCCGAGCGGCGCTTCGACATGGTCCGCATGGGCTCGAACGGCTACGGCAACCCCGTCACGGAGGGCGTGACCGCCGCCGACCGCGGGCTCCGCCCCGTGCTGACCCTCGGCGCCCGCGTGGTGCGCGTCAAGCGCGTCGCGGCCGGCACCGGCGTCTCGTACGACTACACCTGGCGGGCCGAGCGCGACACCACGCTCGCCCTCGTGCCCCTGGGCTACGCCGACGGCGTGAGCCGGCGTGCGCAGCAGCGGGCACAGGTGACGATCCACGGCCGGCGGTACCCGATCGTAGGCCGCGTCGCGATGGACCAGTTCCTCGTCGACGTCGGCGACGACGAGGTCGAGGTCGGCGACGAGGTGCTGCTCTTCGGCCCCGGCGACGACGGCGAGCTCACCATCGGCGAGTGGGCCGACCTGACCGACAGCATCCCGGAGGAGGTCTCCTGCCGCATCGGCGCGCGCGTGCCGCGGCACTACCTCGGCAGGACCGGCGGGGGAGTCGACTCTGGTGCGACCGCGACGGCGCCCGACGGGGCGGCCGCCGGGGCGTCCTCGTGACCGTGCCGCCGCCTCCTGCGGGCCGGGTGCTGTTCGCCGGCGACCTCGCCGACACCGAGGCGACGGAGGCGCTCGGCCGCCGGCTCGCCGGGCTGCTGCGGGCCGGCGACCTGCTGGTGCTGACGGGGCCGCTGGGCGCCGGCAAGACCACGCTGACCCGCGGCCTCGGCGCCGGGCTGCAGGTGCGCGGCCAGGTGGCGAGCCCCACGTTCGTCCTCGCGCGCACGCACCCGACGGCCTCGGGCGTGCCGCTCGTGCACGTCGACGCGTACCGGCTGGGCGGCGCCGACGAGCTCGACGACCTCGACCTCGACTACGAGGGGGCGGTCGTCGTCGTCGAGTGGGGCGCCGGGCTGCTCGACGGCGTGGCGGAGTCGTGGCTCGACGTCGTGATCGAGCGCCCGACGGGAGCGGGAGGCGGGCACGGCGACGACGGCCGCGACCCCGAGGGCCTCCCCGACCCCGACGGCCTCGCCGATTCCGACTCCGACACCGACCCCGACGACGTCGCCGACGAGCCGCGCCGCCTGACGATCACGGCGCACGGCCCGCGCTGGGAGGGCGTCCGGCTCACGACCGGCTGAACCGCTGCTCCCCCACGACGCCGAGCAGCCCGAGCGCCTCGGCGGCGCCCGACCCGGGCACGGGGGTGAGCACGAGCAGCACCTGCGACTGGTCCTCGGTGAAGAGCGCCTGGCAGTGCACCTCGATCTCGCCGACCTCGGGGTGCCGCAGGGTCTTGTGCTCGTCGAAGCGGCTGCCCACCTCCTGCAGGTCCCAGTAGCGACGGAACTCGTCGCTCGACGCGAGGAGGCTCGCCACGACGCGCGCCGCCAGCGGGTCGGGATCGGGCATCGACGCGGCGACGCGCAGCTGCGCGACCTGGAGCCGGCCCTGGTGCTCGTGGTCGTGCTCCGGGTACTGGCCGCGCGCCTCCGGGTGGGCGAACCAGCGGTGGATGCCGCTGCGGTCGAGGCCGGTCCAGCCGAGCCCGTCGCCGAAGACCGCGGCGGCGAGCCGGTTCTGCGCCAGGGTCTCGCCGAGCTCGGTGATGACGAGGGCAGGAGTGTCGTCGAGGCGGTCGAGCACGCGCATCAGGCCGGGGCTCACGTGCGGAGAGCGGCGTGCGCGGCGGGGAGCCTCGTGGCCGGCGAGGCGGAACAGGTGGTCGCGCTCGTCGAGGTCGAGGCGCAGCCCGCGGGCGATGGCCGTGAGCATCTGGTCGGAGGGCTGCGGCCCCCGGCGCTGCTCGAGGCGGGCCCAGTAGTCGGACGACATGCCGACCACCGCGGCGATCTCCTCGCGCCGCAGGCCGGCGGTGCGACGACGGGCGCCGGCGGGCAGGCCGACGTCGGAGGGCTGCAGCGCCTCGCGGCGTGCGCGGAGGAACTCGGCGAGTCCGGGACGGTCCATGGGGCCATCCTCGCCCCTGGCGGCGGCGCGGACCAGGGACCGGCGCTCCCCCGATGGGCGCTCCCTTCCCGGACAGGGAGGCGCGGCGCAGGCTGGGCTGCGACGGGGCCCCGGGCCCCGACGCCGCCGGACGACACCGACGGGCCGCACGACCGAGGAGACACCATGAAGACCACCGGGAACACCGTCCTGATCACCGGCGCCACGTCCGGGATCGGCCTCGGCCTCGCCGAGCGCCTGAGCGCCCGTGGCGACACCGTCATCGTCGCGGGACGCCGCCGTGCGCTGCTCGACGAGATCGTCGCGACGCACCCCGGCGTGCACGCGGTCGAGCTCGACGTCGCCGACCCCGAGTCGATCCGCTCGGCCTTCGAGACGGTCACCCGCGACCACCCCGACCTCGACGTCGTCGTGACGATGGCGGGCATCATGCTCCCCGAGGACCTCCGTGACCCCGGGCACCTCGACGTCGCCGAGTCGATCGTCACGACGAACCTGCTCGGCACGATCCGCACGGCGGCCGCGTTCGGCCCCTGGCTCGCGGCCAAGCCGGACGGCGTGCTGATGACCGTCTCGTCGGGCCTGGCGTTCGTGCCCCTGCCCGTGACGCCGACCTACTCCGCCACGAAGGCCGCGGTGCACTCGTTCACCCAGAGCCTCCGCGTGCAGTGGGCCGACACGCCCCTCCAGGTCGTCGAGCTCGTGCCGCCGGCCGTGCAGACGACGCTCATGGGCCAGCAGGACGACGAGTCGGCCATGCCGCTCGAGGAGTTCCTCGACGAGACCGTGCGGATCCTCGAGCAGCAGCCCGACGTCGAGGAGGTGCTCGTGCAGCGCGTGCGGTTCCTCCGCGACGCCGAGGCCGAGGGGCGCCACGCTGACGTGCTCGACCTCCTCTCGCAGCACCGCTGACCTGCCCGTCCCGGTCGAGCCGAGGAGGCGCGGGCCGCGTCGGCGGCACCGCCTACGATTGACCTCGTGATCCTGGCCATCGACACCTCCGCCGGCACGGCCGTCGCCGTCGTCGACCGCGACGGCGGGGTCCTCGCCGAGCGGTCGGTCGCCGACACGCGTCGGCACGCCGAGGTGATCGGCACGCTGATCGAGGCCGTCACGACCGAGGCCAGCGTCGCCCCGCGCGACCTCAGCGCGGTCGTCGCGGGCGTCGGGCCCGGCCCGTTCACCGGTCTCCGGGTCGGAATCGTCGCCGCCCGTGCCTACGCGTTCGGCGCCGGGGTGCCCTGCCTCGCTGTCGGCAGCCACGACGCGATCGCCTTCGAGCGCCTCAGCGCCGCGGCCGGCAGATCGGTCTCCGACGCCGGCGGCCGTCTCGACTCCCCGCTCGTCGTCGTGACCGACGCGCGCCGTCGCGAGGTGGCCTGGACGGCGTGGTCGGGCCTCGACGACGACGGCCTCCCCGTGTCCGCCGGGGGGCCGGCGCTCGTGGTGCCGGCGCTCCTCGACGACGCGACCGGCGCCTCCTCGGCCTGGCCCCGCACCGATCCCGACGACACCGTCGTCTCGGCCGGTGCGCTCGGCATGCTGGCCGAGCGGCTCTTCGAGCACGGCCGGCCGTTCGCCGACGCTGCTCCGCTCTACCTGCGCGAGCCCGACGTGACGCCGGCGGCCCGGCCGAAGACGGTCAGCCAGTGAGCTTCCGGCTGCGACGCGCCTCCGTGGACGACCTCGACGCCGTGATGGCGATCGAGACGTCGGTCTTCGTGAACGACGCCTGGTCGAGCGACGGGATGGCGCACGAGCTCGCCTCCCGCGACGGCTTCTACCTGGTCGCCACGCCCGACGCCGACGACACCCGCATCGTGGGTTACAGCGGTCTCATGGTGCTGCCCGGCGCTCCCGACGCCGACGTCCAGACCATCGCCGTGCTGCCCGAGGCTCGGCGTTCGGGGCTCGGACGGGCGCTGATGGGCCAGATGATCGCCGAAGCCCGGCGTCGGGGCGTCCGCGAGGTGTTCCTCGAGGTGCGTGCCGACAACCCCGGGGCGCAGAGCCTCTACGAGTCGCTCGGCTTCGAGGCGATCGCCGTGCGCCCCCGCTACTACATGCCCGACGCCGTCGACGCGGTGGTCATGCGGCTGCGGGTGCCGGCGACGACGACCGAGCCGGCAGGCGCGACGATCGAGACGAGCGAGAGCGAGCCCCTGCTGTGACCGAGACGACCACCTCCTCGGCGCCGATGCACGCCCCCGTCGTGCTCGGCATCGAGACGAGCTGCGACGAGACCGGGGTCGGCATCGTGCGCGGCACCGAGCTGCTCGCCAACGTCATCTCGTCGTCGATGGACGAGCACGCCCGCTACGGCGGCGTCGTGCCCGAGGTCGCCGCCCGCGCCCACCTCGACGCGATGGAGCCCGCCCTGCGCGCAGCGCTCGCCGAGGCCGGGCTGACGCTCGACGAGGTCGACGCGATCGCCGTCACGAGCGGCCCCGGGCTGGCCGGCGCCCTCATGGTCGGGGTCGGCGCGGCCAAGGCGCTCGCGCTCGCCACCGGCAAGCCCCTCTACGCCGTGAACCACCTCGTCGGGCACGTCGGCGCCGACGTGCTGCGCGACGACGGCAGCGACCTCGAGCTGCCGACCGTCGCCCTGCTCGTCTCGGGCGGACACACCTCGCTGCTGCACGTGCGCGACCTCGTCGACGACGTCGAGCTGCTCGGCGAGACGATCGACGACGCGGCGGGCGAGGCCTTCGACAAGGTCGCCCGTCTGCTCGGCCTGCCCTACCCCGGCGGACCGCACATCGACCGCGTCGCCGTCGGGGGAGACCCGGCCGCGATCCGGTTCCCCCGGGGGCTCACCCTGCCGAAGGACAGGGCGGCCCACCGCTGGGACTTCTCGTTCTCGGGTCTCAAGACCGCCGTCGCCCGGTGGGTCGAGCGCCGCCGCGACGAGGGGCAGGAGGTGCCGGTCGCGGACGTGGCCGCCAGCTTCCGCGAGGCGGTCGCCGACGTCCTGCTCACGAAGGCGCTCGACGCGTGCGCCGAGCTCGGCGTGCCGCGCCTGCTGCTCGGCGGGGGAGTCGTCGCCAACGCCCGGGTGCGGCAGCTCGCGGAGGAGCGCTGCGCGGCAGCCGGAGTGGAGCTGCGCGTGCCGCCCCTGTCGCTCTGCACCGACAACGGCGCCATGATCGCGGCCCTCGGCGCACAGCTCGTCTCCCGGGGGCGGGCGCCGTCGCCGCTCGACTTCGGGGCGGACTCCACGCTGCCGGTGACGGTCGTCCAGGTCTGACGCGCACCGCGCCTCCGTCGTCCACAGGCCCCGAGCGCTGCCGAGCCGTCGCTGGCCCCTCGCGCTAAGGTGGGGGCCTCACGACCAAGGAGACCCCGGACATGACCGACCAGAACCCGGCCCCCCAGGGCCAGCCCTACCAGCAGGACGCCTACCAGCAGAACCCGTACCAGGCGCCCCCGGCGCCGAACGGCGGCTACGGCGCCCCGGCCCAGCGCAACTCGCTCGCCCTCGTCGCCCTGATCCTCGGCATCGCCGGCTTCTTCACGGGCATCGCCAGCATCGGCGCCATCGTCGTCGGCCACATCTCGCTGAGCCAGATCAAGAAGACCGGCGAAGAGGGCCGCAGCATGGCGCTGTGGGGCACGATCCTCGGCTACGCCGCGATCGCGCTGGGCATCATCCTCGTGATCATCTTCGTCGTCTTCTTCGCGGCCGCCGCCTCGGCGGGCCTCGGCGACTACGAGACCTACTGACACGTCCGCGGGCCTCTGGGTCCGCGACCGGGGTCCTGGGTCCCCTCATCGACTCGGTGGATAGCATGACGGGGTCCGCGCTCACCGGCGCGGGCCCCGTTCCCGCATCCTGAGCGTGCCGACCGCACGACTCGTCCGCAGCAGCCCCGCACGCGAAAGGCTCCCCATGGCCACCGACGACCCGAACACCGAGCAGCCGGCAACCGGCTCGGCTCCCGCGCCTGCCCCGTCGGGCGAGCACGCGCCTGCCTCGTCGGGCGACCACGACCGACCCGCCTCGTCGCCGCCGCTGCCGCCCACCGCCTTCCCCGGCGCCGCCTCGCAGCCGCCCGCGCCCCAGCCCTCGCACCACCCGTTCGTCGCGCCGGGCGCCGCGCCGTCCGCGCCGCAGGCTCCCGCGTCGGCTCCGTACGGTGCGCCGCAGCCTCCGGCGTCGGCTCCGTACGGTGCGCCGCAGCCTCCGGCGTCGGCTCCGTACGGTGCGCCGCAGCCTCCGGCGTCGGCTCCGTATGGTGCGCCGCAGCCTCCGGCGTCGGCTCCGTATGGTGCGCCGCAGCCTCCGGCGTCTGCTCCGTATGGTGCGCCGCAGCCTCCGGCGTCTGCTCCGTACGGTGCGCCGCAGGCTCCGCCTCGGCCCGTGTACGGGCAGCAGGGGCAGCAGCCCTACGGCGGCCCGTCGCAGCCTCAGCAGCAGTACGGCGTGCCCCCGCAGCAGTACGGCGTGCCCCCGCAGCAGTACGGCGCGACTCAGCAGCCCTACGGCGCACCCCCGCAGCAGCAGCCCTACGGAGCGCAGCAGCAGTACGGCGCCCCCCAGCAGCCCTACGGCGCGGCGTACTCGCCCTACGCTTCGGCAGGTGCCACGAAGCCCTCGAGCGTCCTCAGCGTCCTGTCGCTCGTCGCGTCGATCGTCGGGTTCCTCGGGGTCATCGTCACCTTCGGTGCCGGCGTCGTGTTCTCGATCGCGGCGGTCGTGCTCGGCCACATCGCCGGCCGGCGTGAGCGGCAGGCCCGCAAGCTCTGGCTGCCGGGCCTCATCGTCGGCTACGCGGGCATCGCGCTCGCGGTGATCATCTGGATCGGGCTGATCGTCTTCTTCGCGAGCATGCCCGGCGGGTCGTCCGGCACGTTCGACGGGGGCTACGGACAGTCCTGACCCGCGCCTCCCAGGGGCAGTTCGTCCGGGCGACGGTCCGTCGGGACGGCCGGCCGCCGGGACGACCGGACGTCAGACGCGCTCGCAGAGCAGAGCCGTGTGGCGACCGGCCACCCGGGTCAGCACCAGGGTCGCGGCGTGCGTGCCCTGCAGCGACAGCCGCTTGCGGAACGCGGCGGGGTCGACGTCGACGCCGCGCTTCTTGATCTCGAGCCGGCCGATGCCCCGGGTGCGCAGCTCGCGTTTGAGGGTCTTCTCGTCGAGCGGGAACGTCTCGACGACGCGGAACACCTGGGCGAACGGCGTCTCGACCGCCTCGTCGGAGGTGAGCCACGCGATGTCCCGGCTGAGCGACCGGGCACCGAGCCGCCGAGCCAGGTCGCCGATCAGCCGGGCGCGGATGACGGCTCCGTCGGGCTCGTAGAGGTACTCGCCGAGCTCGCCGACCTCGACGTCGTCGGAGTCGGCGGGAGCGGTCAGCTCGGCCGTGCCGTGCGCTCCCACGACGAGCGCGGCCCGGCCCACGCCGGGGCGGGCGAGCGGCCCGAACCAGACGCCGACCTCGACGACCTCGCGGTCGACCGAGATCCACTGGCACTCGGCGTCGAGGGGCAGCAGCTCGCGGTCGACGCCGGGGCCGAGCTTGACCCCGGTGGGCAGTCGCTCGGCCCAGCCGAACGCGACGTCGAGCGAGGGCGACCAGTCGGCCGGGTCGGCCAGGCGCCTCGTCGCGGAGTGGCCGGCCGTGCGGCGGGCCGGGTCGAGGAACACGCCCTCGACGTCGCCGACGTCGACCGTCGCGGCGTCGCCGTGCACGACGCGGGACGAGGCCCACGGCGCGAGGTTGTAGGAGGCGACGGCCGCGGTGACCTCGTCGCGGTCGACCGCCAGCACGTCGAGCTCGAGGGCGGCCAGGGCGAGCGCGTCGCCGCCGATGCCGCAGCCGAGGTCGGCGACGCTGCGGAGCCCGGCGGCCCGGTAGCGGCCGGCGTGACGGGCGGCGACGGGGAGGCGCGTGGCCTGCTCGAGACCGGCCTCGGTGAAGAGCATGCGGCTGGCGAAGTCGCCGAACTTCGCGACGGCCTTGGCCCGGAGCCGGGACTGACTCAGCACGGCCGCGACCAGGGAGGGCGAGTGGCCCTGCCGGCGGAGCGCCGCGACGGCGCCGACGACGTCGTCGGACGCGCTCCACGCAGGGAGCGAGTCGAGCAGTCGGAGCCCCTCGGGCGAGAGCACGTCGAGCAGCTCAGCAGTGTCCATGCCACCAGTCTCGCCCATCGCCGACCGACTCTGGCACTCGGATTGACCGAGTGCCAGTTCGGCTCTACAGTTGTTCTGGCACTCGCACGTGGCAAGTGCCAGCCCACGTTCTACGAAGTTCCGAGAAAGCAGAGGTCAACCGTGTCGGTCTCCATCAAGCCGCTCGAAGATCGCATCGTCATCCAGCAGGTCGAAGCCGAGCAGACCACGGCTTCCGGCCTCGTGATCCCCGACACCGCCAAGGAGAAGCCCCAGGAGGGCGAGGTCGTGGCGGTCGGACCGGGTCGCATCGACGACAACGGCAACCGCGTGCCGCTCGACGTCGCCGTCGGCGACAAGGTCATCTACAGCAAGTACGGCGGCACCGAGGTCAAGTACGCCGGCGAGGACTACCTCGTCCTCTCGGCGCGCGACGTCCTCGCCGTCATCGTCCGCTAGGCAGACGACGCACCTGCTCCACCCGGAGGCCCCCGCCCAGGCGGGGGCCTCCGTCGTCCCCGGGCGGGAACGGCAGCGGAGCGAGCCAGCGTGGCAGGAGTGGCCGTGTCCGACGACGGCGGCCCGCCCTAGAGTCGTCCCGTGAACCGCAGAGCGCTCTCGTGACCCGCACCCGCACCTCCTCGTCGGGCGGCCTCGCCTACGCCGTCAGCGCCTACGGCCTGTGGGGCGTGCTGCCGGTGTTCTTCCTGCTCATGTCGCCCTCGGGGCCGTTCGAGATCGTCTCGTGGCGCATCCTCTTCTCCCTCGCCTTCTGCGTCGTGCTGCTCGCCGTCACCCGCGGGTTCCCGGCTTTCCTCGCGCTGCTGCGTCAGGGGCGGGTCGTCGGCACCATGGCGCTGGCCGGCGTGCTCATCGTCGTCAACTGGACGACCTTCATCGTCGCGACCCTGGCCGGGCACGTGGTCGAGGCTGCCCTCGGCTACTTCATCAACCCGATCGTCACGGTGCTGCTCGCGGTGCTGGTGCTGCGCGAGCGCCTCCGGCCGGTGCAGTGGGTCGCGATCGGCCTGAGCGCCGTGGCCGTCGTCGTCATCACGGTGGGCACGGGCGGGGTGCCGTGGCCCTCGCTGATCATGGCCTTCTCGTTCGGGGCCTACGGGCTCGTCAAGAAGCAGATGGGCGGCAAGGTCGACGCCGTCAGCGGGCTGACCCTCGAGACGATGGCGGTCGCGCCGTTCGCGGCGGTCGCGCTCGTCGTGCTGGCCGTCACGGGCATCGGCGGGGGTGTCGTGTTCGGCACCGTCAGCCTCGTGCACACGCTGACGGTGATCAGCTCGGGGATCGTGACGGCGGTGCCGCTCCTGCTCTTCGCCGCCGCCGCACGTCGGCTGCCGCTGGCGACCATCGGGCTGACGCAGTACCTCGCGCCCGTGCTGCAGTTCGTCGTCGGGGTCGTGCTGCTGCACGAGGAGATGCCGACGAGCCGGTGGATCGGCTTCGCCATCGTCTGGGTCGCGCTGATCGTGCTCACCACCGACATGGTCGTGACGAGCCGGAGGAGCCGTGCGCGAGGCCGCGAGGCCGACCGTGCGGCGGCCCTGGCCCCTGACCCCGCCGGCGGACGTGACGCCGGCCCTGCGGGCGACCGCGCGGCAGGTGCTGAGTCGATGTCACGAATTGCTAACGAAACGGCAGGGTGACCGGGAGAACACACGCAGGAAACATTCCGCCCCTAGTTTCTTCTCAATCGCGGGGACCGTCCACCTAGTGTCGGTCCGGCTGTACGCGCTTCATGAAAGGGACCACGGATGATCCGATCCACCAAAGGGCTGAGGGCCCTGGCGCTCGCAGGAGCCGCCTCCGTTCTGCTCGCAGCCTGTTCCACCACCTCTTCCTCGACCGACGACCCCTCGTCGTCCGCGTCGTCGACGACCAAGGCCGACCCCGCGGCCTCCTGCGAGGCGCCCAGCAGCCCCGGCCAGGACGCCCTCCGCATCGGCACCATCCTGCCGAACACGGGCACGCTCGCCTACCTGGCCCCGCCCGCCGAGGCCGGCGTCGGCCTCGCCGTCGAGGACATCAACGCCGCCGGCGGCGTGCTCGGCCAGGACGTCACGATCGACCCCGCGACCGACTCCGGCGACAGCAACGACCTCACCGTCTCGAGCGCCGCAGCGACGCAGCTGATCGACGCGAAGGTGCCGGTCGCGATCGGCGCAGAGTCGTCGAGCGTCACGCTCAACGTCATCGACCAGCTCACCGCCGCCTGCATCGTCGAGATCTCGCCCGCCAACACGGCGACCTCGCTCAGCGGCTACTCGTCGTACTACTTCCGCACCGCTCCGCCGGACTCGGTCCAGGGCAGCGCGCTCGGCACGCAGATCGTCAACGACGGCCGTGCCAACGTCGCGTTCCTCGTCTTCAACGACACCTACGGCACCGGCCTGCGCGACTCCGTCCAGGAGTCGATCGAGGCCTCGGGCGGCACCGTCGTCTACGGCGCGTCCGGCGAGGGCCAGGAGTTCCCCCCCGGCCAGACCACGTTCTCGTCCGAGGTGACGGCCGCGCTGGCCACGAACCCCGACGCGATCGTCACCTTCGACGAGACCAAGTCGATCGTCCCCGAGCTCATCTCGCAGGGCGCCGACATCAGCACGGTCTACATGTCGGACGGCAACACGGCCGACTACAGCGAGGACTTCGACCCGGGCACCCTCGCCGGCGCCCAGGGCACCATCCCCGGTGCGTTCCCGTCGACCGACCTGCAGTCGCGCTTCGCCGAGTACTACCAGCGCACCGCGGGCTCGGCCCTGGCCGACTACTCGTACGCGCAGGAGTCCTACGACGCCGTCATCCTCGCCGCGCTCGCCGCGGTGAAGGGCGGGGGCACGGACTCGGGCACCATCCAGGCCAACATGGCTGCGGTGTCCGGTGCTGACGAGGGCACCGAGTGCACCACGTTCGCGGAGTGCGTCACGGCCATCGAGGCCGGCGACGACATCCACTACACCGGCCCCTCGGGCATCGGTCCGTTCGACGACCAGAACGACCCGTCGAGCGCCTTCATCGGCATCTACAAGTTCGACGACAACAACGTCCCCGTCTACCAGACGGCGGTCGAGGGCCAGGTCGAGTAACACGGCCCATGCGTGACGGAGAGGCCCCGGTGCTGCGGCACCNCTGGGCGGTCGCCCGCGCCTCCTTCGGGCTGGTGGTCGCCGGTCGCTGCTGCCGGGCTCGCGAATGCCGACCAAAGGACCTGCAATGACGGACTTTCGGAGGCTCAGCGAGCCGCTGAGAGGCTCACGGTCGGCATTTGTCGACTTCGTCGCGCGCTGAGACGACGACCCCGGCGAAGGAGGTGCGGGCAGCACCCACGCGACAGGTCCCGTCACCGAGACACCCGCGACGCACATCTTCCCCACGCATCCAAGTTGCCCCTCGAACACGACGAAGGCCCCGCACGAGAACGTGCGGGGCCTTCGTCGTGCTGTCGTCAGTGCGAGTCGTCGACGTCCTTGGCCAGGGTGCCGAGGTAGAGCTCGATCACCTTCGGGTCGTCCGCCAGCTCGCGTCCGGTGCCCGAGTAGGCGTTGCGGCCCTGGTCGAGCACGTAGCCGCGGTCGCAGATCTGCAGGCAGCGGCGGGCGTTCTGCTCGACCATGATCACCGAGACGCCGGCCTTGTTGATGCGGCGGGTGCGGATGAAGGTCTCGTCCTGGCGCACCGGCGAGAGGCCGGCCGACGGCTCGTCGAGCAGCAGCACCTTGGGGTCCATCATCAGCGCGCGGGCCATCGCGACCGACTGGCGCTCACCGCCCGAGAGCGACCCGGCACGCTGGCCGCGGCGGTCGCCGAGCACGGGGAACAGGTCGTAGATGTACTCGAGCCGCTCGGCGAACAGCTTGGGGCGGAGGAACATCCCCATCTGCAGGTTCTCCTCGATGGTGAGCGAGGGGAACACGTTGTTCGTCTGCGGCACGAAGCCGACGCCGGCCTGCACGAGCTTGTTGGCCTTGAGGTTCGTGATGTCCTCGCCGCCGAGCGTGACGCTGCCCGAGTGGATCTTGACGAGGCCGAACAGGGCCTTGAGCAGCGTCGACTTGCCGGCGCCGTTCGGGCCGATGATGCCGATCAGCTCGCCGGGGTAGCAGACCAGGTCGCACCCGTTGAGGATGTTCACCCCCGGCAGGTAGCCCGCCGTGAGGTCGCTGGCGTTCATGATCGGCTCGATGCCGGCGAACTTCTCGGTGCCGGGGTGCATCTCGGTCGTCGAGGCGCTCATCGCTTGTCTCCGCTCTGCTGGTCGGCGGCCGCGTTCGTGGCCGCCGGGGTCGACGGGTCGGGGGAGCCGGGCAGGTCGCGTCCCGGCGTGCCGCCTGAGCCGGTCGTCGAGGAGGCGCCCGTCGCGTCGCCCTCGCGGGCCGCGTCCTCGGCCGCCACCTCCTGCTCGAGCTCCTCGAGCACCGCGTCCGTCAGCAGCGAGTCGTCGCCGAGGTCGGTGTCGTGGTGCGCGCCGAGGTAGGCGTCGATGACGGCCTGGTCGTCCATGACGGTGTCGGCCGGGCCCTCGGCCACGACCTTGCCCTCGGCCATGACGATGACCCAGTCCGAGATGTGCCGCACCATGTGCATGTCGTGCTCGACGAAGAGCACCGTGGTGCCCTCGTCGCGCAGGCTCTGGATGTGGCCGAGCAGCGACTGCGTCAGGGCCGGGTTCACACCGGCCATCGGCTCGTCGAGCATGATCATCTCGGGGTCGCTCATCAGCGCGCGGGCCATCTCGAGCAGCTTGCGCTGGCCG
Organism: Frigoribacterium sp. CFBP 8766; assembly: GCF_014841435.1. Taxonomy (NCBI): domain Bacteria; kingdom Bacillati; phylum Actinomycetota; class Actinomycetes; order Micrococcales; family Microbacteriaceae; genus Frigoribacterium; species Frigoribacterium sp. CFBP 8766. Next base: position 420,566 of record NZ_JACYTX010000001.1, read on the forward strand.
CCGGAGAGGCTGCCCGCGTAGTCGTCCTTCTTCTCGTGCAGCTTGAAGCGGTGCAGCAGGTCCTCGGCCTTGATCGTGATCTCGCGCTCACGTGCCCGCCAGAGCGGCGGCACGATGCCGACGAAGAAGTTCTCGCCGGGCTGGTCGCGGGCCCCGAGCAGCATGTTCTGCATGACGGTGAGGCGCGAGAGCGCCTTCGTCAGCTGGAACGTGCGCACCATGCCGGCCCGCGCGACCTTGGCCGCGCCGACGTTGCCCATCGGCTTGCCGTCGAAGACCCACTTGGCCGTGTCGGCCCCGCGCTTGAACGTGGTCGGTGCCGACGACGCCTTGTCGAACCCGGTGAGCAGGTTGAAGAAGGTCGTCTTGCCGGCGCCGTTCGGGCCGATCAGCGCGGTGATGGCGCCGCGCTGCACCTCGACGTGCTGCACGTCGACGGCGGTCATGCCACCGAAGCGACGGACGACGTTGTCGACGGTGAGGATCGAGTCGGGCTTGGCCGAGCCGGGGGTGCGCTCGACGCTGCCGAGCTTGCCGCGCAGCACCTCGCGGTCGTAGTCGTAGCCGGGCTTGTCGCGACGGCCGGCGGTGCCGGACGTGCCGGCGGCGCCGGTCGTGTTCGCCGAGGTCGTGCTCGACGCGTTCGTCTCAGACACTGAACGACAACTCCTTCTTGTTCCCGAGGATCCCTTGCGGGCGGAAGATGATGAGGCACATCAGGGCGATGCCGACGAGGACGTACGAGAACTGGTCCGCCTGCTGGTTGCTCATGATGCTCGCGGGGATGAAGTCGCCTGCCAGGGTGCGGATCAGGAGGCGGACGACGAAGAACAGGATCGCCCCCAGCACCGGTCCGAACACCGTCGCGGCGCCTCCCAGCAGCAGGGCCGTCCAGATGAAGAACGTCGTCGAGCGGCCGAGGGCGTCGGGCTGGACCGACGAGGGCAGCACGTAGATGATGCCCGCCAACGAGCCGATCACGCCTCCGAAGACCAGCGCCTGCATCTTGTACGAGAACACGTTCTTGCCGAGGCTGCGCACGGCGTCCTCGTCCTCGCGGATGCCCTTGAGCACGCGGCCCCACGGGCTGCGGCTGAGCAGGAACACGATGAGGCAGAGCAGGGCCACGAGCGCCCAGGCGACGATGCGGATCCACCAGCCGTTGACGCCGTTGTTGTCGTAGGTGAACCACAGGATCGTGGTCTGGCCGTCCGGCAGCGGCGACAGGGCGGTGAACGGGTCGCGGTACGACGAGCCCGTGATGCCGTTGGAGCCGCCGGTCACGTCGGTGAGGATGCTCGAGCGGCCGACCATGCGGATGATCTCCGCGGCGCAGATGGTCACGATGGCGAGGTAGTCGCCCCTGAGCTTCAGCGTCGGCACGCCGAGGATGAGCGCGAACACGAGACCGCCGGCGAGGCCGATGAGCACGGCGAGCCCGAGGGGCAGGCCGTTGACGAGCGAGATCGCGAAGCCGTAGGCGCCGACGAGCAGGAACGCCGCCTGGCCCATGTTGATCAGGCCGGTGAAGCCGAAGTGGATGTTGAGGCCGATGGCCGCGAGCGCGAACGCCGCGGTGGTCGGGGCGAGCGCCTCGCCGGTGAGCTGGCGGATGAGGTCGATGACGTAGTCCATGGTTCTTCCCCTCAACCGATCCGCTCGGCGCGACCGAAGATGCCCTGCGGCCGGAACAGCAGGATGACGATCAGGATGAGCAGTGCGGTGGCGTACTTGAAGTCACCCGGGAGCACCAGGTTGGTGAGCTCGACGATGACGCCGATGATGAGCGAGCCGACGAGCGCCCCGAAGGAGGTGCCCAGTCCGCCGAGCGTGACGGCCGCGAACATGAGCAGCAGGATCTGCAGGCCGGTCATCCAGTTGACGCCGTTGAGGACGAGGCCGAGCATCACGCCGGAGAGGCCCGCGAGGCCGGCGGCCAGCGTCCAGACCAGGCGGATGATGCGGTCGACGTCGATGCCGGAGGCGGCGGCCAGCGCCGGGTTGTCCGAGACGGCGCGGGTGGCGCGGCCGGTGCGCGTCTTCGTGAGGAACAGCCCGGTGAGCACGAGCACCACGATCGAGATGCCCATGGCCACGTACGACTGCACGGTCAGGGTGACCCCGGCGAGCGTGATCGTCGTCGGGTTGGCCGTCTGGATGCGCACCGTCGCGGCGCCGAAGAAGTACTGGAACGCGTACTGCAGGGCGATCGAGAGGCCGATGGTGACGATCATCAGCTGCGTGAGGCTCAGCCCCTTCTTCCGCAGCGGTTTCCAGATCGCGGCGTCCTGCAGGAACCCGGTCGCGGCACAGATGACCACCGTCAGCGTCGCCGCCAGGAAGATGTTCATGCCGAGCTGGTTCGCGAAGACGTAGGCGAGGAGCCCGCCGAGGGTGACCTGCTCGCCGTGCGAGAAGCTGCTGAGGCCCGTGGTGCCGTAGATCAGCGAGAGGCCGATCGCCGCGAGGGCCAGCAGCAGGCCGAGGCGGATGCCCGAGGCGAACTGCTGCGCGACGCGGTCCCAGCTGAACGACGAGGCCTGCGCGCCGCCGGTGGTGGCGCCCTCGGTCTCGCTGAGCTGGAAGATCACGCCCGCGTTGGCGCCGAGCGTGGCGTTCACCATGCGCTCGTCCTGCTCCGCGTTGGTGAGGAACTGGCCGTCGGGCAGCGAGTCGGTGTCGAGGGTGACCGTGTACTGGCCGGCCTCGGTGACGGGCAGCGCCCAGCGGCCGGTGCCGTCCACCTCCGCGGTCTGCTCGAAGCCGCCGGGGCCGGCCACCTGCAGGACGACCCCGCTCGCGGGCTCGCCCTCCGAGGTGCGGATGCTGCCCTGGATGCAGCCGGTGGCGGGGTCGACGGTGCACGAGGCGGTCGCACCGCCGGACGCGTGGGCTGCGGCGGGCGCCAGCATCACCGAGACGAAGGAGCCGGCGAGGCCGAGCAACAGCGCGAGGACGGTGACGATCAGGGCAGGCCGCAGCGCGCGCGGTGCGATGGTCGTGTCGGGTTTCACGGAACCTCCTGGACAGGTGCCAGTCGGGGCGATGCCCCGGGTGCCGCTGGCTCACCGTCGTTGGTGAAGATACTTTCGCTGTGTGTCGGCCGTGTTTCGTGCAGGACACAGGCGAGAGTCGAAAATTCGTCATCGAATCGTGTCCTGATGGCCGGATCTCGGCGTGTCAGGGGCAGGAATGCAGGAGGCGCGGGCCGGGTTAAGATCGATCACCGGACTCGACGGCGATCCGGTGCTCCCTCCTCCCACCTCACTCGCTCCTTCGAAGGGGACTCATGGACCAGCCGGATCCGTTCGGATTCATCGGACTCACGTACGACGACGTCATGCTCCTCCCCGGGCGCACGGACGTGATCCCGAGCGAGGCGGACACCTCGTCGCGCCTCACCAAGCGCATCCGCGTCGCCGTCCCGCTGCTCTCCGCCGCGATGGACACGGTCACCGAGTCGCGCATGGCGATCGCCATGGCCCGGCAGGGCGGCATCGGCATCATCCACCGCAACCTCTCGATCGAAGATCAGGCTGCGCACGTCGACAAGGTCAAGCGCAGCGAGTCGGGCATGATCACGAACCCCGTCACGACGTCCCCGGACGCGACCGTGGCCGAGGTCGACGCCCTGTGCGGCCAGTTCCGCGTCTCCGGCCTGCCGGTCGTCGAGCGCGACGGCACGCTCGTCGGCATCATCACCAACCGCGACATGCGCTTCGTGTCGCCGTTCGAGATGCAGACGACCTTCGTCCGCGACGTCATGACGAAGGCGCCGCTCATCACGGCCCCCGAGGGCGTCGACCCCGACTCGGCCGTCGCGATCTTCGCGCAGCACAAGATCGAGAAGCTGCCCCTCGTCGACGAGTCGGGCAAGCTCCGCGGCCTCATCACTGTGAAGGACTTCGACAAGAGCGAGAAGTACCCCGACGCCACGAAGGACGACGAGGGCCGCCTCCGTGTCGGCGCCGCGATCGGCTTCTTCGGCGACGCCTGGAAGCGCGCGTGCGCACTCCGCGACGCCGGCGTCGACGTGCTCGTCGTCGACACCGCCAACGGCGAGAGCGCCGGCGAGCTCGACATGATCAAGCGCATCAAGGCCGACCCGTCGTTCGCGGCGATCGACGTCATCGGGGGCAACGTCGCGACCCGCTCGGGCGCCGCGGCGCTCATCGAGGCGGGCGCCGACGCCATCAAGGTCGGCGTGGGCCCCGGCTCGATCTGCACCACCCGCGTCGTGTCGGGCGTGGGCGTGCCCCAGGTCACCGCCGTCTACGAGGCGTCGCTCGCCGCGCGGGAGGCCGGCGTGCCGGTCATCGCCGACGGCGGCCTGCAGTACTCGGGCGACATCGCCAAGGCGCTCGTCGCCGGCGCGGACACCGTCATGCTCGGCTCGCTGCTCGCCGGCTGCGACGAGAGCCCCGGCGACCTCGTCTTCGTGAACGGCAAGCAGTTCAAGAACTACCGCGGCATGGGCTCGCTCGGGGCCATGCAGACCCGCGGCAAGAACACGTCGTACTCGAAGGACCGGTACTTCCAGGCCGACGTCCCCACCGACGACAAGCTCATCCCCGAGGGCGTCGAGGGCCAGGTGCCCTACCGCGGCGCGCTCGGCAACGTCGTCTACCAGCTCACCGGCGGACTGCGCCAGTCGATGTTCTACGTGGGCGGCCGCACGGTCGACGAGCTGAAGATGAAGGGCAAGTTCGTCCGCATCACGGCGGCCGGCCTCAAGGAGAGCCACCCGCACGACCTGCAGATGGTCGTCGAGGCGCCCAACTACCGCCGCTAGCGCCTGGCCGCGCGCCGTGCCGCGCCGCGGTGCGCCGCGGTGCGCGGCGGCCCCGGCGCGCCGGCCCCGGGCGCCGCGCCGCGTGTCACAGGCGAAAAGGGACGAGGTAGGGGCGGGTCCGCCCCTACCTCGTCCCTTTTCGCCGTCACCGCCTCCGGGCGACGCCCGCACGGCGCAACTTCTCCGTCAGGCGAGAGGCGTCGGCGAGGTCTCGGCGCGTCCAGCGGACGAAGCCGGCCGTCGCGGGCAGGGCGCGGAGACGGTCTTCCCGCTCCTTCTCGTCCTGGACGACCTGCTCCGGAGTCCGACCGTGCCGGTAGGTCGCGCCTCGGTACTTGACGTCGCCGTCGAACTCCCCGAGTACGAGCCGACCCGAGTCGTTCGGGACGGGGAACGCGAAGTCGACGACCCCGATGGGCCCGTCCCCGTCGGCGAACGGGACCTGGAGCAGAGGCTCGACGAACCTCGCGTCGTGCGCGAGGACGCGGCTGACGGACTCCCCGGGTGACTCGCCCCCGGCGCTCCCGAAGTCGACGGCCCATCCCGCCGCTCGACGTCGCCTTGCGGCGGGGCGTGCAGCGAGCAGGACACGAAGGTGCTCGCGGGTCGCCAGCCCCGAGTGCAACAGGTGATCGACGAGGACGACGGCCTGGACCCGGCTCCGTGAGAAGAGCAGGTCCGTGACCGTCCTGTCCAGGGACGTGACCGGGAGTCCCGAGCGGCTCGCTCGCTCGACCGCGTGGAGGGGCGAGGCCCGGACGCGGAGGCGCGCGGTCGACGTGCCTCGCCGGGCGGTCGGGTCGACGAGCTCGACCGGTCCGGCAGGCCAGCCCCATGTCGGAAGCCCCCAGAGGAGCGCGGCCGATTCGTGGGACAGGAGGAGCCCGTCCTTCCGGCGAGTCGCGAGGGCCGCGATCGAGCGGAGGCGCTGCTGTTCACGCGGATCGAGCATGCGCCAGGTGCCGATCTCGACGTAGGCACCGGGCCAGACGCGAGCGACCTCTCCCGCGGCGCAGGCGCGGGCGAGCTCGCGGTCGTCGCGCCCTGTCTCGACGAGGTCGCGGGCCAGGAGCAGCTGTTCGGCGAGGGACGTGATCACGACGCCAGCTTGCCGACCGACGCAGGTCGCTGCAGCCCTGCAGCTGCCCGCGGGGGAACGCGCCGAGCCCGACGGCGGCTGGGGAGGAGTCACGCGACGGCGCAGGTCAGCAGCGTCGGCGGCGTCCTGGGACGAATGAGGCGTGGGGCCGCGCCTACCTCGTCCCTCGACGCCGCTGACTCGAACGTGGCAGGCCCTGGCCCGGGCTCGGGGCAGCGCGCGGGCGACCGGGGCGGGGCAGGGCGCGGGCGGTCCCGGGGGCTCGGCCCGCGCCTCCGGTAGGGTTGCGGCGTGACTGAGGTAGAGATCGGCGTTTCCAAGCGCGCGCGCCGCGCCTATGCGTTCGACGACATCGCGATCGTCCCGAGCCGGCGCACCCGCGACCCCCGAGACGTGTCCGTCAGCTGGTCGATCGACGCGTTCCACTTCGAGTCGCCGATCATCGCGGCGCCGATGGACTCGGTCGTGAGCCCGGCGACGGCCATCCGCATCGGCGAGCTCGGCGGCCTCGGCGTCCTCGACCTCGAGGGCGTCTGGACGCGCTACGACGACCCGGAGGCGGTGCTCGCCGAGATCCGCGGGCTGCCCGAGGACGAGACGGTCGCCCGCATGCAGCAGATCTACGCCGAGCCGATCAAGCCCGAGCTGGTGACGGCGCGCATCGCCGAGATCCGCGCCGCCGGCGTGCCGGTCGCCGGCTCGCTCAGCCCGCAGCGCACGCAGGACCTGTACCAGACGGTCGTCGACGCCGGCGTCGACCTCTTCGTCATCCGCGGCACCACGGTGTCGGCCGAGCACGTGTCGAAGACGACCGAGCCGCTCAACCTCAAGAAGTTCATCTACGAGCTCGACGTGCCGGTCATCGTCGGAGGCGCCTCCACGTACACGTCGGCGCTGCACCTCATGCGCACGGGCGCGGCGGGCGTGCTCGTCGGGTTCGGCGGCGGTGCCGCCAGCACGACCCGCGCCTCCTTGGGCATCCACGCGCCGATGGCGACCGCGGTCGCCGACGTCGCCGGTGCGCGCCGCGACTACCTCGACGAGTCGGGCGGGCGCTACGTCCACGTCATCGCCGACGGCGGGCTCGGCACCTCGGGCGACATCGTGAAGGCCGTCGCCTGCGGCGCCGACGCGGTCATGCTGGGTGCCGCGCTGGCCCGCGCCACCGACGTGCCCGGCGGCGGGTTCCACTGGGGCGCCGAGGCGCACCACCCCGAGCTGCCGCGAGGCCGTCGCGTCCACGTCGGCCAGGTCGGCACGCTCGAGAAGATCCTCTACGGACCGGCCGACTCGGTCGACGGCCAGGCGAACATCATCGGCGCGCTCCGCCGCTCGATGGCGACGACCGGCTACAGCGACCTCAAGGAGTTCCAGCGCAGCGAGGTCGTCGTCGCTCCTTACCAGCCGCACTAGGCGGCATCGCCTCCCCAGGCACCCCGATCTCACCTGGCGCTGCCAGCTGATCGGGCGTTGGATGGTCGCATGCACGGGTCCTCGGGCCCGCGACCGATCCGACGATGGAGGCACCGCATGGCCACGACCGCGACCGAATCCCTCTCCGCGAAGCTCGGGCCAGACGAGCGCGAGCGCGCCGTCGAGGCGCTGAAGACCGAAGAGCTCGACATCCTCGTGATCGGGGGCGGCATCGTCGGGGCAGGCTCCGCCCTCGACGCGGTCACGCGGGGCCTGAACGTCGGCATCGTCGAGGCTCGCGACTGGGGCTCCGGCACCTCGAGCCGTTCCTCGAAGCTGGTGCACGGGGGCATCCGCTACCTCGAGCAGCTCAACTTCCGCCTCGTGCGCGAGGCCCTGATCGAGCGCGGGCTGCTGCTGCAGCGCCTCGCGCCGCACCTCGTCAAGCCCGTGCGGTTCCTCTACCCCCTGAGCAAGCCCGTCTACGAGCGCTTCTACATCGGCGCCGGCATGGCCCTCTACGACATCTTCAGCTGGACGGGCGGGCGTCCGCCCGGGGTGCCTCATCACCGCCACCTCAGCAAGACGCAGGTGCTCCGGGCGATCCCGAGCCTCTCGAAGGACGCGGTCGTCGGCGGCCTCACCTACTACGACGCCCAGGTCGACGACGCCCGCTACGTCTCGTCGCTCGTGCGCACGGCGTCGAGCTACGGCGCGCACGCCGCCAGCCGCGTGCGGGTCGAGGGCTTCGTCAAGGTCGGCGAGCGCGTCGTCGGCGTGAAGGCGCACGACTACCAGACGGGCGAACACTTCGAGATCCGCGCGAAGCAGGTCGTCAACGCGACCGGCGTCTGGACGGACGACACCCAGGCCATGGTCGGCGAGCGGGGCCAGTTCAAGGTCCGCGCGTCGAAGGGCGTGCACCTCGTCGTGCCCCGCGACCGCATCCACTCCGACATGGGCATGATCTTCCGCACCGAGAAGAGCGTCCTGTTCGTCATCCCGTGGGGCCGCCACTGGCTGGTCGGCACGACCGACACCGACTGGGACCTCGACAAGGCGCACCCGGCGGCGACGGCGGCCGACATCGACTACATCCTCGAGCACGTCAACAAGGTGATGGCCGTGCCCCTCAGCCGCGACGACGTCGAGGGCGTCTACGCGGGTCTCCGGCCCCTGCTGGCCGGCGAGTCCGACCAGACGTCGAAGCTGTCGCGTGAGCACATCGTCGCGCACACCGTGCCCGGCCTCGTGGTCGTCGCTGGCGGCAAGTGGACGACCTACCGCGTGATGGCCGAGGACGCGATCGACGAGGCAGTCGCCGCGCTCGACGGCCGCATCCCCGAGAGCACCACGATGGAGATCCCGCTGCTCGGCGCCGAGGGCTACCACGCCGCCTGGAACAAGCGCGGCAAGATCGCGAAGCAGCTGGGCGTGCACCGGGTGCGCGTCGAGCACCTGCTGAACCGCTACGGCACGCTGACCGACGAGGTCCTCGCGCTGGTGCGCGAGCGTCCGGAGCTCGCCGAGCCGTTGCCGGGCGCCGACGACTACATCGGGGCCGAGGTCGTCTACGCGGCCAGCCACGAGAGCGCCCTCCACCTCGAGGACGTGCTGGCGAGGCGCACCCGCATCTCGATCGAGGCGTGGGACAGGGGCGAGTCCGCCGCTCCCGTCGCCGCGAAGCTGATGGCCGAGGTGCTCGGCTGGTCCGACGCCGAGACCGAGGAGGAGGTCGGCAACTACCTCAAGCGCGTCGCGGCAGAGCGCGCGAGCCAGCTCGAGCCCGACGACGAGTCCGCCGACCGGGTCCGCCTCGAGGCGCCCGACATCACCTTCGGCTTCGACGAGGACGACATGGTGGTGCCCGGCGCCGACCAGGGCGGCGCGCCCAAGCCCGGCGAGGACGTCGTGGAGCCCGCGGGCACACCCGGCGACGACACGTCGGCGGACGCCCCAGGCGGTCGCGCCAGCTAGCACCACGAGGTCGCGACGCGACCAGGCTGCAGGAGGCGCGGTGCACGCTGGTCGGGCACCGCGCCTCCTGCGTCCGCCCGCCGAGAACACCGCGTCGCTCCGGGAACACCGGGGGAGAGGCGCGGGTTGTCCACCGCATGAGCAGCCCGGTGTCCGCGTCCGTGCCCGTCGCTAAGCTGAGACGACTGCCCCTGAGTGACCTGGAGTCGGACCATGGCTGATGTGCGTCGAGTGAAGCTCCCCGGTGTGGGCGTGCTGCACACCTTCGTCACCGACGACGGCGGCAAGTGCGGCGTCATCACGCACCGATCGGGCCACAGCGACCTGATCACGTTCAGCGACGACGCCGACGGCGCCGACGTCAAGAAGGTGTCCCTCCGCCTCAGCGAGGACGAGGCGCACACGCTCGCCGAGCTGCTCGGCGGCACGCGCATCACCGAGTCCCTGTCGGCGCTCGACCAGATCCCCGGCCTCAGCATCGACTGGTTCACGGTCGACTACGACGACCACATCGCCGGCCAGCCGCTCGGCGACCTCGGCGCCAAGGGCGTCGTCGGCCTCACGGTCGTCGCCGTCGTGCGGGGCGACGCGGCGAACCCGGCACCGTCGGGCGACTTCAAGGTGTTCCCGGGCGACACCCTCGTCGTGGCGGGCAGTCCCGAGAAGGTCGCGAAGGCCTTCGCCTGGTACCGCACGGGCGAGCTGCGCCACCGCAGCCCGGCCGACGCCCCGCCCGGGAGCTGATCGCCGGTGCACCTGGGTGAAGAGCTGGTCGTCCTCGGCGTCCTGCTGCTGATCGCCTACGGGCTGGGCAGGGCCGGCAAGCTGATCGGCCTGCCGTCCATCCCGATCTACATGATCGTCGGCCTGCTGGCGAGCACGAACACCGGCTGGTTCCCGATCAGCTTCGACTCGCACAACATCGAGCTGATCGCGATCTTCGGGCTCATCCTGCTGCTGTTCAACCTCGGCCTCGAGTTCGACCAGGACGAGTTCTTCTCCAACGCCGGCCGCCTGATCGTCTCGGGCGGCAGCTACATCGCGGTCAACATGGGCGTCGGCCTGGTCTTCGGCTTCATGCTCGGCTGGGGCACGCGGGAGGCGTTGATCATCGCCGGCATGACGGCGACGTCGTCGAGCGCCATCGTCACGAAGCTGCTCATCGAGCTGAACCGCCTGGCGAACCGCGAGACGCCGATGATCCTGGGCGTCACCGTCGTCGAGGACATCTTCATCGCCATCTACCTGGCGATCGTGTCGGTGGTGCTCAGCGGCGAGACCGACCCGCTGCCGGTCGTGCTGAAGCTGGTGGTCGCCTTCGCGTTCCTGGTCGCGATGTTCGCCGTCGCGAGATGGGGCGGCGCCGTCGTGTCGAAGTTGATGCGGACGCGCGACGACGAGCTCTTCACGGTGCTGTTCTTCGGCCTCGCCGTGCTGTTCGCGGGCCTCGGCGAGATCCTCGGCGTGACCGACGCGATCGGCGCGTTCCTCATCGGCCTGATCATCGGCGCGACGCGGTACCGCAACAGGGTCGAGCAGTTCGCCCTGCCGATGCGCGACGTCTTCGGCGCCTTCTTCTTCCTCAACTTCGGCCTCGGCCTCAACCCGTCGCTGTTCCCGAGCGTGCTCGGGCCCGTCGCGATCGCCGTCGGCATCACGATCACGCTGAACGTGATCGCGGGCCAGTTCGTCGCCTGGCTCAACAAGCTCGGGCCGCAGGCGGGCATCAACACCGCGGTCATCCTGCAGAACAGGGGCGAGTTCGCGCTGATCCTCGCGACGCTCTCGGCGGGGGCCGGGCTCGACGAGCGGCTGCAGCCCTTCGCGGGGCTCTACGTCCTCATCATGGCCGTGCTCGGCCCGGTGCTCGCCTCGAACTCCGAGCGCATCGGCGGGGTCGTGCTGCGCACCCGTCGACGGGCGGAGCGCGAGGCGAGAGAGGCCCGGCGCCTCGAGCGCGACACGCGCCAGTCGGAGGAGATCGCCCTGATGGAGGCGGCGCTCGCCGGCGGCGAGCCGGGCACGCCCCGCAGGAGCGACGGCAGCGGCAGCAGCGCCGACGCGGACGCCGACGACGAGGAGGCGCTGCTCGGCACGCGCGAGCGCGCCGCCGCCGAGGCGGCAGCGGAGGCCGACGCCGACGCCGCAGACGACGACGACCTCGACGAGCAGGACAGGGCCCGGGCCGCGATCCTCGCCGACCAGGCCGGTCAGCAGTCCGACCAGCGGGCCACGCGTCAGCGCGACCCCGAGTACTGATCCCGAGTGCCGACTCGAGCGCTGACCCTGAGCGCTGACGCCGGGGGCTGACCCGAGTGCTGAGGTCCCCGATGCAGGTCGCGCGCACGGTCGGCACCCAGCAGGCTCCCGCGGGGGCGCAGGTACCATCGGGCTCGTGACCCGCACCGAGAACCCTCCCGTCTCGCGCGACGTCGACGTGCCCGCCTCCATGTGGGAGGTCGCCCGGCGCCCCCGCTGGATCGCGATGCTCGCCCTCTGCCTCGTCATCTCGGGCATCTTCGCCTGGCTCGGCCACTGGCAGATCGAGCGCAGCGTCGAGAGCGGGCAGGAGGTCAACCCCGGGACCGAGACGGTCAAGATCCTCAGCGACGTCGTCGACCCGCAGTCGCCGTTCTACGACCGCGTCGGCGGGCAGATGGTCACGCTCACCGGGCAGTTCGCGCCCGACGACTACCGCGTCGTCGTCGACCGCTACAACGGCGGCAACCCCGGCTCGTGGCTGATCGGCCGTCTCGTCGACGACGTCGACGGGTCGTCGGTCGTCGTCGCCCTCGGCTGGAGCAGCGACGAGGGAGGTGCCGAGGCCGCCGAGCGCGCCGTGCCCACGGGGACGGTCACCGTGACCGGCCGGTACATGCCGAGCGACCAGCCTTCCGACGGCGACTTCAAGGGCGGCCGCGAGAACGTCGTGTCGGTGCCCATGCTCGTCAACGAGTGGACCGACCTCGATGGCGACGTCTACTCCGGCTACGTCGTCTCGGCCGACCCGGTCGACGGCCTCGCCGCCATCGACTCGGTCGCCCCCGAGAGCGACCGCTCGCTCAACTGGCTGAACGTCTTCTACGCGATCGAGTGGGTCGTGTTCGCCGGCTTCGCCATCTTCCTGTGGTTCCGGCTGGTCCGTGACCGGTTCGAGCGCGAGGTCGACGAGGCCGAGGAGGCGCGGCTCGAGGCCGGGACCGCCTCCTGACCTGCTCCTCCTGCGCGCGCCGACCCGCGCCTCCTGCGCTGGCTCGACGACGACCGACCCCGCCGTGGCGGCTCCGGCTCCGCGGGTAGGATCGAGGCCATGCCCCTGAAGCCCCGGCAACGCGACATCCCGAAGATCCCGGGTGCCGTCAAGTTCTACAAGATCTCCGCCTACGTCACCGGCGTGATGCTGCTGCTGCTCGTCTTCGAGATGGCCTTCAAGTACACGCCCCTGCAGCTCGAGATGCAGCTCGGCGGCGAGGGCGGGTTCCTCGTGCCCGTCGACTCGATCACCACCGGCTTCAACCTGTCGACCGCGATCCTGATCGCGCACGGCTGGCTCTACGTCGTCTACCTCTTCGCCGACTTCCGCCTCTGGAGCCTGATGCGCTGGCCGTTCTCGCGGTTCATCATCATCGCGCTCGGCGGCGTCGTGCCGTTCCTCTCGTTCTTCGTCGAGAGCCACATGACCAAGCTGGCGATGCGTGAGCACGCAGCGCTGGTCGCCGAGCCCACCCCCAGCACCCAGGGAGCCCCCGCGTGACAGAAGCCACCGAGACGGCCCAGAGCCCCGTCCTCGTCGTCGATTTCGGGGCGCAGTACGCGCAGCTGATCGCGCGTCGCGTGCGGGAGGCCAACGTCTACTCCGAGATCGTGCCGCACACGATCACCGCCGCTGAGATCGCAGCGAAGAACCCCGTCGGCATCGTGCTCAGCGGCGGGCCGTCGAGCGTCTATGAAGAGGGCGCGCCGGGCCTCGACCCCGCCATCCTCGAGCTCGATGTGCCCGTGCTGGGCATCTGCTACGGCTTCCAGGCGATGGCCAAGGCCCTCGGCGGCGAGGTCTCGCGCACCGGCCAGCGCGAGTACGGCGCGACCGACGTCACCCTCGCCGCGGGCGACAGCACCCTGCTCTCGGGCCAGCCGACCTCGCAGACGACGTGGATGAGCCACGGCGACTCGGTCTCGAAGGCGCCCGAGGGCTTCGACGTGCTCGCGTCGAGCGCCGCGACCCCCGTCGCCGCGTTCTCGAGCGACGCCCGCAAGCTCTACGGCGTGCAGTGGCACCCCGAGGTGAAGCACTCGTCGTTCGGCCAGGCTGTGCTCGAGAACTTCCTGCACCGCGCCGCCGGCATCCCCGCCGACTGGAACAGCGGCAACGTCATCGCCGAGCAGGTCGCCCGCATCCGCGAGCAGGTCGGCTCGTCGCGCGTGATCTGCGGTCTCTCCGGAGGCGTCGACTCGGCCGTCGCGGCCGCCATCGTCCACGAGGCGGTCGGCGACCAGCTCGTCTGCGTCTTCGTCGACCACGGCCTGCTGCGCGCCGACGAGCGTCGCCAGGTCGAGGAGGACTACGTCGCCTCGACGGGCGTCCGCCTCGTCACGGTCGACGCCGAGCAGCAGTTCCTCGACGCGCTCGCCGGCGTCACCGACCCCGAGCAGAAGCGCAAGATCATCGGGCGCGAGTTCATCCGCAGCTTCGAGGGCGCCGCCGAGGCGCTCGTGCTCGAGGCCGCGGCCGAGGGCGAGTCCGACGTCAAGTTCCTCGTGCAGGGCACGCTCTACCCCGACGTCGTCGAGAGCGGCGGCGGCACGGGCACCGCGAACATCAAGAGCCACCACAACGTGGGAGGCCTGCCGGAGGACCTGCAGTTCGAGCTCGTCGAGCCGCTCCGCACCCTCTTCAAGGACGAGGTCCGCGCCATCGGCCGCGAGCTCGGCCTGCCCGAGGTCATCGTCGGCCGCCAGCCGTTCCCCGGGCCCGGCCTCGGCATCCGCATCATCGGCGAGGTGACGCACGAGCGCCTCGAGCTGCTGCGTCACGCCGACGCCATCGCGCGCGCCGAGCTGACCGCCGCCGGCCTCGACGGCGACATCTGGCAGTGCCCCGTCGTGCTGCTCGCCGACGTCCGCTCGGTGGGCGTGCAGGGCGACGGTCGCACCTACGGCCACCCGATCGTGCTGCGCCCGGTCTCGTCGGAGGACGCCATGACGGCGGACTGGACGCGCCTGCCCTACGACGTGCTCGCCAAGATCTCGAACCGCATCACGAACGAGGTCGACGGCGTCAACCGCGTCGTGCTCGACGTCACGTCGAAGCCGCCGGGCACCATCGAGTGGGAATGACGGGGCTGGTCTCGACGCGAAGCGTCGAGCCCCGTCATTCCGGGGGAGCCTGCGACCCCGGTGCCCACCAGTAGGTGCTGAGCATCGCGTTCCGCAGACGCCTCGGCGAAGCGTGCTGAGGCGGGTGGAGCCCACGGGTGGCACCGACCCCGCGTCGCAGGTGAAAANCCGCGCACGGCGCCGTGCACACAGAGAAGCGGGGCCCGTCCCTCTCGGAACGAGCCCCGCCTCCTGGTGTCGCCGGCTTGCTAGTCGTTGCCTCGCAGGATGGCGAGGAGACGCAGGATCTCGACGTAGAGCCACACGACGGTCATGACCAGGCCGAAGGCGGCCGACCAGCCGTAGATGCGCGGGGCGCCGCGCTCGACGCCCGTCTTGATGTTCGTGAAGTCGAGCACCAGCGAGTAGGCGGCCATGAGGATCACGAGGATGCCCAGGACGAACCCGATCGGGATGCTGGTGCCGGGGATGTCGGTGCCGCGCAGGCCCCAGGGGTTCGAGTTGGCGCCGAAGGCCATGAGGCCGAGGTTGAGCAGCGAGAAGACGGCGTAGCCGATCATGCCGATCATGAAGATCTTCGTGGCCTTGGCCGACGCGCGGATCTTGCCGCTGCGGAACAGCAGCAGGGTGACGACGAACACCGAGGCGGTGGCGAGCAGCGCCTGCGTGACGATCCCGTCGAACCGAGCCTCGAAGATCGACGAGATGCCGCCGACGAAGAGGCCCTGGGCTGCCGAGTACGCGAGCACCAGACCGGCGGAGGGGCGCTTCTTGAAGATGTTGACGAGGGCGAGCACGAAGCCCGCGATCGCACCGACGATGGCGAGGGCCGGGATGAACCAGCCCACGGCCGCACCGAGGGCGACGACGGCGAAGGCGATGACCGTCTTCGTGATCGTGTCCTCGTAGGTCATGCGGTCGGTCTCGACGGGGCCGGCGGCGGGCTGCGTGTAGAGATCCTGCAGCTGCTCGGCGGTCATGCCGTTGTACTCGACGGGGCGCTGTCCCGCAGCGGCGCGCTCCTGTCGGATGACGGCGGCGCCCTTCTCCGAGAAGGCCGGCGACTGACTGAAGCCGGGATTCGAGAATGCCAAGGGAGTTCCTCTTCTGGTCGTGAGACGTGGTCGCGACGCGAGGTGCTGTGTGCTGCGTCGCCGTACAGAAGAGGCTAACGGGTGTCGGCCAGGGGAGGGCTGAGGATTTGCCTGATGAGGCCCGTATTCGCGGCAGGCGAACGTGCACCGGCTGCAGGGTTGCACCGTCTCGGGGCCGGGGTGCAGCTGCCTGTCGACGCCGCACCTCCTCGTCCGTCGCCCGCCGCCGGTACCGTGGCTGCCATGTCGCCTCGCCCCCTCGTCATCGCCCACCGCGGAGCCAGCGGGCACCGGCCCGAGCACGGGGAGGCGGCCTACCGCCTGGCGATCGACCTGGGAGCCGACGCGATCGAGCCCGACATCGTGCCCACCCGCGACGGCGTGCTCGTGCTGCGGCACGAGAACGAGATCTCGGGCACGACCGACGTCTCCGACCACCCGGAGTTCGCCGACCGGCGCACCACCAAGCAGATCGAGGACAAGGAGGTGGCAGGCTGGTTCACCGAGGACTTCACCTGGGCCGAGCTCGCCACCCTGGCCGTGCGCGAGCGCCTGCCGCACCTGCGTCCGCTCAGCGCGGCCCACGACGGGGAGGGCGGCATCCAGCGGCTGAGCGACCTGCTGCGGCTGCTCGACGACGCCCCGCGCGAGGTGGGCCTCGTCGCCGAGGTGAAGCACGCCCAGCACTTCGAGGCGCTCGGGCTGCCCCTCGACGAGCTCGTCGCCGCCGAGCTGGCCGAGCACGGCTGGGCGGACGACTCGCGCCTCACCGTCGAGAGCTTCGAGCAGACCGTGCTGTGCCAGCTGCAAGAGAGGGGAGTCGGCGGCAGCCTCGTCTGGCTCGTCGAGAAGGCGGGCTCGGCGGCCGACCAGGTGGCCCGGCTCGGCTCGGCGGCGCCGACCTACGCCGACCAGCTCGACGAGGCGTCGCTGACGGCCCTGGTCGAGGCGGGCCTGCACGGGGTCTCGTTCGACAAGGCGATGCTGCTGCGCCCCTCCGGCGAGACCCGGCCCGAGCTGGTCGACCGGGCGCACGCGGTCGGTCTCGACGTGTTCGCCTGGACCCTGCGGATCGAGAACGCGTTCCTCGCGAAGGGCAACCGCCAGGCCGGCGGCAAGGAGGCGGAGGGCGACTGGGAGTCGGAGTTCGCCGACCTGATGGCGCTGGGCCTCGACGGGGTCTTCGCCGACCACCCCGAGCGCGCGGTCGCGGTGCGCGAGGCGCTGTGAGGGCGAGGTCGTGAGCGCAGACCGGTGGTGGCAGCGCTCGGAGGTGCTGCTCGCGCGGGCGGTCGTCGCGTGCCTCGCTGCCTTCGTGCTCACCCTCGTGCAGGTGCCGGTCGCCGTCTTCTGGGCCGTGCTGGTGGTGGCGGGGCCCGTCTCGGCTGCGCAGGGCACCGGTGCGGGCCTGTTCGTCGCAGGACCCTTCGCCGCGATGATGTGCGGCCTCGTCGTGAGCTCCGTCCTGAGCACGAGCGTCGTCCCGGCCGTCTGGGTCGCGCGCGTGCGCACGCGACGACACGAGGAGGCGGTGGCCCAGCGCGCCGGACGCTCGCCGCACCTCCCCGACTCCGACCTCGAGGTCGACTGGCTGCTCACCGGCGTGCGCTTCGTGGGCTTCTTCTTCACTCCCGTGCACACGGGCGACGAGCGGTGGCTGCACACCGATGCGGCGGGGTCGTTGCCGCCCCGGCCAGAGCGCTGGCTCGTCCCGCCGCGACCGTTCCGGGCGCCGTGGCCGAGCCGGCTCTTCGACCGCGTGCGCACCAGTGCGCCGCGGGGGACGTGGTACGTCGTCTTCGTCGCCGCCGGGGCACAGACGGGGCTCTACGCCCTCGTGTGCTGGGCAGCGGGCGTGCCTCTCTGACCTGGTCGTCGAGCTGGTGCTCGAGCCGGTGCTCGACCTGGTGCTCGCTCGGCTGGTGCGCCTCCTCCGTCCCGCCTCGGATGTCGGGGGCCCGGCTTAGACTGGCCGCGCCATGACGATCGTGCTCGAGCCCTCTGACGCTTCCGGTTCTGCCGGTGATCCCCTGACCGCGGGGCTGAACCCGCAGCAGAGAGAGGCGGTCGAGTACCGCGGGCAGTCGCTGCTGATCGTCGCCGGTGCCGGCTCGGGCAAGACGAGCGTGCTGACCCGCCGCATCGCCGGGCTGATCGCGACGCGTGAGGCCTGGCCGAGCCAGATCCTCGCCATCACCTTCACGAACAAGGCCGCGGCCGAGATGCGCGAGCGCGTGCAGCAGCTCGTCGGCCAGGCGGCCGAGGGCATGTGGATCTCGACGTTCCACTCGGCGTGCGTGCGCATCCTGCGCCGTGAGGCCGAGCAGTTCGGCTTCACGAAGAGCTTCACGATCTACGACTCGGCCGACTCGAAGGCGCTGCTCAAGCGCATCCTCAAGCAGCTCGACGCCGACTCGCTCGGCTTCACCGTCAGCCAGGCGGCCGGCAAGATCTCGAAGCTCAAGAACGAGCTCAGCGACGTCGAGACGTACGCGCGGCAGATCAACGCCGGCGACCCGCAAGACGTGATGTTCCTCGAGATCTTCCGGCAGTACACGCGGTCGCTGCAGCAGGCGAACGCGTTCGACTTCGACGACCTGATCGCGCAGACGGTGTTCCTGTTCCGGGCGTTCCCGCACGTGGCGGCGACGTACCAGCGGCGGTTCCGCCACCTGCTGGTCGACGAGTACCAGGACACCAACCACGCGCAGTACGCGCTGATCCGCGAGCTGACGCGTCCCGTCGACCCCGACCACGTCGACGCCCTCGAGCGCGGCGGGCAGTTCGTGCAGTCGATGCGCGACGGCAGCGGCCGCATCCCCGGGGCGTCGCTCACGGTGGTCGGCGACAGCGACCAGTCGATCTACGCGTTCCGCGGTGCCGACATCCGCAACATCGTCGAGTTCGAGCGCGACTTCCCCAACTCGAAAGTGGTGCTGCTCGAGCAGAACTACCGCTCGACCCAGAACATCCTCGACGCGGCCAACGCCGTCATCGCCAACAACTTCGACCGGCAGGCCAAGAACCTGTTCACGACCGTCGGCGAGGGCGCCAAGATCGTCGGGTTCACGGGCTACACCGGGCACGACGAGGCACAGTTCGTCGCCGACGAGATCGCGAAGCTGCACGAGCAGGGCACGGCCTACAAAGACGTCGCCGTCTTCTACCGCACCAACTCGCAGACCCGTGCGCTCGAAGAGATCTTCATCCGCTCGGCGATCCCGTACCGGGTGCTCGGCGGCACGAAGTTCTACGAGCGTGCCGAGATCAAAGATGCGATGGCGTACCTGATCACGGTCGCGAACCCCTCCGACCCGATGGCGCTCCGCCGCATCATGAACGTGCCGAAGCGCGGCATCGGCCCGGCGACCGAGACGGCGATGCAGCGCTGGGCCGACGAGCGCGAGGCGCCCCTGCGCGACGCGATGCGCAACGCCCGCGAGCTCGGCCTCGGCCCCAAGGTCACCGGCGCGATCACCGGTCTCGCGACCCTGCTCGACGAGGTGCAGGCGACGGCCGACACGGCGCCGGTGCACGAGATCCTCACCCGGCTGATCGAGGGCAGCGGCCTGGTGGAGGCGCTGCGGGCGTCGAGAGACCCGCAAGACGAGGCGCGGGCCGAGAACATCGACGAGCTCGTCGCGGTCACGAAAGAGTTCCAGCGGAACAACCCCGACGGCACCCTGCTCGACTTCCTCACCGAGGTGACGCTGGTCGCCGCGGCCGACGACCTCGACGACTCGAGCGGCACGGTCTCGCTGATGACGCTGCACACGGCGAAGGGCCTCGAGTACGAGGCGGTGTTCCTCACCGGTGTCGAAGAAGACCTGCTCCCGCACCGCATGTCGGCGAGCGAGCCCGGCGGCCCCGCTGAGGAGCGCCGGCTGTTCTACGTCGGCATCACCCGGGCTCGCAAGCAGCTGTTCCTGTCGCTGGCGATGACCCGCGCCCAGTTCGGCGAGGTGAACGTGGCGATGCCGTCGCGCTACCTGCAGGAGATCCCGGTCGACCTGATCGACTGGAAGCAGTCGCCGGGCATGGCGAACAGCCGAGGAGGCACCCAGCCGCGGGCGCTCAACGCGCGTCGCGAGGGCGGCCCTGACACCAACCGCGGGGCGACGCCGCGCGCGTCGGGCGGCTACGGCAGCGGCAGCTACGACCGCGCCACGGCGGCGGCGAAGACGAAGCCGAAGACCGAGTGGGCCAACCGCGTCACCGGCACGGTGCGCGACAACGGCGACCTGGTGCTCGAGGCGGGCGACCGCATCTCGCACGTCGACTTCGGCGAGGGCCGTGTCATGGCCGTCACCGGCGAGGGCGCCCGCCGCATCGCCGAGGTGCTCTTCGACACCGCCGGCCGCAAGAAGCTGCTGATCAAGGTCGCGCCGATCGAGAAGGTGAGTTAGGGGTGGTTGAGCGGGGTCCATTTCCTCCAGGTCCGCCGACAGGCATAATTTGGACGTCTACGGGCGTGTCTTTGGTCGTCTCTCCCTCTGATCGCGACTTGGACTTTGTCCGAGACCTTGAGCCGCTTCACGCGTGCGATTTTCAAGTCCCGGCGTGAAGGTCAAGGCTTGAACTTGCAGTAATTCCTCTCGGGTTGGCGGGGACATCGTCAGCGGACGTGACGTTGGCTGGTCGTTCATCGGAATAAATGCTCGGGCCCATCTCGGTCGGTTGAGGTCAAGTGGCATCTGGCCTGCGGATTCGCGTATGCCTGTCGCGCAAAGATGCTCGGTAATGGGGTTTAAACGCTACAGGCGTCGAATGCTCATCGGATGTGCCCGTGTCTCGACCTCGGGATAAGATCTCGCAGCACAACGTGACGGTTTCGCAGCACTCGGTGTTGATGATCACCACGTGCATCTTGATCACGGCTTGTCGGGCACGACTCGAGCTCGGCCGGGGCTCCGTGAGGCGCTGGCTGCGTGCCGTGCCGGCGATGTCCCGGTCGTCACGAAGCTCGACCGGCTTGCTCGGTCGCTGCGTGACGCGACCAACATCACGGACGAGCTGACGAACAAGAGCGTGGCCCTGAACCTCGGAGGAGCGGTCTACGACCCCACCGACCCGGTCGGCCGACTCCTGTTCAACGCGCTCGGAATGGTGGCCGAGTACGAGGCCGCCTCATCGGGCTCGTACCGTGAGGGGATGGCGATCGCGAAAGCTACCGGCAAGCTCCGCGGCCGCAAGCCCAAGCTCACCGCCTCGCAGGAAAAGCACCTCATACAGCTGCACCGCGGCGGCGCCCATCTGGCCACTGAAATCGCGGATCTGTTCGGCGTCGCCCGCTCCACGGTTTACCGCGCTATTCAACGTGCTTAATAAGCGTGAGCGCCGCGCGGGAAATATTGCTAAGGCATAGTCCGCGATCGCTATTTCTGGGGAACAGCACACACCGTTACTACGACATCGAGAGCATGGAGTGCGTCAGCCTGTTTGACAAGGTTGACCTTGGTAAAAGTAAAGAGGGTTTCGATGGTGAGCGGCTTTGGCGTTCCAATTGCGAGAACTACATCCGTCACGCTTGCATCCGTAATGGTGCCCTCCGATTCAGAAAGCACGCGCTTGGTCCAGGCCGTCCTTGCAGTGTCGTCTCTGGCCAGTGAGTCCGTGGACACAAGGCCTTGAGCCAGGAGATGGCTCAGATCGGCTGAGCTCCGACCGCGTTTGACGTGAATGAGCTTGCCTGGGGAGAGGTAAATGTCACACGGCTCAATGCCTCCTCGGGAGTGCAGGGGTGTCGTGATCAATTTGCGATCCATGCTCAAGCCTCCGAGAGCCTTGGCCGCGCGCAGATTGTAGTCCTTTTCGTCCTCTTCCAAAGGCCAAGCGGGGAATTGTACGGGGGCGGGTCGAGCAAGAATTTCCACGACGCGGCGATCGATGCGATCTAGATACTGGTCATCCATGCGGTACCAACGTCCATCGTGAAGGCAAAAGCGTTGCCCGTCCTCCCGGACCTCAAAGGCGAGCCAACGACGTAGGGGCACCGTGGTGGCAACGAGCGTGCTTGGTTCAGGATCTGGACTGCTGTGCAGCTCAATACGGATGGCGTCGAGACGGGCGAGGAGCTGCTCGCGCGGGACCTCACGGAGCCACCCGAGGACTTCATCGATAACCGGGACGTCGTTTGAGATGCGTACTTTTCGATCGCCCAATCCAGTCACTTTGCAGGCCACGACTGGCCCCCAGATGTTAAGGCGCTCGTGGGGCCAGGAGAGGCCCATGGTCGTGTTCTCGCCTGAGTAAATGTCGTTCAAGAGCATCTGCTCTAGGCGGGGGACCTGGCGATCGCGCGGCTTGAGTGCGACAAGCTGCTCCAGGCTTTCTAGACCTTGAAGCACTTCCTGTTCAGACAGCTTATGAAGCACCTCCAGGTCTTCAAGCAAATGGTCCGCTCTCTTAGAGAGGGGCAGGTTCAGGCTCTCTGCTGCACGGACTTGGATGACATCATCCCCGACCCCGAGTCCAGGAATCCGCGCCTTGGCTTCAATGCGGCTCACGACTTCGCCGTAACCGTCCACGCCTAGATCTCGCACCGTGCTGCCATTCGGTAGCGAACTACGGTCCACTCGAGCGCGGTGATCAAGGATGGTCTTCGTCAAGGACTTGATCTCCATTGGCAAGGCAGATCGAGCGACCACGCCAGGGCCGAAGCGGAAATCGATTCGTTCGGAATCGAGAAAATGGAAGCCGGTCCCCCATGTGACCGCCCAGACGGTTCCATGCTTGTCCTGAACTGCAAGCGCGGCACCCGGCGAGCTGGTCTTCAGGCTGACCGACTCTCCGGTCAGCAGAGCCACGTCGTTGGTCCATTTGGCCGAGGAGGTGATGGCGCCGCGCACCAACAGTGCAGGCTGGCCTTCGAGCTGTATCGGGGTGGACTCGTAGTCGTAAGTAGTCGTACGTCTCTCTTCGACGAAGGCGGACTCGACTGTTGTGTCGTCGACCATTCGGTAGAGCGTCGTTCGCTTCGTGGCGATAACTTCAATGTCAGCCATTGGTGGTACTCGTTCCGGACTAGGTCGCTCTGGCGCAAGGCCAGCAGAAGTGTGAATGACTCAAATTAGCCTAGGGAGCAAGGTGTTCACGCTATGCGCGCCGGGCAGGCTGGTCATATCGGGCAAACGGTTTGGAACTGGGTGTCTGGCCTCAACTCATGCGTGCGCTCAAGCGAGCCACTACCTGACCTGGGCTGCACCGCTTACGCCTGCCTCCGCTGATAGGGGGATCAAGTGCCAGCTCCCGCCCTCGAAGGGTGGGCGCTGCGACTCGGGTCTGCGCGAAAATGGATCTGGTGCTAGGCGTTGAGGGCGCAGGATTGCTTGCCTTGGATTCGGTCTCTTATTGCGTCAAGAATGGGTTCATGAGCGACGAGGCCCTTCCTGACCGTTCAATTGTTCAGAGTGTCGTTGTCGGAGTCGGCATGGCTGCTGCAAGCCAGGTGCCCGGCCTCGGTATTGTTCTGGGCGGCATCCAGGCAGCTATCGAGACCCGACGACAAGAAGTCCAAGACGAGTACCTGGCTTCACTCGCAGCACGAGTGCGATGGTTAGAAGAGCAGAACGGCGACATCCGGTTCGATGCGGCGGACCCAGACTTTTGCGCGGCAGTGAACAGGCTTTTGCGTGCCGCTCACGAGTCCGCTGGCGATGAGAAGCGACGACTCCTTGCAGAAGCTGCCGCAGGCATCGGCGCCGGCAATGCGGCTACACCGGAGCAGCAGGACCGTTTCATCGACTGGGTTGCGCGCCTGAGGCCCTGGCACATCCGTCTACTCGTGGCCTACGACAATCCAGCCGGATGGATCGCTTCTCATGGCGGCGACCCGGAGAAGTATGAGCGAGTGACGTTTACGTCCCTCCACACCTTTATCCGCGATGACATCGCTGGCGGTGACGGAGAGCTGAAGGGACACCTCACTGACATGGTCGCCGAATTGGACCGCGAGGGACTCCTGTCTCTCCCCGTTCGGACCTTAGAAGCGACCACATCGGGCTCCGCGCTCACTCAGATCCGGACGACAGAGCAGGGGCGTCGGTTCCTCGAATTCCTGGGCGCTGGCCAAAGGCGCACCGGAGAAGTTGGTAACGAGCCTTTCTAGCGCTCACCGTGCGTCGAGTTCGATGAAGGTGCAACACAGGTATTCGATAGACGATCGGTGTGCGGGCCTTGAGCTGCTGCGTGCCCCGATAAGGGTTCGGCTATCGGACGCCTCTGCGCATGATCAGCGACCCTCCAAACCCTGGCCGTAGCAAGGATGACGGGCAACGCTTTCGCTTATGGTGCTCCAATGAAGCACCTTCACTACGACAGTCTCGTCATCGCCATCTCCGATCGTCTGGCACAAACGATTGAAGAGTCGGCTACGGCGTTCATGCAAGAGGGCAAGTACGCAGTGTGGCCAGTTGCGGGCTACCGGGACGAACGGGACGAAGTCTCTGTGCAGCTTGCTTTTGGTCCTGGCCTTCGCTTCGCAATCACTGAGACGTGGCTGCCGGACGAGCGAGGTGCTGCGCGGCACACCGCTGATTCGATCGCCTACATCGAAGGGGAGCGGCAGTCGTTGGAGGACAATTACAAGGCTCGAACGCCCGAGAACGTCGTCGTCTACGGGCGTTTTCAAAGGAGTTCCCCTTCTGTCGCCTCATGGACGTTCTCAGGGGTTGAAGGAGTGGACGCCGCCAGATCGGTTGCGGAAGCCGTGCAGCTACTCAACGAAAGCGGCTACGAGATTGTCAGTGTCACGGAAAGCGGAAGTCCGAGCGACGCTGGTGCTTGGTCGAACATGTACATCTTCGGTCGCTGGCTGCGGTAAGAATCCCTGCTTTGGCAGACACAACGAACCCCCACAGCACATCTGTGCGGCGGGGGTTCGTCGCGTCCGTGGTCGGCCGGCTAATGAGGCGCAGTTATGGGGTCCAGCCGTCATCAGGAGTGCGACGCCGCTGCGCGCTTTCGCTCGCCGTCGCGACACCCAGCTGTGCGTGCTTGGCGTGAAAATCCAGCCACCGCTTTTCCACGGGGGAGTCAAGAAGCGAGCTGCCGATTTGGACGGCTGTTCCGCCGCGTCGAATGTTGATCTTGTCCCAGCCTCCTTCTGACTCGGCAAACCGGTAGGTCAGCTGGCCCCACGTCGGGTCGAGGTAAACAACATGCGCGCTTTCCCGATCAGCAATACCGGCACCGGTGATGTCGCTAGGGACAGGGCCTCCCGACTTAAAACGGTCTGCCCGGTAGGCCATGCGTTTGGTGTCTACGGCGGCCCTCATGGCCTCTTTGGCGTCGGACTTCGGCGTGCTGCTCTTGATGGCTGTTACGTAGCTGAAGTCGGCCTTGCTTCCGTCAACGCGCGAAATCCAAATGCCAATGGCGTCGCTTGGCACATTGAACATGTCGCCGTCGCTGGTTTTGCCGATGTAGAAGTGGTCAATTCCTGCGCCAGTTTTCTCCCCGCCCTCAGAGTGCCGGTCAACAAGCTCGCGGAGCATTTGATCGTGAATTGGGTCGGAAACGGTGTCGTACGTGTCATAACCGCTATTTCGCAGAATGTCGCGAAACGCTGCCTCTGCGCGTGACTTGGAAGACCAAGAGAACGAATCAAGAATGACTGGAATTGAAACGCCCACGTCAGTTTCGTCCCTTCCACTCGGGAGACGTTGTGCAAGTTGAGCGGATGTCCATACTCGGAATCTAGTTGCTTTCTAGTGCCCTTGGGGGGCGCCAAGACCGCTCGGGTAGGGGGACGCGTACTCCCGATGACAGACGCGCAGCGAGGCCGTACGGTGACCGCGAGAGTTCATGGGTTACACCGGGCAACGCATGTGCCGCCTCCCCTCATTACGGGTTGGACCAGCGGGGGTCGAGCTTGCTCGACCCCCGTGTTCAGCGTCGGTGGCGCGGCTTACGCTCCCGCCGTGGCACATAGAGGGTCGGGTGAGGCAGCGGCGAAGATTCTGCGCCGGCCGATCCCGACGCACCCGTTTGCGGTGCCGCCGGCGCCGGAACAGTTCGGTGTGTGGCAAGTCCGCCGGGTGCGCTCTGCGCCCCTTGGCTACGTCCTCTCGCGCCCCGAGCTGGGCGGCATCGCCTACCACTGCTACGCCCACGGCCGAGACGATGCCGGCGGCCGGCCCTGGCTGCGCCGGGAGGGCAGCCTGAACAGCGCCGTCGCGTGGATGATCCAGCACGAGGCCGAGCTGACGGCCTTGACGGTCCGGCTTCACCCCGAGCCGGACGAGTGGCCGTCGTGACCGCGGGTAGCGTCGAGCCCTGAGCTGGTTCGTCAGGCACGGCCCCAAGGGCGACACGAGCGCCGAGGCCGCGGCCGTCGAGGTGAATGCCACGACGCCGGCCGACGCGATCGACCAGGTGCGCGGCACGCTCCCTGAGGAACGGATCGTGACCTCGGTTGCTCCCTCTTGGCCCCGAGAAAGCCGTCAGCGGTCGCGCGTAGCTTGGCTCCGGTTAGATTCCCCCCAAGCGGTCCGAGAGCTGCCGCGCGGTCCTTAGCTTGCTAGGCAGCGGCATCCCGCGCACGCCGGCTTCTCCCTGCCGGTCGGGGGCTTCCTCCTGAACGTCGCCAGACTAAGGCCGGGCCGACGGGGCCGCTTCCCTCCACAACTTGGGCTCTGGACGTCCAAGGTCCTAGCAGCAGCGGGCCCCGCGAGCTGCTCGGTCTCGCTGAGGTCGACGTCCTGGTTGTGGAGGTCATTCTCGGCATGCGACGGTTCGTCTTCATGCGTGAGCCACCGGTGGGGCCGTCGTTGCCGGACCCGAGGCTCGCTAGCACAGTCTCGCCGGCGATCGCCTCGTTCGTGACGATTTGCTGGCTCTCCTCGAACTGGGTCTCGTCGTCGTAGGGCTCATCGATCGAGGATGCGGGGGTCTCATCCATCCTTTGATCGTTGATGCTGTGGCTGCTCTTTGGGGCGAGCGGCTCAGACCAGGCCGAGCTGCTCCATTCGGCACCCGAGGCGGTGATGTACGAAATGAAGAGTATCTGTATGCTGCTCGCGGCGGGACAGACCCGTCGGTTGACAGATTGGATCCTGATGAATATTCGAAGAGTGGTTGTCCACGTAGCCGTTACGGGCATGCTTGCCACTGGACTGGCGGGGGTAGGCGCAAGTGCGGCCACGGCTTCCCCGGCGGCTGACGCGTCCGAGGGCGCAGTCTTGGAGGCCGGGGCGCCTTACGAGGTCATTCGTGAAAGACTTTTCGCGGCGCGCGGGTCGCAAACCGTCGCCGAAATGGCTGCCATCGAGGCAATGGCGGGGCCGGGGATGAGCGTTGAGCTGCTGACCGAGCTGGATGGCAGCACTAGCGCCGCTGTCGCTGTGCCGCAGCGTCCTGGAACGCGAGCCATCACCCCGGTCGGGCCGGGTTGCTCAACGACGAGCGCCTGCATCACGAACACTTCGAACATCCACTATGGATACCGAGGCACCGGTGCGTTGAAAGGCACCTGGCTCAATGTTGTTCGTCTCGCGGGGGGTGACAAATCCTCTGGCCTCTGGGTGGGCAACGTGAACTACACCGCGCAGCCTTACAAATCTCGGACATTCGCGAGACCGATTAACGCGGATACCTTGACTCGCGCATAAGTTCCGACCTCTCTGAGGTAGACGGTAGGGCGACCTACTCGGTCCTGTTGAGTAGGTCGCCCTCGCCGACGTTGTCAGTAGGCCTGCCACGTTCAACGCGCAAGCCCGCGGCGGGGTGTCATGGCGTGCAGATTCGCATCTTCTGTTACACGCATAACCCGACTCTTCTGGTCTGAATTCTTTTGCCAACCACTGTCTGCGCCCATCTACGCGGGTGTAGTTGATGGGCATCGGGTGGTGCTTCGCGCTACTCGGTCTCGTCGAGGTCGACGTCCTGGTCGTCGAGGTCGTTCTCGGCCAGGCTCGGCTCAGCTTCGCGCGGCGAGCCGCCGGTGGGGCCGTCGTTGCCGTCGCCGAGGCCCGGCAGCACGGTCTCGCCGGCGACCGCGTCGTTCGTGACGATCTGCTGGCTCTCCTCGAACTGGGTCCCCTCGTCGTAGGGCTCGTCGCCCGAGGATGCGGGGGTCTGGGTGTCGCTCATGGTGCGTCCTTCCGATCGGTGGTGCGGTGCTGCTCGTGGGGGAGCGGCTCAGGCCAGGCCGAGCTGCTGCATCAGGCCGGCCTCGTCGGTGGCGCCCCAGCGCTCGACGAGCAGGCCGTCGTCGTCGAAGCGACCGACCTGGATGCCGCGCACCGTGAAGCTCTTGCCCGTGGCCTGGTGGCCCTGGAACGGCCCGGTGTGCGTTCCCTTGATCGTGAAGACCGCTGTGACGTTCTCATCGTCGGCGACGAGCGTCTCGACGCCCAGGTCGGCATCGGGGAACGCCGTGAAGAAGTCGCTCCAGAACGCCTTGATCCCCTCGACGCCTGCGGGCGCACCCGGCGCCGGGTCGTGGTCGACGACAGCGGCGTGGAAGCCCTCGCCGAGTCGGTCGATCTCGCGGGCGGTCAGGATCTCGCCGATCAGCTGCTGGGTGGCGACGTTCTTGTCTTTCGACATCTCGTTCTCCGTGTCTCTCGTGTGTGTCAGGTGGTTCCCGTCTACTCCCGCCCCGTGCCCCGGCCCCTGCGGAGCTTCACAGGGAACGAGCGTCGGGATCGTGCTCAGACGGCCGTGAGCAGGTGGTGCTCCTCGACCGCCTCCAGGGCGAGCACCTTGTAGCCCTCGCCCTCGAAGAACACCGTCATGCGGTCGCCCTCGGTGCTCATCACCGTGCCCTCGCCCCAGGCAGGGTGCGAGACGCGGGTGTCGGGGTCGAAGAGCGGAGCGTGCTCCGAGTCGTCGACCCGCGCCTTCTCGGCATCGGCCGGGCGGTCGGGCTCGGCCGCAGCGGCACGGCAGTCGTCGCAGTTGCCGCAGCGCTCCGGCGCCTCCTCGCCGAAGTAGCCGAGCAGGAACCGCCGCCGGCAGCCGTGCGACTCGGCGTACGTGCGCATCATCTCGATGCGCGACTTCTCGACCCGCTCGCGTCCCTCGGCGATCTGGCGCGCCTCCTCGGCCGCCTCCTTCGACCCGAGATCGGTCGTGACCTCGTAGCCCCTCGACGTCTCAGCGCCCTTCGTGGTCTCGGCGACCACGCCCGCCTCGAGCAGGAGGTCGACGAGCCGCGAGACCTGCCGCGGCTTGAGCCCGGTCGCCTCGGTGACCGCCTTGCGCTTGACCGGACCCGAGGAGGCGCGGATCGCCTCGTGCACCCGCCGCAGCTCGGCTCGTGACGGCAGCCCCGCCGCGAAGAACGACCGCAGCGACAGGTCCTCTGCCCGGTAGTGCAGGGTCGCGTCGGCAGGTTCGCCGTCACGCCCGGCGCGCCCGATCTCTTGGTAGTAGGCGTCGAGCGACTCGGGCACGTCGGCGTGCACGACGAACCGGACGTCGGGCTTGTCGATGCCCATGCCGAAGGCGCTCGTCGCGACGATCACGTCGATCTCGCCGGCGTGGAAGCGCTCGTGCAGCGCCCCGCGCTCAGCCGAGCGGAGGCCTGCGTGGTACGCCTCGACGGTGCGGTCGGGGCAGCGCTCGCCGATCTCGTCGGCGTAGCGCTCGCTCTCCTTGCGGGTGGCGACGTAGACGATGCCCGGCGTCGTGAGCTCGGCGACCTGCTCGACGATCGCGCGGCGCTTCTCGGCCTCGTCTTCGTGGCGGTGCACGGCGAGCGACAGGTTGGGGCGGTCGAAGCCACGGCTGATGACGAGCGGGTCGCGCAGCCGCAGCCGCTCGATCACCTCGTCGCGCACCGGACCGGAGCCGGTCGCCGTCAGCGCGAGCACCGGCGGTCGGCCCAGCCGCTCGACGATCTCGCCCAGGTGCAGGTAGTCGGGCCGGAAGTCGTGGCCCCACGACGACACGCAATGCGCCTCGTCGACGACGAGCAGGGCCACGCCCGCCCGCGCCAGCCGCTCGACCGTCTCGTCGCGGGCCAGCTGCTCGGGGGCCAGGAACACGTAGGTGACCTCGCCAGCGTCGACGCGCCTCCAGCTCTCGTCGTTCTCGTCGTCGGTGTGGCCCGAGTTGACGTCGACGGCGGGCGGGGCGTCGGGATGCCCGACGAGCCCCGCGACCTGGTCGGCCTGCAGCGCGATCAGCGGCGAGACGACGACGGTCGGGCCGTCGAGCAGCGCGCCCGCGACCTGGTAGATCGCGCTCTTGCCGAAGCCCGTGGGCATGATGCCGAACGTGTCGCGCCCCGCGAGCAGGGACTCGACCGCCTCGACCTGGGCGGGCTTGAGGTCGTCCCACTCGAAGAGGCGAGCGGCGACGTCGGCGATGCGGTCGCGGTCGGTGCTGCGGGCGGTGCGGGTGCTGGTGCGGGTGCTGCGGGTGGTGGTCATGCGGCGTCCTCGTGGTGCGTCCCGGCACCGGAGCGCGCCGAGACGGTCCATACGATGCCGCGGGCCACCGACACGCGCGCCGTCCACAGCGGATCGGCAGTGACTCCTCCCCGGCCGTACCCCGGGGCCGGGACCATACCCCTCCGCGCCTCCTCGGGCACGCACCCGGGAGGGGCCCGGAGGCCAGGCGCTAGGCTGGCCGAGGCCTGTTCGTCCCGACGTCGAGACAGACGCGAGGTGGGCGACGAGGCCGGTGCCGACTCGGTCGGCAGCCCCTCCAGAGCACTGGCGCAGCGATGCGGATTGGAAGAACAGCGTGGATCTTTTCGAGTACCAGGCCAGGGACTTGTTCGAGTCCTACGGCGTGCCCGTCCTGCCGGGAGTCGTCGCCGACACCCCGCAGGAGGCGCGAGCCGCAGCCGAGCAGATGGGCGGCGTGACCGTCGTCAAGGCCCAGGTCAAGGTCGGTGGCCGAGGCAAGGCCGGCGGCGTCAAGGTGGCGAAGACCCCGGACGACGCGGAGGCTGCGGCCGAGGCGATCCTCGGGCTCGACATCAAGGGCCACGTCGTCAAGCGCGTGATGGTCGCCGGCGGTGCGCAGATCGCGCAGGAGTTCTACTTCTCGGTGCTGCTCGACCGGGCGAACCGCTCGTACCTCTCGCTCTGCAGCGTCGAGGGCGGCATGGAGATCGAGCAGCTCGCCGTCGAGAAGCCCGAGGCCCTCGCCCGCGTCGAGGTCGACCCGCTCTCGGGCATCGACCTCGCCAAGGCTGAGGAGATCGCCCGGGCCGGCGGGTTCCCCGACGAGCTCGTCTCGAAGGTCGCCCCCGTGCTCGTCAAGCTGTACGAGGTCTACGCCGGCGAGGACGCGACGCTCGTCGAGGTCAACCCGCTCGTTCTGACCGAGCAGGGCGACATCGTCGCCCTCGACGGCAAGGTCACGATCGACGAGAACGCCGACTTCCGCCACCCCGGCCACGCCGACCTCGAGGACGCCGACGCGGCGGACCCGCTCGAGGCGAAGGCGAAGGCCTCGGGCCTCAACTACGTGAAGCTCGACGGCGAGGTCGGCATCATCGGCAACGGCGCAGGGCTCGTCATGTCGACCCTCGACGTGGTCGCCTACGCCGGCGAGGCGCACGGCGGGGTCAAGCCTGCGAACTTCCTCGACATCGGCGGCGGAGCGAGCGCCGAGGTCATGGCCGCCGGCCTCGACGTCATCCTCGGCGACGAGCAGGTCAAGAGCGTCTTCGTGAACGTCTTCGGCGGCATCACGGCGTGCGACGCCGTGGCGAACGGCATCGTCTCGGCCCTGGGCATCCTCGGCGACGCGGCCACCAAGCCGCTCGTCGTGCGCCTCGACGGCAACGCCGTCGACGAGGGCCGGCGGATCCTGGCGGAGGCGGCGCACCCGCTGGTCACCGTCGTCGCGACCATGGACGAGGCTGCCGACAAGGCCGCCGAACTGGCTTCGAAGTAAAGGGACAGAGCACAACCATGTCGATCTTCCTCAACAAGGACAGCAAGGTCATCGTCCAGGGCATCACCGGCGGCGAGGGCACCAAGCACACGGCGCTCATGCTGAAGGCGGGCACCCAGGTCGTCGGCGGCGTCAACGCCCGCAAGGCCGGCACGACCGTCACCCACGGCGACGTCACCCTGCCCGTCTTCGGCACGGTCGCCGAGGCGATCACCGAGACCGGCGCCGACGTCTCGATCGTCTTCGTGCCGCCGGCGTTCGCGAAGGACGCCGTCGTCGAGGCCGTCGAGGCGGGCATCCCGCTCGTCGTCGTCATCACCGAGGGCATCCCCGCTCAGGACGCGGCGGAGTTCTGGGCGCTCGCGAAGTCGAAGGGCGGCGCCACCCGCATCATCGGCCCGAACTGCCCCGGCATCATCACGCCGGGCGAGTCGCTCGTGGGCATCACGCCGGCGAACATCACCGGCGCCGGCCCGATCGGCCTCGTCTCGAAGTCGGGCACCCTGACCTACCAGATGATGTTCGAGCTGCGCGACCTCGGCTTCTCGACCGCCATCGGCATCGGCGGCGACCCGGTCATCGGCACGACGCACATCGACGCCCTCGAGGCGTTCGAGGCCGACCCCGACACCAAGGCGATCGTGATGATCGGCGAGATCGGCGGCGACGCCGAAGAACGAGCCGCCGACTACATCAAGGCGCACGTGACGAAGCCGGTCGTCGGCTACGTCGCCGGCTTCACCGCTCCCGAGGGCAAGACGATGGGCCACGCCGGCGCCATCGTCTCCGGCTCGGCGGGCACGGCCCAGGCCAAGAAGGAGGCGCTCGAGGCCGCCGGGGTCAAGGTCGGCAAGACGCCGAGCGAGACCGCGGCCCTGCTGCGCGAGGTGTACGCGGCCCTCTGAGGTCGTCGCGCGGTGCCGTGACCGGCACCGCGCCTCCTGGGCGGGCGTGTTCGTCCGGCCCGGTCCGTCACGACGGACCGCGGTCGACGGACACGCCCGCCTTCGTTCGTCCCCGGCCACGCGGCTCGAGACGTAGGCCGCTCGGTACGGGACGTCGGCCGCTCGGCACGGCACGTCGGCCGCCCAGCGGCCCGGCGGTACAGTCGTGCCCGATGAACCGCCCTGTCACCGCCGTCTTCGCCGCGCTCGAGGCCCTGCTCGTCGTCGGCATCGGCGTCGGGCTGCCCGTCGTCGTCCTCAGCCTCCTCTGGGCGTTCCAGTACGGACTCCAGATCGACTGGATCGTCTTCTGGCGCGCCGCCGTCGACATCTGGCTCGTCGGGCACGGCGTCGACCTCGACCTGCAGCTGGGAGCGGCGACCGCCGCCGCCTCCGGCGTCCCGGGGGCCGAGGCGCCCTTCGCCGTGACGATCGCCGCGCTCGGCTTCTCGGTCCTGACCGTGCTGCTCGGAGTGCGCGCCGGTCGCGCCGTCGCCGAGACCGCGCACCGTGTCGTCGGGGTCCTCGGCACGGTCGGCGTCTTCGCCCTGCTGAGCCTGCTGGTCACCGCCACGGCCCAGCACCCCCTCGCCTCGCCCGTCCTGTGGCAGGGGATACTCCTGCCGACGCTCGTCTACGCCGTGCCCGTCGTGGTGATGGCCGAGGTCACGCGCCGCCGTCGCGGCGAGCCGGCCGACCCCGTCACGGGCGCGCTCTCCACGCTCGTCGTCCGTGCGCCGCGCACCGCGCGCGTCGTCGCCGCCGCGGGGCTCCGCATCGGCACGGCGAGCGCGGCCAGCGTGCTCGCCGTCTCCGGCGTCGTCGTCGGCGTGCTGATGCTCACGCACTACGGCGAGCTGATCACCCTCTACGAAGGCGCGCACGCCGGGCTGCTGGGCGGCATCGCCCTGACCCTCGGCCAGCTCGCCCTGCTGCCCGACCTGGTCGTCTGGGCCGCCTCCTGGTTCGTCGGCCCCGGCTTCGCGCTCGGCACCGGCTCGGCCGTCTCGCCGCTCGGCACCTCGGTGGGGCCGATGCCCGCCGTGCCGTTCCTCGGGGCGCTGCCGACCGCCTCCTCGTCGTTCGCCTTCGTCGGGCTGCTCGTGCCGGTCGTCGCCGCGTTCGTCGTGACGACCCTGCTGCGCCCGCGGATCGAGCGGCTGCTCGCCGAGTCCGGATCGGCCGACGTGCTGCGTCGCGTGCTCGTCGGGGTCTCCGGCGGAGTCGTCGCCGGGGTGCTGCTCGGCCTGCTCGCCTGGTCGGCCTCCGGAGCAGCCGGGCCCGGCCGGCTCGCCCACGTCGGGCCCGACCCCCTGCTCGTCGGCGCCTTCGGGGCCCTCGAGGTCGCCGTGCCCTCGGTGCTGGCGATGGTCGTCTCGCTGCGGAGCTTCCTCGGGCACGACGACGACTCGGCGGCTGCTCCTGCAGGAGGTGCGCGCCCGGCTGACGACGTCGAGACCGGACCACAGCCGGTGCTGTCGGGCACGTCTGCGTGGTCGCGGTCGTCGACGGGTGCTGCGGCCACGATGTCCGGCCTCACGCCGGAGCGCGCGTCCGGCCTCTCGCCCGAGCGCACGGCCGACGACCGGACCGGCACCGGCGCCGGCGCCGCCGCAGGCATCGCCGCCCGCCTCGGATCCGACCACGACGAGACGACCGACCTCGGCGCGGAGCCTCTCGTGTCCTCGTCCGGCGCCGAGGCCGACGGCGACGCGGGTGACGAGACCGACCACGCGGCCGGCCGGCGACGGCGACTGGCGGAGCGGATCCGTCGGCTCCGTCCGCGTCGCCGCACCGACGGCACGGACATCGGGGACGACGAGGACAGCGGTGACACCGAGGACAGCGGTGATCGCACGGACAGCGGTGACCACGCGGCCGGCGAGGACGGGGCAGCCGAGGGGCACGGCGGAGCCGCTGCTCGGTCGGACACCCGGACGCCCCCGGTCACCGAGGCCGACACGGGCGAGACCGCCGTCGTCGAGACGGGGCTGCGCGCGCCCGGCGACCGCGTCCACGACCCCCGCGAGGTGCACGTCGACGCGGCGCGCGCCGCGCGTGCCGCACGGGACCGGGACCGCGACCAGGCCCGCGACCGCGAGGAGCACGACGACGAGCGCGACGGCCCCGCCCCGTGGTGGCGCAGGCTCGGATCGACCCCCGACCGGTCGGCCCCGGGGCACGACGACGACGAGACCGAGCCGGTCCGCGGTCTCGACCGCTGACCCGCGCCTCCTCGGACCTGGAGGAGCCGGAGGACCCAGGGGACCGGGAGGGCCCGGAAGCCTCCGAGGCCCCGGGAGCCCCCGCCTCGGCCACTAGGCTTGACGGGTGCTGAAGCTCGTGGTGCTCATCTCCGGTGGCGGCTCGAACCTGCGTGCCCTGCTCGAGGCCGCGCACCACGACAGCTACCCCGCCCGCGTCGTCGCCGTCGGCGCCGACCGCGAGGCCGACGGCCTCGAGCACGCCGAGCACTTCGGGGTGCCGACCTTCACCGTGCCGTTCTCGAGCTTCGACGACCGGGCGTCTTGGGGTGACGAGCTGCTCGCGCAGATCCGCCAGTGGCAGCCCGATCTCGTCGTGCTGAGCGGTTTCATGCGGCTGCTGCCCGTCGGGGTCGTCGACGCGCTGAGCCCGCACCTGATCAACACGCACCCCGCGTTCCTGCCCGAGTTCCCGGGCGCGCACGGCGTCCGGGACGCGATCGCCGCCGGCGTCGACCAGACCGGGGCGAGCGTCATCGTCGTCGACGCCGGCGTCGACAGCGGCCCGATCCTGGCGCAGCGCCGCATCCCCGTGCTGCCCGGCGACGACGAGTCGTCGCTCCACGACCGCATCAAGATCGTCGAGCGGGAGCTGCTGGTGCAGACCGTGCGCGAGATCGCCGACGGAACGACCGACCTCGAGGAGACGAGACCCGCATGAGCGGCCACCAGATCGACCCCACCCTCTACCGCGACCGGGACGCCGTCCCCGTGCGCCGCGCGCTCATCAGCGTGAGCGACAAGACCGGACTCCTCGACCTGGCCGAGGCGCTCGCCGCGGCGGGCGTCGAGATCGTGTCGACGGGCTCGACCGCGTCGACCATCCGCGACGCCGGCCACGACGTCACCGACGTGAGCGCCGTCACCGGGTTCCCCGAGTCGCTCGACGGCCGGGTCAAGACGCTGCACCCCGGCATCCACGCGGGCGTGCTCGCCGACCTGCGCCTCGAGTCGCACGAGCAGCAGCTCGCCGAGCTCGACATCGCGCCGTTCCAGCTCGTCGTCGTCAACCTCTACCCGTTCGTCGAGACGGTCGCGTCGGGCGCCGAGGCTCCGGCCGTGATCGAGAACATCGACATCGGCGGGCCTGCCCTCGTGCGCGCCGCCGCCAAGAACCACGCGAACGTGGCCATCGCCGTGTCGCCCGCCAGCTACGGGCAGATCGTGAAGTCGCTCACGCTCGGCGGCACGACCCTGGCCCAGCGGCAGCGCCTGGCCGGCGAGGCCTTCGCGCACACTGCCGCCTACGACACGGCCGTCGCCGCCTGGTTCGCCGAGAACGTCGGGGCGCGGGCCGAGCACGAGGCTGGTGCCGACGCGGCGACCGCAGCCGAGGAGGTGCGGGCCGGGTCGGCGGCGTTCGACGCCCCCCAGCACGTCGTCCTCGAGGGCACGCGTCAGGCCACGCTCCGCTACGGCGAGAACTCGCACCAGCAGGCCGCGCTGTACGCGTCGCCCGAGGGCGCCGGCATCGCCCAGGCCGAGCAGCTGCACGGCAAGGAGATGTCGTACAACAACTACGTCGACGCCGACGCCGCCCTGCGCGCCGCCTACGACTTCGCCGAGCCGGCCGTGGCGATCATCAAGCACGCCAACCCCTGCGGCATCGCCGTCGCCTCGGCGGGCGCCGTCGACGCGATCGCTGACGCGCACCGTCGCGCCCACGCCTGCGACCCCGTGTCGGCCTACGGCGGCGTCATCGCCGCGAACCGCCCGGTCACCCTCGCCATGGCCGAGACGGTGAAGGACATCTTCACCGAGGTCGTCATCGCCCCCGCCTTCGAGCCCGACGCGCTGGCGCTGCTGCAGACGAAGAAGAACATCCGGCTGCTCGTGCTGTCCGCCGACTTCGCCCGCCCGACCGTCGAGGCACGCCAGATATCGGGCGGCCTGCTCGTGCAGCAGGTCGACTCGTTCGACGCCTTCTCCTCGCAGGGCTGGACGCTGGCCGCGGGCGTCGAGGTCGACGCCGCCACGCGCTCCGACCTCGAGTTCGCCTGGCGGGCCTGCCGCTCGGTCAAGTCGAACGCGATCCTGCTGGCCGACGCGGGCGCCTCCGTGGGCGTGGGCATGGGCCAGGTCAACCGGGTCGACTCGTGCCAGCTGGCCGTGACGAGGGCGGGGGAGCGGGCCCGCGGCTCGGTCGCCGCCTCCGACGCGTTCTTCCCGTTCGCCGACGGCCTGCAGGTGCTGCTCGACGCGGGCGTGCGCGCGGTCGTCCAGCCCGGCGGGTCGATCCGCGACGACGAGGTCGTCGCGGCCGCCGCCGCCGCGGGCGTCACGATGTACTTCACCGGCGAGCGGCACTTCTTCCACTGAGCCGTCGAGCCCTCGTCGACCGACGCCCCGGCCCGTGCGGCCGGGGCGTCCGTCGTCCGTCCTTCGCCGGCCGTGGTGGCACGCACGTGCCGCTCCCTCCGCCCGCTCCGCCGGCGCGCGGCCACGGCCGCCCGGACACCTGTCGCGCATCTTCTCCTCGCTCGCCCTTGCGGGGGAGGTGTCAGCACACATATCCTGAAAAGCTGCTCACAGCCGGTCGCTCGCGACTGACATGACGGACGAACGACGACCTGCACAGGAGGACACGATGAACTCGACGCTGACCACGGTGGCCTCGGCCCCCGCCGGTGCCCTCGTGCCTGCCGCCCGCACCTCCGTCGCCGCCCGCCGGGCAGCCCGGACCCTCGTCGGCTAGGCCGAGCGGGACGCAGGCCGGGCTCGCCGCCGGCACCGCACCTCCTCCACCCGAGCGCCTCGTGCGCTCCACATCAGGGTCGCCGCCGTGCCCTCGCCAGGGCACCGGGCCGCGACTCCCTCCCCAGTCGGTCGCCGCCGTGACGGCACCGCCGCTCCCGATCACGACACTTGGATCAGCCATGTCCCCGAAGTCCCCTCCGCCCCCGTCCGCGTCGCCGCGTCGCCCGTCGACGTTCCGCGCGCTGATGCGGCTCCACCCCTACGCGAAGCCGGCCGTCCCGCGCATCGTGCTCGGCGCCGTCGCCGCGCTCGCCGCCGCCGTCGTCGCCCTGCTCATCCCCGCCGTGCTCCAGCTGCTGGTCGACGGTCCGCTGTCGAGCGGCGACCGAGCCCAGGTCTGGCCCGCCTTCGCCGTCGTCCTCGGGCTCGGCATCGTCGAGGCCGTCATGATCGGCCTCCGTCGACGGCTCGTCCTCACGCCCAGCACCCACGTCGAGGCGTCGATGCGCAACTCGCTCTACGCGAAGCTGCAGGACCTGCCGGTGGCGTTCCACGACCGGTGGCAGAGCGGCCAGCTGCTCAGCCGGTCGGTCAGCGACCTCTCGCTGATCCGGCGCTGGCTGGCGTTCGGCCTCGTCCTGCTGGTGGTCAACGTGTTGACGATCATCGTCGGCTTCGCCGTGCTGTTCTTCTACAGCTGGGCGCTCGCGCTCCTGTTCATGGTCGCGTCGATGCCCGTGTTCTTCGTGAGCTTCGCGTTCGAGAAGCGCTACTCGATCGTCGCGCGGCGCAGCCAGGACCAGGTCGGCGACCTCGCGACCAGCGTCGAGCAGAGCGTGCACGGCATCCGGGTGCTCAAGGCCTTCGGCCGCGGCAAGCACTCGCTCGACGAGTTCGCCAAGCAGGCCGACGACCTGCGCGGCACCGAGATCGAGAAGGCCCAGGCCATCAGCCGGCTGTGGCTGTGGCTGCTGCTCGTGCCCGACGTCGCCTTCGCCCTCTGCCTGCTCGGCGGCATCTGGCTGGCCGCCGACGGCCAGCTGACCGTCGGGCAGCTGTTCGCGTTCTTCGCGACGGCCACCGTGCTGCGGTGGCCCGTCGAGTCGATCGGGTTCCTGCTCTCGATGACCTTCGACACCCGCACGGCGGCCGACCGGTTCTT
The DNA here is from genome assembly GCF_014841435.1 of Frigoribacterium sp. CFBP 8766. Lineage (NCBI taxonomy): Bacteria > Bacillati > Actinomycetota > Actinomycetes > Micrococcales > Microbacteriaceae > Frigoribacterium > Frigoribacterium sp. CFBP 8766. The sequence goes on from NZ_JACYTX010000001.1 coordinate 459,203, forward strand.
CGAGGTGCTCGACAGCGAGAACGCGATCACCGATCCTGCCGAGCCGGTCACCGTCGAGGCGCCGGAGGGGCGGCTCGAGTTCGCCGACGCGCACTTCCGTTACCAGGACAGCCCGGCCCAGTACCCGGACCTCGTCAACGGCGTCGACCTCGTCGTCGAGCCGGGCGAGACCATGGCCCTCGTGGGGCTCACGGGCTCGGGCAAGACGACGTTGCTCGCGCTCGTCTCGCGGCTCTACGACGTCACGGGCGGCAGCGTCCGGATCGACGGCGTCGACGTGCGCGACCTGTCCCGGCAGGAGCTGCGCCGCCTGGTCGGCATGGCGTTCGAGGACGCGACGCTGTTCAGCGCCTCCGTCCGCGACAACGTGCTGCTCGGCCGCCCCGACCTCGCCGACGACCCCGCCGAGGCCGACCGCGTCATGCGCGAGGCCCTCGAGATCGCCCAGGCCGACTTCGTCGAGCGCCTGCCCGACGGCGTCGACACCCGCGTCGGCGAAGAGGGGCTGAGCCTCTCGGGCGGGCAGCGCCAGCGGCTCGCCCTGGCGCGCGCCGTCGCGGCGCGTCCCGCGATCCTCGTGCTCGACGACCCGCTGTCGGCGCTCGACGTCGACACCGAGGCCCGGGTCGAGGCCGGCCTCCGGCGGGTGCTCGCGTCGACGACCTCGTTGATCGTCGCGCACCGTCCGTCGACGGTCACCCTCGCCGACCGCGTCGCCCTGCTCGAGAACGGCAGGGTCACCGCGGTCGGCACCCACTCCGACCTGCTCGCCACGAACGAGCACTACCGCTGGGTGATCTCGTCCCTCGACGACGACACCACGCCCGCCCGAGAGGAGGTGCTGGCATGACCGAGCAGACGACGCACGACCAGGCCACGCGCCGCACCGATGACGCGCCCGACGGCGCGGTCCGTGACGATCGTCTGGTCGACGGCACCGGGGGCGGCCCCGCCCACGAGGCCCTCGACGGCCGCACCCCGGCCGAGAAGCGGGCCGAGCAGGGCTCGACGACCCAGGGCGTCCGCGGCGAGGAGCGCGACGACTTCACCAAGGCCGAGAGCAAGCGGCTCCGTCGACGGTCGCTGCGCCTCCTCGGCTCGCTGATCCGTCCGCTGCGCTGGCGGCTGGCGCTGATGGCGGTCGTCGTCATCGTCAGCACCGCCTCCCAGGTGGCCGGCCCCGCCCTGATCGCCTTCGGCATCGACACCGCCCTGCCTGCCCTGATGGACCGACAGGACTGGGCGCCGGCGATCCTCGTGGTCGTCGTCTACCTGGTGACGGGCGTGCTCGGCGCGGTGCTGATGGCGCAGTACACGGTGCTGTCGGCGCGGATCAGCCAGGCGATCCTGTTCGACCTGCGCAAGCGGCTGTTCCTGCACACGCAGCGGCTCAGCCTCGAGTTCCACGAGACGTACACGTCGGGGCGCATCATCTCGCGCCAGACGAGCGACCTCGACTCGATCCGGGAGCTGCTCGACTCGGGCATCAACCAGCTCGTCTCGGGCCTGCTCTACATGGGGTTCACCGCGATCGCGCTCGTCAGCCTCGACGCGCCGAGCGGGCTCGTGCTCGCCGTCGCGCTCATCCCGCTGATCGCGCTCACGAGGTGGTTCCAGGTGCGCTCCCAGAAGCTGTTCCGCGCCACGCGCGTCGCCAGCGCCCGGGTGATCGTGCACTTCGTCGAGACGATGACGGGCATGCGGGCGGTGCAGGCGTTCCGCAAGGAGGCGCGCAACGAGAAGGAGTACGCCGGCTACGTCGAGGAGTACCGCCAGGCCAACTCGAAGGTGTTCACGCTGTTCGGCACGTTCGACCCGGGCCTGGTGCTGATCGGCAACGCCACCCTCGCGGCCGTCGTGCTGTTCGGCGGGTTCCGCGTGATCGACGGCTCGCTCGAGATCGGCGCCCTGCTCGCGGCGGCGCTGTACGCGAAGCGCTTCTTCGACCCCGCAGAAGAGATGGCCATGTTCTACAACGGCTACCAGTCGGCCTCGGCGGCGCTCGAGAAGATCTCGGGTGTCCTCGAGGAGGAGCCGAGCGTGCCCGACCCCGAGTCGCCCGTCGACCTGCGGCACGCGAAGGGCGCCGTCGTCTTCGACGACGTCGAGTTCGCGTACTCGGCCGACACGGTCGTGCTGCCCGAGTTCGACCTCGACGTGCCCGCGGGGCAGACCATCGCGCTCGTCGGCTCGACCGGCGCCGGCAAGTCGACCCTGGCCAAGCTCATGTCCCGGTTCTACGACCCGACCCGTGGCCGCGTCACGCTCGACGGCGTCGACCTGCGCGACCTGCACCCGAAGGACCTTCGACGAGCCATCGTCATGGTCACGCAGGAGGCGTACCTGTTCTCGGGCTCGGTGGCGGACAACATCTCGCTCGGCAAGCCGGACGCGACCCGCGACGAGATCGAGCGCGCCGCCCGCGCGGTCGGCGCGCACGAGTTCATCGTGGCGCTGCCCGACGGGTACGACACCGACGTGAACAAGCGCGGCGGGCGGGTCTCGGCCGGGCAGCGCCAGCTGCTGTCGTTCGCGCGGGCGTTCATCGCCGACCCGGCGGTGCTCATCCTCGACGAGGCGACCGCGTCGCTCGACATCCCGTCGGAGCGCATGGTGCAGGAGGCCCTGCAGACCCTGCTCGCCGACCGCACCGCCGTGATCATCGCGCACCGGCTGTCGACGGTGGCGATCGCCGACCGGGTGCTCGTCATGGAGCACGGCCGCGTCGTCGAGGACGGCACGCCCGCCGACCTCATCGCCGGCACCGGGCGGTTCGCACAGCTGCACGCGGCCTGGCGCGACTCGCTCGTGTAGGCCGCCTCTGGTGCCGGCGTGGCGTCAGCCGCGCCAGGCCCAGACCGTGCCGTCGTCCGCGACGACGGTCCAGTCGCCGCAGCTCCAGCCGGCCGTCGGCGTCGGGTCGGGCAGCCACGCCGGAGACAGCGGCGGCGCGGCCGTGACCGGCTCGACGGCGGCGCAGCCCGCGGCGTCGGCGGGGAGGGCGGCGCTGTGGAACGTGAGGACCGCCTCCTCGGGGGCCTCACGACGGGTGACCGCCTGGATGTCGACCGCGTCGGTCGGCACCCAGGCATCCAGCACGAACGAGCGCGTGCCCGCCTTCGGTGCGTCGCCGTAGCGGTCGAACTCCCACGTCTTCTCGTCGGAGCCGAGGCCCAGGGCCGAGCAGGAGGAGGCGGTGACGCAGACGACGGCGGCGACGGCGACGACGGCGGCGAGACGGGGGAGCGAGGGCATGCTCCGATCGAAGCGCCTGGCAGCCGCGAGCGCGTCAGCCGAACGGGTCGACCGGCTCGTCCGACAGGTTGACGTCGGGCGACCAGGAGGCGCGCTCGAGGTCGACCCGGACCGTGCCGGTCCGCGACCACCGCAGCGGCGTCCCCTCGGCGCGCCAGTGCTCGAGCGCGCGCTGGCCGTGGCCCTCGGGTGCGTGCCCGGACGCCTTCACGATCCGCCACCACGGCAGGTCCGAGCCCGCGTGCGCCATCACCTTGCCGACGCCGCGCGACGAGCGTGAGCCGACGGCCGCCGCCACCGAGCCGTACGACATGACCCGCCCCTCCGGCACGGACTCGACGACCGAGACGACGCGCGAGACGAAGTCGTCGCCTGACGGGGCGTCGTCGGACGGGGCGTCGTCGGGCGCAGCTGCCCCCGCGGTCACTCGCCCTGCGGCGTCGGGCTGATGGTGAGCGCCGCGAGGTGCTCGCCGTACGGCGTCTCGCCGACGACCTCGAAGCCGATGTGGGCGAAGAAGCTCTCCGGGCCGTCGTCGCCCGGCTCGTAGATGACGGTGAGCGTGTCGAAGCCGCGGCTGCGTGCCTCGCCTGCGAGGGCGTGGATCGCGAAGCGCCCGACGCCCCGGCCCTGGTGCTCGGCCGAGACGTTGACCCGCCAGATGCAGCTGCGCAGGGACTCGTCGTCGGCGTCCGCGTCGAAGTTGCCCATGATGAAGCCGACGACCTCGTCGCCGTCGAGCACCACACGAGGCCAGGCCGTGGTCGGGTTCACGTACGCCTCGGCGATCGAGTGCGAGACCGGGGCCACGTACTGCTCCTGGCCCGGCTTCAGCGTCAGGTTGTTGGCCGCCACGACGGTGGCGGCGGACAGGGTCTCGAGGCGCAGGTCCGACATGGCCTCAGGGTAACGGGGCATCCCCGCCCGGCACCACCGTCGCGGGTGGGAGGATCGGGGCATGCAGACCGACCGTGGCCCGGCGGCGCCGTGAGGCGCGGCACCAACCTCCCGGCCGTCGGCGGCTACAACCGCTCGGTCGTGCTCGACGCGGTGCGGCGTGAGGAGGCCGGGCTCAGCCGGACGGAGATCGCCGAGCGCACCGGCCTCAGCCCGCAGGCGGTGACGAACGTGTCGCGACGGCTGCTGGACGCCGGCCTGATCCGCGAGAGCGGCACCGTCATCAGCGGTCCCGGCAAGCCGCGCACCATGCTGCAGCTCGAGCCGGGAGGCAGCTTCGCGCTCGGGGTCCACGTCGACCCCGCGGTCGTGACCTACGTGCTGCTCGACCTGCACGGCACCGTGGTGGCGCACACGCAGACCCCCACCCCGTCCGCGTCGCGGCCCGACGAGGTCGTGGGGCTGATCGCCCGGACGGTGGACGGGCTCGTGGCGGGCTCCGGCGCGGACCGCGCGCGCCTCCTCGGGATCGGCATCGCGGCGCCGGGGCCGATCGACGTCGAGGACGGCGTCGTCCTCGACCCGCCGATGCTGCCGCGCTGGCGGCACGTGCCCCTGCGCCGGGCGATCGCCGAGGCGACGGGGCTGCCCGTGCTGCTCGAGAAGGACGTCGCCGCCGCTGCCGTCGCCGAGCTCTGGTTCAGCGACGGCGCCTCCCGGCGCGACTTCGCCTTCGTCTACTACGGCACGGGCTTCGGCACCGGGCTCGTCATCGGCCGCGACGTCGTGCGGGGGGCGAGCTCGAACGCGGGCGACTCCGGACACGTGACCGTCGCCTCCTCGGGTCGCCGCTGCACCTGCGGCCGGATCGGCTGCGTGGGCGAGCTGATCACCCCCCACGCGCTCGTCCGTCAGGCGGTCGAGGCCGGCGTGCTCACGGCGGACGACCTGCTGGTCGACGTGCTCGACGCGGCCCGCTCGGAGGGCGACCCCGACGACCTGCACCGGATCGAGGAGGCGCTGGTCGCGTTGGCACGCAAGGCCGCGGACGGCGACGAGGGGGCCCTCGAGATCCTGCACGATGCTGCGCGGCACCTCGCCCGGGCCGTCGTGGTCGTGCTCAACCTGCTCGACCTCGCCGAGGTCGTCTTCGGCGGGCCGTTCTGGCACGTCGTCGCCCCCTGGGTGCTCCAGGTGCTGCCGGAGGCCGTGCGGTCGTCGGCCGCGCTCATCGCCAAGCACCCGATCGCCCTCGAGCAGTCGGCCATCGGCACGGACGTCGCGGCGGTGGGCGCCGCCTGCCTCGTGCTCGACCACGCCTTCTCGCCCAGGCCGTCGGCGTTGCTCATCTCCGCCTAGGGGCGGGCGCCGGCGTGGCGGACCGGGACCCTCGGTCGAGGGGCACGGCTCGGTCACGACGTCTTGACAAGCAATAACTCCATACGGTGTAGTAACTCCACGGACCGGCGACGACGCCGGTCGAGCGATGGAGCAAGGGAGCACCATGACTCGCACGACGAACACCCGACGACGTCGCGTGCTGGCGGTCGCCGCCGCAGCGACGACCACCGTCCTGCTGGCAGCCGGCTGTGCCGGGGGCAGCGGCGGAGGCGACGAGGACACGCTCAAGGTGGCGTACCAGAAGTTCGGCACCTTCACCCAGATGGACGACCACATGAAGGCCGTCGCCGCGGAGTTCGAGGCGGCGAACCCGGACATGACCGTCGAGCTCGTCCCCATCGCCGGCCAGAACGACGACTACTTCACCAAGCTCGCCCTGATGAACCGCTCCCCCTCCACCGCCCCCGACGTGCAGTACGAGGACACGGCGAAGCTGAAGAGCGACGCCGCGGCCGGGTTCCTGCTGCCCCTGGACGAGTACACCGAGGCCTGGGACGACTGGGACATGTTCTACGACAACGCCAAGGAGGCGGGGGTCGGCGAGGACGGCAAGCTCTACGGAGTCCCGATGGGCACCGACACGCGGGCGCTCTGGTACAACGAGGAGCTCTTCGCCGCCGCAGGCCTGCCCGTGCCGTGGGAGCCCGCCACCTGGGACGACGTCCTCGACGCGGCCGCGACGCTGAAGGAGGCCTCCCCGGACGTCGTGCCCTTCAACATCTACTCCGGCAAGCCGCAGGGCGAGGGCGCCACGATGCAGGGCTTCGAGATGCTGCTCTACGGCACCGAGGGCGGCACCCTCTTCGACGACGACGAGGGCAAGTGGGTCACCGGGTCGCAGGGCTTCGTCGACTCCCTCGGCTTCATCGAGGACGTCTACCAGGGCGGGGTCGGCCCGACCCCCGAGCAGGCGCTCGACACCAACATCGCCACGATCGTCGGCGGCGAGTGGCTCCCGCAGTCGAAGGTCGGCATCGCCCTCGACGGGTCGTGGCTGAGCGGCACCTGGCTCGAGACGGGCACGAACCCGTGGCCGGAGTGGAGCGAGGTGCTCGGCCAGGCGCCCATGCCCACCCAGGACGGGCAGGCCCCCGGCGCGGTCAGCATGTCGGGCGGCTGGACCCTCGCGGTCGGCGCGAACAGCGCGAACCCCGACAAGGCGTTCGAGTTCATCGAGCAGTCGCTGAGCAAGGAGGGCTCGCAGTCCTACGACATCGCCGCGAGCCAGATCGCCGTGCGGAGCGACGTCGCCGAGGACCCGGAGTACGTCGCCGCCAACCCCTCGTTCGAGTTCTTCTCGTCGATCGTCCCCGTGACGCACTTCCGCCCGGCCACCACCGACTACAACCGCATCTCGAGCGAGATCACCATCGCGATGGAGGCGGTGATGACCGGCCAGCAGAGCCCGGAGGAGGCGGCGGCCGCGTACGACGAGGCCCTGGTCGGCATCGTCGGCGAGGACGCGACGGTCGAGGCCGACTGACGATGGCGACCCTCGCTCCTGCCCCGGTCGGTCGCGACGGCGACCGGCCGGGCGGCCCCGGCGCGGGGCCGGGAGGTGAGCCGTCCGGTCGCCGGGCTGGCGCCTCCCGGGCCCGTGCCCTCCGCACCGCCGGACGCACCGTCCCGCTGGTGCCCGCGATCGTGCTGCTCGCGATCTTCTTGCTCGGCCCGGTCATCTCGTCGTTCTACGGTTCGTTCACCAACGCCTCCCTGACCGGCTACGCCGCCGGCGGCTCGGAGTTCGTCGGCTTCGCGAACTACCGCGAGCTGTTCGCCGACCCCGACTTCCCCAAGTCGGTGCTGCTCACGCTCGCGTTCGTGTTCTTCTCCGCCGTGGTCGGGCAGAACGTCGTCGGGCTCGGCGTCGCCCTCCTGATGCGCTCGGCGAACAAGGGCGTCCGCGCCGTGGTCGGCACCTTCGTGATCGCCGCGTGGGTGCTGCCCGAGATCGTCGCCGCGTTCGTCGCGTACGCGTTCTTCAACGACGGCGGCACGCTCAACACGATCCTCGCCGGCCTCGGCGTCACCGGGGCGAACTGGCTCTACACGTTCCCGCTGATCTCGGTCATCATCGCCAACATCTGGCGCGGTGCCGCCTTCTCGATGCTCGTCTACTCGGCGGCCATCCAGGAGGTGCCGCCCGAGATCACGGAGGCGGCCGAGATGGACGGCGCCGGCGGCCTCAAGCGCCTCGTCTACATCACGCTGCCGGCGATCCGTCGCAGCATCTCGACGAACCTCATGCTCACGACCCTGCAGACGCTCTCGGTCTTCACCCTGATCTTCGTCATGACCGGCGGCGGCCCGGGCACCGACAGCTCGACGCTGCCGATCCTCGCCTACCAGGAGGCCTTCCGCTTCTCGCAGCTCGGCTTCGGCACCGCGATCGCGACCATCATGCTGCTCGTCGGGGCGGTCTTCTCGATCATCTACATCAGGGCGCTCAAGCCGGAGGTGGACTGACCGTGGCCATGACCTCGCCCAGCGGCCGCCGGCTCGCGCTGGTCTCGAACCTCGTCCTGGTCGTCGTGGGGCTCTGCTTCGCGGTGCCGCTCGTCTGGCTCGTGCTCGCCTCCGTCGACACGGACGCGTCCCTCTCGGCAGCCGTGCCCGACGAGTTCACGCTCGACAACTTCAGGCAGGTGCTCACGCCCGAGATCTCGTTCATCCCGCTCGCGAACAGCCTCGTGCTGTCCGGGGGCTGTGCGCTGATCACCGTCGTCGTGGCGATCCTCGCCGCGTACCCGTTGTCGCGCTACCGGATGCGGATCAACAAGCCGTTCCTCTACGGCATCCTCTTCGGGACGTGCCTGCCGATCACCGCCATGATGGTGCCGGTCTACAGCCTGTTCGTCTCGCTCGACCTGATCGACTCGATCGGCGGCACCGTGTTCTTCCTCGCGGCCTCCAGCCTGCCCATGGCGATCTGGATGTCGAAGAACTTCATGGACTCGGTGCCCATCTCGCTCGAGGAGGCAGCCTGGACGGACGGCGCGTCGATGTTCTCGACGCTGACGCGCGTCGTCGTGCCGCTCATGCGGCCCGGCATCGCGGTCGTGTTCATCTTCGTGTTCATCCAGGCGTGGGGGAACTTCTTCGTTCCCTTCATCCTGCTGCTGAGCCCCGACAAGCAGCCCGCCGCCGTCAGCATCTTCAACTTCTTCGGACAGTACGGCTCGGTCGCCTACGGCCAGCTCGCGGCCTTCTCGATCGTGTACTCGGTGCCGGTCATCGCCCTCTACGTGCTGGTGTCGCGCACCCTCGGCGGGTCGAACGCCCTCGCCGGCGGGGTCAAGGGGTGATGTCGCTCCTCCACGACCGCGCCTGACCTGCCCTCGTCCCACCGGATCACCGAACCTCCGCGCGCTCGTGCGCGCCGACAAGGAGACTCTCCCCATGCACGACAACACCGCCCTCGTCGAGGCCCGCATCGACCGCTTCGTCCTCGACCGGATCACGCCGAACATCTACCGCCGCGCCGCGCCGCTCACCGTCGAGGCGTGGGAGGTGCCGGACGAGCCCGTGCCGTTCGCCGAGGCCGTCCGTCAGCAGTTCGTGCCCTTCGCCCCCGGCACGCCGTGGAGCCGGCCGTGGGGCACCACCTGGTTCCGGGTGACGGGCGTGGTGCCCGAGGGCTGGGGCGCCGACCCGGCCACGGCGCTCGAGGCCGTCGTCGACCTGGGCTTCAGCACTCGTCAGCCCGGCTTCCAGGCCGAGGGGCTCGTCTGGCGTCGCGACGGGACGCTCGTGAAGGCCATCGAGCCGTACAACGGCTACGTGCCGCTGGCCCTGGTGGGCGGCTCGGCCTCGCCGGGGGCGCCGATCGAGTTCTTCGTGGAGGCGGCGTCGAACCCCGACGTCGGCGGCAACTTCTTCTACCTCGAGACGCCCATGGGCGACAAGGCGACCGCGGGGACGGCACCGATCTACACGCTCCGGACCCTCGACCTCGCCGAGAGGGACACCGTGGTGTGGGAGCTCGACCGCGACATCTGGACGCTGCTCGGCCTGATGCGGACCCTCGACCCCGGCACCCCACGGCGACACGAGATCCTGCGCGCGCTCGAGCGGGCGTGCGAGGTCGTCGACCACGACGACGTCGCCGGGTCCGCAGTACTCGGGCGCGAGGCGCTCGCGGGCGTGCTCGCATCGCCGGCCGCCGCCAGCGCCCACCGCGTCGTCGCGACCGGCCACGCGCACATCGACTCGGCCTGGCTCTGGCCCGTCCGCGAGACTCAGCGCAAGGTGGCGCGCACCTTCTCGAACGTCGTCGCCCTGATGGACGAGGACCCGGACTTCGTCTTCGCCGCCTCGAGCGCCCAGCAGTACGCGTGGGTGAAGGAGCGCTACCCCGACCTCTTCGCCCGCATGAAGGAGAAGATCGCCGAGGGCCGGTTCGTGCCGGTCGGCGGGATGTGGGTCGAGTCCGACACGAACATGCCGGGAGGCGAGGCACTGGCCCGTCAGTTCGTGGCCGGCCACGCCTTCTTCCGGCGCGAGTTCGGGATCGAGTGCGACGAGGTCTGGCTGCCCGACTCGTTCGGCTACACGGGCGCCATGCCGCAGATCGCCCGCGCGGCCGGTGCCCACTCGTTCTTCACGCAGAAGGAGTCGTGGAACGAGACCAACCGGATGCCGCACCACACGTTCCTGTGGGAGGGCATCGACGGGAGCCGGGTCTTCACGCACTTCCCGCCGGTCGACACCTACAACTCCGACCTCTCGGCGGTCGAGCTGGCACACGCCGAGCGCGAGTACAGCGAGAAGGGCGTCTCCAACGTCTCGATCGTGCCGTTCGGCTGGGGCGACGGCGGCGGCGGGCCGACCCGCGAGATGATGGCAGCCGCGAGGCGGGCCGCCGATCTCGAGGGCTCGCCGCGCGTGACCGTCGGCACCCCCGCCTCCTTCTTCGCGCAGGCCCGTGACGAGATGCCCGACCCGGCGGTCTGGTCGGGCGAGATGTACCTCGAGTTCCACCGGGGCACGTACACCTCGCAGGCCCGCACGAAGCAGGGCAACCGCCGCAGCGAGCACCTGCTGCGCGAGGCCGAGCTGTGGTGCGCGACCGCGGCCGTCCGGGGTCTGCTCGACTACCCGCACGACGAGCTCGACGAGCTCTGGCAGACCGTCCTGCTGCTGCAGTTCCACGACATCCTCCCCGGCTCGTCCATCGCCTGGGTGCACCAGGACGCCGAGCGGAACTACGCCCGGGTCGCCGAGCAGCTCGGTGCGTTGACGGCCAGGGCGCAGGAGGTGCTGGCCGGGCAGGGCGACGTGGCCGTCGCCTTCAACGCCGGCCCGGTCCCGCACCGCGGGGTGGGCGCGTCGTCNGGCTGGGTGCTCTCGAACGGGCTCGTCAGGGCGGTCTTCGACTCCGACGGCCTCGTCTCGTCGCTCGTCGACTCGACGTCCGGGCGTGATCTCGTCGCTCCCGGCGCGAGGCTCGGACTGCTGCAGATCTTCCGGGACACCCCGAACCAGTGGGACGCGTGGGACATCGACGCCGTCTACGCCAACGCCCGCACCGACCTCGTCGACGCCGTGTCGGTCGAGGTCGACGGGGTGTCGCTCGCGGTGACGCGGACGACCGGCACGTCGACGATCGTGCAGCGCTGGGCCCTCGAGGAGGGCGAGGCGGAGCTGCAGCTGGTGATCGAGGTCGACTGGCACGAGAGGCAGAAGCTGCTGAAGCTGGCGTTCCCGCTCGACGTGCACGCCGACCGCGCGGCGTCCGAGGTCCAGTTCGGGCACGTGCAGCGCCCGACGCACTCCAACACCTCGTGGGACTTCGCCCGCTTCGAGACGGTCGCCCACCGGTGGGTGCACGTGGCCGAGCCGGGCTTCGGGGTGGCCGTCGCGAACGACTCGACGTACGGGCACGACATCACGCGCTCTACCCGGGACGACGGCGGCACCACCACGCTCGTGCGGCAGTCGCTGCTGAGGGCGCCGGTGTTCCCCGACCCGCACGCCGACCAGGGCCGCCACGTGCTGCGGTCGACCGTGCGCGTCGCGCCCGACGTGGTCGACGCGCTGTCGGCCGGCTACCGGCTGAACCTGCCGCTGCGCACGGTCGCCGGGAGCGGCGCCCCGGTCGCCCCGCTCGTGTCGTCGTCGTCGCCGGCGGTCGTGGTGGAGGCGGTCAAGCTCGCCGAGGACCGCTCGGGCGACCTCGTCGTCCGGATCTACGAGGCGAGGGGGTCGAGGGCCGCGTCGACGATCGAGGTCGACACGTCGGCCGGGCTCGGCGCAGCCTGGAGGACGGACCTGCACGAGCGTGAGCTCGGGGTGGACGGAGCCGACGTCCCCGGCGCCGCGCGCTGGGCCGCGGGGGAGTCCGTCGAGCTGACGCTGCGCCCGTTCGAGATCGTCACCCTGCGCTTCGCGCGCCACGGCTGAGGCCCGGCCGGCCGGCTGGCCGGCCGTCGGCCGACCCGGTGAACCGGCGGGAAGTGCTTCTCGGGGAGGCCCGGGCAGCACTTCCTGCCGGTTCACGGCGGAGCAGAGGAGGAAGGGGAGAAGGAAAGAGGAGGGGTCAGCTGAGGGTGGCGGCGGGGACAGGGTCGGCCTGCGCACCCGCCATGGCGGCCCCGACGGCGGCGGCGGGCAGGCCGGCGGGCAGCAGCACGAGCCGCGAGGCGAGGTCGAGCGACGCGATGAACGAGGAGGCGGCGGCCTGGTGGGCGAGTGCCTCGCGCACCGGCGCCATCAGCTCGTCGCCGAGCGCGCTCATCCCGCCGCCGACGACGATCGTCTGCACGTCGACCGTCAGGGCCAGCAGCCGGACGGCCTGCGCGACGCCGTCGACCAGGGTGCGCCGGGCCTGCACGGCCAGGTGGTCGCCGTCGGCCGCCGCGTCGAGGAGGGCGCGTGCCGGGTGCAGGGCGGTGGTCGGCCAGAGCCGGGCCGCCGCCGACCCCGAGGCCACGGTCTCGAGGCAGCCGCGCTGTCCGCACGCGCACCAGGCGCCGGCCGGGTCGACGGGGACGTGGCCGATCTCGCCCGCGGCGCCGAGCGCGCCGCGGCGGACCTGGCCGTCGAGGACCAGCCCGGCGGCGAGGCCGGTGCCGAGGTTCAGGTAGGCGATCGAGCCCTGCAGGGACATCGCGTGCCACGCGCCGAGCGCCGCGGCGTTGACGTCGTTCTCGACCCGGACGGGCACGCCGAGGCGACGGGCCAGCTCGTCGCCGAGCGCCGTGTCGACGAGGCCGAGGTTGACCGCGTGGCCGACCCTGCCGGTGGTGGCGTCGACGACGCCGGGCACGCCGACGCCGACCGACGCGAGGCGGTCGAGCGGCACGCCGGTGAGCGCCGCGAGGCGCTGCGCGGCCTCGACCGCGTTGTCGAGCACCTCGTCGGCCCCGAAGCCCGAGGCGAGCCGGACGCGGTGCACCGGCCGGGGCGACCGGGGATCGTCGTCGGCGACGGCCACGGCGTCGATCTTCGTTCCGCCGATGTCGAGGCCGAGCCTCACGGGCACGCCCTCGACGCCGTGGCGTGATCGCCGTGAGGAGCCTCGCAGGCGACCAGGGCGGGCCTCACGACGGTGCCGGGGAAGGCGGGGACGGGCCTGCTCATGAGTGTTAGTAAAGCTTACTAACCGAACGGCAGCAAGCACCGGGTGCCCGAGATCTCGGGCTCGTTTCGGGTATTGACCAGCCGTGTTTCCTGCTCGTAAACTCACCGCACCAGCCTTGACAACGTGTTTGTAAGGCATTTTTACTAAACGGCAACGCTGCCGGGCCCGTCTCGCACCACGAGACGGCGCACGCCTCTCGAGGCCCTGGTCGGCGACGCCCGAGACGAGAGGAGGCGACCGTGCCCCGAGCAGCCGCCCCCCGTGCCGCCGCCGCCCGTGCCGCCACGCACACCACCGCTCCCGTCGCCGCCGGTGCAGAGCGCGCCTCCGCCTCCTCGACCCTGCGGGTCACCGCCAAGTCGCTGCCGCAGCACACCCGGGCCCGCAACCGCTCGCTCGTGCTGCAGACCCTTTGGCACCAGGGCTCGATGAGCCGCGCCGACCTCGCCCGCGAGAGCGGGCTCACCCGGCCGACCGTCTCGGGCATCGTGCAGGAGCTGGCCGACGAGGGGGTCGTGGCCGAGCTCGGGCTGCGCGGCGACTCCCGGGTCGGCAAGCCGGCGACGCTCGTCGGCATCCGGCCCGACTCCTTCCACATCCTCGCGCTCGACCTCTCGTCGGCGGAGCGGTTCTCCGGCGCCGTCGTCGACGTCCGCGGCGAGGTCGTCGGCCGGGCCAGCGTCGACATCGACGGGGCGACGGGCGAGGCGGCCGTGGCGCTGGCCGAGCGCCTCGTCGACGAGCTGTCCGCGCTGACGACCACGCGCCTCCTCGGCGTCGGGGTGGGCACGCCCGGCATCGTCGACCACCAGGGGGTCGTGCGCACGGCGGTGCACCTGGGCTGGTGGGACCTCCCGCTCGCGGCCCGGCTGAGCGCCCGCACGGGCGTGCCGGTGCACGTCGGCAACGACGCGAACCTGGCCGCCCTCGGGGTGCACACCTTCGGCGACCCCGAGCGCGACCCGTCCCGCAGCCTGATGGTCATCACCATCGAGCACGGCGTCGGCGTGGGCCTCATCGTCGGGGGAGCGCTCGTCGAGGGCGACCGCTTCTCGGCGGGCGAGATCGGGCACGTCACCGTCGACGAGGCCGGCGACGTGTGCGCCTGCGGCCGCCGCGGCTGCCTCGAGGTGTCGCTCGCGGCGCCGGGGCTGTCGGCCCGCCTCCTCGCCGTCGACCCCGGCTCGCGCGGCGCCGTGCTGCACGCCGCGGGGCGCGACCTCGGCTTCGTGCTCGCCCCCGTCGTGAGCGCCCTGGGGCTCGACGAGGTCGTGCTCTCCGGGCCCCGTGAACTGCTCGACGGCGTCCTGCTGCGCGCGGCGGTCGAGACCGTCAGGGCCCGCACGCTCGCGGCCGTCGGCCAGGGGCTCGTCCTCCGCTACGCGGGCGACGACCGCGACCTGGCCGTGCTCGGTGCCGCCTCCCTCGTGCTCTCGGCCGAGCTGGGCGTCTCGTGACGGCGCCCGGACGGACGCCGCGCGGCCCCTGCCACGACGGCCCCTCCCCAGGCGCCCCCGGCGCCCGATCCACCACAGACCGCACCACCCGCACCAGCACCGCACGCACCTGCTCGACCACCATCACTCCCAGCAGCACCCTGCGGCACCGCCGCCCCGTCCACGAGGAGACACAATGCGAATGACACGTCACACAGCGGTCGCGGCCCTCGGCCTCACGGCCGCCCTTGCCCTGACCGCCTGCTCGAGCGCGGGCACGGCAGGAGGCGGCAGCAGCGACGGGCCGCAGACGGTGCCCACCACGAAGGGCGACGGCGAGACGCTGACCGTCTGGGTCATGACGGGCGACTACACCGACGAGACGATCAAGGCGATCAACGACGAGTTCACCGAGCAGACCGGCGCGGAGGTGGACGTCCAGACCCAGCAGTGGGACGGCATCACCACCAAGATCAGCACCGCGCTCGCGACGTCCACCCCGCCCGACGTGCTCGACCTCGGCAACACCCAGGTCGCGAGCTACGCCGAGAACGGCGCCCTGCTCGACCTCACCGACTACGCGGACGACATCGCCCAGGGCCAGGAGTGGCTCACGGGCCTCGAGGAGCCCGCCACGGTCGACGGCTCGCTCTACGGCGTCCCCGGCTTCGCGGGCGCCCGCGCCGTCATCTACAACAAGGACATGTGGGCGGCCGCCGGCATCACCGAGGAGCCCACCACCTACGAGCAGCTCACGGCCGACCTCGACACGCTGGCGGCGGCGAACCCGGCGAGCGACTTCTCGCCCTTCTACATGCCCGGTGCCTACTGGTACGCCGGCATGCAGTTCGTCTGGGACGCCGGCGGGGAGATCGCGACGCAGGGCGACGACGGCACCTGGTCGGCCGGCCTGTCGTCCGACGAGGCACAGCAGGGCCTCGAGGACTTCAAGGAGTTCCAGAACACCTACTCGACGGGCGCCTCGCAGACGCTCGACACCGACGTGCCGAACCAGGACCAGATCTTCGCCGACGGCAAGGCCGGCGCCATGCTCGGCACCAACGGCAAGATCGACCTGATCAAGGAGGCGAACCCCGCCCTGACGGACGACAGCTTCGGCACCTTCCCGTTCCCGGGCAAGTCCGGCGAGTCGCAGCCCGTCATGCTCGGCGGCTCCGACTGGGGCATCGCGGCCAAGAGCGCGAACTCCGACCTCGCGCTGCAGTGGGTCAAGATCGCGGCCAGCCCCGAGATCCAGAGCGACTGGGTCTACGGCAACGACGGCTGGATCCCCAACAGCACCGACGGCATCGAGGCGGCGCAGAGCACGCTCGGCGACATCGACGAGGGCTTCTTCTCGGCAGCGCTGAACTCGAAGGCCACCCCGGCCAGCGGCAACTGGGCCGCGCTCGAGGGCGACCTGAGCATCAACGACCTGTTCAGCAGCGTCGCCTCGGCCAGCAAGTCGCCCGAGGCCGCCGCCGAGTCGTTCGACAGCACGACGGACGACGCCCTGAACAAGTAGTCCCACCAGCGAGCGGCTCCTCACCGCAGGGCCGGGCGACGCACGAGCTGGACGTGCGCCGCCCGGCCGGCACCACCCCGCTCGACCAGCTCCGCCGCTCGACCCGATCACCGCTCGACCCGATCTCTGAGTCCCGACCCAGGAAGCAGCCATGGCCGTCACCACCGCGCCGCCCCTCCCGCCCCGCCAGCACGCCCCCGAGGGCTCGGCCCCGCGGCCCAGGAAGAAGCGCCAGCTCGCCCCGCTCTGGCTGCTGAGCCCGGCCGGCATCGTCCTGCTCGTCGTGATGGTCGCGCCGATCGTGTTCCTGGTCTTCACCTCGTTCACGAACTACGACCAGCGCAGCCTGTTCACCGGCGCCTACGAGTCGGTCGGCCTGCAGCAGTACGTCACGCTGTTCACCGACAGCGACTTCTGGTGGTCGCTGCTCCGCACCGTCCTCTTCACCGTGGCGATGGTCGCCGGCAGCGTCGTCGTCGGCATGGGCGTCTCGCACCTGCTGACGCGGATCCACACGAGCATGCGGTACGTCGTCACCGTCGTGCTGATCTTCGCGTGGGCGATGCCGAACGTCGCCTCCTCGCTGGTCTGGAACTGGCTGTTCCAGCCGGGCTACGGCGTCGTCAACTGGATGCTCACGCAGCTGCGGGTCTTCGGCGACATGACCGACACGCAGTGGTCGAACGATCCCCTGTTGTCGTACACGTCGATCTGGATGCTGATCGTCTGGCAGGCGGTGCCCTTCATCGCGTTGACCCTCTACGCGGCCGAGACGCAGGTCTCGCCCGAGTACAAGGAGGCGGCCCGTCTCGACGGTGCCGGCGAGTGGCGCGTCTACCGCGACGTCACCCTGCAGTTCCTCAAGCCGACCCTGCTGCTCGTGACGATCCTCTCGATCATCTGGGACTACAACGTCTTCAACCAGATCTGGCTCGTCTCGCAGGGCGGCCCCGACGACGCGACGTCGACCCTCGGCGTCTTCATGTACAAGACGGCGTTCGTCGGCTTCGAGATCGGACAGGGTGCCGCCATCTCGGTCGTCACGACCCTGCTGCTGCTCGGCCTCACCGCGTTCTACATCCGCAACCTCATCCGCTCGGGAGAAGACCTGTGACCACGACAGTCCCCACCGGAGTCGGCGCCTCGGCGACCGACGGCCCCTCCGAGACCGCGGCGGCCGCCGACTCGGCCGTCCCCGCCTCCGCCGGCCCTGCCGCTGGCTCGTCCGACGGCACCGCCGGAGGCGCGGCGCCCGTCCGCCGCTCGCGTCGCCGCAAGAAGCCCCGCTGGTTCAGCAACTCGCTCGCGGTGCTGTTCAGCGCCGTGTGGATCTTCCCCGTCTACTGGATGGTCAACACGGCCTTCAAGCCGCGGTCGGAGTCGATGACGTCGACCCCGCTGTTCCTGCCGCAGCACCCGACGCTCGACAACTTCGTCGTCGCGATCACGCAGAGCGGGTTCCTCGTGAACCTGCGCAACAGCGCGGTGGTGGTGATCGCGACGGTGCTGCTCGCGATCATCCTCGGCTTCTTCGCCGCAGCGGCGCTCTCGCGGTTCCGCTTCCGCGGGCGCCGCACGATCATGATCGTCATCCTCGCGGTGCAGATGTTGCCGACGACGGCGCTGCTCATCCCGCTGTTCCTGATCTTCAACAGCATCGGGCTGCTCGGCACCTACGCAGGCCTCGTGCTGGCGTACATCGCGACGGTCCTGCCGTTCTCGATCTGGGTGATGCGCGGGTTCTTCGTGGCCATCCCGATGGAGATCGAGGAGGCGGCCCAGCTCGACGGGGCGAACACCTGGCAGGTGCTGACGCGCATCCTGTTCCCGCTCGTGGCGCCGGGCGTCATCGCGACGAGCATCTTCGCCTTCATCGCGGCCTGGAACGACTACATCATCGCCTACACGTTCATGAAGGACCAGTCGATGTACACGCTGCCGGTCTGGCTCGCGTCGTTCGTCTCGCAGAACACCGGCACCGACTCCGGCGGGCAGATGGCGGCCAGCGTGCTGTTCTCGCTGCCGGTCGTCGTCTTCTTCGTCATCATCCAACGCAACCTGGTGTCGGGCATGTCCGCCGGCGCCGTGAAGGGCTAGAACCGTGACCGACCCCCTGCTGCTGCCCCGTGTCGACCAGCTGACCACCGCCTCCGGCGCGTACCTGCTCGACTCCGCCACCCGCGTCTCGGCGCCCGACGAGCTCGCCGGCACGGTCGCCTGGCTGCAGTCCGTGCTGCGGCCCGCGACCGGGCTGCCCCTGCGCGAGGGGGACGGCGACGGCGCCGGCATCTCGCTCGACCTCGACCCCGCGCTCGACGACGAGGGCTACCGGGTCGAGGTGCGCCCGGCCGGCGTCCGCATCACGGGCGGCTCTGCCGCCGGCGTCTTCTACGGCGCCCAGGTGCTGCGGCAGCTGCTGCCCCCCGAGGTGTTCCGTCGCTCGCTCGTCGAGGGCGTCGAGTGGTCGGTGCCCGCCGTCGACGTCGCCGACTCGCCCCGGTTCGGCTGGCGCGGCATGCACCTCGACGTGGCGCGGCACTTCATGCCGACGCACGACGTGATGCGCCTGGTCGACCTCATGGCGATGCACCGCCTCAACACCCTGCACTGGCACCTCACCGAGGACCAGGGCTGGCGAGTGGAGATCGTGAAGTACCCCCTGCTGACGACGGTGGGCGCGTGGCGCGAGTCGTCGCAGGTGGGCGCCGGGCCCGACGCCACGCAGGACGGCCGCCCGCACGGCGGCTTCTACACGCAGGCCGACATCCGCGAGGTCGTCGCGTACGCCGCCGCGCGGCACGTGACCGTCGTGCCCGAGATCGACGTGCCCGGCCACTCGATGGCCGCGATCACCGCCTACCCGCACCTCGGGGTCGGCGCGGTCGAGGTCGGCGGGCTTCCCGTGCCCGAGCCGCGGCAGATCGCGGTCGGCACCGAGTGGGGCATCTTCGAGGACGTCCTCAACACCGAGCAGTCGACCGTCGACTTCTACAAGGACGTCCTCACCGAGGTGATGGACCTGTTCCCCGGCACCTGGATCGGCGTCGGCGGCGACGAGTGCCCGAAGGCCCAGTGGGAGGCGGACCCCCGCACCCAGGAGCTGATGCGCGAGCGCGGCCTCGCCGACGAGGAGCAGCTGCAGGCCTGGTTCATCGGCCAGCTCGACGAGCACGTGACGGCCGCGGGCCGCCGCACCTTCGGCTGGGACGAGATCTTGGAGGGACACAGCCTCGGGGGACAAAGCCGTGGCGGTCACGACCAGGGCGGCGCCCGACCCATGTCGCCCGGCGCGACCGTCGCCTCCTGGCGGGGCATGACCGGCGCGGTGACCGCCGCCCGGCTGGGCTACGACGTCGTCGCCTGCCCCGACGACCAGGTGTACCTCGACTACCGGCAGTCCGACTCGCCCGACGAGCCGATCCCCGTCTCGATCGTGCTCGGCCTCGAGGACGTCTACGCGTTCGAGCCCGTCCCGGCCGAGCTGACCGTCGAGGAGGCGCGGCACGTGCTGGGCGGCCAGGCGAACGTCTGGACCGAGCACATGGACTCGCCCCGCACCGTGGACTTCCTCGTGTTCCCTCGCCTCTGCGCGGTGGCGGACGTGCTCTGGTCGGACGCGCCGCAGGACTTCGCGGGCTTCTCCGCACGGCTCGACCACCACCTCCTGCGCCTCGAGGCGGCGGGGGTCGAGTACCACCGGGCGTCGGGCCCGCTGCCGTGGCAGACGCGTCCGGGCGTTCCCGGTCGCCCGGCCTCGCGCGAGGACCGCGCCGCGTACATCGCGGGCATCACCGCGAACATCGCCTGAGCGGGCTGTCACCGTTCCCGAGTGAGGAGAGTCCCGTGTCGACGCTGGTGCTGGTCGGGGCGACGGTCCACGACGGTCGAGGAGGCGCGGCGCAGGTCGCCGACGTCGTCGTGCGCGACGGGGTGGTCGCGGCCGTGGGCCCCGGAGCTGCGGCGTCCGTCGTCGAGGCGGGCCCCGCGGGCCGGGTGGTCGACGCCCGCGGGCTCGAGGTGCTGCCCGGGTTCGTCGACGTGCACGCGCACGACGACGCGGCGCTCTTCCGCCCGGGCGGCATCGCCCCGAAGACGGAGCAGGGCGTGACGACGACGATCGTCGGCAACTGCGGCCAGGGCGTCGCGCCGTCCCCGGCCGATCCGGCCGACCGCTCGCTCGAGCAGTACTCCCTGCCGGTGCTCGGCCCGTTCCCCGCCCGGCGCTGGGCGATCTTCGGAGACTACGTGGACACGCTCGCCCACGAGCCGCTGGGCATCCACGCCCGGGCGCTCGTGCCGCACGCCCCGGTGCGAGCCTCCGTGCTCGGCATGGCGCGGCGGCCTGCCGACGCCGGCGAGACCTCGCGCATCGCGGGGGCGGTCGGCGACGCCCTCGACGCCGGTGCGCTCGGCGTCTCGCTGGGCCTGATGTACGCGCCCGGCGACGCCGCCGACCGGCCGGAGCTGCTCGCGATCGCCCGCGAGGTCGCGGCCAGGGACGGGCTGCTCGTCGCCCACGTCCGCAACGAGGCCGACGGGCTTCGCGCCTCCGTCGACGAGCTCGCCTCGCTCGGCCTCGAGTCGGGCGCTCGCGTGCACGTCAGCCACCTCAAGGTGACCGGACCGCGGAACGTCGGCGGGATGGGCGCGATCGTCGACCACCTGGACGACCTGCGCGCCGACGGGCTCGACGTCAGCGCCGACGTCTACCCCTACGACGCCGGGAGCACGACGGTGGCGTCGCTGTTCCCTCCCTCGACGGCCGACCGCGGCGTCGACAGCCTGCTCGAGGCGCTCGGCGACCCGACGACCCGCGCCGCGGTGCTCGCCGGGCTCGAGCAGCCCTGGCCGGGCACGGCGCTCGAGAACCAGTGGGCGGCGATCGGGCCTGCGCGCATCCTGCTCGCCGGCTTCGCGCGACCGGAGAACACCGGGCTCGAGGGGCGCAGCATCGCCGACATCGCCGCCGAGCTCGGCGGAGACCCGCGTGAGGTGCTCGCGGACCTCGTCCTCGCCGAGCGGGGCTCGCTGACCGTGATCGTGTTCCACACCGACCTCGAGGGGATGCGCACCGCCCTCGCCTGGCCGCACACGCTCGTCGGCTCGGACGGGCTGCCGCGCGAGTCGGGCACCGTGCACCCTCGGCTGCACGGCACCTTCGCCCGGCTGCTCGACGTGTACGGCGGCACCGGGCCCTCGGCGGTGCTGATCCGCGAGGAGGCGGTGCACCGGATGAGCGTGGCCGCGCACCGCCGCTTCCGGACCGTCGCCTCCTCGACGCCCGTGGGGGTCGTGCCCGGGGCGGCGGCCGACCTTCAGCTCGTCGACCCGGTCGCGTACGCCGACCGGGCGACGTACGCGGAGCCGCGGCGCCCGCCGTCGGGGGTGCGCGGTGTGTGGGTCGCGGGGGAGCTCGTCGCGGGCGAGCTCGCGGGGCTCGCCTGAGGTTCACGGCCGCGACACTGCCCGGGGGTGTTCGCTCGACCACAGCTCGCCGACACCCGACTCGACGCGCGCTCGACGACGAGGAGACGCCATGAAGCTGCTGTTGCTGGGAGCCACCGGGGGAGTCGGGTCGCACCTGCTGCGCCAGGCGCTCGCCGCCGGCCACGACGTCACCGTGCTGGTGCGCGACGAGTCCGGCCTCGACGACGCCGCTCGTCACGAGGCAGACGGGGTGCGCGTCGTCGTCGGCGACGCCACCTCCGCGGACGACGTGGCCGAGGCGGTCGTGGGGCAGGACGCCGTCCTGAACGCGGTCGGCTCCCGCCGCGTGCGGCACCCCGTCGAGGTCGAGGTGGGCGAGGCGCTGCTGCCCGCGATGCAGGCGTCGGGCGTCCGCCGGCTCGTCGTCTGCTCGGCGTTCGGCGTCGGCGACTCCGAGGGCGACGCCAGCGCGCTGCAGAAGATCTTCTTCCACACCGTGCTGGGCAAGGTCTACGAGGCGAAGGAGGCGGCCGACGCGCAGGTGCGCGCCAGCGGCCTCGACTGGACCCTCGTCTACCCCACCCGCCTCGTGGACGACCCCGCGGCGGGAGACGTCGTGGCGTCGGAGCACCTCCCCGACGGCGCGTCGACGCAGGTGACGCGCGCCGACGTGGCCCGCTTCATGCTCGCGCAGCTCGGCGACGACACCTGGCTCCGCCGCACGGCGGTGCTCACCGGGGCGTAGGCGGCTGAGCCTGCGGAGACGCCTGTCGCTGCTGCTGCTGCCGGCGCCGCTGCCGCCGGCTCAGCCCAGGACGGCGAGCGCGTCGATCTCGACGAGCATCGCCTCGTTCGGCAGCTCGACGAAGATCGTCGTGCGGGTGGGGAAGACGCCGCTGGTGACGTTCGCCCGCACCCAGGTCTCGTAGGCCGCGTTCATCTCGGCGAAGTCGCTGCGCTGCGTGAGGAACACGCGCAGGGACATGACGTCGTCGACGGTGCCGCCCGCCGCCTCCACGATCGCCTTGACGTTGTCGAGCGTGCGCAGGGTCTGGGCCGTCAGGTCGCCGCGGAACAGGTACTCGCCCGTGGCCGGGTCCTGCGGGCCCTGGCCGGAGACGGCGAGGAACCCGTTCTTCAGCACGCCCTGCGAGAAGATCGGCATGGGGGTGGGGGCTCCGGTGGTGATCACCTGGGTCTTGTCGCTCACAGGGGGTCTCTCTTCTGTGTCGGTGGTGGTGTCGTGGGGCTGTGGCATCCGCGTCGAGGAGGCGGTGGCTGTGGACGGCGCACGGTCGCGCCGTCGCCCCTGCAAAGCTATCGGGAGACCGCCCCGCTCCACGACGAGAGGACACCCCGTGCAGACGTCCAAGGCCACCTTCGCGAACGAGCGCCGGCCGCTGCCGCTGCTCCGTCTCCCCACGCCCCTCCTCACCGTCGACCTCGACGCCCTCGACCACAACGTCGACACGATGGCCGCGTGGTGCCGGGCGGCCGGCGTCGACCTGGCGCCGCACGGCAAGACCACCATGTCGCCCGACATCTGGCGGCGGCAGCTCGACGCGGGCGCGTGGGGCATCACGGTCGCGACGGCGTTCCAGGCGGCGGTGGCCCGCGAGTCCGACGTGCCGAACGTCGTGCTGGCCGGGACGACCTTCTCCGAGGAGGCGCTCGTCGCCCTCGCCGCCGACCCCGGGTCGACGCGCGTGCTGATGTGGGTCGACTCGGTGGCCGCCGTCCGGCTCGCCGACGAGGCGCTCGCGCGGGCGGCCGCCCGTGCCTCGGGCCCCGCCGACGCCGCCGCCGAGACCGCTGCCGCCGCCGAGGTGCCGCCCCTCGCCGTGCTCGTCGAGATCGGCTCGTCCGTCGGCCGGACCGGGGCCCGCACGGTCGCCGAGGCGCTCGCCGTGGTCGACGCCGTCGTCGCGGCGCCGCACCTCGTGCTCGCCGGCGTCACCGGCTACGAGGGCGCCCTCACCCACGACGTCGACCCCGCGGGCATCGAGATGATCGACGACTACCTGCGCACGGTGCTCGATCTGCTCGACGCGATCGACCCGGAGGTGTTCGAGCCCTGGCTGGCGGGCGGCGGCGACGTCGTCGTGAGCGCGGGCGGCAGCGTCTACTTCGAGCGCGTCGTCGCGGTGCTCGCCGGGCAGCACGACCCGGACGGCGCACGAGGGCCCCGGACGCGCGTGGTGCTCCGCTCGGGCTCGTACGTCGCGCACGACCACGATCTCTACCGCCGCCTCACTCCCTTCGCCCGTGACACGACCCCGGAGATCGAGGGCGTCTCGGGCGACGAGTCCTTCCTGCCCGCCCTCGAGCTCTGGGCGACCGTCATCTCCAGGCCCGAGCCCGGCCTCGCCCTGCTCAACGTGGGGAGACGCGACACGGCCGACGACGAGGGGCTTCCCCTTCCCCTCGACGCCTGGCGGCCGACCGCAGGAGGCGGCGCGGACGACACGTCGGCGACGCGCCTCCACGGAGTGCTCGAGGGTGCCGTGGTGACCGCCCTGAACGACCAGCACGCGTTCCTCCGGCTGGGCGCCTCCTCGGGGCTGGCCGTCGGCGACCTGGTGCGCCTCGGCGTCTCGCACCCCTGCACGACGCTGTCCCAGTGGCGCGAGCTCTCGCTCGTGCGCGGCGGCACGGCCGTGCGCGAGCAGCCGCCCGTCGTCGAGGGCACCTGGCTGACGCGCTTCTGAGCACTGCCGAGGCAGAGCCCCCGAGACCGGGCGAGTTCGTCGTGAGCGGGCGGTGACGACGGCCCGCCCGCGACGGACCCGCCCGGAGTCCTCACAGGCCGACCCCGTCAGACCGGGCGGGTTCGTCGTGAGCGGGCGGTGACGACGGCCCGCCCACGACGAACCCGCCCGCCGTCCTGGCAGGCCGACCGCGTGCGGGCGGGTGCGCTCGCGGCCGGGCAGCCGGGCAGCCGGTCAGCCCGCGGTGAGCCGGTCGTAGAGGGCGTCGACCTCGGGGTCGACCACGCGGCGCGACGCGTCGGCGTCGTGCCACGCGACGATCTGGCGCGCGCCCTCGGCGAAGGGCACGCGCGGCTCCCAGCCGACGGCGACCTCGCGCACCTTGGACGAGTCGAACAGGGCGGGGTGGCTGCGGTCGCCGCGCAGGTCGGCGTCCCACTCGGGCGCCGCCGCGACGAGGTCGTGCGTCGTGCGGTGGACGACGTGCAGCGAGCCGCCGGCCGCGTCCGAGAGGCAGCGCGCGATCTGGTTCCAGGTGAGCAGCTCGGACGACATGATGTTGAAGGCCTCGCCCGACGCCTCGGGGGCGCCGAGCAGCGGGACGAACGCCCGCGCGAAGTCGTCCGCGTGGGTCATCGCCCACATCGAGGTGCCGTCGCCGTGGAGCACGACGGGGGCTCCGCGACGCATCCGCTCGACGACGGTCCAGCCGCCGAGCAGCGGCACGTGGGTGCGGTCGTAGGTGTGCGACGGGCGCACGACGGTCGCGCGGACCCTGCCGGCGAGGTGCTCGTCGCGCAGCAGCCGCTCGCAGGCGATCTTGTCGCGGGCGTACGGCGACCACGGGTTGAAGAGCGGGGTCGACTCCGAGATCGGCAGGGCGGCGGGCGGCTTCTGGTACGTGGCGGCGGAGCCGATGAACACGTACTGGTCGGCGTGCGGCACCACGGCGCGCAGCACCGAGCGCAGCTCGTCGGGCGTGAAGGTCAGGAAGTCGGCCACGGAGTCGAAGCTGCGGCCTGCGAGGGCCGCGACCAGCGCCTCCTCGTCGCGGACGTCGGCGACGATCGACTCGACCTCGTCGGGGAGGGGGCGGCTGGCGGTGCTGCCGCGGTTGAGCACCGAGACGGACCAGCCGACGCGCACCGCCTCGCGCACGCACGCGGCGCTGATCTGGCCGGTGCCGCCGACCACGAGGAGGGACTTCTGCGTCATGGCTCCACTGTGCACGCTCACGGTCGGGGCGGGCCAGGCCCGCCGGGCCGGGTCGCCCGGGTGCGTCAGGGGGTGCGCGGCGCGGGCGTCCGCGTGAGCACTGCGGCGTCGAGCGCCGCCCGCACGGCCCGGACGAGGGAGGCGTCGGTCACGGCGTACGAGTCCGTCGCGCCCGCGGACCCCAACGAGACGGGCGACGGGCCGTTCCCGTCCCCTGGCGCTGCGGTCGCGGCGGTCGTCGACGCCGACAGGTGCACCGCGGCGACGCCTGCGGCCACCAGCGCCGCGACGTCGTCGAGCCGGACGCCGCCGCCCGCCATGACCTCGACGCCGCCGGCCGCAGCGACCATGTCGGGCAGCGCACCCGAGGCGAGCCCGTCGCGTGCCCGGGAGGCTCCTCCCGAGGTGAGCACCCGGTCGACTCCGAGCGCGGACAGTGCGGCGACCGCGTCGACCGGCGAGGCCGCCCGGTCGACGGCGCGGTGCACGGTCACGTCGAGGCGGCTGCCGCCGAGCTCGGCAGGACGGACGCCCGCCGCGTCGCGCGCAGCCGACACGAGCCGCGCGACGGCGTCGACGTCGAGGGAACCGTCGGCCCTGAGCGCGCCCACGACGACCCCGGCGACGCCGGCCGCGACGAGGGTGCGGACCTCGTGCTCCATCACGGCGAGGTCCGCGTCGTCGTAGACGAAGTCGCCGCCGCGCGCCCGCACGAGGGCGTGCACCGGCACGTCCGTCGCGACCACCGCCTCCGTGAGTCCCTGGGACGGCGTGACGCCCCCGATCTCGAGCGCGGTGCAGAGCTCGACCCGGTCGGCTCCCTCGGCCAGCGCGGTGCGGGCGCCGGCGAGCGACGTCACCGCGATCTCGAGCGCGACGCGCCTCGGGCCGGAGACGGCGGCGCCAGCGGCAGCAACTGCGGCGGACGAGGAGGTGCGGGGGCGGTCGCTCATCCCTTCATCCTCCCAGAGGCGCCCGCCTGGGATCCTCCGTGCGAGGACGTCGAGGGCGGGTCGCCGTCACCGAGGGCGGGTAGCCAGCGACCCGCCCTCGGCGCCGATCACCCGCCCTCGAGAGAAGGAGAAGCCGTGCGGCCCCGCTGGCCGACGCCGGAGTCCGGCGCCGCATGCCGCGCTCGGCATGGGCGGGCGAGCATCATGGGCACATGGTCCCCGTCGAAGCCTCCGCCGCCGAGAAGCCGTCCACCGCCGCGTTCCGCGCCGCCCGAGACTCGCTGTCGGCGCACGCCGGCGACCACGAGGCGGCCCGCGCGGCGTTCCGCTGGCCGGACGTCGGCGACTCGTTCAACTGGGCCCGCGACTGGTTCGACGTGATCGCGCGGGGCAACGACCGCGTCGCGCTCTGGATCGTCGACCAGGACGGCGTCGACCACCGGGTCACCTTCGACGAGATGCGCCGCCGCTCGGACCAGGTCGCCGCGTGGCTCGTCGAGCGCGGGGTCGCGAAGGGCGACCACGTCATGCTCATGCTCGGCAACCGCGTCGAGCTGTGGGAGGCGATGCTCGCGATCATGAAGATCGGTGCGGTCATCCTGCCCACCTCCGTCGTCCTCGCCCCGCACGACCTCGCCGACCGGGTCGAGCGGGGGCTCGTCCGGCACGTCGTGGCGGCGCTCGCCGACGCCCCGAAGTTCGACGAGATCGCCGAGGGCGTCGGGCGGATCGTGGTCGGCGGGGAACACCCGGGGTGGGCGTCGTTCGACGACTCGCGCGGCGCCTCCGAGACGGCGCCCGACGTGGCCACGGCGACGAGCGACCCGTGCCTCGTCTACTTCACGTCGGGCACGACGAGCAAGCCGAAGATGGTCGTGCACACGCACGCGTCGTACCCGGTCGGGCACCTCACGACCACGTACTGGATCGGCGTCCGGCCCGGCGACGTGCACCTCACGATCTCATCGCCCGGCTGGGGCAAGCACGCGTGGAGCCTGTTCTTCGCGCCGTGGACCGCCGAGGCGACCGTGTTCGTCCACGAGCAGGCGCGCTTCTCGGCCGCGGCCCTGCGCGAGCAGCTCGACCGGGCCGAGGTGACCTCGTTCTGCGCGCCGCCGACCGTCTGGCGCATGCTGATCCAGTCGTCGCTCGGCGAGCGCCCCGTCGCGCTGCGCGAGGCGCTCTCGGCGGGGGAGCCGCTCAACCCCGAGGTCATCTCGCGCGTGCAGCAGGCCTGGGGCCTCGACATCCGCGACGGCTACGGCCAGACCGAGACCACCGCGATCGTCGCCAACCCGCCCGGGTCGGTGGTCAGGGCCGGCTCGATGGGCCACCCGCTGCCGGGTGTCGAGGTCGTGCTCGTCGACCCGGCGACGGGCGTCGTGGGCGACGCCGGCGAGGTCTGCCTGGACCTGCGGGTGCGCCCGGTCAACCTGATGGCGGGCTACCTCGGCGACGAGGCGCGCACGGCCGCGGCGCAGCGCGACGGCCTGTTCCACACCGGCGACGTCGCCACCCGCGACGCCGACGGCATGATCACGTTCGTCGGCCGTACCGACGACGTCTTCAAGTCGTCCGACTACAAGGTGTCGCCGTTCGAGGTGGAGAGCGTGCTGATCGAGCACCCCGCCGTCGCGGAGTCGGCGGTCGTGCCGGCTCCCGACGACGTGCGCCTCGCGATCGTCAAGGCGTACGTCACGCTCGCGGCCGGCTGGGAGCCGACGCCCGACACCGCCCGCGCCGTGCTCGCGCACGCCCGCACCGGCCTGCCGGCGTACGAGCGCGTGCGCCGCCTCGAGTTCGTCGACGAGCTGCCGAAGACCATCTCGGGCAAGATCCGCCGGGTCGAGCTGCGGGAGCGCGAGGAGGCGGCGGCCCGGTCGGGCGAGCGCCTCGCCGCGGAGTGGCGCGACGCCGACTTCCCCGACCTGCGGGGCTGACGCCGCGCCTCCTGCGACCAGGGTCAGTGCTCGAAGCGCTGCCAGGCCGGCTTGTTCGCGTACGTGTAGCGGTAGTAGTCGGCGAGGGTGAGCAGCGCCGCCGCCTCCTCGTCGACGACGATCGTCGCGTGCTGGTGCAGCTGCAGCGCGCTGCCCGGGCACATCGCCGAGAGCGGGCCCTCGACCATGCCCGCGACGGCCGAGGCCTTCGACGAGCCGACCGCGACCAGCACGACCTCGTGCGCGTCGAGGATCGTGCCGAGGCCCTGCGTCATGCAGTGCGTGGGCACCTGCGACGGGTCGTCGAAGAAGCGCGCGTTGTCGGCGCGGGTCTGCGGCGCCAGCGTCTTGATCCGGGTGCGCGACGCGAACGACGACGTCGGCTCGTTGAAGCCGATGTGCCCGTTCGCCCCGATGCCGAGGATCTGGATGTCGATCCCGCCCGCGGCCGCGATCGCCTCGTCGTACTCGACGGCCGCGGCCTCGATGTCGTCGGCGCGGCCGTCGGGCACCCGCACGCGGGCCGGGTCCATGCCGAGCGGCTCGACGACGTCGCGGTGGATCACCGACGCGTAGCTCTCGGGGTGCTCGAGCGGGATGCCGACGTACTCGTCGAGGGCGAAGCCGGAGGCGCGCGAGAAGTCGAGCTCGCCCGCCTGCACCCGGGCCGCCAGCGACGCGTAGATGCCGGTGGGCGACGAGCCGGTCGCGAGGCCGAGCACGGCCTCGGGCTTGCGCTCGACGACCGACGCGATCTTCAGGGCGGCGACGCGGCCTGCCTCGGCGGCGTCGCGGACGATGACGATCTCCACGCGTCAGGCCTTCGTCGCCGCGTCGGCGGACTCGGCCGAGACGTCGTCGTCCTCGCGACCCGGCGTCTTGAGGTTCCACTTCTTGATCACGAAGCTGAAGACGACGTAGTAGATCACCGCGTAGCCGAGGCCGATCGGGATCAGCCAGATCGAGTTCTGCGAGATGTTGAAGT
This sequence comes from Frigoribacterium sp. CFBP 8766, assembly GCF_014841435.1. Taxonomy (NCBI): domain Bacteria; kingdom Bacillati; phylum Actinomycetota; class Actinomycetes; order Micrococcales; family Microbacteriaceae; genus Frigoribacterium; species Frigoribacterium sp. CFBP 8766. The sequence continues at coordinate 488,527 of NZ_JACYTX010000001.1, forward strand.
TGAGCACGTAGTCGATCAGGCCCGCCGAGAACGAGAACCCGGTGTGGATGTCGAGCGCGTTCACCAGCGCCATCGACGTGCCCGTGAGGACCGCGTGGACGATGTAGAGCGGCCAGGCCACGAACATGAACGAGAACTCGAGCGGCTCGGTGATGCCGGTCAGGAACGCGGTCAGCGCCGTCGACAGCATGATGCCGCCGATGAGCTTCTTCTTCTCGGGGCGGGCGTGGCGCCAGATCGCGAGGGCGGCGGCAGGCAGCGCGAACATGAAGATGGGGAAGAAGCCGGTCATGAAGACGCCCGCGGTCGGGTCGCCCTGGAAGAAGCGGGTCAGGTCACCGCGGTACACCGTGCCGTCGGCGCCGGTGAAGTCGCCGACGAGGAACCACACGACGTTGTTGAGGATGTGGTGCAGACCCGTGGGGATGAGCAGTCGGTTGACCACGCCGTAGACGCCGCCGCCGACCACGTCGTTCGCCGCGACCGCGGTGCCGATCCAGGTGAGCGCAGAGTTGAACAGCGGGTAGATGAACGACATGACGACGCCGACCACGAGTCCGGTGACGGCCGTGAGGATCGGCACGAGGCGCCGACCGGAGAAGAACCCGAGGAAGTCGGGCAGCTTCGTCCGGTAGAACCGCTGCCAGAGCATCGCCGACAGGAGCCCCATCACGATGCCTCCGAGCACCCCGTAGTTGATCACCGCGGGGTCGCCCGCCGGGGTCTCCTCCCCGGCGAGCACCAGCGGCGACATGGCCGTGAAGACCCCGTCGATGACCATGTAGCCGACGACCGCGGCGAGGGCCGTCGAGCCGTCCGACTTCTTCGCCCAGCCGATCGCGATGCCGACCGCGAAGATCAGCGGCAGCCAGGTGAAGACCGCGTTGCCGGCGGCGCTGATGACCGAGCCGCCGGTCTCGAAGCCGGGGATCGCGCCGAGCAGGTCGGGCTGGCCGAGGCGCAGCAGCAGGCCGGCCGCGGGCAGCACGGCGATCGGCAGCATGAGGCTGCGGCCGAGGCGCTGCAGCACCGCGAAGGCGGCCGAGCCCTTCTTCGGCTTGGTGGCCGTCGTGTCGGTCGTGGTCATCAGGGGTCCTCTCGTCGGGGCGCAGAGTCGTGCGGCAGGGGCCGCGCCCGACGGATCGTCGGAGGCGGGGAGGGCCCTGGGGCAGGAGGTGCGGGTCGGCCGGTCCTGTCCGGTCATGACCAGTGAGTGGTAGTTTCCTCAGACCCGCCGGTGGTGTCAACTAGGAGGCGCGCTCGGTCCTCGGACGCACCGCTCGGACGCAGCCCGTCCGGACCCGCCGCGGGTTCGAGCCCCACGACGAAGGAGAACAGCTCATGTCGAAAGCACAGGCCATGATCGACGGACTCGGCGGCGCCGAGAACATCGAGGAGATCGAGGGCTGCATCACGCGCCTCCGCACCGACGTCAAGGACGTCTCGCTCGTCGACGACGCCGCGCTCAAGGCCGCGGGCGCCACCGCGGTCGTCCACGCCGGCGGCAGCGTCCAGGTGATCGTCGGCACGATCGCCGACTCGCTCGCCGAGGACATCAACGACCTGCTGCCGTGACCGTCGCGCTCACCCCCGTCACGGGCCGGGTCGTCTCGCTCGCGGACGTGCCCGACGCGGTGTTCGCCGGCCAGCTCGTGGGAGCGGGCGTCGCGATCGAGCCGAGCGCGCCTCCCGCGGGCGGTCGCCTCGTCGACGTCGTCTCGCCCGTCGACGGCGAGATCGTCACGCTGCACCCGCACGCCTTCGCGGTCGTGCACGAGTCGGGCACCGGCCTGCTCGTGCACGTCGGCATCGACACGGTGAAGCTCGGCGGCGAGGGCTTCGAGCTCGCCGTCGCCGAGGGCGCGACCGTCGCGGCGGGCGACGTCGTCGTGCGCTTCGACCCGGCGGTCGTCGCGGCCGCGGGCTACCCGGCGGTCTGCCCGGTCATCGTGCTCGACAGCGCACCCGACAGCGTGCCCCAGGGGTCGGTCGGCAGCGACCTCGAGGCGCGGTCGCCGCTCTTCGAGTTCTGAGCCGGCGCTGACCGGAGGCCTGAGGGCCCAGGCGCCCTGACCAGGTCACGTCCGAGGGCTCAGGCCTCCTGGGGCCCGTCGGCCGACGTCACCTGCATCGTGAGGCGGTACCGGTCGGACCGGTACCAGCTCTCGGACCGCTCGATCGGGTCGTCGCCCGAGAACGACACCCGCTCGAAGTGCAGCACGGGGGCGGCGTCGGGCGTCCCCAGCAGGGTCGCGATGTCGACGGGCGCCTCGCGGGCGGCGACCGTCTGGGTCGCCCGGGTCACCGGCTGGTCGTACTCGTCCGCCAGCAGGCGGTAGAGCGAGAGGCTGAGGTCGCGGTCGAGCAGCCCGGGCAGCCGGGCGGACGGGTACCAGGCGTCGTCGATGCTGACCGGCTCGCCGTCGGCGAGGCGCAGGCGCTTGACGTGCAGGGCCGGCTCGTCGGGGCCGAGCCCCAGGGCCGCCGCGGTCTCGGCTGTGGGGAGGCACTCGTCGCGCACGAGCACGACGGTGCTCGGGCGGTGGCCGAGCGACGTCATCTCGCTCGTGAACGAGTTGAGGCGCAGGGTCGACTGCACCGCGCGGTGCGCCACGAAGGTGCCCTTGCCGCGGACCCGCGTCAGCCACCCCTCGGCGACGAGCTGCCCGACGGCCTGCCGCACCGTGATGCGGCTGACCCCGTGGTCGACCATCAGCTGGCGCTCGCTCGGCACCGCGGCGCCGGCGGGCAGCTCGTCGGCCGCCAGGCGCTGCAGGATCGTGCGGAGCTGCTCGTGCTTCGGCACGGCCCCGTCGGTGATCCGCTGCCCCGTCGCCCGTGCCATGGCGTGCCCCCTCGGCTGTCGTCGTCGGGCCGGAGGCGGTGGTCCCGTCCGGTCATGACCTATCTGTGCGCCCCCAGACTACGCACCCCCGCACGGCCGGCGCTGGCCCGCGACCGGGGCGCGGCCCTGGTGCGACGGGCGCCCCTGGCCTACACTCGACGGGACCCGTGGAGCGAGGAGGACCGTGATCGACAGCCCCGGCCCCTTCGTGACGGCCCCGTGAGCGCTCCCGACCGCGCCCCGGTCGAGCCTGGTGCTCCGCTGACCCGGCGTGAAGCGCTGGCACGGGAGCGCGCCGCGCTCGCCGGATCGTCGGCTGTTGCCGCTCCGTCCGATGCTGCCCCGTCGGCTCCGGTCACCGCTACATCTACTCCCGTCCCGTCTCCGGCCGTCGCGTCTCCTGCAGCTGCGTCCACCGTTGCGCCGGCAGCTGCGCCGGCCTCGGTCTCGCGTCGTGCCGTCGTGCCCGTTCGCCCTCGCCGGGTGCCTGCCTCGACCTCGCCGGCCCGCGCCTCCTCGTCGTCCCGGACGCCGCCGGCACCGCCCGTCGCCCGCGCGACCATGTCGAAGGCCGCCCGTCGGCTGCGGGCCGCCGCGGTGCCCGCCGTCGCGTTCCTCGCGAGCGGGCTGTTCTTCTCGTCCAACGTCACGCCGGCGACCGCGAGCGACCTCGGCGGATCGGTCGTGCAGACCTCGGCCGCGGCCCCCGTCCCCGGCCAGACGCTCGCCGCCTCGCTCGTGGTGCTCACCGTCTCGGAGCGCGACGCGTTCGTCGTCAAGGACGCCCCGCCTCCGCCGCCCCCGCCCCCGGTCGTCGCGCCGACGCCCGAGAAGGGCACCTCGAACGCGAAGTCGACCCGCACCGGCGGAGTCGCGGCCGGCGGCGGCACGATCGTCAACTCGGGCACCGGCGACATCCGGTGGCCCTTCCCCGGCACCGTCGTCCTCAGCTCGGGCTTCGGGCCCCGTGCCGCGCCCTGCGCCGCCTGCTCGAGCATGCACATGGGCCTCGACATGACCCCGGGAGGCGGCACTCCCATCGGCGCCGTCGCCGCGGGCACGGTCCGCACGTCGGGCCTGCACGCGCAGTTCGGCCAGTACGCGGTCATCGACCACGTGATCGACGGCCAGAAGGTCAGCACCCTGTACGCGCACATGATCGTCGGGTCGAGCCCGCTGGTCGTGGGCCAGCAGGTCGCCGTGGGCGAGCTCGTCGGGCTCGTCGGCCGTAGCGGCGTGGCCACGGGCGAGCACCTGCACTTCGAGGTGCTGATCGGCGGCTCGACCCAGGTCGACCCGCGCGCCTGGCTCGACGCCAACGCCGGCCGCACGCTCTAGCCGCCGCCCGTCTCGTCGCCGCCGCTCTAGCTGCCGACGCGGCTCAGCGACCGTCCGTCAGCTCCCGGCCCGCGGCCCACACACGGGACACGTGCCAGTCGTCGGTCCACGAGACGGCGTCGGCGACGTATCCGGGCGCCAGCAGGCCGATCCGGTCGCCCTCGCCGAGCGCCTTCGCGGGGACCGTCGTCAGCGCCTCGACGGCGCACACGGGCGACTGCTCGGCGCGCGTCAGGGCCAGGCGGAGGGCCGCGTCCTGCGTCAGGGTCGAGCCGGCGATCGTGTCGGTGCCGGCGAGCACCGCGACGCCGTCGCTCACGGTGACGGCGAGCTCGCCGAGCAGGTAGTCGCCGTCGGCCGAGCCCGCGGCGGACATCGCGTCGGTGATCAGGGCGACGCGGCCGGGGGCGGAGGCGAACACCATGCGGACGACCTCCGGGTGCACGTGGACGCCGTCGAGGATCAGCTCGATCGTGACGCGGTCGTCGCTGACGGCCGCGACGACGGGGCCGGGCTCGCGGTGGCCGATGCCCGCGATCGCGTTGAACGCGTGGGTCATCATGGTCGCGCCACGGTCGAACGCGGCCACCGCGAGGTCGTGGTCGGCGTCGGTGTGCCCGACGGCGACGACGGCGCCGGCGGCGACGATGCGCTCGACGGCGTCGAGCCCGCCCGGCAGCTCGGGGGCGAGCGTGACCTGCCGCACCACGCCGGGCACGGCCCCGAGCAGGGCGTCGACGTTCTCGGGTGAGGGCACGGCGAGGTGCTGCTCGGCGTGCGCGCCCTTGCGGTGCGGCGCGAGGAACGGACCCTCGAGGTGCGCGCCGAGCACGAGCGGGTCGCGACGTCGGAGCTCGGCGATCGTCTCGAGCGAGCCCCGGAGGCGGTCGATCGGGTTCGCGACCAGGCTCACCAGCGAGCGGGTCGTCCCGTGCGCGCGGTGCAGGGCCAGGCCGCGCTCGATCTCGTCGGCGCCTCCGTCGTGGCTGGCGCCGCCTCCTCCGTGGGTGTGCAGGTCGACGAGGCCCGGGGTGAGGCGGGCGCCGTCGAGGTCGACCACGACGTCGGCGACCGGCAGCGCGCCTCCTAGTCCGTCTCGGCCGTCGCGGTGCCGCCCCGGGGCCTCGAGCGGGAAGGCCTGCTCGGCCGTGCTGCCGGTCGCGACGATGAGGTCGCCGTCGACGAGCATCCAGAAGCCCGGGGTCTCACCCGTGGCCTCGACCGCGTGGGCGTTCGTGAAGAGGGTGGTGCTCATGCGCGGTCCTCCCGGCGGGCGGCGACGACGCCGGTGACGGCGGCGACGAGGGCGAAGACGACCGCGACGACCGGGTGACCGAGCTGGGCCCAGGCGATCGCGGCCGCGCCCATCACGGCGATCTCGACGAGGCTGCGGCCGACCCGGTCGGTGGGCACCACGGCACGGGGCGAGCGGAACAGGGCCCAGACGACGACGGCGAAGCCCGGGGCGCCGAGCATGAAGGCGAGGGCGGGCCACGGCCACGCCCAGGCCAGGTAGCCCCACAGCGCGAGCGAGAACAGGGCGAAGAGCTCGACGGCGAAGCGGAGCAGGTCGAAGGGGGCGGGGCGGCGAGCCGCGGGCGGACGGTGGTCGGCTGTCGCGGCGTCGGTCGGGGTCACGGTGCCAGCGTACGACCGCGCGTCCGGTGCACGGCGCGGCGGGTCAGCGGAAGACGATGGTGCGGGCGCCGTCGAGCAGCACCCGGTTCTCGGCGAACCAGCGGACGGCCTGGGTGAGCGTGCGGCTCTCCTCGTCCTGGCCGATCGCCATCAGCTCGGGCGCGCTGCGGGTGTGGTCGACCCGCACGACGTTCTGCTCGATGATCGGCCCCTCGTCGAGGTCGCTCGTCACGAAGTGCGCCGTCGCGCCGATCAGCTTCACGCCGCGCGCGTGCGCCTGCCGGTACGGGTTCGCGCCCTTGAAGCCGGGCAGGAACGAGTGGTGGATGTTGATCGCGCGCCCCTCGAGCGCCGTGCAGAGCTCGGGGCTGAGGATCTGCATGTAGCGCGCGAGCACCACCAGCTCGATGTCGTAGCGGTCGACGACCTGCAGCACGCGGGCCTCGAAGGCAGCTTTGCTCTCGGCGTCCGACACGGCGTGGTGCTCGAAGCGGGTGCCGTAGAACTCCGCGAGCTCGCCGAGGTCGGGGTGGTTGGCGAGCACGAGGGGGATCTCGACCGGCAGCTGGCCGGCGCGCTGACGGAACAGCAGGTCGTTGAGGCAGTGCGCCGCCTTGCTCGCGAGCACGAGCGTGCGGGTCGGCCGACCGACGACGTCGAGCTCGTGCTGCATGCCGTAGCGCTCGACGACGGGGGCGAGCCGCGCCTCGAACGCCGCGCGCTCGCCGGGCGCCTCGACCTGCAGCCGCATGAAGAAGGTGCCGGTGTCGTGGCTCGAGAACTGGGCGGACTCGGTGATGTTGCCGCCCGCCTCCACCACCGCTCCGCTGATCGCGTGGACGATGCCGGGGGCGTCGTCGCAGACGAGCGTGAGGGTCCAGTGGGTCGTCGGCGCGGCCGGGGCGGCAGCCGAGGAGGCGGTGGTCGGGTCGGTCACCAGCCCAGGGTAGTGCGCGGCGTGCGCCGGTCTCGCGACGCCGTGCGCCGACGGCCCGACCGCGAGTGCCGGCTACGCGGCGGCGGAGACGAGCAGCACCAGCAGCGCCACGAGCGGGAACAGCCCCTGGGTCGCGGCGGCGCGCGCCTTGCGGGGATCGGTCACGAGGAGGACGAGGGCGGCGGCGAGCATCGAGCCCGTGCCGGCCACGATCAGGGCGTTGCCCGACGGCGACGCCTCGAACGCGCTGGAGGCGCTGGCCGGGTCGGCGGCCGCGACCAGCACGACGCCGACCGCCGTCACGATCGCGAGGAACAGGTTGTAGAAGCCCTGGTTCAGCGCGAGCGGCTTCGTGTGCTCGGCCTGGGCGTCGCTCGTGATGCCGAAGGTGGCGCGGACGCGCGGGGTCGTCCAGAGCACGGACTCCATCACGAAGATGTACACGTGCAGCAGGGCCGCGAGGGCGGCGGCGACGAGGGCGACGATCATGTGCCGACTCTAGGCCCGGGGGTGCGCTGCCCGCGAGGCGGGTCCATGAGGGAGGCGGCTGGCCGGGAGGCGAGTCGGCGACCGCGACGCGACGGGCGCAGTTGACACCCGACGCGCTCGCGGCTACCGTCATGGAATCGGTTCCATGGAATCGATTCCACGAACTAAGACCACCCGCGCAGGGCGACCTGCCGCACCACCCGAGCTCACGACGGAGTAGCTGATGACCGCTGTCACGATCAAGGACGTCGCCCAGCGCGCCGGGGTGTCCCCGGCGACGGTGTCGCGCGTCCTGTCGGGCAACCCGGCCACCTCGGCCGAGTCGCGGCAGCAGGTCGAGCAGGCGGTCCGCGAGCTCGACTTCCGCCCCAACGCCCAGGCCAGGGCGCTGCGGTCCACGCGGTCGGACACTGTCGGCCTGCTCGTCTCCGACGTCCGCAACCCGTTCTTCGCCGACCTCGCCCACACCATCGAGCAGGGCCTGCTCGAGCTCGGCTACGTGACCCTGCTCGGCAACGCGAACGAGAACCGCGAGCAGCAGGACCGCTACCTCGACACGCTCATCTCGCGCCGCGTCGACGGCGTCATCGTAGCCCCGCAGGGCGGCGACTCCGCCAGCATCGACGCGCTGCTGACGCGCGACGTGCCCACCGTCTTCGTCGACCGCACCATCCCGGGCGTCGACGTGCCGAGCGTCACCACCGACAGCGGCCCCGGCATCCGGGCGGCCGTGCGGCACCTCGCCGAGCTCGGGCACGTGCGCGTCGGCTACATCGCCGGCCCGCAGAGCGTCTCGACCGGCCGCGAGCGGCTCGAGTCGTGGACGAGCGCGGTCGCCGAGAGCGGCCTCAGCGACGACCCGGCCCTCGTGCACCTCGGCGACTTCCAGAGCGCCAGCGGCTCGGAGGGCGTGCACGCGCTCTTCAGCCTCGACGAGCCGCCGACCGCGATCCTCGCGGCCGACAGCCTCATGGCCGTCGGCGCGATCGCGATGCTCCACCGCCTCGACCTCCGCATCGGCGAGGACGTCGCCGTCGTCGCCTTCGACGACGTCGAGTGGTTCTCGCTGCTGGACCCCGCCCTCACCGTCATCGCGCACAGCGTCGACGAGATGGGGCGACGCGCCGTCGAGCTGCTGCAGGAGGTCATCGCGGGACGGCGTCCCGACTCGGTGACGCTGCCGAGCGAGCTCGTCGTCCGCGCCTCCTCGTCCTCTCCCGTCCCCACCCCGTCCCGACCCCTCGGCAGGAACTGACCATGACCACCTCGATCAGCGACGATCGTCCCCTCCTCACCCTCGACCGCGTGAGCAAGTCGTTCGGGCCCGTGCGGGTCATCGACGACGTCACGGTGCACGTGCGCGCCGGCCAGGTGCAGGTGCTGCTCGGCGAGAACGGCGCGGGCAAGTCGACCCTCATCAAGATGATGTCAGGCGTCTACCAGCCCGACGGCGGCCGCGTCCTCGTCGACGGCGAGCCCGTCTCGCTGCCCGGCACCCTCGCCGCCGAGAAGCTCGGCATCGCCACCATCCACCAGGAGCTCAACCTCGTGCCGTCGCTCAGCGTCGCCGAGAACGTGATGATGGGCCGGTTCCCGACCCGGTTCGGCATGGTCGACCGGCGGGAGCTGAAGCGTCGGGCCCGTGCCGCGCTCGAGCTGATCGGGCTCGACGTCGACGTCGACACGAAGGTCGCCGAGCTCGGCATCGCGCGTCAGCAGCTGGTCGAGATCGCGAAGGCGCTGAGCATCGACGCGCGCATCCTCATCCTCGACGAGCCGACGGCGGCGCTCACCAGGCACGAGACGGAGCAGCTCTTCGCCGTCGTCGCGCAGCTGCGGGCCCGCGGGGTCGGCATGCTCTTCATCAGCCACCACCTCGACGAGATCGCCGAGATCGGCGACACGGTCGCGGTGCTCCGCGACGGACGCTTCGTCGCCGAGGTGCCCGCGTCGACGCCCGAGGCGGAGCTCGTGCGCCTCATGGTCGGCCGCGACATCGACGAGCAGTACCCGCGCGGCACCGGCGCCGAGAACGGCGCGGGCGACGTGCTCGTCGTCTCGGGCCTCACCGGCGAGCGGTTCCGCGACGTGTCGTTCACGGTGCGGGCGGGGGAGGTGCTGGGCATCGCCGGCCTCGTCGGTGCCGGCCGCACCGAGGTCGTCCGCGCGATCGCCGGGGTCGACCGCTACTCGGCGGGCACTGTCAGCGTGCGGGGGACGGTGCTGAAGAAGGGCGACGTCGCCGGCGCGATCGCCGCGGGGATCGGCCACGTCCCCGAGGACAGGAAGGGCCAGGGCCTCGTGCTCGGCGCCTCCGTCAACGACAACCTCGGGTACGCGACGCTCGCCTCCAGCGCCCGGGGCGGCCTCGTGGACTTCACCGGCCAGCGCGAGCGTGCCGAGGCGGTCGCCTCCCGCCTGCGCATCCGCATGCGCGACATCGACCAGCCGATCGGCGCGCTCTCGGGCGGCAACCAGCAGAAGGCCGTCTTCGGCCGCTGGATCATCGCCGGCTCCACGGTGCTGCTGCTCGACGAGCCCACACGCGGCGTCGACGTCGGCGCCAAGGTCGAGATCTACGAGCTGATCAACACCATCACGGCCGCCGGCGGAGCCGTCGTCATGGTCAGCAGCGAGCTGCCCGAGGTGATGGGCATGAGCGACCGGATCATCGTCATGCGCGACGGCGTCGTGGCCGGCGAGCTCGCCGCGGCCGACGCCACCCAGGACGCGCTGATGACGCTCGCCGCCCGCGACGTCCCGGACTCCGACGCGGCCTGACGCGACCGCGCGCTGCAGACCGGACGGCCGCCTCCCGCGCTTCCGCCTCACGCGCTGCCTCCCCCCACCACGACCCGACGAACCCCACCAGACCAGGAAGACACCCATGACCACCACCACCGTGAAGGCGCAGCGACGCTCCTTCGACATCAAGGCGTTCCTCGCCGCCAACGGCGCCCTCGTCGGGCTCGTCGTGCTCTGCCTCGCGCTCTTCATCGCGACGCCCGACTTCCTGACCGGCCGCAACCTCCTCAACATCGGCATCCAGGTCTCGACCGTCGCGGTGCTCGCCTTCGGCATGACCTTCGTCATCGTCGCGGGCGGCATCGACCTCTCGGTCGGCTCGGTCGCCGCGCTCTCGGCGATGGTCTCGAGCTGGACCTTCGCCACGGCGGGCCTGCCCGGCGGGCTCGCGCTCGTCGTGGGCCTCGCGACCGGCCTCGTCGCCGGCCTCGTCAACGGGTTCGCCAGCGCCTACGGCAAGCTGCCGTCGTTCATCGCGACCCTCGCGATGCTCAGCGTCGCCCGCGGCCTCACGCTCGTCGTCAGCGACGGCCGCCCGATCTCGACGCCCGCCGCGGTGTCGTTCCTCGGCGGGAACGTCGGACCCGTGCCGGTGCCGGTCATCGTGCTGGTCGTCGCCGCCGCGATCGCGTCGTTCATCCTCAACCGCACCGTGATCGGCCGCACCATGTACGCGGTGGGCGGCAACGCGGAGGCGGCCCGCCTGTCGGGCCTGCCCGTCAAACGGATCGTCGTCACGGTCTTCGGCCTCGCGGGCCTGTTCGCCGCGCTGGCCGGCCTGCTGCTCGCCGGGCGCCTCGACTCCGCCCAGCCCCAGGCCGCGGCGGGCTACGAGCTCGACGCGATCGCCGCCGTCGTCATCGGCGGGGCCAGCCTCGCCGGCGGGGTCGGCCGCATCTCGGGCACCGTCATCGGCGCCCTCGTGCTCGTCGTCATCCGCAACGGGCTGAACCTGCTCAACGTCACGTCGTTCTGGCAGCAGGTCGTCATCGGCCTCGTCATCGCGCTCGCCGTGGGCGTCGACGTGCTGCGCCGCAAGACGCGCAGCGCGTGACCCGCGGCGCGTCGTCGCGACCCGACCCGCGCCTCCTCGTCTCTTCCTCTCCTCTTCCCCTGAACCCCACCCGCACCACCAGAACCCCACCGAAGGACACACGATGAAGTCTTCCTCGTTCCGCAAGGCCGCCACCGTCGCCGCCGTCGTCGCAGTGGTCGTGACCGGCACCGCCGGCTGCAACCGCACCCCCGCAGGAGAGGCCGACCGCCCCACGGTCGTCCTGTCGCTGTCGACCCTCAACAACCCGTTCTTCGTCGAGCTCCGCGACGGCGCCCAGGCCGAGGCCGACGAGAAGGGCGTCGACCTGCAGGTCGTCGACGCGCAGAACGACTCGGCGACGCAGAGCAACCAGCTCGCGACCGCCGCGTCGAACGCCGACGCCGTCATCCTCAACGCCGTCGACAGCGACGCCGCCGGCCCCGCCGCCTCGCAGCTCAACGACGCCGGCGTGCCGATCGTCGCCGTCGACCGCGCGGTCAACGGCGCCGACGTCGCGTCGTTCGTCGCGAGCGACAACGTCGCCGGCGGCGAGCAGGCCGCGAAGGCGCTGGCCGAGGCCATCGGCGAGCAGGGCGAGGTCATCGTGCTGCAGGGCGTCGCGGGCACCTCGGCCAGCCGCGACCGCGGCGAGGGCTTCACGAAGGGCATCGCCGAGTTCCCCGGCATCACCGTCGTCGCTCAGCAGACCGCCAACTTCGACCGCGCCACCGCGCTCGACGTCACGACGAACCTGCTCCAGGCGCACCCCGACGCGGTCGGCGTCTTCGCCGAGAACGACGAGATGGGCCTCGGTGCGATCCAGGCGCTCGGCTCGCGCGCCGGCACCGACGTGAAGGTCGCCGCGTTCGACGGCACCGAGGACGGCCTCAAGGCCATCGAGGCCGGCACGCTCTCGAGCACCATCGCTCAGCAGCCGGGCGAGCTCGGCGCCCTGGCCGTCGACCAGGCCGTCAAGGCGATCGACGGCGGCGAGGGCGACGACGGCCCCTCCGACCAGGCCGTCGAGGTCATCACGGTCACGAAGGAGAACGTGGGTGACTTCTCCTGATGCACGGCTCCGCTGAGGTGGTCGGGGCCGGCGTGGTCGTCGTCGGGTCGATCAACGTCGACCAGGTCGTGACGGTCGACCGCCTCCCCCTCCCCGGCGAGACGCTGATCGGCACGTCGATGACGTTGCTGCCCGGCGGCAAGGGCGCGAACCAGGCCGTCGCCGCGGCCCGGCGCGGCGCGGCCACGACGATGATCGGCGCGGTCGGCGACGACGTGCACGCCTCGGCGGCGCTGCCGCTGCTCGTCGAGAGCGGCGTGGACGTCGAGCGGGTCGCCACGGCGGAGGGCCCCACCGGGCTCGCCGTGGTGAGCGTCGGCTCCGACTCCGAGAACACGATCGTCGTCGTGCCCGGGGCCAACGCCTCGGTCGACGAGGAGGCGGTCGCCCGGCACGCCGAGGTCGTCTCCCGCGCCGCCGTGGTCGTGCTGCAGGGCGAGATCCCCGTGTCGGGGATCGAGCGCGCGGCACGGCTCGCGACGGGACGCCTGGTGCTCAACCTGGCGCCCGTCGTCGCGGTCTCGGCCGAGGTCGTCCGGCTCGCGGACCCCCTCGTGCTGAACGAGCACGAGGGTCGCCTGCTGCTCGAGCTCGTGGCGCCGGAGGCTGCCGAGCGCCTCGCGGGACGGGACGCGTCGAAGGACGCGACCGGCGCCTCCTCGGCTGCTGCCCCTTCGGACCCGTCGTCGTCGGACGCGTCTGATGTCTCGTCGGATGACGACGCGGCCGTCGTCGCCGAGCTGCGCGGCCTGGGCGTCGCCTCCGTCGTGCTCACGCGCGGTGCGGCCGGCGCCCTGGTCTCGGACGCCTCCGGCTCGTGGTCGGTGCCGTCCCCGCGCGTGCGGGCCGTCGACTCGTCCGGAGCCGGCGACGCGTTCGTCGGCGCCCTGAGCGCCGCGCTCGCGGGTGGCTCCTCGCTGCTCGAGGCCGCGCAGGAGGCGGTGCGCGTCGGTGCCTACTCGGTCACGACCGCGGGCACCCAGCCCTCGTACCCGGGCGTCGACGACGAGCTGCCGTCGACGGACGAGCAGGTCACGGCGCTCGACAGCGCTGCAGCTGACGACCCGACGGCCGAGAGCCCTCCGACCGAGGTGCGGGCGTGAAGCGCGGCGGGATCCTCAACGCCCAGCTGAACGCGGCGATCAGCGGCCTCGGCCACGGCGACCTCGTCGTCGTCGCGGACTGCGGCCTGCCCCTGCCCGTCGGCGTGCCCGTGGTCGACCTCGCGGTCGTGCACGGCCTGCCGTCGTTCGCCGGGGTGCTCGACGCCCTGCTGGCCGATGCCGTCTTCGAGGCGTGCACGGCGGCGGACGAGAGCGTCGGCACCGCGGCGGGCGAGCAGATCGCCGCACGGTTCGAGGGCGTCGCACATGTCTCGCACGACGAGCTGAAGGCGCTGAGCGGGCGGGCGCGGCTGCTCGTCCGCACGGGCGAGGCGACGCCGTACGCCAACGTGGTGCTGCGCTGCGGGGTCCCGTTCTGAGCTGAGCTGAGCTGGGCTGAGGTCCGCGCCCGCGTCGGCCCGGCCGACGCGCCCGCCCGCCCGCGCCTCAGGCGCCGGCGGGCGGCGCACCGTCGACGGCGGCCGGGCCCTCGCGTCGGGCCTTCCAGCGCCCCGACGCGACGTACTTGACCATGACGTTGACGGTCGCGGCGGTGGGCACGGCGAAGAGCGCTCCGGGGATGCCGGCGACGAGCGAGCCCGCCGCCACCGCGAAGACCACGGCGAGGGGGTGCACCTTCACCGCGCCTCCCATGACGAGGGGCTGCAGCACGTGCGCCTCGAGCAGGTGCACGAGCAGCACGCCGCCGAGCATCACCAGCGCCTGGACCGGCCCGGCGACGACGAGCGCGAGCACGACGGCGAGCGCACCCGTCACGATCGCTCCGAGCACGGGGATGAACGACGCGAGGAACACGAGGATCGCGATCGGCACCGCCAGCGGCAGCCCGAGGAAGAACGCGAACAGGCCGATCCCGATGCCGTTCGCCGCGGCGACCACGACCTGCACCTTCACGAACGAGGTGAGCGTCTGCCAGCCGGCCTGGCCGGCGCCGTCGACGGCCGGCCGTGCCGCCCGCGGGAACAGCCGGACGACCCAGTGCCACACGCCCCGACCGTCGATCAGCAGGAAGATCGTCGCGAAGAGCGTCAGCAGCCCGCCCGCGACGAGGTGCCCGGCCGCCGAGCCGATCGCCGCGACGCCGCTGAGGATCTGCTGGCTCGCGTCCTGCAGCGCCTGCCCTGCCTGGCCGACGTACTGGTCGAACTCGCCGTCGGTCAGCTTCAGCGGAGACGTCCGCAGGAACTGCCGCAGGCTGTCGTACGCCGCCATGCCCTTGTCGCTCAGGTCGCCCGCACCCGCACGCACCTGGGTCACGACGAGCACGAGCAGGCCGCCGACCACGACGACGAGCGCGAGCAGCGCCACCACGATCGCGAGCCAGTGCGGCACCCGCCGCCGCGTGAGCAGGCGCACGACGGGCTGCAGCAGCGCGCAGATCAGGATCGCGATCAGCAGCGGCACCACGATCTCCTCGAGGCGGGACACCAGCCAGCCCAGCACCGCGAGGCACGCCGCGACGACCAGCATGCGCCAGCCCCAGGCGCCGGCCACGAGCATGCCCGGCGGGACCGCGCCGGGTGCGAGGGCGCGGCCGGGGGAGCCGGCCCGCACCTCCTCGGCCTCGCCCGCGACGGGGACACGAGGAGGCGCTCCGGGCTCGCCGGGAGCGGCCCCGGTCGTCGAGGTGGTCGGGTCGGTCGTCGCGCTGCGGCGGCGCCAGGGGAGGTCCATGGTCGGAGTCTCCGGTCAGGTGGCTATCAGTGGGCTGTGACTCCGCCGATCCGGGCGTGGGCGTGCGCTGGACGGCCATCCGTCGGCGCGTGCGCCGGTGCGCACGACTGCTCCTGCGTCGTCTCGGCGGCCGGCACGGGGTGCTCGCGAGGCCTGCCGTAGCATCGACGGGTCCCCGGCCGCCGCCGAGGACCAGCCGACAGGCCGACCGACGAGGAGGCGCGACGTGACGGACAGGGTCACCATCGTCGAGGTCGCCGCCCGTGCCGGCGTCGCCATCAGCTCGGTGTCCAGCGCGCTCAACGACCGGCCCGGCGTCTCGGAGCAGACGCGCGCGCGGATCAAGCAGGCCGCCTCCGACCTCGGCTTCGTGCCCAGCGTCCGTGGCCGCTCGCTCAGCGCCAAGCGGGCCTTCACCGTCGGGCTCGTCGTGCACCGCGACCCGTTCGTGCTCGAGTCGGACCCCTTCTTCGGCAGTTTCATCGGCGGCCTCGAGTCGGTGCTCGACCCGCGCGGCTACGCGTTGATCCTGCAGATGGGCTCGGCCGCCGACGAGACCCTCGACCGCTACCGGCGCCTCGCGGCCGGTCGACGGGTCGACGGGGTGTTCCTCAACGAGCTCGTCGTCGACGACCCGCGCGTCGCCCTCGTGCAGCAGCTCGGCCTGCCGGCGGTCGGCGTGAACCCGGCCCCGGGGTTCCCGCTGCCCGCGGTGCACCAGGACGTCTCGGCGGGGGTCCACGAGCTCGTCGCCCACCTCGTGTCGCTCGGGCACCGACGGTTCGCCCACGTCGCCGGGCCGTCGCGGTTCGTCCACGCGGTGCACCGGGTCGAGGCGTGGCGCGAGGCGCTCGTCGCCGCAGGGTGCGACCCCGGCGTGCTCGTCGAGGCGGACTTCACGTACGAGGGGGGACGTCGCGCTGCGGCCGAGCTGCTCGGCGACGCTGCTCGCGACGGGGGTGCCGGCGACGGCGCTGTCGGCCGCGGCGATCGTCCCACCGCCGTGTTCTGCGCCAACGACCTCGCCGCGATCGGCTTCATGGCGGAGGCGGACGCGCGCGGCGTGCGCGTGCCCGACGACGTCAGCGTGGCCGGGTTCGACGGCATCGAGCTGGGCACCTACGTGCGCCCGGCGCTGACCACGCTGACGACGGCGCCGCGGCTGCTCGGGGCGGAGGCCGCCCGGCTCCTGCTCGCCGCCGTCGAGGCGCCCGACGCGGCCGAGGCGTCGGAGGTCGGCGTCGCGCCCGGCGTCGCGGCGGACTCGGGTGTGCGTGCGGCTGTCGGCCCGGTGCCCGCGTCGGCGCACGCGGACATCGAGCCGGCGCGCCTGCTGGTCCGCGCCTCCACCGGTCCCGCTCCGCGCTGACGCCGCGGCGAGTCTGCCTGCTCGTCGAACCGCGTTCCGAACCATGAACCGCGACAGAACGCGGTTCATGGTTCGGAGCGCGGTTCATGGCGAGCAATGCGAGGGGGAGAGGCGGGGTTCCGCTTCGGAGGTGGGCGTGCTAGCTTCACCTCTACCGAAACGTTTCGGTAGATCGAGACAGCCACCCGACGACGAAGTTGGTGCCCATGGACCCCGCGACGACCACCGCCGCCCGCGACCTCGCCCGAGCCGCCGCCGTGCCAGCAGGCAGCGTCGACCACGACGCGACCGGGGCGACCGGGGCGACCGCCCTCGCGGCGCACCGCGTCCCGCTGACGCGCGACCGCCTCCGGCAGGTGCTCGACGGCGCGCTCGCGCACCGGAACGCGCTGACCAGCGCCCTCGCCCAGCTCACCTTCTCGGGCGCGGCGGCGTACGGCGCCGACCGTCCCGACTGGGCCGTCGGCCCCTTCGCCGCCGACCCCGCGCTGACCTTCACGCTCGACCACCAGTGGGACGACCCCGACGGCATCGGCTGGACCAGCTCGTCGCTCTACAACCCGACGATGATCGAGCACGAGGGCGTGCTGCACCTCTTCTACCGCGCCTCGCCCGTCAAGGAGAGCCTCGGCAGCCGCATCGGCCACGCCACCCGCGACCTGACCGGCACCGGCTCCGGCAACGGCACCGACACCGCCGCCTGGGTCGACGACCCGGCGAACCCGGTCGTCCGCCCGACCCGCGACCTCGAGCTGCTGGGCACCGAGGACCCGAAGGTCTACCGCGCCGAGGATCGCTTCTGGCTCTTCTACAACGGCATCTGGCCGATCACCGAGGAGGCGCGGGCCGCGTTCCCGAGCAGCGGCTACCCCGTCGAGGCGGTCGGCTGCGACATGATGCTCGCGGTCAGCGACGACCTCGTCACCTGGGAGCGCCTCGGCCCGATCGCCGACCCCGAGCAGACGCGGCTCTGGGCGAAGGGCGCGGTGATCCCGCGCGACGAGCACGGCGACGCCGTCCGCGTCGGGGGCGAGTACCTGATGTTCGTCAGCGAGGGCTTCGACGGCGTGCTGCACGTCGGCCGGTCGGACGACATGCGCACGTGGGCCTTCGAGCCGACCCCGTACCTCGACCTGTCGAGCGTCGGCGGGCACCTGCACGAGGTCGCCGCGGCGATCGTCACCGGCGACGGGCGGCTCGTGCTCGACGTGTTCCACGACGACGCCGAGGGTCGCTTCGCCGCGAGCCAGGCGCTCTACGACGTCGAGCACCCGTTCGACCAGCTCGCGCTGACGCCCGGCGGCTCGCTCTGCTGGGGCGGCCTCGGCCGGGTCGACGGCCGCTGGACCTTCGCGCAGGGCTGGGACGCGCCTCCTGGTCGCCGCGACCTCTACGTCTACCGCGAGGCGTCGACGTCCGACGCCCCCACCACCTGACCCGCACGACACCCCCACCCGCACGACACCACGTACGACCCCTGCACCGCAGCGCACCACCCGAACCCAAGGAGAACACCGTGCAACGACGCACCGCACTCATCGGAGCCACCGTCCTGCTCGCCGGCCTCGGCCTGACCGCCTGCTCGGGCGGCGGGGGAGGAGGAGGCGGCGACGCCCTCACCGCGAAGGGCCCCATCACCATCTGGTACTCGAACAACGAGTCCGAGGTCGAGTGGGGCAAGGCCACGGTCGCGTCCTGGAACGCCGACCACCCGGACGAGCAGGTCAAGGGCCAGGAGATCCCCGCCGGCAAGTCGAGCGAAGAGGTCATCGGCGCCGCCATCACGGCCGGCAACGCTCCCTGCCTCGTCTACAACACGGCCCCGAGCGCGGTCGGCCAGTTCCAGAAGCAGGGCGGTCTCGTCGACCTGTCGAGCTTCGACGACGGCGCCGAGTACATCGAGGACCGCAGCGGCGACCTCGCCGAGCAGTACCAGGACGCCGACGGCAAGTACTACCAGATGCCTTGGAAGTCGAACCCGGTGATGATCTTCTACAACAAGGACCTCTTCACCCAGGCCGGCCTCGACGCCGAGAACCCCGAGCTGTCGACCTACGACGACTTCCTGGCCACGAGCAAGACGCTCGTCGACGCCGGTGTCTCCGACTACGCGATCCACCCGGCCCCGACCAGCGAGTTCTTCCAGTCGCAGTTCGACTTCATGCCGCTCTACGCGGCCGAGACCGGCGGCACCGGCCTGATCGAGGACGGCAAGGCCACCTTCGCCGACGGCGCGGGCGAGGACGTCGCCGGCTTCTGGCGCGACCTGTACGACCAGGGCCTGGCCGGCCAGGAGCAGTACACGGGCGACAGCTTCGCCGACGGCGAGGCCGCGATGTCGATCGTCGGTCCGTGGGCGGTCAACGTCTACGAGGACGTGAACTGGGGCGCCGTGCCGGTGCCCACCAAGGACGGCACCGACGCCGACGAGACCTACACGTTCAGCGACGCCAAGAACGTCGGCATGTACACGGCGTGCGAGAACCAGGGCACCGCGTGGGAGTTCCTGAAGTACTCGACCAGCGAGGACTCCGACCGCGCCCTGCTCGAGACCACGGGCCAGATGCCGATCCGCACCGACCTCGCCTCGACCTACTCCGACTACTTCGACGCCAACCCGTCGTACGCGCTGTTCGGCGACCAGGCGGCCCGCACCATCGAGGTGCCGTCCGGCCCGAACACCGTCGCCGAGCTGCAGGCGTTCCGCGACGCGTGGTCGAAGAGCGTGATCTTCGGCGAGGGCGACGTCGGATCGTCGCTGAAGGACGCGGCCGACAAGGTCGACGAGCTCGCGGCCCAGGGCTGAGACCCGTGTCCTCCCTCCGTGCCGGGGCGACCGCCCCGGTCACCGGCAGNGGCCTGCTCCTCAGCGCGCCGTACCTGGTCTTCGTGCTCGCGGTCTTCGCGTACCCGCTGATCTACGCGGTGTACATCGCGTTCCACGACTACTTCTTCACCGCGCCGGGCGCGGTCGTCGACCGGCCGTTCGTCGGGCTGGCGAACTTCGTCACGGCGTTCACGGACCCGGCCGTCCTGCGGTCGTTCGGCAACGTCGGGGTCTTCCTGGTCATCAACGTGCCGCTCACCGTCGTGCTGAGCATGGTGCTGGCGTCGGCGCTCGACAAGGTGTCGCACTTCAAGGGCTTCCTCCGCGTCGCCTTCTACGTGCCGTACCTCGCGGCCAGCGTCGCCGTCGTGGCCGTCTGGCTGTTCCTCTTCAACGGGAGCGGCCTGGTCAACCAGGTGCTGGGGCCGCTGGCGCCGTCGCCGTCGTGGTTGATCAACTCGGCCTGGGCGATGCCCTCGATCGCGCTGTTCGTCACGTGGAAGCAGCTCGGCTTCTACATCCTGCTGTACCTCGCGGCGCTGCAGAACGTGCCGAAGGAGCTCTACGAGGCGGCGTCGAGCGACGGTGCCGGCCCGATCCGGTCGTTCTTCACCGTGACCGTGCCCGGGGTGCGCCCCGCGACCGTGCTGGTGCTGCTCGTGTCGACGGTGACCGGGGCGAACCTGTTCACCGAGCCGTACCTGCTCACCGGCGGAGGCGGCCCGAACGGCGCCTCCACGTCGCCCGTCCTGCTGATGTACCAGAAGGGCATCGAGCAGGGGAACCCCGACCAGGCGGCCGCGATCGGCGTCGTGCTCGTCGTGCTCGTGCTGATCATCGCGCTGCTGCAGAACCGGTTCGCCGGCGGCAAGGAGGACTGAGATGTCCAGGACCCAGACCACGCTGCGAGGCGTCGTGCTCGTACTGGGAGCGCTCGCGTTCCTCTTCCCGTTCTACTACATGGTGATCGGCTCGCTGCAGGCGCGGCCCGACCCGACCGTCGCGGGCGCGTTCCCGCACCCGTCGAACCTCACCCTCGAGAACTACGCCGCGATCGACAGCCGCATCGGGCTGCTCACGGGGCTCGTCAACTCGGGCATCTTCACCGCGGGCGTGCTGATCTGCACCGTCGTCTTCGGGGTGCTCGTCGGCTACGCGCTCGCCGTGCTGCAGTGGCGAGGACGCGGCGTGACCTTCGCCCTCGCGCTGCTCGTCCAGGTGGTGCCGTTCCAGCTGCTGGTCATCCCGCTGTACGTGCTCATCGCGCGCAACTACGGGCTGAGCGACAACTACCTCGGCATGATCCTGCCGTTCGCCATCAACTCGACGGCGGTGATCATCTTCCGGCAGTACTTCCTGCAGCTGCCCCGCGAGCTGTTCGAGGCGGCACGCATCGACGGCACCGGCGAGTTCCGACTGCTGTGGAACATCGCCCTGCCGCTCGTCCGCCCCGCGCTCGTCACGGCCCTGCTGCTGACGTTCATCGGGCCGTGGAACGAGTTCCTCTGGCCGTTCCTCATCACCAAGGAGGCGTCGATGCAGCCGCTCGCCGTCTCGCTGGCGAACTACATCTCGAACGTCGCCGCCACCGCCGCCAACCCCTTCGGCGCGACCCTGGCCGGAGCCGTCGTGCTCGCCGCCCCGGTCGTGCTGCTGTTCATCGTGTTCCAGCGCTACTTCATCTCGACCGACGTCGGCTCGAGCGTGAAGGGCTGACAGGAGATCCCCCGTGACCGACACCGCACCTCCTCCGTTCCCCTACCGCCTGACGCGCCTCGGCGTCGTCATGGCGCCCGACCCCGACGAGCCGCTCGAGGCCGAGGGCGTCCTCAACCCCGGCTCGGGCCGCGGGCCCGACGGCGAGCTGTACCTGCTGCCGCGGCTCGTCGCCGCCGGCAACGTCTCGCGCGTCGGCCTCGCCCGCGTGGTCGTCGACGACGGCGTGCCCGTCGGCGTCGAGCGCGAGGGCGTCGTGCTCGCCCCCGACCGCGGCTGGGAGCGCGGCGCCACGCACTCGGGCGTCGAGGACCCGCGCGTCACCCGGGTCGACGAGCTCGGCCTGCACGTGATGACCTACGTCGCGTACGGTCCGCTCGGGCCCCGCACGGCCGTCGCCGTCAGCGACGACCTGCGCGAGTGGCGTCGCCTCGGCCCCGTGACCTTCGACTACGTCGACGAGCTCGACACCGACCTCGGGCTGTTCCACAACAAGGACACGACGTTCTTCCCGTCGCCCGTCACCGCACCCGACGGCGTCCGCAGCTTCGCCGTGCTGCACCGGCCGATGTGGCACATCGGCGCCACCGTGCCGGGGGAGGGCAGCCCGCTGCCCGCCGGGGTCACCGACGGGCGGCACTCGATCTGGATCAGCTACGTGCCCGTCGACGCGGTCGCGGCGGACGATCGCGCCCTGGCCCGCTGGGGACAGCACCGCCCGGTGGCCGGCCCCGAGTTCCCCTTCGAGGAGCTCAAGATCGGCGGCGGCCCGCCCCCGCGCCGCGTGCCCGAGGGCTGGCTGCTGCTGCACCACGGCGTCACGGGCGTCATCGACGACGTGTTCGCCCAGCAGCAGAACGTCAACTACGCGGCGGGCGGCATGATCCTCGACGCGGACGACCCCTCCCGCGTCGTGACCCGCTCGGCCGTGCCCCTGCTCGAGGCCGAGACGGCCGACGAGCGCGACGGCATCGTGCCGAACGTGGTGTTCCCCACCGCGATCGAGGAGGTGGACGGGGTGCCGTTCGTCTTCTACGGCATGGCCGACTCGAAGATCGGCGTCGCCCGGCTCGACCGCGCCTGACCCGCACGCCCGGGCGCTGCGGGCGAGTTGCCCCAGAACGTCACCCAGAACGAGTCGACCCGACATCCCGGGGCGACTCGACGACCATGCACGACGAGACAGAAGGAGGCGGTCGACGATGACCGCACGCACCTCACGATGGGCCGGGCTCGCCCTGGCCGCCACGACCGCGATCGCGCTGGGGGTGACGGGGGCGCTGCCGGCGTCCGCCGCGCCTCCTGCGGCACCGGCTGCGCCTGCGCCGGCTGCGCCGAGCGCCGCCGCGCCGACTGCTGCTGCCGCGCAGGCGCCGCTCACGAACCTCGCGCACCTCGACTTCCTGCTCGACCAGACGACACCCGCCGCGGAGGAAGGGCACACGTCGTACCGCCTCGAGAGCGAGCCGACGCTGACCCTGCCGTGGACCTACGCGGACGCCCGCGACGGCGGCACCTTCGCCCGGGTGGGCGGCGGCCCGCTCGACCCCGCGACCGGGTACTGGGGACAGGGCGCGTACAACTCCGACGACGTGTCGCGCGCCGCGGTCGTGTACCTGCGCGACTGGCAGCAGACCGGGGCGGAGGCGAGCCGCGACAAGGCCTACGAGCTGCTGCGCGCGACCGCGTACTTCCAGACCACGACGGGTCCGGCCGCCGGCAACGTCGTGCTGTGGATGCAGCCGGACGGCACGTTCAACCGCAGCCCCGTCCCCGTCGAGCTGCCCGACCCCTCCGACAGCGGCAACAGCTACTGGCTCGCCCGCAGCATCTGGGCGTTCGGCGAGGGCTACGCGGCGTTCCGCGACGAGGACCCGGAGTTCGCCGCGTTCCTGCAGCAGCGCCTCCAGCTCGGCGTGACGGCGCTGCAGCGCGACACGCTGTCGCGCTACGGGCAGTACGACGTGGCCGACGGCACGCAGGTGCCCGCCTGGCTGATCGTCGACGGCGCGGACGCCACGGCCGAGGCCGTTCTCGGCCTCAGCTCGTACGTGGCCGCCGCCCCCGACGACGCGACGGTGCGGACCGCGACGACGCAGCTCGCTGAGGGCGTGGCGCGCATGGCGTCGGGCGACCCGCAGACCTGGCCGTACGGCGCGGTGCTGCCGTGGACGCACTCGCGCTCGATGTGGCACTCGTGGGCGTCGCAGATGCCCGCGGCCCTGGCCCGCGCCTCGACCGTGCTGGGGCGCAGCGACCTGCGGGCTCCCGCGGTCGTCGACACCGCCTCCTTCACGACGACCCTGCTCACGGCCAGCGGGCCGGACAACGCCTGGTACCCGACGCCCGTCGACCAGACGCAGATCGCCTACGGTGCGGACTCGCGCCTGCAATCGGCGCTCGCCGTGGCCGACGCCTCGGGCGGGGCGGGCTTCCGCCAGGTGGCCGCCGTCGCGGCGAGCTGGTACTTCGGCACGAACCGCTCGGGCAAGCCGGTCTACGACCGGGCGACCGGCGTGACGAACGACGGCGTGCAGGCCGACGGCTCCGTCAACGGCAACAGCGGCGCCGAGAGCACCATCCACGGCCTGCTGTCGATGATCGCGCTCGACGGGGCCCCCGACGTGTCGGCGCTGGCCCAGGCGTCGACCGCGGTCGCGTCGCGTGACGGGCTGACGACGATCGAGGCCGAGGGCGCGTCGTCCACGACCGGCACCGTCGTCACTCCCGACTCGGCGTGGACGGGGGAGTCGCAGTACAGCGGAGGCACCGCGCTCACGCTGCAGCCGGGACAGAGCGCCACGATCGCGGTGCCCGCCGGGTCGGGGCTGCGTCACGTCGAGCCGGTGCTGCTCGGCGCCGAGGGAGTCGTGTCGACCTCGACCTGGAAGGCGGGACGGGTGCCGCTCGGCACCCTGACGACCCGGGTGGGCGCGCAGGGCGTGACCGCCGCCTCCGGGGCGCTGCTGCCGCAGACGCTGCCGATCCCCGTCGGGCCCGGGGCCACCTCCGTGACGGTGACGGCCCGCGGGTCGCAGCCGGTGACGGTGGACGCGCTGATCGTCCGGCCGCTCGTGCAGCGGCTCGCGCTGACCGGGGCCGGCGGCCGGGCGACCGAGCTCGTCTCGTCGACCTCGAAGCTGCCGCTGCCGACCACGGTCGGCGCACGCGGCGTGCGGTCGACGGTCGCGAGCTACGACTCGCGCGGGGCGCTCGTGTCGCAGCGGACGGTCTCGGGTCAGTCGGTCGCGCTGGTGCGCGGCGGCGGGTTCGTCGTCGCGACGCGGTAGGGGGTCACGGGCGCGCGGGCGCGGGCGCGCTGGAACGGGCTCGAACGGGCGTGCGGGCCCCGACGATCACCCCGCACGCCTCCTCCGCGAACGAAGAACCCCGTTCCGTTCGAAGAACCGTGTTGCTTCGCGGTTCTTTGAACGGAACGGGGTTCCGAAGCGTGTTCAACGCCCCCAGGAGGTGCCGGGCACCAGCCCGCAGGAGGTGCGGGGCGCCTCCTGCGGGAGAGCTGCGGCTACGCCTCGTCGGCGTGCGGCGCCGGCTCGTTCGTCGCCGTCGCGCGGGTGGCCTTGGCCAGGTTCTCGACGAGCTCCGAGCGGGTCTGCGACACCACGTAGGCGGGCTGGTCGCGCTCGACGCGCCAGCTCTCGCTCAGCGGGCCCACGTTGACGGTGTCGAAGCCGACCTCGTCGTAGAGGCGCTGCACGAGCTCGGCGGCCTCCTCGAAGTCGCTCGAGGTGGCGAGCGCACGGCGGCCCTCGGTGCCGGCCGGCTTGCCGTCGGTGGTGATGTCCTTCGCCATGATGTGGTTGAAGCCCTTGGCGACCTTGCTCTCGGGCAGGTGGCGCTGCAGCATGCCCGACACCGTGTCGAGGCCGTTGTCGAGGGCGGCGATGTGGCCGTCGCGCTCGAAGTAGTAGTTGTTCGTGTCGATGACGACCTTGCCCGCGAGCGGCTCGACCGGCACCTCCTCGTAGTTCTTCAGCGGGACCGTGACGACCACGACCTCGCCTGCCTCGGCCGCCTCCTGCGACGTGGCGGCGCGCGCCTTGTCACCCAGGTCGGCGACGAGGTCGGCCAGGGTCTCGGGTCCGCGCGAGTTGCTGATCACGACGTCGTGTCCCTGGGTGATGAGCGCCCGGGCGACCTGGCTGCCGATGTTGCCTGCTCCGATGATTCCGTACGTAGTCATGCTTCCAGCCAACGCCCGCGCGACGGTCGTGTGTTCCCGCTCCCAGGCAGCTCGGAGGAGGCGCCCAGTCGTCGCGAGGGGCGAACGGTGCAGTCGCTGCAGGGACAGGGTGGATGCATGACCGACTCGACCCGCGCTTCCTCGGACTCCAGGAACGACGCCTCCGACGCCCGCACGACCGCCGTCCTCTTCGACATCGACGGGACCCTGGTCGACTCGAACTACGCGCACGTCGACGCCTGGTCGAAGGCGTTCGCCGACATCGGGCACCCGGTCGACAGCTGGCGGATCCACGAGGCGATCGGCGAGGACTCGACGCTGCTGCTCTCGGGGCTGCTGGGCGACGAGGTCGCGGAGGCGCGGAGCGACGAGGCGAAGGAGCGCCACTCCGCGCACTACCTGCCCCACGGCGACACCGACCTGCACGTCTTCGCGCGGGCGACCGAGCTGCTCGACGAGCTCACGCGACGGGGCCACCGGGTCGTGCTCGCGACCAGCGCCCCCGAGGAGGAGCTCGCCGTGCTGCGCGACCTGCTCGACGTCGAGGGTGCGCTCTGGGCGGTCACCTCGTCGGAGGACGCGGAGACCGCCAAGCCCGACCCGGGCATCGTGCAGGGTGCGCTCGAGAAGGCCGGGGTCGACGCCGCGCACGCGGTGATGGTCGGCGACGCCGTCTGGGACGTGGAGGCGGCCGGTTGCGCCGGGGTCACCTGCGTCGGCGTCCGCTCGGGCGGGACGTCGTCGGCGTCGCTGACCGAGGCCGGCGCGGTCGAGGTGTGGGACGACGTGGCGGCGCTGCTGGCGGGGCTCGACGGGAGCGTCGTGGGTCGGCTGCGCTGACCTGCGCTGCGCTGCGGCTCGCCGTGTTTCGTGCACTGCACCGCGTCTAGTCCCGGTGCAGTGCACGAAGCGCGGTGTGGTGCCGGGAGGGGTGGGTGTCAGCGTCGACCGCGCCGGCCGACGAGGCGGGCCCACGCGCTGCGGCCCCGGATCGGGCACGGTGCGGCTGCCGCCCGCGGCTCCTGCCGGGGCACGAACGTCGACGACGAGCAGGCCGTGCAGGTGAGCACCCACGGGTGCACGCTCAGCCCGGAGCCGTAGTACGGGTTGTCGACGAGCCGCGCCGGGCCGTGGCAGTCGGGGCAGGTGGGGGTCGCCGTGGGGCGCGTCTCGTCGTGCATCGTCGGGGCCTTCCGTGGAATGTCCGCCCGGTCGTCCGTGCCCGAGCGCTGCTGCGTCGCCTCGGGTTCGGAGTGCCGCCTCCTCGAGACTGGCCCCGGCCTGGCCCCAGATCGGGGCTGCGGCCGCGGGGCTGCGGCCGCGGTCTTGCGGCCTCGTGCTGCGACCGCGGTGCTGCCCGGGACGAGGGTGTCCGCGTGGCCTGATCCGTCTCGTGACGGATCAGCCGCACGAGAGAGCCCCGCCCCTCGCCGCGTCGTGCGCGGACGGTGAGGAGCGGGGCTCGTCGGTGCTGCGGTGCTGCCTAGCTCTCGAGCGTCGCGTCGAGCGTGATCTCGACGCCGGTCAGCGCCTTGCTCACGGGGCAGGTCTCCTTGGCGTCCTTCGCGGCGGCCTGGAACTGGGCCTCGTCGATGCCGGAGACCTCGCCGCGGACGGTGAGGGCGATGCCGGTGAGCTTGAAGCCGCCGGCCGAGTCCGGGCCGAGCGAGACGTCGGCCTTGACGTCGAGCGCCTCGACGGTGCCGCCGGCCTGGCCGAGGACGGCGCTGAACTGCATGGCGTAGCAGGCGGAGTGGGCGGCCGCGAGGAGCTCCTCGGGGCTGGTCGAGCCGTTGGCGTCGTCGGCGGCGCGCTTCGGGAACGAGACGTCGTACGTGCCGAGCTTCGAGCTCGAGAGCTCGACCTGGCCCTCGCCGGTCTCGAGGCTGCCGTTCCATGCGGTGCGGGAGGTGCGAGTGGGCATCGTGTCCTTCTTTCGTGTGGGGATGGGGGAGTCGGTGGAGTCGTGGGGGCCGCGGGTCGCGGCGAGACGCAGCAGCAGGCCTAGGAGGCGGCGCGGACGCTGTCGCCCAGCTCGCCGACCTGGGCCGTGAGGGCCGCGATCGCCGCGGGGTCGAGGCCCGTCGCGGCGCAGATGCTCGCCGGGATGCCGGCTGCCGAGGCCCGGAGCGCCTCGCCGTCGGCGGTGAGCTCGACGCGCACGCTGCGCTCGTCGTCGGGCACCCGGGCGCGGGTGACGAGGCCCTGGCCCTCGAGGCGACGCAGCAGCGGGGAGAGCGTGCCCGAGTCGAGGTGGAGGCGCTCGCCGAGGCCCGAGACCCCGGTCGGCCCCTGCTCCCACAGCACCAGCATGACGAGGTACTGCGGGTAGGTGATGCCCAGCGGCTCGAGCAGTTCGCGATACCGGGTGGTCAGCGCCCGCGACGCGGCGTAGAGCGCGAAGCAGATCTGCTCGTCGAGCAGGGGGGTGGTCGGGGCGGCCGCGGTCATGTCGACGACAGTAGCACGTTGCGCACAACTCAGTCGCACATAACTGAGTTGTGCGCAACTCATTCTCTGACCCGGGCGCCTCCCGTGGCGGCCCGCGTGTGGGCTGCGCTCCAGACGAGTTGCCCCGGAGCGTCAGTTCGACGAGGGAGAAGCAGCATCCCGGGGCAACTCGATGTCCGCGAGGTGCGAACGAGATGGGTGCGCCGCGGCGAGGTCGAGCGCGACGGCGGCGCGACCCAGTCCCTCGAGGCTGGCGGCCGCGGTGAACGGCAGGCTGAGGACCGAGAGCAGGGCGCCGGCGAAGCCGAATCCGGGGAACCCCTCCGTGATAGCGATGACCACCACGCCGACGATGCCGAGCGTGAACGCGGCCGCACCACCGAGGGTCATCGTGAGCGCGCCCACGAGGCCGAGCCGCTGCTTGCGGGCCGAGGCGAGGAGGCGCGGCGCCAGGGTCGCGGACAGCTCCGGCGCGCCCTCGCTCGAGTAGTCGCCCACGAGCCGGTCGTCCCGCCACGACACCGGTGCCAGCGACCGACGATCGCGCCGCAGCCAGACTCCGACGGCCACCAGGACGACGAAGGCGACGGACATCGAGGCGAAGGCGAGTGCGGCGACCGCACGGACCGCGCCCGGCCCGTCGAAGGCGTCGACGCCCGAGAGGGAACGGTCTATGCCCAGTGCGGCCGCGGAGCCGACGACGACGGCCGCCACGGCGAGCACGAGACGGCGACGCGGCGTGACGAGCTGCGCGGCCCCGGCCCGCCACTCGTGCCAGCCGCGGCGGCGGAGGTCGCGCCGGCTGGGGAACGGCACGGTCACGAGCGTTCGCCGCCGGGGACGGGAGCCGGACCCGCCGTGCCCGCAGATCCCGCTGGTCCCGCCGTCTCGGCCGCGCTCGGCGGCAGCAGGTGCGGCCGTGCCGCGGCGTAGCGCCGAGCACGCGAGGCCCGCGTCAGGAAGAAGGGCGCGAAGCCGAGCAGCATGGCGGCCATCACGACCATCAGGACGCGGGAGAAGATCCAGCCGTCCTCGCCGAGCGCCTGCGGCAGCTGGTTGCAGATCAGGCCGGCGAACAGCGTCGCGCTCTGGGCGTACTGCACCGGGAGCGACACCGCGCTCACGGAGGCCCACCGGGCGGCGGCCCGCTCGTCGTCGGGGCCCAGTTCGAGCGGGCGGCGGGACAGGACGGCCTTGCCGATCCTCCTGGCCCGGTCATGGTCGCGGCCGATCACCGCCCCCGCCTGCTTCATCAGCCGGAACGAGACGACGGTGCACGCGATCGAGGCGGCGAGGAACCCCAGCCCGGCGGCGACGAAGAGGAGGTCCGCGCCTGAGTCGTCGTCGTCGAGGGGGACGAACGAGAGGCCGACGGCGGCCGGGACGAACGTGAGGACGAACGCGAGCGTCACCGTGCGCACCCCGCGGCGCACCTCCCCGCGGCGCACCTCCCCGCGGGGGACCTGTCGCCACTCGACCGGCTCCGCGCCCTGCCGGACGTGCTCGCCGACCGCCGGGCCCGCGACGAGGGCGACCACCGTGAGCGCGGCGCCGAGGGCGACGAAGGAGGCGGGGAGCCAGGCGGGCGGGTCGCTCAGCCAGGCGGACAGCAGCACCAGGGCCGCTCCTCCCGCCTGGACGCCGAGCATCCACCCGAGCAGGCGCCGGGCGCGCTGCTGCTCCCGGTGGGTGGTGGGCACGTCCCACGCCGCGAGGACGGCGCCGAGGACGATCGGGGCGATCGTCAGGAGGGCCAGGCCGAGGGCCCCGAGCAGGAGAGCGGTCACGCCGCCGCCGTCCACGAGCAGGACGAGGAGGACCGTGCCCCCGATCTGTGCCGCCGCCACGACGACGACCGCTGCGGCGAACGCGAGGGCACCCACGAGGTCGCGACGGCCGGTGCGTCGCTGCTGCGTCGGCGTCGCCCCGCCGGCGGTGGCGGTGGCGGCGGTGGCGGTGGGCACGGCGGGCGCTGGTGCGGCGGGCGGCGGGGACGCGGGGCGGTGGTCGTCGTCGGTCACGCTCCCAGTGTGGCCGCCCCGCTTTCGGGGGGCACGGCGATCGCCGGGTGGGAGCCTGCCCGGACGGGTGAACCGAGGGCGATCGGACGAGGCGCCTGCCCGGGGATGCGGCGGGGCCACGGGGGCGGCGCCCGCGTAGCCTCGACCACATGAGCAGCGACGCGACCGAGCACGACGGCACGACCGGCGACCACGACGACCCCACCGGCATGACCGCCGACGAGAAGCGGCACGACCAGCTGACGCGCGCGCCGAAGTCGGACGAGACCGACGCCGCCCCGCGCATCACCACCGAGGAGCGACCGGACGGCGTCACCCGCATCGACGTCGCCGACACCGCGAAGGTCCGTCCCGGCGGGGGAGAGGCGCACACGCGCGACTGACCCGCTGCGGACGAGCGGCTCTGATGTCGGGGGCGGCGCCTACGGTGACGACGTGACCGGGTCCTCTAGCGCCAACCGCGCCTCCTCCGTCTGCTGCGTCGACGGCTGCGGTCGTCCGGTCGAGCCCGGCGCCCCGGCCCCGCTCTGCGCCTGGCACCTCGACGCCGCCGCCGACTGGTCGGAGCGCGAGCACGGCCTCACCGACCTGCTGCCCTCGCCGTGCGTCGCGTGCGGGTCCCGGCTCGGCGTCCACTGGCCGTCGGGCTGGCTCTGCGCGGTCTGCGAGTGGCGGCACGGCGACTCGCCGGACGGCGAGCTCGCACCTCCGCGGGTCGACGTCGTCTACTACCTGCGCTTCGACGACCGGGTCAAGATCGGCACCTCGTCCGACCCTCGCCGCCGGCTCGCCCGCATCTGGCACGACGACCTGCTCGCCTTCGAGCGCGGCGACCGGCTCGTCGAGCACCGCCGGCACGTGCAGTTCGCCGAGCACCGCCTCGCGCGCACCGAGTGGTTCACGGCCGCGCCCGAGCTGCTCGCGCACGCGGCGACGCTCCGGGCCGGCTCGGACGACCCGTGGAGCAGCTATGCGCGCTGGCGCAGCGAGGCCCTCGCCCTGCGGTCGTGATCGCCGGGCGATCGAGGTGACGCGTCGCAGGGGGTCGACCGACCGCCGACGCCCCCGACGCGTCACATCGATCGGGTGGGCCCGCTCGGGCGGGCTCGATCGGGTCGGCCCGCTCGGGTCAGCGCAGCCAGGCGTCGACGTAGAGGTCGCCGCGCACCTCGCGGAACACGTCGAGCAGCTGCGGCACCGTGCTGCGCGTCAGCCCCGAGACGACGAGGTCGTGCGGGCCGAGCGCCTCGAGACCGCCGGTCCGGACCCGGACGACCTCCCACCCTGCGGAGCGGAGCGCGCGGTCCTTGCGGCGGTCCGCCTCCTCGCGGTGGCCGACGTGCTCGAGCCCGTGCCTGCCCGTCGAGTCGTACTCGACCGCGACACGGAGCTCGGGCAGCAGCACGTCGGGCCACGCCTCGAGGTGCTCGAAGAACGGCCGCGCGAGGCGGACCGCGTTGACCCCCGCGGTGAACGTGATCGCGGCGGCGAGGTCGGCCCTCAGCTGCTCCTCGACCGCGGACGCAGGAGGCGGTGCGCACGCGCTCGAGAACGCCTCGCCGACGGGCAGGTCGGGGGTGCGGTCGCAGAGCTGGTCGCGCCTCCTCGGGACGCGGGCTGCGGGGGACGGCCGTGGCGACGACATCGGCCGTGGCGTCGGCGACGGCAGGCCCGGCCGGGACGCCCCGATGCGCTGGAGCAGTGCGGCCCGCTCACCGCCGTCGACGAAGGGACCCGGACGCGGGCCCCGACCCGGCGGCAAATCCGTGGTCGTGGCGACCGGGGCCGCCGTCTCGGGGGCGTCGCGCGGGCGCTTCGGCGCCGGGTCCATCGGCACGGCCGGCAGCCGCCGCGGCGACGCGAGATCGGCGCAGGTCGGGCACCACGACGACCGCCGTCGCTCACGCCCGGGCCGGTGGCGCTGCTCGTCGGGCGTCGCGACGAACTGGTGGCCCACGTCGCAGAGCCAGGTCAGCCAGACGTCGGCCGCGGGAGGCACCTGGCTCAGCAGCAGCCCCCGGTTGTGCTCGGGCCGGTACTGCCGCACGAGCACGGGGTAGCGCGCCCACGCGTCGCGGTAGGCGCCGGGCGCGTACGGCACCTCGGCGGCACGGGACCGCTGACGGCGGGCCCACCAGCTCTCGATCGGTTCGGGCACGCCGCGACGCTACGACCTGCCGCCGACATCGGCGCTCGGACTCGATCGACCACGAGGAGGCGCCCCCTCGACCCGGCGCCCGTCGCGGCGGATGATGGGGACATGACCGCCGCCTCCGTCGTCTCCGTCAGCCGCGACCCCGAGCACCGCTTCTCGAAGGAGGTGGTCGACGACATCGTCCTGATCGCCGGGCTCGGCGTCGAGGGCGACGCCCACGCCGGCACCACCGTGCAGCACCGCTCGCGGGTCGCCCGTGACCCCTCGCAGCCGAACCTGCGCCAGGTGCACCTGGTGCACGCCGAGCTGTTCGACGAAGTGGAGGGCTCCGGCTTCGAGGTCGCCCCGGGCGAGCTGGGCGAGAACGTCACGACGCGCGGGGTCGACCTGCTCGGGCTGCCCCGCGGCGCGGTGCTGCGGCTCGGACCCGACGCGGTCGTCGAGGTCACCGGGCTGCGGAACCCGTGCGTGCAGATCGACGGGCTCGAGGCCGGCCTGATGCGCGAGCTGGTGACCCGGGACGACGAGGGCCAGGTGGTGCGCAAGGCGGGAGTCATGGCCGTGGTGCTCGCCGGCGGCCGCGTCGCTCCCGGCGACAGTGTCGGCGTCGAGCTGCCCGAGGGAGAACACGCGGCGCTGCAGCCCGTCTGAGGTCGGAGGGCGAGTCATCCTCGGGGATGGACTCCGCACCTCCTCGTGTCGTCCGCCCCTGGCGAGGGCGCGACGGCGGCCATGCTGTCGGGGACGTCCCCGCCCGGTCGTGACCGCGGCCCGGCGAGGGGACGCCAGGAGGAGCTCCATGAGGACCAGGTCGCACACCAGCACCAGCACCAGCGCCAGCACCACCACCGCCGCTCGCGGCAGGACGCGCACCCCCGGCACCACGGCGGCGCTCGCGACGGCCGCGCTCGTCGCCGTCGTCGTCAGCGGCTGCAGCACGTCCCCGTCGGGTGCCGCCGCGACGGCGAGCCCGTCGTCGGGCGCTGCCGCCACCCCGTCCGCGACGCCGACGGTCGACGTCTCCGCCGACGTGGCCGACGACCTCGCCGCGCTCGAGGCCGAGTTCGACGCCCGCGTCGGCGTCGGCGTCGTCGACACGGAGACCGGAGCGACGGCCTGGCACCGCGCCGACGAGTGCTTCGGCTACGCCTCGTCGATCAAGGCGCTCGCGGCGGCCCAGCTGCTGCACGACGTGCCCGCCGAGCAGCGCGAGGAGGTCGTCACCTGGACCGCCGCCGACGTCGAGGCCGCCGGCCACTCGCCGGTGACGAGCGAGCACGTCGCCGACGGGCTGACCCTCGCGCAGCTCGCCGAGGCAGCCGTGCGGAAGAGCGACAACACGGCCCTCAACATCGTGCTCGACCGCGTCGGGGGGCCGGCCGGCCTCGACCAGGGGCTCGAGGACATCGGCGACACGACCACCGAGGTCGTGAACCGGGAGCCCGACCTCAACACGATCGAGCCCGGCAGCACCGACGACACGAGCACTCCCGCGGCCTTCACCGCCGACCTCGGCGCGCTGCTCGACGGTCGCTGGCTCGCCGACTCCGACCGCGCACTGCTGCTCGACTGGATGAGCGGCAACGCGACCGGCGACACCCTGATCCGTGCCGGAGCCCCGGACGGCTGGGTCGTGGCCGACAAGTCAGGAGGCGCGGGCGGCATCCGCAACGACGTCGCGGTCGTCACCCCTCCCGGCCGGGCACCGGTCGTCGTCACCGTGTTCACGACGCGGAACGACCCCGACGCCCGCTACGACGACGCCCTCGTCGCGCGCGCGGCCGCGATCGTGCTCGGGGCACTGCCGACGCCTTCCTGACCTGACCGGCCCTGACCGGCCCTGACCTGACCTGGCCGGCCCCGACCTGACCTGCACTGGCTCGGCCGGTCTGGCTGGCTCGGAGCCGGTCGGCACCAGCCCGAGGTCGAGTGGTCAGTTCCGGTCGCTCAGTCGCCCCTGGAGAACAGGAACTGACCACTCGGCGGCTGCCGGTCGCTCCCTGACCATCGGCTGCCGGTGCTCTCCGACCGTCAGAGGCTGTCCGGGTCGAGGAGGAGCGTCGTCTCGTCGAACAGGCGCTGCTGGTCGTCGATCACCTCGAGGCCCTGGTTCAGGTAGATCAGGGCCGCGACCGTGATGCCGAAGCGCGCGGCGACGCCGTCGGCGGTGTCGCCGGTGGAGACCTGGTAGCGCTTGGGCGCCCCCGCGGCGGTGGTCGCCGTCACGACGCCGTTGGCCCAGTTCCCGACGCCGCCGTCGACCGGGACGATGTTGGTCGTCTTCGGGGGCACCGACCACCTGACCGGAGCGACCGCGAGGACCTTGCCGCGGCTGATCTCGACGGGCACGTCGGGTGCTGCCTCGGCCGTGGACACGACGAGGGTGCCGAGGTACGACGGCTGTCCGATCGGCAGGGGCGCGGAGCCCGACGTCGGTGCCGAGGTGGGCCCGCCGAGCACGGCCACGCCGTCGCCGGGGGACGTCAGGCCGTCGAAGACCGCGGGCGCGATCTCGAAGTAGGAGAGCTGGACCGTGACCGGCAGGGTCGAGGTGTAGCCCGACCACTCGGTCGAGAAGGTGCCGTCGCCCACGGCGACGACCCGGTAGTGGAACGCGATGCTGCCCTTCGGCGACCGCACGTCGGCCTCGGCCACCACCGTGCCCGCCGCGACGGGAGTGACGTAGGGCGCCTCCTCGGCGGCCTCCGCGGGGGGAGGGGTCGCGGCACGCGGGGACGGCGAGGCGGACGCCGTCGGCGTCGGCGTCGCGCTCGGCGTGGGGCTGGTCGACGGGCGTGCGCTGGTCGTGATCGGGGAGGCCGGCTCCGACGTCGCGGCGGGGGCGCCGGACGCGAGCGGGCCGCCGCTCGAGAACGCGAGGACCGTGCCGAGCACCACGGCGACCACGGCCGCTCCGCCGACCACGGCCAGGATCGCGGCCGGGCGCATGCGTCGCCGCCCGGGCTCGTCGTCCTGGGAGTCGGAGTCGGAGTCGGTGTCGGCGCTCGCTGCGGCGGCGCCCGTCGCGCCCGCTGCCCCGGCTGCCCCGGCGGCACCTGCCGCACCGGAGCGCCCCGAGGAGGCGGCGGCCGACCCGGCCGTGCCCTCCGACGTCGTGGGGCGGTGCGTCCACGGCACGAGTCGCGGGCCCGCGCCCGTCGCGGGGGCCGGCTCGTCGTCGGGCGTGCGGGCCGTGGGCGCGCCGGGCTGCACCTCGGTCGGCTGAGTCGTCGCGCGCGTCGACGTGTCGGCCGCGCCGGGGCGCTCGTCGGTGACGGCACGCTCGTCCACAGCGGCCTGCTCGGCCGCCGCGTCGTCGCCGTGCGGATCGGGCCCGCGTTCTGTGTCATCGCGCTCGACGTCGTCGTCGTGCGGCCCTGGTGTGTGATCGTCCGTCATGTTCCCCCCTTCGGCGATCCTAGGACAGGCTGCCGACACGGTCGAGCCGGGCCCGTTCGACGTCCCGACGCGCGCCGTCTCCCTCCCGGCTCCTCGTGGCGGTCGCTCGACGCAGGTCGGCAGGATCTCCCTCGCGTGCCTCCTCGGCGACTGGCTACGGTCGGGTCATGCCGATCGTCCCCGACACGAAGAACTGGACCTGGGTGCTCGACGAGCCCTGCCCCGAGTGCGGCTACGACGCCGCCGAGGTCGAGCTGGGCGACGTGCCCGGCCTGGTGCGGGCGAACGCCGCGGCGTGGCCCGCCGAGCTGCGACGCGACGACGCCCGCGAGCGACCGGACGACGCGACCTGGTCGCCGCTCGAGTACGGCGCGCACGTGCGCGACGTGTTCCGGGTCTTCGACGGCCGCCTCCGGCGCATGCTCGACGAGGACGCCCCCGCCTTCGAGAACTGGGACCAGGACGCCACGGCGCGCGACGACGACTACCCCGGACAGGACCCGGCCGTCGTCGCCGAGCAGCTGCTCGCCGCGGCCGAGGTCGTCGCCCGCCGCTTCGAGGAGGTGCCCGCCGACCAGGTGCACCGCACCGGCCTGCGCGGCGACGGAGCCGCCTTCACGGTGGAGACGCTCGGCCTCTACTTCGTGCACGACCCGGTGCACCACCTGCACGACGTGCGCCGCTGACGGCTCTCGCGGTCTCCGCCCGTCGCGACGCCGGCCGACGATCATCCACTTGCCTCGGATGGTGGCCCGGGCTCCGTCGGCGCCGATGATCGGGTCGCCGAGTCGGCCCGAGTCGCTCGAGTTGCCCTGAACGGTCGCTCGGGCTGACGGGGAAAAGCCGTTCAGGGCAACTCGACCGCCGTCGCGTGCGGTCAGCGGACCCCGAGCGCCACGACGAGGGCGCCGAGGCCGGCCGCGAGGGCGAGCGCCGCGGTCGCCGCGGGCAGCGCGCCCCCGGTGGTGGGCACCCGGGCAGGCGAGCCCGTCGAGCCGGCGTCGACGCCGTCACCGGGATCGCTCTCCGAGCCGCCGTCGGCGCGGGTGCGTCCGGCGTCACGGGCGGCGAGCAGGAGGCGGTGCACCCGTCGGTCCCGCCGGTGCGCCGCCGCGAGCACGGCGAGCGACGCGACGACCCCGAGCCCGGCCAGCACGTAGGCGGCGGGTCCGAGCAGGGGCGGCAGCACGCGCAGCCCGATCAGCGACCCGACGGTCAGCGCCAGGCCGGTGCGGCGCCAGGCGAGCGCGGTGCGCTCGGGCTGCAGGCCCGGGTCCCACGGGCCATCGGTCACGCCAGCACGACCCCGAGCAGCACGAGCACCCCGGCGACCGCGACCGCGATGCCGAGCGGCAGCGCCAGCGGCGCGGACGGCAGCGGCCGGTCGGCCCGCAGAGCACGCTCGGTGCGGGCCCAGCCGACCCAGGCCTGCACGGGCGCCGCGATCCCGGCGACGATCAGCACGAGCGACGCCGCGAGCCGCAGCCCGGGCTGCAGGCCGAGGCCCAGCGCCTCGAGGGCGACGCCGCCCGCCACGAGCGCGAGCGACGTGCGCACCCAGGCCAGGAACGTGCGCTCGTTGGCCAGGCTGAACCGGACGTCGGGCTCCTGCCCCGTGCCGTAGACGCGACGGGGGAACCGGCGGTCGCCGCCCCCTGCGCTCACCGGCCGCCTCCTGCGCGCCGCCGGCGGATGCGGATCGGGCCCTTGGCGGTCGACGGGTCGACCACCGAGCCGCCCTGCGTGATGTCGACCTCGCCGGCCGCGACGAGCCGTCGGGCGGCCCGTCGGACGGGCTCCATGAGGTCGCGCCAGGCGGCTTCGTCGTCGGGGGCGATCGACCGGGCGACGTCGGACGGGCAGATCGTCGACGTCGCGGCACGGGCGGCGAGGAGCTCGCGGATCCGCTCCTCGAGCTGGCGGTCGAGCGCGGTCACCTTGCGGCGGCGGCACGCGTCGCTGCAGTAGGCGACCTCGTCCCAGTTCGCGGCCCACTTCTTGCGCCACTCGATGCGGCGGCCGCACGAGCGGCAGGTCTTCTCGTCGGGCGTGCTCACCCGTCCATGCTGCGCCTCGCGGCTGACGCGTGGCTGACGAACCGACGCGAGGACGGTGAACCGACGCGATCCTCCGCGCAGGTTCGTCGCTCGAGCGTCGCGACCCGTCGGTCGACCTGCCCTCGACAGAGCGGTCTGCTCTCGCTAGCGTCGAGGGAGCGACGGCGCCGACCGGGCCGCCGCACGACCACGACCGCCACGGCCGTCCGCACCGAGGAGGCGCGCGCATCCGACTGCCCGACTCGCTGACCGTCCACGGCCCCGTCTCCGTCTCGCGGCCCTGGATCGCCTGGGCCCGGGCCGTCACCCGCCTCACCACCACGGGGCGGGCCAGCCGCTCGGAGTTCTGGTGGACGTGGCTGCTGCAGACCGCCGTCGCGGCGGTCCTGCTGCTGCTCGTGCCGCTGCTGCAGGGCCGGACTCGCGACCTCAGCCTGCCGACAGGTCCTTTCGGGCCGGGTCCGCTGGGGACCGTGCCGATCTTCTCGTGGACCGACACCTCCGGCGACCCAGCGGGCGGCGCCTCCGTCCTGATCTGGACGGTGTGGTCGCTGCTCACCCTCGCTCCGATGGTCACCCTCGCGATCCGGCGGCTGCACGACGCGGACTACTCGGCGTCGTGGGCGCTCGGCGCCGTGATCGTGCCGCTGCTGTCGTTCGTGGTGCTCGTGCTGCTGGCGCAGCGCTCGAAGCCGGCGGGCGTCCGCTTCGAGCGTGTGCCCGTCGACGGGCGGGTCGCCGATCCGTCCCTGGCGCCCCCGACGGGCAGCCAGTAGGATCGACCCTGGTCGCGCGTCACGTGCGGCCCCGGGCGTGCACGACAGCGCGCAGTCGGGATCACCATCCTCCCCGCCGAGCCGGCCCCGCAGCATCGCTGAGCGTCAGCACCGCTGAACCGCAGCAGAGCTGCCGGAGCCACGGCACCTCGGGTCGAGGGAACGGCGCCCGCCGACTGACCGAGACCCTCCCATGACACCTGCTGCCCAGGGTCGTCCCTCGACGACCTCCACCTCTGCTTCGTCCTCGACCCGCGCCTCCTCGACGGGTCGACCTGTCACCCCCGCGAAGTTCCCCCTCGCCGGGCTGCTCGCGCTCGCCGTCGCGACGTTCCTCAGCATCTCGGGCGAGATGCTGCCCACCGGCCTGCTGCCCGAGATGAGCGGCGAGCTCGGCGTCAGCGAGTCGAGCATCGGCCTGCTCGTCAGCGTGTTCGCATTCACCGTGGTGCTCACCAGCACCGGGCTCACGCACCTGACCCGCAAGCTGCCCCGCCACCTCATCGTGGTCGGCCTCATCACCGTGCTCGCGATCAGCGCGGCGCTCACGGCGATCGCGCCGACCTACGAGCTCGTCGTCGCGTCGCGGGTGCTCGGCGGACTGGCGCACGGCATGTTCTGGGCGATCGGCGGCGCGTACGCGGCGCACCTCGTCCCGCGGGAGCAGGTCGGGCGCGCGCTCGCCGTCGCGATGAGCGGCGGCACGCTGGCCTTCGTGCTCGGCGTGCCCCTCGGCACGGCGCTCGGCCAGGCCCTCGGCTGGCGTGCCGCCTTCGGCATCCTCGCCGGGGCGATGGCCCTCGGCGCGGTGCTCGTCTGGCGTCTGTTGCCGCCGGTCCCGTCGACGCACACGGCACGGCCCGCAGGCGACTCCGAGGAGGCGCTGGCCGCCTCGACCGCGAAGGGCAGCGTCCCGACGCTCACCGGCTCGACGCCGACCGCGTCGCGGCACCTGCCGCCGCCGTCGGTCATGGGCATCGTCTTCAGCTGCCTGATCACGGCCGTGTTCATGGTCGGCCACTACTCGTTCTTCACCTACATCGCGCCGTACCTGCTGCGCTCGACGGGCATCGCGGAGTCGAGCCTCAGCGTCGCGCTCTTCGCGTTCGGCATCGCGGGCGGCGTCGGCCTGCTCATGGTCGGCTGGTTCCTCGGCAAGCGGCCGCGGGTCAGCATCCCCGTGGGGGTGGGCATCGTGGTGGTGTCCGTGCTGGCGCTGGTGCTGCTCGAGGGGCAGCCGGGCCCCTCCTTGGTCGCCTTCGTGATCTGGGGCGTGACGTTCGGGGCGCTGCCCCCGCTGTTCCAGACGAAGATGCTGCAGGTCAGCCCCGAGAAGCACCGCGACATCGCCAGCGCGTTCTACACGACGGCGTTCAACACCGGCATCGGCGGAGGCGCCCTGATCGGCGCCCTCGTGCTCGACGGGTCGGGGCTCGACACGCTGCCGCTGCTCTACGTCGGCATCGCGGCCGTAGTGCTCGTGGCCGTGGTCGTCACCGACCGCGTGCTGGTCGCCCGCGCGCGCCGCTAGCTCGCGCCCGCGGCGGCCGAATGCGAACACCGCCGAGTGAACGGGCCACCGCGTAGTTCGGCGGTGTTCCGTTCACTCGGCGGTGTCAGAGCGGTGCGGGTGCCTAGCGGCGGCGACCGGAGCCGGAACCGGCCTGACCGTTCCCGCCGCCCTTCCGGTTCTGGAACTTGCGGATGATGATGGGGATGAGCAGGGGTGCGAGCCTGCGGAGCAGCGAGGCCATGGGTGACTCCGTATCGTCGGTGGACGCTCGACGGTACCCGCTGGTCGCCGCGAGGGCGCACGAGCAGGTGCACGCACCTGCCGGCTTGCGCCCAGCGGCCAGGCCAGGCAGGGCGGCCAGCGCCACCGGAGCGGCGCGGCCGGGCCCGAGGAGGCGCGCCCCCGTCACCGGGACCGCCGTCGGAGCCCCTCGGTAAGGTGGCACGGCCCGCCGGCGCAGGGAGCCGGCGGCGAGTCCCCAGGGGGAGACACCCATGACACCGACCATCTCGACGACCCGCTCGCGCAGGGCCGTGGCGACTGCCGCCTCCGGGGCGCTGGCGCTGGCGCTCCTCCTCACCGGCTGCACGAGCGGCGGCGACTCCGACGACGAGGCGAGCCAGGGGGCGACGAGCGGGTCGGGCAGCGGCAGCTCGGCGTCGGCAGGCGACGGCGAGCCCGGCACGATGATCGCCTTCGGCTCGTGCGAGGCCGTGGGCGCGGCCCTGGGCTCCGCGGTCGAGGGCCTCGAGCTGCGGGACGAGAGCACGGCGACCGACGAGGGCTTCCAGTGCTCGTGGGCCTCGTCGACCGAGGAGACCACCGACGCGAGCGCCGTGCAGGCGGTCATCGCGGTCGCCCAGGTGCAGGAGTTCGACGCCGACACCATCGCCGAGCAGGCCGACACCGTGGCCGCGACCGAGGGCGTCACCGCCGTCGACGACAGCCGCGCCGCCGACCTCGACGGGCGCGCGTTCACCCAGACCGGCGAGAGCACGGGCATCCTCGTGAACGGCGGCACGGTCATCACGACGCACGGCCTGTTCAACGTCACGGCGACCGCGACCACCGAGACCTCGCTCGACGCCGACCAGGCCCTCGACGCGGCCTTCTCGCTGATCAACTAGCAGCGGCAGCGGCAGCCGGAAGCCGCATCACGCGGCCAGGCGGGTCAGCGCCCGAGCACGCCCGTCATGAAGGCGGCGATCGCACGCTGGCCGGCGTCGTTCGGGTGCAGTCCGTCCGACGAGAGCAGGCTGCGCAGGTCGGTGCTGCCCGCACCGGCCAGCGCGTCGCCGAGCGACACCGACACGACGCCGGTCTCGTCGACGACCTCGTCGAGCGCGGCGGCGTAGTCGGCGATCGGCGCCTTCCCGGTGTCGGCCAGGCCGGCCGCCACGGGGAACTCGTCGACGACGACCACGGTAGGAGGCGCGTCCAGCGCCTGCAGCCCCTCGACGACGTCCCGGTAGCCGTCCGCGAACTCCTCGGGGCTGCTCCCTCGCAGGTCGTTGGCCCCGAGCGTGATCGTGACGACGTCGGGCTCGGCCGCGGCCACCGCCTCGAGCCAGCCCGCGAGGTCGTCGGTGAAGGTGCCGGTCGTGGCGCCCGACCGCGCCGAGTCGTACAGGGTCACGCCCCGCTCCCGGTCGCCGTCGAAGGCGGCGATCCCGTGCAGCACGACGGGGTCGTTCGAGCGGTCTCCGGCCGCCACGGTCACCGTGACGGTGTGCGGCCCCGAGTCGAGGTCCTCGACCGGGGTCACGGACGACGACGCCGAGGAGTCGCCGGTGTCGACCCGGCCCTGCCGGGTGCCGTCGACGTCCCAGGTGAAGGAGCCGCCGCCTCCTGCCCACCAGAGGTCCACGTCGGTGCCCGTCACCGGCCAGCTCACCCGTGCGCCGGGCTCGAGCTCGAGGCTGCGGAAGCCCAGGGCAGGCGAGGTGCCGTCGAGGTCGACGCCGCCCTGCCGGTCGGTCGCCCAGTCGCCCCAGGGGGAGTCGGGCCCGTACGTCGCGAACACCGCCGGGCGGTAGCCGACACCGCCCGTGACGCCGTCGACGGGGTGGGCCGTCCGCAGCGCGTCGCGGGTCAGGTCGACCCAGCGGCTGTCGACCGACGAGGCGCCCTGCCCCTCGGTGATCGAGTCGCCGACCGCGAGCCACCGGGCGGGCGACCCGTCGACGTCGGCGAGGGCGGCGTCCCAGGCGGCCCAGGCGTCGTCGGAGCCGGTGCTCGGGCCGGTGCCCGCGTCGGGCGCGGCCGAGGCGCTGCCCGTCGCGCCCGACGTCGCGCCGTCGTCCGCCCCGCCGCCGCCGGTGCACCCGGTCAGCAGCAGGGCCGCGGCGAGCAGCCCCGCGACGGGCAGGGCTCGTCGCGTCGACGAGCGCCGCGAGCGGGTCGTCGAGCGCGAGCGGATGGTCGAGGAGGCGCCGGTCACGACTCCGTCACCCGGCCGCCCTCGACGCGCCACTGCCGGTCGAGCCGCACCGTCTGCAGCATCCGCCGGTCGTGCGTCACCAGCAGCAGCGTGCCCTCGTACGACTCGAGCGCCTGCTCGAGCTGCTCGATCGCGGCGAGGTCGAGGTGGTTCGTCGGCTCGTCGAGCACGAGCACGTTCACGCCGCGGGCCTGCAGCAGGGCGAGCCCGGCGCGGGTCCGCTCGCCGGGCGACAGATCGTCGACGGGGCGCGAGACGTGGTCGGCCTTCAGCCCGAACTTGGCGAGCAGCGTGCGCACCTCGGCCTGGGGCCAGTCGGGCACCAGCGCCTCGAAGGCGTCCGCCAGGGGCTCGTCGCCGGCGAGGAGCGCACGCGCCTGGTCGATCTCGCCGACGGCGATGCTGGCTCCGCGGCTGGCGCCTCCTTCGCTCGGGGCCTGGCGTCCCAGGAGCCCGCGCAGCAGCGTGGACTTGCCCGCCCCGTTGGGTCCGGTGATGCCGATGCGGTCGCCGCCGTCGACCTGCAGCGAGACGGGTCCGAGCACGAACTCGTCGCCCGGCTCGCCCTGGCGGAACACCGCGCCGCTGAGCGTCGCGACGACGGCGCTCGACCGCGGTGCCGAACCGATGGTGAACTCGAGCTGCCATTCTTTGCGGGGCTCGTCGACCTCCTCCATGCGCGCGATGCGGCTCTCCATCTGACGGACCTTCTGGCCCTGCTTCTCGCTCGACTCGGCGGACGCCTTGCGGCGGATCTTGTCGTTGTCGGGGGCCTTCTTCATCGCGTTGCGGACGCCCTGGCTCGACCACTCGCGCTGCGTGCGGGCACGGCCGACGAGGTCGGCCTTCTTGTCCGCGAACTCGTCGTAGGCCTCGCGGGCGTGACGGCGGGCGGTCTCGCGCTCCTCGAGGTAGGAGTCGTAGCCGCCGCCGAACACGCGGTTCGACGACTGGGCGAGGTCGAGCTCGAGCACCTTCGTGACGCAGCGCGCGAGGAACTCGCGGTCGTGGCTCACGAGCACGACGCCCCCGCGCTGGCCCTGCACGAAGCGCTCGAGCCGCTCGAGGCCGTCGAGGTCGAGGTCGTTGGTGGGCTCGTCGAGCAGCGCGACGTCGAAGCGGCTGAGCAGCAGGGCGGCGAGGCCGACCCGGGCCGCCTGGCCGCCGCTGAGCGAGGTCATCGGGCTGTCGGGGCCCACGGCGCCCTCGGCGGCGGCTTCAGCGCCGAGGCCCAGCTCGGCGAGGACCTGCGGGAGGCGGTCGTCCAGGTCGGCCGCACCGCTCGCGAGCCAGCGCTCGAGCGCCGTCGAGTACACGTCGGCCGGGTCGAGCCCGTCGGCGCGCGGGGCGGCGTCGACGTCGCCGAGGGCGGAGGCGGCCTCGTCCATCTCGGCGGCGGCCTGGGTGCAGCCGGTGCGGCGGCCGATGTAGCCGGCGACGGTCTCGCCGGGCACGCGCTCGTGCTCCTGCGGCAGCCAGCCGACGAACGCGTCACCCGGGCTCAGCACGACGGAGCCGCCCTGCGGCTCGTCCACCCCCGCGAGGAGGCGCAGCAGCGTCGACTTGCCGGCCCCGTTCACGCCCACCACGCCCACGACGTCGCCGGGCGCGACCGTGAGGTCGAGGTGGTCGAACAGGGTGCGGTGCCCGTGGCCGCCGGCCAGGTCCTTCGCCACGAGTGATGCGCTCATCGGACCATTCTCGCCCGGTGTCGGCCGTCAGGGCGCCACGGGTGCGTAGTCGTAGACGAGGGGAGACTTGCCGAGTGTGTCGTAGACGGCCCGTGCGGACCAGGATCCCTCGCCGACGGCGAAGAAGTAGTCGCTGCCCGAGACGAGTCCCCCGGCGACCTCGACGCTGTTCTCCTCGGTGACGCCCGCCTGCAACCTCAGGACGCCGCAGTCGTCGGTGCGGATCTCGACCTCGGTCCGCGA
This sequence comes from Frigoribacterium sp. CFBP 8766, assembly GCF_014841435.1. Taxonomy (NCBI): domain Bacteria; kingdom Bacillati; phylum Actinomycetota; class Actinomycetes; order Micrococcales; family Microbacteriaceae; genus Frigoribacterium; species Frigoribacterium sp. CFBP 8766. The sequence continues at coordinate 532,344 of NZ_JACYTX010000001.1, forward strand.
GCTCCCCGCTCCGAGACGGTTCGCCGAGGAGCGGACCCCGGCCTCCGCGGACGTCACCGTGCATCTCACGTCGATCCGGTGCGTCTCGTCATACCGGAGGAGAGCTGTGGGGGCGACGACGAACAGGCCGACGCCCACGACGAGCGGGCCCAGCACGATCGCCGCGACGAACAGGTCGTTCCTGCGGCGCGACGGAGATCTCATCTGCGCTCCCCGGTGTCGAGCATCCGCCCAGGGGCTCGCGTCGGACCCGATCGAGGGCTGGGCGACGTCACCTCCCGCCTCGACGGCCGTCCGTCCACTCGGCTTGTCACCGTGTCGCGCCCTCGCGGTCGCACGCGTCGTGGCCGTTCACCCGGACCCCTCACCGCGGCCGCACCGGACCCCACGGCAACTCCGGCGTCCGCTCGCCCGTCCGGCTGAAGTGCGCGGCGGCGGCGACCGACCGGCGTCGCAGCTCGCGCGCCCCGAGCAGCTGCGGGTACGGCTCGCCCTCGACGGGCACGGTCTCCGTGTCGAGGGCTTCGTGCCACGGCCCCTCTGCGACGTCGTCCGCCTGGAGCACGAAGTAGGGCGTCCCTCGGTCGCGCAGGAGGAACATGCCCGCCGGCCCCCGCCGCAGCTCGACCTGGTAGGCCTGCTGGTCGCGCAGCCTCCGGACGGCCTTCTCCAGCAACCGAGCTGACGGGTCGACTGCCTCCCACCGGAGGCGGTCCGTCTCGAGACGGAGGACGGTCCGGCCCGGCACGTCCTCCGGCCGGGTCGGCGGGTCGAGCTCGCGGACGGCACGGGCGTCCGCCCGGGCACGCAGCACGCGGCCGAGGCTGGCGCCGCAGAACACCCCGGCGGAGGTGGTGAGCACGTTCCACGCCTCGGGCAGGCCGGGGGCGACGGTCGGGACGACGAGGAGCACGCCGACCGTGACGGAGAGACGCACGGCGTCGGGGCGGTGCCGGCGGCTGCCGGTCACCGTGCCGGCGAACACGGCCACGACCGCCCAGAAGACGACGAGACCGGGCGTGACGCCGCCGAAGAGGGAGGCGGCGACGCCGACGGGCAGCGCGGCGACGGCGAGCACGAGGCGGTCGACCGACGGAGGCGCGAGCGCCGGCGACGGCGCGAGTCGGCGGAGGGCGTCGGCGGGCTGCTGCCGCTGCTGCGGACGGCGCTCCTGCTGACGGGGCCGCCCTCGCCCGTCGTGCTGCGGTGCTCCCGGCTGCGGCCGGTCCGGTGTGCTCCCCACGAGCTCCCCCTCGTCGTCGGCCGCTCTCGGCGGCGGCCTGCCTCCGATCCTGGCAGCGCTGGCCGTCCCGAGGCCGCGCGCCGCGCCTCCTCGGGATCGTCTCGTCCGCTGCCGAGCCGCGACCCAGCCGCGATCGAGCCCGGGCTGGCAGGGTGGGCCCATGGCTACCCTCACTCGTCCCCGCCGCGGCAAGGTCATCGCCGGAGTCTGTGCCGCACTCGCGAACCGCTTCGGCCTCAGCCCTTTCCTCGTGCGGCTGCTGTTCGTGCTGTCGCTGCTGCTGCCCGGCCCGCAGGTGCTGTTGTACCTCGTGCTCTGGGTGGTGTTCCCGAAGGAGGGGCGCTAGCACCCGGCAGGACCGGCCACGGTCCGCAGCGGGTCGGGTCTCGCAGCACGCAGGGTCAGCCCAGCGTCTGGACCAGGCTCTCCTGCAGGTAGCCGAGCCAGTCGAACACGTCGTGCATGACGACCACGTGCGGGTCGTCGCTCGGCGCCGGCCCGTCGGCCGTCACGCCGAGACGGCTGCCGAGCACGAGCCGCAGGTCGGTCAGCGTCCGCAGCCACGACTGCTGCCCCGCGGCGTCGAGCCGCTCGGCCGTCGGCGCGGCGACGTCGTCGAGCACCCGTCGCGCGTTGGCGAGCTTGCGGGCGATGAGGTCGTCGGAGGTGAACCTGCGGAACTCGGCCGCCGCCTCCTCGTCGTCGGGGTAAGCGGAGGGGAGGAGGCGCGCCACGGCCGGGTCGCCCGGGTCGCCGCCCTCGAGCACGGTGACGAGCTGGGCGACGAGGTCCCCGAGCAGCCTCGCCTCGTGCTCGGGCAGGTCGAGCAGCAGGTCGTCGCCACGACGCCGGAACGGCATCACTCGTCGGCCTTCGCGACGGTCGCCCAGAGGCCGAAGTCGTGCAGGGCCTCGACGTGCCGCTCCATCGCCTCGCGCGGGCCGGTGGCCACGACGGCGCGGCCGGTCGTGTGCACCTGCATCATGAGGCGCTCCGACTCGGCCGCCGCGTAGCCGAAGTAGCTGCGGAACACCCAGCTCACGTACGACATCAGGTTGACCGGGTCATCCCAGACGAGCACGACCCAGGGCACGTCGGGCGCGACGAGGAGGCGCTCGCCGGTCTCGGTCCCGGTGCGCGTGTCGTCGAGGGTCTGCGTCACCGCACCAGCGTGCCACGGCTCGCCCGACAGAACGAACCGTCTGGTCTGCCGGCGTCAGGGCGACCGGCTGTCACGAGGGCCGACTGCCACGTCGATCGTGCGGATCGGCGCGTCTCGACCAGCGCCTCCGGGACGCCTCCGACGACGCCCCCGGTCTCGCATCCGCCCAGCCCGCCGAGATATGATCGACCGGTCGCGACTGGCGTTCAGATGGTCACCATCGGGGAGCGACGCACACACGGTACGTGGCCGTACGCCTGGGCCACCTCACCACCTGAAGAACCGGCACCTCGTGCCGCCCTCGTCCCGTGACCGTGTAGAGAGAGACCCGCCATGACGATCCAGTCAGAGTCCACCGCCAGCGCCGCCGGCACCACTGCGGCCGGCACCAGCGCCGGCCAGAAGCTGCCCTCGACCTTCAACGCCCCCCTCAGCGAGGTCGACCCCGAGATCGCCGCCGTGCTCGAGCAGGAGCTCGGCCGCCAGCGCGACTACCTCGAGATGATCGCCTCCGAGAACTTCGTGCCGCGTGCCGTGCTCGAGTCGCAGGGCTCCGTGCTGACGAACAAGTACGCCGAGGGCTACCCGGGCCGCCGCTACTACGGCGGCTGCGAGTTCGTCGACGTCGCCGAGAACCTCGCCATCGAGCGCGCCAAGTCGCTGTTCGGCGCCGACTTCGCCAACGTGCAGCCCCACTCGGGCGCCCAGGCCAACGCCGCCGTGCTGGCGGCGCTCGCCGACATCGGCGACACGATCCTCGGCCTCGAGCTGTCGCACGGCGGCCACCTGACCCACGGCATGAAGCTCAACTTCAGCGGCAAGATGTACAAGGCCGTCGCGTACGAGGTCGACCCCGAGACGTACCTGATCGACATGGACGTCGTGCGTCGCCAGGCGATCGAGCACCAGCCCAAGGTGATCATCGCCGGCTGGTCGGCCTACCCCCGCCAGCTCGACTTCGAGGCATTCCGCGCCATCGCCGACGAGGTCGGCGCGTACCTCTGGGTCGACATGGCGCACTTCGCCGGGCTCGTCGCCGCCGGCCTGCACCCCTCGCCCGTGCCGCACGCCCACGTCGTCTCGTCGACCGTGCACAAGACGCTCGCCGGTCCCCGGTCGGGCGTGATCCTGTCGAACCACGAGCCGCTCTTCAAGAAGCTCAACTCGGCGGTGTTCCCCGGCCAGCAGGGCGGCCCGTTGATGCACGTCATCGCCGCCAAGGCGACCGCGTTCAAGCTCGCGGCCGAGCCCGAGTTCAAGGACCGCCAGGAGCGCACCATCCGCGGCGCCCAGGCCCTCGCCGCGCGCCTGATGCAGGCCGACGCGAAGGCGGCCGGCGTCGACGTGCTCACCGGCGGCACCGACGTGCACCTCGTGCTCGTCGACCTGCGCGCCAGCGAGGTCGACGGCAAGCAGGCCGAGAACCTGCTGCACGAGGTCGGCATCACCGTGAACCGCAACTCGGTCCCGTGGGATCCTCGCCCGCCGATGGTCACCTCCGGCGTCCGCATCGGCACGTCCGCACTCGCGACGCGCGGCTTCGACGACGCCGAGTTCGCGGAGGTCGCCGACATCATCGCCGCGACGCTGATGCCCGAGCCCGACATCGCCGCGCTGGCCGCGCGGGTGAAGGCGCTGACCGACGCGTTCCCGCTCTACGCGTGAGTGCGGGCGTGGGCCCGGTCGACGCGACCGGCGCCTCCTCGTCCCCTGAGCCGGCCGGTGCAGCCGACCGTGCGACTGCTGCTGATGCTGCTGCTGCACCGAGTGCCGCTGCGGCTGGTGCCCCTGCCGGTGCGGCCGGTGCGGCCGGTGCTGCCGGTGCCGGTGCTGCTGACGGTGGGGCCGCGGTCACCGGTGCGGCCGCGGTCGCCGGTGCTGGTGCTGGCGCCGGCGTCGTGCGCTCCGGTGGTGCCGCCGTCGGCGCGGGGCCCTCGCCTGCCGGTGCCGTCGGGGTCGACGTCGACGAGCAGGGACGGCCGCTGATCGCCGGGCCGGGCAGCGCCGTCAAGATCGACGGCACAGCCCTGGCCGCGACCGTCAAGGCCGACCTGCGCGAGCGGGTCGACGCCCTCAAGGCGCGCGGCACGGCGCCGGGGCTCGGGACGATCCTCGTCGGGGCCAACCCCGGCTCGCTGTCGTACGTCGCGGGCAAGCACCGCGACTGCGCCGAGGTGGGGATCGAGTCGATCCGCATCGATCTGCCCGACACGGCGTCCGAGGCCGACATCCGCGCCGCGATCGAGACGATGAACGCAGACGAGGCCGTGACGGCCTTCATCATCCAGCTCCCGCTGCCCGAGGGCATCGACCCGACAGCGATGCTCGAGCTGATGGACCCCGCGAAGGACGCCGACGGCCTGCACCCCGTCAACCTCGGCGAGCTCGTGCTCGCCGTGCCCGGGGGCAAGGGTTCCATCGACACGCCCCTGCCCTGCACGCCGCGCGGCATCGTCGCGATGCTGCGCGCCTACGACGTGCCGATCGCCGGCGCGCACGTGACGATCGTCGGCCAGGGGCTGACGGTGGGGCGTCCGCTCGGGCTGCTGCTGACGCGACTCGAGGCGACGGCCACGCTGACGCATTCGCGCACGGCCGACGTCGCCGCGGAGGTGCGCCGGGCCGACATCGTCGTGGCCGCCGCCGGGGTGGCCGGGCTGGTGAAGCCGGACTGGGTGCAGCCCGGAGCGACCGTGATCGACGTGGGCATCACGCGTGTCCTCAACGAGGAGACCGGCAAGTACAAGCTGCGCGGCGACGTCGACCCGGGCGTGGCCGCCGTGGCGGGCGCCCTGTCGCCGGTGCCCGGGGGAGTCGGCCCCATGACGCGCGCGATGCTGCTCGCCAACGTGGTGGAGGCCGCCGAGCGCGTCGCCTGAGGCGCCGCGCCCGCTGCGCGCGCGAGATGCGCGAAAAGGGACGAAGTAGGGGCGGGCCCAGCCCTACTTCGTCCCTTTTCGCGTAAGTCGCGCTCGCGCCGTGCGGGTCGTGTCAGGCGTCGCGGCGCGCGCCCTCGGCGGGGTGCACCGTGAAGACGGTCGGCGCGGCGAAGCCGGCCTCCGCGAACGCGGCGGTCACGGCCGATGCGACGGCATCGCGGTCGGCCGAGCGGACGAGCGCGATCGCCGAGCCGCCGAAGCCGCCGCCGGTCATGCGCGCGCCGACGGCTCCTGCCGCCTGGGCGGTGGAGACCGCGAGGTCGAGCTCGGGCACCGAGATCTCGAAGTCGTCGCGCATCGAGACGTGGGAGGCGTCGAGCAGCGCGCCGATGGCGACGGCGCCGTCGGTGCGCAGGGTGCGCACGGTGTCGAGCACGCGCTGGTTCTCGGTGACCACGTGGCGCACACGGCGGAACGTCTCGTCGTCGAGCACCTCGGCGGCGCGGGTCAGGTCGTCGACGTCGAGGTCGCGCAGCGAGCTGACGCCGAGCGCCTCGGCGCCGCGCTCGCACGAGGTGCGGCGGTCGACGTAGCCGCCCGTGGCGTGGGCGTGCTCGACGTGCGTGTCGACGACGAGGATCTCGAGGCCGGCCGCGTCGAAGCCGAGGTCGACGACGTCGGCGTCGAGGCTGCGGCAGTCGAGGAACACGGCCGAGTCGGCCTGGCCCAGCAGCGACGCGGACTGGTCCATGATGCCGGTGGGCGCGCCCACGGCCTCGTTCTCGGACAGCTGGCCGACGGCGGCGAGGGCAGCGCGGTTCACGTCGAGGCCCCAGAGCTCGGTCAACGCGACGGCGACCGAGCACTCGAGGGCGGCGGACGACGACAGCCCGGCGCCGATCGGCACGTCCGAGGTGACGAACAGGTCGAGCCCGGGCACCGTCGACAGGTCGATCGTCGAGAGGTCTCCGCCGGCGGCGGCGAACGACGGCGATGCGGCGCGCGTCGGCGCGACGGAGAGCGCCCAGGCGATGCCGAACACGTAGGCGGACCAGCCGGCCAGGCGGGCCGGGTCGAGCTCGTCGAGCGAGATCTCGTGGACGCTCTCGTCGAAGGTGCTGGCGACACGGAGGAGGCGGTCGTCACGCACGCCGACGGTCACGACCGTGCGGCGGTCGATCGCGAACGGGAACACGAAGCCGTCGTTGTAGTCCGTGTGCTCGCCGATGAGGTTGGCGCGGCCGGGCGCCGACCACCGTCCGGCGACGGCGGTGTCGAAGACGGAGGCGAAGTCGCGGGCGTGGCCGGTCTCGGTGGCGCGGGCAGCGCCTCCTGCGGTGTCGGGGGTGGTGTCCATCAGCGCGTCATCGCCTCTCTCAGTCGGTCGGCCTGGACCTCGGGCACGAGGTCGCCCACCCAGGCTCCCATCGCGGCCTCGGAGCCCGCCAGGAACTTCAGCTTGGTCTCGGCACGTCGCGGGGACGTGATCTGCAGCATCAGTCGGACGGTGTCGCGCCCGACGTTGACGGGAGCCTGGTGCCAGGCGCCGATGTAGGGCGTCTCGTCGCCGTAGAGGGCGTCGAGGCCCGTGAGGAGGCGCTTGTACATGACCGCGAGCTCGTCGCGTTCGTCGCTCGTCAGGCCCGCGAAGTCGGGCACGTGGCGGTGGGGGAGCAGGTGGATCTCGATGGGCCAGCGCGCGGCGAACGGCACGAAGGCCGTGAAGTGCTCGCCGGCGAGGACGACGCGCGGGCCGCTGCGCTCGCTCTCGAGCAGGTCGGCGAAGAGGTCGGGGCCGTAGGCGTCGATGCTGCGCAGCAGCGCAGAGGTGCGCGGCGTCACGTAGGGGTAGGCGTAGATCTGGCCGTGCGGGTGGTGCAGGGTCACGCCGATGGCCTGGCCGCGGTTCTCGAACGGGAACACCTGCTCGACGCTGGGCAGGGCCGAGAGGGCCTCGGTGCGGTGCGCCCACGCCTCGACGACCGTGCGCGCTCGGGAGTCGCTGAGGCCGGCGAACGAGCCGTGCGTCTCGGGGCTGAAGCAGACGACCTCGCAGCGGCCGACGCTGCGGCGCGTGCGGCCGAGGCCGACCTCGGCCAGGTCGGCGAGACCGGCGGGCGCGTCGGGCCCGTCGAGGGTCGGGCCGAACGACGGGGAGCGGTTCTCGAAGACGGCGACGTCGTAGAGGTCGGGGATCTCGGACGGGTTCGTCGAGGAGGCGGGGGCCAGGGGGTCGAGCTCGGCCGGCGGCAGGAACACGCGGTTCTGGCGCGAGGCCGCGATCGAGACCCACTCGCCCGTGAGCGGGTCCTGACGCATCGAGGCGGTCTCGGGGCGCGGGTCGAGCACGCGCGCGTCGGCACGACGCTCGGCGCCGAGGGAGGTGTCGGCGTCGTCGAAGTAGATGAGCTCACGGCCGTCGGCCAGTGTCGTCGGGCGGATGGCGATCGACGCCATGGTGCCTCCTCGGGGGGCGGGGGTGGGGCCTGCGGACGCCCCCGCGACTTGCACTTGCGAAAGCAGGTGAAAGCATACGAAGATCGAGGGGTGACCCGCAACCCCGACGACGCCCCGCTGCCCGGAGAGCGTCGGCGCGGGCGCATCGCCGACCTGGTCGGCCGTCGCGGGTTCGTCTCGACCTCCGAGCTGGCGCGTGAGTTCCGGCTCTCCGAGGTGACGATCCGCACCGACCTCGAGAGCCTCGCCGCCGAGGGGCTGCTGTCGCGCGTCCACGGCGGCGCCCTCTCCGTCGACCGGCCGGTCGAGCGCCCCTTCGAGGAGGAGAGCGCGGTCGGCACCGACGCCAAGAAGGCGATCGGCGTCCTTGCCGCCTCGCTCGTGCGCTCGGGCGACTGCGTCGTAATAGACGTCGGCACCACGACGACGCAGATCGCCCTGGCCCTGCTCGACCGTCACGACCTCGAGGGGGTCGTCGTCGTCACCAACGGGCTGACCATCGCGCTGGCCCTCGAGCAGGCTGTGCCCCGGTTCACGGTGATCGTCTCGGGCGGCACCCTCCGGCCGCTGCAGCACTCGCTCGTGAACCCTCTGGCCACCAGCGTCTTCAGCTCGATCACCGCCGACCTCGCGTTCATCGGCTGCACGGGAGTGCACGCCGAGCACGGCGCGACCAACGTCAACCTGCCCGAGACCGACCTGAAGCGCCTCATGACCACCACCGCCCGGCGCTCGTACATCGTCGCCGACGGCGGCAAGCTCGGCGAGGCGCACCTGGGCGTCATCGGCCCGCTCGACCGGTTCGAGGCACTCATCACCGCCGACGCCGAGGCCGGGCAGGTCGACGCCCTGCGGCGAGCCGGGCTCGAGGTCGTCGAGGCCGAGCTGCCCGACGACGGTCCCGGCCCGGCCGGGTCGGCCGACGACCTGGCAGGCTGACGCCGGAGGCGCGGTGCCGGCCACCGGCACGGCTGCGGCTCCTGCGGTCCGCACCCGCACCTCCTGCGACGACGCTCACCACGGTCGCGACGCTCACGACGAAGGGACGACCATGACGACCCCACCCACCGGGCACCAGCACGAGCTGAGGCTCGAGGCCGACGGCCGCGTCGTCACGGCGACGGTGACCGAGGTCGCCGCCGGGCTGCGCGCCCTGGCCGTCGACGGCGAGGCGCTGACCGAGACGTTCGCCGAGGACGAGACGCCCCCGTCGGCCTGCGGCATCACGCTGTTCCCCTGGCCGAACCGCGTCGACGGCGGCCGCTGGACCCTCGACGGGCGCGAGCTGCAGCTCGACCTCACCGAGCCGGCCAAGGGCAACGCGAGCCACGGGCTGCTGCGGTACACGGCGTACCGGGCGGTCGACGTCGAGCCGCACGCGGTGACGCTGGCGGCGACGGCGTTCCCGCAGCACGGCTGGCCCTTCACCCTCGAGACGACGGTGCGGCACGAGCTCATCGCCGACGGCATGCGGGTGGTGCACACCGTCTCGAACGTCGGTGCAGCCCGTGCGCCGTTCGCCGTCGGCTCGCACCCGTTCCTGCGCGTCGGCGAGCACGACCCGGCGACGCTGACGATCACGCTGGAGGCGGCGACCCGGTACGAGGTCAGCGAGCGCGGCATCCCGACCGGCACGTCGCCCGTGGCGGGCACGTCGGCCGACCTCCGTGGCGGGCCCCGCCTCGGCGACCTCGACCTCGACACCCCCTACCGTGACGTGCAGCCCGGCGCCGACGGCGTGCGCCGCACGCGGCTGGCGGCGCCCGACGGCACGGCGACCGAGCTCTGGCAGGACGAGGCGTTCCCGTACGTGCAGGTGTTCACGCCGCGGAACTTCCCGCGCGCGGGGGTCGAGGGGCTGGCCGTGGCGGTCGAGCCGATGACGGCACCGCCGAACGCGCTCGCGACCGGCGAGGGGCTCCTCTGGCTCGAGCCCGGCGAGAGGTGGACGGCGGCGTGGGGCATCCGGCGGCTCGCCGCGGGGGCCGATGCAGATGCCGCCGACGGGCCGGCCGACGCGGGTGACCGGGCCTGAGGCGACCAGGTTCGCACCCTGCGAAAACAGGTCAGACGCCCTTTTGTCCACGAAACGCAGGCAGCCATGGCGGTCTGACACGTTCATGGGCCTCGGGCGCTAGCGTGTATCCGTTCGGCTGGTTACCGAACACAAGTCGCCGAGAGGTCCGTGCGCCGATCCCCACCTGATCCGGGGACCGGAGCCGCTCCTGGTGCACCGTGCCCCCGCTGGCTCCGCCGGTCGGGGGCACGCTCGTCTCCGCCGTCCGCGGCCGGCCATACGCGCGTCCTCGACACGACGAAGGCGACACCCGGTGGATCTGGGTGTCGCCTTCGTCGATCGTGGGCCCCGTGGGGCTCGAACCCACGACCCGCGGATTAAAAGAGCGTGCCCGGTTACAAACCGTTGGTGACGCGTGGCTACCGTTACGAGCCGACTAAGACCGGATTTTCCCTAGTTTGCAGCGATGCGAGACCTGCGGGCGGGCTTCCAATGGCGCGCTTCGGTTGCGTTCGGTCGGTGTCGGTGCGGCAAGGTCTGTGGGGTTTTCGTGGGGTTCGTAGCGCTGAACTCGGCTACTCCCAGACGGCGATGGACTTCACGTCCTCAGCATCTTCCGGGCTGACTTCCTCGACGGGGTCGCCCCGGTGCACGATGCTGTCTTTTGGGTCGAGGGGCCGGGGTGCATCTTCTGCGAGACGCAACCGTTCGACCTGCTCCACATAGTTGGGGGCACTGAGGCTTGCCATGAGGGCCGGTATTGATGAGCCGGTCCCGCCCTTATTGACGGTGCGGACCTTGAAGGTTTTGGCCAGCGTGAAGCGAGGTGCGACTTCTGCGGCCACCACGACGATCTTGACTCGTCGGAAGCTGCCCATGCTCTGGTTTGTCTCGGGGTCGGTCAAGTCGTTGGTGGCGGGGTCGAGGATCGCAAAGTAGGCCCCTTCTTCAACTCCGTGTTGGCTGCCTCGATTGAAAATGACCTCGCGGTCACTGACCACTTCAGCGATCTGGCCACGAATGGCTTCGCTCTTTTGTAGCGAGTTCTGGCCGTCATTCATTCTCGGTCCCTTTCGACCAACGGGCGAGAGCATCTGAGCCCGCGCTTTCTAGAGCCTGCACTTCCGCAACCGCGCCCGGCGCGATGCCTTCCCACTCGGCCGTCGCGTCATACAAAGCCTTCGCCGTCTCTCCAAGCTTGTCTTGGATATTGACCATGGCGAGCTTGACTTGGGTGTTGCTGGGCAACTGGGCTGCGCCCGTGGCGACAGTTTGAAGCTTCTCGATGCTCTGCGCCAAAGCGATGAGATCCCGCATTGCTCGGACGGCCTGAGGGCTGTGGTCGACGGGTGCTGGCTCTGTTTGAAACAGAGCGCCAAGAATGGCACCTAGGACGCCCGAAACGCCGACAAGAATTCCTGTGGTCGGGTCCTTGGGGTAACTGGTAACGCCGATTACGACGATGGCCGTAGCGACTGCCAGGCCTATCCAGACCTTTGGGCCAATAACGAGTCTGCGCCCGGCAAAGTGCAGCGTAGGCGCGCTGCGCTTCTCGGGGTCCTGGGTCACATGGTGATCATAGTGTCGGACTGCGTCTCATTGAACCCGCGTCATTCGACCAGCTTTAGCGCAACCGCCCGCGTCGGACAGCTCGTGACTGTCGCCCTGGTGTCTCGCCGGCTCGTATGCCTTCGGCCCGCAGCGCCCGTGCGCGCTCAGCGGTCGTCTGGGGGCGGCGCGTGCCGTCTGGGCGGCGGTAGGGGTCGTTCAGGTAGCCGCCGTGCTCGGTGGGAATGTTGTCGTTGGGGCGCTTGGTCATGGTGTTCCTTCCTGTTGCTAACAGGCTACGGCTCATACAGCCAATGCCGCAGAACACAGTCGATTCATGGCGTCGACAAGCTGTCGAGTTGCTTCCCATATTAGCTTTGGCGCTCTGTCAAGCGGCGCACGCTGCTAAACGGCTAGGGTTTGTATTGTAAGCAAGTGACCCAACGGCAACGGTTTATATAGTGCCGAGATAGGAACGACAATGACCACCACCCGTGGGCCAGACCCTCTGGGCTTTACCGAAGAGCTGCGTTGCACCATTTCGCCCGAGGCCGACAACGCTTTGCGGCTGCTGGTCGAGCTCAGCGGTGTCAGCCGGGCGCACTTCGTGCGGCAGGCCCTGAACGACATGCTCGCGGCCATGGGCCTCGTGTTCCCCGGCGTGACCGACACCCTGCACCCCACCCTCACCGGCGGACGCCCCCGCCCCACACAGAAGGACACACCATGACCAACGCCCTACCGCCCTACCCGGCGTCGTCCGGCCCCAGCGCCGCCCGCCGCCTGCGCGAACGAGCAATCGCGCTGCGCGACGCCGCCGATGACCTGCGCGAGCAGATCGTCCGCACCGAGACTGCCTTCACCGGGCGGTTGGCCCAGGAGGACGAGCGCACCACCACCCAGAGCCGTATCGCGGCTCTCGCCAAAGAAGCGCGCAAGCGCCCTCGCAAGTAGAAGGAGAACGACAATTCCCGTGATGATGCCCGGCCTCAGCCCCGACGAGGCCCGAAAGGCCGTCCGCGAACTGAGTTACGACAACACCGCCGCCGAGAACGAGAATGTCAAGCGCATCGACGACGCCGCATTCGACGTGGTCCGCCCGTACGAGCGCAACCTCGTCGTGCAGGCTGACAGCCTCCTGGAGCGGGCGGCAGGCGACCTGGCGAAGGCCTCGAAGCACTCCCAGGCGATGTTCGACGAGCTCGAGATGCCGTTGCTCGGTACCGCGACCACCCGCGTCGACATCACCGACGCCGCAGGGCGCTACGAGCGGATGCGCGCCGACGCGGAGGCGCAGATCAGCGCGCTCGAACGAGCAGCCGACCAGGCCGAGTGGGCAGCAGACCGCTGCGCCGACCCGTACGCATCCCTGAACGAGATGATGACCAACTACCCGGCCCTGCGCATCAAGGGCACCTTCACCCTCTGAACAGACCGCCGCCCTGGCTCAGGAGGCATGAACCAGGGCGACAGAAAGGCAACAGAATGAACACGACCATATTAAGGCCTAGCGGTAACACGGCGCTTGAACGCTACTGGGAGGACTACTCGACGCTCCCGGAGTCCGGCGCGGTGCTGTACCCGCCAGCTGCGACTGCAGTCCGGTTCGTCCGCTTAGTAGAACTCGAAACGGCACTGGTTGACACACCGCTGGCCCACACCATGCGCGTGCAGGCGACCGGGTTGCCACACGAGGCTGCCGTGCGCATGGCCATCTGGAATGCGCGGGGCGAGCTAGCGAGCATGGACGGATGGGACGTGGCTGCACGCCTCCAGGATCAGTTCTTCCCGCACTCACACCGGGCGTCGCTTCCGTGGCGGGGCATGGACTTATTACGAGCCGTCGACCTCACCAGCAGCGAGCACGGGGCCACTGTCACGGTCGCTGCTCCGCCAGCCACGTCGGGCGACCGGCCACAACTCATGCGATTAGCCGACCGTGTTGCTCAACTCACAGCTGCACACCTCTAGGCCCTTCGGCCCTCTTCGGCTGCCATGGCCGCTAAGCTGTACCCACCGACTACCTATACGTAACTGACGTGAACCCGCGCAACACCCACTAACGACACTCATCCGGTCTTTTCAGACCCAGGGCGTACGAGGCGAGTGGCTTTTCTTCCAATTTTCTGATTGGACAGAGGCCATCGACGTGCGCTCTTTTTTTTGTGCGTTGGCGGCCTCTGTCGGAGAGGCACTCATGCCCCAGCGCAACGTCCCCGCCCTAACGCAACCCAGCGCCCGTGCTTGGCTCGACTACGAGTCCGGCTCGTCCTACCTCGGTGTCAGTGCCCGAGCTCTCCAGCGCCTCGTCAGAGAGAAGAAGATCGGCTGCACTCGTCTGGGCAAGCGCACACTCTTCAGCCAGGACCAGCTCGACGAGTACATCGCAGCCTGCACCGTCAACCCCGAGCGCTGAGCCATGAGCAACGGAATGAACACCGCGTCGCTCGTCAACTACCGCCGCGTCACCAGCTACCCGTTCTGCGACCTAAGCGGCGAAGTCCTCTTCGAGAAGATCCGCTTTGAGCTGCTTCCCGGCCGCGCCGGGCGCGCGAAGGAGTTCCGATACTTCGATCCCGAGTCGCAGCGCTACCGCAAGCCCGCCGACGCCGACAGGTGGCTTTACCGCCTCCCCGAGGTGACGGCAGCCATTGCGGCTTGCGCGACAATTCACTGGACCGAGGGCGAGAAGGACGCCGACGCCCTCGTAGCGGCAGGTGTGGAGGCCACGTCGCACCACCAGGGCGCGGGCAGGGTCACGCCCGAGCAGGCGGCGTGGCTGCGCAACGCGACCAGCATCGTCTTGTGGGTCGATAAGGACGTGGAGTACCCGGAGGTCGGCGCGTACGACGCGGCCCGTCGGCACGATCTGTTGCTGGCGGCAGGTGTGCCGGGTGCCCGCATCGCCTTTGTCTGCGCCCGGGGTGCGGGGCGGAAGGATGCCTACGACCACTTGCAGCGGCACAGCCCTGACGAGGCCCAACCGGTAGCGAAGCAAGCTGTCGCCCGGCTGGCTGCCCTCTACTCGCCTGCGTCTTCTTCCCGGTTGGGGTACCCCCGTGCCCGATAACGACCAGGTCGACAGCCACCCGCTCCTGACTGGCGACCACGCCGTGCGGTCTGCCGAGCCGGCTCGCCGCATTCGATTGGCGATCAAGACTACCGACGGCGACCCGACCTTCGAGGAGTGGGAACGGCTCGAAGCGAAGGAGGCGGAGCGAGTTCGGCTTGATCGCCTAGCTGAACTAGACCCACTTGATCGTTCGGTAGCGGCGGAAGTGGAAAGGCTTCAGATCCGTGCGGCAGCAGCCGCCGTGATGGCTGCTGATCACCTCTCCATACCTGTCGACGAGGGCACTTGGGCGGAACAGATGGCCCTAGAGGATGACGAGCTCGACTGGCACATCCAAGGTCTCGCCTTTGTCGGAGCCAACATCTTGCTGAATGCGCTGGCCAAGTCGGGCAAGACGACTCTCGTTCTAAATGTCATTCGCTGCCTGCTTTCTGGCGACTCGTTGTTCGGTCGGTTCGCCGTCGAGCAGCTGCGGCCCGGCCGTCGGGTGGCGTGGTGGAACGCCGAACTCGTCAGTGGACAAGCCCGGGAGTGGCTGCGATCGATGGACATACCGAACCCGGACTCTCTTGCGCTGTGGCACCTCCGCGGTCACCACGTTCCCCTCGAGTTGCACGAAGGTGAGGAAGCTGCCGTCGCATGGCTGCGCAAGTACAACGTGTCGGTGTGGGTGCTCGACCCTAAAAGCGCCCTGTTCCGGGGCGAGGAGAACTCCGCAACCGAGACAGGTGCGTGGCTGAGCGCGATCGATCGGATTAAGCAACGCGCTGGCGTCGACACGGTGTTCCTCGTCCACCACGCGAGCGAGCCCAGTGCTCACGACAGCCCTGACGACTCTGCGAACAGGTTCCTGAAGGGGCGTGGATCTAGTCGCACAGAGGGCTGGGCCGACGTCATCTGGTCGTGGACGGGCAGATTCGAGGAGCCCCGCTACCTCGCTGCTCT
Source organism: Frigoribacterium sp. CFBP 8766 (assembly GCF_014841435.1). NCBI lineage: Bacteria > Bacillati > Actinomycetota > Actinomycetes > Micrococcales > Microbacteriaceae > Frigoribacterium > Frigoribacterium sp. CFBP 8766. The sequence continues at coordinate 547,668 of NZ_JACYTX010000001.1, forward strand.
CGGCCGGGACGTCGACCAGCCGTTGATCGGCGGCATGCTCATGAATCCTCTGACCCGCCTTCTCACGTGGGACGGGGGCACCACGTCGCCCAATGAAGATCGTCGGCACCGTCTCATGCTCGTTGCTCACGCGGCACTTATGAAGGCGGACAGCCCCGTGCAGATGGGCGTCTTGGAAGGACAGATGCCCGGGTCGAAGAAGGACCCAAAGAGGGACGCCATCAACTACGGAGTGAGTAAGGGCTACATCGAGCAGTGGGCAGGGCCAAGCCACACCAAGCTCCACAAGCCCGGTCCCGTCGACCCACACGCCGACTCCGTTGCAAGCGCGAACGTCACATGGCACAGGCCTTCTGACCCCGCCTGAGCCATGGGTGTGCCCCTGTGTGCACCCTTCTGCCCCGGTGTGCACGGGGCACACCGGGCGTGTGTGTGCCACCCCCCTTGGGGCACACACACCCCATCCACGCCCCCAGCAGGAGACGTATGAACCAGAGAGAAGAAGGAAATGTCGAGAAGCCGAAGCAAAGACCTCATGCACCAGGTGACCCCATGCAAGGCGCGCAAGCGCAATGGCGACCCGTGCGGGAACGCCGCGATGAACGGCAGCACGGTGTGCCGCATGCACGGTGGTGCCGCCCCGCAGGTGAAGCGTGCCGCCCAGATGCGCATCCTGCAGGCCAGCGACCGAGCCGCGGCCCGGCTGGTGGCGATGATGCAGGACACAACCGTGCCACCTGCCGTGCAGTTAGCGGCTGCCCGAGACCTGCTCGACCGGGCGGGCCTGGTCGGTAAGCAGGAGCTGGACGTGGCGGTGCACGTGTCGAAGTGGGACGACCTGTTGGACGACCTGGTGATCGAGGTCGACGTGGAAGAAGACGACGACAACTTCGACGCGAACGTGGTGGACGCCGAGATCGTCTACGACGCCGACGAAGAGGCCACCGCCGACGCCGCCCACGACGCCGCCATGGAAGCCCGCCAGGCTGCCCGCGACCGCGCCAAGCGCCGCACCGGCAGCAGCGTGCCCGCCACCGCCAGCCGCGCCGAGACCGACGACCCCGGCGAGGGCGTCCTGAACCCACCCCAGCCGGGCCGAGCCGCGCGGGCACCTAGGCCCCAGGCAGCCCGCAAGCGCCGCCACCCCGGGGTGGGCTAGCCGCATCGTTCCCTGCGCGTCCCTGGGCGGGGTCAAGCAGCCGATGGGGCCTCCGAGCCGGTACCTGCGGCCACCTGCCCTGTTCTAAGCCCGCAGGCTCGGATATTCCGATCCGTCATTGTGAATGTCGGATCGATGTACTTGTGTTCCCCGAGCGGTAACGTCCGTCACCGCTCTGAAAGGAGGCCCCCATGGGCCAGAACATGATCGGCTACCTCCGAGTGAGCAAGGCCGACCGCACCCGCGAAGAGCGCCTCGGCATCGACGCGCAGCGCGCTGCCATCATCCGCACCGCCGAGCAGCGCGGGTGGACCATTACCAGCTGGTGCGAGGACGACGGCGTCTCCGGCAAGACGATGCGTCGTCCCGGGTTGCGGCACGCCCTGCGGCAGCTGAAGGCGGGGGAGGCGGACGGTCTGATCGCGGCCAAGCTCGACCGCCTCTCTCGGTCGGTCATGGACTTCGGTGGGCTGCTGGACCTGTCTCGTCGGCAGGGGTGGGCCATTGCCGTGCTCGACTTCGACCTGGACACGACCAATGCCACGGGTCGGCTCATCGCGGGCATGGTCGTGCAGATTGCCCAGTGGGAGCGCGAAATGATCGGCGAGCGGACGAAGGCAGCGCTCGCCGTGAAGCGAGCCGAAGGCGCGCAGCTGGGCAAGCCGTCGCTCATCCCGCCTGCCGTGCAGGCGCGCATCGTGCAACGGCACCTCGCCGGCGACTCCCTCTCGGCTATCGCCCGCCTGCTGAACACCGACGAGACCCCGACGCCAAGCGGGGCCGGGCGCTGGTCGCACACGGTGGTCGGTGGCGTGGTGAAGCGGTGGACTGCGACCGAGGCCGCAGCATGACCGCCGTCGACTACAGCCCGCGCACCCGCCGAGTGCTGGTGTCGTCGTTGCGCACGGGCCACACCGTGATGGAGAGCTACGAGCACCCGGCACAGGTGACCCGCATCGTGCGCAAGGTGGGGCGCAGCAACGCCGTGACCATCTGGTGCCGCTACATGTGGCAGGCGAGCGCGGAGTCGGAATGGGAACTCGGCGTCTTCGACCTGGATGCCCTGATCGAGAAGGCGATGCGCTGATGGCCAACGTGAGAGAGGTAGAGCGCAAGGGCGGGCGTGCCTACGAGGTGCGCTGGCGGGCTGGCGACAAGTTCAAGCAACGCACGTTCACCGTCAAGCGCGAGGCCGACCGCTTCGCTCTGAAGGTGGAGACCGAGCTGGCAGAGGGCAACACGACCGACCTGCTGGTCAAGAACGGCAAGACCGTCAGGCAGGTCATCGAGGCCTCGCTGGCGGCGAGCAAGCACGAGCTGAAGCCCCGCACCTACAACGGGTACGTCGCGATCTACGACAACCGCATCCTTCCCAAGTTCGGCGCGCGCAAGGTGGGCACGCTCACGAGGTCTGACGTGCAGGCATGGGTGGGTGAACTGCACGCGGCCAAGCTCTCGCCGGCGACCGTGCACCACCACTACGTGGCGCTGAAGAAGGCGCTGCGGCATGCCCTCGACGACCGGCTGATCAGCTACAACCCATGCGACGGGGTGCGCCTACCCAAGGCCCACAATGCTGACGGCTTCAAGCCGGTCTTCGTCACCGCAGCGCAGGTGGAGAGCCTTGCTGACCTGCTCGACTTCCAGCGCCCCTACGGCTTGCTCGTGCGGTTCGCTGCGTACACCGGCCTGCGGGCGGGCGAGCTCACCGGCCTACGCATCCGCGACCTCAACCTGAAGGCCGGGCACGTGGAGGTTCGCCAGACGTTGCAGCACATCGCGGGGGAGTGGGTCGTCGGGACGCCCAAGTCCGCCCGCTCCACCCGCAACGTTCCCCTCGTCAGCAGAGCCCTGGTGGCCGACCTGCGCGAGTACCTAGTAACCCACCCGCGCTCGGGCGACCCCGACGCGCTGGTGTGGCCAGGCCGCAACCCCGGGTCGCACGCGGTCACCTACGAGCGCGTGTTCGACGTGGCCAGCTTCCGCCGCAACTACCTCAAGCCCGCGCTGCGCAGCCTCGAGATGGACGACGGCATGCGCTTCCACGACCTGCGCCACACGTTCGCGTCGCTCATGCTCGCCGCACAGTTCCCGCCGTACGAGGTCAGCCGGTGGATGGGCCACGCCAACCTCGCGACGACGGACAGCATCTACGCCCACCTCTACCCGAGCGACTACTCGGCCCACCTGGACCGCTTCGAGGCGTTCGTGGGCGTTGCCCAGTCGTAAGATCAACGCCATGGGACCAGTGACCGAAAGCGAGCTGCGAGAGTTCGTGATCAGGACTCTCGCGCCCACCTCTACGGCTGGTGCTGAGAAGGTCGTGGAAGAGTTTGTTGTGGGAGATCAAGGCCGCATCGACATCGCTGTCATCAGCGACCGCTTGACGGGGTTTGAGCTGAAAAGCGACCTCGACACGCTGACCCGCCTCCCCCGACAGATGCACGTCTACTCGCAGGTCTTCGATTTTTGCACCTTGGTGGTCACGCAGCGTCACCTTGAACCTGCTCGGCAGATGCTCGACCCGGCGTGGGGGCTCGCCGTCGTTCGTCGCAACTCCGCCATGGAGCTGACATACCGCCCCGTTCGCAAAGCTCGCCCCGCCAAGGGCATCGACAAGTTCTCTCTTGCCAGCTTGCTTTGGCGGGACGAGACCCTGCGCGCTCTAGATGCACTCTCGCTCGCATCCGGCCTGCGCTCGCAAGCCCGGGACGTGCTGTGGGCGAGGTTGGCCGAGGTCACAACTCACGCAGAGCTGCGCGCCATCGTCACGCAGGCGCTTACGGCGCGCCAAGGGTGGAGAGACGTGACAGCACTACGTGCAGGTGTCGAGACATACCAATCCTCAGGTGTGTCGTCGCGTTTCCTGGCCCGGAGGTTGACGCCGCAATATCGCTAATCCACTGCTCGGCAGGGCTGAACCCAATTCCAGAGAAGTAGCTCGCGCCGACAATGTCGTTGGCGAGAGCGCGGTACTGGGGCGACGGTTGCTTTCGCTCCTTCGCTCGATGGATGTACCACTCGGTGTCACTGGCGTAGCGCATGTTCGGAATCGGGGTGAAGGCTGCTCCGCCGTATGTGGGGACGCCAATTGCGTAGTCGCTGAATACGACGGGGCGAGGCGCTACATTCTGGGTCGCAACAAACGCTGCCGCATCCGATCGAGGAATGGCGCCGACCGTCTGCGTGGGCACCACCGCGCCGACGAGCGCAGGGAATGCCGAGAACGAAACGACGACAGTCCGCCAGTCCTGGAGGGTCGGAAGCGCGCCCAACGCTTGCGTCGCTACGGCCGACTGCACGGACGACGTACCGGTCAAGAGGCCAGCGTCTGCGACGAGGTCCACCTGGCCTGGGGTCAGATTTAGTGCGGCAACGGTGGCCGTCACATCCGCCGCGATGTTCGCCCCTGCATCGATAAGGTCTTCGACGTCAATTCTCAGCACGGCCCCGTGGCCGTCTTGGGCAGCGATGTTTGCGATGGCCGCCAGTGTTGCTGGTTCTTCTGCTGCGGTGAGGACCGGCGCGACCGCGATGCCTGCCACGCGTAGCTGCGTAAAGAGGTCGTCCAGCACGACCGCGAACGTGCTGTCGTCGACGTCGTCGGCATTCAAGACTTGGACCCAAGCAATGTCGCTGGAGTGGGGCCAGGCTTTGATGATGCTGTCGCCGGCGGAGGCAGGCTCGATGACTTCAAGTAGAGGGACGAGATTATCCGGTGGGCAGCTAGCGAGAGCATCGAGCTCGGCACGCTTCGCTTTCAGAATCGGGACGTAGGACACCGGCGTCAGCGCCGTGTTAGGAGAAACCATGATTCATTCTCATGGTTTTCCTCTCATGCCTCTGGCCCCCGTCGGAGGGGTTTTGGAGGGGTTCACGTCCTGGGTCTCTGGCCCGAAGGCTGTTTCACCCTTGTATCTACAGGTGGGCCCCGTGGGGCTCGAACCCACGACCCGCGGATTAAAAGTCCGATGCTCTGCCAACTGAGCTAGAGGCCCTCGGTGTTCGAGGATACGTGATCGCGGGCGTCCTCGCGGGCCGGCAGCGCGCCTCCTTCGCGTCCGTGAGCGACGACGAGCGACGACGAGCGACCACGGGCGGCGACGCCCGACCCACACGCCGCTGTCGGTGCACGCGCGTATCGTCGAGGCGATGCCCAGAGACTTCCACCGCCCGACCCAGTTCCCCAGCGCCGCCTTCGAGGCGTTCCAGGGAGGCGACGACCCGGCGACCGTGAACCGGATCGCCCACGAGTCGGCGGCCGCCCTCGTCGCCCGGGTCAAGCACGACCCGCAGCCCGAGATCCTCGACCGGCTCGTCTCGTTCAGCGACGAGCACGGCATCGACGTCGTCGCCGAGCTGTGGGCGCGCGCCGCACCGCACACCCTGCCCGGGGCCCTGTGGCGGATCTACCTCGTGCGCGCCGTCATCCGCCAGGCGCCCGAGGAGGTCACCTACCTCTTCGACCGCGGCGTCGAGACGTCGACCACCATCGACCCGATCGTCGCCGGGGCCCCGACGCCCGCGACCCCGGCCGAGGTGCTCGCGCTGGCCGACCTCATCCTGCGCGGGGTGTTCGACGGCGACTTCGCGGTCGCGCTCGAGCGCGGTGCGGCGTTCTGCCGGCTGGCGTCGGCCGGCGCCACGACCGTCGCCGACGAGCAGGACTCGATCGGCTCCGACCTCGCCTCGACGCTGACCCGGCGCGCGCTCCGTCTCTCCGAGCTCGGTGTCGACCTCACCGCGTGCGCCGCGCTCTGGCGCGACGGCAGCCTCGACTGACGCTCCGCGTTCGCACCGGGCGAACGCCCGAGCGAGGCCCGGCGACGACGGTTACACTCGATCACTGTCGGGCCGTAGAAACCCCGGGCTCCAAATTTAGCCGCTTCGAGCGGCCTCGCGCCGAGAGGCGTTCCTGCGGCCCGACACCCTCTTCCTCCTCACCGAGCGTGACCGTCCCGCCCGGCTGATCCGGGGCCCCGTCCCCGTCCCTCCGCCCAGGGCGCGCGGTCGGGTGGTCCGAAGTGGTCCCTGACGACGCGGTGACCGACAGTTCGTGACCACTCGGCCACCGGAGGCACAGGCCCCGCCAGGCGTTCCGTGCACCCGAGGCAAACTCGCCCAAACCAGCAGCCCCCCGGTGCCGAACCATGAGCGTGAGGGATCGAGAGATCCTCCGCTGACTTCCCGCCGCCCTGACTGGCGGGACGACGCGGTCGTTCCCTCCGCTCGGCCCGGGCCTGAACGCCATCCCAGACGGTCACCGGGCGGGGGGTTCGACTCACACCAGCAACAACCAGCACCACCGGAGACCAGCACGAACCCGTCACTCCCCTGTGACGGTCAACCCGACACGAGCGGATCGAGGTGAACCCTGACATGCTGAAGCTCGTGACCCATGACATCGAGACTCCCCAGGAGGAGGCGCGTGCGTCGACCCCTGACGAGCTCCTCCTCAGGGTCGCCCAGGCCGATCGAGTGGCCTTCGCCGAGCTGTACGACCAGACCGCACCTCGTGTGATGGGCCTGATCAAGCGCCTCCTGAAGGACCACTCGCAGTCCGAGGAAGTCACCCAAGAGGTCTTCCTCGAGATCTGGCAGAACGCCGCTCGCTTCGACACCACCCGGGGCAGTGCCTCGAGCTGGATGTTGACGATGGCCCACCGCCGGGCCGTCGACCGTGTCCGCGCCTCGCAGGCCGGCCGCGACCGAGACCTGAAGATCGGCGTCCGCGATCTGGAGCCCGGCTACGACTCGGTCACCGAGTCGGTCGAGATCCGGATCGAGCACGAGCGCGTCGAGCGTGCACTGGGACGACTCACGGAGCTCCAGAGCCAGGCCGTCAGGCTGGCGTACTACGGCGGCTACAGCCACAGTGAAGTGGCCGCGATGCTGGGGGTGCCGATCGGCACCGTCAAGACGAGACTGCGCGACGGCATGATCCGCCTGCGCGACGAGATGGGAGTGGCATCGTGACCTACCGCGACGACTCCACCACCGGCGGCAACCCGCCCCACGACTCGCTCGAGGCGATGTCGGGTGCCTACGCGCTCGACGCCCTGAGCGACGACGAACGACACGACTTCGAGACTCTGCTGGAGGAGTCCGAGAGCACCAGAAGGGAAGTGACCGAATTGAGAGAGACCGCCTTGCTGCTCGCCCACGCGGCACCGCCCGTGATGCCTTCGGCCGCCCTCCGCGCGAGCATCATGGACGCCATCGTCGGGCTGCCTCAGCTGCCCGCCCAGACCACCTCCGACTCTGCCTCGCAGACGCCGGCCGTGACGCAGGTCGCAGGAGGCGCGGGTGACGACCACGAGATCGCTCGCCCCGGCCGCCACGCCGTCCCCGAGATGGAGCCGAGCGAGACCGAGACCGCTGCCCGCGTGCTCGAGCCCACCGGCGCGGCCCGTGCCCGCTGGTTCACCCGGCCCGTCGCCATGCTCGGCGTCGCCGCGGCAGCCGCCGCGCTCTTCTTCGGAGGAGGCGCGCTGCTGTCCGAGGTCACCGGCCCGAGCCAGCAGCAGGAGGCCACCGCCTCCTCGATCGACGAGATCTACGCGGCAGGCGACTTCCAGCGGACCGTCGCCGACGTCAGCACCGGTGGCACCGCGACGCTGGTCTGGTCGAACGAGCTCAAGCGCTCGGCGGTCGTCCTCGACGGCCTCACCTCGCTGCCCGGCGACCAGACGTACGAGCTCTGGTACATCGGCGCTGACGGTGCCGTGCCTGCCGGCACGTTCGACACGGACACCGACTCGACGGTCACGAAGGTGCTCAAGGGCGAGATGAGCCCTGGCGCCACGATCGGCCTCACGGTCGAGCCCGCCGGCGGCTCCGAGCAGCCGACGAGCGACCCGATCATGGCCGTGCAGAGCGCTTAGCGGCGACTGCACGACCCGGTCGGGCCCCGCGAGGGCCGCGACCCGGCCACACGACGAAGGAGGCGGCCCACCAGCAGGTGGGCCGCCTCCTTCGCGTCGTGCCGGGCCGAGGACGACCCGTGGGCCGCCCACGACCGTCGGCCGCGCGCAGCCTCCGGGCTCAGCCGAATCGGCCGGAGACGTAGTCCTCGGTCGCCTGGACGCTGGGCTTCGAGAACATCGTGGCGGTGTCGTCGTACTCGATGAGCTTGCCGGGCTTGCCTGTGCCCGCGATGTTGAAGAAGGCCGTCTTGTCGCTGACGCGGCTGGCCTGCTGCATGTTGTGGGTCACGATGACGATCGTGTACTGCTGCTTGAGCTCCTCGATGAGGTCCTCGATGGCGAGCGTCGAGATCGGGTCGAGGGCCGAGCAGGGCTCGTCCATCAGGATCACGTCGGGGGAGACGGCGACCGCGCGCGCGATGCAGAGGCGCTGCTGCTGGCCGCCCGAGAGGCCCGAGCCGGGCTTGTCGAGGCGGTCCTTGACCTCGTTCCAGAGGTTGGCGCCCTGCAGCGAGCTCTCGACCAGGTCGTCCTGCTCGCCCTTGCCCATGCGGCGGTTGTTGAGCTTCACGCCGGCGAGCACGTTGTCGCGGATGCTCATGGTGGGGAAGGGGTTCGGGCGCTGGAACACCATGCCGACCTGACGGCGCACGAGCACCGGGTCGACGCCGGGGCTGTAGAGGTCGTTGCCGTCGATCAGCACCTCGCCGTCGACGTAGGCGCCGGGGATGACCTCGTGCATGCGGTTCAGCGTGCGGAGGAACGTCGACTTGCCGCAGCCGGACGGGCCGATGAAGGCCGTGACCGTGCGCGGCTCGATGGTGATGTTGACGTCCTCGACGGCCTTGAACTTGCCGTAGTAGACGTTGAGGTCCTTGACCTCGATGCGCTTGGACATTCACATTCCTTCGGTGAGGTGCGGCGTCGTGCGGGGACGCGGGGGAAGAGTGGGGGAGGCGCGTGGCCGTCAGCGGCCGAGCTTGGGGGCGAAGAGGCGCGCGATGAGGCGGGCCAGCAGGTTCAGCGCCATGACGATGAGGATCAGCGTCAGGGCCGAGGTCCACGCCCGGTCGATGTAGGCGGCCGCGTCGGTGCCCTGGCTCACGTACGAGCTGTAGGCGAAGACCGGCAGCGACTGCATGCGGCCGTCGAACAGGTCGTAGTTCATGCTCGCCGTGAAGCCGGCGGTGATGAGCAGCGGGGCCGTCTCGCCGATGACGCGGGCGATCGACAGCATGACGCCGGTGGTGATGCCCGCGATGGAGGTGGGGAGCACGACCTTGAGGATCGTCAGCCACTTCGGCACGCCGAGCGCGTAGGCGGCCTCGCGCAGCTCGTTCGGGACGAGCTTGAGCATCTCCTCCGTGCTGCGCACGACGACGGGGATCATCAGCACGGCCAGGGCCACGGAGCCTGCGGCGCCCATGCGGACGCCCTCGCCGAAGAAGATCACGAACAGGGCGTAGGCGAACAGGCCGGCGACGATCGACGGGATGCCCGTCATCACGTCGACGAAGAACGTGATCGCGCGGGCCAGGCGGCCACGGCCGTACTCGACGAGGTAGATGGCCGTGAGCAGGCCGATCGGCACCGAGATCACGGCGGCGAGGGCGGTGATCAGCAGGGTGCCGGTGAGGGCGTGCAGCCCGCCGCCGCCCGCTCCGACCACGTTGCGCATCGACATCGAGAAGAAGTCGCCGTCGAAGCGGGCGGCGCCGCTCGTCACGACGGTGAAGAGGACCGAGACGAGCGGGATCAGCGCGAGGATGAACGCCGCGCTGACCAGGGTCGTGACGACGCGGTCCTTGGCGCGGCGGATGCCCTCGACCTGCATCGAGATGACGAACACGAGGGCGGCGTAGAGGATCGTGCCGAGCACGATCGCGGCTACCCAGTTGAAGGTCTCCGTGACGCCGCCGGCCTGCAGCAGGCCGAAGACGACGAGCATGACGGCCCAGCTGCCGAGGAGGATCGCCAGCGGCGCCGCCTTGGGCAGCTTGCCCGTGGTGAGGGTGTTGACGGTGCGGCTGGCCGTGCGGGGACGGTCCTGGGTGGTGGTGGCCATCAGTTCGCTCCGGAGAAGGCCTTGCGGCGGTTGATGACGACGCGGGCGATCGAGTTGACGACCAGCGTGATGACGAAGAGGACGAGACCGGTCGCGATCAGGGTGTTGATGCCGATGTCGTGCGCCTCGGGGAACCTCAGGGCGATGTTCGCGGCGATGGTCGACGAGTTCGTCGAGGTGAGGATCGCGGGGTTGATCACGAGCGCCGGCGACAGCACGAGCGCGACGGCCATGGTCTCGCCGAGGGCCCGGCCGAGGCCGAGCATCGAGGCCGAGATGATGCCGGGGCGGCCGAAGGGCAGGACCGCGACCTGGATCATCTCCCAGCGGGTCGCACCCAGCGCGAGGGCCGCCTCCTCGTGCAGGGTCGGCGTCTGCAGGAACACCTCACGGCTCAGCGCGGTGATGATCGGCAGGATCATCACGGCGAGCACGATGGAGGCGGTGAGCAGCGTGCGGCCGGTGCCCGACACGGGACCGGCGAACAGCGGGAACCAGCCGAGGTGGTCGGCCATCCACGCGTAGACGGGCTGCACGGCGGGGGCGAGGACGATGCTGCCCCACAGGCCGAAGACGACCGACGGCACGGCGGCCAGCAGGTCGATGACGTAGCCGAGGCCCGCGGCGAGGCGGCGAGGGGCGTAGTGCGAGATGAAGAGCGCGATGCCGATGGCGACGGGGAGGGCCATGACGAGCGCGAGCGCGGCGGCGTAGACCGTGCCGAAGGCGAGCGGGCCGACGTACTGCCAGAACGAGTCGGGGAAGCCGGAGAGCGAGATGTCGGCCGGGTCGGCGATCACGGCGGGGATGCTCTGCGCGACCAGGAAGATCGCGACGGCGGCGAGGATGGCGAGGATCAGGCCGCCGGCGACGACGGTGCTGCCCGAGAAGATCCGGTCTGCGGGGCGACGCGGCGCACGAGGTGCCTTGACCTTCGTGGCGGTCGATGCGGGGGCGGTCATCGGACGAGGTCCTCCGGGTGGGTGCTCGGTGTGCGGGCGGTGCTCGGGTGGCGGTGCGGTTCTGCCGATGGTGCTGATCGTACGGGTGCCCCTGTCAGGGCGACGGCCCGGGACCGCACGGCGTGCGGTCCCGGGCCCGGTGTGGCGGGTGCTACTTGATGAGCGCGATCGCGTCGGCGACCTGACCCGAGAGGGTGCTCGAGATGGGAGCCGAGCCGGCGGCGTCGGCCGCGACCTGCTGGCCCTCGTCGCTGGAGACGTACTCGAAGTACGACTTCACGAGCTCGCCCTGGGCGGCGTCCTCGTACGACTCGCAGCCGATCAGGTAGCTGACGAGCACGAGGGGGTAGACGCCGTCGGCCGTCGAGGTGCGGTCGAGCTCGATGGCGATGTCGCCCTCGGTGCGGCCTTCCTCTTCAGGGGACTCGTCGACGATGGCGGCGGCGGCCTCGGCCGAGTACTCGACGAACTCCTCGCCGACCTTGATCTTCGCGACGCCGAGGTCGCCGGCGCGCGAGGCGTCCGCGTAGCCGATCGTGCCGGTGCCGTTGGTCACCGCGTCGATCACGCCCGAGGTGCCGGAGGCGCCCTCACCGCCCTCGAGGGGCCAGACGCCGTCGGGCTCCGACGACCACACGTCGGGGCTGTTGGCGTTCAGGTACTCGGTGAAGTTCTCGGTGGTGCCCGAGTCGTCCGAGCGGTGCACGGCCGTGATGGGCGTGCTGGGCAGGTCGGCGTCGGGGTTGTCGGCCTTGATCTCGGCCGCGTCCCACGTGGTGATCGCGCCGCTGAAGATGCCGGCGATGGTGGCGGGCGAGAGGTTGAGCTCGTCGACGCCGTCGAGGTTGAAGACGACCGCGATGGGCGAGACGTAGACGGGCAGCTCGACGATGCCGGTGTCGGGCGTGCAGCCCGCGAAGGTGCTCGACGAGATCTCGTCGGTCTTGAACGCGCGGTCCGAGCCGGCGAAGGCCGCGGCGCCGGAGATGAAGCTCTCACGGCCGCCGCCGGAGCCCTGCGGGTCGTAGTTGACGGTCACGTCGGGGTTGGCGGTCTGGAAGCCGGCGACCCAGGCCTCCTGGGCGGCCTGCTGCGACGAGGCGCCGATGCCGGCGATCGTGCCGGAGAGGTCGGAGGAGGCGCCGTCGGACGAGGAGCCGGAGCCGCCCTCGTTGGAGGCGCAGGACGCGAGGAGCATGGTGCCGACCGCGGCGATCGCCACGATGCTGCCGGTGCGCTTGAAGTTCACAGAGGTTCCTTTTCGGATGTAGTGCCGTGGGTGCTGGGGGCCGGTGCTGACCCGAGGCGAGACGCTACGTCGAGTGGTTAACCACGGTCGTCTGCGATGGTGAACGGGAGGTTAACGCGGGGGGAACATCGGCCGGGCGTGCCCGCCTGCACGGAGCCGCAGGGCCAGGATCACCCGCCGAGCCCACCCGCCGCGTCGACACGGCCCGACACGGCTCGCGCCCCGGGGCAGGGCCACGGGGCGCGAGGGTCGACAGGCCGGCGGCCTGCCTCAGAGCACGGGGCCGTGCGTCTCGACGGCGACGAGCGCGGCGTCGGAGCACGACACGTGCAGCACGGTGTACTCGCCGGGGCTCAGCGAGGAGGCGCGGCGCAGGTCGAGCCGGTGGCCGCCGACCGTCCCCACGGCGATCTGCCGCACGATCTCGGGCAGCACCGGGGCGTGCGTGCAGAACACGGCCGGCACCCGCTTCTTGAGGCGCTTCGCGACGACGCCGGCCACGTCGTCGTCGTGGCGGTCGAACGCGTCCTGGCTGATCGAGTCGCTCTGCTTGACCCCGACGCGGGTCAGCGCCGAGACCGGCTCGAGCGTCGCGAGGCAGCGGGCGGCCGTGCTGCTGATCAGCCGCTGCGGGGCCCACGCCGCGATGCCGGGCGCGATCGACTTCGCCTGACGGCGGCCCTGGGGCAGCAGGGGGCGGGTGGCGTCCGAGCCGCTCCAGTCGCCGGGCGACGTCGTCTTCGCGTGCCGCAGGGCCACGAGGGCGAAGGTGCGGGCGGCGCCCGAGGCGACGCGGTCGGCGAACCGGTCGAGCACCTCCGCGTCCCGTTCATAGGTCAGCTTGGCGCGCGCCTTCTCGATCGAGACCCACTCGATCGCGGCGACCTCGCTGTTGGGCGTGAAGCGACCGGCCTCGGCGACCGCGTCGTCGGTGACCTCGGCCGCCCAGTAGTGCACGATCTTGTCCCGACCGCCGGGCATGACGTACTCGGCGGTGCCGAGCGGGGCCCCGAGGGCGACGCGGTACCCCGTCTCCTCGCGGATCTCGCGGACGGCCGTCTGCGGCGTCGACTCGCCGGGGTCGACCTTGCCCTTGGGCAGCGAGACGTCGCCGTGGTGCTCGCGGTGGATGAGCAGCACGCGTGCCTTGCCGTCCACCAGGCGGAAGCAGACCGCGCCGGCCGCGACGATCGTCGTGGGGGCGACCGTGCTCACCGGCTGGCCCGGCGGCGCTGCGTGATCTGCTTCATCAGCACGTTCTGCATGTCGGCGAGCGGGGCGTCGGAGGCGTCACGAGCGTGGCGCGTCCAGGTGCCGTCGCTCTCGAGCCACCACGACGCCGTCTCGTCGGACATCGCACGGTCGAAGAGCTCGGAGACCTGCTCGAGGTGGTCCTGCTGCGTGAGGCGCACGAGCGCCTCGATGCGGCGGTCGAGGTTGCGGTGCATCATGTCGGCGCTGCCGATGAAGACCTGGGGGTCGCCGTCGTTCGCGAACCAGAACAGGCGCGAGTGCTCCAGGTAGCGGCCGAGCACCGACCGCACGCGGATCGTGTCGCTGAGGCCCGGCTGGCCCGGCTTGATGGTGCAGATGCCCCGCACCCAGACGTCGACGGGCACGCCAGCCTGGCTGGCCTTGTAGAGCGCGTCGATGATCTGCTCGTCGACGATCGAGTTGATCTTGATCTTGATGCCCGAGGGGCGACCGGCCTGCGCGGCCTCGATCTCGCCCTGGATCTGCTTGAGCAGGCCGCGGCGGAGGTAGCGCGGAGCGACGAGGAGGCGCTTGAACTTCTTCTCGATCGCGTAGCCCGACAGCTCGTTGAACAGGCGCGTCAGGTCCTTCCCGACCTGGTCGTCGGCGGTGAAGAGGCCCATGTCCTCGTAGATGCGGCTCGTCTTGGGGTTGTAGTTGCCCGTGCCGATGTGCGTGTAGTGCCGCAGCCGGCCCTTCTCCTGGCGGATCACGAGCGCGAGCTTGCAGTGGGTCTTGAGCCCGACCAGGCCGTAGACGACGTGCACGCCGGCCTTCTCGAGCTTGCGGGCCCACGTGATGTTGTTCTGCTCGTCGAAGCGCGCCTTGACCTCGACGAGGGCGAGCACCTGCTTGCCCGACTCCGCGGCGTCGATGAGGGCCTCGATGATCGGGCTGTCGCCGCTCGTGCGGTAGAGCGTCTGCTTGATGGCGAGGACGTTGGGGTCGGCCGCCGCCTGCTCGAGGAACGCCTGCACGCTCGTCGCGAACGACTCGTACGGGTGGTGCACCAGGATGTCCTGCCGGGCGATGCTCGCGAACATGTCGGGCTTCATGTTCGGCTCGGTCGGCTGCAGCTGCAGCGCCGTCTGGGGCAGGTGCTTCGGGTACTTCAGGTCGGAACGCGGCATCTTCGTGATCTCGAAGAGGCCCGCGAGGTCGAGGGGGGCCGGCAGCCGGTAGACCTCCTGGTCGGTGACGTCGAGCTCGCGGACGAGCAGCTCGAGCGTGACCGGGTCCATGTCGTCGGTGATCTCGAGGCGGATGGGCGGGCCGAAGCGCCGACGCAGCAGCTCGCGCTCGAGAGCCTGGATCAGGTTCTCCGACTCGTCCTCGTCGACCTCGACGTCCTCGTTGCGGGTGACGCGGAACACGTGGTGCTCGACGACCTCCATGCCCGGGAACAGGTCCTGCAGGTGGTTCGCGATCAGGTCTTCCAGAGGGATGAACCGCACGCGCCCGCTGTCGTTGTCGGGCAGCTGCACGAAGCGCGGCAGCATCTGCGGCACCTTGAGGCGCGCGAACTCCTGGCGCATCGTCTTCGGGTTGCGGACGCGCACCGAGAGGTTGAGCGACAGGCCCGAGATGTAGGGGAACGGATGCGCGGGGTCGACGGCGAGCGGCATCAGCACGGGGAAGATCTGCTCGGTGAAGATCTCGCGCATGCGGACGCGGTCGGCCTCTTCGAGGTCGGACCACTTCTCGATGTGGATGCCCGCGTCGTCGAGGTCGGGCTTGACCAGGTCGAGGAACGCCCGGGCGTGCCGCTCTTGCAGGTCGTGCGCCTTGGCGTTGATGTCGGCGAGCACCTCGTTGGGGCCGCGGCCGACGTTCGTGGGCACGGCGAGCCCGGTGGCGATGCGCCGCTTCAGGCCGGCGACGCGCACCATGAAGAACTCGTCGAGGTTGCTGGCGAAGATCGCGAGGAAGTTCGCGCGCTCGAGCAGCGGCGTCGTCGGGTCCTCGGCGAGCTCGAGCACGCGCTGGTTGAACGCCAGCCAGCTGAGCTCTCGGTCGAGGTACCGCTCGGCGGGGAGGGTGCCGTCCTCGAAGCTGACGATCTCGTCGAAGTCGTCGAGGAAGTCGGGGGTGACGCCGGCGCCGTCGACGCGTGGTTCGCTGTCCATCGCACCATCGTGCCACCCCTGGTGGCCGCCGACGTCCCCGCCACGTGAACGGCTGGTGACGAGGCCCGGCCCGGCGGCTGTGGAGGAGCCACGGAAGAGGCGCGACGGAGGCGCCTCAGGTGGCCGCGAGGGCCTCGCCGACCGATGCCCGCCTCCTTCGCCCGCCCGCCAGGACGAGGGCGGAGCCGGCGCCGCTGAGCACGAACCCCGCCAGGGTCCACGCCGTGAGCGGCTCGCCGAGCAGCAGGGAGCCGGACGCCGCGGTGGTCGGCGCGACCAGGAACAGCAGCGCGTTCAGGGCGGTCACGCCCAGCCGGCGCAGCAGCCACCAGTAGAGCCCGTAGGCGGCGAGGGTCGGCACCAGGGCGGACAGCACGGTGGCGGCCCAGAACGAGGGCGTCGGAGGCGGCACGAGCGTCCCGGTCGCGGCCGCGAGCACCACGAGCGCCGCGGCCGTCACGCTCACGTGCACCGTCAGCGTCGTGAGCACCGGCAGCTCCGCCCCTCCGCGCCGCTCGACGAGCGTGCCGGCGATGAGGCTCGCCATCGCGAGCGCCGGGAACGCCCAGGCCCACGTCGGCGCGTCCGAGTCCCCGAGCTGCGACCCGACGACGAGCACGACGCCGACCGCCCCGACACCGAGCCCGACCCACTGCGCGCCCCGCACCCGCAGCCCGAGCAGCGGGCCGACGAGGGTGGCGACGACGAGCGGCTGCACCGCGTCGACCAGGGCCGTGCTGCCGGTCGCCACCCCGACGCCGACCGCCGCGTAGACGGGGACGACGTAGCCGAACTGCGCGAGCAGCCCGATGACGGCCTGTCGCCGCAGCTCGACGAGGGGGACCCCGCGCAGTCGTCCGCGGGCGGCGGCCACCACGACGAGCAGCACGGCGAGCGGCAGGAACCGCCAGAGCAGCAGCGTCGTCGCCGGCGCGTCGACGGTGGCGACGGCAGCGATGGTGAAGCCCGAGCTCCACGCGAGGACGAACGCGGCGGCGGCGAGCACCGTGACGGCGCCGGGCACACGGCGCGCCCGGCCGCTCACGAGGTGGTCGAGTAAACCGATCTGTTTAGTCATGCCCTCGACTATACAGATGGGTATAGTCGAGGGCATGGTCGACCTCACCGCGCCCGAGCTGCCCTCCCTCACGCCCGGTGCGCGCCGCCTCCTCGACGCCGCCTCCGACCTCTTCTACGACCGCGGCGTCCACGCCGTCGGCGTCGACACGATCGCGGAGGCGGCCGGCGTCACGAAGAAGACCCTGTACGACCGCTTCGGCTCGAAGGAGGCGCTGGTCGTCTCGTACCTGCAGCACCGCGACGCGAGATGGCGCGCCCACCTCGCCGCCGAGCTGGCCCGCACGCCCGAGCCCGGCCCCGGGCGGGTGCTGGCGGTCTTCGACGCGACGCTCACCTGGGCCGCCGACAACTCGCCCAAGGGCTGCGGCGTGATCAACGCGCGCGCCGAGGTGGGCGGCCCGGACGACGGCGGGCCGGTGCTGCCCGAGCTCACCCGGCAGAAGCGCTGGATGCTCGCACTGGTCGCCGACCTCCTCGCGGAGGCGGGGCTGGGGCGGGGCGACGGCGGCGCCCTCGCGCGGCAGCTGATGCTGCTGCACGAGGGCGCTCTGGTCACGCTCGGGATGGCGACCTTCCCGCAGCCGGTCGAGACGGCACGCGAGCTCGCCGCGGCCCTGCTCGTCGGCGCCCGTCGCCCCTGACCTGCCCGGGCCTCAGAGCACCCCGCCGCGCATCGGGGCGAGGCGTCGCCAGGTGACCGACCGCCAAGCCCACTCCACGGGGCCGTACGAGACGTGCCGCAGCCACAGCCGGCTGAGCAGCGACTGCACCACGAGCAGCGCGGCGCTCGTGACGACCATCGGCAGGTAGCTCGTCATCGTCGACCAGTCGAGGCCCGGCGAGGCCAGCGCAACGAGGGTGAGCGCGACCGACGCGGCCAGGTAGTTCGTGAGGGCCATCCGGCCGAGCGGCTCGAGGGCCGCGGCGAGCAGGGCCCGGGCACGAGTGCGCCAGAGCAGGGCGAGCCCGGTCGCGTAGGTCACGGCGACGACGAGGCCGGTCGAGGCTCCGACGGCGCCGAACGCGGCCTCAGGGCCGCCGACGACCTGCGCGACGGTGCCCGCGATCGAGGCGAGGAGGGCCGTGACGAACACCGCGACCACCGATCGTCCCGGCCGCTCGAGCACCGTGGGGAGCCCGTACGAAGCGGCGGCGGAGCCCAGCAGGAGCAGTCCGGGGACCGTCACGACGCCTCCGCCGAGGACGGCGAACGCGACGATCGTGAGCACGGCGCCCAGGGCCGCGGTCAGCCAGCGAGGGGCGAGCAGCACGACGGGCAGCAGGACGAGGCCGGCGATCGCGTACTCGCGCAGCACGTCACCGGGGAACACGAGCGCGTGCAGCAGGCCGATCCCGAGCAGGGCGGTCAGCCGCAGCGCCAGGGGCAGCCACGGCGATGTCCCGCGACGGCGGGCCGACAGCACGATGAGCTGGAAGCTCAGCCCGAAGAGGAAGCAGAAGATCGGCACGAACCGCTGCTCGACCAGCACGTCGAGCAGGCCGCTGCCCGTGCTCGACGCGAGCTGGTCGGCGAAGTCGTTCGCGGACAGGCCCTCGCCGATGCCCAGCAGGAAGGGGGCGTTCGCGAAGAGGATGCCGCAGAGCGCGAACCCGCGGAGGGCGTCGACGAGTCGCCAGCGGCCCGTCGGAGTCGCCGGGGCGGAGGAGGTCCCCTCACCAGGCAGGGTCGCGACGGTCGCGTCGATGCCGGGACGAACGGCAGGAGCGGCGGGGGAGGCGGGTGAGGAAGCGGAGCGGGTGATCTGTGGCATGTCACCAGCGTCGCGGAGCCCCGCCGCGAACGAGTCGTCCCCCCGGATGACGTCGCCGCGGCGCCGTCGTCCGGGGGGACGAGATCGAGGAGCTGCCTACTTCTCTTCCTGCTTCAGGGCGATGCCGAGGGCGAAGAACGTGGGCGCCCAGTGGCCGATGAAGATGCCCCAGCGGTCCGACTGCGCCTTGTCGTTCGAGTCCTTGCCCTGGGAGGCGAGCCACGCGACGAGCGCGATCACGATGGACGCGAAGCCGCCCCAGTAGGCGTGCTCGCTCTTGACGCCGAGGTCCGAGATGAATTTGACGGGGTTCATGGTGTTCTCCTGCAGGTCGTGGACGATCCGATGACGACAATCCACTCCCTCAGGCTGTGAGCGGCGTGCCAGGTCGGGGTGCAGCTCCGAGTAGGCCCTCGACAGGCGTCCTCGTACCCCGACGCGTACCCCGGTCGACGCCCCGAGGGCGCAGCGGGGCTCGGGGCGTCAGTACTGCAGCAGCGTCGACGTGAAGGTCGCGCCCTCGCCCGTCACGTCCGGGATGACTCCCTGGATCGGGACCCGCACGGAGCCCACCGAGTTGAAGGTGCCGGTGGAGCCCGCGCCGTCGCTGACCGTCGAGGTGAAGACGGCCGACCCCTCCGTCGTGGCCTCGACCTGCCAGCCCTGGCTCGTCCAGTCGCCGATCTCGTAGACGGGCGTCGTCTCGAGCGTCCACTTCTGGTCGGTCAGCGTGTAGCCGGTCGGCTCGTTGAGGATCTGGAAGCTGCAGCCGGCGGGCTTGAGGTCGGGACTGGCGACGCACGCGGCGAGCCACGCGTCGACGGCGGCGCGGGCTGCGGCCTGGCCCGAGTCGGTCAGCGTCGCGACGAGCGTGGCGGGGCTGCCGGTCGAGGAGGCGCCGGTCGCGATCCCGACGACGTCGTCCGCCTCGTAGGCACCCGCCCCGTCGAGCGTGGCGGGGTAGCTGCCGGGGAACGCCCGCAGCTCGACCGTGTCGCCCTCGGCGCCGGCGTGCGGCACCTCGACGCCGGCCGCCGTCACGACGGCGGCGTCGGGCGCGCCGACCTGGACGGTCAGGGTGCCGAGCTCGACGGGCGTGAGCGTCCAGCGGTCGAAGAAGAGGAGGTCGGTGCCGTCCTTCTCGAGGGCGAACTGCTGGTCGTACACGGCACCGCCCTCGCCTCCCTGCTGCACGACGGCGACGACCACGGCCGAGTCGCCGTCGACCCGCGACCCCGACACGTCCCAGCCCGTGACCCCGTCGGTGACGCCCGCGTAGGCGTCGTTCGTGAGGAGCACGTCGTCGTCGCCGACCTCGGTGCCGTCGAGCGACATCGCGCGCTCGACGTCGCCCTGCTGCACGGCCTCGAGGTACGCGACGGCCGCGGCCTCCGGCCGGTGCGTGGCGGCCGTGCGGCCCACCACGACGGCGGCGACGACGCCGAGGGCGAAGAGCACGACGGCCCCGCCGAGCAGCAGCGTGCGGCGTCGGCTCCAGCCGCGACGCCCGCTCGGCGACGGCGACGGCGAGGGGGACGGAGACGACTCGCGCTGCGGTCCCGGCGTCGGCCCTCCGCTCGCCCCCGGTGCGGTCTGGCCCTCGGCCTGCGGCAGTGCGTCGTCGCTCATCTGGTCCCCCTGGTCAGTCGTGACCGGCCAACACTACCGCCGCCCTCGTCGGCGCCACGGGCACCTGCACGGTGAGGGGCTCGCCGCTGCCGAGGTGCACGAGCGCCCGCCCGGGGACGACCCGCGACGACACCATCGACCGTGTCACCCGGACGCCGACGAGGTCGCCGTCGAGGGTCGCCTGCGGGCTGAGCAGCGCCCCGCGGCGGTTCTTCTTCGCCTCGACCTGCCAGCCCGAGAAGCCCGCGCAGAGACCGTTCGCGTTGCCGCCCAGCACGAGCGCGCGACGGTGGTCGGCCGCCGACTGCACGAACGAGCGGAGCCACTGCTTCGCGCTGACGTCGAGCAGCAGCTCGCCGTCGTCGACGACGAGGGCCACCGGCCTGCCGTCGGGCGCGAGCAGGGGAGCGAGGTCGTCCTCGACGAGGTCCGAGCCGGTCAGCACGCCCCGGACGCCGGGGTGCCCGGCCAGCCCGCGGAGGGGCGAGGGGCGAGGGGCCGCGACGACGATCTCGGTGCCGGCCCGCAGCAGCGACTCGGCGATGGTGAGCAGCATCGTGCTGCGGCCGCTGCGCGACGGGCCGGCCACGACGAAGGTCGGGGCGTCCGCCTCGAGGTCGATGCCCTGCGCCGTCATCTCGTCGCCGCCCACGCCGACGAGGGCCCAGAGCGGTCGGCTCGCGTCGGCGCCGGCGAGCTCGAGCGCCGCGTCGAGGTCGAGCTGGCTCGGCAGGTCGTCCACCCGCAGGGGGGAGGTGCGGCGGAGGCCCCGCGGCTCGACCGCCTGCAGGCGCTCGGCCAGCGCGCGCACGGCCGCCACCTGCGCCTGCCCGCTGACGTCGTCGCCGAGCACGCCGACCTGCACCTCGACGCCGCTGCCGGAGCGGAAGCCCCGGCCCGCGCCGATCTCGGCGGGCAGCGTCTTGTGGTCGATCGTCGCGAGGCTGTAGTCGAGCCGGTCGGTGAGCCGCAGCACGACCTTGTCGTCGGTGAGCACCGCCATCCGGCTGGTCAGCAGCGACCGGTCGCCCGAGATGACGAGGTGCAGGCCCGCGCCGGCCCCGTCGCGGAGCATCGCCTGCACCGAGTCGGTCAGCCGCCCGCCGTCGAGCTCGCCGAGGGTGCCGACGAAGTTCTCCCACCGGTCGATCAGCACGAGCACGTGGGGCAGCCGGTCCCCGGGCGCGGCCGTGGCCCGTTGCTCGGCGATGTTCGCGACGCCGGCGGCCCCGATCACCTCGTGCCGCCTCCCCATCTCCGCGACGAGGCGGTCGATCAGCCGGGTCGACCGCTCGAGCTGGGTGCGCTGCGCGATCGCGCCCGTGTGCGGGAACCCGGACAGCGACGTGATGCCGCCGTTGCCGCAGTCGAGGCCGTAGAGGTGCAGGTCGTCGCTCGACACCGCGGAGGCGGCCGCCGCGGCGATGCTCCGCAGCGCCTGCGAGCGGCCGGAGCCGGGGGCGCCCACGACGTAGAGGTGCCCGAGCTGGTCGAGGTCGATCGTCGCGGCGCGCTGCTCCTGCCGGTCGGGCAGGTCCTCGGTGCCCCAGCGGAAGGCGAGGGGCGCACCCTGGCCGGCCCGCGCCTCCGGCGGGACCAGGTCGAGCGGCACGACGGCCTCGAGGGGCGGCAGCCACGGGCTGCGCTGACGGCCGAGGCCCGACAGCTCCGTGGCCCGGCGGAGGGCCCCGACGAGCACGGTGAGGTCGGTCTCGACCGCGGTCGCCCCGGTGGCGGGCCTGGTCGGCAGGGCGAGCGCGGCGTCGCGCCAGTCGAAGAGGCGGACGAACGGGGGAGCCGTCGTGCCGTCGCTGTCGAGGGCGCTCCGCCCGCCCACGCGCGCCGACTGGAAGGGCACGACCGACGAGTGCCCGAGGCGCGCGTAGGCACGGCCGGGCAGCGACTTGGCGATGCGCGCCGCGTCGGGCACGTCGATCACGTCCGAGCTCTCGCCCGTGTCGGTCATGCGCAGGGCCACCCGCAGGTTCGTGTTCGCGCGGATCTCGGGGCTGATCACGCCCGACGGCCGCTGCGTCGCGAGGATGAGGTGCACGCCGAGCGACCGGCCGCGCTGGGCGATGCCGACGAGCCCGCTGACGAAGTCGGGCAGCTCCTTCGCCAGGGCGGCGAACTCGTCGATGACGATCAGGAGGCGCGGCAGGCGCTCGCCGAGACCGCCGCGGGCCAGGTGCTCGTCGTGGTCCTCGACGTCCTTCGCGCCCGACGCGGCCAGCACGTGCTCCCGCCGCGTCAGCTCGGACCGCAGCGACCGCAGCGCGCGCTCGACGAGGTGGCTGTCGAGGTCGGTGACGAGGCCGACCGTGTGCGGCAGGTCGGCGACGGCCGCGAACGCCGCGCCTCCCTTGTAGTCGACGAGCACGAACGTCATGGCGTCGGGCCGGTTCTCGACGGCCAGCGACGCGACGAGCGTCTGCAGGAACTCGGACTTGCCCGACCCGGTGGTGCCCGCGACGAGGCCGTGAGGGCCGTCCGAGACCATGTCGATCGAGAACGGGCCGTCGATCGAGACCCCGACGACCGCCGAGGTCGAGGCCCCGCCGTCGCGCCGCCAGCGCTCGGCGAGCAGCTCGCCGGTGGGGTGCTCGAGGCCGAGGACGGGCAGCAGCGCCGCCGAGTCGGGCACGAGGCCTGCGGTCTCGCTCGAGCTGAGGTCGCGGATCGGCGAGAGGTCGCGCGCGACGTCGTCGTACCAGTCGTCGACGACGAGGTCGGCCAGCACGTCGTCGAGGTCGGCCCGGCCCTGCTCGCGCACCGTCAGCCGCGTGTCGGCGTGCTGCACGACGGTCGCCGTGCACTCCTCGGGCAGCTGCCACTCCTCGGCGTCGAGGCAGACGACGCGGATCCCGTGCTCGGGCCCGTCGCGCAGCAGCCCCACGACTCCCGGCATGGCGCGCAGGCGTCGGGCACCGTCGAGCACCACGACGTACTCGGGCGAGAACCGGGCCGGGCGGGAGGAGTGCGACGCCGTCGACGCCGCACGCCTCTCCTGCAACACGAGCGAGAGCTCGGCCAGGCGCCGGCCGATGGTCTCGCCGTCGGCGCCGATCGCCGCCAGGGCGTCGTCGCCGTCGCCCGGGCGTGCGTGCGGCAGCCAGGTCGTCCACTCCCAGGCCGGCAGGGACGCCACCGACGTGAGCACCACCAGCCGCACGTCGTGCGGGCTCTGGGCGACCGCGAGCTGGCCCACCAGCCAGCGGCCGAGGAGGCGCGGGCGGCTCCCGGCACCGGCCACGCCCAGCACGCCGGTGCGGGCCAGCGACAGCACGACGGGCACCTGCCGCGTCGTGCCGGTGGCCGTGCTCCGCTGGTCGGTCGAGCGCTCGTCCTGGATCTCGACCGTGCTCGGCAGGTCGGCCGTGCCGACGCGGACGTGCAGGTGGTCGGGGTCGGTCGGGCGGCGCTCCCAGAGCCGGTGCGTGGGCACCCGGGCCGCGGTGCGCAGCTCGGCCGCGTCGGCGGCGCGCGACCGCCGACGATCGCGCTCGGCGTCGATCGAGTCGTCGACCCAGCCCTCGATGCGCGCCACGAGCTCGCGGTGCTCGGCGAGGGCCTTGCCGTGGCTCTTCTTGCCGTTGCGGCGGTTCGTCACCGTCGTGCCGATCATCATGATCGGCGACATGAAGGCGAACATCAGGTAGAACGCGTGCTGGAACGCCACGGCCATCACGATCCCGAAGACCGCGGGCACGGCCGCCATGATCCAGGGCAGGGGCGAGCGCTGCGGCGGGGCGGGCACCCGGGGGATCACGTACTTCACCGGCGGCGTCGGGGGCAGCAGGCGCGGCGGGCGGTTGTAGTCGACCCAGCCCGAGTCGGGCGCGCGCAGCAGCACGACGTCCGGGACGGTCGCGGGCAGCGCGGCGAGCACGGACTCGCCGAGGCGCAGCCGGGCCTCGGGCGGCCACGGCGTCCACTCGTCCGTGAGCGGCTCCTCCTCGAGCAGGGCCGGGGCGGCCGCGCCGCCGACGCCCTCTGGCAGCACGGCACGCACGCGGACGGCCGCGTCGAACGAGACGTCGACCTCGGCGACGGCGGGCAGGTCGGCGACGCCGGTGACCAGGTCCCCGTCGGGGTCGACGGCGAGGAGGGTCCGTCCGACGACGAGCGGAGCAGAGCGGCCGGCTCCGACGCCGCCGACGAGGCGCAGGTCGACGACGCCGGGGGCGGCACGGCCGGGAGGCACGGAGCCGACGTGCAGGAGCGCCCCGTCGAGCAGGCCGCTCGTCGCGAAGGTCGCCTGCTCGTCGACCCCCTCGGGCATCCGCGAGACGGTGCCGACCTCGCGGCCGATCGCGTCGAGCACGAGCGCGAGCGGCGTCTCGCCGGGGGCGTCGACGACGAGGTCGGAGCGCGTCCCGGCGACGTCGTCGGAGACGGTGAGGACGACCCTCATCGGGTCGGCACGGCGTCGCCCGGGCGGGCGGCGCCTCCTCGGCTCGTGTCGCGCCGACGGCCGACCGGGGCCGTCCCCGGGGCGACCGGCAGGGAGGGCACGGGCGGCGACGACGGAGCGCCCTCGGCGGCCGACCGCGGCAGCCCGGCCGGCACGGCCACGGCGTCGTGGCCGTTCAGCGCGACGTCGACCCAGCGCAGCTCGCCGACGGCGTCGCCGACGAGCGTGCCGTCGCGCCGCGCAGTGAGCTGCCAGCGCACCTGGTCGTGGCGGGCGAGGAGGACGACCCCCCAGCCGTTCTCGGGTCGCTCGAGGGCGGAGCGGAGGGCGGTCCAGGCCGAGGCCGAGGGCACCTCCGAGAGGAACAGCACCCCGGAGGAGGCGCCCGTCACGACGACGTCGAGGGCGTCGTCGAGCGACAGCAGGGCACCGGCCGCCACCTCGTCGTCGCGGACGCCGACGCGCAGCACCGCCGTCGACCGGCTCCAGGGCGAGGTGGCGAGCTGGTCGGCGATCCGGCAGGCGACGGCCAGGCGGGCGGACCGGTCGCCGTCGATCCCGAGGACGCCGTGCAGCGCGTGCAGCCCGACGAGCACACGGCCCTCGGCGGACGACCCGAGCGCGACGACCGTCGCGAGCCCCTCGGGGCGCCGCAGCGGCAGCGCCTCGAGCTGCACCAGCTCGACGGGGGCCGACCAGCGGCGGCCGTCGCGGCTGGTGCTCCACGGAGCCGGGGGCGCGACGGTGGGCGTGACGAGGTCGACGTCGATCCGCTCGAGGCCGACCACGACGCGGGCGAGCCCGGGGAACACCACGTGCTCGCGTTCGCACGACGCGAGCAGCACGCGCAGCGCGCGGTCGGCGGCCCAGGTCGCCGAGGGGTCGCCGCGCACGTCGTCGGCCCAGGCGACGGCCTCGACCTTGACCACCCGGCGCGACGCGACCCAGACCGGGATCGTGAACGCGAGCACCGCGACCGTCAGCAGCACCGCCACCGTGAGGGCGAGGTCGCCGAACGGCTCGAGCATCGGGGGCAGGTCGACCGCGAGGGCCGTGGCCGTGACCGCGCCGACGACCGTCACCGCGCCTCCTCGGCGGCGGCGACGGCGAGCTCGACCGGGGTCGGGTCCTCGCCCGGCACGTCGGTCCAGCGGAACGTGGTCATGATCGAGTCGAACAGCTCGACGAGGGCGTCGGCGAGGCGCTCGCTCGGCTCGTCGCCGTAGACGGCCGACCAGGTCAGCACGACCCAGCGCCCCGGCCGGTGCGGCACCGAGATCGTGTAGACGACGCGCCTCGACCAGGTGCGCTCCCACGAGCCCTCGGCCTGGTCGGAGGCGATCGTGACGGCCGTGCGGGCGGCCGCGGCACCGTCGACGTCGCGCAGGCCGTCGAGCTGGCCGGCGTCGCTCAGCAGGTCGGCGACGATGCGCACCGGCTCGGTCTCGGACTCGTCGTCGACCTCGGCCTCGCTCAGGCTGACGGGCAGGGCGAACCCGTCGATCGACGCGGGCAGGTAGACGGCGTTCGCGCCGGCCCGCCCTGCCTCCTCGACCGCGTCGGTCAGTCGTCGACGCAGCTGGCGCCGCAGCGGCTCGGCGCTGTCGCGGGGCAGGTCGTCGGGCAGCGCCTCGCGCACGATCCGGTCGACCTCGCGGGTCAGCTCGGCGGTCTTCTCGGCACGCGCCGGCAGCCGGGCCCAGCCGGCCGGCAGGGCCAGGGCGAAGGAGGCGGCGGGCGCCGCCGTGGGGGAGGTCGCCGTGGTCATCGGCTCGTCTCCTGCAGGTCGTCGGCCCGGTCGACGAGGCGCACGTGCCCGGCCAGCTCGACGAGGGCCGGCGTCTGGAGCGGCACGAGCCCCAGGTCGGTGCTGCGCCACGTGGCGGTGACGTCGAGGCCGTCGCGTCGCGCGGCGGCGGTCACGGTGACCCAGACGCGGCCCTCGAGGTCGAGGTCGAAGCGGGTCACGACGACGCCGGGGCCGACGTCGTCGGGCAGGTCGTCGATGAGGGGCGCCTCGAGCGGCGAGCCGCCCCGGGCACGGCCGAGCTCGAGCAGGTCGGGGGCGTCGGCGCCGGTCAGGCCCGCGTCCACGACGACGGGCAGCGGCCAGGCGCCCGGCACCGAGAACCCGGCCGCCAGGCGCGAGCCGTCGCCGAGCGTGGCCGCCATGGCGAGCAGGCCGTCCAGGGCGGCCTCGACGTCGACGTCCGGGGGAGTCACGCCGCCGGTGCGGTCGACCTCGGCCGAGAAGGCGAACAAGGTCGCGGCCGCCTCCCGCCAGGGGCCCGACGCCATGTCGGCGGGCGGAACGATCAGCCACGCCGGCGGATCGACGTCGACGACCAGCACGGGGCCGGTCACAGCTTCTCCGCCTCGGCCTCGGCGACGGACGGCGTGCCGCCGGGGAAGTTCGCCTTGGCGTCCTCCCAGCCGGCCCAGCGTGCGATGTCCGGGCCGATGCCCGTGGGGTTCGCCCCGAGGCTGAAGGCGGTGCTGCCCCAGCCGAAGACCTTCGACCCGCCCGTGAAGTAGATCAGGCCCTGGGCGCTCTGCAGCGACTTCAGGTCGATGCCGCTGAGCTTGGCCTTGGTCGCGATCTCCCCGAGGCCCTTCAGCCCGTCGACGCCGATGACCTTGTCGAGCTTGGGGATCATGTCGGCCCGCCACTCGCTGACCGTCTTCGCATCGAACTTCCAGATGTCCTTGTACTCGCGCAGGTTCCACCAGTTCGGCTTGATCTCGCCGAGGTCGGTGGCCTTGTGGATCGCGACCGCGTTCTCGCGCATCTCCTTCAGCCGGGTCGGCAGCTCCTTGAGCTGCTTGATCGCGTCGTCGATGCTCGTCTTGCCGTCGAGCGCGGCGTCGAAGATCTCCTTGCGACGAGCTGCCTGGTTCGCCGTGAACCTCATCGCCTCGAAGGCGTTCTTCGTGACGTTCGTCGTGGTGGCGGCGCCGCCCTTGCCGATCATCGCGATCTTCTTGAGGCTCGTCGCCTTCGTGATGAGCGCCCCGGCGCCGAGCGACAGGATGCCGACGCCGGCCATGATGACCGAGACCCACGAGGCGTCGCCCATCGCCGCCTGGGCGATCGTCGCGGCGAAGGCCACGCCCGCGGTCACCGCCCCCATGAGCGCGACGAAGCCGAGCCCGGGGATGAGGATCGCGATGACCGCCAGGGCGATCCCGATCCAGGTCAGCACCTTGATCAGGATCGCGAGGAACTTCTTGAAGAAGGCGCGGATCTTGTCGCCGAGCGTGTCGTGCAGCCCGTCCTTCCACGCGCCCCTGATGGTCGAGGAGGCGGCGTGCCCGGCCGCGTCGAGGTCGGCCTGGGCGCGGCGGAGGTGCGCGATCGCAGCGGCGGAGGCGCCCTGGGCCGAGTCGAGCGCGGCGTCCTTGGCGCGTCCGGCGCCCTCCTCCTCGCTGGTGAGCGGCGGGGCGTCCTTCGGCCGGTCCTCGCGGGGGTCGGCCATCCCGGTCGCCTGCGACATCGAGTCGCGGGCGGCCACCGCCTCCTGCAGGGCCGAGGCCGACTCGGCCAGGCCGTGCTCGAGCTGGGGCAGGTACGACCGCAGCGCGTCGCGGACGGCGTCGTAGCGTCCGGACATCTGCTCGAGGGAGGCGCCGACGGCCTTGCTCTTCTCGCGCACCTTGTCGGCGCCCTGGCCCTTGAAGTGCGTCTCGTCGCCCTCGCCGATGCGCTTGAGGACGTCGGCCTGCTCGTGGATGGTGCGGGCCATGTCGTCGTAGAAGGTCGCGAGGACCTTCACCTGGTCGACGTCGGCGGACATCGGGTCGTCGTTCTCGTGCAGCAGCGACCACTCGCCGGGACGCGCGCCCATCAGACGGTCTCCGTGCTGATGCTCTTCGCCATCTCGCCGTCGGCCTCGTCCCAGGTCTCGCTCATCTCGACGAGCTTGTCGTGCAGCTTCGAGACGTCGTCCTTGATCTTGGTGCGGTGGATCTTCCAGTCGCCGCTGAAGGCGCCCATCGCCTTGTTCAGGTCCTTCTGGCCGAAGATGTCGTGGTTCTCGTCACGACCCGACATCTGGTCGCCCAGTTCGTCGCGCACGCGGGCGAGGGAGTCGATCGAGGTCTTGAGGGCCTCTCCGTCGACGATGAGGTCTGGCATGGGGCGTCCGTTCGTGGGGCAGGGCGAAGGAGGTGGGGCGAGGGGGAACGCCGCGGTCCCGCCCCGCGACGGGAGCGGGACCGCGGCGACGCGCTACTTGAGCGCCTTGGCCAGCTCGGAGTCCGTCTGCTCGAGCGCCTCCGCGGCGCTGTTGAGGTACGAGCTCATGCCTTCGAGGCCCTGGATGGTCTTCGTGGCGCCGTCGTTGAACTCCTGGTACGAGGTGCCGAAGGCGACCGACGACTGGTCGGTGACGTAGCCGCCGCTGATCAGGCTGTCGACCTGCGCCTTGAGCTCGCGGAGCTTCGACTCGATGTCGGCCTCGCCGTTGGTCAGGCGGGTGGCCGCGTCGCGCATGTCGCCGTAGGTGACGTTCAAGTTGGGCATGGTGCTCCTCGGGGTCGTCTTCCGTGTGGTCGCCCGGGCGGTGTCGGCCGGGCGTGATCGGTGGCCCGCCGGGGCGAGCCGAGATCGAAGCTAGGGGCCGACGGCCCCCGATCGGGGGCCGGTCACACAGTGTTAATCTCGACGACCGAACGACCTGGTGCGCTACCGGGGCCCGTACTCACGGGCATCGCGTGCGTGACCGGCGTTTATTGCGCAGTGCGCACGAAGTTGCACAGAATTGTGAAGGAGTCGCAGTTCACCCCGCCGTTCACCCGGATCGGGGTACGTCCGAGTGCGTGATCCGACGGGTCAGCGCGAGAGCGTGTACTGCACGTCGACGGCGTGGTCGACGAACCCGCGTGCCGCGTAGAGCCGCAGCGCGGCGGCGTTGTCGCCCTCGACGTAGAGGGCGGCGGTGCTGACGCCCCTGTCGAGGAGGCGGGCGAGGCCGGCGTCGACCACCGCGCCTCCCAGGTGCTCGCCCTGGTGCTCGGGGCTGACGGCGACGGCGTAGAACTCGCCCGGCTGGTCGGCCTCGAGCTTGAGCCAGCAGGAGGCCAGCAGCTCGTCGCCCCGCCACAGCAGCAGCAGGTCGCCGGCGTCGAACCAGTCGTCCGCCTTGCGGGCGTCGAGGTCGGCCTGGCTCAGCGAGCCCTGCTCGGGGTGGTCGGCGAAGGCGCGGGCGTTGAGGTCGAGCCAGGCCGCGTCGTCGTCGCCGGGCCGGAAGGCGGCGATGCGGTCGCCGTCACGGAGGCGCGGCGTGCGTCGCTCGACCGGCGCGCGCTGCTGGAGCAGCCGCCGCGTCTCGACGAGCCCGAGCTGCGCGGCGAGGGCGCGGGCGCCGGGGTGGTCGCCGTGCGCCCAGAAGGCGAGCGGGCCGGTCGTCTCGTCGACGACGCGACGGGCGAGCGCCGAGCCGAGCCCGCGTCGCCGGTGGTCGGGGTGCACCACGAGCTCGACCTCGCCGGGTCGGAGCACCGCGGCCGCGTGCTCGTCGCCGAGCAGCCGCGCCTGGCCCGTCCGGGCCTCGACGAGCGCCTGGTCGTTCACCGGCGGGCTGCCGTCCACGGCCTGGGCCGCCCGCGCCAGCGACTCGAGGCCGGCAGCGTCGAGCTCGGCCGGCTCGGGCACGGAGGTCATCGGACGACCGCGCCCGGCTCGTCGTCGTACACGTTGAAGCGGTAGCCCACGTTGCGCACCGTGCCGATCAGCGACTCGAGGTCGCCGAGCTTGGCGCGGAGGCGACGCACGTGCACGTCGACCGTGCGCGTGCCGCCGAAGTAGTCGTAGCCCCACACCTCGCTCAGCAGCTGCTCGCGCGTGAAGACGCGGGAGGGGTGCGTGGCGAAGAAGCGGAGCAGCTCGAACTCCTTGAAGGTGAGGTCGAGCGGCCGGCCGTGCACCTTGGCCGAGTAGCTGGCCTCGTCGATGACCACGCCGGACGCGTGGATCTTCGAGCCCGTCTGCGACTGCGCCAGGCGACCGACCACGAGGCGGATCCGGGCGTCGACCTCGGCCGGGCCCGCGGTCTCGAGGACGACGTCGTCGGCGCCCCACTCGTGGTTCACGGCCGTGAGGCCGCCCTCGGTCAGCACCAGCACGAGCGGCACGGTGACGCCGGTCGTGCGGAGGATCTTGCAGAGCGACTTCGCGCTGGCCAGGTCGACGCGGGCGTCGACGAAGATCAGGTCGCTCGACGGCGCGTTGACGAGCTGGGCGGGCTCGGCCGGGATCTGCCGCGTACGGTGGCTGAGCAGGGCGAGTGCGGGGAGCACGTCGGAGGAGCCGGCAGAGGTCAGGACCAACAGCTGTGCCACACGGACCTCCAGTGAATGTACTGTCGAACAGCCTAGGTCAAGGGCGACGACCGCCCGGACCACCCCGACCACCCCGATGCTAGAGCAGGGCGGCAGGTCACGAACGAGGGACGACCCCAGTGAGCACAGCACCCGACAGCACCCCGAGCCGCCTCGCGCGCCTCAAGCCGGTGACCATCGTCCCCGTCTGGCTCTTCGCCCTCGTGGCCGGCGTCGTCATCGCGGTCACCACCACCGGCGACGAGCACTACACGTGGCTGTCGCTCGCCCTGGGCGGCTCGATCCTCCTCACGTTCGTCCTGCAGCTCGCGACGAGCGAGAAGGACGGGCTGGTCTCGCGCACGATGCTCGCGCTGTGCGGCAGCCTCGTGCTCCTGGCGCTCACCACGGGGGTCGTCGCGCTGCTGCGCTGACCGCAGGTCGTTCGACGCTGCTCGCACCGCGCCTCCTGCGCCTGTCCATCTCGTCGCCCCCCGGGTAGGCTCGGGGCATGGATTCCTTGCTCGCCCTCGAGATCTTCTACATCGGGCTCCTCGGCCTCGCGTCGCTCGCCATCGCGTTCGTCTCCGTCGTCGTGCTGGTCAAGCTGTTCAAGGGACAGCGCTAGACCCGTGATCGACATCCCCACCGACCTGCCGGCCGAGCTCGTCCCGCTGTCGTGGCTGATCGGCGTCTGGGAGGGCACCGGCGTCGTCGACTACAAGATCGGCGACGGCGACCCCGACGCTCCCGTCGACGGCAAGCCGCCCGCCGTGCGCCGCACCCACGAGTTCGGACAGCGCGTCAGCTTCAGCCACGACGGCGCGCCCTGGCTCAACTACAGCTCGTTCTCGTGGGAGCTCGACGACGAGCGCACCCCGCTGGCGAGCGAGACCGGCTTCTGGCGCCTCGAGCGGCCGGCCGAGGTCGGCGACCGCGGCCCCGGCATGCTGCCCGGCCAGGGCGTCGCTCCCTACTCGACCGCCCAGACCGTCGAGATCCTCCGCCGCCCCGACGACGGGTTCGGCCTCGAGGTCCAGCTCGTGCACCCCACCGGCGTCAACGAGCTCTACCTCGGCCGCGTCAAGGGCCCGCGCATCGACCTGTCGACCGACGCGGTGCTCCGGTCCAGCAACGCGAAGGAGTACTCGGCGGCGACCCGCATGTACGGCCTCGTCGAGAACGACCTGCTCTGGGCCTGGGACGTCGCGGCCCTCGGCCAGGAACTGCGCACGCACGCGTCGGGTCGGCTGGCCCGCGTTGGCTGACGCCGACCAGGTCCCCGCCGTCGTCTCGCCGTTCTCCGGCCGCGACGGCTTCGTCGGCGACGGCACCGGCGTGGCGGCGCACTACGGCACCCCGGTCGCCGAGCAGCGCGCCCTGGCCGCCGGCACGGCGATCGTCGACCTCTCGAGCCGGGGCGTCCTCACCGTCAGCGGCCCCGACCGGCTCACCTGGCTGCACTCGCTGACGAGCCAGAGCCTCACCGGCCTCGCCCCCGGCGACTCGACCGAGACGCTCCTGCTCGACGCCAACGGTCGCCTCGAGCACGCGGCGCGGGTCGTCGACGACGGCGAGACGACCTGGCTGCTCGTCGACCTCCCCGAGGCCGAGCCCCTGCGCGCCTGGCTCGACCGGATGCGCTTCATGCTCCGCGTCGAGGTGGCCGACCGCACCGCGGACGTCGCGACGATCGGCTCGCTCGGCGACGTCGCGCTGCCGGTCCCCGTGCTCGCCCCCGCCGGCGTCCCGGTCGTCTGGGTCGACCCGTGGTCCGAGGTCGCCGTCGGCGGCCACTCGTACGCCGACGCCGAGGCCCACCCCGGTCGCGAGTGGACGGCCCGCGAGACGCTGGTCGCGCGGTCCGACCTCGACGCGCTCGCCGCCTCCTCGGTGCCCGCCGCGGGCACGCTCGCGCTCGAGGCCCTGCGCATCGAGGCCTGGCGCCCGCGCCTCACGACCGAGGTCGACGAGCGCAGCATCCCGCACGAGCTCGACTGGATGCGCAGCGCCGTGCACCTCGCCAAGGGCTGCTACCGCGGCCAGGAGACGGTCGCCAAGGTGCACAACATCGGGCACCCGCCGCGGCGCCTCGTGATGCTGCACCTCGACGGCAGCGACTCGGTGCTGCCCGTGCACGGCGACCCGGTCGTGCTCGCCGCCGACACCGGCCGCGAGGTCGGCCACGTCACCTCCTCCGCCGTGCACCACGAGCTCGGCCCCATCGCCCTCGCGCTGGTCAAGCGCACCACCGACGAGACCGCCCCGCTCGCGGTCCTCTCGGCCGACATCGTCGTCGCCGCCTCCCCGCAGACGATCGTGCCGGCCTCCGCGGGCGCCTCAGCCGGGGTGCCCCGGCTGCCGCGCCTGGGGGCCGTCCGCCGCTAGCCGTCGTGGCGCGGCTCGACGTCCGGGCCTCGGCGCGGCGCACGGTCACGGCGCTGCCCGCGATCGTGCAGATCGTCGTCGCCGTCACCGCGTCGTACTCGATCGCGCACTACGGCCTCGGCCACGCCGTGCCCCTCCTGGCCGTCACCATCACCATCTCGTCGCTGGGCCTCGCGCGGGACGCCCGGCCGAAGGTCGTGCTCGAGAACGCCGTCGGGATCCTGATCGGCATCGCCCTGAGCGAGGTGATGCTGCTCGCGCTCGGCAAGGGCCTCTGGCAGGTGGCCGTCGTGCTGCTCGTGGTGCTCGCGGTCGCGCGGTTCGCGTCGCCGAGCGCGGGCTTCGCCGCCGCGGCCGCGACCCAGGCGATGCTCGTCATGCTGCTGCCCGACCCCGACGGCGGCCCGTTCGTCCGCAGCATCGACGGCGCCGTCGGGGGAGCCGTGGCGCTGGCCGTCACCGCGATCGTGCCGCGTGACCCGATCCGCCTCGTCCGCCTCGACGCCCGGATGCTCTTCGCCGAGCTCGCCGCGGCCTTCGCCGCGCTGGTCGAGGCGCTCCGCACCGACGACGTCCGCCGGGCCGACGAGGCGCTGCGCCGCCTCCGGTCGACCCAGCCGCTGCTGGACGACTGGGCCTCGACGCTCGAGTCGGCCGTCTCGATCTCCCGGCTGTCCCCGTTCCTCCGCTCGCGCCTCCCCTACCTGCGGCAGCAGCAGGAGCTGCGCCAGGACGTCGACCTCGCCGTCCGCAACCTCCGCGTCATCGCCCGGCGCATCGACACCGCGGTCGGCGACGGGAGGGACCGCCTCGGCCTCGCCGACGTGCTCGAGAGCACGGGCCGCGCGGTGGCCGTGCTGGGCGAGTCGGTCGACGACGTCGAGCGGGTGCCGGTCGCGCGCGACGCCCTCAGCGCGGTGGCGGGCCGGCTCGACCCGGCGGTCGTCGCACCCGGGTCGCCCGTCACCGAGTCGATGGTGGTGCTGATGATGCGGCCGCTCGTGATCGACCTGCTGATGGCGACCGGGCTCGACCACGCCGAGGCCCGGCGGCGGCTCGCGCCCGTCTGACGCTCAGGCGCGCGGCGCCACCGCGGCCCAGGGCAGCGTGAGCTCGCCGAGCCGCCAGCGCGTGCGGCCGTGCCGCACGGGCCAGCCGCCCGCCCGGAGGCCCTCGACGGTCGCGACCCAGCGCTGCACCGGCCCGTAGACCGACAGCGGCGCCGCGACGGCCCACGCGCGGTCGAGGTCGACGAGCAGGTCGTGCACCCGCTCGCCGGGGACGTTGCGGTGGATCAGCGCCTTCGGCAGCCGCTCGGCCACGATCGAGGGCAGCTCGAGCGAGGCCAGCCGCAGCGAGATCGTCAACGTGCGGGGCCCCTCCTCGTCGACGTCGACCCAGCTCGAGACGCGGCCGATCTCGTCGCAGGTCCCCTCGACGAGCACGCCCCCCGGCTGCAGGCGCGACGTCATCAACGCCCAGGAGGCGGCGACCTGCGACTCGTCGTACTGGCGCAGCACGTTGAACGCCCGGATGACCGCAGGCCGACGGCCGCCGTCGAGCGGCACCTCGAAGCCGCCGAGCCGGAAGCTGACGCCCGGCCGCGCCGAGAGCTGCGCCCGCCGCACGCGCTCCGGCTCGATCTCGATGCCCACGACCTCGACGTCGGGACGGGCCCGCAGGAGGCGCTGGTGCAGCTCCAGGGGAGTGGTCGCGCTCGCCCCGTACCCCAGGTCGACGACGAGCGGGTCGTCGGCGCGGCGCAGCGCCGGGTGGGCGGCGATCCAGCGGTCGACCCGACGGAGGCGATTGGTGCCGGTGGTGCCGCGGGTGACGGATCCGACGGGCATGCGCCAAGTCTCGCACCGGGGCGCAGCGATACGCTGGAGGCATGACTTCGACGCTCATCCTCCTGCGACACGGCAACAGCGAATGGAACGCCAAGAACCTCTTCACGGGATGGGTCGACGTGCGGCTCACCGAGCAGGGGCGCGCCGAGGCCAAGCGCGCCGGCGAGCTGCTGCGCGAGCACGACCTGCTGCCCGACATCCTCTACACGTCGCGCCTGACCCGCGCCATCCAGACTGCCGACATCGCGCTGGAGGAGGCCGACCGCCTCTGGATCGACGTGAAGCGCTCCTGGCGTCTCAACGAGCGCCACTACGGCGCCCTCCAGGGCAAGGACAAGGCCCAGACCCTCGAGCAGTACGGCCCCGAGCAGTTCCAGACCTGGCGCCGCTCGTTCGACGTGCCGCCGCCCCCGCTCGACGACGACAGCGAGTTCTCGCAGGCCCACGACAAGCGGTACGCCGAGCTCGGCATCGACGCGCCGCGCACCGAGTCGCTCGCCCTCGTCATCGAGCGGATGATCCCCTACTGGGAGAGCGACATCACCCGGAGCCTCGCGGCCGGCGACGTCACGCTCGTGGTCGCGCACGGCAACTCGCTGCGCGCGCTCGTGAAGCACCTCGACGGCATCAGCGACGACGAGATCTCCGAGCTGAACATCCCGACGGGCATCCCGCTCGTCTACGAGCTCGACGACGACTTCCGCCCCACCAGCCCCGCGCGCTACCTCGACCCCGAGGCCGCCGCCGCCGGAGCCGCGGCCGTGGCGAACCAGGGCAAGAAATAGCCCCGCTCCGCCCCGTCACGACGAGGCCCGCCCTGCTCCGCGCAGGTGCGGGCCTCGTCGTGCCTAGACGAACTGCTCGCTGATCTCCATCACGAGGGCGTCGACGTCGACCGGGGTGCTCGTGTCGACGCGCAGCACGGGCCACTCGCGCAGCGGCGCGGCAGCCTCGGCCCACTCGGCCCACGACGCGCGGGTGGACTCGACGGTGCCGTGCGCCGGGTGGCGACCGCCGGCGGCGAGCCGGTCGACGACGCGCTGCAGGGCCACGTCGGGGTCGACGTCGCACCACACCTCGAGCGTGCGCGGCGAGCCTGCCCGCGCGACCCCGGCCCGGGCGAGCTCGAGGTCGCGCGGCCGGTGCCAGAACGAGTCGACGACCACGCCGGCCTCGACCTCGGCCGCCATCGACCAGACCGTGTCCATCGCGATGGAGCCGAGCGCCTCGGGGGCGATCATCGGCCCGGCCAGGTCGGCCAGCGCCTCCTTGATCGGGTCCCCGGCCAGGAGGGGGCAGCCCAGCACCCCGGCGAGCGTGGCCGAGAGGGTGGTCTTGCCCGAGCCGGGAAGACCGTTGACGAGGATCGCGACGGAAGCCATGCCCCCATCCTCTCGCGCGATCCAGGAGGTGCCGGCCGGCACCTCCTGAACCGTGCACGACTCAGGACTCACGGCACCTGAGTTACGCGATTCAGGACCGATGTTCCTGAATGAGGAGAGACGGAGGGCCGATCAGGCCTCGGGGGCGACCCAGTCGCCGGTGGCCAGGTACTGGACCTTCTTGGCGATCGACACCGCGTGGTCGGCGAAGCGCTCGTGGTAGCGCGACGCGAGGGTCGAGTCGACGGTGTCGACGGCGGCGCCCTTCCAGGTCTCGCCGAGGACCTTGTCGAAGACGCTGAGGTGCAGCTCGTCGATGCGGTCGTCGTCGTTGCGGATCTCCTCCGCGAGGCGGACGTCCTCGGTCGTGAGCAGCTCGGTCAGCTTGCGCGCGATCGCGACGTCGAGCTCGCCGAGCTCCTTGAAGGTGGGGCGCAGCGACTTC
Source organism: Frigoribacterium sp. CFBP 8766 (assembly GCF_014841435.1). Taxonomy (NCBI): domain Bacteria; kingdom Bacillati; phylum Actinomycetota; class Actinomycetes; order Micrococcales; family Microbacteriaceae; genus Frigoribacterium; species Frigoribacterium sp. CFBP 8766. Next base: position 584,687 of record NZ_JACYTX010000001.1, read on the forward strand.
GGCACGACCTTCTCCGGGAACCGGTAGCGCGCCAGCTGGGCGATGTGCTCGGACATGTCGCCCATCCGCTCGAGCGACGAGCTGATGCGCAGCGCGCTCACGACGATGCGCAGGTCGCGGGCGACGGGGTTCTGGCGGGCGAGGATGTCGATCGCGAGCTCGTCGAGCGCGATGGCCCGCTGGTCGATCTGGTCGTCGTCGGCGATGACCTTCTCGGCCAGGGTGACGTTCGACTCGTTGAAGGCGGTGGTGGCGTTGTCGATCGAGATCGCGACGAGGCCTGCGATCTCGACGAGGCGCTCCTGCACCTCTTGCAGCTCCTGCTGGAATACCTCGCGCATGTGGTGATGGGACCTCTCGTGGTGTCGGGGCGGGTGTGCGCCCGTGCCGCAGACGACGTCGCCCGCACATTCCAGACGACTCTCTCGGGTGGAGGTTAACGACTGGTGCCCAGCGACTGAACAGTCACCAAAGTACAGCGGATGGGCAGGGGGCGGTCGATCCGGCCCCCGGCTGTTCACTAAAGTCGACCGCATGGACTCCGCCTGGCTGGTGCCGGCGTCGCTGCTCTTCGGCGCCGTCGTGGGTGCGGCGATCGTGCTCGTCGTCGTGGCGGCGCAGCACCGAGCCGCGCGCGTCGCGGCCCTGGTCGACAGCACCCTGCCCGACGGCATCGACGCGGTGCTCGACGCCCTCGAGTCCGCCGGCATGGTGGTCGACCCGTCGGGCAACGTCCTCAAGGCGTCGGCGGCGGCGACCCAGCTCGGGCTCGTCTCGGCGCAGCACCACCTCGTCCACCCTGAGATGGAGGCCATGGTCGGCCGGGTGCGCCACGAGGGCGAGCCGCAGGAGGCGCAGCTCACCCTCGCGCGCCTCCCCGGTTCCGAGGCCACGATCCAGCTCGGCGTCCGGGCGGCGGCCCTGGGCGGCCGCTACGTGCTCGTGCTCGCCGAGGACCACACCGAGGGCCGACGCCTCGACGACATGCGCCGCGACTTCGTGGCCAACATCAGCCACGAGCTCAAGACCCCCATCGGTGCCGTCGGCCTGCTCGCCGAGGCGCTCGACGCCGCCTCGGCCGACCCCGACCGGGTGCGCCACTTCGCGGGCCGCCTCACGCAGGAGGCCGACCGGCTCGGGCGCCTGACGCAGGACATCATCGAGCTGTCGCGCCTGCAGGCCGTCGACGCCCTCGGGGCGTCGCAGACCATCGACCTGCGGTCGGTCGTCGACACCGCCGTCGACCGCAACCGCGTCGTCGCCGAGGCGCGGTCCGTCGAGCTCATCGTGCGCGGGGGCAAGAGCGCGAAGGTGCTCGGCGACGAGGCCATGCTCGTCACGGCCGTCGACAACCTGGTCGCGAACGCCATCGCGTACTCGCCGGACGGCTCGCGGGTGGGCATCGGCCTCGCCTCGGGCGGCGACGGCTCGGTCGAGGTCGCCGTCACCGACCAGGGCTTCGGCATCCCCGAAGAAGAACTGGAGCGCGTCTTCGAGCGCTTCTACCGAGTCGACCCGGCACGCTCGCGACGCACCGGCGGCACCGGGCTCGGCCTCGCCATCGTCAAGCACGTGGTGCAGAACCACGGCGGCGACGTGCGCGTCTGGTCCCAGGTCGGCAGCGGGTCGACCTTCACCGTCCGTCTGCCCCAGGTCGAGACCCGTCCTGAGACCCGCAGCGTCCCCATCCCGGTCACCACACGAGGAGACACCGATACCCGATGACCACCCACATCCTGATCGTCGAGGACGAAGAGTCGCTCAGCGAGCCCCTGGCGTTCATCCTCGAGCGCGAGGGCTACCGCGTCACCGTGGCCGACGACGGCCCCTCGGCCCTGGCCGCCTTCGACAAGACCGGTGCCGACCTCGTGCTGCTCGACCTCATGCTCCCCGGCATCCCGGGGACCGAGGTCTGCCGGGTGCTGCGCTCGAAGTCGCAGGTGCCCATCGTCATGCTGACGGCGAAGGACAGCGAGGTGGACATCGTCGTCGGGCTCGAGCTGGGCGCCGACGACTACGTCACGAAGCCGTACTCGACGCGGGAGCTGCTCGCCCGCATCCGCGCCGTGCTGCGCCGCCGGGTCGACGACGACGACGACCTCGCCGACGGCGTGCTCGAGGCGGGCGACATCAGGATGGACGTCGAGCGGCACGTCGTCACCGTCCGCGGCGAGGACGTAGCGATGCCCCTCAAGGAGTTCGAGCTGCTCGAGCTGCTGATGCGGAACGCCGGCCGCGTGCTGACCCGCGGTCAGCTGATCGACCGCGTCTGGGGCTCCGACTACTTCGGCGACACGAAGACCCTCGACGTGCACATCAAGCGCATCCGCTCGAAGATCGAGCCGGTGCCGTCGGAGCCGAAGGCGCTCGTCACGGTGCGCGGGCTCGGGTACCGCATCGAGGCCTAGCGCCCCGTCGCCGCGACGACACGTCGTGGGGCCACACGAGAGAGGCCCGGCCCCCGCGTCTGCGGGGCCGGGCCTCTCTCGTGTGGCCGCTGTGCTGCGGCAGCCGGGGCTAGCGGTCGGCGGTGGCCGACGGGCTGGGCTCCGCCTCCTGGACGTCGCTCTCGGGCAACGGGGTCGACGTCTCGCCGGGCTCGACCGCCTCGCCGCTCGGCGTCGGGGTGGGGAGCAGCGTCGCGTACTCGGGCAGGGCGCCGGTCAGGACGGGCACCTGGAGCATCTTGCCCGTCTCGGTGCCGTACTGGACGAACACCGGCAGCAGCTGGCCGGGGGTGACGTCGAGGTCGGTCATGACGAACTGGTCGACGTCGGTGCTCGTGCCGCGGTCGACCTGCGAGCGGGCCTCGACCTCGACGGTCTGCGTCTCGTCGCCGGACTCGGTCTCGTACTGGAACGACACCTCGACCGCGTCGTCGCTCTCGTTGATGACGGTCATCACGAGGCTGGCCTCGGCGCCGTCGTCGGTCAGGGCGATCGCGTTGCGGACCTTGACGTCGCCGACCGTGATGCTCGTGCCGTCGCTCGCGTCGTAGATCTTGGTGGTGCGCTGGGGGCTGATGAAGTTGCAGCCCGCGACCAGGGTCACGACGGCCAGGGCGGTCGCGGTGACGGCGGCCCCGCGGGAGAAGCGTCGCGCACGGGCGACCGTCGAGTTCGTCTCGAGCACAGGTCCGACTCGCACGGGTGACCTCCAGGTTCCAGTTCACGGCAAGGGTTCTCGTCTAGCCTAGGCGATGCCGTGCACCCCGGCTTGTCAGGCATGCCTGGCCGAGGGGTGCGCATGTTATCCTGGGTGCCGCAGAACGGAGCCTGATTCATGCAGTTCGAGGTCGGAGAGACCGTCGTCTACCCCCATCACGGGGCCGCGACCATATCTGAAGTCAAGAAGCGGATCATCAAGGGCGAAGAGAAGCTGTACCTCAAGCTTCGCGTCACCCAGGGTGATCTGACCATCGAAGTACCCGCGGACAACGTCGACCTGGTCGGCGTCCGCGACGTGATCGGCAAAGAAGGGCTCGACCGCGTCTTCGACGTGCTCCGCGCCCCCTTCACCGAAGAGCCCACCAACTGGTCCCGCCGCTACAAGGCGAACCTCGAGAAGCTCGCGTCCGGCGACGTCATCAAGGTGTCCGAGGTCGTCCGCGACCTGTGGCGCCGCGACCAGGATCGCGGGCTGTCCGCCGGCGAGAAGCGCATGCTCGCCAAGGCTCGTCAGATCCTGATCAGCGAGCTCGCGCTCGCCGAGAAGACGGACGAAGAGAAGGCGTCGAGCGTCCTCGACGAGGTTCTTGCCTCCTAGCACCACCGAGGACCGCGCGGTCGGCGCCCCCGGGGTCTCACCCCTCGGCGGCACCGTCCGCGCGGTCGTCGTCGTAGCGGCGGGCAGCGGCACCCGACTTGCCCAGGGCCGCCCCAAGGCCTTCGTCGAGGTCGCGGGCCGCAGCATCCTCGAGCGCTCGCTCGAGGCCGTCTTCGCCTCGTCCGTCCCGACGCACGTCGTCGTCGTCGTGCCCGCCGCGCTCGTCGACGAGGCGACCGTCCTCGTGCGCGACGTCGCCGGCGTCGCCGCCGACCACGTGACCGTCGTCGTCGGCGGCGACAGCCGTCAGGGGTCGGTCGCGGCCGGCCTCGCCGCCGTCGCGCCCGACGTGCGCACGGTGCTCGTGCACGACTGCGCACGCCCCTTCACGCCCACGAGCCAGTTCGACCTCGTCGCCGAGACCGTGGAGGCCACGGGGCACGGCGTCGTCCCCGGGCTGCCGGTCACCGACACGATCAAGAAGGTCTCCGCAGGAGGCGCGGGCCGGGTCGTCGGCACGGTCGACCGTTCCGAGCTGGTCGCCGTCCAGACCCCGCAGGGGTTCCCTCGCACCGAGCTCGACGCCGCGTACGCGTCCGCCGCCGTGGTCGGTGCCGTGACGACCCCCGAGGTCGAGGCTGCCGACGACGTGGCTCCCGTCGTCGAGTTCACCGACGACGCGGCGCTCTTCGCCGCGGCCGGCCACGAGGTCGTCGTCGTCGCGGGCGACCCCGCCGCGTTCAAGATCACCACGAGCTGGGACCTGCGCCGCGCCGAGACGCTGGTCGCGGAGCGCGCCGGCGGATCCGGCGGATCCTCTCCCGCCGACGGCGTCCGTGCCGCCGCGGACCGGCTCCGCACCGGCCTCGGCGTCGACGTGCACGCCTTCGACGCGGACGAGCCGCTGCACCTCGGCCTCCTGCACTTCCCCGACGAGGCCGGCCTCGCCGGCCACAGCGACGGCGACGCCGTCGCGCACGCCGTGGTCGACGCCCTGCTCTCCGCCGCGGGCCTCGGCGACATCGGCTCGGTCTTCGGCACCTCCGACCCGCGCTTCGCCGGGGCGAGCGGCGAGGTCTTCCTCACCGCGGCGCTCGAGCGCCTCACGCACGCGGGCTTCGACGTCGTGAACGTCGCGGTCCAGGTGATCGGCAACCGTCCTCGCATCGGCGCCCGCCGCCTCGAGATGGAGGCGCGCCTCATCGAGGTCGTCGGCGCGCCCGTCAGCGTCTCCGCGACCACCACCGACGGGCTCGGCGCCACCGGCCGCGGCGAGGGCGTGACCGCGATCGCCACCGCGCTGGTGTCGGTGGTCGAGCCTCGGGAGCGGACCGCGCCTCCTCGGGGCACCTCGACGACGGGCACCGGCGACCACCGAGACCAGCCCGACCAGACCGACCGGCCAGACCAGACCGACACCACCGAAACGGACCGATCCGCGTGACCATCCGCCTCTACGACTCGCGCGAGCAGGCGCTCGTCGACTTCGTCCCCCTCGTCCCCGGCAAGGTCGGGCTGTACGTCTGCGGACCGACGGTCCAGTCGTCGCCGCACATCGGCCACCTCCGGAGCGCCCTCGTCTACGACCTGTGGCGCCGGTGGTTCACCTACCGCGGGCTCGACGTGACGCTGGTGCGCAACGTGACCGACGTCGACGACAAGATCCTCGCCCTGTCGAGCGGCACCGACGAGGAGTGGTGGGCGCGCGCGTACCGCTACGAGCTCGAGTTCACGGCCGGGTACCAGGCGCTGGGCGTGCTCGCGCCGACCTACGAGCCGCGCGCGACCGCGAGCGTCACCGAGATGCAGCAGCTCGTCACGACGCTGATCGAGAAGGGCCACGCCTACGTCGCGCCCGACGACTCGGGCGACGTGTACTTCGACACGGCTAGCTGGCCGACCTACGGCGCCCTGACGAACCAGGGCCTCGACGACATGGCGCCGGCCGCCGACGCCGATCCCCGCGGCAAGCGCGACCCGCGCGACTTCGCCCTGTGGAAGGGCGCGAAGGCCGACGAGCCCGCGTCCGCCGCGTGGTCGTCGCCGTGGGGCGACGGACGTCCCGGCTGGCACATCGAGTGCTCGGCCATGTCGCGCCGCTACCTCGGCACCGCCTTCGACATCCACGGCGGCGGTCTCGACCTGCGGTTCCCGCACCACGAGAACGAGCTGGCGCAGTCGACGGCCGCGGGCGACGCCTTCGCCTCCCACTGGCTGCACAACGGCCTCGTCGCGGTCGACGGCCAGAAGATGTCGAAGTCGCTCGGCAACTCGATCTTCGCGAGCGAGTTCCTCGCCGCGGCGCGTCCGGTCGTCGTCCGCTGGTTCCTCAGCTCGGCGCACTACCGCTCGACGATCGACTACCACGACGGCGCGCTGCTCGAGGCCGAGGCGGCCCTCGATCGGATCGAGACGTTCCTCTCCCGTGCCGGCCGCCGCCTCGCCGGCACCCGCTTCGCCGGCGTCGGTGCGCGCGTCGTCCCCGACGACTTCGCCGAGGCGATGGACGACGACCTCAACGTGCCGCAGGCGCTGGCGGTGCTGCACGACGCCGTGCGCACCGGCAACTCCGCGCTCGACGACGGAGACCTCGACGCGGCAGCCCGCGAGTGGCAGCACGTGCAGGCCATGGTCGCGGTGCTCGGCGTCGACCCGCTCGCGCCCGAGTGGCGCGGAGCCGACGAGGGCGACGCGCACCGCGCGCTCGGTACCATCGTCGAGACCCTCCTCGCACAGCGTCAGCAAGCCAGGGCCGCGCGCGACTTCGCGCAGGCCGACCGCGTACGCGAGATGCTGGCGTCCGCCGGCATCACCATCGAAGACACCCCCAGCGGGTCGCATTGGAGCCTCGAACAGTGAAGAACACCAGCGGAGCGAACAAGGGGCGGCCGAGCAGCAGCGCCGTCCGCAAGGGCAGCAAGGGCAAGCAGGTCGGCAGCGGCGGCCAGGGGCGCCAGGCGCTCGAGGGCAAGAAGCCCACACCCGCCGCGGAGGACCGCCCGTACCACCCCGCAGGCAAGGCGAAGGCGGCGCGCGAGCGCCTCGACGCCGCCCGCGGCCGCGCCGGCAACGGCCCGCGCGCCGGGTCGGCCGTGGCCGGCCGGGGCGGGCAGGAGGCGCCGCGTCGACGCCCGAAGACGGCGGACGACAGCGAGATGGTCACCGGCCGCAACTCGGTGCTCGAGGCGCTGCGCACGCGCATCCCCGCCTCGACGCTCTACATCGCCGCGCGCATCGAGATGGACGACCGCACCAAGGAGATCCTCACGCTGGCGACCCGTCGCGGGCTGCCCGTGCTCGAGGTCATGCGCCCCGAGCTCGACCGCCTGACCGGCCCCGACTCCGTGCACCAGGGCGTGGCCCTCAAGGTGCCGCCGTACCAGTACGCACACCCGATCGACCTGCTCGAGGCCTCGGTCAAGCGCCAGCAGACCCCGCTCTTCGTGGCGCTCGACGGCATCACCGACCCCCGCAACCTCGGCGCGATCATCCGCTCCGTGGGCGCGTTCGGCGGCCAGGGCGTCATCATCCCGCAGCGTCGCTCGGTCGGCCTCACCGCCTCCGCCTGGAAGACCTCGGCCGGCGCCGCCGCCCGTGTCCCCGTCGCGATGGCGGCGAACCTCACGCAGACCCTCAAGTCGTTCAAGGAGCAGGGCGTCTTCGTGCTCGGCCTCGACGGCGGCGGCGACGTGATGCTGCCCGGCCTCGAGCTCGCCGACCGCCCGCTCGTCGTCGTCGTCGGCAGCGAGGGCAAGGGCCTCTCGCGCATCGTCGCCGAGACCTGCGACGCGGTGGTGTCGATCCCGATCACGACCGCCGTCGAGTCGCTCAACGCCGGCATGGCCGCGAGCGTGACGCTCTACGAGATCTCGAAGCTGCGCGCCGAGCGCAAGTAGCGCCTCCTTCGCCTCGCCCAGTCGCGAACACCCCGTAGTGGACGAAGCACCCCGTCGATGCGGGGTGTTCCGTCCACTCCGGGGTGTTCGGCGGTCTGGTGCCCGGCGGCCGCGGTCGTCAGACCTTCGCGCGCCAGTCCTCGAGCTCGTCGTCCTCGGCCTCGTCGTCGTCCCCGTCGAGCTCGTCGTCGGGCAGCCGGATCGACTCGGTCGCCGGCGCGATGACGGTCCGCTCGTCGCGGCGGTGGCGCAGCACGTCGTTGATGTACGAGGTCAGCGCCTCGGCGATCGGCACGTCGCGGCCCTCCTGCTGCGACTGGTACCAGCGGTGCTCGAGCAGCTGGTGGAACACCTCGGCGGGCTCGAGCCGGCCGCGCATCTCGCGGGGGATCGACCGCACGACGGGCTCGAAGACACGGGCGGCCCACTCGTGCGCCACCATCTCCTCGTCGGCGTCGATCTGGCCGGTGCGCAGGCGGTAGGCGTCGAGGTCGTTCAGGAGGCGGCGGGCCTGGTTCTCCTCGACGTCGAGTCCCGTGAGGCGCAGCAGACGGCGCGAGTGGTGCCCGGCGTCGACGACCTTGGGCTGGATCCGCACCTGCGTGCCGCCCTCGGTGGTCTTGATCGCCAGCTCCTCGATGTCGAAGCCGAGGTCGTTCAACCGCTCGACGCGGTCGTTGATGCGCCAGCGCTCCGAGCTGTCGAAGGTCTCGCTGCCGGTGAGCTCCGTCCACAGGCTGCGGTACTTGGCGACGATGCCGTTGCTCACGTCGACGGCGTCGAGGTTGTCGTCGAGGCGGCCGCCGGCCTCGAGGTCGAGCAGCTCGCCGGCGATGTTGACGCGCGCGACCTCGAGGTCGTTCTCGCGCTGTCCGTTCGACAGGCCGCCCGGGTAGAGCTTGCCGGTCTCGGCGTCGACGAGGTAGGCCGCGAAGGCCCCGGCGTCGCGACGGAAGAGCGTGTTCGAGAGCGACACGTCGCCCCAGTAGAAGCCGATCACGTGCAGGCGCACGAGCAGCAGGGCGAGCGCGTCGACGAGGCGCGTCGCCGTCTCGGGCCGCAGCGTCTGCGAGTAGAGCGCCCGGTAGGGCAGCGAGAACTTGAGGTGCCGGGTGACGAGCACGGGGTTCAGCAGGCTGCCGTCGACGTCGTGCCGGTTCGTGATGACGGCGAGCGGGTCGACGCAGGGGATGTCCATCCGCTGGAGGGTGCGGAGCATCTCGTACTCGCCGCGGGCCATCTCGCCCGAGGTCTCCTTGATCGCGATGACGTAGCCGCTGAGGTGCGCGAAGCGGACCAGGTGCCGCGAGATGCCCTTCGGCAGGGTCGCGATCGCGTCGTCGGGCCACTCGTCGAGGGGCAGCGCCCAGGGCAGGTCGAGGAGGGCAGGGTCGGCCGTGGCGGACGTGATGTTGAGGGAGTCGCTCATGGTCGCTTTCAGGGGGTGGCGGGACCGGGGGAGTGCGGGCGAAGGAGCCGGCGGTCTGACGGGAGACGGACGCACGGCTGGGGCCAGTGTCGCAGGAGGCGCGGGCCGAGTCACGCAGGAGCTGCGGCAGCGGACAGCCGAACGGCCCGCCGAGGCGTGCGGAGCGCTGCTCCGGACGGTCTCGACGGGCCGATCAGGGTGTCGCTAGGCGCTGACGACGGCCTTGTCGCCGAGGCGCTCGCCGGACTCGGTGTCGAAGACGTGCACGTGGTGCGCCTGGGGCGTGATGTGGATGGTCTCGCCCAGCTTGGGGTGGTTGCGACCGTCGACGCGCACGACGATGTCGACGCGCTGGCCGCTCACCTCGGTGTGGCCGTAGAGGTAGCCGTCCGCACCCAGTTCTTCGACGACGTCGACGGTGACCGCGAGGCCCTCGCCGGCGGTGTTGACGACGACGTCCTCGGGGCGGACGCCGATGGTGACGCTCGTGCCGTTGGCCTGGCCGACGGTGTCGCGGTCGACGGCGGTGACCGCGGTGCCGAACTGGATGCCGCCGGCGACGACGTCGGCGGGCAGCAGGTTCATCGCGGGGGAGCCGATGAAGCCGGCGACGAAGACGTTCTGCGGCTTCTCGTACAGGTCGCGGGGGGTGCCGACCTGCTGGAGGACGCCGTCCTTGAGGACCGCGATGCGGTCGCCCATGGTCAGGGCCTCGGTCTGGTCGTGCGTGACGTAGACCGTGGTGACGCCGAGGCGGCGCTGGAGCGAGGCGATCTGGGTGCGGGTCTGCACGCGCAGCTTGGCGTCGAGGTTCGACAGCGGCTCGTCCATGAGGAACACCTGCGGCTGGCGCACGATGGCGCGGCCCATGGCGACGCGCTGGCGCTGACCACCGGAGAGGGCCTTGGGCTTGCGCGAGAGGTAGGGCTCGAGGTCGAGCAGCTTGGCCGCCTCGAGGACGCGGGTGGCCCGCTCCTCCTTGCCGACGCCGGCGATCTTGAGCGCGAAGCCCATGTTCTCGGCGACGGTCATGTGCGGGTACAGCGCGTAGTTCTGGAACACCATCGCGATGTCCCGGTCCTTCGGGGGCACGTCGGTGACGTTGCGGTCGCCGATGAAGATGTCGCCGCTGTTGACCTCTTCGAGGCCGGCGAGCATGCGCAGGGTGGTGGACTTGCCGCAGCCCGAGGGGCCCACGAGGACGAGGAACTCGCCGTCGGCGACCTCGAGGTCGATCGCGTCGACCGCGGGACGGGTCGAGCCGGGGTAGAGACGGGTTGCCTTGCTGAACGTCACGGACGCCATGATTCATTTCTCCTTCACCGGCAGGTACGTGCCGGACGATCCTTCGTGAACGGATTGGTGATCACCCTGGGTCAGCGGTGACCACTCCGCCCAGCATGCCACAGGAGGTGACTCATCCCCACCTCTCCGGGGGCCACGGAGTCACGATCCGGCCACGGGTTGTTTGGACTTTTCCCAGTCCGCGCTCGTACCATCGACCGGGCCCTCCACCTCCTCGGGCCCGTTCAGCCCCCTACGACGCGACCGCGACCTCGTCGCGCATCGGAGAACCGTTCCATGACTGACATCGGCCCCTCAGGCTCCGAGCCGCTGAGCAAGAACGCGACCAAGAACCAGCGCCGCGCAGCCGCCCGTGAGCGCGCCCAGCTCGCCCGCAAGAAGCAGAAGCGGCGCCAGAAGACGAGCCGCTGGCTGCTGCAGGGCGGCCTCGTCGTCGTGGTGCTCGCCATCGTCGTGGCCGTCGTCGTCGTGATCACCAACAGCATCCGTCCCGCCGGCCCCGGCCCCGCCAACATGGCCAGCGACGGCATCCGCATCGGCCAGGACTTCGTGGCCGAGACGACCCCGGCCCTCGGTGCCGACGACGAGCCCACGGCCACCGAGACGACCGCGTCGTCCGACACCGTCGACATCGTGATCTACCTCGACTACCTGTGCCCGATCTGCGGCGGCTTCGAGCAGGCGAACAACGAGTACATCGCCGGCCTCGTCTCGTCGGGCGCGGCCACGGTCGAGTACCACCCGGTGGCGATCCTCACCAACAGCTCCCTCGGCACGAAGTACTCGAACCGTGCCGCCAACGCGGCGGCGTGCGTCGCGAACTACTCGCCGAACTCGTTCTTCGACTTCAACACGGCGATGTTCGAGAACCAGCCAGAAGAGGGCACGCGGGGTCTCGACGACGCCCGCCTGGCCGAGATCGCGACCGGCGTCGACGGGGTCACGTCGGCGTCGCAGATCACCCAGTGCATCGACGACCAGGAGTTCGCGTCGTGGGTGGGCGCGGCCACCGAGCGCGCGCTCGACGGTCCCCTGCCCAACAGCAACGTCCAGTCGTTCCGCGGCACCCCCACCGTGCTCGTCAACGGCCAGCAGTACGAGTTCAGCCAGCCGTTCACCAACGAGGAGTTCCGCAACTTCGTCGTGACCGCCGCCGGCAACAGCTACGCGGACGCCGCGACCGCGACGCCCACGCCCGCGTCGACCGAGGCACCCGCCGAGGAGGCGCCGGCCGAGACGCCCGCCGGCTAGGTCGTCATGCGGGGGTGCGGCAGCACCCCGTCGAGCGCGTCGGTGCGCAGCGGCAGCTCGTGCAGCGCGACGTCGCGCACCGCGCCGGCGTCGAGCGTGAGCGTGAGGTAGGTGGCCCGCGGCTGGCGCCGACGGTCGGTCGGCGAGCCGGGGTTCAGCAGCCGCAGGCCGGCCGGGGTGGTCGTGTCCCACGGGATGTGGCTGTGGCCGAAGAGGAGCAGGTCGGTCTCGGGGAAGGCGCGGTCCATCCGGGTCTCGCGCCCCTCCTTCTGCCCTGTCTCGTGGACGACGGCGAGGCGGACCCCGTCGATCGTCGTGCGGGCCACCTCCGGCAGGCGGGCGCGCAGGTCGTCGCCGTCGTTGTTGCCCCAGACGGCCACGAGGAGGCGGGCCCTGGCCTCGAGCTCGTCGAGCAGCGGCACGCCGGTCCAGTCGCCCGCGTGGACGACGACGTCCGCCCTCTCGACCGCGCTCCACACGGCCGCGGGCACGGCCTTCGCCTTCTGCGGGACGTGGGTGTCGGACACGACGACGACGGAGGTGCTCATGGCGCCCAGGGTAGGCGGGCAGGATGGGGCCGTGCGTGTCTCCGTCGTGATCCCGGTCCGCGACGACGCACGTCATCTCGAGGTCTGCCTGCGGTCGCTGGCCCGCCAGACCGTGCTGCCCGACGAGGTCGTCGTCGTCGACAACGGCAGCTCGGACGACAGCGTCGCCGTCGCGCTCGCCGCGGGCGCCCGCGTGCTGCACCAGCCCGTCGTCGGCATCGCCGCCGCGGCCTCGACCGGCTACGACGGTGCGCTCGGCGACCTCGTGGGGCGCTGCGACGCCGACAGCGTGCTGCCGCGCACCTGGGTCGCAGAGCTCTCGCGCAGCTTCGCCGAGCACCCCGAGACCGTCGCGGTCAGCACCGGCGCCCGCTTCTACGACGCCCCCGTGGGCCTGCAGCGGATCCTCTCGCTCGGCTACGTCGGGGCTTACCACGTGCTCGTCGGGGCCGGCCTCGCGCACTGGCCGCTCTTCGGCTCGACGATGATGATGCGGCGCTCGGCCTGGGAGGCGGTGCGCGACGAGGTGCACCGCCGCGACGCCGGGCTGCACGACGACATGGACCTCGCGGTGCACCTCGGCGACCTCGTGCTCGGGCAGCCGGGGCGCATCGTGTGGCGCCGCGACGTCGTCACGGCGATCTCGGCCCGCCCGTTCGCGCGTGGCGGCCGACAGTGGCTCCGCAGCACGCGTGCCGTCCGGTCGTTCGCGGTGCACGGACGGGACGGGGTGCCGTTCGTCCGCTGGTGGCGCCGCGACCCGTTCTCGCTGCGCGCGGGGCTGACGGGCGGCGGATCGGGCGGGGCACGCCGGGCGAGATCCGGCCCTCGGGCACGCTGACGCGGTTCGATGGGTGCGGTCGACCGCTGGGGTCGACGACCCGTGCCGCCGAGACCGGCGCACCGAGACGAAGAGGACACCACGTGGCCATATTCCGCAGCCGCGAGGGCGACGCGACGGCCGACGCCGCGCAGGCAGTCGCCACCCAGGCCAACCAGTGGGGCGACCCGTTCGGGCGACTCGCCACGCGCTCGATCCAGATCATCGTCGTCGTGGTGGTCGTCGCAGGCCTCATCTACTCGTTCAAGACCCTGAGCCTCGTCACCATCCCAGTGCTCCTCGCCCTCATCTTCGCGTCGGCCATGCACCCGGTGGTGTCGTGGCTGCGGCACCACCGGGTGCCCTCGCTGCTCGCCACGCTGATCGCCCTCGTCGGCATCCTCGGCGTGCTCGGCCTCGTCGGCTGGCTCGTCGTCTGGGCGGTCGAGAACCAGGCGTCGTCGCTCGTCTCGTCCGCGCAGAAGGGCATCGGCCAGCTGCAGGACTTCATCACGACGCTGCCGTTCTCGATCACCGACGAGCAGGTCGAGAACGTCCGCGACACCGTCGTGAACTTCCTGACGAGCGCCTCCTTCGGCTCGGGCGCCCTCGCCGGCGCGAGTGCCGTCGGCAGCTTCGCCACGGGCCTCGTGCTGATGATCGTGGTGCTGTTCTTCTTCCTCAAGGACGGGCCGGCCATCTGGGAGTTCATGCTCCGTCCGTTCCGCGGCCAGCAGTACGCCCGTGCGCGCCGCATCGGCGACAAGACGGTGTCGACCCTGGGCGGGTACGTGCGCGGCACGGCCACCGTCGCCGCCGTCGACGCGATCGGGATCGGTGTCGGCCTCTGGATCATCGGGGTGCCCCTCGCGCTGCCGCTGGCCGTCGTCGTGTTCCTCACCGCGTTCATCCCGCTCGTCGGAGCGACCGCGGCCGGCATCCTCGCTGCGCTCGTGGCGCTCGTCGCCAACGGGCCGATCGACGCCATCTGGGTCATCGCCGTCGTCGTGCTCGTCAACCAGCTCGAGGGCAACCTGCTGCAGCCCGTGCTGATGGGCCACACGCTGCAGCTGCACGGCCTCGTCATCCTCGTCGCCCTGACCGCGGGCACAGTGCTCGGCGGCATCGTCGGCGCCGTGATCGCCGTGCCGCTGACGGCCGTCGCCTGGGGCATCGTCGGCGTCTGGAAGGGGCCGGACCAGCCGGCGGAGATGTTCCGGCAGAAGAGACCGGAAGAAGTCCGCTAGCTCACCGCTGGTGCGCGCAGGAGGCGCGGTGTCCGTTCGACGGGCACCGCGCCTCCTTCGTGTCCCGGTCCAAAAAAATGTGCGCGATCTGCACGGAAATGGTTGCGGATCGTCAACTGAGGCGTATGGTTGTGGTTCTACAACTACCTGGCCGACGACGTCCGGGCCCCCACATCTCAGAGTCACCACGGAGCCGACCTTGTCGCAGACCACCACCACCGCTGCCGCGGGCGCGGGCACGAAGCCCGCCGCGCCGCACGAGCCGGGCGAAGCGCCCGGCATGAGCCACCGCGAAGTCCTCACGGCCCTGTCGGGCCTGCTGATGGGCATGCTCGTGGCGATCCTCTCGTCGACCGTCGTGTCGACCTCGCTGCCGCGCATCGTCAGCGACCTGAACGGCAGCCAGACCTCGTACACCTGGGTCATCACGGCGACGCTGCTCGCGACCACCGTCAGCACGCCGCTGTGGGGCAAGTTCTCCGACCTCACGAACCGCAAGGTGCTCCTGCAGGTGGCGCTCGTGCTCTTCGTGCTCGCGTCGGTCGCGGCCGGGTTCTCGCAGAACACCGCGACGCTGATCACGTTCCGCGTGTTCCAGGGCCTCGGCGCCGGCGGCCTCACCGCCCTGGTGCAGGTCGTCATGAGCGACATCATCAGCCCGCGTGAGCGCGGCCGGTACATGGGCTATCTCGGCGCCGTGATGAGCGTCGGCACCATCGGCGGCCCGCTGCTCGGCGGCGTCCTGACCGACTCGATCGGCTGGCGGTGGAACTTCTTCGTCGGCGTGCCCGTCGGCGTCGCCGCGCTCATCGTCATCCAGCGCACCCTGCACCTGCCCCCGAAGCCCAAGAAGGCCGTCGTCGTCGACTACTGGGGCGCCGGCCTGATCGCCGGCGGCGTCTCGCTGCTGCTCGTCTGGGTGTCGCTCGGCGGCAAGCAGTTCGAGTGGGCCTCGACCACCAGCTGGCTGATGGGCGTCGGCGCGGCCGTGCTGCTCGCGCTGGCCGTCGTCGTGGAGTTCCGCTCGAAGGAGCCGATCATCCCCCTGACGCTCTTCAAGAACCGCACCTTCACCTTCGCGGTCGTCGCCTCGCTCAGCGTGGGAGTCGCGATGTTCGGCACCAGCGTGTTCCTCGGCCAGTACATGCAGCTGGCCCGCGGCCAGTCGCCCACCATGGCGGGCATCCTGACCCTGCCGATGGTGCTCGGCCTGCTCATCTCGTCGATGGTCGCCGGCGCGCTCATCTCGAAGTACGGCAAGTGGAAGCCCTACATGATCGTCGGCTCGATCCTGCTGGCGGCCGGCCTGTTCCTCATGTCGACCATCGAGTACGACACGAACTTCGCGATCGTCTCCGTCTTCATGGCGATGATGGGCCTCGGCATCGGCATGGTGATGCAGAACCTCGTGCTCGTCGTGCAGAACTCGGTCGACGTCAGCGTCGTGGGCGCCGCCTCCTCGAGCGTCGCGTTCTTCCGCAGCCTCGGCGGCACCATCGGCGTCTCGGTCATGGGCGCCGTGCTCGGCACCAAGGTCTCCGGCTACATCACCGACGGCCTCACCGACGCGGGCGTCGACCCCAGCGCCCTCGGCAGCGGCGGCTCGACGAGCATCCCCGACCTCAGCACCGTTCCCGGCCCGATCCGCACCATCATCGAGTCGGCCTACGGCCAGGGAGTCGCCGACGTGTTCCTCATCGCGGCACCGCTCGCCGTCATCACCATCGTGTTCGTCTGCCTGCTGCCGAACGTCGAGCTCGGCACCAAGACCGGCATCCAGCGGGCTGCCGCGTCGGGTGACGGTGCTGGTGCGGCTGGTTCCGGTGCTGCTGGTGCCGGTGCGGCTGCTGCCGACCCTGACGACGCCTCGGCGGTCGAGAAGGGCGTCGCGGCCACGGCAGGGCTCGCCCCGTCCGTGTCGAGTGCACCCGCCAGCACGACCGACGGCGCCTCGACGCCCGCTCCCACGTCGCCCGTCGACCAGGGCGACGACGAGCCCGTCGTCGACCCTGCGGGCACGGGGAGGGACACGCGCACGGCTCCGGCGGCGGCCGCGGCCGGGCGACGCCACCACTCCCACGCCACGACGGGCACCGGTACCATCGACACCATCATCGCCACCGGTGCCGCCGAGGTGGCAGGCCACCCCGTGTCGGACGACGAACTGGCCGAGAGCCCGGTGTTCTCGTCCCTGGTCGAGGAGAAGGATGTCGCAGCCGACCGATGACGGCACGCCCGCGGGCGCGGTGCTAGACGCACCGCGCCCGGTCGGCGTCACCGCACCGCGGCTGGCCAGCCCGGACGACGACGGCCGCGAGGGCCTGATGGCGAGCGTCGTCGACGAGATCGGCTCGATGATGGTCGAGGCCAAGCGGACGATCGCCGCGGCGGCCTCCCGGTTCGACCCGGACGTGCCGCCCACCGCGTTCTACGTGCTCCGCTACGTCATGAAGCACCAGCCCTGCACCGCTGGCGACATCGTCAAGGCGATGGCCCTCGACAAGAGCGCCGTCAGCCGCCAGGTCGCCCTGCTGCGCGAGGCGGGGTTCGTCGACGTCGTGCCCGACGCCGCCGACGGCCGCGTGATGACGCTCGGCAGCACCGACCGCGCCGAGGCCCGGATGCTGGAGGTGCGGCACGAGAACCGCGCCGTGTTCCGCAGCCACGTGGAGGGCTGGACCGACGACGAGCTCGGCGAGTTCGCCGGCTGGCTGCACCGATTCAACACGCCCGCCGACCCGCGGTAGGCGACCCGCGCCTCCTCGGTGCTGCGTCGTCGACCTGGCCGGCTGGCCGGATCGGCGTTCGCCGTCCCTTTCACGCTGGTTCGGGGTGGTCCGTCGGCGAGCCGAGCCACGCATCCCTGCGCCACAGACGACGAAGGCCCCCTCCCGGTGCGGGAGGGGGCATTCGTCGTGCAGGTGCTAGATCGTGGCCGTGTCGATCACGAAGCGGTAGCGGACCTTGCTGCCGACGACGCGCTCGTAGGCGTCGTCGATGTCGTCGGCGCTGATCGTCTCGATCTCGGCGCCGATGTGGTGCTCGGCGCAGAAGTCGAGCATCTCCTGCGTCTCGGGGATGCCCCCGATGTTCGAGCCGGCGAGGCTGCGACGGCCGCCGATGAGCGAGCCGGCGCCGAACGACTGCGGGTTCTCGGGCAGGCCGACGAACACCATCGTGCCGTTGAGGCGGAGGGTGCGGGCGTAGGCGTCGATGTCCATGTCGGCCGAGATCGTGTTGATGATCAGGTCGAACGAGCTGCGCAGCTGCTTGAAGGTCTCAGGGTCGCTCGACGCGTAGTAGTGGTCGGCGCCGAGCTTGAGGCCGTCCTCCTGCTTGGACAGCGTCTGGCTGATGACGGTGACCTCGGCGCCCATGGCGTGCGCGATCTTGACGGCCATGTGGCCGAGGCCGCCCATGCCGACGACGGCGACCTTCTTGCCGGGGCCGGCACCCCAGTGCTTCAGGGGGGAGTAGGTCGTGATGCCGGCGCAGAGCAGCGGCGCGGCCTCGTCGAGCGCGATGCCCTCGGGGATCGACAGCACGTAGTTCTCGTCGGCGACGATCTGCTTGGCGTAGCCGCCGTAGGTCTCTTCGCCCGAGTACTGGCGGCCGTTGTAGGTGGGCACGTTGCCCTTGACGCAGAACTGCTGCTCGCCCGCGATGCAGTTCTCGCACTCGCGGCAGCTGTCGACGAAGCAGCCGATGCCGACGCGGTCGCCGACCTTGTGCTTGCTCACGTCGGAGCCGACCTGGGTGACGACGCCGGCGATCTCGTGGCCGGGGACCATCGGGAAGATGGCCTTGCCCCACTCTTCGCGGGCCTGGTGGATGTCGCTGTGGCAGACGCCGGCGAAGGCGATGTCGATCTGGACGTCGTTCGGGCCGACGTCGCGCAGCTGGATGGTCGAGCGCTCGAAGGGCGCGCCGGCCGAGGGGGTCTGGATGACGGGGACGGTGGTGGGCATGGAGATACCTCCGTGTGGTGGCGGGTCGTGCGCACCCGGGTGCGGGCGCGCGGGATCCCGACGTCGTCGTGGGGATGCGTCCAGCCTAGGCACGGCCGCCGACACCGGCTCCTGACGGGAACCGTTCTCACACAGCCTTCGTCCGGACTCGGACGGAGCCGCAGGAGGCGCGGGCTCAGCCGAGCAGGTCGGCCTGCCAGACGAGGGCGGCGGCCCCGACGAGCGGGCTCTCGTCGCTGAGGCCGGAGCGGACGACGCGGACGCGACGGGCGTAGCCGTTGACGGGCGCCTCCTCGACGGTGGCCCTGACCAGGTCGAGGTAGTCGTCGCTCACACGAGAGAAGCCCCCGCCGATCGCGGCGACGTCGAGGTCGAGCAGCGTCGTCACGGACGAGATGGCCTCGCCGACGGCGTTCGCCGAGCGGCGCACGGCCGCGACGGCGATCTCGTCGCCGGCGACGTACCCGGCGGCGAGGTCCTCGCCTCGCTCGCCCTGCCAGCCCTGCTGCTGCGCCCAGCGCACGACGTTGGGGCCCGAGGCGATGACCTCGAGGGTGGCGGCCCAGGCGTTCTCGCCGGCGGGGCGGTCGGCGATCTGGATCTGGCCGATGTGGCCGGCGTTGCCGGTGCCGCCCGAGAGGAGGCGGCCGTTCACGATGAGCCCGCCTCCGACGCCCGTCGAGACGGTGATGGCGACGGCGTTGTCGACGCCCTGCGTGGCGCCGACCCAGTGCTCGGCGAGGGCGAGGCTCACGCCGTCGAGGCGGAGGGTCACGGGGAGGTCGGCGGTGTCGGCGTCGGGCCTGTCGCTGGCCTCGGCCAACAGCTCGAGGACGAGCGCGCGCAGCGGGAAGCCGCGCCAGGACGGAAGGTTGATCGGCGAGACCGTGCCCTCGACGAGGTCGACCGGGCCCGCGCTGCCGATGCCGGCGCCGACGAGGACGTCGTCGTCGCCGAGCGCCGCGAGCGCGTGGCGGACGACGTCGCGGACGGCGTCGGCCAGCTGGTCGCTCGTCGAGTCGTGGCCGGTGGGGCGGCGGTCGCGGCTGCCGAGGGAGAGGACGCCGTCGGCCGCGACGAGCGCGGCCTCGACCTTGGTGCCGCCGACGTCGACGGCCAGAGCGTAGTCAGTCACCGCGCCAGCGTAGTGCGGCGCCCGGTCCGGGCGGGCGAGGGGCGAGGGCCGCACGACGGGAGCCCGGTGCGGCGACGGGGCTCGCCCGTCCGGTGCGCCGGCGGCCTGCGCCCGCCCGAGCCGCCCGTAGGGTGTCGACATGGACCAGTCTGCACGCCGCGTCGTCGTCATCGGCGACGCCCTCATCGATGAGCTGCGCACCCCCTCCGGATCGGACGACCACGTCGGCGGCGCCGGCCTCAACGTCGCCGTCGGGCTCGCCCGGCTCGGCGTCGCCACCACGCTGCTCGCCTCGGTCGGCGACGACGCCGACGGGGCGTCGATCCGCTCGTACCTGGCCGAGCACGGCGTCGAGCTCGTCGCCACGACCAACCCTCTCGGCACCGGCCGCGCGGTGAGCGAGCGCGTCGACGGCGAGCCGACCTACGCCTTCAGCGACGCGGCCGTCGCCCGCGGCCTCGACTTCGGCGAGGCCCAGCTCGCCGCGATCGCGGCCGCGCCGCTCGTGGCCGTCAGCTCGTACCCGTTCGACGACGCCCCGCTGACCGAGCGGCTGCTCGCCGCCGTGGGCGCGGAGCCGCGGCGGCTCGTCGTCGACCCGAACCCGCGCCCCGGGTTCCTGCGCGACCCCGAGGCATTCGCGACCGGCTTCGCCCGCGCCGCCGCCTCCTCCTTGCTGGTCAAGATCGGCGAGGACGACGCGGCGCTGGTCGCCGGCGGCACGCTCGACGAGTGGCAGGAAGCGCTGCTCGCGGCGGGCGCCGGGGGAGTGCTCGCGACGCGCGGCTCCGACGGGGCCAGCCTGACGCTCGCCGGGCACGCGCCGCTGCGGCAGGGCATCGCGTCGTTGGACGGCGACGTCGTCGACACGATGGGCGCGGGCGACGCGACGTTCGCCTCCGTGGTGGCGTCGTCGCTCGCGCGGTCGGCGGGCCCGGGGAGCGTCGACTGGGAGGCGGCGCTCACGGACGCGATGCGGGTCGCGGCCGCGACCGTGCGCGCGCCCGGCGCACTCCTCCGCCGCCCCTAGCTCNCCAGGACTGACCACTCGACGGTGGTGAGCCGGTCCTAGCCGCGCTGCTCGGCGAGCGTGCGGGCCTTCGCCGACAGGTACCAGTGCGAGCGGGCGCCGGTCTCGACGGGCTGCATGCCGACGACGACCTTGCCACGGGAGTGGTGCTCGGCGAGGTCCTCGTAGGCCTGCGCGATGTTGTCGAACGGGTAGAAGCCCGAGATCAGCACCCGCACCTTGTTGTCGGCGATCAGCTTCGCGAGCGCCGCCAGGATCATCGACGGCTCGGTGTCGCCGCGCTCGGCGGTGATGAACCGGATCTCGACGTCGAGGCGGTGCTCGCTCGAGCTGAAGCGCGACTCGGGCACGCCGAGCGCGGTGCTGAGCGCCGGGTTGTCACCGCCGAAGTTGTCGATGAACGCCGTGACCGGGCGGCCCGCGGCCTTCTCGATGCGCTCCTGCAGGCCCTCGCCGTAGTCGACGGGGGTGACGCCGATCTGGCGCAGGTAGTCGTGGTTGCCGGGGCTGCAGGTGCCGATCACCTTGGCTCCGGCGGCCAGCGCGAGCTGGCACTCGATGTGGCCGACGCCGCCCGCCGCGGCCGTGATGACGACGACGTCGCCCTCGCCGAGGTGCAGCGAGCGGACGATGTCGTACGCGGTGGCGCCGGCGAGGTAGAGCCCGCCCGCGACCTCCCACGAGACGCTGCTCGGCTTGCGGACGACCGCGGTCGCCGGGACGGTGATCCACGTGGCGTGGGCGCCGCCACCGACGGCGTGGCCGATCACCTCGGCGCCGACCGCGAGGTCGCGCACCGCCGAGCCGCGCTTCTTGACGATGCCCGCGAAGCACGAGCCCTGGTGGGCCGGGAACGTCTGCGGGAGGCGGTCCTGGAAGTCGCCCGCGCGGGTGAAGTTCTCGATGTGGTTCAGCCCGGCGCACACGACCTCGACGACGACCTCGTCGTCGGCCGGGACCGGAAGCTGCTGCGCGACGAAGTGCAGCTCGTCGATCTCCCCGTACCGGTCGTACTCCACTGCTCTGCCTGTCTTGTCCATGGCGTGCCTCCTCGCGACGTGAGCCGAGTCTGCTCCTGCGGAGGCGCGGCGGGTCGGGAACGGGCTGGGAGTTCTGCCTGCGCTCGCGGGACGGCCTGGGGCAGCACCGGTGCCACCGAGCGGCGCTCGGTCCGGCTAGAGCTCGCTCGTCGGCACGCTGAAGGTGTCGCAGGCCGTGGGGCCGCCGGCGCGACCGGCCTCGAACCACTTGGTGCGCTGAGCGGCGGAGCCGTGGGTCCAGGTGTCGGGGTCCACCCGGCCGCCCGACGCCTCCTGGATCCGGTCGTCTCCGACCGCGGCGGCGGCGTCGAGCGCGTCGGCGACCTGCTCGCGCGTCACGGGCTCGAGGAACGTCTCGCCGTACTCGTTCTGGATCGTCGTCGCGGAGCCCACCCAGGCGCCGGCGTAGCAGTCGGCCTGCACCTCGAGGCGGATCGTGTCGGAGCCGGGGCCCGTCTGGCTGCGGTCGGCGCGGTCGAAGGCGCCGCTGAGCTGCTGCACGTGGTGGCCCCACTCGTGCCCGACGACGTACATCTGGGCGAGGGGCCCGGCCGAGGCGCCGAACTGCTCGCGCAGCTGGTCGAAGAAGTCGGTGTCGACGTACAGCGCGCGGTCGGGCGGGCAGTAGAAGGGTCCGGTGGCGCTGGTGGCGCCCCCGCAGCCCGTGTCGACGGAGGAGGTGAAGAGGAAGAACTCGGGCCTCGCGTAGCCCTGGATGCCCACCTCGGGAGCGGCGGAGGCCCAGTAGGTGTCGAGCGAGTCGGCGGCCCCCGCCATGCGGCAGTCGATGCTCGCGTTCGCGTCGGCGCCCGTGGAGCAGCCCTCGAGCGATTCGCCCTCGATCTGCTGTGCCGGGCCGACCTGCGCACCGCCGACGAGTCCGGAGAGGTCGACGCCGGTGAACTGGCTGATCAGCGCGACGACGATGACGCCGACGATGCCGACCCCGCCCGCGGCGATGCCGGTCGTGCGGCCGCGGCCCGCGCGCTTGACCTTGCTGCTGTCGATGCGGGTGTCGTCGTTGAAGGACATGGAGCAGACGTTACTGCCCCGGCGAGACCAGGGACCGGAGGGGAGGGGAGGGTGCGGCCCGGACCGGGGTCGGGGCCGGGCCGGGCAGGGGGCCGCAGGCCGTCAAAGGCCGCGGCGCTCCTGCTCGGCCTGCTCGGCGGCCTCGCGCTCGGCGCGCAGCACGGCACGGCCGGCGTCGCGCTCCTTGACGCGCAGCTCTTCGTCGCGCACCTCGGCGAGGTTGGCGCGCTCGGTGACCAGCCACTGCGGCATCTCCTCGAGGAGGGCGTGGATCTGGTCGGTGGTGAGCGCGTCGTCGACGCCGGCACGGGCGAGGCCCGAGATCGTGACGCCGAGCTTCTGCGCGACGACCGGGCGCGGGTGCGGGCCGGTGCGACGCAGCTCGGCGAGCCACTCGGGCGGGTTCGCGGTCAGCTCGGCGAACTCCTCGCGGGTGACGGGGCTGGCCTGGAACGACTCGGGGGTCGCCGGCAGGTGCACCCCGAGCTTCTTCGCGGCCGTGAAGGGCTTGAGGGTCTGCGGGCTCTTGCCGCTGGGGGTCTCCGAGGTCATCCCGCAAGGGTACCGCCCGGGCGGACCGGAGCCGGGGCCGCCGCCCACGCCTGTGGACGGGCGACAGGGGCGCCTGACACGGGAGGAGGCACGGGCCAGGGCCGGGGGACGGAGGCCGCCCGGTAGCCTGGCGCGATGACGACCGAGCCGAGCCGCGCCTCCTTCCGCATCGGCTTCGTGCCCGGCGTGACCCTCTCGAAGTGGTCTCGGCTCTGGGAGGAGCGGCGCGACGACCTGCCCCTCGACGTCGTCGAGGTGACGGGCGACGCGACCGAGGTGCTCGACGTGCTCCGCGGCGACGACCGCGTCGACATGGTGCTGGCCCGGCTGCCGCTGGCGCTCGGCGACGACTTCTCGTCCATCGCGCTCTACGAGGAGCGCGCCGTCGTCTGCTTCGGCAAGGAGCACCCGCTGGCCGCCGCGGGCAAGGACGACGAGCTCTCGCTGGCCGACCTCTCCGGCGAGGTACGGCACGATCTCGACCCGGCCCTCGACGAGGCGCAGGCGATCGAGGTGGTCGCGACCGGCTCCGGCGTCGCCGTGATGCCGCAGTCGCTCGCCCGGCTGCACGGACGCTCGGGCGTGACGCACCGGTTCCTCTCCGACGTGCCGCCGACGACGATCGCGCTCGTCTGGCCGATCGGCGAGCTCGACGACGACATCGACGACTTCATCGGGGTCGTCCGCGGACGCACCCGCAACAGCAGCCGGTCGAGGAGGCGCGACGACGACGCCCAGGAGGCGCCCGCCGCCAAGGCCAAGGGTCCCGGCAAGGGCGGCGCCGCGGGCGGCAAGGGCGCGGCCGGCGGTCGCGGCTCGGGGCCCGGCCAGAAGAAGACGCCGCCCGGCGGTCGCGGCGGGCCGCAGCGCGGCACCGGCCGCAGCCGCCCGCGCCGCGGCCGCTGACCCGCGCCTCCTGCTGGCTGGCCCGGCCCGCCTGGCATGCTGACGCACATGAGCGAGAGCACCGACGGCGAGAAGCCGGTCCCGAGGCGGTTCCGACGCTTGAGGTTCAACCCCCTGCGCGACGTCCTGCCCTGTGTGGCGGTCGTGGTCGGGTCGTTCCTCGTCGTCCGGGCGGCGATCGGGCGCAGCCCCGGCGACGACATCGTGTGGCTGGTCATGGGGCTCGTACTGACCACCCTCGGG
Source organism: Frigoribacterium sp. CFBP 8766 (assembly GCF_014841435.1). Lineage (NCBI taxonomy): Bacteria > Bacillati > Actinomycetota > Actinomycetes > Micrococcales > Microbacteriaceae > Frigoribacterium > Frigoribacterium sp. CFBP 8766. Next base: position 608,854 of record NZ_JACYTX010000001.1, read on the forward strand.
ATCGTGGTCTTCTTCGTCAACCGTTGGCAGGCGCGGCGCGGGCATTAGGGTCGCAGCGTGTGGAGATGGCGTGTGTCGGGTGTCTTCCTCGTCGTCCTCGGAGCGGTCGTCCTCGTCGTCGGCCTGTGGGCCACGGACCAGTGGCTGTCGGGTGCTCCGAGCGACGGGGGCCGGGGGCATCCCCTGCTCGTCGTCCTCTCGGGGGCGACCTTCATGGTGGTCGGCATCGGCCTCTTCTCGACGCCGGGGCGCGAATGGCCCCCCCCGACCAGGGGCGACGAGATCATGGACCGTGCGCGCCGTGCCCACGAGGAGGCGCACCGGGACGCCGCCCGCCGCGCTCGCCGAGCTGCGTGGCGTTCCCGGTTGCCCCGCTGGCTCTCTCGGCGGGCCTCCGGTGAGTAGGAGGCGTCGCTCGCCGAGGCGGACCGCCCGCATCACCTGGGGCCAGACGTGGCGAGCCGGCCTGTTCGGAGGTGCCCTCACCGGCGCCCTCGCGATGACGTGCTCCCTCGTGGGCCAGGGCCTGCCGCAGTCGGCTCCGGGCGAACCGGCGAGCACGGCTCTCTGGAGCCTGGCCTTCCTCGTGGCCGCGGCGGCCGTGGTCGGCCTCCCTCTCGGCGTCGTCGTGGCGGCGTGCGCCTGGGGCATCGCGAGGGTGGGTGCGCGGCGGGGCTCTCCGGGCGAGGTCCACGTCGTCGTGTTGCTCTCCGCCACGGTCCTCCTGACCGTGGGAGTGGCGGTCGGACTGGCGGGGTGGTCCCGGGCTGATCCGACGGACGGCCTCGGGCTCGTCGTCGGAGGCTCCCTCGGGGGGCTCGTCACCGTGCTGCTCCTGCTGCGGGTCGTCCGGACCCGTGAGCAGCCGGCCGACAGCGCCGGCTCCGGCTGAGGCGTCGAGCCCGTCCGCAGGCCTCCCGGCCGTCCGACGCGCTCGCCGAGCCTGTGCCCTGGTGCATGATCGTCGGATGAGGGAGAGGACCCGCCGCCACCGGCTGACCGTCGCGGCGGTCCTGGCCGTCCTCACCGCGGTCGACCCGTACGGTCTCGAGCCCGGCACGCCGGAGGGGCCTCCGGCAGACGAGTACGAGCCGGAGGCCCTCGACCTGGCCCGTGTGCTCCTCGCAGAGGGGGCCGTGACCGTGCGTGACGTCGAGGACGTCTGGGCGCACTGGTTCTCGGAGTCCCTCGTGCTCAGGCTCGGAGTCGACCGGATGGCCCGGCTGGTCGACGAGCTCAACGCGCTCGTCCCCGCGGCAGGGGCGAGTGGCTTGCCACTTTGCGGGGCCTGACGGGGCCCAGAAGCCCGCGAAGGGGCAACCCGAGCGTCGTGGCGGTGCGGCAGGCCCGCTGGTACCGTCCCCGCATGACCTGGCCCGCCGTGCACGTCTCCCGTCCGATCGAGCACGACGTCGCCGCCGTGTCGCGGGTCGCGGGCGACCCGGCTCAGCTGCCGTCGTGGGCGGCCGGCCTCAGCAGCGGCGTCCGGCAGGAGGGCGGGCGGTGGCTCGCCGACTCGCCGATGGGCGTCGTCGAGGTGGCGTTCACCGGGCCCGTCGAGCTCGGCGTGCTCGACCACGACGTCACGCTGCCCGACGGCACCGTCGTGCACAACCCCCTCCGCGTGCTGGCCAACGACCAGGGCAGCGAAGTGGTCTTCACCCTCTTCAGGCGGGCGGGCACCTCCGACGCCGACTTCACCGCCGACGTCGAGGCCGTCGGGCGCGACCTCGACCGGCTCGCCGCCCTGCTCGACGACCTCGCTCCGTGACCTCGTGCGACGAGCTCGCTCGCTGACCTCGCTCGACGAGCCGGGCGACTGGCCCCTTTCTGCTGCCTCACGCGGAATGAGGCAGCAGGAAGGGGCAACTCGATAGTCGATCGGAGCGAGGCGAGGGCGAGGGCGAGCGCGAGGTCGAAGGAGAACGTGAACGTCACGCGAGGCGGCCAGCCCCTTACGCTGGCTGCATGTCGATGAAGACCTGCCTCCTGACCGGCGCCGGACGGCGCGAGAGCATCGGGCGGGCCATCGCCCGTGACCTCGCCGCCGACGGCTGGGACCTCGCCCTCGCTACCTGGGACCCGTACGACGACTCGATGAGCTGGGGAGCCAGGCCGGGCGACCTCTCCGAGCTGGTCGCCGAGATCGAGGGCCTCGGGCGGCGAGTCCGCGTCTACCAGGCCGACCTCTCCGACGCGGCGACCCCCGCCCGTCTCCTCGCGCAGGTGAACGCCGACCTCGGGCCCGTCTCCGGCCTCGTCCTGTCGCACTCGCAGGGCGTGGACTCGTCGATCCTCGACACCTCCGTCGAGTCCTTCGACCGGCACTTCGCCGTGAACACCCGCGCCGCCTGGCTGAGCATCAAGGCGCTCGCCGAGCAGCTGCCTCCCCTCGACGAGCTGCCCGACGGCGCCCGCGTCGTGGCGCTCACGAGCGACCACACCGTCCACAACCTGCCCTACGGCGCGAGCAAGGGCGCCCTCGACCGCATCGTGATCGCCGCTGCCCGCGAGTTGGCCCACGTCGGCATCTCGTCGAACGCCGTCAACCCGGGACCGGTCGACACCGGCTGGATGGACGACGACACCCGCCGCACGCTGACCGCGATGCAGCCGACGGGCCGCCTCGGCACCCCCGAGGACGTCTCGCGCACCGTCCGGTTCCTGATGTCGCCCGAGGGCCGCTGGGTCACCGGCCAGCTGATCACGACCGACGGCGGCATCTCCGTCTGACGAGGAGGCACGGGCCGGGACGAGGAGGCGCGGTCACGGTCGAGGAGGCGCGGTCACGGTCGAGGAGCCGCGGCCGCGGTCCCGCAGGCGCCGCCCTCCTCGTCTGTGCCCCTTCCCCGCATACGCGCGAGCGCCCTACCCTCTGCCCATGACCGACTCCGTGCCTCCTGTCACCTTCCCCACCGTCGTGTTCGAGGCCCGCCCGGGCGTCACCGGACTCGTGGTGCCGCCCGACGAGCTCGCGGTGCTCGGCGCCGGGAAGCGCCCGGCCGTCGTCGTGACGGTGCACGGCACCGGCGACGCCCCCACCGAGCCCTACACGTACCGCAACACGGTGGGCAGCATGGGCGGCCAGCTCCTCCTGTCGCTCAGCGCCGAGCACCGTCGGGCGTCCGGGCTGGTCGGCGGCCAGCAGGTGGAGGTGACGCTGGCGCTCGACACGGAGCCCCGGGTGGTCGAGGTGCCCGCCGTGCTCGCCGAGGCGTGGGCCGGGGACGACGCCCTCCGCGCTTCCTTCGAGGCCCTGTCGCCCAGCAGGCAGAAGGCCCTGACGCTGCCGATCGCCGACGCGAGGACGGACGCGACCCGCGAGCGGCGAGTGGCTGCCGCGCTCGACGCGCTGCGCGGCTGACGCAGCCAGCCACGCAGGCTGACGCAGCCAGCCACGCAGGCTCACGCAGCCGGACCGACCCTGCCGCCCGCCCTGCCTGTGCCCCGCCCGAGAAGGCCCGAGGAGGCGCGGGTACCGTCCAGCGCATCCGACAGCCTGAGGAGGCACGATGACGTTCAGCAAGGGCGACCACGTGACGTGGAACACGCCGCAGGGCGAGACCCACGGCACCGTGGTGGACAAGCGCGTGAAGGAGTTCCAGTTCGACGGCCAGACCTTCAAGGCCTCGGGCGACGAGCCGTACTTCATCGTGAAGAGCGACAAGACCGACGCGGAGGCGGCTCACAAGGAGTCGGCCCTCTCGAAGAAGAAGTAGGGGACAGCACCATGGCAGATCTGACCGACGTCACCTGGAACCAGGAAGCCCGCGACAAGATGCTCACCGACGCCGACCGCGTGCTGCAGGACGCCGTCCGCGAGGTCGCGGCCGAGCACGAGGGCGACGACTGGGAGCCCGCCTTCGCCGCGCTGAACGAGCGCCTCAAGGGCCGGTTCATCGACTACGAGCCCGGCCCGGACGTGCGCAAGTACGCCGAGGCCATCGCGCGCGGCTACTACCGCTGATCGAACGGCTCCTGATCGACCCGCTCGTCCGCTGACAGGACCGCGGGTGCGTCGATGCGGCGCACCCGCGGGCTGAGGGCCACGGCCACGGCCACGACGGCGATCAGGCCGGCCAGCGTGAACAGGGCTCCCGGCGTGCCGAAGCGGTCGGCGAGGGGCCCGACGACCAGCTCGCCCACGGGGATCCCGGCCAGCGTCGCGAGCGTCAGGGCCCCGAACACCCGGCCGAGGTAGGCGCGCGGCACGAGGGTCTGGATCGCCACGTCGAGCGGCACCGTGAACAGCTCGAGGCCGACGCTCGACAAAAAGAGGCCGAGGCAGAGCCAGAACGCCCAGTGCAGCGGGTCGACGTACGGCGCGTCCAGCACCTCCGGCTGGTCGACGTGCGCGCCGGCGAGCAGCACCAGGGGCAGCACCAGCGCCGCCGTCGCCAGGCACGCGACCGCAAGCCTCAGGCGCCCGCGCAGCCGGCCCGCCCAGACGGCCCCGACGACGAGGCCGAGGGTCTGCACCGCCCCGGCGAAGCCCCACAGCACCCGGCCGAACGACTCGTCCGCCACGAGCGGCCCGATCACCTGCACCCCGCCGGCGAAGCTGAGCTGGTGCACGAACGCGAGCGCCAGCGTCGCCCGCAGCCACGGCGACCGCGCGACGAAGCCGATCCCCGAGCCCAGGTCGTGCAGCAGCGACCCCGAGCCGGAGGCGCCGGTCACCGACCGCGGGACGCGCGCGAACGCCAGCGCCGCCGCCACCGACAGCCCGGCGCCGACGAGCAGCGCGCTGCCCGTCCCCGCGACGCCGACGAGCGCGCCCCCGAGGGCCGTGCCGACGATCAGGCCGACGTTCATGCTGATCCGCGCGAGGACGGTGCCGTCGCGCACGAGGGGCTCGACGAGCACGTCGCGGAGCATCGCGCTCGAGGCGGGGCCGAAGAACGCGGCGGCTGCGCCCGTCAGGGCCGCCGCGACGGCCAGCGTCACGAGGGTCTCGCTCCCCGTCAGCAGCAGCACCCCCGCAGCGACCAGGGAGGCGGCCGAGACCACCGAGGAGGCGGTGGCCACCAGGCGCCGCGGCAGCCGGTCCGCGAGGGCGCCGCCCACGAGGACGAGCACGACGTTCGGCACCGCACGGGCCGCCACGACGAGGCCGAGCTGCGTCGCGTCCGCGCCGAGGTCGACGGCCGCGAAGACCAGGGCGAGGGGGGCCAGGCCGCCGACCACCCACGACAGCAGGCGTCCGACCCACAGGGCGCGGAACGCCGGGATGCGCAGCAGCGACCACCTCACGCGGCGAGCCTACGCTCGGCGCATGGGGGCACCCGAGGCGGTGCGATCGTCGGCAGCCCGCCCTAGGCTGGCCCCGATGTCCGCACTCGACGAGCCCACCGCCGCCTCGGACGAGTCCGTCGTCGAGCAGCCGCCCGCGCCCGCCCCGCCCGGCCGCTACCGCAAGGGCGTCGCCAAGCGCGAGGCGATCCTCGAGGCGGCCCTGCCGGTGTTCGGCAAGGTCGGCTTCCACGGCGCCTCGCTGCGCGAGATCGCGCGCACCTGCGGCGTCTCGCACCAGTCGCTGATGCACTACTTCGCGACGAAGGACGAGCTCCTCATGGCCGTCCTCCGTCGACGCGACGAGCGCCTCCGGCAGCACTTCGACGACGAGGGCGGCATGCGCCTGGCCGAGCTGGTCGCGCTCGCCGAGTACAACGTCGACGTGCCCGCCGTGATCTCGCTGTTCATCACGGCGTCGGCCGAGGCGACGTCGAGCGACCACCCGGCGCACGACTACTACGCCGACCACTACGACCGGATCATCGGCTCGACCTCGGCGTACCTCGCCGTCGCGGAGGCGCATGGCTGGCTGCGGGACGGCTTCACCGCCGAGTCGGCGGCCCGTGTCGTGCTGGCCGTGCAGGACGGCCTACAACTGCAGTGGCTGTACCGACGCGACGAGGTGCAGGTTGCCGACCTGATGCGGCTCGTCATCGGCACGGTCGTGACCGTGCCGACCGAGCAGCTCGACGACGCCGTGCGCGAGCAGGTCGCCGCCGCCCCGAGCTGATCCGCCGGGCCGTGCCTTACTTCGAGCTGATCCGTTGGAACTTGCGGATGCTCAGCGGCACGAACACGACGAGCATGACCGCGAGGCCGACGAGCACGGTGACGTACGGGTGCTGCAGCGTCCAGATGTCGGGCACGGGGGTCTCGCCGAGGTTGCCGAACGACGTGCGGGCGGCCTGCACCAGCGACGACACCGGGTTCCACTCGGCGAAGACGCGCAGCACCGTCGGCAGCGTGTCGCTCGGCACGAAGGCGTTCGAGATGAACGTGAGCGGGAACAGGACCATGAACGACGCGTTGTTGATCGTCTCGGGGGTCTTGACGCTCATGCCGAGCAGCGCCATCACCCAGCTGAACGAGTAGCTGAACAGCAGCAAGAGCGCGATGCCCCCGAGGAACATCAGCGGCGGCGTGTTCACCCGCCAGCCGACCGCGAGCCCCGTGAGCATCATGATCACCATCGAGATCGAGTTGAGCGCGAGGTCGCTGTTCGTCCGGCCGATGAGCACCGCCGACGGGCTCATCGGCAGGGTACGGAACCGGTCGATGATGCCCTCCTTCAGGTCCTGCGCCATCGCGGCGCCCGAGAAGGTCGAGCCGAAGACGACGGTCTGGGCGAAGATGCCCGCCATCAGGAACTGCGTGTAGTCGGTGCCCTGCACGGCGATCGCGCCGCCGTAGACCTGGCTGAACAGCAGCACGAACATGATCGGCTGCAGCACCGCGAAGATCAGCATGTCGGGCGAGCGCTTGACCTTGATCAGGTTGCGCTTCGTCACGGTCCACCCGTCGGAGGCCCAGGTGCCGAGCCCCGTGGGGCCCAGGGGCGTGAGGGTCTGCGCGAGCGCGCTCGTCGTGGTCATCGCCGCGCCTCCTTCTTGCTCGTCCTGCTCGTCTTCCCCGTCGCGATCGAGCCCGTGTCGGGGTCGTCGTCGTCGTCGACGGCCTTGCGCCCGGTCAGCTGCAGGAACACGTCGTCGAGCGTGGGGCGGCGCATGCCGGCGTCGTGCAGCTCGATGCCCGCGGCGCCGAGGTCGGCCAGGGTGCGCTGCAGCGCGGTCGGGCCGTCGGTGACGGCGACCTCGACCTGGCGGCCGTCGCTGCCGAGCGTCGGCTCGGCGTCGCCGTGCCGCCGCAGCACCTCGAGGGCCTGGGGCGCGCGCGCCTCGTCGACGAGCGCCACGACGAGGCGGTGCCCGCCCACCTGCGCCTTGAGGTGGTCGGCGGTGCCCTCGGCGATGACGCGCCCGCCGTCGATGACGGCGATGTCGTCGGCCAGCCGGTCCGCCTCCTCCAGGTACTGGGTCGTCAGCAGCACCGTGGTGCCGCCGGCGACGAGGGAGGTGATGATGTCCCACAGGGCGAGGCGGCTGCGGGGGTCGAGCCCGGTCGTCGGCTCGTCGAGGAACAGCACGCGCGGGTTCGTCACGAGGGCGCCCGCGAGATCGATCCGTCGGCGCATGCCGCCCGAGAAGCCCTTGACCGGGCGGTCGCCGGCGGCCGAGAGGTCGAACACGTCGATCAGCTCGCGGGCCCGCTCGCGCGACACCTTCGCGCCGAGGTGGTAGAGCCGGCCGATCATGTCGAGGTTCTCGAACCCGGTGAGGTTCTCGTCGACCGCCGCGTACTGGCCCGAGACGCCGATGGTGCGGCGGGTGGCCTGCGGGTCGCCCACGACGTCGATGCCGTTGATCTGCGCCGTGCCCGAGTCGGGCACCTCGAGCGTCGTCAACATCTTGACCACGGTCGTCTTGCCGGCGCCGTTGGGCCCGAGCAGCGCCTTCACGGTGCCCTCGGGCACGGTGAGGTCGAAGCCGGTCAGCGCGTGCACCGGGCCCGACTTCGAGCGGTAGGTCTTCGTCAGGCCCGAGGCCTCGATCATCGCCATCTGCGCGCCTCCGACGTGGGGTGACGTCGCCGGACCCCCTGGTTCGGTGACGAGGTGAAAGTACCAGCCGGGAGGCCCGCCCACCAGAGGACGGGTCGGTCGCGGACCCTGCCGAGGAGGCGTCGGTCGCCTGTGCAGGAGGCACCCGCCGGCCGCCACGTTACGGTCGTGTGTCAAACCTTGCCACCTGGCAAGTTCCGGTCTTATCGTGACCGCATGACCACCATCGACCAGCCGGCCCGGCCGGCAGCTGCAGCCCTCCCCGAGTCGATCGGCGACGACGCCGTCGCCCTGGCCCGCCGCTGGGCGAACGAGGCGTCGTCGGCGCCCAGCACCGACTCGGCCCACCTGCTCGCCCAGGTGCTCAAGGACGAGTCGGGCCTCGCCTTCACCATCGGCTTCGTCGACCGCGTCGTCCGCCCCGAGGACCTCAGCGTGGCCGCCCGCAACCTGTCGCGCCTGGCGTCGCAGGTGCCCGCGTTCCTGCCCTGGTACATGCGCGGAGCCGTCCGGGTCGGCGGCGTCGTCGCCCCCGTGCTGCCCGGCGTCGTCGTGCCCGTCGCCCGACGCGTGCTGCGCGGCATGGTCGGCCACCTCATCGCCGACGCCCGGCCCGCCAAGCTCGGCTCGGCCATCAGCAGCATCAAGGCGGAGGGCACGCGCCTCAACCTCAACCTGCTCGGCGAGGCCGTGCTCGGCGACGCCGAGGCCGAGCACCGCCTCGCGGGCACCCGGGCGCTGCTCGAGCGCGACGACGTCGACTACGTGTCGATCAAGGTGTCGTCGATCGTCAGCCAGCTCTCGATGTGGGCCTTCGACGAGACCGTCGAGCGCGTGGTCGAGAAGCTCACGCCCCTCTACGAGCTCGCCGCCCGCTCGCGCGAGCCGAAGTTCATCAACCTCGACATGGAGGAGTACCGCGACCTCGACCTGACGATCGCGGTCTTCACGCGCCTCCTCGACCAGCCGCAGCTGAAGGGCCTCGAGGCGGGCATCGTGCTGCAGACGTACCTCCCCGACGCCCTCGGCGCCCTGCAGGGGCTGACCCAGTGGGCGACCCGACGGGTCGACGCGGGCGGGGCGTCGATCAAGGTCCGCGTGGTCAAGGGCGCGAACCTCGCCATGGAGACCGTCGACGCCGTCGTGCACGAGTGGCCGCTCGCCACCTACGACACGAAGCAGGCCAGCGACACGAACTACAAGCGCGTCCTCGCCTGGGCGCTGACGCCCGAGCGCACGCGCGCGGTGAAGATCGGCGTCGCGGGCCACAACCTCTTCGACATCGCCTTCGCCCACCTCCTCGCCGAGGCGCGGGGCGTCGGCGGCCGCGTCGAGTTCGAGATGCTGCTCGGCATGGCCGAGGGCCAGGCCGAGCTCGTCAAGGCCGACGTCGGCGGGCTGCTGCTCTACACGCCGGTCGTGCACCCGCGCGAGTTCGACGTCGCCATCAGCTACCTGATCCGCCGCCTCGAGGAGAACGCCTCGAGCGAGAACTTCATGTCGGCCGTCTTCGAGCTCGCCTCGAACGAGGCGATGTTCGAGCGCGAGAAGGGCCGGTTCCTCGCCTCGCTCGCCGACGTCGACGTCGAGGCGCCCGCTCCGCACCGCGTGCAGAGCAGGCTCGACGACGCGCAGGCACTCCGGCCGCGTCAGGCCGGCAGCGGCTTCGACAACGAGCCCGACACCGACCCCGCCAAGGCCGACAACCGCGCGTGGGGCCGCGAGATCCAGCGTCGCTCGACCGACTCGGTGCTCGGCGTCGACCTCATCGAGCGGGCACGGGTGACCGACGCCTCCGTGCTCGACGAGATCGTCGCCGGCGCGGTCGCGGCGCAGCCCGCCTGGGCGGCACGAGGAGGCGCGGGCCGGGCCGAGGTGCTCCGTGCCGCCGCCGTCACGCTGGCCGCCCGACGGGCCGACCTCATGGAGGTCGCCGCGAGCGAGACCGGCAAGACCGTCGCCGAAGGCGACGTCGAGGTCAGCGAGGCGATCGACTTCGCCAACTGGTACGCCCACCTCGCGGAGGAGCTCGACGTCGTCGACGGCGCCGACTTCGTGCCCGAGCGCCTGACGCTCGTGACCCCGCCGTGGAACTTCCCGGTCGCGATCCCCGCCGGCTCGACGCTCGCGGCACTCGCCGCGGGCAGCAGCGTCGTCGTGAAGCCGGCCGGCCAGGCGAAGCGCTGTGGGGCCGTGATGGTCGAGGCGCTGTGGGAGGCGGGCGTGCCCCGCGACGTGCTGCGGCTCGTCGACGTGGACGAGGGAGACCTCGGCCGCCACCTCGTCTCGCACCCTTCCGTCGACCGCGTGATCCTCACCGGTGCCTTCGAGACGGCCGCGCTGTTCACGAGCTGGCGCACCGACCTGCCGCTGCTCGCCGAGACGAGCGGCAAGAACGCGATCATCGTCACGCCGAGCGCGGACCTCGACCTCGCGGCCGCCGACGTGATCAAGTCGGCGTTCGGCCACGCCGGGCAGAAGTGCTCGGCCGCGAGCCTCGTGATCCTCGTCGGCTCGGTCGGCACCTCCGAGCGGTTCCGCCGCCAGCTCGTGGACGCGGCGTCGACCATGCGCGTCGGCTATCCGTCGGAGCCCACGACCCAGATGGGCCCGATCATCGAGCCTGCTTCGGGCAAGCTCGAGCGCGCGTTGACGACGCTCGGCGCGGGTGAGTCGTGGCTCGTCGAGCCCCGCCGGCTCGACGACAGTGGCCGCCTCTGGTCGCCCGGCGTGCGCGCCGGGGTGGCCGCGGGCAGCGAGTTCCACCTGACCGAGTACTTCGGCCCGGTGCTCGGCGTCATGACGGCCGCGACCCTCGACGAGGCGATCGCGCTGCAGAACGCCACCGACTACGGCCTCACCGCCGGGCTGCACACCCTCGACCCGGCCGAGCTGTCGACCTGGCTCGACGGCGTCGAGGCCGGCAACCTCTACGTGAACCGCGGCATCACCGGCGCGGTCGTCCGTCGTCAGCCGTTCGGCGGCTGGAAGAAGTCGTCGGTCGGTGCCGGCGCCAAGGCGGGAGGACCGAACTACCTCGTGCACCTCGGGTCGTGGACGCCCACGACCCTCGCGGGCGCTGCGGCGGGGGAGGCGCGGCCCGGCAAGGCCGTCGCCGCCGCCCTCCGCGCCGCGACCCCGTCGCTCGGAGCCGACGCCGACCTGGTCGCCGCGGCCGTCGCCACCGACGAGCACTTCTGGCAGGCCGAGTTCGGCGTCGCCCGCGACGTCAGCCAGCTCGGCCTCGAGCGCGACCTGCTTCGCTACCGCCCGCTCGCGGTGACGGTTCGCGCTGCCGAGGGCGCCTCCCTCGCCGACGTCGTGCGGGTGCTGCTCGCCGCCCTGCGCTCGGGCTCGCCGTTCACGGCATCCGTCGCCACGGCCCTGCCCGAGCCGTTCGTCTCAGCGCTCGGCCTCGGCGTCGGGGCGATCCGGGTCGAGAGCGACGACGCCTGGCACGACCGCGTCCGGGCGGGCGGGCTGCGGACCGAGCGCGTGCGCCTCGTGACGGGCGCTGCCGACGGGGGCGCCGCCTCCTCGGCCCTCGCCGACGCGCTCGGCGGCGACCCAGCCGTCGCGGTCTTCGCCGCGCCGGTCACGCCGACCGGACGACTCGAACTGCTGCCGTTCCTGCGCGAGCAGGCCGTGTCGATCACGGCGCACCGCTTCGGCAACCCCGACGGCTGGAGCGACGCGGTCATCTAGCCGCGTGCCGCCCCGCGCGAGTTGCCCCGAAAGGCTGCCCCCGCGCGTGCGGGGGCAGCCTTTCGGGGCAACTCGTTCGCCGGATCGTGCGGCTGCGCTCGTGGGCGCGGACGAGTTGCCCCGGATGGTCGCCCCGCACGTGCGGGGGCAGCATTCTCGGGCAACTGGTCCGCTGGGCCGTGCGGGTGCGCCCGTCAGGGCGCGGGTGGGTCAGACGGCGGGGCTGCCCGCGTCGTACCAGGCGGCCAGGCGGCGGAGGCCCTCGTCGACCGAGACCCCGGGCGTCCACCGGAGGTCGTGCTGCGTGCGTCGCTGGTCGAACCAGTGCGCCGTCGAGAGCTGCTCCGCGAGGAACCGCGTCATGGGCGGCTCGTCGGCGCCGGGCCGCACGGCCCAGACGCGCTCGACGAGCGATCCCGCGACGCGAGCGAGCCCGGCGGGCACGCGGAGGCGCGGCACCGGTGCGCCGCCCGCGACGCAGATCCCCGCCATGAGGTCGGCGACCGTGCGCGGCTCTCCGTTGGTGATCACGTAGGCGCGGCCCGAGAGGGCGTCGACCCGCTCGAGCGCGGCGGCGATGCCCGAGGCGGCGTTGTCGACGTAGGTCGAGTCGATCAGGGCGGCCCCGTGGTCGAGCAGCGGCAGCCGCCCCTGCCGGGCCCGCTCGACGATGCGCTCGACGAGCTGCGTGTCGCCGGGGCCCCAGACCAGGTGCGGGCGCACGGCGACGACGCGCAGGTCGTCCGTCGCGGCGGCGAGGGCGAGCAGCTCAGCCGCGGCCTTGGTGCGGGCGTAGTCGCCGCGTGCCCGCGAGGGGGCCGCCGGAGCGGCGTCCTCACCGACGATCGAGGCGCCTCCGTGGGCCACCGAGGGCGACGAGACGAAGACGAGGCGGGCCACGCCGGAGGCGCGCATCGCGTCGAGCAGGGAGCTCGTGCCCCCGACGTTGACCGCCTCGAAGTTGGCCGGGTCGCCGGCCAGCGAGACCTTGGCGGCCAGGTGGACCACCGCCTCCTGCCCGTCGACCGCCGCCGCGACGGCCGCGGCGTCGGTCATGGAGCCGGCGACGTCGCGCACCCCGGCGACGCCCGACGGTCGACGCTGGAATGTCGTGACCTCGTGCCCGGCCACCGTGACGGCCCGGGCGACGGCGCCGCCGAGCAGGCCGCTCGCGCCCGTGACGAGCACCCTCACGGCCGCGGCTCCCCGGCAGATGCAGCAGCTGCGGCAGGCACGGAGCCTGCGTGCACGGTCGTGCCCGTCGCGCACGGGCGGCCACGACGGCCCGCCGACGACGAACCCGCCCGCCCGGCGCGCGAGGGCGCGGCGGGCGCGGCGGGCGCGGGCGCGGGCGCGGCGACCACGGGCGCGGCCACGGGCGCGCTCACGGGCGGCGCATCCGTCCGCCCGACAGCACCGACGTCGCCCACGCAGACAGGCGCGCGCGGTCGATCTTGCTGTTGTGGCGCACGTCGGTCGGCAGCTCCGGCACGACGAGCACGGCGGCGACGCGGTGGCCGACGGCGTCGAGCACGGCCGCGCGCACGTCGGCGGCGAGGTCGGCGGCCGCGAGCCCGGGGCGCCGCACGGCGGGGGACCCCTCGCAGACGACGCCGACCTGCTGTGTGCCCGCCGGTCCGACGCCGACGACGGCCGCGCGGGCCACGCCGGCGAGCGACTCGACGGCCTGCTCGGCGGCGACCGGGGTCAGGGGGCCGGAGGCGGTCGTCACGACGTGCGGCAGGCGGCCCTCGACCCAGAGCCGGCCCTGGTCGTCGACGTGCCCGACGTCGCCGGTGCGGTGCCACCGACCGGACGACCCGGCCGAGGAGGCGTCGGTCCCGGCGGCAGCGCCGCCCACGCCGGTCGTGTCGCCCACGCCGCGCACGCTGGCCCGGTCGGTCAGCCACAGCCGGTCGTACCCGTGCTTGAGGTGCGGCGCCGACACGACGATCTCGCCCGTGACGCCGACGGCGTCGGAGAAGGCGTCGGAGGCGCGCCCCGCCTCGTCGAGCGGAGCGACGCGCACCTGCACGGTCGGCGCCGGGCGGCCGACGCAGACGCCGTTCGCCGACGGGTCGCTCGCGGCCTCGCGGACCTCGTCGAGCGTGACGTCGGTCATCAGCAGTCCCTCGGTCATGCCGTAGGGGGTGTGCGGCACGGCTCCCGGCATCAGGTCGCCCGCGGCGGCGAGCAGCGTCGCCGAGACGGGGGCACCGGCCGACAGGAACGTCGACACCCCGGCGAGTGCGCGGCGACCGGCGTCGTCGAGCTCGTCCGCGGTCGCGACCACGTTCGTCAGCGCGGCGGGGGAGAGGAAGACGACCGTCGCGTCGACCGCCTCGGCCGCCGCCGCGACGGCGCGGGCGGTCAGCGTGCGGGGCGAGGTGACGTCCATGTCGGGCGTCACGCTCGTCGCGCCGAGCGCGGGGCCGAGCAGGGCGAAGGGGGCGAACCCGGCGACGAGGCCGGTGCCGGGCCCGACGCCGTACCGGTCGGCGAGGGCGTCCCGCAGCGCGGTCAGCTGGCCGTGCCGGTAGACGACGCCCTTGGCGGGCCCCGTCGAGCCGGACGTGAAGAGGATCGCGGCGGGTGCCTCGGCCACGGGCGGCTCGGGCAGCTCGGCCATCGCGTCGTGCGCACGACGGCCGAGGGCGGCGATCTCGGGCAGCGAGGTCTCGACGCCGAGCGAGCGCGCCAGGACGGGCGAGAGCCGCTGGGTCGAGACGACGCGTCCCGGCCAGCCGAGCGCGCGTGCCGCGGTCAGGCCTGGCAGCTGGCCGATGACGTGGTCGGGCCAGGCGCCGCGCACGGCACGGGTGAGCCCGCGGACACCGAGCCCGGCGTCGGCGACGACGACCACGGCCCCGATCCGCACGCAGGCGTAGAGCACGGCGGTGAGGTCGGCCCCGGGCTGCACTAGCAGCGACACCCGGTCGCCTGGTCGCACGCCGTGCTTGCGGAGGCCGAGGGCGATCTCGTGCACGCGTCGGCTGAGCAGCTGCCAGCTGACCCGGCGGGGGCCGGAGCCGCGCGCGGCCCCGTGCGGCACCATCTCGATCAGGGCGGCCTCGGGGCTGTCGGCCAGGGAGTCGAGGTACGACCAGAGCGGGCGGTCCTGGACGGTGCCCGGCGCCTCCTCGGCGGTCGTCGCCGCCGTTCCTCGCGGGTCAGTGGCCATGGACGCCGTCGTCGTCGCCGCTGCACCGCCGCCGGTCGAGGCGGCGCGGCGGTCACCGGCCGAGGAGGCGCGCGTCGGCCCCTCGGGGAACCGGTCGCCCAGCCAGGTCAGCACGGCGGCCGCGTAGTCGACGTCCTCGGCGATCATGTGGCCGGCGCCCTCGAAGCGGTGCACGTCGGCGTGCGGGAGGCGGTCGGCGAGGTCGTCGAGGTAGCGGTCGCCGAAGATCGGGTCGCGCGGGCCCCAGAGCATCAGGCTCGGCACGGCGAGGTCGCGCAGGGAGGCGGCGATCCGGTCGAGCTCGGCGCGGCTCGGGTGCTGCTGGTCGACGGGGATGTCGGCCACGAACCCGCCGACGCCGCCACGGCGTGCAGCCGACAGGTAGGGCGCGCGGTAACCGGTACGGACGGTGTCCCTGAGCCGCGGGTGGGCGAGCCCGAGCGTCACGTCGATGAACCCGGTCGTCGCGACCGTCGCGCGTCCCAGGACGCCGCGGGCGAGCGTCAGGCGGAGGGGCGCCGGGATCGGCTCGTCGGCCGGCTGGTGGATCGCCGTGTTGAGCATCGTCACCGCGGCGAGCTGGCCGGGGTGGTCGACCGCCCAGCCCATCGAGACGACGCCGCCCCAGTCGTGGCCGAGCGTGACGACGGGGCCCTCGAGGCCGAGCTCGGTGGTGAGCGCGGCGAGGTCGGCGACCCGCTGAGGCAGGCCCCGCTCGACGCCGGTCCGCTCCGAGAAGCCCATGTCGAGCTGGTCGACGGCGACGACGCGCCACGCGGGCCGGCCGGACGCGGCGGCCTCGGTCGCCTGGGCCACGAGACGACGCCAGAGGTACGACCACGTCGGGTTGCCGTGCACGCAGAGCACGGTGCCGACGGGCTCCGCCCCGAGTGCCTCGAGGGAGGCGGCGTTGTCGAGGAGGTGCCACGTGCGCTCGACGCGCTCGGCGCCTCCTGCAGGCACGGTCACCAGCCGCGACCACGACGGGTCGAGGCCGTCGAGCCCGGCCGGGGGGAGCGTCGCGGGCGACGTCGCCCGCGCGGCCGAGGGCAGGCGACTCACCAGGCGAGCTCCATCATCGCGGTGTTGATGCCCGAGCCGACGCCCATCAGCAGCACGCGGTCGCCCTTGGCGAGGGTGCGCGACTCCTCGACGAGGGTGATCGGGATCGACGCCGGGCCGACGTTGCCGAGGGTGGGGTAGGTGAGCGGGACGCGCTTGCGGTCGATGCCCGCGGCCTTGACGAAGGCGCCGGTGTGCACGTCGCTGACCTGGTGCATGATGTAGCGGTCCATGCGCTGCCAGTTCCAGTCGCGGGCCGCCTCCTTCCAGGCCGAGACGACGAGCTCCATGCCGCGCTTGAGCAGGGCCTTCGCGTCGGTGAACATGCCGTCGACGCTGCCGACGCAGAGGTCGTAGTTCTCGGTCGCCGCGCGCGTGACGCCGCCGAGGATGCGGTGCCCCTCGGGGTGGCGGTCGGCACGGCCGATCACGGCCGCCGCGGCGCCGGAGCCCAGCGTCAGGCTCGCGAACTCGCTCATGAAGTCGTCGCGCTCGTAGCCCTTGGTCAGGAGGCGGTCGATGGTGTTGACCTGGACGTCGTCCGCGTCCTCGCCGTCGATGATCACGGCGTAGTCGATCTGGCCGGCGTCGATCAGCTGCGCGGCGAGCGTCATGCCGTTGACGAAGCCGAGGCAGGCGTTCGCGATGTCGAAGTTCGTGGCCGACGAGGGCAGGCCGAGGCCGTGGTGCAGCCGGACGGCCACCGAGGGCTCGAGGTGCGGCCGCGTCACGGAGGTGTTGATGAGCAGGCCGACCTGGTCGGGCCGGACGCCGGCCTCGGCCAGCGCTCGCTTGCCGGCGTCGATCGCGGCCTCGTCGAAGCTCTGGCCCTCGGCCCAGTTGCGGCGCTCCTCGACGCCGGCGACGCGCTGCAGCAGGCCCGTGGGCAGCTTGAGGCGCTTGAGCACCGGGCGGAGCTTCTCGTCGATGCTGGCGGAGGTGGTCACGCGGGTCGCCATGGTGCTCGCGACGCTGAGCAGCGCGACGTTGCGGTGGCGCGTGGTGGCGTTGCCGGCCCCGACCGCGGGGACCGCGGCGCCGTCGTCCCGTGCGGCCGCGGAGGCGGCACCGGCCTCGCGCTCGGCAGCGTCGGCCTCGAGGGTCGCGGCGTCGGCTCCGAAGAAGGCGGCGTCGGTGGGCGCCGCGCCGGTCGTGGCGTGTCCTGTCAACGGGACTCCCTGTCGAATTGTCTCGGGCGTGTGCACCGGCTCGGGCGACGAACGGTGGTCGTCGGCAGCCGGGAGATCGTGAGCACCGGTCGGGTGCATCGGTCGAGTTTACGGCGCAGTTCTCTGTGCGGTTGCCAGGATCGCGGGGCACGAACATGCCCTCGCGAGCATGTCTCGAGGGTCGGAGAGGTGTCAGCTGTCCGGGTCGCGCGGCAGCCGGACGATGCGGCGACGACCGCCGAGGGTCCACCAGACGACGTCGACGACGGCCCAGACGGTCACCGCGACGGCCAGCACGAGCAGGACGACGGCCACGACGGTGAGGCTGCCGCCCCCGACGAGCAGGCTCGTGAGGATGCTGGCGGCCAGCAGACCGGCAGAGACGACGGTCACGATCGGCCGCACGAGGCCGCCGTCCTTCGTCAGCAGCCAGTTCGGGACGTCGGGGTCGACGCGCACCTGCCTGGTCCTCACGATGGCCTCCTGGGTCGTGCCGCGCGGCGGCGTGCCGTGTCGCCGTCCGGGCGACCCGGTCGAGGATACGTCCTCCCTAGACTCGGACCATGAGCGAACTCCGCCGCCCCTGGTTCACGCTGACGAAGACCGGCACCGTCCTGCCTCCCGTCTTCGAGATCGTCCTCGGCGTGCTCGGGCTCGTCGTGCAGCTGCTGACCCTCACCTCCGGCGGGCCGGTCGAGACGATCACGCTCATCGTGTCCCTCGTCGCCGTGCTGCTGATCGCCCAGGGCGTCGCGGACCTCGTCTGGTGGTCCCGGGGCGACCGGCGGGCGCGCGCGCAGGCCGACGCCTCCTAGGCGAGCCTGGTCGGCGCGCCGTCCGACGCGGGCCTGCTGCGGAGTCGGTGGGTCGCGAGGAGCACCAGCACGACGACGCCGACCCCGATCACCGTGTCCGCCCCGCGGGCCGCGATCAGGGCCCCCACGTCGACGGGCGCGCCGCCGATGGCGGGCATGCCGAGCGCCATCGGCGTGATGAACACGAGCGCCAGGCCGTAGTTCCGCGCGACGACGAGCTCGGTCCCGAACTGGAGCACCCCGAAGGCGACGACGAGCGCGACGGCGCTCGGCTGCCAGACCAGCAGCAGGGCGGCGAGGCCCAGCCCCACGACCGTGCCGAGGAGGCGGTGGCCGGCTCGCAGCAGCTGTCCCGACGTCGCGCGGCCCACAACGGGCACCACGGCGGAGACCATCGCCCAGTACGGGTTCTGCAGCCCGAGTCCGACGCTGAGGAGACCGGCCGCGAGCGAGGCCACCAGGCAGACGCCGGCGTGCAGGAGGGCGCGGCGCAGGTCGACGGCGACGACCGGACGCCCGACGGCCCGGGCGCCGGGCTCGGCGAGGGCCCGCCTGCCGGAGCGGCGCACCAGGCCGACGAGCGAGGTCGCGAGGGCGAGCAGCACGCTCAGCGACGAGACGACCGCCGCGACCCCGACGCTCGACGGCACCGCCGGCACGAAGGCGCAGACGCCGAGCCCGAAGACCGGGAAGAGGGGGCCGGGCGGGTTCCAGTCGCGCACGTCCGCGACCACGGAGGCCGCCCCCGCCACGAGCGCCACGACCGGCACCAGCGCCACGGCGGGCAGCTGCGCCGCCGAGAGCGCCGTGCCGAGCACGACGACCACGACGAGCAGCGCGCCCGCCTCGAGCTGCATGCCGAGGCGCTGCACGCGACCGAGCCCGCGGCCGAACGCCGAGGCGAACGCGCCGAACGTCGCGTAGGGCGCCCACTCGGCGTGCCCGATCGCGACGAGCACGGCGAGCGGCAGCACGACCGAGACGGCCACGCGGAGGGCGGGCAGGTGGGCGCCGTCGTGCGGCCCGACGCGCAGCAGGTCGCGGGGCCGGGGGAAGAGGCTGCCGGAGGCGGCGGCGGGCGGGCGGGACGGCACGGTCGAGAGGTCCTCTCGTCGGGAGCGCACGTCGTCGGGTGCTGCGGGGCTGGGGGTGCGGGGTGAGGGGTGAGGGCTGAGGCCGGCACGGGGAAGGCCCCGCCCCGCCGAGGGGCGGGACGGGGCCGGGGGAGCCGCCTGTCGGATTCGAACCGACGACCTTCGCTTTACAAGAGCACTGCGCTACCGGACTGCGCCAAGGCGGCGGGCGGGACCATCTTACCGACCCGACGTCGGACGGGCGACGGGCAGGTGAGGAGGGCAGCGAGCACGCGCTGGGGCGCGGCTGGCGGCCTGCACGCCACGCAGGATTGGCGCAGACCCGGCGCAAGTGGTGAAGTAGGAGCTGCAGCGACCCGCGCGGTCGCGCCCGGTCGTCCCGGGCACCGACCACGAGGAGCTCCCATGACCAACGTCCTGACCGCCATCGGCTCGATCATCCTGCTGCTCGCGAGCTTCGCGCTGTTCGCGTACTCGTTCGGGCAGGACGAGCCCAACGCCTTCGTCTTCTTCGCGGGCATCGTGCTCATGACCGGCTCGTTCTGGCTGCCGATCACCGTCGTGGGGCAGAGCCGCAAGTCCTGGTAGACGCAGCCTGGTAGGCCCAGGCTGCTCGCCGAGGTCTACGCCTCGACGGTCGCTGAGCCCGGTGCGCTGACGAAGCGCCCGGGCTCGAGCAGCTTGCGGGGCTTCTCGTCGCGCTCGGTCCGCCCGCCGACGTAGAGCCAGCCGAGCAGCTTCTCGTGCGGCGCCAGCCCGTGGGCCCTGTGCACCGCCTCGTGGCGGGTGTCGGTGCCGGTGCGCCAGAACACGCCCCAGCCCTCGTCGTCGAGCACGAGCGACAGCAGGTGGGCGACGCCCGAGGCGACGCTCTCCTGCTCCCACTCGGGCACCTTGCGGCTCTCGACGGGCGACAGCACGACCGCGAGGACGAGCGGCGCCCGCAGGGCCTTCTGCTCGAGCTTCTCGGCCGACTTGCCGTCGGCACCGCTCGCCTCGGCGAGCCCTCGACCGATCAGCAGCCGGTCGTCGCCGCGCAGCTCGATCAGCCGCCACGGCCGCAGCGACGAGTGGTCGGCCACCGTCGCGGCCGCCTGCACGAGCTCGAGCAGCTGCTCGTGCCCGGGCGCCTCGTCGGTCACCTTCGAGCGGGACCGTCGCCGGCGGGCAGCGTCGGCGACGGCGCCCATCAGGCCTGGGCCTGGTCGCCGGCCGAGGTGCCCTCGGCCTTGAAGTCGAGCGAGATCGAGTTCATGCAGTAGCGGTCGCCGGTCGGGGTGCCGAAGCCGTCGGGGAACACGTGGCCGAGGTGCGACCCGCAGGTCGCGCAGCGGACCTCGGTGCGGACCATGCCGAGCGAGTCGTCCTCGATCAGCTGGACGGCCTCCGGGTCGACCGACTCGTAGAAGCTCGGCCAGCCGCAGCCGCTGTCGAACTTGGTGCCGCTCTTGAAGAGCTCGGCGCCGCAGGCGGCGCAGGCGTACACGCCGGCACGGCTCTCGTCGAGCAGCTCGCCCGTCCACGGGCGTTCGGTGGCCGCCTGGCGGAGCACCTGGTAGGCCTGGGGGTCGAGCTCACGACGCCACTCTTCGTCGGACTTCTCGACCTGGTACGACACGGGCTCGTTCGCCATGGTGCACTCCTCTGCGTCAGGGGGGACTCGCAGGCGTCGGGGCCTGCTCGTCGGGGACTCTCCATTGAACACCGCGCCGCCGACGCCCATTCCGCGCCGCCGCCTCCTCGGGGCTGCCTCCCAGGGGTGCGATACTCGGCCGGTGACCCCGCCGCCGACCCTCTCCGACCGCTTCGCCGCCTACGCGGACGCCGTCCTGCTCGAGGGGTCGCCGACCTGGGCGGCCGCGGCCCGAGGCGTCGCCGCCGACGCCGAGGTGCTCGCGCTGGTCGAGCGAGCCGAGGAGGCGCGGCGTCAGCCGGTGCTGGTGCTCGCCGTCGCGAGGTGGCTGGGTGCGCCCCTCGGCCCCTGGCCCGAGCTGCGGCGCTGGCTGCTCGACCACCCCGACCGGTTCCTCGACGAGCTCGGCCGGCGGCTCACGCAGACCAACGACGTGCGGCGCACCAGCCCCGTGTCGCTCGCCCTGGCTCGGGTGGAGGGGCCGGTGGCCCTGCTCGAGGTCGGCGCCTCGGCCGGCCTCGGCCTGCTGCCCGACCGATACGGGCACCGCGCGGGCGACGTCCGCTGGGGCGCCCCGGACAGCTCCGTCCAGCTCGACGTCGTCGTGCACGGCGACCTCGGCGAGGTGCGGCTGCCCGAGGTCGTCTGGCGCGCGGGCCTCGACCTGGACCCGCTCGACGTGCGTTCCGCGGGGGACGTGGGCTGGCTCGAGGCGCTGCTCCCGCCCGGGGCGACGGGGCGGGCCGCCTTGCTGGCGCAGGCTGTCTCGGTGGCCGCCGCCGCGCCTCCTCGGGTCGAGCGGGGCGACGCCGTCGACGACCTCGTGCGGCTCGCGGCCGAGGCGCCCCGGGACGCGACCCTCGTCGTCGTCTCGACCGGCACGCTCGTCTACCTGCCCGGACGCCGTCGACAGGAGTTCGTCGACCTGGTGGGCGGCCTGGGCGCGCGGTGGATCTCGTACGAGCGGCGGGGCCTGCTGCACGAAGTGCCGGTCGTGCTGCCCGACGGTGTGCCCGTCGACGAGGCCTTCGCCGTGCTCGCCCTCGACGGACGTGCGCTGGCGGTGGGGGACGCCCACGGCACCCGCCTGTGGACGACCGGCTGACGGCTGGGAGCGGACCGGCCGAACCGCCCCGCGCCTCCCCGGCTGCTCCGCCGCCCGCCCCTAAGCTGGCCGGGACCGAGAGGGCGGGGCAGTGAGCGACGAGGGCAGCGGCAGCGGGGACGTGCGCACGAGCGCGCTGTCCGAGCGCGACCGTGCCCTGCTCGACTTCGAGCAGCGTGCCCCTTCCTCGCCCGGACAGAAGGAGGCGGCGGTGCGGCGCGAGCTCGGCCTCACGACCGCGCGCTATCAGCAGATGCTCGGCTCCCTCCTCGACAGACCTGCTGCACTTGCCTATTCGCCCATGCTCGTGGGGAGGCTCCTGCGACTGCGCGACGAGCGCTCGCGGGCGAGGGCCGCCCGCTCGTTCGGGCCGACCGACCGCTGACCCACACGGAAGACCGACACCACACCATGGCGAAACACCCCCGCGACCGATTCGACGAGGTGCCCGGCGACCTGCACAGGGTCGGGGCCCACCGAGCCGTGGCACGGCGAGGTCGCGGCTGGGTCGTCTTCGCGTGGTGCGCCCTCGCGGTCGGCGTCCTCGTCGGCGCGGGCGTCGTGTACCTCGGCGTCGCGAACGACAGCTTCCAGTTCGTCTCTCCGACCTCCGACGAGACGGCCGAGGCCGGGTCCGGGACGCCGGCCGACGACGCGACGGACGGGACCGCCGCCCCCACGACGCCGGCCGAGACCGTCGCCGCCGCCGACCCGGCGTCCGTCGACCCCGACGTCACCACGATCACCGTGCTCAACGGCACGACGACGAGCGGGCTCGCGAGCAGCGCGTCGCTGGCGCTCGCCGAGACCGGCTGGACCGTGGCCGGCCAGGGCAACGCCGACGGCACCGTGCCCTCGACGATCGTCTACTACGCCGACGCGGCCGACGAGGCCGTGGCCCGCGGCGTGGCCCGCGACCTCGGCGCGACCACGGTCGAGCTGAGCGACGCGTTCCCCGACTCGTCGGTGACCGCGGTGCTGGGGGCGGACTACGCGCCCTGAGGCGCGCCTCCTCGTTGCTGTCCCGTTGCGGTCGTGTTGCCGTCCCGTTGCGGAACGTGTGAATTCGTCACTTCTAGCGGGTTAACCCTGCGCCGAGGCCTTCTGCGGGCCCGCGCGCCCTGGCTAGCATCTGGTCCCGGCACTGGCACCACCGCACGCGCCGCACCAGAGCACAGCAAGGGGAACGACACCATGGCACAGGGCACCGTCAAGTGGTTCAACGCGGAGAAGGGCTACGGCTTCATCACCGTGACGGAGGGCGGACAGGACGTCTTCGTCCACTACTCCGCCATCGACATGAACGGCTACAAGGTCCTCGAGGAGGGCCAGGCGGTCGTCTTCGAGGTCGGCACGGGCGACAAGGGGCCGCAGGCGGAGAGCGTCCGCCTGGCCTGACCCCTGCCGGGCGTCACGAGGTGCGGGGCTCACTTGCACTCCATAGGTGAGAGTGCCAGAATCGTCCCTGGCACTCGCCGTTGGTGAGTGCCAATGCTTCTGCTTCATGACGTCCGGGAGGGACGAGGAAACACATGGCTAAGATCATTGCTTTTGACGAAGAGGCCCGTCGTGGCCTCGAGCGCGGCCTGAACATCCTGGCCGACGCGGTGAAGGTCACGCTCGGCCCGCGCGGCCGCAACGTCGTGCTCGAGAAGAAGTGGGGCGCCCCCACCATCACGAACGACGGCGTCTCCATCGCCAAGGAGATCGAGCTCGACGACCCGTTCGAGAAGATCGGTGCCGAGCTCGTCAAGGAGGTCGCCAAGAAGACGGACGACGTCGCCGGCGACGGCACCACCACCGCCACCGTGCTCGCCCAGGCGCTCGTCCGTGAGGGCCTCCGCAACGTCGCCGCAGGCGCCGACCCCATCTCGCTGAAGCGCGGCATCGAGAAGGCCGCCGCCGCCGTCTCGGCCCAGCTCCTCGCCGACGCGAAGGACATCGAGACCAAGGAGCAGATCGCGGCCACGGCCTCGATCTCCGCCGCCGACCCCACCATCGGCGCGCTCATCGCCGAGGCCATCGACAAGGTCGGCAAGGAGGGCGTCGTCACCGTCGAGGAGTCGAACACCTTCGGCACCGAGCTCGAGCTGACCGAGGGCATGCGCTTCGACAAGGGCTACCTGTCGCAGTACTTCGTGACCGACCCCGAGCGCCAGGAGGCCGTCTTCGAGGACGCCTACGTGCTCATCGTCAACTCGAAGATCTCGAACATCAAGGACCTCCTCCCCGTCGTCGACAAGGTGATCCAGAGCGGCAAGCAGCTGCTCATCATCGCCGAGGACGTCGACGGCGAGGCGCTGGCGACCCTGGTCGTCAACAAGATCCGCGGCATCTTCAAGTCGGTCGCCGTCAAGGCCCCCGGCTTCGGCGACCGTCGCAAGGCCCAGCTGCAGGACATCGCCATCCTCACCGGTGGCCAGGTCATCGCCGAGGAGGTCGGCCTCAAGCTCGAGAACGCGACGCTCGACCTGCTCGGCCGTGCACGCAAGGTCGTCATCACCAAGGACGAGACGACCATCGTCGAGGGCGCCGGCGACCCCGAGCAGATCGCGGGCCGCGTCCGTCAGATCCGCTCCGAGATCGAGGCGACCGACAGCGACTACGACCGCGAGAAGCTCCAGGAGCGCCTCGCCAAGCTCGCGGGCGGCGTCGCCGTCATCAAGGCCGGCGCGGCCACGGAGGTCGAGCTCAAGGAGCGCAAGCACCGCATCGAGGACGCCGTCCGCAACGCGAAGGCAGCCGTCGAGGAGGGCATCGTCGCCGGTGGTGGCGTCGCCCTCATCCAGGCCGGCAAGACCGCTCTCGCCGAGCTGCACCTCGAGGGCGACGAGGCGACCGGCGCGAACATCGTGCGCGTCGCGATCGACGCTCCGCTGAAGCAGATCGCCTTCAACGCAGGCATGGAGCCCGGCGTCGTCGCCGACAAGGTCCGCAGCCTGCCCGTCGGACACGGCCTCAACGCCGCGACCGGCGAGTACGTCGACATGATCGCCGCCGGCATCATCGACCCGGCCAAGGTGACCCGCTCTGCCCTGCAGAACGCCGCCTCCATCGCTGGTCTGTTCCTGACCACCGAGGCCGTCGTCGCCGACAAGCCCGAGCGCAACCCGGCCCCGGCCGGCGACCCCTCGGGCGGCATGGACTTCTAGTCCGCGACCGCACCAGTCACACCGCAAGGGCGGCTCTCCTCCGGGGGAGCCGCCCTTCGGCGTGAGTGCGGGTGCGTGCGTGTGCTCGTGGGGGTGCTCTTCCGCACATGCCGACCAGACGGTGTCGTCGCGCGTCGCAATCGAGGGAAAAGCCGCTGATGGAGGAGTTCAGGTCGGCATCTGCGCGCTAGGAGCCTTCACGTGCGCGTGAGCCGCAGAACCCGACCGCAGCGCGCTCGAAGGCCCTTGGATACCCGGATTCTCCGCTGCAGCAGGCTCGCCGGTCGGCATGTGCAGCATGCCCGTGGTTCGAGAGTGATCTGCGTGCAGCCTTGGCCTCCGTGCAGGAGGCGCGGGGCCGGCAGTACGGATCGCGCGGATCACGGGTGGGGCGCTCGAGGGGGGAGGAGCCGCGGCTGCGCCGCACCTTCTCGGGGGCGTGGGGTCGCAAGCCGAGAGTGATCCGCGCGGCACGAGTCTGCGCGACAGGCCTCGGCGGTTCCCGGAAGACGGATCACGCGCGAATTGCGGGCCTGAGACCCCGGGTTCGACTAGGAGGCGGGCGTCGCGGGCGTCATCTCAGCGCCAGCGCCAGCGCCAGCACCGGCGTTGGCGCCCGCGCCGACCGCAGCGCCAGCCCCAGACCCAGCGCCGCCAGCCTCGGGGAACAGCGGCAGCGCGACGCGGAACGTCGCACCGCCTCCGGGGGTGTCGAAGACGTCGACGCTGCCGCCGTGCGCGGACACGATGCCGGAGACGATGGCCAGGCCGAGGCCCGAGCCACCCGTGTCGCGGGTCCGCGACGAGTCGGCACGCCAGAAGCGCTGGAAGATCTTCTCCCGGATCTGCGGCGGGATGCCCTCGCCGTGGTCGACGATGTCGATCGTCGCGACGCCGCGGCCCGGGTCGGACTGCACGGCGAGCTCGATCGGGCTGTCGTGCTCCGTGAAACGCATGGCGTTGCCCATCAAGTTCGTGATCACCTGGCGCAGCTTGTTCTCCTCGCCGAGCACCACGGCCGGCGCCTGCGGGCCGTGGCCCGACAGGTCGCCCGCCTGCCCGTCGTCCACGGGATCGCCCGCCCTGACGGCACGGGCCCGCAGGCCACGGAGGCGCGCGAGGGTGGCACCCGCGAACGAGATCGCCCCCGTCGACCCGGGCGGCACGGCGACCGCGTCGTCCGGCACGGCCGACAGGTCGGCCGCGGGCACCTCCTCGGCCCCGTCGCTGACGACCGGGTCGTGCACCACGACGGCGATGTCGCGGTCCGGGTTGGACGCCATCGTGTCGAGGGCCGAGTCGCGGGCGATGGCGACCAGGTCGACCGGGCCGAGCTCCAGCGGCTTCGACTCGTCGAGACGGGCGAGCGCGAGGAGGTCCTGCACGAGGACGCCCATCCGGATCGCCTCCTTCTCGATGCGGTCCATGGCCTGGGCGACGTCCTCCGGCTTGGTCAGCGCGCCCATCCGGTAGAGCTCGGCGTAGCCGCGCAGGCTGACGAGCGGGGTGCGGAGCTCGTGGCTGGCGTCGCCGACGAAGCGCCGCATCTGGTCGATGGTCCGTGACCGGTCGTCGAAGGCCGAGTCGATCCGGCTCAGCATCGTGTTCAGCGACCGGTTCAGCCTGCCGACCTCGGTGTTGGGCGTCGTCGAGTCGAGTCGCTGGCTGAAGTCGCCGTCGGCGAAGCGGGCGGCCGTGGCCTCGACGTCGCGCAGGGGAGTGAAGGTCGACGTGACGAGCAGTCGGGTCAGGGCGGCGCCGAGCACGATGACCGAGACGCCGAAGCCCAGGAAGATGCCGCTGAAGCGGCCGATGACGGCGTTGGTGCTGGCGAGGTTGGTGCCGGTGACGATCGTGGCGTCGATCTGCTCGACGACCCCGGTCGTCTGGTCGCGCTGCGTCAGGGTCTTGTCGAACGCGTAGATGCGCCACTGCTGGTCGTGGTCGGAGTTGTAGACGCTCATCGGCTCGGCCGTGGTGCCGGCCTTCGGCAGGTCGACGGCCGAGAGGTCGGGCCCCGTGCCGCCCTGCAGCTCGTCGGCGTTGTCGCAGATGCGCGTGCCGTCCTCCCGGAAGAGCGCCACGAAGCTGCTGCTCGTCGCCCCGAAGGTGACGGTGCACGACTGGGCGTTCGTCGCGCTCGGCGATGCACCCGTGAAGCTCTCGGCCGCCGACTTGAGCGACAGGTCGACCTGGCCGTAGAGGTACGTGCTGAGCACCGTCATCGTGCCGAGGCCCGCCACGAGCAGACCGAGGGTCACCAAGGTGACCGTGATCCCGGTGATCTTGGTGCGGATGGAGATCTCGTTCCACCACTGCGACAGGCGTTCGTGCATGAGAAGCGAAGATACCGGTGGCGCCTGGGAGCCGAGGCTCCCGGGCGCCACCGGTGATCGTTGCGCGTCAGGCCTTGGCGGCCTTGAGCATGTAGCCGAAGCCGCGCTTCGTCTGGATGATCGGCTCGGCCGAGAACTGGTCGAGCTTGCGGCGCAGGTACGAGATGTAGCTCTCGACGATGCCGGCGTCGCCGTTGAAGTCGTACTCCCACACGTGGTCGAGGATCTGGGCCTTCGACAGCACGCGGTTGGGGTTCAGCATGAGGTAGCGGAGCAGCTTGAACTCGGTGGGGCTGAGCTCGATCGCGGTCTCGCCGATGGTGACCTCGTGGGTGTCCTGGTCCATGGTGAGCTCGCCGGCGCGGATGATCGCGTCCTCGTCCTCGTTCATGGTGCGGCGGAGGATCGCCTTGATCCGGGCGACGATCTCGTCGAGGCTGAACGGCTTCGTCACGTAGTCGTCGCCGCCGACGGTGAGGCCCGTGATCTTGTCCTCGGTGTCGTCCTTCGCCGTGAGGAACAGGATCGGCGACGTGTAGCCCGACGAGCGGAGGCGCTTGGTGACGCCGAACCCGTTCATGTCGGGGAGCATCACGTCGAGGATGATCAGGTCGGGCTCTTCTTCGAGGACCGCGGAGATCGCCTGCGCACCGTTGCCGACCGCTCGCACGGCGAAGCCGGCGAACCGGAGGCTGGTGGTCAGCAGGTCGCGGATGTTGGGCTCGTCATCGACGATGAGAATCTTGGGGCCGTCGCTCATGGCCCCAGTATCTGTCCGCGCCCTCGGTGTTGCCTGTGAGTCATGAGTGCGCCGACCGCGTGCGAGCAGCGAGCGCGCCGTCAGCGAGCCGTCAGTCGACCGTCAGCGACCCGCGTCGTCCCACTCGGTGTTCGGCACGAGCGCGATGCGCGTCGTGAGCTCGAGCAGCTCGTCCGGCACCGCGAGCGTGAAGGCGACGCCGTCGCGCTGCTCGAGCACGGCCGTGTAGCCGGAGGCGCGGGCGATCTCCCATCCCGGGAACCGCTCGACCGGGGCGGTGACGACCCGCGCCTCCTCGGCGTCGTCCAGCTCGCCGAGCGCGCTGAGGCCCGCGTAGAGGTGGTCGACGACGGGGGAGCCCGCGAGCAGGTCGCTGCGCTCGAGGACCTCGGGGTCGCGGGTCCAGGTCACGACGCTCAGGCTCGCGCCGGCGTGCAGGCCGCCCTGCACCTCGTACGTGCGCTCGACCGAGACGACGACCGTGTCGTCCCACGGCGCGGTGCGCGAGCGCTGGCCCCGGTACTCGACGGCCTCGTGGTCGAGGGAGGCGACCAGCGGCCCGAAGGCCGCCCACGGCGACTGGTCGGCCAGGAACACGCGGCGCAGGCCGTCGCGCCAGAGCTCGTCGTCGCCGAGGGGGACGTCGCCGGGCCCGAGGTCGGGCCCGCTCACGCGGCCAGCACCGGGGAGTCGAGGATCGTGTAGCTGTAGCCCTGCTCGGCGAGGAACCGCTGACGGTTCTGCGCGAAGTCCTGGTCGACCGTGTCGCGGCTGACGAGCGTGTAGAACGACGCGGGCAGGCCCGACTTCTTCGGCCGCAGCAGGCGCCCGAGCCGCTGCGCCTCCTCTTGCCGCGAGCCGAACGAGCCGCTGACCTGGACCGCGACCGTCGCCTCCGGCAGGTCGACCGAGAAGTTGGCCACCTTCGAGACGACCAGCACCTTGATCTCGCCCGAGCGGAAGGCCTGGAACAGGCGCTCGCGCTCGTCGATCGGAGTCGCGCCCGTCAGGGTCGGGGCGTCGAGCACCTCGGCGAGCTGGTCGAGCTGGTCGAGGTACTGGCCGATAACGAGGATCTGCTCGCCCTCGTGCCGCTCGACGAGGTGCTTGACCACGTCGAGCTTGGCCGGCGCCGTGGCCGCGAGTCGGTAGCGCTCGTCGTCGGGGGCGGCCGCGTACTCGAGCCTGTCCTGCTGCGGCAGGTCGACCCGGACCTCGAAGCAGCTCGCGGGCGAGATGTAGCCCTGCGCCTCGATCTCCTTCCAGGGGGCGTCGAAGCGCTTGGGCCCGATCAGGCTGAACACGTCGCCCTCGCGGCCGTCCTCGCGCACGAGGGTGGCGGTGAGGCCGAGGCGGCGCCGCGCCTGCAGCTCGGCGGTGAGCTTGAAGACGGGGGCAGGCAGGAGGTGCACCTCGTCGTAGACGACGAGGCCCCAGTCGAGGGCGTCCAGCAGCGACAGGTGCGTGTACTTGCCTGCTCGGCGGGCGGTGAGGATCTGGTAGGTCGCGATGGTGACCGGCTTGACCTCCTTGACGGAGCCCGAGTACTCGCCGATCTCGTCCTCGGTCAGGGAGGTGCGCTTCAGCAGCTCGTCGCGCCACTGCCGTGCGCTCACCGTGTTCGTGACGAGGATCAGCGTGGTCGTGCCCGCGGCGGCCATCGCCCCGGCGCCCACGAGCGTCTTGCCGGCGCCGCAGGGAAGCACCACCACGCCCGAGCCGCCCGAGAAGAACTCGTCGATCGCCTGCTGCTGGTAGCCGCGCAGCTGCCAGTCGGTCTGGTCGAGCTCGATGGCGTGCGGGGTGCCGGGCGTGTAGCCGGCGTGGTCCTCGGCGGGCCAGCCGAGCTTGACCAGCTGCTGCTTGATCTCGCCGCGAGCCCAGGGGAGGAGCTCCCACACGGTGTCGCTCCGCCGGATGCCGAGCAGCTCGCCGATCTTCTTGACGCGCGTGACCTCGCGCAGCACGGCGTCGTCGGTGCCGCGCAGCACGAGGGTCTCGCCGTCGCGCTCGATCACGATGCGCCCGTAGCGGGCGACCGTCTCGGCCACGTCGACCGTCACGCTCTGCGGCACGGGGAACTTGCTGTACTTCTCGAGCGTGCCGAGCATGTCGTCGGCGGTGTGGCCCGCGGCGCGCGCGTTCCAGAGGCCGAGGCGCGTGATGCGGTACGTGTGCACGTGCTCGGGGGCGCGCTCGAGCTCGGCGAACACGCTCAGGTCGTGGCGCGCGTCCTCAGCCTGAGGGTGCGCCACCTCGAGCAGGACGGTGCGGTCGCTCTGCACGATCAGGGGGCCGGTCATGAGGGTGGAGTCTAGGCGCGACCTGCCGTGAGGCGGCCGGGGGCGGTCAGGCCGAGCTCGACACCGAGACGACGTGCGAGAGCGGCAGCGTGCGCTCGACGTCCGACTTCTTGTCGCGTCCGCGCACGCGTCCGCCGCCGACGCCCGTGGGCTCCATCTCGAGCTGGCTCGTGCTGCCGTCGGGCATCGCGATGGCGATCGTGACGGTCAGGCGACCCTTGACCGCGGCGTCGAGCTGGCGGGTGATCCAGGCGCGGTCGGTGGTCTCGCTGCTGGCCTCGCTGCCCGCGGTGAGCCGCTCGACCATGTCGCGCACCGCGTCCCGCGGCGGCACGGGCGTCGGCCGGTGCAGGCGGCGTCGCGCCGGCGGGGTCGCCTCGCCGCCGTCGTCGACCACGACGACCGGGTACCGCTCGTCGCTGAGGGCCCAGAAGACGGTGTCGCGGTCGAACGTCGTCGCGACGCGCCCGGCGTCCACCCGCTGCAGCGCCAGGGGCGCGAGGGCGTGGTCGACCTCGAGCGTGTCGACGCTCGCCCGCTCGTCGGAGCTGACGACCGTGACCGCTCCGGCAGGCAGGTCGGCGCTGCCCACCACGCGCTCGACCCGGTACCGGCCGTGCCGCTCGGCGGACTGCTGGAGGAGGTAGTCGAGCGGCTGCGGGACGCCGGTGAGGCTGATCCCCTCGAGGAACGACCGCAGGCTGTCGGCCGTCTCGCCGGCGGTGAGGGCGCGCTGGATGCCGCCCTCGGTGATGCGGTAGGTGGCGGCGAGGCCCGCGCTCTCGACGTCGGCGATGACCCGGAGGCGGGCGTCCAGCCCCGGGGCCAGCGGGCCGGGCGCGACGACGGTGAGGTCGTGCTGCAGGTAGACCTGCTCGATGGCGTCGGGCAGCAGGTCGGCCACGCGGGCCCGGGCCGCCTCCGGCCCCTCGCGCAGCAGCGAGATGGCCGCGCGGGTCGGGGCCTGGCCGCTCGTCAGCCCGAGCAGCTCGGCCGCCCGCGCGAAGACCGCGAGGCGCTCGGGGATCCACGCGTCGCCGGCCGGGTACGCCCAGCGCGCGTACTCGGACAGCGGCTCGCCCCACGAGGTCTCGACGCGCTCGTGCAGCACCGCGAGGATCTCGGCCGGCAGCGAGGCGAGCCACGCGCGGGTCAGCGACTCCCAGCGGTCGGGCCACGAGGAGGCGAGCCAGGCGGCCGCCTCCTGCGTGCTCGCGACGCCCTCGGGGCCGGCGGCGGCGAGGCCGGCGCGGGAGGCGATGGCCACGACCGTCGGGACGTCGTCGACGTCGAGACGGGCGGCCTCGGCCAGGCGTCGCACCTCGGGCAGGGCGAGCCCGCCCTTGGCCAGCTCGCGGGCCGGCGACCGGTCGAGCGCGCGGAGGATCTCGGCGACCTCGATCACGACGGCGTAGAGACGCTCGGCCGACCGGGCGTCCGTGGCGTCGCGGTCGACGTCGGCCACGGCCTCGAGCACGACGGGCGGGTGCTCGGCGCCCAGCCTGCCGGGCGAGAGCGCCGGGTCGTCGTCGAGCCGGTCGCCGACGCCGTCGAGGGTGCTGACGCTCGCGGTCGGCCCGTCGCCCCGGCGCACGACGAGGAACAGCTCGACGAGGTGGTCGACCGCGACGGCGACGGCGCCCCGGCCGATGTCGAAGACCGCGTCGAGGCGACTGACGAGGGCGTCGAGGTCGCCCGGCGTGCGGGCGGCGTGCAGCACGAGCAGCTCGGTGCGGTCGAGGTGCGACAGCGCGTCGCGCACCGACGAGGGGTCGAGCAGCGTGTCGGCGAGGTCGAAGGCGTCGTTCACCGAGGAGGCGCGGAGCAGCCTGGCGGAGAGCAGCCGGACGAGGTCGTCGGGCGCGGAGGAGCGGAGCACGCCCGCGAGGTCGAGTGCACTGGACATGGGCATGGCCTCCTGGTGGTGAGCAGCGCGGTGCTGCGTCTACCGTGTGGTGTCGCGACTCGCCCTGCTGCGACGGACGACCCCGACCACCACCGACGCGATGATGAGCAGGATCGCGAGCGGCAGCCCGATCAAGGGGAGGACCGTGACCATCGGCCACGCCCCGCCCGAGTAGTCGTCGACGCCGACGACCTGGCCCACGAGCCGTGCGACGAACGCGGCGATCGAGAGCCCGACGATCGTGACCATCATGACGATCAGCACGCGTTCAGTACGATGGACGCCCTGAGGTGCGTTCTGCTCGTTCTTGTCTGCCACCTCCACAGGATAGTGGCTGACCGCCGGGCAGGGCGGTCCCGCACCTCGCGTCCTGGCTCAGGACGCACCCCCACACCACGAGGAGTCACATCGTGCCCACCGGCAAGGTCAAGTTCTACGACGACGAGAAGGGCTTCGGCTTCATCAGCAGCGATGACGGCCAAGAGGTCTTCCTCCACGCGTCCGCGCTGCCCGCCGGCACCGTCGGCGTCAAGGCGGGCACCCGCCTCGAGTACGGCATCGCCGACGGCAAGCGCGGCGCGCAGGCGCTCTCCGTGCGCGTGCTGGAGGCCGCCCCGAGCCTCGTCAAGCGCAGCCGACGCAGCGCCGACGACATGGCCGTCATCGTCGAGGACCTCGTGAAGGTGCTCGACCAGGCCGGCGGCGACCTGCGCCACGGCCGCTACCCGCAGAACGGCGCCAAGCTCGCCGTGCTGCTGCGCACCGTCGCGGACCAGTTCGATGCCTGACGCCGCCTCGACGCCTGACGCCGCCTCGACGCCCGACGCCGCCTCGACGCCCGACGCCGCCGCGGCGCCCGAGGTCGCCGTGACCGACGGGCCCCGCACGTCGCCCTTCGCCGGGCTGGCCCGCACCGCCCTGCTCGAGATCACCCCCGACGAGACGATCGGCGCCGAGGCGCCTCCGGTCGACGAGGTCGACGGCGTCGTCTCCGTCCGCTTCGCGACCCTGCTGCCCGGCTACCCCGGCTGGTTCTGGACGGTCAGCGTCGCCCAGGTCGAGGGCTCCGAGCCCACCGTCCTCGAGGTCGAGCTGCTGCCCGGCGACCACGCCCTGATCGCGCCCGACTGGGTGCCGTGGGCCGACCGCCTCGCCGAGATGAAGGCGCAGGAGGCGGGCGACGCGGACTCCGAGGACGACGACGAGTCGGACGACGACGAGTCGGACGACGATGAGGACTCGGACGACGACGACTCGGAGGAGGACGACGACTCGGACGACGACGAGTCCGACGAGGACGACGACTCCGACGAGGACGACGGCCCCCGGCCCGTCCACGGCGGCGACGTCGACGGCGTCGACATCGACGACCTGGACGACGAGGACGACGACGACGACGACTCGGAGGGCGACGACGGCTCGGACGGCGGGGACTCGGACGACGACGACGAGCCCGTCGTTCCGGCCGCGCACCCCGAGGCGGACGCCGACGACGACTCGCACGACGGCGACTGGGACGGCGAGGACGAGGACCCGCTGCCTCGTCGACGCCGCTGACCTGCGCGACGCGGCCCGCGCCTCCTCGGCTCGGTCCTGCTGACGCCCGGCGCTGCTGACGCACGGAGGCCCCGACACCTGGTGGTGTCGGGGCCTCTCGCGTGCCGGGGCGGTGCCTAGAGGGCGCCGACCACGTGCTCGATCGAGCGGATCAGCTGGCGCACGTCGTCGGGCTCGATGGCCGTGAAGGTGGCGACCCGCAGCTGGTTGCGGCCGAGCTTGCGGTACGGCTCGGTGTCGACGATGCCGTTCGCGCGGAGGGTCGCGGCGATCGCGGCGGCGTCGATCGACTCGGCGAAGTCGATCGTCGCGACCACCTGCGAGCGGTGCGTCGGGTCGACGACGAAGGGCGTCGCGTACTCGGAGGCGGTGGCCCAGTCGTAGAGCGCCGACGACGACTCGCGCGTGCGGGCGTCGGCCCACGAGAGGCCGCCGTTCTCGAGCATCCAGCGGGTCTGGTCCTCGAGCAGCAGCAGCGTCGTGAGGGCCGGGGTGTTGAGCGTCTGGTCGAGCCGGGAGTTGTCGACGGCGTTCTTCAGGCTGAGGAACTCGGGGATGTACCGACCGCTCGCGGCGATCCGCTCGATCCGCTCGATCGCCGCGGGCGACATCAGCGCGAACCAGAGGCCGCCGTCGGAGGCGAAGTTCTTCTGCGGCGCGAAGTAGTAGACGTCGGCCTGCGAGGCGTCGAAGTCGATGCCGCCCGCGGCGCTCGTGGCGTCGACGACGGTGAGGGCGCCGGGGTCGCCGGCGACGCGGGTGACCGGGGCCATGACGCCGGTCGAGGTCTCGTTGTGCGGCCAGGCGTAGACGTCGACTCCCTCGACGACCTCGATCTCGCTGCGCGAGCCGCCCTCCGCGGTGCGGACGACGGGTGCCTCGAGCCAGGGGGCGGCGACCGCCTTCGCGAACTTGGAGCCGAACTCGCCGAACGACAGGTTCTCGGCGCGCTTCTCGACGAGACCGAACGCGGCGGCGTCCCAGAACGCCGTCGACCCGCCGTTGCCGAGCACGACCTCGTAGCCGTCGGGCAGGCGGAAGAGGTCGGCCAGGTCGGCACGGACGCGGCCGACGAGCTGCTTCACGGGGGGCTGGCGGTGCGAGGTGCCGAGGATGGTCGCACCGGCGGTGACGAGGTGCTCGAGCTGGGCGCCCCGGATCTTGGACGGGCCGCAGCCGAAGCGCCCGTCGCGGGGGAGGAGGTCAGTGGGAATCGAGAGGTCCGCCATGGCACGATCCTAGTGACGCGGCACGGGCGGCCTCGCGCAGCCGGTAAGCTGACGAGGTAGTCCACGCGTTCCACCGGGAGGCCCCTGTTGACCGATCTCGTCGACACCACTGAGATGTACCTGCGCACGATCCTCGATCTCGAAGAAGAGAACATCGTGCCCCTGCGGGCTCGCATCTCCGAGCGACTCGGCCACTCCGGCCCGACGGTGTCGCAGACGATCGCGCGCATGGAGCGCGACGGGCTCGTCGTCGTCTCCGGCGACCGCCACCTCGAGCTCACGCACGACGGCCGGTCGAAGGCGACCCACGTCATGCGCAAGCACCGCCTGGCCGAGCGCCTGCTCGCCGACGTGATCGGGCTCGACTGGGCCTACGTGCACGATGAGGCCTGCCGGTGGGAGCACGTGATGAGCGAGCAGGTCGAGCGCCGTCTGCTCGAGATGCTCGACCACCCGACCGAGTCGCCCTACGGCAACCCGATCCCGGGCCTCGACGAGCTGGGCGACTCGCCTGCCGGCCGGTTCCTCGACGGCGTCGTCAACCTCGTGCAGGTGCTCGCCGAGAACCCCGAGGGCGTGACGCGCCCCGTGCGCCGCCTCGCCGAGCCCGTGCAGTTCGAGCCCGAGCTGCTCCAGCAGCTGCAGGACGCGGGGGTCACTCCCGGCGGCGTCGCGACCGTCACGTCGGCCGGCGCCTACGTGCTCGTGAAGGTCGAGGGGCACGACGACGGCCTCGAGCTGCCGACCGAGGTCGCGCAGCACATCTACGTCTCGGCCTGACCGTTCTCTTGCACCGGGGGTTCCCAGGTTGCATACAGGGTCCTGATTGCTGACGCAATGGCCGTTACCAATTCGAGACGAATGTCCCTCTCCAGGATGATTTCTCGGCGGCGATGACGTAGCGTCGCAGGGTCCCCGAGCCAGGAATCCGGCCGCGGGGCCCGTGGCAGGACGTCTCGTGCATCCGTCTCCTGCCGTGAGAAGGCGATCTGACGTCGGACGGAGCACCTCCCTAGGGTGACGAGGCGCAGGAGACCCGACCTCGTGACCACTCCCGTTCTTCCCCCCGAAGGAGGCGGCAGCGCAGCCCAGCGCGCCGACTCCGCCGAGTTCCCCACCCGCTCCTCCTTGCGTCGTGCCGAGGCCGCTGCCGCAGCGGCCGCCTCCGGGCGTCGCGGCTCGTCGTCGTCCGTCCCTGCTGCGCGACGTGTGCTGCGCTCCGAGCTCGTCGCGCGCCGCGCCGCAGAGCACCACGCCTCGACGACCGCCGCCGCGGTGCCCGCGACCCGGTCGCGCCTGTCCGTCCGTCGCAGCGTCGTCAGCGTGACGGTCATGACCGTCACCGCGGGGCTCTTCGGCACGGTGGCCCTCCCGGCCTTCGCCCTCGACCAGGACGACCCGGCCACGAGCGAGGCGGCCGCGGCCGCCGCCGTCACCGACGCCCGGGTCGCCGGCGGGCAGACGCTCGCCGTCGACGCCACGGCGGTCGAGGCGGACGCGACGCGCGCCGACTGGTCGGCCACGTCTCAGGCCACGCTCGACGCGGCGGCTGCCGCGTCGGCCCAGGCCCTCGCCGCCCAGCAGGCCGAGCAGGCGAGCGCGGCGGCTGCCGCGTCGGCAGCGTCGTCGGCCTCGTCGTCCGCCAGCTCGGCGGGCGCCGGCTCCGGGTCGTCGCGCTCGATGGCGACCGAGGCCATCGCCTCGTCCGGGTCGACGGGCCAGGCCGCCGTGTACCAGGCGGCCCTGCAGTACGTCGGCACGCCCTACGTCTTCGGCGGCGCGACGCCCGCCGGCTTCGACTGCTCGGGCTTCATCATGTACGTCTACGCGAAGTTCGGCGTCTCGCTGCCGCACTCGGTCGGCAGCCAGGCCGCCCTGGGCACGACGATCTCGGCCTCGGAGGCGCGCCCCGGCGACGTCGTCGTCTTCAACGACGGCTCGCACGACGGCTTCTACGCGGGGAACGGCATGATCCTCGACGCGCCGAAGCCCGGCGGCTCCGTCAGCGTGCGCCCGCTGTGGAGCAGCGCGGTGCACTACGTGCGCTACGCCGTCTAGGGAACGACCGCCCGCCTCCTCGGCTCGGCTGTCGGCCGGGCAGCAGTGAACGAGCAGTGAAGAGCCGCCCCGCCCCTAGGCAGGGCGGCTCTCGCGGGTTAACCTGGCGATCTCGGAGTTCCGCTGAGACCAGGAGCGTCACATGAGCCGCACGACAGCCACCCGCACCATGGGTGCGCTGTCGCACGAGCACATACGACACACCGCCGTTCGATAGAGCACCGTCATCCGTGACGGTGCTTTTTTCGTCCCGCCGGCCTGCTGGCCCCCGCTGCCCCGAGAGCAGTCGAATCCCTGGAAGCCGTCCAGGGTGCTTCGAAAGGGAAAGCATGCGCACTCTCGTCCTCAACGCCGGCTTCGAGCCCCTCGCCGTCGTGTCGTTCCGTCGGGCCCTCGTGCTCGTCATGACCCAGAAGGCGACGGTCGTCTCGGCCGACGCCGACCACCCCGTGCTCGGCGCCGGGTTCGCCTACGACCGTCCGTCGGTGATCGTGCTGACGCGCTACGTCCGCATCCCGCACGGCCGCACCGTGCCCGTCTCGCGCCGCGGGGTGCTGCGCCGCGACGCGCACCACTGCGCCTACTGCGGCCGGTCGGCGTCGACGATCGACCACGTGCAGCCGCGGTCGCGAGGAGGCGCGGACAGCTGGGAGAACCTGGTCGCGTGCTGCCTCCGCTGCAACAACGTCAAGAGCGACCGGACACCGGCCGAGATGGGCTGGACCCTTCGCTGGCAGCCGAAGGCGCCCCACGGCGTCGGCTGGGTCGTGCGCGGCACCGACCGGCCGCAGGCGGAGTGGGACGAGTACCTCGCGGCGGCGTGAGCTCGTGCCGCAGCTGCCGGTCGGCCTCGCGTCGGCGACGGCTCCGGCTCCGGCTCCGCACCGGGTTTCGTACACCGCACCGCGTCTAGTCCCGGTGCGATGTACGAAACCCGGTGCAGTGCAGCGTCGAGGAGGTGCGGTGCCGCGACGAGGAGGTGCGGGTTCGGTAGACTCGCCCGGTCAGCCTCTGTAGCTCAATGGAAGAGCAGTTCCGTCCTAAGGAAAGGGTTGGGGGTTCGAGTCCCTCCAGGGGCACCAAAACACGGGGGTTCCGCCCCATCATGCGTTCGGTAAGCACCCCACTACCGCGTTTACCCCGCGAAAACTCGTACAGCCCCATATGGCTCGAAGATTATCGGTGGGCTACCGGGGCCGCATTGCGTGGCTCTCGACGCGCTCAGAGCCGCGGCGAGCGTCTTGGAGCTGCCGCCAGAGGCGGATCGTCATGAAGATCGCCTCGAGCTCCTCTGCTGGCTTGTGCGTCGCGATCGCGAAGGCCGCCCGCTAGCTCCGCGGGCGCAAGACCAAGCTCCCTTCCTCGCAACAGAAGCACTTGGTGGGTCGACCGATAACGAGGTTCGTTGATTCGTGTGGCCAGCGCCGCCAGGTCGTCCGGCACGGTTCAGGCAGCGGACGTCGTGGAGGGTCGTCGCGTGGCAACATGTTCACATGTTCATGTGCACACGAGGTAGGGGGTGGCGACGTGGTCGCGGCGGGCCGGCATGACACGATCCTGCGGGAGCTGGAGCT
This sequence comes from Frigoribacterium sp. CFBP 8766, assembly GCF_014841435.1. NCBI lineage: Bacteria > Bacillati > Actinomycetota > Actinomycetes > Micrococcales > Microbacteriaceae > Frigoribacterium > Frigoribacterium sp. CFBP 8766. The sequence goes on from NZ_JACYTX010000001.1 coordinate 647,405, forward strand.
GCGCGGGTCGCTGTCCACGGTGGCGTTCGCCACCCGTTTGGGCGTCACGGGGATGACGCTTCGGCGGGATCTGGTCGAACTGGAGCGGCGCGGACTGCTGGTGCGCGTGCACGGTGGCGCCATCTCGCTGGCCGTGGCGCGAGAGCAGGAGGAGTCGGGCGACCACCTCTCGGTCCGTCAGGTCTCGCGGCCTGTCGCGACGATCGGCATGATCGTGCCGACGACCGACTACTACTTCCCCGAGGTGATCCGCGGAGCGAGTCAGGCTGCCCGAGAGCACAATTGCCGGCTCATCGTCGGCGCCACGAACTACTCGCCCGATGAAGAACTGCGTCAGGCGCGGCGCCTGATCAGCGGCGGCGTCGACGCACTGATGGTCACCCCTCACGGAAGCCTCGGGGAGTCCTCAGAGTTCCGGAGGTACCTGGAATCCCTCGATGTTCCCGTCGTTCTCGTGGAGCGAGGTGTGGACGACCGGATCTCGACGCAGCTCGAGTGGGTGCGCTCTGACCATGTCCGTGGCGCTGAGCTCGCCACCCAGCACCTCGTCGAGCAGGGCCATCTGCGCATCGCGCTCGCCGCGCGACCAGCGGCGACCGTGGCCGGTCTGCACGAGGGGTTCGGGCGCGTGATGGACCGACTCGGGGCCGACGCGCACGTGCTGAGACGAGATCTCTCCGTGCCGCGAAGCGGCGAGAACACGACGATCGACGAATTGGACACGCTCGTCGAAGATTGCCTCGCCGACGGGATCACCGCGGCCATCGTGCTCGGCGACGCGGATTCGATGGCGTTCACGGATCGTCTGATCGAGGCGGGTGTGCGCATCCCCGACGACTTCGCGGTCGTGGCCTACGACGACGAGATCTCCGCGCTCGCCGCCGTGCCCCTGACCGCGGTCGCGCCGCCCAAGCGCGAACTCGGCCACGCCGCACTCCGTCTGTGCATGGACCGTCTGCGTCAGAGCGAGGCCGCGCCGCACACGATCGTCCGCATGATCCTGCTGCCGACGCTGGTGGTGCGTGGATCCACCGTCCGCGACTCATCTGTTCACTAATGTTCATTAATGTCGGGTGTCGTTGACGCACAGCAGGACACATCGCATGATCAGTGCAACTCGTCCGGTTCAAAGGAGAACAGACCATGACACAACGACGGATCTTGCTAGGAGCAGCCGCGCTCCTCACGGCGGGAACGCTCCTGGTGGGGTGCTCAGCGGGCGCCGACGCGCCAGTGGCATCCGCCCCGTCGGCCGCGCCGACCGGTGAGGTGACGTTCTGGTCGTCGCTCGGCGGCATGGCCGATGTCGCTGCCGCGTTCAATGCCAGCCAGGACGACATCACCGTCGACTTCGAAGAGATCCCCAACGGCGCCAACGGCGGCTACACGAAACTCGCCGCCGCCATCGAGTCAGGCACCGGTCCCGACGTCGTCGGCATCGAATACGACCGTCTCCCGGGTTTCGTGGCCAACGAGCAGCTCACGCCCGTGAGCGGACTCATGTCCGGGGACGTGTTGGATGCGTACGACGATCAGGTACGCCAGCTCGTCACCTTCGGCGACGCCGCGTATGCCCTCCCGTACGACGCTCCGCCTCTGGTGATGTGGTACCGCCAGGACGTGCTCCAGGCCGCAGGGGTCGAGGTGCCCACCACGTGGGACGAGTTCGAGGAAGCCGCTCGCGCCGTGAAGAGGCAGAACCCGGACGCGTACCTGACCAGCTTCTTCACGAATGAGCCGCAGCTGGCACCGCTCTCCTGGCAGGCCGGTGCGGAGTGGTTCGGGGTCGAGGACGACGAGTGGAACGTCGACGTCGACGGCGACACCTCGACGAAGGTCGCTGACTACTGGCAGGACCTCATCGACGAGGATCTCGTGAAGGCGCAGCTCGGTTTCAGCGACGAGTGGACCGCCGACATCAACAACGGCGTCGTCAACGGCTGGGTAGGCGGCTCCTGGAGCGCATCGGGCCTGAAGACCCGCACCGAGGGCTCGGGTCAGGCCGACAAGTGGATCGCCGCCGTCCCGCCGACGTGGGATGGCAAGCCCAGTGGCGCTCTCAGCGGAGGGACCAGCTTCGCGATCCCTGAGAACTCCGACAACACCGCTGCTGCGGCCGCCTTCGTCACGTGGTTGACGACATCGCCCGACGCGGTCACGGCTCGCGGCGCCGTCGGCACTGCGTACCTGGCGTACCCCGGTCTGAACGACGCCGCCGCGGCCGTCGCCCCGACCGACTACTACGCCAACGACATCTACGCCGTCTTCGACGACGCGTCCGCGAACCTCGGAACGTGGGCCTGGGGTCCGAGCTACGACATCACTGCTACAGCGATGAAGAACGCGGTCACGACAGAGCCGACCCTGGGCGACGCCCTGGAGGACACGCAGTCGGCGACCGTCTCGGGACTGACCGCTCTCGGCCTCGCCGTCTCGGAATGACTCCATCGGCCGGGCGAGCTCTCGCCGCCCGGCCCATGCCCACTTTCGAAGAAGAGAGCACATCATGGCAACCTCCCACATGACTTCCGCCCGACAGGTGCCCCCTCGCCGGAGCATCCCCGGAACGGGCGGACGAGCCGCCTCCGTCTTCTTGATCCCGTTCTTCGTGCTGTTCGCGATCACGATGATCGCCCCCGTCGTCTACGCGATCGGGCTGAGCCTGTTCGCAGAGCGACGCAGCGGTCTCGGGTTCGGCGGCTCGACGACCGAGTTCGTCGGCGCCGGCAACTACATCGCCGTCCTGTCCGACAAGACGTTCCTCGAGGGCTTCGGCAGGCTCGCGGTCTACTGCGTGCTCTATGTGCCCACGCTCCTCATCGTCGCGTTGGTCCTGGCGCTCTTGCTCGACGCCGCCGTCACCTACGCTCGCCGTGCCTTCCAGCTCCTCCTGTTCCTGCCGCACGCCGTCCCGGGTGTGATCGCTGCTCTGATCTGGGCGTACCTGTACACCCCCGGCGTGAGTCCGATCGTTCGAGCGGTCGCCTCCGGCGGCATCGAGATCGACTTCCTCTCGGTCCAGCTCGTCCTGCCCTCGATGGTCAACATCGCGGTATGGGAATGGGCCGGCTACAACGTCATCATCCTGTTCACCGCCCTGCAGACCGTGCCGCGCGAGATCCTCGAAGCGGCCCGCGTAGACGGCGCCGGCGAGATCCGAACAGCCTTCGCGATCAAGACTCCGCTCGTCTGGCCGGCCCTGGGTGTGGCACTTCTGTTCACCGTCATCGGCTCCCTCCAACTCTTCACCGAACCGAAGATCCTGTCGTCGGCGACCACCGCCGTCACGAGCACGTGGGTACCGAACATGTGGGCCTACGACGCCGCCTTCAACCGCAACAATCTTCCCCAGGCCGCCGCGGCCTCGATCGTTCTGGCCGCCTTGGCCGGTCTGCTGTCGTGGATCGTGACGCGCTTCACCTCGAAGGAGCCGACGCAATGAGCGCCCTGCTCGACACCCCTACCCCCGTCCGCGTCCGCGCGACGCGTGACGAACGCCGTGCGCGGCGACGCACCGACACTCCGCGTCGTGCTCGCCGCGGCATCCTGTCCACGGTCGGAGTCAACGGCCTGCTGATCGTCGGCGCCGCATACATGATCCTGCCGCTGCTGTGGCTCGTCTTCGCGGCGACGAAGGATGCCAAGGGCCTCTACTCCGGGGACGCCTTCACTTTCGGCGGTGCACTCCTCGCGAACATGCAGCAGCTTTTCACACAGGACGGCGGCATCTTCGTCAGATGGCTCGCCAACAGCATCCTGTACGCAGGGATCGGTGCTGTCGTCGGCGGCTTCATCGCCGTCATGGCTGGCTACGCGTTCGACAAGTTCCAGTTCCGAGGAAAGCGAGGCCTCTACGCGAGCGTCTTGGTCGGCGTCCTCATCCCCAACACGGCCACCGTCATCCCGTTGTACCTGCTCGCCGCCACTGCGGGCGTCACCAACACGATCTGGGCCGTCATCATCCCCACGCTCTGCAACCCGTTCAGCGTGTATCTCGCGCGCGTCTTCAGCAGTGGCTACATCCCCAATGAGACGCTCGAAGCGTCGCGCGTCGACGGCGCGGGCACGGTGGGTACTTTCCTGAAGATCGGTCTACCCATGATCGCACCGGGTTTCGTGACGATCGCTCTCTTCCAGTTCGTAGGTATCTGGAACAACTTCATGCTTCCCCTGATCATGCTGCAGAACCGTGACTTGTTGCCCTCGAGCGTCGGCATCGCCCTCTGGCAGAGCCAGGTGCAGCAGAATCCCCAGTTCTCCACCCTCGTGATCGCTGGTTCGTTCATCTCTGTCATCCCGCTCGTGATCGCATTCGTCTCGTTGCAACGCTTCTGGCGCGCAGGCCTGTCGGCGGGGAGCGTCAAATGACGCTCGGCCGAACCGTTCGCGCCTCCTGATCCCCTGCTCCCTGTTCTCTGCAAGCCCTCGTGAGAGCTGCGCCACCGCGAGGTCCAGGGTGCTCGATCGTCGTGCGCCCGCGCCCCTCCATCCGCACGTCCGCCATGGAAAGAAGGCACCGCCACATGGAAACCCTGACCCACATCGACCAGGCCCTGGCCACGGTCGTCGCCGACATGGACGCGTTCGGCGCGACCTACCCGCACCATCACACCGTCGACGGTGTGTACCCGCCGAAGTCCGCCGAGCACGGTGAGCCCGTCGGCGGCAACACGAGCTGGACCACGGGATTCTGGCCCGGCGTGCTGTGGCTCGCCTACGACATCACCGCGGATGAGAAATTTCATGAGGCAGCCTTGGCGCACGTGGCATCTTTCGCGGATCGGGCTGACCGTGACGTCGACATGGATCACCACGACATGGGATTCCTCTACACGCTCTCTTGCACGACGGCGTGGCGCACCGACCGCGACGAGCGGGCCCGCAGCGCGGCACTCATCGCCGCGGAGCACATGATGGATCGCGTTCTCGAGCCCGCCGGGATCATCCAGGCGTGGGGGGATCTCTCCGACCCCGAGCAGCAGGGGCGAACGATCATCGACTCGTTGATGAACCTTCCGCTGTTGCGCTGGGCCACCACCACCACGGGCGATTCCCGATTCGCGGACGCCGCCGACCGGCACGCACGCCAGCTGGCCGATCACATCGTCCGTGCCGACGGCTCCACCTTCCACACCTTCTCCTGGGACATCAACACGGGTGAGCCGCTACGCGGCCGTACCGACCAGGGCTTCGCGGACGACTCGTGCTGGGCGCGCGGTCAGGCGTGGGGCGTCTACGGCTTCGCCCTCAGCCATCTCGCGAACGGGGACGAGCAGTTCCTCGACGCAGCTCGGCGCTGTGCCGACTACTTCCTCGCACACCTGCCCGCCGACAACGTGCCCTACTGGGATCTCGGCTTCGGCGACGGCAGCGGTCACCTGCGCGACAGCTCCGCCGGGGCCATCGCGGTGTGCGGCCTCTACGAACTGGCGCGCGCGACGGGCGAGGACCAGTACCGCCAAGGCGCCGACGAGATCCTCGATGCCCTGGCGGCATCGTGCACGCCGGAGCCCGGCAGCGATGCGAACTGCCTCCTCCAGCACGGCGTGTACCACTGGCATGCCGGGATCGGCCTGGACGAAGGCAATCTCTGGGGTGACTACTACTACCTGGAAGCGCTCGCACAACGCGCGAACCCGGGATGGGAATCCTTCTGGCGGAGCTCGAACAAAGACGTGGCCGCCTCGTGAGCGCCGACCTCTTCCGCGTCGACCAGAAGGTCGCCCTGGTCAGCGGTGCCAGTCGCGGGCTCGGACAGGCGATGGCCATCGCGCTCGCCGACGCCGGCGCGGACGTCGTCCTGACTGCGAACTCGCCATCGGACGAGACGGCAGCCGCGGTGCGAGCCACAGGCCGCCGTGCGCACGTCCTCACCGCAGACCTCGGGACGGCGACGCCTGCTGATCTCGAGGGGCTCGTCTCAGAGACGAGTGAGGTGTTCGGACGCATCGACATCCTGGTCAACAACGCTGGCATCATCCGTCGTGCACCCGCACTCGAGCTCACCGAAGCCGACTGGGACGACGTCGTCCAGATCAACCAGAAGGCCGCGTTCTTCCTCGCGCAGGCTGCAGCGAGACGGATGACCGCCACGGGCGGCGGTCGCATCATCAACACCGCATCGCTGCTCAGCTTCCAAGGTGGCATCTCCGTGCCTTCGTACACGGCTTCCAAGAGCGCGCTCGCCGGTCTCACACGCGCGATGGCGAACGAATGGGCGCAGCACTCCGTCAACGTCAACGCGATCGTTCCCGGGTACTTCGCCACGGACAACACGGCTCCGCTCCGAGCAGACCACGATCGTTCACGCGCGATCCTGGATCGGATACCCGCGGGCCGGTGGGGCGTGCCGGCAGACATCGCCGGAGCGGTCGTGTTCCTCGCGTCGCCGGCGGCCGCTTACGTCCACGGACATCTGCTCGCCGTCGACGGCGGCTGGCTCGCCCGATGACGACCTCAGCCGGACCACGACACTGCGAGACCCACGAGAAGGACAGAAGCATGGACACCCGCAACGCCTGCGCCCCCGAACACGTCTCGACCATGTCGACCGAGGAACTGCGCCGGAGTTTCCTGGTCGAGAAGGTCTTCGTCGAGGGTGAGGTGACCTTCACCTACTCGCATCACGACCGCGTGATCATCGCCGGCATCGCGCCCAGCGGTCAGCCCCTGACGCTCCCCGTCCCCGAGGAGCTGCACACGGCGCACCTCCTCGATCGTCGCGAAGCGGGTGTGATCAACATCGGCGAGGCTGCCGAGGTGACCGTCGACGGCACGAGCTACGTGGTGCCCTCACGCGGATGTCTGTACATCGGTCGCGGCAGCCGTGACGTCGTCTTCGGCGCTCCCGGACGCTTCTACCTGTTCAGTGCTCCCGCGCACGCGTCACTGCCGACGACGCTCGTCGGGGAAGAGCAGGCCAACGTGCTCGAGCTCGGCGACCACGACACGTCCAACCGTCGCACCCTGCGCCAACTGCTGTTCGGCGGTGAGGTCGCCACCAGTCAAGTGATGATGGGAGTGACGGAGCTCCACCCCGGCAGCATGTGGAACACCATGCCGGCGCACACGCACGACCGCCGCATGGAGGCTTACCTCTACTTCGACGTGCCCGAGGACGCGCGCATCGTGCATCTGATGGGTGAGCCCTCGGAGACCCGGCACCTGGTGGTCGCAGACGAGCAGGCCGTCATCTCACCGCCCTGGTCGGTGCACAGCGGCGTCGGTACCCGTGCTTACAGCTTCATCTGGGCCATGGCCGGGGAGAACCAGGACTTCACCGACATGGACGCCCGACCGATCACCGAGATGAGCTGATCAGCGTGTCCGACGGAGCACGCACCCCATTCTCACGACGGCTCGGCGAGAGCAAGGTCATCGCAGTGCTCCGAGCTCCGCACGTCGACGTGCTCGCACCCGTCTGCGACGTCCTGATCGACGAGGGCATCCCGAGCGTGGAACTCACTTTGACGACCCCCGACCTGCTCCGCTCCCTCCCTGAACTCGTCGAACGGTACGCCGCGAAGGCAGACATCGGGGTGGGCACCGTCACGACCGTGGACGAGGCTCAGCGGGCGATCGACGCTGGAGCCGACTACCTCGTGACACCGACGATGAACCTGCAGGTCGTCGAGCTCGCGGTGAACTCGCGTGTCGCCGTCGTTCCCGGCGGCCTCACACCCACCGAGCTCGCCGCGGGATGGGACGCGGGGGCGAGCGCGGTCAAGATATTCCCCGCCCAGGCAGTCGGCCCCGCTTACCTCCGGCACCTGCACGGACCGTTCCCCGGGCTCTCGGCGATCCCGTCAGGCGGCATCGATCTCGCGGCCACCCGCGAGTGGCTCGCGGCGGGTGCCGTCGCCGTGAGTCTCGGCGGCCCACTCGTCGGCGATGCCCTCGCTGGCGGTGACATCGATCAGCTCCGACGCCGCTGCCGAGCCGTCCGTGGGCTCGTGGACGACACGACCTCGTGAACGCGTCGAGCCCAGAGGCCGCACCCCGCGTCCTGACGTTCGGCGAAGCGCTCGTCGGCTACGCGACGGCCCAGGACGATCTCCGCTCGGGAGCGCAGTTCACACGCTTTGCCGGAGGCGCCGATCTCAACGTCGCCGTCGGGCTCCGGCTGCTCGGTGTCGACACCACGTGGGCGAGCGTCCTCGGCCGCGATGCGCACGGCGACTACCTGCAGGACGTCGTCGACACGCTCGGCATCACACCTGTCACGGTGCGGGCAGACGGGCCGACCGCTCTCATGTTCAAAGCCGGCGGAACGAGTGGTGACCCTGAGATGCTGCAAGTGCGTGGTGACACGGCCTTCGCGCGCCACGCTGGTCTGGTGCTGTCATGCGGTGATCTGCTCGACGGCATCGACCACCTGCACCTCACCGGAATAGTCTTCGCCGTCTCACCCGTCGCCCGGGCCGCCGCGTTCAGGCTGCTCGATGCCGCCCGGGACGTGGGCATCACCGTGTCCTTCGACCCGAACCTGCGTCTCAACCTATGGAGCGATCTCGACGAGATGCGGCGCACTGTCTCCTCCGTCGCAGCGCGAGCGCAGGTCGTCCTTCCCGGTCTCGGCGAGGCGCGGCTGCTTACCGGCACGGACGACCCCGCGGCCGTCGCGGACTTGTACCTGTCTGCGGGAGCGCGCGAGGTCGCCGTCAAGCTAGGCGACGAGGGGGCCATCGCCTTCGAGGCGGGACGCTCCGTCCGATCCCGTCGCTTCCAGGTCGATGCCGTCGACACCGTGGGGGCGGGCGACGGCTTCGCCGCGGGATACATCGCCGCGATGCTCGCAGGAGAGGACCTGGGCGCGAAGGTCGACCAGGCGGCAGCAGTCGGCGCGCTCGTGACCACAAGCAGGGGAGATCTTGCCGCGATGCCCACCCGCGCACACGTTGACGCACTGCTCACTCGTACCGCCGCGCGCAGCCATGAGGGAGGTCCCGCGAATGCGGATCGGCATTGACGTCGGGGGCACCAAGATCGACGCGATCATTTTGGGCGACGACACCGGAGTCCGCAAGCGGGTGCGTCGTGAGACCGTCAGCGGCCCGGACGGGGTCCTCTGCGGCATCCGGGCGGTCGTCGACGACCTCCTGGACGGGCACGACCCGGCCGCGCAACAGGTCACGCACGTGGGCGTCGGCATCCCCGGCGTCGTCGACGGTGCGCGCGGCATGGTGATGCATGCGGTGAATCTCGACATCCACGAACTCGACCTCGCCTCGATCCTCGCTGCCGCGCTCGGCACCCGCGTCACCGTCGACAACGACGTGAACGCGGCTGCCACGGGTGCCGCCCACCTGATCGGCGGCGCCGCTCCGCTCGGGTACCTGAACCTGGGCACCGGACTGGCAGCAGGCGTCGTCGTCGACGGGCACGTGTGGCGAGGCTCCCGCGGGGGAGCGGGCGAGATCGGGCACATCCCCGCGGATCCGAACGGGTACGCCTGCTTGTGCGGTCAGCGCGGTTGCCTCGAGACCGTCGCTTCGGGCACCGCTCTCGCGAAGCTGTGGCCCAGTACCTCCGTGCTGCCCGCCGTCGATCTCTTCGATGCCGCTGACCGTGGTGATGCCAGAGCCCGCCAGGTGCGGGGCGTGCTCGTCCACGGGGTCGCGTCCGCCGTGCGCCTCCTGCTTCTGTCCACCGACGTGGAGGACGTCGTGATCGGGGGCGGACTCAGCAATCTCGGCGAACGCCTGCTGGAGCCGGTGCGAGGCGTGTTCGTCGACTGGAGCGCGCGCTCGCCGTTCCTGGCGTCCCTGGGAATAGTCGACCGTGTCCAGCTGCTCCCGCCCGGCGTGCCGGCCGCCGCCGTCGGAGCCGCGCTCCTCTGAGCTCTTCTAGCGGATGTCCGTCGTCCCTGAGCCGATGTCGACCGGCTGCGGACGCGCGCCGTCTTGCACCGCGACGAGGTTGAGACCGCGCATGGTGTAGATCACGCCGTTCTCGTCGACGTCCAGGTGCGGACCGCTGTACCACCCGCCGTCGATGCCGGCGACGACGGTCGACAGTTCAAGGGTCCTGGCGTCGACACGAAACAGCGTCGTGTCAGACACGCCGTAGATCGTGTCGTCGACACGAGCGAGGGCACCGAAATCGGTCGCGACACTGCGGACGTCGAGGGTGGTCACGACAACTTGGGTCCGCAGATCGAGGACGAACAGTCCGCTTGCTCGGCGGCCGAGCCCGAACAGGTGGCGACCGTCCGTCGCGAGCGCGGCGATGCCCGCCGTCAACCCGGGATCGACGCGCCAGAGCTCCTTGCGGGCGACAGGATCCCAGGCGACGACGGTGCTACGCGGTCCGTCCGGGTAGATGTTGTCGCCGCCCAGGTAGGCGACGCCGTCTGCCGTCGTGACCGCTCGCACGAGCTGCCGGGCGTCGACGGGGTTCACCGTGGTCGTGCTCGCCCCGCTCGTGGGTGCGAAGGTCGTGACCGAGCCGCCGCCGTCGGTGTCGTTCTGCGCTCCGAGCAAGGCGAGTCCGTTCACGGCGTCCCAGCACACGTCGAGCGGTCTGTTCTGGCCTCGGGCCGGGGCGACCACCTGCGCGGGGGCGTCACCCGACGTCGGGTCGTAACGCCACATGCCCTGCGAGTTGTACTGACCCGTGTAGAGGATGCCGTCCACGACGACGCCGTCCTTCGCCTCGCCCGGCATCCGCAACAGGGTCTGCGCACCCGTAGTGACATCGAACCGGTTGAGCGCGCCGGTGCCGCCGACGTAGGCAGCACCTCCACCGACGGCGATGCCCATCGCCGTCTGCGGCGCGGCGGGTGCTCCTGCCTCGATGAGTTCGGTCAGCATGCTCGTCCTGGTTGCCGGGTCGATCTCGGCGACGAATCCGTAGGCGGACGCCCCGACCAGCCTGTCCCCGACGACGTCGAGACCCCACAGTGTGTCGAGGTTGCGGGTCTGGAGGTTCGTGATCTTCTTCGTGGTCCGGGAGTACGCCACGACGCTCGGAACCTTGATGTAGTAGATGTCGCTTCCGCGTCGACGCAGCGTCATCCCCGTCTGCGGGATCGTCTCGTAGACATGCGGCGACGCGATCTCGATGAGAATCGACTTCCCCGGGCCCTTGAGGGTGACTCCGAGCAGGTCGTCGAGCACGGAGAGCGACGTGACCGAGACCGCGGACGCGAACTCGTTCGGCAGGATGTCGCGGTACGACCGAGTCGAGCGATCGAACGAGTACAGCTTCGCGGTGCTCCCGGCACCTCCTGCGAGCACCGAGCCGGTGCCGAGATACACCGTCGTCGCCGTCGTCGCCACCGCCTGGGCGATCGTGGCCCCAGGGTCCGGAAGGCCCCAGTTCGCGACCATGCCGCTGGTGGGGTCGACCTCCCAGAGGGATGGTGGATCGGTCGGATCACCACCACCGGCGACGTAGATCATGCCGTCCGGTGCGACGGCCAGAGCGCGTACGTCGCGGTCGCCCGTCTCGGCGAGGGGTACGGCGGCGGTGTCCGCGGTGGTCAGGTCCCACCGGTGAACGCTCGCGCCGGTGGCCTCGGTGCGCAGCACACCGATGTAGAGACTCGCCCCGTCGGGCGAAGCCGCGAGCGCCTGGACCGCGTATCCGGACGAGAGCTCGGTCCGGGTCGTGACCGCCTTGGTCGCGAGGTCGAACCCGATCACGCGAGCGGGCTGGAGGTTTCGCGATCCGATGTAGAGGGTGTCGCCCACCACGAGGCTCGACATGAGCGGGAACTGCACCACGGCGGGGCCGAGGTCGTCGATGCGCACGTCGCTGTCCGCGTCGGTCGTCGCCGGCGCGCCCCACGCCGCGGCCCCAGACGGTGCGGCGACGGTGAGCGCGCTCAGGGCGGTGGCACCGATCAAGAGCTGGCGTCGGGTGAGGTGCTGCGTCATGACGTGTTCCTTCCTGTTCTTCCAACCATTCGTGGCGGGACAGCGTGAGGGGGCCAGAGATGCGCGGTTCGCCGGGTGCGGGAACGAGGCCTCAGCCGCAGGTCGCTCCATCGGACGCGAGCGGCAGGGTCGTGAGGCAGCGGGCTCGGGCCGTCGCATCGTCGGCGAAGGAACGGTCATCGATGCGTACGAGGTCGCGTCCTCGAAGGGTATACAGGCGGCCGTGTTCATCGGCGGCGATGTGCGCTCCGCTGTACCACGCTCCGTTGATGTCCGGCACGACTTCTGACATCGCGAAGGTCATCGGATCGAACCGGAACACGTCTGTCTCGGACGCCCCGTAGACGACACCGCGGCTGACGACAAGGGCGGAGAACCCCGTGCTTACCGAACTGACGTCCGCGGTGTGGACGACCTCTCGGGTCATGAGGTCGACCACGAAGAAGCCGCCCTTCCGCGTCAGTCCGTAGAGGTGATCGCCCTTCACCGTGAGTGCCGAGATGCCGGCACCGGGCATCGGTGCGGTACGCCACAGCTCGATGCCGGTGACGGGATCGAGCGCCACGACAGTCCCCGGCCCGTCGGCATTCTGGAGCCCGCCGCCGAGGTACGCGACACCGTCCTTGCTCGCTACGGCGCGCACGTACTGGTCGCCGTCGATGGGGTCGAGGAAGAAGTGGGAGTCGTTAGTGGCGGGGTCGTAGGTCCAGAGCGAACCGCCGCCGGTCGTGTCGGATTGCGCACCGACGAGGGCGAGCCCGTTCACGTCATCCCATTGGACGTCCTGCGGTCGGTTCTGCTCGCCGGGGAACTGGGCGACACGACGGAACGGCAACCCGTCGTCCGGGTCGAAGCGCCAGATGCCCTGCGAGCTGTACTGGCCCGTGATCAGCGCGCCGTCGACGACGACGGCGTCCTTCGCCTCGCCAGGAGCGCGCAAGTACTCGACGGACTCATCGGACAACCGGTGGCGTGCGACTGCTCCCGTCCCGCCGACGTAGGCCGAGCCCCCGCCGACGGCGACGCCCATCGCCGCCTGCGCCGACGCCGGCGCACCCGCCTCGACGAGGTCCGTGACCGTTGAAGTACCAGCTGCAGGATCGATCTCGGCGACGAAACCGAAGGCTGAGGTGACGACGAGCGAGGTCCCCCTGGCGTCAATGCCCCAGATCTCACCCAGTGAGGGGCCCTCGAACGTGACCGGTGCGATGACACCCGTCGCCGTCGACCAAGAGAGCACACCCTCTTCGTTGGCGAAGTACGCCGTGTCTCCGATCACTGCGAACTTCTTCGCCGTCTTTCCGGTCGACGTCGCGCTCGCGTAGCTGGCGTAGTCGGTGAGATCGATCGCCGCGACCTTCGACTGCTCGGTGGAGGCGGCAGAGCCTACGAGAAGCCTGCCGTCGAGAACTGCGAGCTCGCGGATGCTGGCGTCGTTGCGCATCTCTGCGGGTGTGATGTTGCGCGAGGTCCTCGTCGACCGGTCGTAGGCGTATAACCCGGCTCGGGCCGCGCCGCCGCCGAAGAGCGTCCCCCCGCCGAAGAACACGGTCGTCTCGGTGGCTGCGACCGCGCGGGCTCCTGTGGCCGCGGGGTCGGGCGCTCCGAGATTCGCGACCTGCTGGGTCGTGGGGTCGTACTCCCACAGCGGTGTGGGTGTGGTGCCGCCATCGCCGACGGCGAAGACGTGGCCGTCGGGGGCGACCGTGATGGCTCGCACGTTCCGATCCCCGATGCGGCCGATCGGCGCGGCGGGCACGTCGGGGGTCGTGACGTCCCAGCGGAACAGGTTTGGCTTCGTCGAGCCGGCATCCGACAGCACGCCTGCGTAGATGTAGCGCCCTGTCGGATCGGCGGCGATCGCCTGGATCGACACGCCGGAATCGAGATTCGTGGTCGCCGTCACGAGACGGGTGTCGAGATCGAGGGCGACGATCCGCGCGGGCACCACATTCCGGGACCCGACGTACACCGTGTCGCCGATCGTCACCGAACTCATCAACGAGAACTGCACCACCGCCGGCCCTAGATCATCGATCCGCGGTGCGCTGGCTGAGCGCGAAGGGGACTCGGCCTGAGAGGGAGCCGCGACCGCAGGGGTCACGGCCATTATGACTGCCACGGCCATGACTCCGCCGATCAAGAAGCCTGGACGAACAGTGCGACGTTTAGTGCTCATGCGAATTCTCCGTTGAACGCTTGCGAGTGGGGTCACTGAACTACGGCGGTTCCGTCGAGACAAGGGATCCGGGCGCAAGCGAACAATTACAAACAGCCGAGCACCGAAGGATGATGCGGATTCTCCTGCCCGGCTCCGCGTCGCCCGTGGCGGTGCCCACGCGGGCTGGGACTGCCGCTGCTCGAGACGACGCGATGGAACGGGCGTGTGATCGGCAGTGCGTTCCTCGGCGAGCTCAGTGACTCGCTCGTCCTGTGCGGTTGCCCGTCATCAAGCCCTCGAGGGGCGGGGCGAGGGCCAGGTGGCGACGATCGAGAAGAGGTCGACGAGCGTGTCGCGGTGGTGTCTGACGACGTCGTCGATGCCGTCGACCACCTGGCGGCCACGGTCCGTCACCATGAGGGTCACCGCCCGGGCATCCTCGGGGACTCGGCCGCGGTGACGGCTGACGAGACCCTCGGCGACCAGCTGGTCGATGACGTACGCCGTGCTCTGGCGGTACGTCCCCTGCGCCTCGCTCACGTCGCGCGGCCGGATGTCCTCGGTGGCTGCGATCTGGACCAGGGTGGTTCGTCGTCGACCGGTGACGTCCGGCAGGTCGAGGTCGCGGACGGACGCTCCCAATTCTTGGCCCACACGGCCGGTCAGGCCGAGCACGGCCAGGGGATCAGTGGGCTGTCCACCTCTGCGCTGAGGTCTGGGAGGCGCGTCGAGTCCCCTCAGGACCGCTGCGGCCAGGTGCTCCGACTCCCGGAATGACACGTGCAGGGATCCTCGGAGCGCTTCGGCCCGCAGGTGGCCGAGGGGAGTCAGTTCCACGGCCACGGCGCGACCGTCGAACTTGCTCGGGGCGGTCGACACGAGCCCGTCACGGCGGAGTCTGTGGATCAGGTGGTGGAGGACGTGCCGGGCCATCGACGCGCTCGAGGCGAGCTCCCTCGTCGTGGGCTGGTCCCCGAGAGCCAGCTCGCTGAGGACGATGAATTCTTCGTTGTCCGCCCACGTGCCGTCGAAGGCCACGGTGACCAGGCCCGTGATCGTTTCGCTGAACTGCCCGAGCAGAGCGCTGATGGAGGGGGTGAGATCGGACAAGGCGAGCTGCTTCTTCCAGCATCATGACGATGAACACGCGGACGAGCAGTCATGACCTCTGCCGCCAGTGGTGCCGGCCATGGACTCGTCGAGTCGGTGGCGGCTTTGACAGTGCGGCAGGGTCTGGGCCTGACGTCACTCTAGGTGCCCATGGGTCGCCGCGGCCGAAGGACACCATGAGCTTCAGCCCAGCCCCCTCCAGGCGGTTTCCTCGGTGTGGAACCTCGCCGGGCTCGCATCTGTACCCCATATGCGCTGTCTGGCGGTTCTTGTCGGCCAGACCGAGGACATAACGTACCCCGTCAGAGTGCGCAAAGTGGCCTATTCGCGAGGACTTCTGGACATCTTCTCCTGACTCATTTAGCTTGTTGAGAAATCCCCGTCATGCGGGGTGGGTCACACGTTCGAGGGGATGTGGCTCAGGCCTTACCAACCGAACCAGCCCACCCCGGGCCTGCAGCAGTGCGCATCGATCGTGCGCGTCTCCCGGATCACCCATGGGGCGGACGCGTTGATCGGTGTGCGCGTTTCTCAAGGACGACAACACATGCCCTTTGCCTCTGCCCGGAAGAAGTTCGTCGCCCTGATCGGCATCGGAGCGGTGATCGCCTCGGCCGCGGTCGTCTTGCCGACCAACGGCCTCGTCGCCCCGGCCTCGGCAGCCCAAGATCCTGTCGCCTGCCAGAACACGCTCGGTCTTGTCAACGGCGGCTTCGAGCAACCGGTCGTCCCTGACAACTCGGTCAACTACCTCACCGCCATCCCGGGGTGGCAGACGACCGATGCGCAGAGGTCGTTCGAGATCTGGGGTCAGGGCTTCCTGGGTGTGCCAGCAGCCACGGGCAGGCAGTTCGCGGAACTGAATGCGTTCTCCGCGGGGACCCTCTTCCAGGACGTCGCCACGACACCTGGCCAGACCCTGAGTTACTCGTTGCAGCACCGCGGCCGGAACGGCACAGACACGATGGCCGTCCTCATCGGACCGCCCAACAACAACAGCCTCGTGACCGCCGGCACCTACAGCGATGGGAACACCGCCTGGGGCACCCACACGGGCACCTACACGGTGCCCGCCGGGCAGACCACCACCCGTTTTGCCTTCCGGGCCATCAGCTCGGCAGGAGGCAGCCCCACCACGGGTAACTTCCTGGACTCGATCAGCTTCGGCACCGGACCGTGCATCGTCGCCAACAAGACGGTGCAGAACGTCTCGGGGAACAACCCCACTCGTGTCGGTGACACGCTGCGCTACACCGTGTCGGCCACCAACAACGGCGGCAACCCGGCGTTGCTCGCCGTCGTGAACGACGCGCTGGCCACCGGTGTCACCTACGTCCCCGGATCGATGCGGATCACCGCGGGCGCCGGGACCGGGCGCCTCACCGACCAGGGCGGCGACGACCGCGGGGAGTACACAGCGGCGTCTCGGAACGTCGCCGTCCGTCTGGGCGACGGGGCCTCCGCGACCGGCGGCGGCACGATCCAGCCGGGCGCCACGACCACGGCCACCTTCGACACGGTCGTGAACGTCTCGGCCGCGAACGGCTCCGTCGCCAACACCGCCACCGTCGGCTTCACCGACCCCATCCTCGGTCAGACCCGCGCCTCCACCACCCAGACGACCTCGACCACGATCGCTCCCGCCGCCGACCTCGCCGTGACGAAGGTCCTAGACACGACCTCGGTCGTCGCCGGCCAGCCGATCTCCTACACGGTCACCGCCTCCAACAACGGACCCCAGGCCGGCACCGGTGTCCGCGTCACCGACACCCTGCCCGCCGGGCTGACCGGCGTGACCGCGACAGGTGCGGACTGCACCGTCACCGGCACCACCATCAGCTGCGCCGTCCCCGACCTGGCCGTCGGAGCCAGCACCCCGATCACGATCACCGGGACAGTCCCCGCGACGGCCGACCCCGGCGCGGGCCTGACGAACACAGCGACCATCGCCGGTTCGCTCACGGACCCCGACCGCACCAACAACTCCGCCACAGCAGCAGCCACGGTCACCACCGCGGCGGACCTGTCGATCGTCAAGACCTACGCTCCCACCACCCCCGTGGCCGGCGAGGCGGTCACCTACACGTTGACCGCCCGGAACGACGGCCCGTCCGACGCCCGAGGCGTCACCATCACCGACCCCCTCGACCCCGAGGTCACCTTCGTCTCGGCCACCGTCCCCGGCGGCACCTGCACCCTGACCGATGACGTCGTCACCTGCGACGCAGGTACCCTGGCTGCCGGGGCGACCCAGACCGCGACCATCACCGTCACCCTCGCCCCGGACGCTGCCGTTGTCCAGAACACCGCAGCGATCACATCCTCCACGCCCGAGACGGACCCGACCGACAACACCAGCTCGACGCAGCTCGCGGCCACGGCCTTCGCTGACCTCAGCATCGCCAAGACGGCCACGCCCGCGACGGCGACCGCCGGCGACGAGGTCGCCTACACCCTGACCGCCACGAACAACGGCCCCTCAGACGCCACGAACACCGTGCTGAAGGACACCCTGCCGACGGGGGTGACGGCCACGAACGTCGTCTCCCCGGCCGGGGCCACGTGCGATGTCACCGACGGTGCTGTGCAGTGCCAGTGGACCACTTTGGCCGAAGGCGCCACGGGCGTCGTCACGGTCACCGCGACCATCGCCGCTGACGCCCCTGCCGGGTCGCTCACGAACACGGCCTCGATCGTGTCGCCGACGTCCGACCTCGACACGACGAACAACTCCGCCTCGGCTGACGTCACCGTCGAGCAGGACGCTGACCTCGCCGTGACGAAGAGCGCGAATCCGAACCCGGCAGTCGCCGGCGGGCCGATCACGTTCACCATCACGACCACGAACAACGGACCCTCCGTCGCCCGTGGCGTCGTCACCAGCGACCCGCTCCCCGCCACGATCACCGGTGCCGCGGCCAGCGACGACTGCACGATCGTCGACGGCGTCGTCATCTGCCAGCTCGGCGACCTCGCTCCCGGTGTGTCCTCCGTCCGGACGGTCACCGCGACCGTCCCGGCCAGCGGCGCCGGCGTCGACGTCGTGAACACCGCCTCCACCAGGTCCTCGACCCCTGACGGCAACGCCGCGAATGACCAGGCCACCGTGACCGTCCCCGTGACGGCCAGCGCCGACGTCTCCGTCGTCAAGGCCGCCGCGTCGACGACGGTCCGCCAGGGGCAGCCGGTGCAGTACACCGTCACCGCCAGCAACGCCGGGCTCTCGGACGCTCAGGCCGTCACCGTGCAGGAGCGACCTGCCGCGGGCCTGACGATCACGAACGCCGTCCCGTCCGTGGGGACCTACGACGCCGCCACCCAGGTGTGGACCGTCGGGACCCTCGCGAACGGCGCCAGCGCGACCCTCGCCGTCACCGCGACCGCCGACGCTGCGGGTTCCCTGGCCAACCAGGTCGTCGCCAGCTCGGTGACGCCCGACCCGGACACCGCCGACCTCACCTCGACCGCGACCGTGACGGCCACCGCCGTCACCCCCGCGTCCTCGACGGCCGACACCGCCACGGCCCCGTTCAACGAGCCGGCCACGTTCCTGCCGCTGTCCAACGACACTCCGTCCACCGGTGCCACCTTCGACCAGGCCTCTGTCCGCCTCGTCAACGGAGCCGGGAACCCTGTCCTCACCCTCGCCACCTCACAGGGTCAGTTCGACGTCGACACGGCGACCGGTGAGATCGTCTTCACCCCGGTCGCCGGCTTCGTCGGGACGGCCACGGCTCCGTACCAGGTGACCGACAGCGACGGCCGCGTGTCGACGTCGACGGTCACCGCGACGATCACGGGCCCGCCGACCGCCGCCGACGACACCATCACGACGCCCCAGGGCGCGGACGTGACCGTGCCCGTCCTCGGGAACGACACCGGCGCCTCCGGCATTGCCCTCGACCCGGCCTCGGTGCAGCTGGTCGACCCGACCACGGGCGCGCTCGTCCAGACTCTCACCGTCGACGGGGAGGGAACCTACTCGGTGACCCCCGACGGCGAGGTCGTGTTCGAGCCGCTACCGACCTTCACCGGCCCCGCGACGCCCGTCACCTACAGCGTCGCTGACGTCAACGGCGACCGGGACACCGCGACCCTGACCGTGTCGGTCTTGGCCGCACCGTCGCCCTCTGGAGTCGAGGACACCGTCGGCACCGCGTACAACACCCCCGTCACGTTCGCCCCGACAGGGAACGACGACACCGGCGACCCGGCCGCGTCGTTCGACCTCAACTCGGTGCGCCTGACCGACCCTGCCACCGGCGACCCCGTGACCACGGTCACGATCGATGGCGAGGGCACCTACACGGTCGACACCGCCACAGGTCAGATCACGTTCACCCCCGACCCGGACTTCACGGGCGAGGCGACCCCGGTCAGCTACACGGCGACCACCACGTTCGGCGAGTCGGTCACGGCCGACGTCACCGTCACGGTGGGCGCCCCCGGGGCGCCGACCGCCACGGACGACGTCGGGACGGCGCCGTTCGGGGAGTCGATCGTCGTCAGCCCGCTGGGCAATGACACCTCCGGCCCCGCCGGCACGTCGTTCGTCACCTCGACGCTGCGACTGATTGATCCCGCCACCGGCACTCCCGCCACGACGGTCACGGTTCCCGGTGAGGGCACCTGGACCGTGGACACCACGACCGGGGTCGTCACTTTCGCCCCCGTCGACGGGTTCACCGGACCTGCGACTGCGCTGGAGTACACGGCGACGACGAACGTCGGCGGCACCGTCACCGGAACGATCACCGTCACGAGCGGCACCCCGCCGACGGCGACGCCCGACTCCGCCACCGTCCCCTCGGGCAAGCCGGCCGCGATCGACGTCCTCGGCAACGACGGCCTCGGGAGCGCGGCGAACTTCGCCGACGTGCCCGTGACGTTCCTCGACGGCGACGGGAACCCGGTGACGACCCTCGTCGTCCCCGGCGAGGGCACCTGGACCATCGGTCCCGACGGCCGCACGGTGACCTTCACCCCCGAGACCGGGTTCGTCGGGACGGCCACCGTCCCGTACCAGCTGACCGACAGCGACGGGCAGACCGACATCTCGACCGTCAGCGTCACCGTCACCGCGGCACCAGTGGCCGTGCCGGACGTCGCGACCACCGGGCAGGACACGCCCGTCACGGTCACCCCGCTCGCCAACGACCGTGTCAGCGGCACCGGAGCGACCCTCGACCCCGCCACCCTGCGCCTGGTCGACCCGGCCACCGGGAACGCCGTGACCACCGTCACCGTCCCCGGCGAGGGAACCTGGACCGTCGGCGCCGGCGGTCAGGTCACTTTCACCCCGCTCGCCACGTTCTCCGGGACGGCGACCCCGATCGGGTACCAGGTCAGCGACACCGACGGAGTCACGACGGGATCGACCATCACCGCGACGGTCACCGGCGTCGCCCCGGTCGCCGGCAACGACACCGTCACGGTCCCTCGAGGCGGATCGGTCACCATCGACCCGTTCGCGAACGACACCGCCGGCACCGGTGACCTCGATCGCAGCTCGCTGCGCCTGGTCGACCCGACCACCGGCGCCTTGGTGACCACCGTCACCATCCCCGGTGAGGGCACCTACACCGTCGACACCACGACGGGACTGATCACCTTCACCCCCGACCCGGCCTTCACCGGCACCTCGACGATCACCTACTCCGTCGCCGACGGCAGCGGGAACCGGACCACCGCGACCCTCAGCGTCGACGTGACCGCCCTGCCCGTGGGGGTCACACCGGCACCGGGCGGAGGCGTGATCATCACCACGCCGACCGGTCAGCAGCTGGCCTTCACCGGGACCGAGACGGCCGGATGGGCAGGCCTCGGAGGGCTGCTCCTCCTCCTGGCCGGGACAACCCTGGTGCTCGTGCGACGGAAGCGGCGCGAAGAGCGCTGACACGAACGGCCGGTCCGTACTGACATCGGGTGAGTACGGGCCGGCGGGGTCACCGCATCGCCCTCGCAGGTGACCCACGGTGCCCGCCGCGGACTGGTTACCCGCGGCGGCCACCGCCCCCCCCGACATGACCACTGCTTCAATCCAGATCACGCACCCAAGGGGAAACACTTGAGCACGACGAGCCAGCGCACATCTCGGAGCAGGACGATCCCACGGCGGCGCCTCCGTGCCCTGGGGGCATCAGTCCTCACCGCCACTATCGCGGTGACCGCGCTGGTCACCGGCACCGCTACCCCCGCGGTGGCAGCGACGACGGTGCTGCCGGTGTCGCTGTACGTGACCACGACTGCCGAGACCGCGTCGGCCGATCAGTCCACCGTGGAACAGAAGGTCCGTGACGAGTTCCAGGGCATGAGCGACTACTGGTTCTCCATGTCCAACGGGCTCGTGCGATTCGAGATCAAGCAACTCGTCTACCGTCCCGGTGAGGGTGTCTGCAAGAACGGCAACCCCCGCATCCGTGACGATGCCCAGGCCGCCACCGGCTGGGGCGGCGGAGGCAGCGGCGAATCGCTGATCATCGCCGTCGCCGAGGGCTGCACCTACGCAGGCAGCGCCACGAACAGCGGGACCTTCCTCGGAGGAGGGCGTGCATACCTCGAGGGGCTCTGGGACGGGAACTGGGCTCACGAGATGGGGCACACCCTGACCTTCGGCCACGCCAACCTCCTCGACTGCCCCGCTGGCGTCGTCGACGGGCGGATCGCGTCCGAGGGCGGCCAGTGCACGTCCCGCGGCTACGGCGACGCGTACGACGTCATGGGTGTCAGCTACCAGACGGTGTACAAGAACTTCTCGACTCCGAACCAGATCCGCGTCGGCATCCTTACCGCCGAGGACTACGTCGACATCGACAGCCCCACCGCCGTCGATCAGACCGTCGTCCTCCAGGCGCGCGAGGCCACTGCCGGAACACGCTCGCTGGAGTTCACCGACCCGTCCACCGGGATCACGTACTGGGCGGAGCTCGCGACCCCGGTCCGCTACGACAACGGCTACGGGGCAGGATCGATCAACTCCGTCGTCGGTGGAGGCACCTACCAGTACACCCGCGGCGTTCGCATCCTCCGCATGCTGGACACGACGCAGACGCTCCTGATCTCCCCGGCCGCCACCACTGCCGGCACCCGCCAGACGTCCTGGCCCGTCGGCTCAGCCTTCGAGACCGACGGCGGTGCCGTGAACCTCGAGGTCGTCGCCCAGACAGCCACCACGGCGACACTCCGCCTGCGGACGACCGTCGCTGACACGGCTGCCCCGGAAGCTCCTGTCGTGACCACCATCACGGCCGGTCGGCTCATCGGGACGGCCGAGCCCGGAGCGACCATCACGGTCGCAGACGCTGCCGGCGCGACCGTCGGATCGGTCGTCGCCGACGCGGACGGCAACTACGACATCTCAGTTGCTCCTCTCCAGGCCGTCGGTGCCCAGCTCGTGGTCACCGCCACCGACGCCGCAGGCAACGCCTCTCCGGCGACCGACGTCACTGTGCCTGCCCCCACGCCCTCCGCTCCCACGGTCGACTCGACCACCGGTGCTGTGGTGAGCGGAACGTCCGAGCCGGATGCCGTCATCACGGTGAACAAGGACGGGGCGACGCTCGGAACGACGACCGCTACCGCCGACGGTTCCTTCACCCTTGCCCTTCCCACCGCTCAGCCGGTCGGAACGGTGCTCCAGGTGACGGCCACCATGGCCGGAGGCACATCACCGACGACCTTCGTCACGGTCACCGCCCCCGCACCTGCTGCTCCAGTGGTCGAGCCCACCAACGGCTCCACCGTCATGGGCACCGCGGTCGCTGGTGCAGGCATCGCTGTCAAGGCCGGCGAGACCCTGGTCGGCTCGGGCATCGCGGACAGCACGGGCCGGTTCGCAGTCCAGCTCGACCCGGCTCAGGCGCCCGGAACAGTCCTGGAGGTGACGGCAGCGGTCGGTGAGGCCAACGTCTCCGCCCCGACGACGGTCACCGTGCAGGCTGCACCGGTCGCGCCCACCGTGCAGGTGGCCAGCGGCAGCATCCAGGCCGGAACGACCCAGACGTTCACCGGCAGCGGCTTCGTCCCAGGAGAGACCGTCCGCGCCAGCATCACGCCGAACGGCGCCGATCTCGGCACTCGGATCGCAGGAGCAGGCGGATCAGTCGGCTTCACGTGGGCAGCCCCGGCCGATGTCGCGGCAGGCACCTACACGGTGACGCTCACAGGCGATGAGTCAGGTGGAGCCCAGACTCAGTTCCTCGTGACGGCAGCCGCCGGAGCGGCCCCGCAGGATCCTGTGACCCCTGGGGCAGGGAACGCGGTGCCGGCAGGGTCCGGTTCTGGTGACGACACCGCGCCGACATCCCCCGGGACGCTCGCCTTCACGGGCGACGATCTGACCGCCCTGTCGCTCGGGTCCGGCATCCCGATCATCGCTGGCGCGCTGCTGCTCCTCGGGCTGTGGTTCCGCCGCCGACGCTCCGCTGCTGAGACGGCCGACTGACCGCCGCGGGCAGGCCCCCGACGGCGGCCGCCGTCCCCGACAGCAAGAACACCGAAGATCGATTCCATCTCCATCCCCGAAAGGGTCGCCATGTCAGCACTCACCACCCATAGACGAGGACGTCTCGGGCGCATGCTCGGTGCCGGTTTACTCGCCTCCGCCCTTGCCGTCACCGGTGCCGTGGTCGCCGAGGCCCCGCCCGCGCACGCAGCCGCCACCGCCGTGCCCGTGTCGATCTACGTCACCACCACCGCCGAGACCGCCTCCGTCGACCAGGCGACGACAGAGCAGAAGGTCCGGGACGAGTTCCAGGGCATGAGCGACTACTGGCTGTCGATGACGAACGGCCTGGTGCAGTTCGAGATCAAGCAGCTCATCTACCGCCCCGGCGAGGGCGTCTGCGGCGACGGCAACCCGAACCTCCGTGGCGACGCGATCGCCGCGACCGGGTGGCCGGGCTCCGGACAGGGGCAGGGGCTGATCATCTCCGTCGCGGAGGGCTGCACCTTCCGGGGCAGCGCCACGAGCGGCGGCCCCTCGATGGTCGGCGGCGGCCGCGCCTACCTCGAAGGCCTCTGGGACGGCGTCTGGGCGCACGAGATGGGCCACACCATGGACTTCGGCCACGCGAACCTCCTCGACTGCCCCGCCGACGTCGTCGACGGCCGCCTCGCCTCCGAGGGCGGAAACTGCGTCTCGAGAGGTTACGAGGACACGTACGACGTCATGGGCGGCAGCTACGAGACGATCTACAAGAACTTCTCGACCCCGAACCAGATCCGCACCGGCATCTTGACCGCCGCGGACTACATCGACGTCGACAGCCCGACGAGTGTGGACCAGACCGTCACGATCCAGGCACGCGAGGCCACCACGGGCGTTCGTTCGCTGCAGTTCACCGACCCCTCCTCGGGCATCACCTACTGGGCGGAGCTCGCGACGCCCACCCGCTACGACACGGGCTACATCGCCGGTTCGAGGACCTCGTCCGTCGGCGGCGACACCTACGCCTCCGTCCGCGGCGTGCGCATCCTCCGCATGGAGGGAACGACCCAGACCCTGCTGATCTCCCCGCAGGGCACCGGCAACGGCACCCGCCCCAACTCCTGGGCTCCCGGATCGACCTTCACCACGGCGACCGGTGCGACCACCCTCGATGTCGTCTCCCGGACCGCCGAGACCGCCACGCTCCGACTGCGGACGACCGTCGCGGACACCGCCGCCCCCGACGCCCCGACCGTCACCTCCGTCACCGGCACCACGGTCGCCGGCACCGCAGAGGCCGAGTCGACCGTCACAGTCCTCGACAGCACCGGCATCGCCATCGGATCTGCCACGGCAGACGCCACCGGGAACTTCACCATCACGCTCACGCCTGCCCAGGCAGGCGGCGCCCCGCTCCGCGTCACCGCTGCCGACGCCGCCGGCAACACCTCGGCCGCCACCGAGATCACGGTCCCGATCCCCGCCCCCGCGGCCCCGACCGTCGACCCCACCACGGGAACGACCGTGACGGGAACGGCTGAGCCCGACTCCACGATCACCGTGACCGCCACCGGCGCCACCCTGGGCACCGCCACGACCGAGGGCACCGGCGCGTTCACCGTCCCGCTGTCTCCCGCCCAGCAGCC
Source organism: Frigoribacterium sp. CFBP 8766 (assembly GCF_014841435.1). Lineage (NCBI taxonomy): Bacteria > Bacillati > Actinomycetota > Actinomycetes > Micrococcales > Microbacteriaceae > Frigoribacterium > Frigoribacterium sp. CFBP 8766. The sequence goes on from NZ_JACYTX010000001.1 coordinate 672,629, forward strand.
CGGAGCAGTCCTCTCGGTCACCGCCACGAACGCCGGCGGCTCGTCCGAGGTCACCTTCGTGACCGTCACGGCACCCACGCCTACGGCGCCGACCGTCGATCCGACCGACGGCACCGTCGTCACCGGGAGCGCAGCGCCGGAGACCGGCATCGCCGTCACCGCTGGAGGCACCCTCGTCGGCTCCGGAACCACGGATGCCACCGGACGGTTCTCCGTCCCGCTCGACCCCGCCCAGGCGCCCGGCACCGTGCTCGAGGTCACCGTGTCGACAGGTGACGGGAACACCTCCGCCGCCACCACGGTCACCGTGTCACGTGCCGCCACCGTCCTCACGTCACGAGTCGAGAACGCCACCGTCCAGGCCGGCCAGACCCAGACCGTCCTCGGTGAGGGCTTCGCCGCAGGCGAGACCGTCACCGCCGTCATGACGTCGGACCCGGTGCAGGTGGGCACCGCGACCGCCGACCAGAACGGTGCCGTCTCGATCACGTGGACCGTGTCCCTCGACGCGACCCCGGGCACGCACACCATCACGCTCACCGGAGTGACGTCCGGCTCGACGGCCGCGCAGTTCACCGTGACGGCAGCACCCGTCGTCGGCGAGGACCCCGGCACCACCCCCGGCACGGGAACGGGTGCCGACCCCGGAAACGGCACCGGCACCGGTACTGACACGAGTGCCGCCAACGGGAGCACGAGAGGTTCGAACCTCGCCTTCACCGGCAGTGACATGGTCGTGTCCGGCATCACGGCGGCCGCGCTCCTCCTGCTGGCAGGGCTCACCCTGATCGCAGTCCGACGCCGACGAGCAGGCCACGACCACGAAGCCTGAACACCGGGACAGCCCACCGCGACGACGACGCATCTACGTCGGCGTCGCGGTGGGCTGTGTCCTCAGCGCCGTCCTCGGAGCCGTCTTCGTCAGGACAGCCCTGGATGCCCTCGACGCCCAGCCGTACGCCGGGGCGACGACTGAGCACGCCTATCTCGTCGTCGCGATCGTCGCCCTCGCCATCTGGTGGGGAGGCACGGCAGCGTGCATCGTTGCAGGGCGCCTGCGCCTGCGACGTTCGGCCCTGATCGGAACGCAGGGGAGCGCCGCGGAGACGGGTCCTCACCCCCCCGACATCAACTTGAATCGTCCCCGAAGCTGATGGTTGACTGAACCTCAACCAAGAGGAGGATCATGGAAGACACTGCTGCACGATCAGGGTGGGCGCGGTTCTGGGAACAGGGTCGATGGTGGAAGGCGTTGATCCTTGCCGTCGGCTACCTCGCCATCTATGAGCCCGCGTCGCTCCTCATGGCCCCGTTCGTGCCGTTCATCGGCGACGCCGGCTCGGCCAGCTACGTCCTCGTCCTCATCGTCGTCCCGGTCCTGATCGGCAGCCTGATCCTGGTCGGCTTCGGTGCCAGCCTGGGCTGGCTGAGAGGCCTGTTCGCGCGGCAGGACGTCCCGGGCCGAGGCTGGATGTGGATCGCCGTCGCCGTCGTGCTGCTCTTCAACGTGCTGCGCTTCGCGAGCATTGACTACGGCGCAGCAGGCTTCGACTGGGTCGCCGCGTGGCTCCTGGCAGGTCTGGTCATCGGCTTCTCGGAGGAAGTGCTGACTCGTGGGTACGTGGTCCGCATCATGCGCTCGGCCGGCCGCTCCGAGATCGCCGTCGGGCTCGTCTCCGCGGCGTTGTTCTCGCTGCTGCACGCGACCAACCTCTTCACCGGTCAGGCGCTGGTCCCCACGATGCTGCAGATGCTCTACACGTTCTTCTTCGGCCTCTGCATGTACCTCGCCCTCCGGGTGACCGGAACGATCATCGCTCCGATCCTGCTGCACGCGAGCACCGACCCGAGCGTCTTCATGCAGGGCACCTACCCGCTGCAGGGCAGCGTGGGTTCCCTGGCCCAGCTCGGCAACATCGTCCTCGTCCTCGTCGGCGTCGTCCTGCTCGTCGTCTTCCTCCTGACCGAACGCCGTGCGGCACATCACCGGCAGCCTGCGCCGGTCGATCGTGGTCACCTCGCCTGACCCGATCTGAGCGAGACCCACCACGAAGAGATCGGACGTCGATGACGAACTCGACCACTGACGGGAGCGTCGACCGCTGGGTGCCGGCCGACCGGCGCTTCGCCGGCATGGACCGGAAGACCCTGCTGCCCGCCGGCATCGTCCTGGCCTCCGCGGCCGTCATGCACTGGGGCATCCCCTGGGTCGACTCCCTGGTGCCCTACGAGGAGACCGTCCCCGCAGGGCAGACGATGACCCTCGGCGCCGGCGTGCAGTTCACGCCCCCGGCCGGCTGGGGCATCAGCCAGGGCATTTTGACCGACGCGCTGCCCGCGGGAGGCAGCTACCCCGACACGGCGGCGGTGTTCACCGGGTCCACCTCGATCTCGGTCACCGCCGACGACTTCTCGGGCACGCCCGAGCAGCTGCTCGAACAGATCCGTGACATCGACCGGGGCAACAGCGCCATGCCCATCAGGGGCGCAGCGAGCTCGCTGACGACCGCGTCGGGCATCCCGGGCGTGATCAGCGAGTTCCAGGACGTCGGCGCGGACGGCGCGATCGCGGCGTTCATCGTCGACGGGGTCGGCATCGAGGTCGTCGTCCGCACGCCGGCGGACACTCCGACGACTCGAGCAGACCTGATCGGCGCGGCACTGTCGAGCATCCAGGCCGTGGAGGTACCCGCATGATCCGCCTGAACTCCTGGCCGCGCCGACGTGCGAACGACGGTTCTCGTGCCGCTGCCGCTGTGTCGGCTGCCGAGCTCGGGCTCCTCCATGACGCACGAGCAGACGTCGTCGCACGATCCGGCTGGGGCGAGCGCTTCACGGTCTACCAGCCTCGCAACGCGGCCTTCTGGGTCTTCTGGGTGCTCGCGCTGGGCGGAGCGTGGCACGCCGCCACCGTGTTCGGCAGTGCCGCGCGTCCCTTCGCCTCCACGGTCCTGATTGACGGCTTCATGCTGGCTCTCTACGCCGCGCTCTGCTGGTGGATCACCCACACGATGGACCGCTACTCGACCTTGCCTGCCGCCCTCGCCGTGCACGCTGTGGTGTGGGGAGGCCTCGCGGCCACGTTCTTCTTCGCCATCCAGGCCAACGACGCAGTCTTGACGTTGTGGGGCAAGAACTTCGGCCAGACCTTCGCCTCCGACTGGGGCGCCGGGCTCACCGCCCCCGTGACCGAGGAGTTCTCCAAGGGCATCGGGCTCGTCCTCCTCATCACGCTCGCCTCACGCGTCGTCCGCACGACCTTCGACGCGTTCATCCTGGGGGCGTTCATCGGGCTCGGCTTCGAGGTCGTCGAGGATCTGCTCTACGTCACCCAGAGTGCTGGCGCGCAGTTCGGGACCGACCCCTTCCGCTCCGCCTTCTTCGTCCTCGTCCTCCGCCTCGTGACCGGCGTCGCGGGGCACCTCGCCTACTCGGCGATCTTCGCCACCGGCTTGTTCCTCCTGATCGGCAGCCCCGCCCGGCGGCGACGAGTCCTGCCCGGTGTCGGTCTGATGCTGCTCGCGATGCTCTTCCACAGCGCGTGGGACAGCGTTGGCGGAATCCTGGGCCCCTTCGTTGACTGGAGCATCGTCCTGGAGCTGGGCATCATGGCTGCCGTCGGTGTCGCCGTCGTCCTGGTCTTCCGGTTCGCGGTGCGGCCGGAGAAGGACGACATGCGGACCGTCCTCGCCCCTGAAGTGGCCACGGGCATCATCACCCGAGAGGAATCCGACGCCGCGTGCAGCACGCGCCACTCCAGGCGGAGGTTCGTTCGACGCGGTGCCACCCGCCAGGAGAGGCGTGCTCGGGGCGCCCTGCTCCGCGCCGTCAGCGACCTTGCACATGCCGTGCCCGATGCGGACGGGACGCGCGCCGACCGCGTCCGGCGCGACCTGGAGCGCATCCGAGGGGGGAGCGGCGAGCTGAGCGCTCCGGGACCGACGGTCCGCTGAGACGGGGCGCCGACGTCGGCGGCTCCGATGTTCACGCACTCTTCACCGCTTGTCGCGCCTCCTTCGCTTGAGTTGTGTACCTATGTGGGTCACGGTGGTCTAGCTGTCTACCTCGCTTGATCACCGACTGAGAAGGGCCCCCATGAGAACACCCCGCAAGGCGACCGTGCTCGCCGCAGGGATCGTCGCCGCCACGCTCGCCGCGACCGCGGTGCCGATCGCGGCCTCCGCCGCCGTCGACACCTCCCGCCACGTCGTCGTCATAGGCGTCGACGGACTCCTGTTCGACAGGATCGCCCCTGCCGCGGCGCCGAACCTCGACGCGATGATCGCGTCCGGGTACTCGAGCAAGACCAGCCTCTACGGCTCGCCCATGTCGAGTACGTTCTCCGGGCCCGGCTGGGCGACGAACCTCAGCGGTGTCTGGCCCGACAAGCACGGGGTCACCAGCAACAGCTGGGCGGGCAGCAGCATCGCCTCCTACCCCGACTTCCTGTCTCGCCTCGAGGCCGCAGACCGTGCCGTGAGCACCTACGCCGCCGTCACCTGGGCTCCGATCGTCGACGGTTCTGCTGGCCCCGCCCTGCTTACCTCGGCCGTCGACCAGCGCTACGCATCCACAGGCGACGTCGACACCGCCGCGAAAGCCGCCTCGTACCTCCGCAGCACCGGGCCCAACGCCTCCTTCATCCACTTCGACGACGTCGACCATGCCGGCCACGACCACGGTGCCGCCTCGCAGGACTACCTCGACGCCGTCTCCGAGGTCGACGGCCTGATCGGGAAACTGCGGACCGCGGTCACGTCCCGCCCCGGCTACGCCTCCGAGTCGTGGTCGTTCATCATCACCTCCGACCACGGCCACACCGACTCTGGCGGACACGGCGGGAACAGCGCTGCCGAGCGTGCGTCGTTCATCATCAAGACCGGCCCCGGCATCACGAAGACCACGCCCGCGATCGCCCCGAAGAACGTCGACATCGCCGCGGACGTCCTCTCGGCCTTCGGCGTGGCCGTGCCGTCCGTCCTCGACGGCCGACCGCTCGCTACAGCGTCGACCGACCCCTTCGACACCCGGGCAGGCAGCCTCCAGGGCCGTGTCGACGAGACGGGCATCCCGGGCGGCACCCTCGGCTGGACGAAGACGTTCCCCTCGGGCTGGACGGTCGACAACTCCGGCATGGGCACGGGAGGCGTCACCGAGTGGCGGGGCTGGTCACTGACCACGGACCCCTTCTGGACCGCCACGGAGACAGGTCAGCAGCGCGAGACGAACGTCCGCGCGCGCGGCGTCTTCGCCGTCGCCGACAGCGATGAGTGGGCCGACAAGAGCAAGTCGGGCACCTTCAACAGCCTCATGACCTCGCAGGCGTACTCGGTCGCAGGCAAGTCGAGTGCGACCGTCTCGTTCGGCTCGCACTACCGGAAGGAGGGCGCGGAGACGGCGTCCGTGCTCGTCTCGTTCGACGGTGGCACCTGGCGCAACGTCACGACGTACACGGCCGACCGCATCGCTGCCGTCGATCGTCACGTGGTGAGCGTTCCCACCGGCGCCTCCTCGATGCGGGTGCGGTTCTCGCTGACGAACGGTGACAACAACTGGTTCTGGGCTGTCGACGACCTGCAGGTGAAGTAGCTCGCGAGCGATCGAGAACCAGGAGGCACCCCCCGGCTCGAGAAGCGGGCCGGACCGGGGCGACTCATCTCGAAGCGGCAGAGGGGCGGGCGGCAGTCGGCGTCTCCCGCCTCTCCTTGCTCGAGCGCTGATCGACACCGACAGCGCCGGTGCGGCCGTGGCGGCTGGAACCAGACGTTCCCGGCTATCGGCTCGGCGAGTCCGGGAGCGTCACGGCGTACTTGAATCCGACATGCGAGTCGACGAAGCCGAGCCTCAGGTAGAAGCGGTGCGCGTCGGTGCGTGCGCCGTCCGAGGTGAGCTGCACCAGCGGCGTGCGGAGCTCGACGGCGGCTTGCTCGACCACCCATCGCATCAGAGCGCTGCCGATGCCGGACGAGCGCTCGGTACTCGCGACGCGGACCGCCTCGACGAGCAGCCGGGTGCTGCCCCGCCGGGCCATGCCGGGGACGACCGTCAGCTGCAGCGTGCCCACGACCACCCCGTCCCGGTCCTCGACGACGACGAGCTCGTTGCTCGGGTCGTCGACGATGCGACCGAGCGCCGAGGCGTACGCGTCCACGTCCTCCTCGCCGGCGACGTCGCCTCGGCCTGCGCTGACCGGGTCGTCGGCCAGCAGCCGCATGACGGCGTGGAGGTCGTCCGGCACGGCTCGTCGGACGAGCACGTCGGCGCCACGGGCCGAGACGACGACGGGGAGGCTCAGGTCGCTGGTCATGGTCCATTCTCCCTGCATGCGCCCGCGGCGGAAGGGGGGCGGTCCGGAGTGCTCAGGCCTGGTCTGCGAGCCAGTCCCTGATCGTGCCGGCGACCTCGTCCAGGTGCGACTCGAGGAGGAAGTGCCCGCCGTCGACGAGCTCCACCCGGGCCGGGGGGGAGTCCTCGAGGAACGCGTTCGCGCCCGCGGCCGCGAAGATCTCGTCGTTGCGTCCCCAGATGGCCAGGACGGGGACGCCGGAGGTGCGGAGCCAGTCGTGCACCGCCGGGTACAGGGCGCGGTTGGTCGCGTAGTCGCGGAAGAGGGCGAGCTGGACGTCGTCCTGTCCGGGGCGGGCGAGGAGCACGAGGTCGTGCTCCCAGGCGTCGGGGTCGACGGTCGTGGGGTCGGGCACGCCGTGGGTGTACTGCCACTCGACGGCCTCCCGCCCGAGCGCGGGGCGGAGCGCGTCGCGGGTCTCGTCGGTCCGCTCGGCGGCGTCGGCCCAGATCCCGTCCCAGAAGCTCGGCACGAAGCCGTCCTCGTAGGCGTTGCCGTTCTGGCTGATGACGCCGGTGATCGCCGCCGGGTCGGCGAGGGCGAGACGCCAGCCGATCGGGGCGCCGTAGTCCTGGACGTAGACCGTGTACCGCTCGATCCCCAACGACGAGAGGAACCGTCCGGTCACGGCGGCGAGGGCCTCGAAGGTGTAGTCGAACTCGTCGGTCGACGGGGCGGACGAGCGACCGAAGCCGAGGTGATCGGGGGCCACCACGCGGTACCGTTCGGCCAGTGCCGGGATGAGGTGCCGGAACATGTGGGAGCTCGACGGGTACCCGTGCAGCAGGAGCAGCACGGGGGCGTCGGCGGGCCCGGCCTCCCGGTAGAACACGTCGTGCCCGTCGACGGAGACGGTGCGGTGGTGGACGGCGACCATGAGTAACCCCTTTGGATTGTTTTACTGGTTAGGTGACGGTAGCATGGGTCAGGTCGTGCCGGACAGGTGCGAGGAGGCGAGGACCGATGCTGACGGACGAAGAGCTGCTGCTGGCCGTGCTCAACAGCGCCCCGGTGGTGGACGGGCACCCGACGGACGACCTCGAGGGCGACCACGGTCGCGAGCTGGCCCGGAGCTGGGGCGGCGTCGGCTCGGTCGACGAGGCCGCTCAGCTCCGCCGGGCTCGAGGAGCCCTCCAGGCCGTGATCCGCGGGGCCGGGCCGGAGGCGGTCGACGAGCTCGCGCGCGTGGTCGAGGGGGCGGTGCGCACGCCTCGCGTCACGTCCGAGGGCGTGGCCTGGGACCTCGTCGCGGCGGACGACGACCGCCTCGCGACCACGGCCGTCCTGGCGTGGTCACGCGTCGCCGAGAAGTTCCCGGGTCGCGTCCGCGCCTGCGCGAACGACGAGTGCAACCTCTTCCTCGTCGATCACAGCCGCCCCGGCACCGCGAAGTGGTGCTCCATGGCGACCTGCGGCAACAGGATGAAGGCCCGAGCGCACGCCGGTCGTCTCCGGGCCTGACAGGGGCGCTCATCTGGTCCGCGACACGCCCGGGATGTGGACAGCGACACGCCCGGGCTGTACTGTCGCCTCTCGTGCCGACAGTCGGCGCGCCCGTCGCCTCGTCGACGTCCAGCACCCCGAGAGAGAGGACCGCACCGTGTCGAACCGCACCATGACCGACATCCGTGCACCGCGCCTCCTCGACGGTCGTGACCCTGCCTGGTATCTCGCGCAGCACACACTGCCCGAGCAGCAGCAGAGCACCGTGCTCGAACTCGACACCCTCTCGTAGGCCGCCCGCGTCACCCGACGCCCCGCGCCCACGAGGGCCGGGGCGCATCTCTCGCATCCACCGACACTGCAGGGTCGGCGTGCGTCCGTCCGCCCCGGACGACGACACCCCACCCCACAGAGGACCGAGAGGACCATGGAGAAGATCACTGCCCGGCTGTTCAGCTGGGCCAGCCTGCTCGAGGAGAAGACCGAGCAGCAGGCCAGGACGACGTCGACGATGCCGTTCATCTACCCGCACCTCGCGCTGATGCCCGACGCCCACCTGGGCCTCGGCGCCACCGTCGGGTCGGTGATCCCGACGCTCGGCGCCGTGATGCCGGCCGCCGTCGGCGTCGACATCGGCTGCGGCATGATCGCCGTGCGCACGCAGTTCACGGCGGCCGACCTGCCGACCGACCGCAAGCCGCTGCGCGAGCAGATCGAGCGGGCCGTGCCGACCTCGGCCGGCGCCTACAACCGCAAGGTCGTCGCGACCGCCGAGCCGCGCGTCGCCGAGCTCGAGGCGCTGGCGGCCGAGGCCGGCTTCGACCCGGCCTCGTACGCCCGTACCTGGCAGCTGCAGCTCGGCACGCTGGGCAGCGGGAACCACTTCATCGAGGTCAGCCTCGACGAGACGGACGCGGTCTGGCTGTTCCTGCACTCGGGCAGCCGGGGCGTCGGCAACAAGATCGCCCAGGCGCACATCAAGGTCGCCCAGGCGGCCATGAAGCGCTGGTGGATCACGCTGCCCGACCCTGACCTCGCCTACCTCGTCGAGGGCACGGCCGAGTTCGACCGGTACATCGCCGAGCTCGGCTGGGCACAGCGCTTCGCCCTGCTCAACCGCGAGGAGATGATGGACCGGGTCGTCCGCCAGTTCGCCGACTGGGTCGGCTCGCCCGTGGAGGAGCAGGAGCGGATCAACTGCCACCACAACTTCACGCAGCGCGAGCGGCACTTCGGCAAGGACGTGTGGCTCAGCCGCAAGGGCGCCATCTCGGCGAGGGCGGGGCAGGCCGGGCTGATCCCCGGCAGCATGGGCACCGCCTCCTACGTGGTCGAGGGCAAGGGGAACCCCGTCGCCCTCGAGTCGTCGCCGCACGGCGCCGGCCGGGCGTACTCGCGGAGCGCGGCCCGCAAGGCGTTCACGCACGACCAGCTCCGCACCGCCATGGAGGGCATCGAGTACCGCGACACCGACGCGTTCCTCGACGAGATCCCCGCGGCGTACAAGCCGATCGACCAGGTGATGGCCGACGCGGCGGAGCTCGTGACGATCCGGCACACGCTGCGCCAGATCGTCAACGTGAAGGGCGACTAGCAGGGCACCGAGGAGGTGCGGGCCGGGTCATCGGGACCCGGTCCGCACCTCCCGGCGGCACTGCGGCCCCGAGGGCCAGACTGGGGCGATGACCCGTTCCACGAACTCGGCCCCCGCCCGTCCGACCGCAGCCGGGAGCTCCCGTGCGGACCGGCGGATCGGGCAGCGCGACCTCACCGAGTGGCGCACCCCGGCGGGGCGGCGGCTCGCGTCGCAGCACCGCGAGATCGCCAAGCGCGTCGGCGCCCGCCGGGCGCTCGTCGGCACGCTCGCCGTGGGCGGGAGCGTCCTCGCCGCGGCGACCGTGGGGGCCGCCTACATCTACGACGGCGTCACCGACCGCGACGGCATCGGCCGCCTCGACCGGCCGGCGCTCGAGAAGGCGAAGGCCCTGCGCTCGCCCGTCGTCAACGGCGCGGCCGCGACCATCGCCCACGTCTTCGGCCCGATCGCCATGCCGCTGCTCACCGTCAGCGCGGCGGTGGCCTTCGGCGTGCGCGACCGGCGGGCCAACCCCGTGACGCTGATCGTGGCCGCGGGCGCCGGGTCGCTCGCCATGACGCTGATCGGCAAGAAGCTGATCGCGCGCAACCGGCCGCCCCGGCACGAGGCGATCCCGCCCTTCGAGAAGTCGCCCTCGTTCCCGTCGGGCCACACGCTCAACACGACGACGATCCTCGGCGTGCTCGCCTACCTCGTCGCCCTGCGGCAGGAGAGGAACGGCCCGCAGGTGGCCGTCATCGGCGGGGCCGCCGCCGCTGCGGTCACCGTCGGCCTCTCGCGGGTGCTGCTCGGCGCGCACTGGTTCACCGACGTCGCCGTCGGCTGGGTGACCGGCACCGGCTGGCTCTCGCTCATCATCACGAGCCACCGCCTCTACCTCAGCGCCCAGGACGACGCCGAGATCGCCGAGTAGGCGACTCGGCCCACCCCAGTCCGGCCTCGAGTCGTCGAGCGGGACTCCCTCGCCTCAGTCGAGGATCGCGTACGCCTCGAGCTCGACCAGGACGTCGGGCTCGAAGAGGAAGTCGACGCCGATCGCCGACACCGGGGGCAGGGGAGTCGGCAGGTCGAGCTCGTCGGCGACCAGCGCGATGCCGGCCGTGAAGTCGGCGAACATCTCGGGCGTCGAGCCGGTGAGGAAGAAGCGGAGCCGGACAACGTCCGAGAAGTCGGCACCGGCGGCCGCGAGCCCGCGGTGCGCGTTGCGGAGCACCTGGGCCACCTGCTGCGCGAGGTCGCCGGGGAACAGGCGGCGGCCCTCGCCGTCGCGCGCGATCTGGCCCGCGACGTGCACGTGCCGGGAGCCGGACGCGATGGAGACGTGGTCGTAGGGGACGGGCTGGAACATGCCCTCCGGGCTCAGGGTCTGGACGGTCATCTCAGGGCTTCCTCTCGTGGCACGACGCGGCAGGGCGACGCCGTTCGTCGCGGGTCGTCGTGGTTCCCTCTGTCTACCTGGTGCACGAGAGGCACCTCAACGAGACTAGGTGGCATGGACGACACCACCTCCCTGCCCGGCCCCGAGCTGCTGCACGTCGACGCCCCGCACCGCGAGCTGCTCGACGAGCTGCTCGACAAGTGGTCGCTGCAGGTGCTCGACCAGCTCTGCGAACGGCCGCTCCGCTTCAACGAGCTGCGCCGGGTCGTGCCCGCGGTCGGCCAGAAGTCGCTGACGGCCACGCTCCGCCGGCTCGAGCGCAACGGGATGGTCGAGCGCGTCGTGCTGCAGACGCGGCCGATCGCCGTCGAGTACCGCATCGCCCCGATCGGCGACTCCCTCAACGAGCTCGTCGACGCCCTGCTGACCTGGACGAGCCGGAACCTGCCCGAGGTCGAGCGCGCCCGCGCCCGCTACGACGCCGAGACGGACGCCTAGTCGCCTAGAAGACCGCGGTGACGGCCAGGGCCAGCACCGCCACCAGGGCGATCGCCGCGACGACCCGCGAGGTGCCCATGACGAGGCGACGGCGTCGTCCGGGGACCCAGTCGTCGTCGTCCGCGTCGCGCAGCTCGGGCGGAAGCTCGGCCTCGCGCAGCCGGGCGGCACGCTCCCGGCGCTGCCGCTCGGCGGCCTCGAGCTCTCGCTGCCGCAGCGCCTCGACCTCGCGGTCGTGCTCGAGGTAGAGCTCGAGCTCGCGGTGCCGCTCCTCCGACCAGGCGTCCAGGTCGGACGCAGGAGGCGCCTCCTGGGCGACCGCGTCGGTCACCGGGCGTTCCCGCCCCGCCTCGTGCGCCTCCTCGGCCGGTCCCGTCGCCGGACCGCCCTCGGGCAGGTCGGCAGGCAGGTCGTCGGGGTGACCGTCGTGTCGCATGGGAGTCCTTCGCGCCGGGGACGTGCGGGGAGCAGCGTGCACGGACAGCGTACGTCGCGGCTGCTCCGCACGGGAGCCGGGGCGGCGGGCGGTGCCCGACAGGCTGCTGGGACACGCACCCGGCTGGGAACGGTCTCCGAGGTCCCGCGTCGGGAGCCGTGCATCCGGGGCGCCCGGGGGAGCAGTGTGGGCGGAGCACCACCCCCGCTCGACTCGTGTCGGCCCAGGCCGACGGACGGAAGGAGCCACTCGTGGCCGACAGCACCAGCACCACCCATCACGACGACGTCGCCAAGCTCGCGAAGCTGCTCGGCGACTTCGACTTCGCGATGCTCACCACCATCGACGAGAAGGGGGCCCTCGTCGGGCACCCGATGACCCTGCAGGAGACGGAGTTCGACGGCGACCTCTGGTTCATCGTCGGCCTCGGCTCGACGGCCGTCGCGCACCTCCAGCGCAAGGACACCGTCGGCGTCACCCTCAGCGCCCGCGACTCGTGGGTCTCGCTCGCCGGCACCGCAGCCGTCGTCGACGACCACGCGAAGCTCGAGCAGCTGTGGAACAGCCGCGTCGAGGCGTGGTTCCCCGAGGGCCCGTCCGACCCGACCGTCGGACTCGTCAAGTTCTCCGCCGACAGCGCCGAGTACTGGGACAGCCCCGGCGGCAAGGTCGCCTCGGCCCTCTCGTTCGTCAAGTCGAAGGTGACCGGCGACGCGCTGGACGCCGACAACCAGAAGATCGAGCTCTAGGCGCACCCCTCGCTCGTGCAGGGCCCCGGGTCGTCGCCGACCCGGGGCCCTCGTGCGTGGTTGACTGCCGAGGTGCCGCGCCCGTCGGCACGGGACCGGGGAGGCGCACGTGACCGCACCGCCGCTCGCCGACCCCGGGGACGGCGACCTGCGAGCCGAGGAGGCGTCGGTCCGGCCGGTGCACCTGCGCTGGCGGTCGCTCGGCCTGGTCGTCGTCGGAGGGACCCTCGGCACCGGGGCCCGAGAGGCACTGGCCCTGACCTTCCCTGCGGCGCCCGGCACGCTGCCCGTCACGATCGCCGTGATCAACGTCGTGGGCTCGTTCGCCCTCGGCCTGCTGCTCGAGTCGCTGCTGCGTCGCGGGCCCGACCGCGGACGCCGCCGCGACCTCCGCCTGTTCGTCGGCACGGGCGTGCTCGGCGGCTTCACGACGTACAGCGCGCTCGCCGTCGACACGGGGCTGCTGCTCGACGGGCACGCCGGCGTCGCCCTCGCGTACGCGCTCGGGTCGGTCGTGGCCGGGGCGCTCGCCGCGGCCGGCGGCATCTCGCTCGGAGCCGCGCTCGCCCGCGGTCGAGACCGCTCCCGTGAGCGCCCGGACCGGCGGCACGACTCGTGATCGCCCCCTGGCTGTTCGTGGCCGTGGCACTCGCCGGCGGAGTCGGCGCCGCGCTGCGGCTCGTCGTCGACGGGGTCGTCCGTGCGGCTGTGTCGACTCGCCTGCCGCTCGCCACGGCGGTGATCAACGTGGGGGGCTCGTTCGTGCTCGGCCTGCTCACCGGGCTCGCCGCCTCCTCGGCTCTCGCACCAGAGTTGCTGCTCGTGCTCGGCGGCGGCCTGATGGGCGGCTACACGACCTTCAGCACGGCCAGCGTCGAGACCGTTCGGCTGCTCGCCGAGCGCCGGTGGGGGCCGGGTGTCGCGTACGGGCTCGGCGTGCTCGTGCTGGCCGTCGGGGCCGGCGTTCTCGGCGTCCTGCTCGGCTCGGCCTGAGGCGGCGCGCGCGCTCGCCCCGCCCTCAGGAACGGGAGAGCGACGTCGGCCAGGATGACCGCATGAGCCCGAAGCCCGTCGTCCTGTTCGTCTGCGTCCACAACGCGGGGAGGTCGCAGATGGCCGCCGGCTTCATGCGGTCGCTCTCGGACGGCACCGTCGAGGTGCGGTCGGGCGGCAGCGAGCCCGGCGAGAGCATCAACCCGGTCGCCGTGCAGGCGATGGCCGAGGTCGGCATCGACATCTCGACGGCGGTGCCGCAGCTGATGACGACCGAGCAGGTCCACGCCTCCGACGCCGTCGTGACGATGGGCTGTGGCGACGTCTGCCCGATCTTCCCCGGCAAGCGCTACGAAGACTGGGAGCTCGCCGACCCGGCCGGCCAGGGCATCGACGCCGTCCGGCCCATCCGCGACGACATCCGCGGCCGCGTAGAGCGGCTGCTCGCCGAGCTGCAGAGCTGAGTCAGCCGCGGACCACGTCGAGGGCGGGAGTCAGCTGAAGCGCTGGAGGAGCTCCTGGATGAACGGGCCGACGTCGCGTGCCTGGTCGACGCCCGCCAGCGCGGTCGCGAGCAGCGGCCAGAGCGACACGAGCAGCGTCGAGATCACGGCGGCGACGCCGAGCACCCACGCGAGCGCCCCGTTGCGGACCACGAGGACCAGCGCCAGCAGCACGACCGCGAGCAGGTAGCCGATCACGGCGGCCGCGGCGATCGAGCCGACCGGCACGTCGAGTGCACCTGCTGTGCCGCCGTCGGCGGCCCCGATGAGACCGAGGACGGGCACGAAGACGCCCACCACGATCAGGAAGCAGAGCACCGCGGAGGTGACGAGCGCTGCCCAGACGGCACGGGGCCGGGCCCGTCGGGTGGACATGGTCGTGCGTCCGAACATCGTCGTCGCCTCTCGCGGTCAGGTGGTGGTGGAGGTGGTGCGGGTCAGCGGGCGGAGGTGCCCTGGTCGTCCGCGTCGCCGTCGCGGCGAGCGTCGTCCGCCGTGTCGACGACGACGGTGGTGTCGCCGTCCTCGACGGTGACCGTCACGGTCGTGCCGTCGGGCACGTCGGTGACGACGTCGTCGGAGTCCGCCGAGGAGGCGCGGGTGGACGAGGAGGCGTCGCTCGCGGTCTCGGCACGGTCGCGGTCCTGGTCGTCGCCGGCCCGGTCGGAGGCATCCGAGAGCGAGTCGAGGGCGTCGGCGGCGCGGGTGCGGGCAGCGTCCAGCAGGTCGCCGGCGGCGTCCTTCGCGTCGGAGGCGGCGCCTCCTGCGCTCGCTGCGGCGTCGTCGCCGCGACGGCTCGCCTCGTCGCGGAGGTCGCGGGCCTGGTCGCCCAGCTCGTCGGCCTTGCGGCTCGCCTGCTGCCCCAGCTCGTCGGCCTTGTCGGACGCGGCCTCGCGGACCTCGTCGGCCTTGTCGGCGACCTGCGCGGCCTTCTCCTGGATCGTGTCGGAGGCCTTGTCGGCACCCTCCTTCAGGGCGTCGCCCACCTGGCCGGCACGGTCGGCGACGGTGTCGCGGACCTGAGCGGCCTTGGCCTTCGCCGAGTCGCGGGCGTCGGCGAGGGCGGCCTTGCGCTTCTCGGCGGCGGCCTGGCGACGCGCCTCGTCGGCCTCGTCGAAGGGGCCGTGCACGTCGGTGACGGCCACGTCGACCGTGACGGCCTCGTCGCCGACCTGTCCGACGGCGTGCTGCACGGCGGTGCGGACGTGGTCGGCGACGTCGGTCACCTTCGCGGGGTACTCGGCGACGACCGACACCTCGACCAGCAGGCCGGCGTCGGTGGTGCTCGTGCGGATGCCGGGGGTGGAGGTGGCGCCGACGGCGGTGCGGAGGGCACCGGCGACGCGGGCGGCCGTGGTGCCCAGCTTGTGCACGCCGGTGGTGCCGAGGGCGGTCACGGCGATCATGCGGTGCAGGGCCTGCTCGGGCGTCTCCGCCTCGGCGGGGCCTGCGTCGTCGAGGTCGATGGGGGTCACGTGGTGCGCGGAGTCGGTCACGAGGGCCGTCCTTCCTGGAGGGTGCGGACCGGGGGGGTCCGGAGTCTGGGGGGAGCGCCGGTGGCTGCTCCCGGGCGTCGAGGTCGACGTGGTGGCCGAGGTCGGCCTGGCGGTCGAGGTCGACGCGGGCGTCCCGGGCGGGACGCGGACGGCCCCCGCCCTCGTGCGAGAGCGAGGGCCGTCCGGGGTGGTGCGGGTGGAGCGGCGTCAGTCGAGGCGCGTGGCCGACGACATCTGCGTGCGGAGGCCGCCGTTGATCTGCACGACCACCGGGGTCACCGTGCCGAGCAGCTCGTCCCAGCGGACGACCGCCTCGTCGACGGCGCGACGCAGGTCGACCGGCGAGGCGCCGCGGCGGGCGTCCACGGTCACGCGGAGGACGTTCTCGCCCTTGACGCGGAACGCGACGACGTCGGCGGCGAGCACGCCCGGCGTGTTCGACAGGGCCTCCTCGAGCACGTTCGCCGCGACCTTGGCGTCCACGACCACGTGGCCGCCGGTCGGCGAGTGGCTGTCGTCCGACTCGGAGAGGTCGATCAGCGTGCTCGTGCGGCCGCCGCCCTGACGGACGATGAACGCGACGAGCAGGACGATCAGCACGGCGCACACGGCGGCCGTGACCCAGAGGATCCAGACCTGGCCGCCCGAGAGCGCGTCCGTGACCTGGCCGGTCGCGTCGGACGCACCGTCCGAGACCGTCTGCTGCACGTCGGGCCACAGGGCGCCCACCGCGACGGCTGCGCCGGCGAGGAGGAGCACGAGGCCCACGAGGAACACGACGAAGCGGTTGAGACCGCGGTTGGTGTCGTTCATCGGCCGACCTTGCCCTTCTTCTTGGACAGCTTCACGCGGGGGCGGAGCGCCGGGGTGTAGTCGTACCCGGAGATCTCGTCGCGGACCGCCTCCTCGATGCTGCGGAGGTCGGCGGTGCGTCCCGTGACGGGGTCGATCTCGACCAGCGCGACCTTCTTGCCGACGCTGACGTTCACCCGGTCGGGGTGGACGTCGCCGGCGAAGCTGGCGGTGCGGGCGAGCGAGCGGGCGATGACCCGGTCGTCGACGACGGCTGCGGTGCGGTCGGCACCGGCGGCACGGCGGCCACGGCGACCGGGGGCGAGCGACACGACGATCAGCACGAGGCCGATGATCGCGACGACGACGCCGATCGCGGTGAGGGCGCCGACGGGGGCGCCAGCTGCTCCGAGGACGGCCGAGGCGGCGTCGGCGGGGGCGACCAGGAGGGGCGCGGTCCCGACGGCGGCCAGGACGGACTCGGTGCCGATCCAGGCGAACACCAGGATGAGCAGCACGGCGAGGGTCACGGCGATGCCGGACCTCGACGAGTGCGTCTCCCGGCGGAGGATGCGGCGGTAGGTGGTGCTGGTGCTCATGAGACCCGCCTCCTCTGGCTGAGCTCGGCGCCGGTGATCTGCAGGTCGACGCGTTCTACCTCGGTGCCGGTGAGCTGGCGGACCCGCTCCCGGATGGTGGTCTGGGCCGACGTGAGCCGGTCCAGCAGGGTGCCCGACGCGCGGTTCGGCAGGCCGAGCGGCGTGATGCGCACGGGTGCCTTGGCGACGAGGGTGAGCCCGCCGTCACGGTCGGTCAGCTCCACGGACACGTCGGACGACTTGGCGTCCAGTGCCTCCGCGGTGACGGCCGACACCACACGGCGCACGGCGCGCGACGTGATCACGGTGCGGCCGTGGGAGGCCTGGTCGGCCGTCACCGCCGCGGTCACGAGGACCGCCGCCCGCGGAGGGCGTCCGCGACACCGCGGACGTCCAGCTTGCCCTCGGTGAAGCGACCGACGAAGTAGCCGATCACGATCGCGAGGGCGACCAGGAGGAGGCCTCCGAAGCCGAACTGCAGGGCCGCCAGCGCGAGGACCGCGCCGACGAGCATGCCTCTGTTGGTCGCGGTCATCACTGGACGCGGCTGTCGTTGTTGTCGTCGTTGTCGTCCTCGGAGGGGATGTACACGTCGGAGACGGTGACGTTGACCTCGGTGACCTCCATGCCGACGACCTGCGAGATGGCGTCGGTGACGGACGAGCGGACCTCGTCGGCGACCTGCTGGAGGTCGACGGGGTACTCGGCGACGATCACGATGTCGGCAGCGACCTGCTTCTCGCCGACCTCGACCGAGACGCCCTGGCCGCGGTCCTGCTGGTTGATGGCGTTGCGGATCGCGCCGATGGCACGGGCGGCGCCGTTGCCCAGGTCGTGCACGCCGGGGACCTGGCGGGCGGCGATGCCGGCGACCTTCGAGACGACGCCGTCGGCGATCGTGTTCTTGCCCGCGGCGTCGGAGGTGTGCTTCGCGACGGAGTTGGTGGCGGGGGCGACGTTGGTCATGTGGTGCTCCTCAGTTCGTGGTGTGCATGGGTCGTTAGTGGTGGACGACCGGGTGGTCGTCCGGGGCCCCGGTGTGGGACTCATCATTGAGACGCATCGAGGGCTGGGGGTGTCACGGTCGTTCAGCTTGCTCTCAGCATCCGGGGAGGCGGCGCTCGTTTTCTGGACGAGCTGTCGCCGCTTCCCTGGTTCGTGGGAGGCCCTAGCGGGCCAGGGTGTCGCGGGGGTACTCGCCGAAGCGGGCGAGGTAGGCCGCCGAGAAGCGGCCGAGGTTCCCGAAGCCCCAGCGACGGGCGACCTCGGAGACGAGCGCCTCCCGAGGGGACGCGTCGAGCAGCTCCCGGTGGGCGCGGTCGAGCCGCACCTGCCGGAGGTAGCTGGTCGGCGACATCCCGAGGTGCGTGCTCATGGCCTGCTGCAGCGTCCGCGTGTGCATGCCGACGGCGTTCGCGACGTCGGCCGGCGTGATGGCCTGGTCGGCGTACGCGTGGACGTACTCGGCGGCCTCCCGCAGCCGTGCGGTGCGCGGCGTGCGGATGCTGCGCGGCACGTCGACGGCGCGCCACGGGAACAGGTCGAGCATCGCCCGCGCGAACGTGAGCTGCCCCTCGAGTCGGGTCAGCGGAGGGACGTCCTCGTCGACGACGGCCGCCGTGGCCCCCGAGACGCTGGTCCGCCAGGCCGTGAGGGCCTCGGCCGACAGCGTGGGCCCGGGCTGGAAGAGGACGCGCTGCGGCGGGCCGCCGTGCCGCTCGGTCGCGACCTGCTCGAGGAACTCGGCCGAGGCGTGCACCAGCGAGTTGCGGTGCGGCGTCAGCGTGAACGAGAACGACGTCTCGGCCGGCAGCAGGAACGGCTCGCCGCCGATGCTCGCGAACGAGCCGCCACGGCTGGCGAGGGTGCCGCTGCCGTGCCGGAACCACGACATGACGTACTCGGTCGACCAGGGCACCTCGCCCTGGAGGTGGCCGGTGATCGTCGAGGTGCGGAGGCTCAGCCGGTCGTCGCCCGCCGACGCGTAGCGCCAGCGGAACGACTCGGTGCTGGTGCGGACCCGGAAGCGGCGACCGCCGTAGAGCTCCTCGAGCCGGGCCGCGGCCTCGCCGAGGTCGTCGCCGCCGTCCTCGGAGCGGACGTGGCGGCGGGGGGAGTCGTCGTGGGCGGCGGTGGTCGCCCGGTCGGCGGTGGTGGGGGCGTCGGCGTCGGTGGTGGGTCGCGCCGTGGTGACGGGTCCTGTGCTCGTCGTGGTCATGCGTGGTCCTCTCGGTGCTCTGCCCTGCTGCGCGCGCCTCCTGGTGAGCGGCTCGTGCACCTTCAAGACGTCCGCCGAGGCGAGAACGTCACAGATCCACAGGACATGAAGGATCTTCGACACTCGTGGCGCGATCGACTGGTCGAGGAGGCGCCCCAGAACGGGGGCAGGACGCTCACGTCGACAGCGCCTCGCGGCCGCCCGCCCACTCGGTCAGCGGCCAGTGCTGGACGCCGGCTCCTCGCGTGGTGGCATCCTCGGAGGCGCGACGGCCGTGACCTCGGCCGCAGGGCCGAGCCGGAGGAGGACGACATCTCCGGCACCGCGACGCCCGACGAGGCCCCCGGTCCCGAGCCGGTCGTCGACCCGCTCTCGTCCGCGACCGACGCGACCCTCGCGGTCCGGGCGTGCGACGGCGACGTGCACGCGTTCGAGGTCGTCGCCCGCCGGCACGGCCCGCTGATGCGCGTCTACGCCGGCCGCCTGCTCGGCACCGACCTCGAGTCGGACGACGTGGTGCAGGACGCGTTCCTCACCGCCTGGAGGCGCCTGTCCGACCTCGAGGACCCGTCCCGCCTGCGTCCCTGGCTGATGCGCATCGTGAGCAACAAGAGCATCGACCGGCTCCGCGTGCGCCGCGACCACGACGACATCGACGCACACGACGCCCCCGCCTCCCGCGAAGCCGCCCCGGACCGCGTCGTCGAGTCGCGGCTGCAGCTGGACGCGATGTGGACGGCCCTCGACAAGCTGCCGCTCGACCAGCGACGGTGTTGGCTGTTGCGGGAGACCGGCGGCTGGTCGTACGCGGAGATCGCCGAGGCCCTGCAGCTTCCCCTCTCGACCGTGCGCGGGCAGATCGCCCGTGCCCGCAAGTTCCTGCTCCACGAGATGGAGGCCTGGCGATGAGCGACCACGACGACGACGCGCGCGTGCCGGGCGCGCCCGGCGTGCCGGGTGCGCCGGGTGTGCCCCCGCAGCCTGCGGACCAGGACGAGCTCGTGGACGGCCGGACCCTGGACGAGCTCGAGGACTACCTCGACCGCGGCCGGACGCCCCGCGACCCCGGCATCGAGGCGAGCGCCGAGTGCCGCCTGACGCTGCGGGCGCTGGAGCGGGTCCGCGGCCTCTCGCTGTCGGTGCTCGAGGACGAGGCGTCGCGCCTGCCGTCGCGCGACGACACCTGGATCGCCGGGCTGATCGACTCGATCAAGGCCGAGGTCGTGGGCGGACGCGACATCCCCCTCCGGCACCCCGACCCCGGCGTGCGCCTCGGCGTGACCGAGGCGGCGGTGCGCGGGCTGCTGCGCCAGGTCGGCGACGCCGTCGACGGGGTCGTCGTGCGGTCGAGCGAGCTCGACGGCGACGTCACGGAAGCGGGCGCCCCGATCGAGGTGACCCTCACGATGACCGCGCGGTACGGCGTGCCGCTGCGCGAGGCTGCCGGCACCCTGCGCGCGGCGGCGGTCTCCGCGCTCGCGCTGCACACCGAGCTGCGGATCGCTGCCGTGCACGTCGTCGTCGACGACGTGTGGCTGGACGAGGGAGGCGCGTCATGAGCACCGAGGACCGAGCCGGCGACCAGCACGACGGCGCCCACGACGACGGGACCGCGGCCGAGCTGCACGACCTCTCGCTCGACCTGACCGACGCCGTGCGCGGGGTCGAGGGCGTCGTCGAGGTGCTCGACGCGCGGCCGGTCGTCGTCGCCGCGATCACCGCCGTGGCGGACGGGATCGACGGCGGCGGGCCCCGCGGCCTCGTGGACGTCGTGCGGACCGGGGGAGTGCTGACCGTCGCCGCCTCGGTTGCCACCGACGTCGGGCAGGCCACGCCGGAGACCCTGGCCCGCGTCGCCGCGGTGCTGCGCGACCGGGCCGGGCGCGGCTCGGGCGCCGAGGTGGTCGTGTCGGTGACCTCGCGCGTGATCGAGCCGCCGCTGCCTCGCTGAGTCGGCCCGCGCCTCCTGCGGTCGTCCCTGCGCCGGTCGCGCCGTCACCGCACCTCCTCGGCCGTCACCGCAGCTCCTCAGGGGACCGTCGGAGGCGGCATGTATCTTGATGTCGAGAGACCCCTGCCGAGTACCGTGGGGGCGACCGCACGCACGCGCGAGACCAGAGGAGCACCTGCCGCATGGCCACGATCATCTACACGCTCACCGACGAGGCGCCGATGCTGGCGACCTACTCGTTCCTGCCCATCGTCCAGGCGTACGCCCGCACCGCGGGGGTCGACGTCGAGACCCGCGACATCTCGCTGGCCGGACGCATCATCAGCCAGTTCCCGGAGCGGCTCACCGACGAGCAGCGACAGGGCGACGCGCTCGCCGAGCTGGGGGCCCTGGCGAAGACGCCCGAGGCCAACATCATCAAGCTGCCGAACATCTCGGCGTCGATGCCGCAGCTGAAGGCCGCCGTCCGCGAGCTGCAGGGGCAGGGCTACGACCTGCCCGAGTACCCCGACTCGCCCTCCACCGACGAGGAGCGCGACGTCAAGGCCCGCTACGACAAGGTCAAGGGCAGCGCCGTGAACCCGGTGCTCCGCGAGGGCAACAGCGACCGCCGTGCGCCGCTCTCGGTCAAGAACTACGCGCGCAAGCACCCGCACCGCATGGGCGCCTGGACGGCGGAGAGCAGGACGAACGTCGCGACCATGGGCGTCGACGACTTCCGCTCGAACGAGAAGACCGTCGTGCTGCCCGCCGACGACGTGCTGCGCATCGAGCACGTCGGCGCCGACGGGTCGACCACCGTGCTGCGCGAGTCGATCCCCGTGCTCGCCGGCGAGGTCGTCGACGGCACGGTGCTGCACGTCGCCGCGCTGCACGAGTTCCTCGCCGCGCAGATCGCCCGGGCCGAGGCCGAGGGCGTCCTGTTCTCGGTGCACCTCAAGGCCACGATGATGAAGATCAGCGACCCGATCCTCTTCGGCCACGTCATCCGCGCCTTCTTCCCCCAGGTCTTCGAGAAGTACGGCGACGACCTGCGCGCGGCCGGGCTCGACCCCGCCAACGGCCTCAACGGCATCCTGCAGGGGCTCGCCTCGCTGCCGAACGGCGACGAGATCCGCGCGGCGTTCGACCAGGGCATCGCCGACGGGCCCGACCTCGCCATGGTCGACTCCGACAAGGGCACGACCAACCTTCACGTGCCGTCCGACGTGATCGTCGACGCCTCGATGCCCGCGATGATCCGCACCTCGGGCCACATGTGGGGCCCCGACGGCGAGGAGCACGACACGCTCGCGGTCATACCCGACTCGAGCTACGCGGGCATCTACCAGGCCGTGCTCGACGACTGCCGCGCGAACGGCGCCTTCGACCCCGCGACGATGGGCTCCGTGCCGAACGTCGGCCTCATGGCGCAGGCCGCCGAGGAGTACGGCTCGCACGACAAGACCTTCGAGATCCCCGCCGACGGCACCGTCCGCGTGCTGAACGAGGCCGGCGACGTGCTGATCGAGCACGAGGTCGCCACCGGCGACATCTGGCGCGCCTGCCAGACGAAGGACGTCCCGATCCGCGACTGGGTCAAGCTCGCCGTCACCCGCGCCCGTGTCAGCGGCACGCCCGCCGTCTTCTGGCTCGACGAGACCCGCGCCCACGACGCGACCCTGATCGGGCTCGTGCGCGGCTACCTCGCCGAGCACGACACCGAGGGCCTGCAGATCGAGATCCTGTCGCCCGTCGACGCGATGGCCTTCTCGCTCGAGCGCATCCGCCGGGGCGAGGACACGATCTCCGTCACCGGCAACGTGCTGCGCGACTACCTGACCGACCTGTTCCCGATCATGGAGCTCGGCACCTCGGCCAAGATGCTGTCGATCGTGCCCCTGATCAACGGCGGCGGCCTGTTCGAGACCGGAGCCGGCGGCTCGGCGCCGAAGCACGTGCAGCAGCTCGTCGAACAGGACTACCTGCGCTGGGACAGCCTCGGCGAGTTCCTCGCCCTCGCGGTCAGCTTCGAGCACCTCGCCACCTCGACCGGCAACGCCCGCGCCCAGGTGCTGGCCGACACGCTCGACCGCGCGACCGGAACGTTCCTCGACGAGAACAAGTCGCCCGGCCGCAAGCTCGGCTCGATCGACAACCGCGGCAGCCACTTCTTCCTCGCGAAGTACTGGGCCGACGAGCTCGCGACGCAGACCGACGACGCCGAGCTGGCGTCGGCGTTCGCGTCGCTAGCGGCGACCCTCGGCGGGCAGGAGGAGACGATCGTCTCCGAGCTGATCGCCCCGCAGGGCACCGCCGTCGAGATCGGCGGGTACTACCACCCGGACGCCGCCGCGACCGAGGCCGTGATGCGGCCCTCGGCGACGCTGAACGCGGCGCTCGCGACGCTGTAGCAGCGCACCGCCGCGGCTGCTTCCGCACATGCCGACCGTGAGGGTCCGACACGCCACGTGACGACGAACGTGAGCGGCGTGTCGACCCTCGCCGGTCGGCATCTGCGGTCCCAGGGGCTGTGTACGGTGGAGGGGATGGCGCTGCGTCGCGTCCGTCGGACGGCCGCCGGACCAGCACGCACCGCGAGCAGCGCCGCACGACGAGAGGGAACGATGACGTCCGACCAGACCAGCCCGACCGACACCGCAGAGCTGCGAGTGGGGGTGATCGGCCTCGGCTTCGCCGGATCGACCCACCTGGAGGCGTTCTCGTCCCTGCCGGGCGCCCGGGTCGTCGCGCTCGCGGGCCAGGAGGAGGCGCGCCTGCTCGAGCTCGGCAGCGCCTACGGCGTCGAGCGCCTCGTCGCCGACTGGGAGGACGTCGTCGCGATGGACGACCTGGACGTCATCTCGATCGGCGTCCCCAACGCCCTGCACCACCCGATCGCGATGGCGGCCCTGCGCTCGGGCAAGCACGTCTTCTGCGAGAAGCCCCTCGCGACGACAGGCGACCTAGCCGCCGAGATGGTGCGTGCCGCGCGCGACGCCGACCGCGTGCTCGAGGTCGCCTACAACCACCGGCGCCGGGCCGACGTGGCGTTCCTCGCCGACTGGCTGGCCGACGACCCGATCGGCGACGTCTACCACGCCCGCGCGAGCTGGATGCGGCGGGCCGGCGTGCCCGGCATGGGCTCGTGGTTCACGAACAAGGAGGCGTCCGGCGGCGGCCCGATGATCGACCTCGGCTCGCACGTGCTCGACATCGCCCTGCACCTCCTCGGCGAGCCGCGGGTGACGAGTGTGTCCGCCGTGGCCTACGGGGTGCTCGGCGCCGCCGGCCGCGGCGGCCGGGTCTACGGCGTCTCGTCGGCGCCCACCGGGTCCGCCTTCGACGTCGAGGACTTCTCCAGCGCTCTGCTGCGCCTCGACGACGGCGGCAGCCTGCAGCTGCAGGCGTCGTGGGCCTCGTACTCGAAGGTGCACGAGGACATCGAGGTCGAGCTGCTCGGCGCCACCGGCGGCGCGCGCCTGCACGTCGACGACTACGCGACCGACGGCACGCTCACCCTCTACTCCGACGTGCTCGGGCAGCCTGCCGAGACCCGGCCCGCCGTGCACGTGCCGGCCGGGCACCACCGCACCGTCATCGAGGGGTTCATCGCCTCGGTGCGGTCGGGCGCGTCGGCGCAGCCGGGCGGGCAGCCCGCAGGAGGCGCGGCGCCCGCGGGCGGCGAGGCCCGCTACCAGGGCCGGTACGGCGAGTACGCGCTGCACCGCAGCCGCGTCGTCGACGCGATCTACGCCTCGGCCGAGCAGGGCCGCGAGGTCGAGGTGCCGCAGGACGACGTCGACGCGGGCGTGCGCACCGACTCCGAGGGAGGCGTCCGATGAGCGACGTCACGACCGGCCAGACCGGCACGACCGGCACGACCGGCACGACCGCCCGGACGCGGGTCGTCGTCTGGAACGAGAACGTCCACGAGACCCGGGGTGACGAGACGGTCGCCCGGAACTACCCGCACGGCATCCACGGCGCCGTCGCCGACGGCCTCGTCGAGCTGCTCGGCGACGAGGTCGACGTCTCGACGGCCACCCTCGCCGATCCCGAGCACGGCCTCACGGAGGAGCGTCTCGCCGCCACCGACGTCCTGCTCTGGTGGGGGCACATCGCCCACGACCAGGTGGCCGACGAGGTGGTCGAGCGCGTCGTGCGGCACGTCCAGGCGGGCATGGGGCTGATCGTGCTGCACAGCGGGCACTACTCGAAGCCGTTCACGCGCCTCCTCGGCACCACCTGCTCGCTGCGCTGGCGGAACGAGGCCGAGCGCGAGCTCGTCTGGACGGTGGCGCCGACGCACCCGATCGCCGAGGGCGTGCCCGACCCGCTCGTCATCCCCGAGCAGGAGACCTACGGCGAGTTCTTCGACATCCCGACGCCGGACGAGCTGATCTTCCTGTCGACGTTCACGGGCGGCGAGGTGTTCCGCTCGGGAGCGACCTGGCGGCGCGGGCTCGGCAAGCTGTTCTACTTCTCGCCCGGCGACCAGGAGTACCCGGTGTACCACCAGCCCGAGATCCGGCGGGTGCTGGCGAACGGGGTTCGCTGGGCGCGGCCGACGCAGGTGCGGCGCGACCTGACCGCGGACATGCACCCGCGCGGCTGGTTCGAGCAGGGCTGAGGAGGCGCGGGCCGGGGCGGCCGGCTCCGGCTCAGTCGCGCTCGGCGAGCGACCGGCCCAGCGACACGGTCTCCGGCTCGTCCGCGTAGTGCCCGTAGGCGGGGATCGGCGCGTAGCCGACCGACTCGTAGAGCCGGATCGCCTCGGCGTGCACCGTGTTCGTCTCGATCACCATGTCGACGACCCCGGCCTGGCGGGCGGACTCTTCGAGCCAGCCCAGCACGAGCCGGGAGAGACCGCGCCCGCGCTGGTCAGGCCGCACGAACATGCGCTTGAGCTCGGCGCGACCATCAGGCAGGAGGCGCCAGGCGCCCATCGCGACCGGCGTCTGTGCGTCGTCGGCCGAGCGCCCGGCGGTGTCGCCCGCCGGGTCGTAGGCGACAGCGAACGTGCCGCGTGGCAGCTCGAACTCGGAGCGGTCGATCGGGCTGTCGTCGCGTCCGCCGTACAGCTCGACGTAGAGCTGCTGCAGCCCCTCGACGAGCTGCTGCACGTCGGGGTGGTCGTACGGCAGGGCGCGGATCTCGACGGCGTCGTGCGGGGTGCTCACCGGCCCAGTCTGGCCGATCGCGCTCGGCCGGGCCCGGAGGAGGGCGACGCGGGAGGATGGGGGCGTGACCGATCCCGACTCCTCGACCCGCGCCTCCTCGGCCACCTCCCCGCGACGGGCCGGCGGTGAGCACGACGACGATCTGCAGGCGCGGCTGGCCGCGCTGCTCGACGGCGTCCGCGACGTGGACGGCGGCGAGGTCGACGACAGCGTGCCGCAGCTCGCCGAGGCGGAGCCGGGCTGGCTGGGCATCGCGTTGGCGCGGCCCGACGGCTCCGTGACGACGGCGGGCGACGCGCGGCAGCTGTTCTCGATCCAGTCGGCGGTCAAGCCGTTCCTGTTCGCCCTCGCTCTCGCCGACACCGACGGTGCGGCGATCGACGCGGTCGGCATCGAGCCGACGGGCGAGGCCTTCGACGCGATCAAGCTGGAGGGAGGCACCGGCCGTCCGCCGAACCCCATGGTCAACGCGGGCGCCCTGCTGACCGCCGCGCTCGTCGACGGCGGCGACGCCGACGGCCGTGCCGAGCGGACCCTCCGCGGCCTCGTCGCCTTCGCGGGCCGTGAGCTCGAGGTCGACGACGACGTCGCCGGCTCGGAGATGCTGCTCGGCGACCGCAACCACGCCCTGGCGCACCTGATGCGCTCGGAGGGCACTCTGCACGTCGGGGCCGACGACGCCGTCTCGGCCTACGCCCGTGCCTGCGCCGTGCTCGTCGACGCCGAGGCGCTCGCGGTCATGGGCGCGACGCTCGCGCTCGGCGGACGCAACCCGGTGACCGGCGAGCAGGTCGTCTCGGCCGCCATCGCCCGCGACGTCGTGTCGGTGATGGCGACCTGCGGGGTCTACGACGGCTCCGGCCGGTGGATGCGGCAGGTCGGGGTGCCCGCCAAGTCGAGCGTCTCGGGCGCGCTCGTCCTCTCGGCTCCGGGACGTCTCGGGGCCGCGTCGTACAGCCCGCCGCTCGACGCGCTCGGCACCAGCGTCCGCGGGGCCGCGCTGATGGAGGGGCTCAGCCGCGAGCTCGGGCTGCACTCGTTCGACAGCGAGCGCCGCTGAGCCGCCGAGCCGCCGAGCAGCTGAGCCCGTCGCGCCCTGTCGGCCGTCGCCGCTACCCTCGCTCCATGGTCAGCGTCGCCGACAAGCCCGTGCTCGACCTCACCGTCGAGCAGTGGCGCGAGTGGCTGGCCGCCACCGACGACGTCGTCGGCGTGCGCCTGAAGCTCCGCAAGAAGACGAGCAGCGCCCCCGGCATGACCTGGTCCGAGGCGCTCGACGTCGCCCTCTGCCACGGCTGGATCGACGGGCAGGGCGCGCGGCTCGACGACGACTACATGCTGACCGCGTTCCAGCCGCGACGACGGAACAGCCCGTGGTCGCAGGTCAACCGCGAGCACGTCGCGCGCCTGGTCGCGGAGGGGCGGATGCAGCCGGCGGGGCTCGCCGAGGTCGAGCGCGCGAAGGCCGACGGCCGGTGGGACGCCGCGTGCCGGCAACGCGACGCGGTCGCGCCCGACGACCTGCAGGCCGCGCTCGACGCCGACCCGGCCGCGGCCGCGTTCTTCGCCGGCCTGACGAAGACCGAGCGGTTCCGGGTGTTCTTCCGGCTCGCGTCGATCAAGACGCCGGCGGTGCGGGCGGCCCGTGTCCGCGACGTCGTCGAGAAGGCGGCCCGTGGGGAGCAGCACTACCGCTGAGCCCGCACGCGGTCGGGGTGACCGGTGTGGTCCGGGGGCAGCACGCACGTCCGCCGCGGGTTAATTACCCCCCGATACGGGTGAGCATCGGACGACAGACGGGCCGGTACCCCCGTCCGGGGGGTTAGATTTCATCGTCCCGCGGCAGCAGCCGCGCCGAGCCCCACCCGAACGTCTCGTCGGCCACCCACCGGCGTGTCCACGGGCTCGTCGCGCCGCCGCCACACCCGAGCGGGCCCCCGACAGAGAGCACCCGAATGCCCAGAACCCGTGGGATCGTCGCCGATCCGCGTCTCCTCCCGAACCCGACCGTCCTGCAGGAGGCGCCCGTCGCCTCCTCGTCCCCGCACCGGCCTCGTCGCCGTGCGGGCCTCGCCGCGGCCGTCGCCCTGGCGCTCGCCACCGGCGGCCTCGCCCTCGGCGTCGTCGCTCCGGCCTCCGCCGCCGAGCCCGTCGCCGCCGCTGCGGCCGTCGCCCCGGCGCCGGGCACGAACCTGCCCGGTGCCGTGACCGACATCGCCGTCACGCCGACCGCACCCGAGCAGGGCGCCCAGGTCACGACGACGCTCGACTTCACCGTGCCGGCCGACGCCGTCGCCGGCGACTCGTTCACGGTGCAGCTCAGCCCTCGCCTCAAGGACCTGCCCCAGACGTTCCCCGTGCTCGACCTCGAGAGCGGCGCGGTCGTCGCGAACGCCGTCGTCGTGAAGACGGCCGCCGGCATCCGTCTCGTGGTGACCTTCACGGACTTCGTGCAGACGCACATGAACGTGAGCGGCTCGGCCTTCATCGAGTCGTCCTTCGACTCGGCGACGACGCCCTCGGGCGTCGCGTCGCCCTTCACCTCCGTCGTCGACGGCGGTGCGACCTTCACCACCCAGGTCACGCCCGTCGGGCCGGTCGGCAGCCACCTCAACGCCTCGAAGTACGGCGTCTTCACCCGGGCCGACCAGGGGCGCACGAACCCGCTGGGCGCCCTCGAGTACCGCATCGACACGCCCGTCGGCCCGTTCGCCACGGCGACGACGACGGACACCCGTCCGGCAGGCCAGACCTGGACCTTCGCCTGCGGCTCGCTGAGCTTCCAGGACCGCCAGGCCGACGCCCGCGGTCTCTACGTGGCGGGCTCGTCGAAGCCGCTCGCCGTCCCCGCCGCCTCCGTGACGTGCACCCCCGGCCAGGTCACGGTGACGTGGCCCTCGGCGCCGGCCGGGCACTTCTACCGCCTCGTCGCCCCGGTCGACTTCGCCGCCGCCACGGGGACGGGCGCGGCGCAGAGCTTCTCGAACGGCGCCGTGACCGTGCTCGCCCGCACCGAGGGCGCGACCCCCCAGTCGTTCCCGGCTCAGTCGGTCACCCGTCAGGCCAGCGCCGGAGGCGAGGCCGACGGCACCGACCTGCCCCCGGTCGTGACGCCGCCGGTGACGACGCCGCCGGTGACCACGCCGCCGGTGACGACGCCGCCGGTGACGACGCCGCCCGTGACGACGCCGCCGATCCCGACGCTGCCCGCCGGGACGAACCCGTCGGTCGAGGTGCCGCCCGTCACGACCACGCCCGTGACGACCACGCCCGCCGCGACCACGCCGGTGACGACGACTCCGGCCGCGACCGCCGTCACCCCGGTGACGCGTGCGACGCCGGCCGCCGCCTCGCCCACGCGCCAGCCGTCGTCGCCGAGCTCGTCCGACTCGTCGCTCGCGTTCACGGGTGACGAGCCCCTCGCGCCGGCGCTGATCGCGCTGCTCTTCGCCGCGGTCGGGACGGCGCTCGTCGTCACGGCGCACCGCCGGGCGCGTCGCCGCTGACCCCTGCCGGGGACGCCCCGGACACCACGCCGAGAGGGCCGGGCCGCATCTGCGGCCCGGCCCTCTCTGACGACGCCTGCCTGAGCCGAGAGGAGGCGCGCGGCGACCCGCTCAGGCCGCCGGCGACGCGAAGACGACGCGGTTCTGGTCGTAGTGGCCCGAGCCTGGGTCGAAGACGCCGCCGCACGTGATCAGCCGCAGCTGGTCGGTCGGCTGGGCACCGAAGACCCGCGCGGTCGGGAACTCCGCCTTGGGCACGTCGACGACCTCGTCCACCACGTAGCGCACCGCGGTGCCCTCGACGGTCGTCACGGTCACCTCGTCGCCCGGCACGAGCTCCGAGAGCCGGAAGAACACCGCCGGCCCCGACGTCGAGTCGACGTGGGCGGCGATGACGGTCGGTCCGCGGCCTCCCGGACGCCCGCCTCCCGTGAACCAGCCGACCTCGTCGGCGTCGACGGGCACCTCCATGGCGCCGGTCGAGGCGATGCCGAGGCCGATCAGGGGCTCGTCGAGCTCGATGGCCGGCACGGCGACGCGGGCAGGCTCCGCCCCGTTCGTCACGGCGGGCGCGGGTGCGGGCGCGGCCGACGACGGCGTCGCAGGAGGTGCGGGGGAGGAGGGCGGATCGCTCGCCGCCGACCCGGGAGGGCTCGACGCCGCGGGCTCGGCCTCGCTCGACGCGCACCCCGTCAGCACGAGGACGGTGGCCAGTCCCAGACCGAGGGAGAGCCCACGGACGGTCCGGCCTCCGCCGAGGCGCGCCGCTCGGGCGGCCCCCCGCAGGGAGCCGCCCGCCCGACGCGCACCGGCCTGAGGGGTCATGCCCGTGCGGCAGCCCGACGACGCAGCACGAACCCGGTCGCGCCGACGAGCACGAGGCCGCCGACCGCGGCGGCGCCCACGAGTGCGCCGCTGTCCGTGCCGGACGAGGCCGACGCGCCCGCGGCGACGGCCGAGGCCGCTCCGCCGGCGCCCGTGTCGACGCCGCCGACCGGCACCTGGGTCAGCTGGCCGCGGACGACGCCCGCGGCGAAGGAGGCCGTGTGCGAGTCGCCGGTGAAGCCGGCCGGGTCAGCCTCGATCTGCGCGAGCGTGAAGCCGGTGCCGGTGTCGGCCCCCGCGTCGTTCATCACGCCGGTGGTGAAGGGGCCCTGCAGGCAGCCGCTGGCCTCGCGCACGCCGTCGCCGTCCGCGTCGGTCGGGTTCGGGAACGCGATGCGCGGCGGGCCGGGCTGGCCGGCCGCGGCCTGGTGGATGTGCGTCGCCGTCTTCGCCGGGCTCTGGTAGTCGCCCGTGACGCCGGTCAGGGTGATGTCGTAGCAGATCACCTCGGTGTCCGAGTTGATCCGGAAGTCGAAGGTGCCGGTGGCCCCGGGCTCGCCGGCGACGGCCACGCCGTCGTTGTTGATCACCTGGTCGGGCGTCGCCATGACGGTGAAGGCGCTGGTGAACGAGCTGGGCTCGGGCACGGTGGTCTCGGCCGCGGCCGGGGCGGCCACGATCAGGGTGGCGGCGGCCGCGGCCGCGCCTCCGATGGTCAGGTGTCGGACGGAACGCTTCATCGTCATGCTTCCTCTGCCTCTCGTGGACGCCGGCCCGTCGGGGGCGGCGCGTCACGCCGCCCGGTCGGACGACGCCTGTCACGAGGGCCTACGACGACGACCCGTCCGGCGTTCACCGGCGGCGCGAGAAAGTTCTGACGAGCCTGCGGCTGCGGCTGCGGCTGCGGCTGCCGCTGCGCACGACGAGGCGGTCGTGGTCAGCGTCCGCCACACCCCGAGTCGCATGATGGGCGGGTGTCCATCCCCACCAGAGCCGCCGGCCTCGACGCGCTCGACGACTTCGTCCCCCGCGCCGGCCGGGCCTACGCCCGCGACCGCAACCTCGACCTGGGCCCCTCGAGGGACAACGTCTCGGGGCTGTCCCCGTACCTGCGCCACCGCCTCCTGACGGAGCACGAGGTGGTCGCCGCGGTCCTCGAGGACCACACGCTCGGAGCAGCCGAGAAGTTCGTGCAGGAGGTGTTCTGGCGGACCTACTGGAAGGGCTGGCTGGAGCAGAACCCGGAGGTGTGGCGGCGGTACCGGCTCGAGGTCGGCGAGCTGCTCTCGGGCGAGCTGCCCGACGGGTACGAGGCCGCGGTGACAGGGCGCACCGGCATCGACGCGATGGACGCCTGGGTGCGCGAGCTCGTCGACACCGGCTACCTGCACAACCACACGCGCATGTGGTTCGCGAGCATCTGGGTCTTCACGCTCGGCCTGCCCTGGCAGCTCGGCGCGGACTTCTTCTACCGGCACCTGCTCGACGGCGACGCCGCCTCCAACACCCTGTCGTGGAGGTGGGTCGCCGGTCTGCAGACCAGGGGCAAGACGTACCTCGCCACGGCCTCGAACATCTCCCGGTTCACCGAGGGACGTTTCTCGCCGAGCGGCCTGGCCACGACGGCCCGCGCTCTCGATGAAGAGCCGTTCTCGTCTCGGACCGCCGTCGAGCCCGACGACGTCGTCGGGACCGTCGGCGACCGGGCGGGGCTGCTGCTGCACGAGGAGGACCTCGAGGCGAGCAGCCTGCTCGCCGAGCGGCCCGACCTCGTCGGCGAGGTGGTGGCCGCGGCGGTGGCCGCCGACCCGGGGGAGCGGTCCCCTGGCGGCGTCTCGGACGCCGTCGTCGCCTTCACGTCGGGAGCCCTCGCGGACGCCGCGGAGCGGACCCGCGACGCGAGCGGCCGAGCGGCACAGGTCCTGGCGGACGCGGAGCCCGGCTCCGTCGTCAGCTGGGCGCGGTCCGAGGGACTCGACACGGTGGTCGTCCCCTACGCCCCCGTCGGCCCCGTCCACGAGCGGCTCGAGGCGCTCCGCCCCGCGCTGGCGTCCGAGGGGATCGCCCTGGTCACCGTGCGCCGACGGTGGGACGGCGTCGCGTGGCCGCACGCCTCCCGGGGGTTCTTCCCCTTCCGCGAGAAGATCCCGGGGCTCGTCCGCGAGCTCTGAGGACGACCAGCTCTGAGGTCTGCGCCGAGGTGGCGCGGCGCCGCAGACGGGACCAGGTGCCGGTGAACGCGCACGGGCTCCGCGACGTACTCCCTCTCGAGAGCTCGCCGTCGTCCGCCGGGAGCCGCCCCGTAGGCTGAGAGGAGCCGGATGTCGCTCGTCGTCACGCGTCCCGGCACGCAGGAGGGGAGCCCGATGAGCCAGCCGACGCCCGGCCCCTCGACGCAGACCCCCTCGCCGCAGACCTCCCCGACCGGCCTCGACGTGTCCGCCGCCTTCGCGGAGCACGGCTCGGCCCTGCTCGGCTTCGCCGTCAACGCCCTCCGCGACCGCGCCCTCGCGGAGGACTGCGTGCAGGAGACGTTCCTCCGTGCCTGGCGTGCCCGCGCCTCCTTCGACCCGGCCCGCGGCGGCGAGCGCACCTGGCTGTTCGCGATCGAGCGCCGCGTGGTGCTCGACGTGCACCGCGCCCGTCAGCGCACCCCGCTGCTGGTGCCCGACGAGCACGCGCCCGAGCAGGCGGCCCCCGCAGCCGACCCGCTCGACCGGCTCGGCATCGTCGAGGGGCTGGCGCGCCTCAGCGACGAGCACCGCGAGGTCGTCGTCGCCGTCCACCTGACCGGGCTCAGCTACCAGGAGTTCTCCGACGTGTCGGGCGTCCCGGTCGCCACCCTCCGCACGCGCTGCTTCTACGCCCTGCGTGCCCTCCGCACCCACCTCGACGACGGGGAGAACCTCTCGTGACCGACCCCACGTCCGACCGCGCAGTGAACCCGGCGGGCTCCGAGTCCGACCGTCGTGCCGAGCTGATCGCGGCCGCCCTCGCGTCCGACCTGTCGCCCGCGGAGGCCGTCGAGCTCGACGCCCTGCGGGTCGTCGACCCCACCGTCGACGACGAGATCGCCTCGCTCGGCGGGGTCGTGGCGCGGCTCGGGCCCGTCGGCACCTGGCAGGACGCCCCGGCCGACGCCGCGCTGCGCGACCGGGTCGAGTCGGCTGTCGCCCGGGACGGGGCGGCCGGCGCGGCTGAGCGAGCTGAGCCGGCCGCCGCCGTCGCCGCGCAGCGAGCCGAGCAGACCGACCCCTCAGGCCGAGCCGAGGAGGCGGCGGTCGCGTCGGGCGCCCCGGCTCGGCTCCCCGAGCCCGCGTCGGCCCCCGTGGTCCCCCTGCGCCCCCGCCGGTCGCGCCGTGTGGCCCTCACCGTGCTCGGGGCAGCGGCCTGCGTCGCGGTCGGCGTCGGCGGCGGCGTGCTCGCCGCGACGACCCGCGACGCCCACGTCGCCGGCCCGCCCGGCACCCTCGGCGCCGTCGAGCACGTGGCGTTCGCCGGCGAGCCGTCGGGAGTCGCCGTCGACGGCGACCTCGTGGCGCACACCTGGGGCACCGAGACCGTGCTCACGGTCGACGGCCTGCCGACCGGGCAGGCGTTCTCGGTCGTCGTCGTCGACGACACCGGTGCCGAGCACGAGTCGGGGGCGTTCCTCGGCACGGACGTGACCATCGACTGCCGGATGAACGCGGCGGTGCTGCGCGAGCACGTCGTCGCCGTCGAGGTGCGCGGTGCGGACGGCGTCGAGATCGCGACCGCCTCGGTGCCCTCCGTCGACGCGTGACCCGCCCTTCCTGCTTTCCCCTTCCCTCTCCTCATTCAGGATGCTGAGTCCTGAGTTCGCACTGTGCAGGACCGGCGGTCCTGATCCGTGCACGATTCAGGACTCCGCGGTCGTGACTTCCTGAATTGCGGAGAGCACCACGATCGACGGGAGCACAGCGATCGCGGCGGACCCCGCCCCGGCCCGCCGCGCCGTCGCGGTGGCATCATCGACGGGTGACCACTGACACCGACCCGACGCCCCCCGTGACGTCCGGAGCCGACGCCGCCACCGCCTCCTCGACCGACGCGTCGACCGACTCCGCGGCGTCCCAGGCGACACGGGTCGCCGCGGTCGTCTACAACCCGATCAAGATCGACCTCGACGCGGTGAAGGCCGCGGTCGCCCGTGCCGAGGGCGCCGCCGGCTGGGGCACGACGCTCTGGTTCGAGACGAGCGAGGACGACGCCGGCCAGGGCCCCGCCCGCGAGGCCCTCGAGGCCGGGGCGACGATGGTCATCGCGGCCGGCGGCGACGGCACCGTGAGGGCGGTCGCCGAGACGGTCCACGCCTCCGACGCCTCGCTCGCCCTGTTGCCGAGCGGCACGGGCAACCTGCTCGCCCGCAACCTCAAGCTCACCCTCGAGGACCTCGACAACTCCCTCGAGACCGCCTTCTCGGGCGAGGACCGCGACATCGACCTCGGCATGCTCGAGATCCGCCGCGAGGACGGCTCGTCGAGCGAGCACGTCTACGTCGTGATGACCGGGCTCGGCATCGACGCGAAGATGCTCGCCAACACCGACGACGACCTGAAGAAGAAGGTCGGCTGGCTCGCCTACGTGAAGGCGCTCGTCGCCACGCTGCGCGACGAGAACCAGCTCGTGTTCCGCTACAGGATCGACGGCGGCAAGCAGCGTGACATGCACGCGCACACGATCATCGTGGGCAACTGCGGCGCCCTGCCCGCGAACATCGTGCTGCTGCCCGACGCGGCGATCGACGACGGCCTGTTCGACATCCTGCTGCTGCGTCCCAAGGGCGTGCGCGGCTGGGCCCACATCCTCTACAAGGTCTTCTGGGAGAACGGCGTCGTGCGTCGCCTGCCCTTCGCCGACAAGCTGCCGGGCACCGAGAACGAGGCGCTGCGCTACGTCAAGGCGAAGCAGATCGAGGTCGAGCTGAAGGCACCCGAGGACATCGAGGTCGACGGCGACGGCTTCGGCGTCGCCACGGGCTTCCGCACCTGGATCGAGCCGGGTGGGCTGACCGTGCGGGTGCCCCGCTCGTAGGGACCAGGAGGCGCCGGCGAGCGGCGTCAGACCACCGTCAAGGAGGCGCGGGTCGCCTCGAGCACGGCCGTCACCGACCGCGCGTCGTCGAGCGAGTGCAGCGGCGAGTCCGTGCGCCCCTCGGCGACGAACGCCGCCAGCGCCGTCGCCTCGTAGGCGAGCCCGTCCCGGCCCCGCAGCACCGACGGGTCCCGCCACGTCGCCGTGCCGGCGGCGGTGGACACCTCGAAGGAGGCAGGGAAGACCAGGTGCTCGAGCATCCGCACCGTGCCGGTCGAGCCGCTGATCGTGCCGAGGCCCGGCGACGTCGTGAGCAGGCTCGTGACCGCCGTGCCGACGCGGCCCTCGGCGGTGCGGAGCGCGATCGCCGCCTCGAGGTCGACGCCGTCGGCGCGGGTCGTGCCCGTGGCCCGGACGTCGACCGGCCGGCCGATCGCGAACTGGGCGAACCAGACGGCGTAGACGCCGATGTCGAGCAGCGCGCCGCCGCCGAGGGACGGGTCGGCCATGCGCCCGCCCGACGACAGGTCGTTGGCCCAGGCCACGTCGGCCGTCGCGAGCCGGACGTCGCCGATCGCGCCGTCGGCGAGAAGCCGGGCGAGCACTGTGCTGTGCGGCACGTAGCGCGTCCACATGGCCTCCATGGCGAGCACCCCGGCCGCGCGGGCGGCGGCGATCAGCCGGTCCGCCTCCTCCGTGGTCGTCGCGAACGGCTTCTCGATGAGCACGTGCTTGCCGGCGCCGATCGCGAGCAGGGCGTCGGGCACGTGGCTCGTGTGGGGCGTGGCGACGTAGACGACGTCGACCTCGGCCAGGGCGACCAGCGCCTCCTGCCCCTCGACCGCGGTGGCGACGCCGTGGGAGGCGGCGAAGCGCTCGGCCTTGTCGAGCGTGCGCGACGAGACGGCGACGACCCGCTGGTCGGTGTGCGCGTGCAGGGCGTCGGTGAAGTCGCCCGCGATCTCGCCGGTGCCGATCACTCCCCAGCGCAAGGCGGGCCCGCCGCGCAGCGGGGTCGCGGTCGACTCGGGGAACGTGAGGGACGACGAGGACGAGGGTGCGGTCGAGCTGGTCACGGTGCCTCCGGGGGAGTGGGCGGGACGGGGGGAGCGGACGGGCTGGCGGGTGAGGACGGGCTCGCGGGCGCGGACGGACTGCTGGGCGCGGCGCCGGCCGAGCGGGTCGTGATCTCGCGCTGCAGCACGAGTGCCGCCCCGCCGACGGCCGCGGCGTCGGCGACGTACGCCGAGAGCTCGACGCTGACGCCGTGGGCGGCCCGGGCGAAGAAGTCCTCGTCGACGCGTCGCCGGACGGCCTCGAGGTAGAGGGCGCCGGCGATGGCGAGGTTGGGGCCGGCCAGGACGATCGAGTCGAGGTCGAGCACGTTGGCGATCGAGACGACGGCCGCGGCCAGGTGCTCGGCGGAGTCGCGGATGAGCTCGAGGGCGAGCGGGTCGCCGTGGACGGCCGCCGTGGCGACGACGCTGAAGTCGGCGTAGGGATCGGTCAGGCCGGTGAGGGCGAAGCCGGCCTCGCGCCCGGCGGCCACCGCGGCGCGGGCCCGGAGCGCGACGCCGACCGGCCCCGCGAGCTTCTCGACCGTCGTGTTCGCCAGGAACGGCCCGGGCGCGCGGCTCATCACCTGCCCGAGCTCACCGGCGTTCGAGCTGGCCCCGCGGAACACGACGCCGTCGAGCACGATGCCCGCGCCGATGCCCGCCCCGTAGTAGACGGTGCAGTGCGCCGCCGAGTCGGCGACGGAGCCGCCCCAGAACTCGCCGATGGCCGCCGCGGTGGCGTCGTTGTCGAGGACGACGGGCAGGCCGGTGGCCTCGGTGACGGCGCTCACCAGGGGGAACCCGGCCCACGCCTCCAACGGGGGAGCGCCGTGGATGCTGCCGTGGCGGAGGTCGATCGGCCCCGGGGTCACGAGGCCGAGGCCGGCGACGCGCTCGGCGGGGACGCCCAGCCCGCCGAGGAAGTCGGCGACCACGGCGGCGATGCGCGCGACCGCGGCGTCGGGCGCCTCGCCGTAGACGCCGTGGGTGCGCAGCCGGCCGACCATGGCCCCGCCGAGGTCGGTGAGGACGACCGTGACCGCGTCCGCGCCGAGCTGCACGCCGAGCGCGAAGCGGGCGAGCGGGTCGATGCTGAGCAGGGTGCGCGGCTTGCCCCCGGTCGACTCGCGGCGGCCCGCCTCGACGACGAGCCCGTCGACCATCAGCTGCCGCACGACGTTCGACATCGTGGCCTGCGTCAGGCCGGTGCGCTCCGCGAGCTCGACCCGGCTGATGGGACCCTGCGAGCGGATCAGGTCGAAGGCGAGCCCGCGGCTCGTCGGGGCGCTCGAGAGCAGGCGCGGGTTGACCATGTGGTACCTCCAACCCGTAGTCTATGGTCTGAGCGGCTTACTTAGGCTGCTTGACGAAGGGGTCGGAGATCCCTGGACGCAAAGGGACACCATGGTCTTCTCCCCCCTGCACGACGACTGGACCGTCGAGGCCGTCACCGGTCCGGTGTCCGACGCCGTGGCCGGCCGACGAGTCCCGGCGACCGTGCCGGGCCAGGTGCACACCGACCTGCTGGCCGCCGGCCTCATCACCGACCCGTTCGACGGCGACGCCGAGTCGGCCCAGCAGTGGATCGGCGACACCTCGTGGCGCTTCTCGACCACGTTCACCTGGCACGACGACGGGTCCGCCCGCCACGACCTCGTCGCCGAGGGCCTCGACACCGTCGCGGTGGTCGAGCTCAACGGCCGCGTCGTCGCCCGGACCGAGAACCAGCACCGCAGCTACCGCGTCGACGTGCGGGAGGCGCTGGTCGAGGGGCGGAACGTGCTCACCGTCACCTTCGCGGCCCCCGTCGCCGAGGCCGAGGCCCGGGTCGCGCTCCACGGTGCCCTGCCCCACGTCAACCACCACCCCTTCAACATGCTGCGCAAGCAGGCCAGCTCGTTCGGCTGGGACTGGGGCGTCGACGTGGCCGGCGCCGGCATCTGGCGGCCGATCGGGCTCGACTCGTGGTCCGGCGTCCGGATCGCCTCGGTGCGTCCGCTCGTCGGCGTGGACGGGGCGCCCCAGGCGACCGGCACGACCGGCACGACCGGCACGACCGGCACGACCGGCACCCTCGACGCCCGCGTCGCGCTCGAGTGGGACGGCGTGACGACCGGCGAGCACAGTGTCGCCGTCGAGGTCACCTCGCCCGAGGGCGACCGGGTGGCCGACGCGAGCGTCGTCGTCGCGGCCGGCACCGCCGACGCCGCGCTCGAGCTCGTCGTCCCCGACGCGCGGCTCTGGTGGCCGGTCGGCCACGGCGACCAGCCGCTGTACGGCGTCCGCGTGACCGCGACGCCGGCCGACGACGGCGCAGGAGGCGGTGCGCCCGACGCGACGACCGCCTCCTGGGCGTCGCGGGTCGGTTTCCGCACCGTGCGCGTCGACACGACGCCGGACGCCGACGGCACGCCCTTCGTGGTGCTCGTGAACGAGCGCGTCGTGCAGGTGCGCGGGGCGAACTGGATCCCCGACCACGCGTTCGTCACCGAGATCGACCGCGACCGCTACCGGCGTCGCGTCGCCGACGCGACCGAGGCGAACATGAACCTGCTGCGCGTCTGGGGCGGCGGCATCTACGAGTCGGACGACTTCTACGACGCCTGCGACGAGGCGGGCGTGCTCGTCTGGCAGGACTTCCTCTTCGCCTGCGCGGCCTACGCCGAGGAGGACTGGCTGGCCGTCGAGGTCGAGGCCGAGGCCCGCGAGGCGATCACGCGGCTCAGCCCGCACCCGTCGCTGGTCATCTGGAACGGGAACAACGAGAACATCTGGGGCTTCGTCGACTGGGGCTGGAAGGCGGAGCTGCAGGGCCGCACCTGGGGCGACGGCTACTACCGCGACCTCCTGCCGCGGCTCGTCGCCGAGCTCGACGGCACCCGCGCCTACTCGCCGGGGAGCCCGTTCTCGTTCGGCGACCCCGTGGCGTCGGACGACGAGGTGCACCCGAACGACCACCGCCACGGCACGATGCACATCTGGGACGTCTGGAACCGGCGCGACTACACGGCCTACCGCGAGTACCCGGCCCGCTTCGTCTCGGAGTTCGGGTTCCAGGGCCCGCCCGCCTGGTCGACGCTCGTCGGCTCGGTGCACGACGAGCCGCTCGACCCGTACGGCCACCAGATGCTCGTGCACCAGAAGGCCGAGGAGGGCAACCTCAAGCTCGAGCGCGGCATGCAGGGCCACCTGCCTGCCCCCGCGACGATCGAGGACTGGCACTGGGCCACGCAGCTCAACCAGGCCGCCGCGATCCGCTTCGGCATCGAGCACTTCCGGTCGCTCGCGCCGCTCAACACCGGCACGATCGTGTGGCAGCTGAACGACGACTGGCCCGTCACCTCGTGGGCCGCCGTCGACTTCGACGAGCACCGCAAGCCGCTCTGGTTCGCCCTGCGCGACTGCTACGCGCCGCGCCTCGCGACGATCCAGCCGCGCGGCGACTCGCTCGCCGTGGTGCTGCTCAACGACGTCGACGACGCGTGGGCAGGCGACGTCGTGCTGCGCCGCACGACCTTCGCGGGCGACGTGCTCGACGAGGTCGTCGTGCCCGGGGCCGTCGGCTCCCGGGGCAGCGTCGAGCTGGCGGTGCCGTCCGCGCTCGTCGACGCGCTCGACCCCGTCGCCGAGCTGCTCGTCGCCGTGCTGCCCGGCTTCGGCTCGGGCCGGGCGGTCTGGGACGCGGCCGAGGTCGTCGACCAGCGCCTCGACCCTGACCCCGTCGCCACCGAGGTCGCCCGCGACGGCGACGCCTGGCTCGTGACCGTGACGGCGCGCAGCTACGCCCGCGACGTCACCCTGCTGGTCGACGTCCTCGACCCGCAGGCGACGGTCGACCGCGGCCTCGTCACCCTGCTGGCGGGGCAGTCGGCGACGTTCCGCGTCGAGGGAGCGGTGGACGTCGAGCCGCAGGCGCTCGTGGGTCGGGGCGTGCTCCGGCACGCGAACGGCCTGCTGCTGGCGGTGGCGCCCTGACCGAGGTCCTGACCGGCCTCGTGACGCAGGAGGCGCCTCCTCGGCTCCGCAGGTCGACCGTGGTCCTCGCGGTGGGCGATACTTCACTGGTGTCCCCGCCCGTGGGCGCCGGCACGGACGGCGCGCCTCCCTCCCTCCCGGCCATCGGCTTCGTGCAGCGCCGGGCGCCCTTCAGCCTCGGGATCGACCCGTTCCACACCGCGTTCCTCGCGGGCATGGAGGCGGCGGCGACGCGGGCCGGGGCGACGGTGCTGCTGCAGCTGGTGGCCGACCACGACGACGAGCTCGCCTGCTTCCGCCGCTGGGCCGCCCAGGGCTGGGTCCGCGGCGTCGTGCTCGCCGACCTCGTCGACGACGATCCACGCCTGCCCGTCCTCGCGGCCCTCGGGCTGCCCACGGTCGTCCTCGGCCAGGAGCCGCAGGGCGGGGGCGTCTCGACCGTCGAGGTCGACGACCGGGGCGCGATGCGCCAGGCCGTCGCGCACCTCGTGGGCCTCGGCCACTCGGTGATCGGGCGGGTCAGCGGGCCCGTCGAGCTCGGCCACACGCGGGCGCGCTCCGAGGCCTTCGACCTCACCGTCGGACGAGGAGGCGCGAGCGGCCTGGTCCTGCCGGGCGACTACTCGGAGGCGAGCGGCGAGGCGCAGACCCGCCGGCTGCTGCGCGGCGCGCAGCAGCCCACGGCGATCGTCTACGACAACGACGCCATGGCGGTGGGCGGCCTGGCCGCGGCGGCCGACCTCGGCGTCTCCGTGCCGGACGACCTCTCGCTGCTCGCGTGGGACGACTCGCCCCTCTGCCAGCTCGCGACGCCGCCGTTGTCCGTGGTGAGCCGCGACGTGCCGTCGCTGGGGGAATCGGCGACGCGCACCGTGCTCGCGATGCTCGACGGGCGACCCGCGATGCTCGTCCGCGCCCCGGACAGCGAGATCGTGGTGCGCGGCACCACGGCGCCCCCGCGCCGCTGACCTGCCCCCTCCTCATTCAGGAACATCGGTCCTGAGCCCCGCCACGGGGGGAGGCGCGGTCCTGAATCGTGCACCAGTCAGGACCGCGGCCGCCCCCGTTCCTGGATTGCGCCTCCTCGACGCTCGCGCGTGGCGCGTCCGGCAACGGTCCGGTCACGGTTCCTGAGGCTTGCTCCCACAAACTTGACGGACTTAATTTAGTCGGGTAACAATGACCCGACAGCGCGGCCCAGCCCGCCTGTGACAACGAAGTCGGCGTCGACTGCCCCGAGTGGTCGCGCCCTGGGAAAGGATCAACGATGTTCCTCCGCGCAACCACGGGCCGCAGGCCCGTCCGCAGGGCCTGGGCGATCGGGGCGGCAGCCGCCGCCACCGCGCTGACCCTCGGCCTCACCGGCTGCTCCGCCGGCGGCTCGGGCTCGAGCAGCCCGAGCGACACGCTCGTCGTCTACACCGGCCAGGCCGGCGACTACCAGATCAACTTCAACCCGTACTCGCCGTCGTCCATCGGCGGCATCGGCGCGATCTACGAGTCGCTGTTCTTCGTCACCAACGTCAACACCGAGGCCTACGAGCCCCTGCTCGGCAGCGAGTACACCTGGAACGACGAGGGCACGCAGCTCGACGTCACCCTGCGCGACGACGCCACCTGGTCCGACGGCGAGGCCTTCACGGCCGACGACGTCGTCTTCACCTTCGAGATGCTGCTCGACACGCCCTCGATCAACACCAACGGCTTCGACGGCACGGTCGCCGCCGCCGACGACACGCACGTCACCTTCACCTGGGACCACCCGGCGTTCGTGACCGGCCCGGCCCTGCTCGGCCGCACGCCGATCGTGCCCGAGCACCTGTGGAGCGACATCGACCCCACGACCGACGTCATCGCCGAGCCCGTCGGCACCGGCGCGTACACGATGGACGACTTCAAGGCGCAGGCCTTCACGCTGGCCGCCAACCCGAGCTACTGGGGCGGCGAGCCCGCGGTCAAGAAGGTCCGCTACCTGTCGCTCTCCGGCAACACCGCCGGCGCCGACGCGCTCGCGGCCGGCACGGTCGACTGGCAGACCGGCCCGGTGCCCGACATCCAGAACGTCTCGAAGAACTACCCCGGCTACGACGCCGTGACGATCCCGCAGAACCAGGTCGCCCTGATGACCTGCTCGAACGCCGACCTCGGCTGCGAGGGCCCCCAGACCGACCCGGCCGTCCGCCAGGCGATCTACTACGCCCTGAACCGCGACCAGGTGAACTCCCTCGCGTTCCAGGACACCGCCAGCGAGGTGTCGCCCACGTTCGCCCTGACGAGCACTCAGGAGGACCTCATCTCGAGCGCCGTCGCCGAGCCCGTCGCCCCGTCCGCCCCCGACCTCGACAAGGCCTCGTCGCTGCTCGAGGACGCCGGCTACGAGAAGGGCGCCGACGGCATCTACGCCAAGGACGGCCAGGAGCTGAAGCTCACGGTCGAGGTCGTCACCGGCTGGACCGACTACATCACGGCGATCGACACGATGGGCCAGCAGCTCAAGGCCGCTGGCATCTCGCTGACCGCGTCGCAGTCGTCGTGGAACGAGTGGACCGACAAGAAGAGCAAGGGCAACTACCAGCTCGCCATCGACTCGCTCGGCCAGGGCGCCGCGTCCGACCCGTACTACCTCTACGACCAGTACTTCAACACCGCCTACACGGCGGCGGTCGGCGAGGCGGCACCGACGAACATGGCCCGCTTCAGCGACCCCGCGGTCGACGCGGCGCTCGAGGCCCTCAAGGCCACGAACCCCGAGGACACGGAGGCGCGCCAGGCGCAGTTCGACGTGATCCAGGCCGCGATCGTCGAGGACATGCCCTACGTGCCCGTCCTCACCGGCGGGACGACGAGCGAGTACCACTCGTCGAAGTTCACCGGCTGGCCCACGATGGACGACCTCTACGCGTTCCCCGCCATCT
Source organism: Frigoribacterium sp. CFBP 8766 (assembly GCF_014841435.1). Classification (NCBI taxonomy): domain Bacteria; kingdom Bacillati; phylum Actinomycetota; class Actinomycetes; order Micrococcales; family Microbacteriaceae; genus Frigoribacterium; species Frigoribacterium sp. CFBP 8766. The sequence continues at coordinate 716,124 of NZ_JACYTX010000001.1, forward strand.
GGGCCTCGCCGGACAACTCGATCATCTTCAAGTCCCTGAAGCCGGTCGGCGAGTAGCCGTGGCGGAGGAGGAGCTCGTCGTCGTGAGGACCGGTGAGGACACGTGAACTACTTCGTCCGGAAGCTCGGCTTCTACGCGGTCGCCCTGTGGGCCGCGCTGACCATCAACTTCCTGATCCCCCGGCTGCTGCCGGGCAACCCGGTGGACATCCTGCTGGCGAAGCTGCAGCAACGCGGAGGGATCGTCACCCCCGACACCCGCAAGGCGTACGAGCTCCTCCTCGGAGGCGACTCCTCCGACCCGCTCCCGGTGCAGTACTGGAACTACCTGATCAACATCTTCAAGGGCGACCTCGGCATCTCGGTCGGCTACTTCCCGACCCCCGTCACCGAGGTCATCGGGTCGTCGCTGCCCTGGACGATCGTCCTCGTCGGCCTGGCGACCGTGATCGGCGCGGGGCTCGGCGTCCTGCTCGGCGCGTTCGTCGGCTGGAAGCCGGGCACCTGGCTCGACTCGCTCGTGCCGGCCACCACGCTGCTGGCGGCGGTGCCCTACTTCTGGCTCGCGCTGATCCTCGTGTACGTGCTCGCCACCTCCTTGCGGCTGTTCCCCTCGCAGGGCGGCTACGACGTCGTGCTCGACCCGGGGCTGAACTGGCAGTTCATCTCGTCGGCGGTCGAGTACGGGTTCCTGCCGGCGCTCACCATCGTCATCGCCTCGATCGGCGGCTGGCTGCTCGGCATGCGCAACATGATGGTGTCGACGCTGTCGGAGGACTACGTGCTCACGGCGCAGGCCAAGGGCCTCAGCCAGGGCCGCATCCTCCGCGGCTACGCGGCCCGCAACGCGGTGCTGCCGAGCGTCGCCGGCTTCGCCATCTCGCTCGGCTTCGTGGTCTCCGGCTCGATCGTCACCGAGCAGGTGTTCTCGTACCCGGGCATCGGCGGCAAGCTCCTCTCGGCCGTGACGAACAACGACTACGCGCTGATGCAGGGCATCTTCCTGTTCATCACGCTGGCCGTGCTCGGCGCCAACCTCGTGGTCGACCTCTTCTACGGGATCATCGACCCCCGCACCCGGGCGCGCAGCTGATGGCCCGCCGCACCAGCAGGAGGCAGCACCCATGACGAACGTCGCCCCCGACACGACCACCACGGTCGTCGACTCGACCTCGCAGCTCGCCGCCGAGGCCGCCGACCTCGGCAAGCCGAGGCGCTCCGCCTGGCGGCTGATGCTGCCGACGATGACCCCGTGGCTCGCCGCCGGGCTCGGCCTGGTCGGCGCCATCGCGCTCTTCGGCATCGTCGGCCCGTTCTTCGTGCAGGACCCGACCGTCATCCGTGACATCGGCCTCACCGGCCCGTCGGCCCAGCACCTCCTCGGCACGACCCAGACCGGGCAGGACGTCTTCGCCCAGCTCGCCTGGGCCACCCGCGGCTCGCTGCAGATCGGGCTGATCGTCGGCATCCTCGCGACGGCCCTCTCGGCCTTCTTCGGCATCCTCGGCGCCTACATCGGCGGGTTCACCGACGAGGCGTTCTCGTTGTTCTCGAACGTGTTCCTCGTGATCCCCGGCCTGCCCCTCGTCATCGTGATCTCGGGCTTCGTGCCGCAGGAGCAGCGCGGACTCTGGACGATCGGCATCGTGCTGGCGATCACCGGCTGGGCCGCGTCCAGCCGGGTGCTGCGCGCGCAGACCCTGTCGATCCGCAGCCGCGACTACGTGGCCGCGGCCCGCGTCGCCGGCGAGAAGCCGTGGCGCGTCATCTCGGTCGAGATCCTGCCGAACCTGCTGCCGGTGCTCGCGTCGCAGTTCGTCTTCGCGGTGATCGCGGCCATCCTCGGGGAGGCGGGCCTGTCGTTCCTCGGACTGGGCGCCTCCAACTCGTCGACCCTCGGCACGATGCTGTTCTACGCGCAGAACGGCTTCGCCCTGCCGCTCGGCGCCTGGTGGTGGTTCGGCCCTCCCGGCCTCATCATCGCCCTGTTCGGCACCGGCCTCTCGCTGATCAACTTCTCGATCGACGAGATCATCAACCCCAAGCTCAAGAACGTGCGCCTGCACCGCAAGCGCGCCCGTCTCGCGAAGAAGGCCTCCCGATGACCCCCACGCAGGAGGCGCCCGTCGCGTCCCGGCCCCGCACCCGTCGCGACGCGGTGCTGACGATCGACGACCTCACCGTCGTCTACGAGGTCGAGAACCCGGTCACGGCCGTCAAGTCGGCGAGCCTCACGCTCGCGCCGGGCGAGATCCTCGGGCTGGCGGGGGAGTCGGGCTGCGGCAAGACGACCCTCGCCTACGCGATCAACCGGCTGCACAAGCCGCCGGCGCGCATCTCGACGGGCTCGATCACGTTCCACGACCGCGACGGCACCGACGTCGACCTGCTCGCCCTCGGCGAGCAGGAGCTGCGGGCGTTCCGCTGGTCGAAGCTGTCGATGGTGTTCCAGGGGGCGATGAACGCCCTCAACCCGGTGACGACGATCCTCACCCAGCTCGACGACGTGCTCGTCACGCACGAGAAGCAGATGAACAAGGCGCAGCGGCGTGCCCGGGCGGCCGAGGTGCTCGAGCGCGTCGGGGTCGACCCCGTGCGGCTGCGCTCGTACCCGCACGAGCTGTCGGGCGGGATGCGCCAGCGCGTGATGATCGCGATGGCGATGCTGCTCGAGCCGCAGATCATGATCATGGACGAGCCGACCACGGCCCTCGACGTCGTCGTGCAGCGCGACATCCTGCGCGAGATCGTCCGGCTGCGCGACGAGCTCGACTTCGCCGTCGTGTTCATCACGCACGACCTGCCGCTGCTGCTCGAGATCAGCGACCGCATCGCGGTGATGCTGCAGGGCGAGATCGTCGAGCTGAGCACCGCCGAGCAGATCTACGCCGACGCCCAGCACCCCTACACGCGCCGCCTGCTCAGCTCGTTCCCGAGCCTCAGCGGCTCGCGCGGCGCGTTCATCCGCACCGGCGTCGACGAGGGCTCGCCCCTCGAGCAGGACACCCGCACCATCGTGCTGCCCGACCCCGACGACCTGGAGGACCCGCGATGACCAGCATCCACGTCACCGACCTGACCAAGGACTTCTCGGTCCGCAAGGGCATCGGCCGCGAGGCGTTCCGGGCCGTCGACTCGGTGTCGTTCGACCTGCTGCCCGGCCGCACGGTCGCCCTCGTGGGCGAGTCGGGCTCGGGCAAGTCGACCATCGCCCGCATGCTCGCGAAGCTCGAGAAGCCGAGCTCGGGGAAGATCGACGTCACGCTCGACGACGGCACGCCCGTGATGGGCTCGGTCTACCGGCGACACGTGCAGATGGTGTTCCAGGACCCGTTCGCGTCGCTCAACCCGTTCCACTCGATCGAGCACCACATCGCGCGGCCGCTCAGGATCCACCGCCGCACGAGGGGCCGCGCCGAGACGCACGAGCGCGTGCTCGACATGCTCGAGCGCGTCAACCTGCGACCCGCCGAGGACATGGCGGCCCGTCGTCCGCACGAGCTGTCGGGCGGCCAGCGCCAGCGGATCGCGATCGCCCGGGCCCTGGCCCCCGGCGCGCAGGTGCTCATCGCCGACGAGCCGGTCTCGATGCTCGACGTCTCGATCCGGCTCGGCGTGCTCAACCTCATGGGGCGCCTGCAGCGCGAGGACAACCTCGCGGTTCTCTACATCACGCACGACCTCGCCACCGCGAGGCACTTCTCGGACGAGATCCTCGTGCTCTACCGCGGCCGCGTGGTCGAGCGGGGGCCGGCCGACGACGTCATCCTCGACCCGCACCACGACTACACGAAGCTGCTGGCCCTCGCCGCGCCCGACCCCGAGCGCGTGGGCAAGGTCGTGAGCGACGAGTCGGCGCCCGACCGGTCGACCATCGACAACTCGATCTGCTACGACCACTACGCGGGGGCGTGGGTGCAGGCCGGGTCCGCCCCGGCCGGCGACGCGCTCGCCGCGAAGACGGCGGTCCGCTGACGTGAGGCTGCTGCACTGGGGCACCGACGCCGTGCACCTGACCTTCGCCCTGCCCGACGACGCGCCGGTCGCGCTGATCGCGATCCAGCCGGGGGCGGTGCCGACAGGCGAGGCCGCGCCGGCGCCGGGGGAGGCGCCGGATCAGGGCGCCGGCCCGGACGCAGCCGCACCCGCGCTCTGGTCGGGCGACGACGGCGACGTGCCCGACCGCCTCCTGCAGGCCCTGGTGGAGGTCTCGGCGTTCGGGCACGGGCGGTTCCCCGGCAGCTTCCGGCACGTCGACACCGTGCTCGGCGCGGCCCTGCGGCACGTGTCGCACGAGGCCGACGTCGACGACGACGGCACGGCCCGGCTGCGCATCGAGCAGCGCGACGACGCCTCGGGCCTCGTCGTCGCCAGCGTGTTCGAGGCGCAGGAGGCGGTGGCCGCGTTCCGCACGCACACCGAGGTCGGCCTCGTCCCCGGCGCCGCCCCGCTCACCCTCGACGCCGTGTCGACGATCGCGACCGGCGCGTTCCTCGGACGGGACGACGACGTCGACGCCTTCGCCCTCGCGACGGCGGCGAACGACTGGGTGGCCGAGAGCCGCTGGTCGACGACCCCGCTGCGCGACGCCGGGCTCGCGCGCATCGACCGCGACGTGCAGCACCAGCCGCCCCGCACCCGGCTCGTCGTCGGCGACCGCGGCTCGTGGTCGAGCGGCGAGGCCGTGCCCACCGCCGCGCTGCTCGCCCGCGACGGCTCGGCCGCGCTCGCCTGGCAGGTCGAGCACGCCGGCCCCTGGCTGTTCGAGCTCGGCGAGACGCGGCACGGCGCCTACCTGCTGCTGTCCGGACCGACCGACCCCGAGAACCACTGGAGCCTCGTGCTCCGCCCCGGCGAGGTCTTCACGTCGGCGCCGGCCTCGGTCGCCGTCGCGGCGGGCGGCGTCGACGAGGTCCTGGCCGCGATGACGGCCCAGCGGCGTGCCACGCGCCTCGTGCGCAAGGTCGACCACGACCTGCCCGTCGTCTTCAACGACTACATGAACACGCTGATGGGCGACCCCACCACCGAGAAGCTGCTGCCGTTGATCGACGCGGCGGCCGAGGTCGGCGCGGACTACTTCTGCATCGATGCCGGCTGGTACGCCGAGGGTCACTGGTGGGACACGGTCGGCGAGTGGCAGCCCGCCGCGAGCCGGTTCCCCGGCGGCATCGACGAGGTGCTCGACCGGATCCGCGAGCGCGGGATGGTGCCGGGGCTCTGGCTCGAGCCCGAGGTGATCGGCGTGCGGTCGCCGCTCGCCGCCTCCCTGCCGGACGACGCGTTCTTCAGCCGCGGCGGCGTGCGCGTCGCCGACCACGGGCGGCACCTGCTCGACCTGCGGAGCCCCGCCGCACGGGCGCACCTCGACGGGGTCGTCGACCGTCTCGTCGGCGACCACGGCGTCGGCTTCTTCAAGATGGACTACAACACGATGACGGGCCCCGGCACGGACGCCGGCAGGCTCGCTCCCGGTGCGGGCCTGCTCGAGCACTCGCGGGCGCTGCTCGCCTGGCTGGACGCCGTCCAGGAGCGCCACCCGCGCCTCCTGATCGAGAACTGCGCCTCGGGCGCGATGCGGATGGACTGGGCGATGATGTCGCGGCTGCACGTGCAGTCGACCTCCGACCAGCAGGACCCGGTGATGTACGCGACCATCGCGGCCGCCGCACCCGCGGCGTTGCTGCCCGAGCAGGCGGGGCACTGGGCCTACCCGCACGCCGGCATGGAGCCCGAGCTGTTCACGTTCTCGCTCGTGAACGCGGTGCTCGGCCGGATGTACCTGTCGGGGCACCTGAACCGGATGGACTCCGCCCAGCGCGACGTCGTGCGCGCCGCCGTCGCGGCGCACCGCGACGTGCTCGGCTCGATCGAGCGGGCCGTGCCGTCGTGGCCGCTCGGGCTGCCGGCGTGGGAGGACGCGTGGACGGCCCTGGCGCTGACCGCCGACGCCGGTGCCGGCGCGGGCGCCGTGACGCACCTCAGCGTCTGGCGCTGCTCGGGCGACGACGACCGGGTCGTCCTCCCGCTGCCGGGGCTGCGCGGCCAGGAGGTGCGGGCCCGGCCGTTCTTCCCGGCCGACCCGGCCGGCTGGTCGTGGAGCTGGGACCCGCAGGAGGGGGAGCTCACGGTGACCGTGGACGTCACCGGCCCCACGGCACGGGTCATCGAGATCCGGGCGACCGGCCACGACGCAGGAGAAGGCGAGGCGGTCGCATGAGCGGCACCGTGACCTGGCCCACGGAGGGCATCGCCTTCGGGGGCGACTACAACCCGGAGCAGTGGGACTGGGACGTGCTGCTCGAGGACGTCGAGCTGATGCGCGAGGCCGGCGTCGGCTTCGTCACCGTCGGCGTGTTCTCGTGGATCAAGCACGAGCCGCGCGACGGCGCGTTCGACTTCGACTGGCTCGACCGGGTGCTCGACCTGCTGCACGAGAACGGCATCCGCGTCGACCTCGCCACCCCCACGGCGTCTGTCCCGATGTGGCTGCACCGCCTGCACCCGGAGATCCTGCCCCAGGACGTGCACGGACACCCTCTCGCCCCCGGCGGCCGCCTCGGGTTCTGCCCGTCGTCGACGGTCTTCCGGCGCTACGCGCTGCGCGTCGTCGAGGCGCTCGCCGCGCACGTCGCAGGCCACCCGGCGGTGCGGCTGTGGCACGTGAGCAACGAGCTCGGCGGCGGCAACGCCCGGTGCCACTGCCCCGTCTCGGAGGCGGCCTTCCAGTCGTGGGTCGAGGCCCGGCACGGCACGGTCGAGGCCCTGAACGCAGCCTGGGGCACGGCGTTCTGGGGCAACTCGTACTCGTCGTTCGACGAGGTCACGACGCCCCGGGGCATCACGGCGCACAACCCGGGTCAGCTGCTCGACTACGAGCGGTTCTCGTCCGACGCGCTGCTCGACTGCTACCGGGCCGAGGCGGCCGTGCTGCGGCGCGTCACGCCCGAGGTGCCCGTGACGACCAATTTCATGGTCGGGCTCGGGCCCGACGTCGTCGACTACCCCCGGTGGGCCGACGAGGTCGACATCGTCGTCAACGACCACTACACCTACGGCCCCGACCCGATGAAGCACCAGGAGCTCGCCTTCGCCGGCGACCGGATGAGGGGCATCTCCGGAGGCGGCCCGTGGCTCCTGATGGAGCACGCGACGGGCGGCTCCACCTGGCACCCGGTCAGCCAGCCCAAGGGGCCGGGCGAGCTGGTCCGGCACGCGCTCGGGCACGTGGCGCGCGGCTCCGACAGCGTCATGTACTTCCAGTGGCGTGCGTCACGGTCGGGGACCGAGCAGTTCCACTCGGCGATGCTGCCGCACTCCGGCCCCGAGTCGCGCACGTTCCGACAGATCGTGGCGCTCGGCGCGGACCTCGCGCGGCTGGCCGAGGTCGCCGGGAGCCGGGTCGCCGGCGCCAGGGTCGCGCTGCTGCACGACGACGAGGCCGGCTGGGCGCTGCGCAGCGGCCACAAGCCGGCCGCCCGGCTCGAGTACGCCGCGACGGCGCGGGCGATCCACGCCGCGCTGTTCGCGCGGTCGGTCACCGTCGACGTGGTGCCGCCGTGGCACCCCCTCGACGACTACGACCTCGTCGTCGTGCCGGGGCTGTTCCTCGTCGACGACGCGACCCCCGCCGCCGTGGCCGCCGCCGCCGAGCGGGGCGCCACGGTGCTCGTGACCTGGTTCTCGGGCGTCGTCGACGAGACCAACTCGGTCAGGACCGGTGGTCATCCCGGTGCGTTCCGCGACCTCCTCGGCGTGCGCGGCGACGACTTCTGGCCCCTCGACGAGACCGAGGTCGTCGAGCTCGACACCGGTTGGCGCGCCCGCCGGTGGACGGAGCACGTCACGGCCACGACCGCGGAGGTGGTGGCGTCGTACACGACCGGCGGGGTCGCGGGCGGGGCGGCCGTGACCCGGCGGCCGGTGGGCTCGGGCTCGGCCTGGTACCTCGCCTCCGACCTCGAGCCCGCAGGCCTCGGCGAGCTGCTGGGGCGGCTGCTCGACGAGGCCGGGGTCGTGCCCGCCGCCGTGACGTCGCCCGGGGTGGAGGTCGTCCGCAGAGCCTCGGACGAGGCCTCGTGGGCGTTCGTCCTGAACCACACGTCGTCGGAGGGCTGGGCCGAGGTCGCCGGCACCGACCTCCTGACCGGCGCGGCGTGCGCCGGCCGCGTCGTGGTCCCCGCGGGCGGGGTCGCGGTCGTCCGCGAGGACCGCGCCTAGCGCCACCCCGAGTCGGAGCCAGCCGCCGGGTCAGCGCCAGCGGTACTCGTGCTCGGGACGGCCCGGCGCGCCGTACCGGGGCACCCGGTCGACCTGGCCCGCGTCGGCGAGGTGCTCGAGGTAGCGGCGGGCCGTGACGCGGGAGACCGCGACGGCCGCCGCGACCTCGCCGGCCGACAGCGCGCCTCCTCGGGGCTGCCCCTGCTCGTCGTCGAGGGCAGGAGACGCGGCGACCGCCGGGCCCGACGCGGCCCGCAGCGCCTCGACCACGGCGGCGAGCGTCTCGGGCGCGATCCCCTTCGCGAGCGAGGGGGCGGCGGTCGTGCGCAGCGTCGCGAGGCTCGCGTCGACCTCGGTCTGGGTGACCTGCCCCTCGCCCTGGTCGAGCCCGCGGCGGAACGCGAGGTAGCCGGTGAGCCGCTCCGCGAAGGTCGCGAAGCCGAACGGCTTGATCAGGTACTGCACGATCCCGAGCGACACCGCGCTCCTGACGATCGCGACGTCGCGCACCGCCGTGATCGCGACGACGTCGACCGTCGATCCTGCCGCTCGCAGCGCCCGGCACAGCTGGATCCCGTGGATGTCGGGGAGGGTCAGGTCGAGCAGCACGAGGTCGACGCCGGGCTGCCGCAGCCGGTCGAGGGCGGACCGGCCGTCGTGCACCACGCCGACCAGCTCGAACCCGTCGAGCCGCGTGACGTACGCGCCGTGCGCCTCCGCCGTGAGCGGCTCGTCGTCGACGACGAGCACGCGCACCGGGGCCGTCGTCGGGGGCAGGGGGCGGGACGAGGAGGCGCCGGTCACGACCGCACCACCGCCTCCTCGTCGTCGGGCAGGTCGACGGTGATCGTGGTCCCGTGCACCGTCGAGCGGGCGTCGACGGTGCCGCCCGCCCGCCGCGCGACCTGGGCCACGAGCGCGAGGCCGATGCCGCGCCCCTCGGCGCCTCCCGCCTTGGTGCTGACGCCCCGCTCGAAGACGTCACGACCCCCGGGCAGCCCGGGTCCGCTGTCGGAGACGGCGATCCGCAGGACGCCCGCCGCGGGCCGGTCGAGCGACACCCGCACGGTCGCAGGCCCAGCGCGGCCGGTCCCGCCCGCGCTGCCCGCGGCGCGTCGGTCCGATGCATCCCGTCGTGGACGATCCACCCCGTCGTTCCGGGGTTCATCGTCCACGACGGGGTTCACCGTGCGTTCGTCCTCCGGCCCTGCGTCCGTGCCTTCCACGTCGACGTCCGTGCCCGCATCCGCCCAGCGCGGCGCGGCCGCGTCGAGCGCGTTGTCCACGAGGTTGCCGAGCACCGTCACGAGGTCGCGCACGGGCACCCGCGGCGAGCCGAAGTCGGGCGAGACGTGCAGCTCGAGCTCGACGGCTCGCTCCCGCGCCTGGGCGCTCTTGCCGAGCAGCAGCGCGGCGAGCACCGGCTCGTCGACGGCGGCCACGACCTGGTCGGCGAGCACCTGGCCGAGGTCCAGCTCGTCCGAGGCGAAGCGGAGCGCCTCGTCGGCCCGGCCCAGCTCGATCAGGGCGACGATCGTGTGCAGCCGGTTCGCGAACTCGTGGGTCTGGGAGCGCAGGGCCGCCGAGAGGGTGCTCATCGTCCGGAGCTCGTCGGTGAGCTGCCGCAGCTCGGTGTGGTCGCGCAGGGTCGTGACCGTCCCGAGGGCGCGACCCGCGCCTCTTCGGCCCCCGACTGCTCCACGCCCCATCGCGCCACGCCCGACCGCGACCCGCCCGCCCACTGCCCCCGGCGCCGGCGCCGGCGCGGCCGCGACCCGCTGGTTCACGACGAGCACGCGGTCGTCGGCGACGTGCACCTCGTCCTGCGCCTCGTCGCCCCCGGCGAGCAGCGCGGCCAACGACGTCGGCAGCGCGAGCTCGGAGACCGGCACGGGACGCCGCCCGACGTCGTCGACGAGCGACGGCAGCCCGAGCAGGAGCGCCGCGTGGTCGTTCGCGAGCGTGAGCCGCCCCTGGTCGTCGACGAGCACGAGCCCCTCGCCGACCGAGTGCAGCACCGCCTCGTGGTGGTCGCTGACCCGGCCGAGCTCCTCGGCGCCGAGGCCGCGGGTGACCCGCCGGAGGTGGCGGCTGAGCAGCCACGCCGCCAGCGCCCCGAGGGCGACGGTCGCGAGGGCCCCGCCGACGAGCAGGGGGAGGCGTCGGCCGAGCGCCGCCGACACGCTGTCGACCGTCACGCCCGCGGCCACGAGGGCGACGACGTCCCCCGCGTCGTCGAGCACGGGCACGACGGCGCGGACCGACGGCCCGAGGGTGCCCGAGTACGTCTCGGTGAACGACCGCCCCGCGAGCGCGGGGGCGATCGTGCCGATGAACGGCCGCCCGATCTCGGCGGGGTCGGGGTGCGTCAGGCGGGTGCGGTCGGTCGTCATCACGGTGACGAAGTCGGTGTCGGTGTCGCGCATCAGGTCGAGCGCGTACGGCTCGAGCACCGCGGACGGGTCGTCCGTGTCGAGGGCCTCGAGCACGAACGGGTTGTCCGCGATCGAGGTCGCCAGGGCGGTGCAGCGGGCAGCGGCCGCGCGCTCGGTGTCGGTGCGCGCGCTCGTCCACTGCCACGCCCCGGCGACGAGGGCGAGCACGACGACGCCGACGACCTGCAGGGCGAACAGGCGGGTGGCGATGCTTGCGCGGCGCATCGGACTGCCGGACGGTCCGGTCGCCTAGAGGACGGGCTCGACCAGCCGCACGTGCGAGACGGCGACGCGCGTCGGCTCCCCGGCGAACGCCGTGGCTCGTGCCTCGGACGCCAGGTAGTCGGCCTCGAGCGCGAGGAACGCCTCGGCGTCGCCGGGAGCGCTGACGGCCCAGGTGAACTCCTCGACGGCGCGGTCGGCGTACGCGAACTCGATCGTGAAGCCCGAGGAGGTGCGGGCCGGCACGAGCCGGGAGGTGAACCAGGCGACGAAGTCGTCGAGCACCCCGGGGGCGAGCTCGTAGCGGCGCAGCTGGACGGTCTTCGTGGTGACGTCGTCGTCGGTCATGGCGCCACCCTAGCGACCGCCGCGGACACACCCGAGTCCGCCGCGAACACTATGAACGCAAGCTCGTGCCCCGGGCGCACCGAGGTCATGCTGGCCCGATCCACCCCGCCGACCGGCGACGACGTCGTCCCGGTCACGAGCACGAGGACCACCGATGGCAACGACGCCCTCCCCCCGAGACGACACGATCCACCGTTCGCCCCTCTCGCGCCTCCGGCGGATCGAGAAGTCGCACTGGCTCTACATCGCCGTGATCGTCGCGGTCGGGGCCGGCATCCTCGTCGGCCTGACGGCGCCCGACGTCGCGGTGCAGCTCAAGCCGATCGGCACCGCGTTCGTGTCGCTGATCTCGATGATGATCGCGCCGGTGATCTTCTGCACGATCGTGCTCGGCGTCGGCTCGATCGCGAAGGCGGCGACGGTCGGCAAGGTCGGCGGGCTCGCGCTCGGCTACTTCATCGCGATGTCGACCTTCGCCCTGGCGATCGGCCTCGTCGTCGGCAACCTGATCCACCCCGGCGAGGGCCTGATGGTCGGCAGCACCGGCTACGAGGCTCCCGCGAGCGAGGAGGCGGGCGGCACCGCCGGATTCCTGCTCGGCATCATCCCCGAGACCCTCGTGTCGTCGCTGACCAGCGGCTCGATCCTGCAGACGCTCTTCGTCGCCCTGCTCGTCGGCTTCGCGCTGCAGCGGATGGGCGCGCGCGGCGCGACGATCCTCGAGGGGGTCCGCAACCTGCAGGTGCTGGTGTTCCGCATCCTCGCGATGATCATGTGGGTCGCCCCGATCGGCGCGTTCGGCGCCATCGCGGCCGTCGTCGGCGAGACCGGCGTCGCGGCGATCGTCGCCCTCGCGACCCTGATGGTCGCGTTCTACGTCACGTGCATCGTGTTCGTCGCGGGCGTGCTCGGCACGGTGCTGAAGCTCGTCACGGGCATCAACATCTTCCGGGTGATGCGCTACCTCGGCCGCGAGTACCTGCTGATCGTGTCGACCTCGTCGAGCGAGGTGGCCCTGCCCCGCCTGATCGCGAAGATGGAGCACCTCGGCGTCTCGAAGCCCGTGGTCGGCATCACGGTGCCCACCGGCTACTCGTTCAACCTCGACGGCACCGCGATCTACCTGACGATGGCGTCGCTGTTCATCGCCAACGCGATGGGCACGCCGCTGAGCGTGGGGGAGCAGCTGTCGCTGCTGCTCTTCATGATGATCGCCTCGAAGGGCGCCGCAGGCGTCACCGGCGCCGGCATCGCCACCCTCGCCGGAGGCCTCCAGGCGCACCGGCCCGACCTGGTCGACGGCGTCGGCGTGATCGTCGGCATCGACCGCTTCATGTCGGAGGCCCGCGCCCTGACGAACTTCACCGGCAACGCGGTCGCGACGCTGCTCGTCGGCACGTGGACCCGCGAGGTCGACACGGACCAGGTCGAGCGCGTGCTCGGCGGCCGGTCGCCCTTCGACGAGTCGACGATGAGCGCCGACGGCCACGGCGACGCGGCACACGCGGCCGCCACGGGGGCCGGTGCCGAGGAGGCGGCGGCCGAGGCCACGGGACCGACGCGCGACGACCGCATCTCGACCGACACCGTGCGGACGATCGTCGGCGGCGACGAGCGGGTCTCGCGGCGCTGACGGGCGGCGACGCGCGGGGTCGCGCCGTCGCGTCGCGTCGCCGACGCCGCGAAGCACCCCCTAGTGGACGATGCACCCCGTAACGACGGGGTGGATCGTCCACTCCGGGGTGCTCGGGGCGGGCGCGAGGCGCGAGACGGGTCGGTCGTCATGGTCCGCCGATGCGTCCCCGTGCACCGGTGTTCCCCGTTCGTGATGTCGGCGGGTCGCCGGAGCCGGCGGCGGGCGGGCGCCCACCCGCCGTGAGTGACGGGAACCCGCCGAACCTGGAGCTTGGACCGCCGGGGACGACGGGAACCCGCCGCACCCGCCCGCGCGCCGCCTCCTAGGGTGAGGTCCTCCACCTGCCCCACGGAGGAGCTCCATGGCCACGTCACCGTCACCGACCACGTCCCCGCCCCGGGACACGACCCCGCCTCGGCCTCCACGGCCCTCGGCGCCCGGCGAGCGGGACCGGCCCGACGGGCGCGGCCGCACCGGGCTCGACGCGACGGGTCGCGACCTGGTCGGCAACCCCGACGTCGTCGTGCGCGACGTCGAGGTGACCTCAGACGGCTGGCACGTGCTGCGGCGCACGACCTTCGACGTCCGCGGACGGGACGGGACCTGGTCGACGCAGCAGCGCGAGACCTACGACCGCGGCAACGGCGCGACGATCCTGCTCGTCGACCCTGCCCGCGACACCGTCCTGCTGACCCGCCAGTTCCGGTTCCCGGCGTACGTGAACGACCACCCGGACGGGATGCTCGTCGAGGCCGCCGCGGGCCTGCTCGACGAGGACGACCCGGAGACGGCGATCCGTCGCGAGGCGAGCGAGGAGCTGGGCGTCGAGGTGGGTGAGCTCACGCACGTGTTAGACGCCTACATGAGCCCGGGCTCCGTCACCGAGCGGGTGCACTTCTACGCCGCCGAGTACAGCCCCGTCGACCGGACGAGCGCCGGCGGGGGAGTCGCCGACGAGGGCGAGGAGATCGAGGTGCTCGAGCTTCCTTTCGCCGAGGCGCTGGCCATGGTCGACGACGGCGGCATCGTCGACGGCAAGACGATCATGCTGCTGCAGTGGGCGGCGCTGCGACGACTCACGACGGGCGGCCTCCGCTAGCGCAGCACGTCCTCGTCCGGCTCGGCTGCGGGGGCGGTCCCCGTCAGCCCTAGCGCGCCTCCCGCGCCCGGCTCTTGATCGCCGAGATGACGTCGGTCTTGGCGTCGGCGTAGTCGTTCATGTCGTCCCAGCTGCGCTCGAGCAGGGCGCGCTTCGTCCGCTCGTAGAGGGCGCGGTCGTCGTCGTCGCGGCGCAGGTGGTCGCGCAGGAGGAGGTAGTCGGCCACCGCAGGAGCGCCGCGGTCGTAGACGTGCACGTGCACGTCGCGCGCCGGGGTGCGCACCAGCCGGTGCCCCGGCTCGCGCACGCGCAGCACGTAGCCGGCGGCGAGCAGGGGCTCGAGCCAGTCCTCCTCGGCGGTGACGTCGTCGACCGCGACGACGACGTCGACGATCGGCTTCGCGGCCAGGCCGGGCACGGACGTCGAGCCGATGTGCTCGACCTGGGCCTGCGTGCCGGTCGTCGCGAGGGCAGCGACGATGCGTCGTTCGTGCTCGCGGAACAGCTCGGGCCACCGCGGGTCGGGGTCGTGCAGCGTCACCGCGACGGCCTCGGGACCGCCGACGAGGTCGAGCTCGGTCACGTCGGGGCGGCGGCGGGGGCGGGGATCGAGGGTCACCCGGTCATCCTGCCAGCCGGTCGCGGCCGGTCGCGGTGGGGGCGATGCCCGTCGCGGCCTGTCGCAGCCGGTCGCCCGACCGTCGCAGGTGCGTCGCACCCGCCTCGCCTGCCAGGATCGAGGTCCACTCGAGGGGAGCGACCATGGACGACGGACTGTTGTACGACCTCTGCAGCCGGGCACGACGCGTGCAGGCCGCGCGCAGCTCCGAGGCCAGCCTGCAGGGCCTGACCGACCTGGTCCGGGCCGCGGCCGACCCGCGGGGCCGCCGCTCCGACCTCGAGATCCACCAGCTGATCGAGTCCGCGCCGCAGCCCGTCGGCATGCGCTGGAGCGTCGCGCAGCTCGAGGCGCTCGCCGGGGCCAGGGGAGACGCCCCCGCCGACTTCGACGAGGACGAGGCCGAGGACTACGAGGAGGCGCAGGCCGCGCTCCTGAGGGCGGTCGGCAAGGACGACGGCGAGCCCGCGAGCGGCCCCGTCGGCGTCGCCAAGAACGTGCTCGAGCAGCTGCTGCACCGCTGGTTCTGACGCAGGCCCGGGCCGTCGGGCGAACGCGGCTGCCTGCCCGGGCCGGAACACGGCGTCATCCGCCCCCGGTTTCGTCCATGATGGTCCCGTGACCGACACCGACACCGACACCGCGAAGCGACCCGACGGAGCCAGCCGAGACGACGTCCGGGGGGCGGTCGACACCGACCTGCGCGCCGACGTGAGCTTCCTGGGCAGCCTGCTCGGGCGCGTGCTCACCGAGGCCGGCGGCCCCGACCTGCTGGCCGACGTCGAGCGCCTGCGCGCCGCCGTCATCTCCGCCTACGAGGACGCGACCGCGGGCCACGCCGGCAAGACGGACTCCGCCGAGCCGGTCGACCGCGCCGGCGAGATCGTCGCGGAGCTCGACCAGGAGCGCGCCGAGCAGGTCGCCCGGGCCTTCACCGTCTACTTCCACCTCTCCAACCTCGCCGAGGAGCACCACCGGGTGCGCGTGCTGCGCAGGCGCCGCGAGCGGGCCGACTCGCTGCCCGCCGCGGTCGAGCGGCTCGTCGAGGAGCTGGGGGCCGAGGAGGCGTCGGCACGTCTGCAGGCGCTGCGGTTCCAGCCCGTCTTCACTGCGCACCCCACCGAGGCCCGTCGCCGTGCGGTCGCGAGCACCATCCGCCGCATCAGCGACCTGCTCGACGAGCGCGACGCCGCGCAGAGCACGGCCGACCTGCTCGAGACCGAGCGTCGCCTCCTCGAGGAGATCGACGTGCTGTGGCGCACCTCACCGCTGCGCACCACGCGGCCGACCCCGCTCGACGAGGTCCGCACCGCGATGAACGTCTTCGACCAGACCCTGTTCGAGGTCGTGCCGCACGTGTACCGCGTGCTCGACGACCGCCTCAACGGCGACGCGGCCGGCCGTCAGCCGGTGGCGGCCCCGGCCTTCATGCGCTTCAGCAGCTGGATCGGCGGCGACCGCGACGGCAACCCGCACGTCACCGCCGAGGTCACCCGCGCCGCCGCCGAGATCGCGTCCGAGCACGTGCTGCTCGGCCTGCACCGCGCGGCCGGCCGCATCGGCGGCACCCTGACCCTCGACGAGGCCGACACCCCGGCCGACGTCGGCGTCCGCGAGCTCGCCGAGCAGCAGCGCGCGCTCGACCCCGACACGGCCTCGCGCATCGGCATCCGCTCGCCCAACGAGACCCACCGCCGAGTGCTCCTGTTCGTCGCCGAGCGGATCGACGCCACGCGCCGCGCCGTCGAGGGCCTCGCCTACGCCGGGCCCGACGACCTGCTCGCGGACCTCCGCACCGTCCAGGCGTCGCTCCGCGCGGCCGGGGCGCACCGCGCGGCCAACGGCGAGCTGCAGAACCTCGTCTGGCAGGTCGAGACCTTCGGCTTCCACCTCGCCGAGCTCGAGGTGCGCCAGCACTCGCAGGTGCACCGCACCGCCCTCGAGGAGGCGCGGGCCGGCGGCGAGCTCAGCGCTCAGACCGTCGAGGTGCTCGACGTGTTCCGCACCGTCGCCTCGCTGCAGCAGCGCTTCGGGCGTCGTGCCGCCTCCCGGTACATCGTGTCGTTCACCCAGTCGTCCGCCGACCTCGCGAACGTCGTCGAGCTGGCCGAGATCGCCCTCGGCTCGGCCGAGGCGGCGCCCGTGCTCGACGTCATCCCGCTGTTCGAGACGTTCGCCGACCTCGAGGCGTCGACGCGCATCCTCGACGAGGCCCTGCAGACCGACGCGGTGCAGCGTCGTCTCGCCGCGACCGGCCGCAAGCTCGAGGTGATGCTCGGCTACTCCGACTCGTCGAAGGACGTCGGCCCCGTCAGTGCGACCTTCGCCCTCTACGACGCGCAGGCGCGCATCGCCGAGTGGGCACGGAGCAACGACATCGAGCTGACCCTGTTCCACGGCCGCGGCGGCTCGATGGGCCGCGGCGGGGGACCGGCCCACGAGGCCGTCCGCGCCCAGCCGCCCGGGTCGGTCGAGGGCCGGTTCAAGATCACCGAGCAGGGCGAGGTGATCCTCGCGAACTACGGCAACAAGGTGATCGCCGCCCGGCACATCGAGCAGATGGCCGCCGCGACCCTGCACGCGTCGACGCCGTCCACGGCCGCCGCGAACGCCGCCTCCGCCGAGCGCTTCGCCCCGCTGGCCGCGGCCATGGACGCGGCCTCGCGCGACGCCTTCTTCGGCCTGGTCAAGGCCGACGGGTTCGCGACCTGGTTCGCCACGGTCACCCCGATGGAGGAGGTGGGCCTGCTCGCGCTCGGCTCGCGTCCCGCGCGGCGCGGCCTCTCGGTCGAGTCGCTCGAGGACCTCCGGGCCATCCCGTGGGTCTTCGCGTGGACGCAGGCCCGCATCAACCTGGCCGGCTGGTACGGCCTCGGCTCGGCGCTCGCCGCGGTCGGCGACGTGCAGGTGCTGCGCGAGGCCTACGAGGCCTGGCCGTTGTTCCGCACGATGATCAAGAACGTCGAGCTGTCCCTGGCGAAGACCGACGACCACATCGCCCGCCGCTACCTCGGCCTGGCCGAGCGCGACGACCTCGCCGACCGGGTGCTGGCCGAGATGGCGCTGACCCGCGAGTGGGTGCTCGCGACGAGCGGGTCGAGCGACGTGCTCGAGGGGCGACCGGTGCTCAGCCGCTCGGTGCGCCTCCGGAGCCCCTACGTCGACGCGCTGTCGCTGCTGCAGCTGCGCGCACTGCGGGGGATCCGCCGCTCGGTCGAGAAGGACCCGGCGGACGCCGACCACCGCCTCCTGCTGCTCACCGTCAACGGCATCGCGGCCGGCCTCCAGAACACGGGCTGACCGCGCCTCTCTCATTCAGGAACATCGGTCCTGCGTCTCGCGGCGGGGGGACCGATGTTCCTGAGTCGTGCACGGTGCAGGAACGGCGTAGACGGACTTCCTGCATGCTGAATGCGCCCGTTCTCGTGCCGCCGGGGCGGCCTCCGACCTTCGGTCGATCCCCGAGGAGGCGCCCCCTCCGTACCCTCGGAGCATGAGCACCGAGACCGCGACCGACGGCAGACCCCGTGGCTGGGCCCGCGCCTGGGGCGAGACGTGGCGGCTCCTCGTCGCTCTCGTGTTCGGCCTGGTCGTGTCGCTCGCGGTCTGGTTCGGCGACCCGACCGGTGTCCGCGACGCCGAGCCGCTGTTCGGCCTCTTCGTGTTCCTCGACGTGCTCGTCGGGCTCACCGTGCTCGTGCTGCTGCCCCTGCGGCACCGCGCCCCGTTCGTCCTCACCCTGGTGGCGGTCGTGCTCGCGGGCATCTCGCCGTTCGCGTCGTGCGCCGCGTCGCTCATGCTCGTGTCGCTCGCGACCCGCCGACGGGCCGCCGAGATCGTCCCCGTGGCACTGGCCTTCGTCGTCGCGAGCGTGCTCGGCGAGGTGCTGTACTTCCGGTCCGAGCCGGTCCTCCCGCTCTGGCAGACCCTCGTCGCGGTCGTCGTCGTCACGGCCCTGATCGTCGTCGTCGGGCTCTACATCGGCGGTCGTCGTGAGCTGCTGCGCAGCCTGCGCGAGCGTGCCCGCCTCGTCGAGGAGGAGGAGCACCTCCGCCTGTCCCAGGCCCGCGACCACGAGCGCACCCGGATCGCTCGCGAGATGCACGACGTGCTCGCCCACCGGCTCTCGCTCGTCGCCCTGCACGCCGGGGCCCTCGAGTACCGCGACGACCTCGACCCGGCCGAGACGCGGGCCACCGCCGGCGTCATCCGGGAGAACGCGCGGACGGCGCTGACCGAGCTGCGGGACGTGCTCGGGGTGCTCCGCGAACCCGGTCCCGACGGCGGCGCGGTGGCGGCTCCGCCCCAGCCGACCCTGGCCGGGCTGGACGAGCTGCTCGACGAGGCGCGGTCCGCGGGCATGGTCGTCCAGCTCGAGTCGTCGCTCCCCTCGGCCCTGACCGGCGGCCGCGGCGACCCCGCCGCGGCGGACGGCCCGTCCGAGGAGGCGCCTCCCACGACGACGAGCCGGCACGCGTTCCGCATCGTGCAGGAGTGCCTGACGAACGCCCGCCGGCACGCTCCGGGGCAGCCGGTGACGGTGACGCTCGACGGGCGTCCCGGGGGCCAGCTCGTCGTCCGGGTGGAGAACGCACTCGGGACTGCCTCGAGGGGAGCCGTCCCCGCGTATCCGTCGAGTCCGGGGGCGCCGTCGCCGGCCCTGTCGGCGGCAGGATCCCTGCGTGCAGGTGCAGGTGCAGGTGCAGGTGCAGGTGCAGGTGCAGGTGCAGCCGCAGCCGCTGGCGCGCGTGCCGGGCGCGGCGGCCACGGCCTCGACGGCCTGGCGGAGCGAGCCCGTCTCGCCGGCGGCACCCTGACCCTCGACTCGTCCGCGGGTCGCCACGTCGTGGAGGCGAGGCTGCCGTGGACCCGCTGACCCGCACCTCCGCCCCGGTCCGCGTGGTGCTCGTCGACGACGAGAGGCTCGTCCGGACCGGACTCCGCCTCATCCTCGGCGGCGAGCCGTCCGTCGAGGTGGTGGGCGAGGCCGGCGACGGCGTCGAGGCCGAGCACGTCATCGCCGAGACCGTCCCCGACGTCGTCCTGATGGACATCCGCATGCCCCGCCGTGACGGGCTCGCCGCGACCGAGCGCGAGCTCGCACGTCGACCCGACCTCGCCGTCCTCGTGCTCACGACCTTCGACGCGGACGACATGGTGCTCGGGGCCTTGCGCCTCGGCGCCCGCGGGTTCCTGCTCAAGGACACGCCGCCGGCCGAGCTGGTGGCGGCGGTCCTCGCGGCGGCGCAGGGCCGGTCGACCCTGTCACCGAGCGTGCTCGACCGCGTGATCGGGGCCGCGACGGCGTCCGTCCCCGTGCAGGCCGTCGACGGCAGCGCCGAGGAGGCGGCGGCCGCGGCCGACGAGGCCCGGTCCCGTCTCGCGCTGCTCACCGCCCGCGAGGCCGACGTCGTGCGCGGGGTCGTGCGCGGCCGCTCGAACGCGCAGATCGGCGCAGAGCTGTACGTCAGCGTCGCGACGGTGAAGACCCACCTCGGCCACGCCTACGACAAGCTCGGCGTCGACGGCCGGGTGCAGCTCGCGCTGCTGGCGCGGGCGGCGGGGCTCCCCGAGGACTGACGCCGCTCCTCCCCAGGTCACGATTCGACACCGCCTGTGCCCCCGCACGGTCACGACCCGGTGCAGGCCCGGGGGAGGTGCCATGATCATCGGCAGAGCAGCGTCCGCTCGCCGTCCAGGAGGTCATCCGTCGTGTCTGTCCGTGCTGTCGTGCCCGTCCGCATCGCGTCCCGCTCCGCCCGCCCGCGCCTCCTCGGCGCCGCCGCCGGCCTGGCCGGGCTGGTCCTCCTGTCGGCGTGCGCGTCGGCGCCGTCGGACGACGGGGGCGCCGCGACGGCCTCGACGCACTGTGCCCGGATGGTGACCAACTCCGGCGGCCTCGAGGACCGCTCGTTCAACCAGTCGAGCTGGGCCGGGCTGCAGGCTGCCGAGGCCGACGGCGTCGCCGCCCAGGTGCTCGTCTCGACCTCCGAGACCGACCTGGCGCCGAACGTGACCCAGGCCGTCGAGTCCGGCTGCGGCTTCGTCCTGACCGTCGGCTACGAGCTGGCCGCCGCCACCCAGGAGCAGGCCGCGGCCAACCCCGACGTCGACTTCGCCATCGTCGACGAGACCGTCGAGGGCGACAACGTCAAGTCGATCCTGTTCGACACGGCGCAGGCGTCGTACCTCGCCGGCTACCTCGCGGCCGGGGTCTCGAAGACCGGCGCGGTGGGCACCTTCGGCGGCGGCAACCAGCCGCCCGTGACCCTCTTCATGGACGGCTTCGCGCAGGGCGTCGATGCCTACAACGCCGCGCACGGTGCCTCCGTGCGGCTGATCGGCTGGGACCCGGTCGCCCGCGACGGCTCCTTCACCGGCGACTTCGAGGACGTCAACAAGGGCAAGCAGGTCGCCCAGGCGCTGATCGACCAGGGTGCCGACGTGATCATGCCCGTCGCCGGCCAGGTCGGCGAGGGCGCCGCCTCGGCCGCGCTCGACGCCGGGGGAGTCAGCGTCATCTGGGTCGACAACGACGGGTACGACACCCTGCCCGAGGCGTACCGCCCGATCCTGCTGACCTCCGTGCTCAAGGACACCGAGCAGGCCGTCCGCGAGATCGCCGTGTCGACGATCGACGACAGCTTCACGAACGAGCCGTACGTCGGCACCCTCGAGAACGAGGGCGTCGGCCTCGCGCCGTTCCACGACCTCGAGTCGAGCGTGCCCGCCGACCTCGCCGCCGAGGTCGACGCCCTGCGCGACCAGATCGTCGCGGGCACGGTCACGGTCGACTCGCCCGACGCCCCGTAGGCGCGGCCGGACACCTGGACACCGAACGCCGCACCCGCGCTGAGCCGCGACGCGCCCGCCGTGGCCTACGGCCGGCTGGCGCGTCGTCCGCGGGTGCGACCACCACGTCCGGCGGCGGCAGCCGCAGCGACGAACCGCTCCGCCCGCTCGACGGTGCGACCGCGCCCGGCCGCCGCGTCCCACTCGTACACGGTGACGCCGCCGATCAGCACGTGCTCCGCGCGGCTCATCACGTCGAGCGGGTCGCCCGACCAGACGACGACGTCGCCGTCGAGCCCGGGAGCCAGTGCTCCCACGCGGTCGTCGAGCCCGAGCATGCGTGCCGGGTTGACCGTCAGCGCCTCGAGCGCGACGACTGGGTCGAGCCCCTCCTTCACGGCGAACGACGCCTGGTGCACCAGGAAGTTGATGGGCACCACCGGGTGGTCGGTGGTGATCGCGACCGTCACCCCGGCGCGGGCCAGGGCGGCCAGGTTCGAGATCGCCCGGTCGCGCAGCTCGACCTTGGTGCGCGACGTGAGCATCGGCCCGAAGATCACCGGGACGCCCTTCTCGGCCAGCACGTCGGCCAGCTTGTGGCCCTCGGTGCCGTGGTTGACGACGAGGCGGTAGCCGAACTCCTCGGACAGCCTGATCGCCGTCGCGATGTCGTCGTGCCGGTGCACGTGCTGGTCCCAGACGAGGGTGCCGTCGAGCACGTCGGCGAGCGTCTCGAGCCGCAGGTCGCGCCGGAACGGTTCGCCCGCCACGGCCGCCGCCGCGCGTGACGCCGCGTAGAACCGGGCGTCCTCGAAGGCCTGCCGCAGCACGTACGCGACGCCGAGCCGCGTGGAGGGCAGCGCGTCGCGGCTGCCGTAGACCCGCTTCGGGTTCTCGCCGAGCGCGGACTTGACGCTCACCGCCTCCTTGATCACCTGCTCGTCGATCGTGCGGCTGCCCCACGTCTTGATCGCCACGGTGCGGCCGCCGATCACGTTGCCGCTGCCGGGCTTGACGACGACGCTCGTGACGCCGCCCGAGAGCGCGTCGCGGAACCCCTCGTCGTCGATGTCGATCGCGTCGATCGCCCGCACCCCGGCGGTGTTCGGGTCGGTCATCTCGTTGGTGTCGTTGCCGACGGGGCCGTTCGCCTCCTCGCTGATGCCGACGTGGCCGTGCGCCTCGACGAAGCCGGGCAGCACCCAGCGGCCCGTGGCGTCGACGACCCGGGCGCCCGCGGGCACCTCGACGTCGGCGGCAGCGCCCACCGCCTCGACCAGGCCGTCGCGGATCAGCACCGTGCCGCCCTCGATCGGCTCGCCCACGATCGGCACCACGCGGCCGCCCGTGATCGCGACGACGACGGACGGGGGCTGCTGCGAACGAGTCATGGCCCCACCGTAGGCCCGCCGACCGACACCCCACGAGGAGGTGCGGCGTCAGCCCCGCGGACGGTCCGCGACCGCGAAGCGCTGGTTCGCCAGCACGGGCAGGGTGCGCCGAGCCGCCGCGACCTCGTCCAGGTCGAGGTCGACGACGAGGAGCCCCGGCTCGGCGCCGAGCTCGGCGACCACGGCCCCGAAGGGCGAGGCGACGAGGCTGTGCCCGACGCCGGTCGGCGACGCGCTCGCCGCCGCGGCCGTCGCCGCGCGCTCGGTCTCGGCGTCGCCGGAGGCCCTGGCCGCCTCCGCGACCGCCGCGGGGTCGGCCTGCCCGACGGCCACGACGAAGGTCGTGCTGTCGGCGGCGCGTGCGCGGGTCAGCAGCTGCCACTGGTCGACCTTGCCGGGGCCGTCGCCCCACGACGCGGCGACGACGCTGACCTCGGCGCCCGACGCGGCGTTCGCGAGGAACAGCGCGGGGAACCGCACGTCGTAGCAGGTGGCGAGGCCCACGACGGCACCACGGCCGGCGTCGTCGTCGCGCCCGTCGCCGCCCCCCACGGCCACGGTGACGGCTTCGTCGCCGCCCTCGACCGAGTCGGACTCCGCGTGGCCGAACGCGTCGAAGAGGTGCACCTTGTCGTAGCTCGCGGCCAGCTCGCCGCTCGGTCCGGCCACGAGGAGCGTGTTCCGCACCGTGCCGTCCTGCCCCGGAGTGAACGTGCCGACGACGATCGTGACGCCGAGCCGCCCGGCGAGGCCGAGCACGGCGGAGGCCCAGGGGCCGTCGAGCGGCTCGGCCGCCGCGGCGAGGTCGGAGCCGAACGCGGTCATGGCTGCCTCGGGGAACACGACCAGCTCGGCTCCCTCGGCTGCCGCCTCCTCGGCTGCCCGCTCGACCTCACGGAGGTTGCGGGCCGGGTCGCGGGTGCTCCAGATCTGGGCGAGGGCGATGCGCATGCGCCCAACCTAGCCACGCGCGCTGCCGAGCCGGGGGCCGGATCCGGCCGCGCACCAGCCGGGCCGGGGCCGGGCGGGCCGTCGCCGGATACAGTTCACGGCATGATCGACCTCCCCGAAGGCGAGCTGCGCGAGCGGCTGGCCACCGCCCTGTCCGTGCCTCGCTGGGTCGACGAGGTGTCCGCCGAGGCTCCCTTCGCCGACCTCGACGCCCTGCTCGCCGTCGCACGCCGCGCCGGGTCGCTCACGTCCGACGAGGTCGACCAGGCGCTCGAGCACCACGACCTCGTCGCCGAGCCCGCCACCGGCGACGCGGGCGCCGACGAGTACGGGCGTCGCGAGGAGCGCGCCTCCCACGAGACCGACGACCCGCAGCTCGTCAAGGCCCTGGCCGAGGGAGGCGCGGTGTACGAGGAGCGCTTCGGCCGCGCCTTCGTCATCCGCACGGCCGGCCGCAGCCGCGACGAGGTCGTCGCCGAGCTCGACCGTCGGCTCAAGCTCGACGACGAGGCCGAGAAGCAGGAGGTGGGGGCCCAGTTGGTCGAGATCGCCGTCGTCCGCCTCCGCCAGGTCTTCGCGTCCCGCACGGCCGAGACGGGGCGTGGCACCGAGACGGCGTCGCCGGTGCGGCCGCTCGCCTGAGCCGCTCGCCTGACCCGCCCGCCTGAGCCGCCCGCCTGACCCGTGCGTTGCGGCCGCGCCCACGGTGGGAATCGACTCGGACGGGCCCCGAGGGGGCCGAGCGTACGATGGGCGCATGTCCGACGCAGCCCCCGACCGCATCCTCATGTTCGGCGCCGAGTGGTGCCGTGACTGCCGCCGCTCGAAGGCGCTGCTCGACCGCGAGGGCGTGGCCTACGACTACGTCGACCTCGAGTCGGTCGACGACGGAGCCGACCGCGCGTTCGCGGTCAGCGGCCGCACGCAGATCCCCGTGGTCGTGTTCCCCGACGGCAGCCACCTCGTCGAGCCGTCCGACGCCGAGCTCTCCGCCAAGCTCCCGCTCGACTGACGTCGGCGCGCGGTCGCCCGTCGGGTCGACCACGGGGTCGGCCGACGGGACGACGGCCGGGTCGGCCGACCGGCCGAGGCGCCCCGTGCGGCGGCACGCCACCCTGGACGCGTGACCTCGACACCGGAACACGTCCCCTCTGACGCCCCGCCGCCTCCTGCGCCCGCGATGCCGGCGGCCCCGCCGGCCCCGGTCGCCGACCCCCGGGCCGCGTCCGGAGTCGGGACGCCGGTCGCCTACAGCGGCCCCGTCGCCGCGGCAGGCCGGTTCGTCGCGCCCGACCTGCTCCGCGGCATCGCCCTGCTGGGCATCGCGCTCGCGAACAGCGTCCACTACCTGACCGACCGCGTCACGGGCCCCCTGGCCCGTCCGGTCGACGGCAGCCCGGGCGACCACGTGGCCGACGTGCTCGTCGGCACCCTCGTCGACAACCGCTCGTTCCCCCTCTTCACCCTGCTCTTCGCCTACGGCTTCACCGTGCTGCTGCAGCGTCAGGCCGCGCGTGGGGTGCCGCGCGACAGGGCGAGGGCACTCCTCCTGCGCCGGAGCCTCTGGCTGGTCGTGTTCGGGGCGCTGCACGTCGTGTTCCTCTTCGAGGGAGACATCCTGCTCAGCTACGGACTGCTCGGGCTCGTCCTCGCGGCCCTGTTCGCGGCGAGCGACCGGGCGTTCCGCATCGTGGGCTGGTCGACGCTCGTGGTGTTCCTCGCCGTGGCCGGTCAGGACGGCCTCGCCGGAGGCGGCGCCAACGAGATCGACGCCGTGCCGTTCGAGGTCGGAACCGTCCTGGGCGACGCGCTCTGGCGTCTCCTCGCGCTGGTGGGCGTGATCTTCACCGCCCCCCTCACCATCGGCATGCTCCTGCCCATCGCCGTGCTGGGCACGCTGCTCGGACGACGGCGCGTCCTCGAGCGCCCCGCCGAGCACCTCCCCCTGCTCCGTCGTCTCGCGCTCGTCGGGTTCCCCGTCAGCGTGCTCGGCGCCCTCCCGCTGGTGCTCGCGGCGATCGAGGCCTGGCAGCCGGGTCGCGTCGTGCTGTACCTGCTCGGCGTGCTGCACGGCGCGACCGGCGTGGCCGGCGCGCTCGCCTTGCTCGGCCTCGTCGGCTGGTGGGTCGGCACGCGGGAGGCGCGCACCGCCTCCGTGCTCGTCCCCACCTCGGCGCCGGTGCGGGCGCTCGTCGCCGTCGGCCGGCGCTCGCTCACCTGCTACCTGCTGCAGTCGGTGCTCTTCGTGCTGCTGCTGAAGCCGTGGGCGCTCGGCCTCGGGGTCGGCGCGGGCACGCTGGCGATCGGGCTGATCGCCGTTGGCGTCTGGCTCGTCACGGTCGTCGTCGCGGTGCTGCTCGACCGGGCCGGCCGGCAGGGGCCCGCCGAGTGGGCGCTGCGTCGCCTCACCTACGGCCGACCGGCCGCGTCGCGAGCCGCTTAGCGGCCGGCGGGCCGGCGGAGGGGCGCGCGGCGGGGCGCACGGCGGGGCCGTGGCAGACAGCGAGCCGCGATGCAGGTGAAAAGGGACGGCGCAGGCGTGGGCCCGCGCCTACGGCGTCCCTTTTCCCCTTCCGAGACCGTGTTCGGCCCGGTACGGCACGGCCCGGCCCGGCCGGCGCTCAGCGGCGGCGGCGCTCCGCGACGATCTGCTTCACGGTCTCGTCGAGGTGCGGGTGCACGAACTCGTAGCCGCCCTCGACCAGTCGCTCGGGCACGACCCAGCGGCTCTTGAGCACGAGCTCGGTCTCGGTGCGCAGCACGGCGGTGCCGAGCTCGAGCATCCAGCGCGTCGCGGGGAGCCCGATCGGCATGCCCACCGCACGGCGGACGATCCCCATCATCGTCCGGTCGTCGCTCGGGTTCGGCGACGACAGGTTCACGACCCCGTCGACGTCGTCGTGCTCGCGCAGCCAGTCGATCGAGCCGAGCACGTCGTCGACGTGGATCCAGCTGAACTTCTGCCGACCGCCTCCGGCGCCCTGGCGGTGGTGGGTGCCGGCCGCGAGCCGCGCCTTCGTCGCCGGCCACGGCCCGTCGAGCTGCGGGCCGCCGAGCCCGGCCCGCGCGAGGTTCATCAAGGGCACCAGGGCGCTGCCGTCCCCGAGGACGATCGCCATCCGCAGGGCGACACGGCGGGTCCCCGGCAGCTCGCCCTCGAAGAACTCGCGCTCCCAGCTCGTCGCGACGTCGACCGAGAAGCCCCGCCCGAGCTCGCCCGTCGACTCCGTCATCGGGCGGTCCTCGGCGTGCCGGTAGATCGTCGCGGTCGACGAGTTCAGCCAGAGCCGAGGAGGCGCGGCGCAGGCGAGCACCGCCTCCCTCAGCTCCCGGGTCGTCTCGACCCGCGACCGCATGATCTCGGCCCGGTTCGCCGGGCCGTAGCGGCAGTTCACGCTCTTGCCCGCGAGGTTGACGAGCAGGTCGGCGCCGTCGAGCAGGCGGGTGATCGCGGCGGTGTCGCCCCAACGTGCGTCGGGGCCGGATCGGCCGATCTCGCTGACGCGAGCGCCGCGGGCGCGCCAGGCGGCGGCGAGGTGCTGGCCGATGAAGCCGGACGCGCCGGCGATGACGATGTGGTCGGTCACGATGCTGTTCCCCCTGTGTCGTCGGGCTCGACCGAGTAGTCGAAGTGGCCCGTGTACTCGTAGATCCGGCCGACGAGCGGCGCGTCGAGGGTCACCGAGACCCGTTGTCGACCGACGGCCTCGTCGAACTCCTCGCGCAGCGACACCCGGGGCGACACGGCGGCGGGCACCGCGACGGAACGCCGGCCGACGCGCAGGCGCATCGTGCCCGACGTCATCGACAGGGCCCCGTCGCGGGCGTGCGCGACGAGGTCGGCCGACCAGCGCCTCCGGTGCCCCAGGTGGTCGACGAGCCCCGTCGACGTCGCGGTCACGGCGTCGACCATGCGGCGCTCGCCGGACGCGAAGCGGAAGGTGCGGACCGCGCTGACCACCGGAGCGCCCGCGTCGTCGACGCCGGGGCGGTTCGTCACGGTGAAGGGCACGTCGTGCTGCCAGGCGGCGAAGAGGACTCCCTGGCGCCCGAGCACCCACAGCACCGGCCAGAGCCAGCGCCGCGGCGTGCCCGCCCGGGCGAAGACGCCCTGGCCGCGTCCGACGGAGCCGGCCGGGATCGCCCGGAAGTACGGCAGGAGGCGCGGGTGCAGCCCTGAGAGCGCCTCGCCCGCGGCGGCCTCCCACGGAGACTGCGGGGCGGGGGCGTCGGGCACGACCCGAGCCTAGGCCCGGCGGCTACCCTCGCGGCATGGACACCGCCGACACCGCCGACCGCACCTCCGCGCCGCACCCCCTCGTCTCCGTCACCGAGCTGGAGCGGTCGCTCCGGGGCGATCGGCCGCCGCGCCTCCTCGACGTGCGCTGGCGGCTGGACCGTCCCGACGGGCGGCCGGCGCACCGCGAGGGCCACCTGCCGGGAGCCGTCTACGTCGACCTCGGCTCCGAGCTCGCCGGGCACGGCCTGGCGGCGACGGAGGGGCGGCACCCGTTGCCGACTGCGGACGAGCTGCAGCAGTCCGCCCAGGGCTGGGGGCTGCGCGAGGGCGAGCCGGTCGTGGTCTACGACGACCTGGGCGGCCAGTCCGCGGCGCGGGCGTGGTGGCTGCTGCGGGCGGCCGGCCTCGCCGACGTGCGCCTGCTCGACGGCGGGCTCGGAGCGTGGATCGCGGCCGGCCTGCCGGTCGAGACCGGCGACGTGCGACCGGAGCCCGGCGACGTCGTGCTCGGCTCGGGCCGGCTGCCGACCGTCGACGCGGAGGGGGCCGCCGCGTTCCCGGCGCACGGCACGCTCGTCGACAGCCGCGCCGGGGAGCGCTACCGCGGCGAGGTCGAGCCCGTCGACCCGCGGGCCGGTCACGTGCCGGGCGCCGTGAGCGTCCCGACCGCGGGCAACCTCGACGCCTCGGGGCTGTTCCTCGACGCGGACGCGCTGCGCGCGAGGTACGAGGAGGTGGGCGTCCGGCCGGGCGAGCCCGTCGCGGTCTACTGCGGCTCGGGCGTCACCGCCGCGCACGCCGCCGTCGCGCTGACGGTCGCCGGCCACGACCCCGTGCTGTTCCCGGGGTCGTGGAGCGCGTGGTCCTCCGACCCCGACCGCCCCGTGGCGACCGGGGCGGAGCCCGGCTGATCCCGGGGCTCGCCGGCTCGGGGCAGGAGGCGCGGGTCAGTCGGCGTGCGTCGGCGAGGGCTCCAGGGTGCGGTCGTCGACGATCGCGTCGACCGCGGTCCGGCGCACGGAGTCGATCCCGTTGAGCGCGGACCCCTTCTGCCGGTACCCCTCCGAGGTCGCGATGACCTCGCCGTTCGCGGCGGTGAGCACGAAGCGGTACTCGCCCGACTCGCCCTGCGTGACGATGAACTTGCCGGCCATGGCGTCCTCCTCGCGTCCGGGGAGCGGCGTCTGCGCGCTCCGCGTCGCGTCAGCATAGGCAGCGCGTGTTTCGTCCGTGTCACGGGGCCGCGACATGACGCCGCGCGACGAACGACGCACGTCGCGACATGCACGAGGCCGCGGCGAGCGCAGCAGCAGCCCCCCGCTGCCGCCGCGCTCGCCGCGGCCTGGTCACCCGGCTCTGCCGGGGTCGGTCAGTCGCCGACGAGCACGCCGATGGCGGCCTTGAGCGTGTCGCGGTCGCGACGGAGCTTGGCGACCTCGGCCTCGAGCTCCGTGACGCGTTCGGCGGACGCCTGGTCGCCGCCGTCGCCGCCCTTGGCGCTGGCGCCGCTGCCGGGCGGACGACCGCGCCGGGGCGCGGGCGCGGCGGCCGGCTCCTCCTGCGCGTCACCGTCGGTGCGCACGGCCGAGCCGTCCTCGGCGGTGTCGGCCGCCTCCTCGGCGATGACGGACGCCGCGGGGGCGTTCGCCTTCTCCCAGGCGCGGATCCAGCCACGGAGCGACTGCTCGCCGACCTCGAACTGCTCGGCGGTCTCGCGGATGATGGCGCGGTTGCCGGGCTCCGCCTCGCGGCGCTCCAGGACGCGGGCGAGCGACTGCTCGCGCGTCTCGTCGGTGTACTTCTGCTCGAAGGGCATGTCGTGTCTCCGGTCGTGAGGAGGGCGGGGGAGCGGCCACGTGGTGACGGCGCATCCGTCGTCACCACCGGACCGTTGACGCCGACGGTACTGCACTCTCACCTCACATGAGCAGATATAGATAGAAATATGTGATGACGAGCACGGTCTCGCTCGTTCTGTGACCACGCGAGGCCTGCCGCGCCGTACACATGACCCGACGCGGACGGCGCGGCACATATGAGGACGTGTCATCATGATGCGCAGCACGCCGCGCACGACGCGGCGCACCACGTCCGATGACATGACCACACGTGTCGCGCGTCGACCGTGTCGACCGCGACGGCGACCCGGCGCGCAGGAGGCGGTCGTCCAGTCGCCGCCGACCCGCCCGTCCTGAGGCGGATCACGGTGACGACGGCTTAAGGTGGCCGTGTGTGGCGCGCCGACAGACAGCATGACGACGACGACGACGGGACCAGTTCCGTGGCCGTCCCGACGGGCGCGCCCGGGGGAGCAGCGTCCCCCGGCACGGTGAGCCTCGGCGACCCCGGCCTCGCGGTCGGCAACGTGGCCGAGCCGTCCCGCACCGGGTGGCGCGACCAGCTGAGCGTCGTGGGCGGCACCTCCACCCTGCTGCACTTCGGCGACGAGCAGCGGGCCCGCATCGAGCTCAGCACCACCCACCCCGGCGGCCTCGCCCAGTTCATCACCGGCAAGACGACCCTGCTGTCGAGCCTCATCCGCGACGACCTCGCGCTCCGGACGGCCCGCGTCGCCGCCGGCGAGATCGCCGCGAAGGGCCTCGAGCTGAGCACGGTGCGCGGCATCGACGCCGTCCACCTCGCCATCGGCGTCGCCGCGTGGTCGTTCGCCGGCCGCGACCACCGCGCGCCCGTCCTGCTCCGCCCGCTCGCCATCCGGCGCCACGGCCGCGACTTCGAGGTCAAGCTGCTGGGCGAGCCGTTCCTCAACCCCGCGCTCTCCGACGCGCTGCACGACCAGTTCGACATCTCGCTCGACGCCGACGCGTTCGTCGCGCTCGCCGGCCGCGAGGGCGCGTTCACGCCCAACCCCGTGATCGACCGCCTCCGCGGCCTGACGGCGCACCTCGACTGGTTCACCGTGCAGCCGCGCCTCGTGGTGTCGACCTTCGCCGAGGTCTCGACCGAGATGGCCCTCGACGCCCGCGAGCTCGGCCACCCCGTGCTCGACGCGCTCGGCGGCAACGCCATGGCGATCCGCCAGGTGCAGGAGGGGTACCGCCCGACCACCGCGACGCCCCAGGACGAGCGCAGCCCCGAGACCGACACCCTGCTGCTCGACGCCGACCCCGAGCAGGAGAACGTCGTCGCGCAGATCGCGGCCGGCGCCTCGGTCGTGGTCAAGACGCTGCCGGGCACCGGCGGCACGCAGACCATCGTCAACGCGATCGGCCGACTCGTGTCGCAGAACAAGCGGGTGCTCGTCGTCAGCGCTCGCCGCGCCTCCCTGCGGGGCATCACCGCCCGCCTCGCCGACATCGGCCTGCCCGGGGTCGCCGTCTCGCCGACCACGCTGCGCCGCGACGTCATCCGCGCCATCAGCCGCGACGAGAAGGCCACCCACCCGCAGATGGGCGAGGTCGACGACGCGCTCGTGCGCCTCCGCAAGGTGCTCGTCGACTACCGCGGCGCCCTCAGCCGACGTGACGACGGGCTCCGCGTCTCGGTGCTCGACTGCCTCACCGAGCTGTCGCGGCTCGCCCTGCTGCCCGCGCCTCCCGCGACCACCGCGCGCCTCAGCCGCCGCAGCGTCGAGGCGATGGTCGACGGCCGTCGCCGCGTCGCCGAGACGATGGTCAACGCCGCCAACCTCGGCGAGTTCCGCTACGGCCCGGGCGACTCGCCCTGGTACGGCGCCCGCTTCACCGACTCGTTCGGCGCCGGCGACGCCCACCAGCTCGCCAAGAACCTGCACCACCGCGACCTGCCCCGCCTGCTCGAGCGAGCGCAGGAGGTGATCGGCAGCACCCGGATGCGCCCCTTCGAGTCGGTGGCCGAGCTGGGCGTCTACCTGCGCCTCCTCATCGAGATCCGCGACACGCTCGACAAGTTCCAGCCCGTGGTGTTCGACCGCTCCGTCGCCGAGCTCGTCGCGGCGACCGCGCCGAAGCGCGAGGCGCCCGACATGTCGAGCGCCAACCGTCGCCGCCTCAAGAAGCTCGCGAAAGAATACGTGCGGCCCGGGGTGCACATCGCCGACCTGCACAGCGCCCTGCAGCGCATCCAGCAGCAGCGCATCGCGTGGCAGCGCTACGTGGTCGCGGGCACGCCGCCCGAGGTGCCCACGGGGATCGCCGACGCGCACGTGCTGCACCAGCAGGTCAGCCAGGACCTGGAGCGCCTCGACTCGCCCCTCGGCCTCCGCGGCGACGACAGCCTGACCGAGATCGGCGTGGCCGAGCTCGGCCCGAAGCTGCGCGACCTCGCCGCCGAGAGCGACGTGCTGCAGAACCTGCAGGAGCGCACCGAGCTCATGACGACCCTGCGCGACCTCGAGCTGGCGCCGCTCATCACCGACCTCGCGAACCGCCACGTGCCCGAGCAGCAGGTCGCCGCCGAGCTCGAGCTCGCCTGGTGGCGCTCGGCCCTCGAGTCGCTGCTCGAGGCCGACCGTGCGCTGCTCGGCGCCAACACCGCCATGCTCGACCGGCTCGAGGCCGACTTCCGGCTCGTCGACGAGGCGCACGCGGCCGGCAGCGCCCAGCTGCTCGGCTGGCAGCTGGCCGAGAACTGGAAGATCGGTCTCGTCGACTGGCCGGAGGAGGCGTCGGCCCTGAAGGCCCTGCTGCGCCAGCCGCACCTCACCGCCCGCCTGCTGCACGACGCCGCGCCGCACCTGTCGCGTGCCATCGCCCCCGTCTGGCTGGCCTCGCCCTACGAGGTGCACACCATCGCCGACACGGTGCCGTTCGACACGGTCGTGCTCGTCGACGCCGGCGCGACGACCATCGCCGAGAACGTCGGGGCGATCCGCCGTGGCAAGCAGACGGTGGCCTTCGGCGACCCGGTGACGCAGACGCCGTCCGAGTTCGACATCGCCGTGACGCCGGGCAAGCAGCCGCCTCGTCACGACGAGGCGGAGCTCGACGCCCTGCACGCCGACAGCGCCCTCGCCCGCCTGTCCACCCTGCTGCCGACCCTGTCGCTGACCCGCAGCTACCGCGCCGGCGGAGAAGACCTGGCCGAGCTCGTCAACCGCCGCTTCTACGGCGGGCGCATCGAGTCGCTGCCCTGGGCGGGCAGCTTCCTCGGGCACGGCAGCATCGCGCTCGACTACGTCTCCGGCGGCACGGCCGTGCCCGACCCCGAGTCCGGCGCCGTCGAGAGCGTCGACGCCGAGGTCGACCGCGTCGTCTCGCTCGTCGTCGAGCACGCGCGCACCCGGCCGGCCGAGTCGCTCATGGTCATCACCGCGAGCGCGAAGCACGCGGTCCGCGTGCAGCAGGCCGTCCTCACGGCGGTGTCCGGCCACAAGGACCTGACGGAGTTCGTCGTCGGCGACCGGGGCGAGCCGTTCATGGTCGCGACGCTCGAGCAGAGCGTCGCGCAGAGCCGCGACCACGTCATCTTCTCGATCGGCTACGGACGCACCCCGCACGGCCGCGTCCTCAGCGACTTCGGGCCGCTCGGCCAGCCCGGCGGGGAGCGCCTGCTCGCCGTCGCCATGACGCGGGCCCGTCGCTCGATGATCATCGTCACCTGCTTCCAGCCCGACGACATCGACGGCGGACGGATGGGGCACGGCACCGTCGCGCTGTCCGAGATCCTCACCGAGGTCCAGGCGCGCACCAGCGCCGAGCACGTGCCGGACGACTCCGACCCGATGCTCGTCGACCTGGCACGGCGCCTCGAGGCGAAGGGCATCCCCGTCGCCCTCGGGCACCGCGGCAAGCTCGGGCTGGTCGCCGCCCACGACGGCGTCTGCGTGACCATCGAGACGGACACGACGCTGTCGCGCACGAGCCTCCGCGAGTCGCTGCGGGCCCGGCCGGAGACGCTGCGCCGCCTCGGCTGGCACTACGTCCGGGTGCACGCGTTCCAGCTGTTCACCGATCCCGACTCCGTGGCCGCACGGGTCGCCGAGGTGCTGGGGATCGACGGGACGCGCACGCAGGAGGTCCCCACGCTGTCGGCCCGCCAGCACGTCAACCGGCTCTGACCGCGATGACGGAGCCGACGAGCCCGCGCGACCCCGACGCAGGTCCCGCAGGAGGCGCGGGTCGGCCCGCCGACGACCCCGCGGTCGTCGAGACGGCCGGGTCCGCCCCGCTCGTGGTGCGGCGTCGCGGCGGCCGGCGGGTCTCGACCGACCCGGTGCCCGGCAGCGATCCTGCTCCTGCACCCGAGCCTCCTCGGCACGCGTCGGGGGAGAACGACCGTCAGCTCCGCGACGACGTGCCGCCGCACTGGGGCTGACGAAGCTCGTCGTCAGCTCGGGTCGGCGAACACGGTGCTCCACGACCGGCGCGCTCGCTCGCGGTAGTCGACGAACGCCGCGTGCACGACGGCGGGGTCGGCGGTGACGGACGTCAGCGCCTCGACCCAGGCGTCGGGGCCA
Organism: Frigoribacterium sp. CFBP 8766; assembly: GCF_014841435.1. NCBI lineage: Bacteria > Bacillati > Actinomycetota > Actinomycetes > Micrococcales > Microbacteriaceae > Frigoribacterium > Frigoribacterium sp. CFBP 8766. The sequence goes on from NZ_JACYTX010000001.1 coordinate 750,473, forward strand.
GCCCCGACCGGCACCCTCAGGCGTTCCTGGGCGGGCAGGAGATCGTCGAGGAACGACGTCGACTCGCCGACGGTCAGCGTCCCGTTCTCGAGCGCCCGGACGGCGACGCCCGACTGGAAGTACTCGCGGTACGGGAGCAGCAGTGCCCACGCCGAGCCGAGCAGGTCGTCGAGCTCGCCCTCGGGGACGAAGCGGTCGTCGACGTCCCAGCCGGGCACGGGCGGCCAGCCCCTGCCGACGATGGTCGTGGTCCAGCCGGCGTCACGGAGGCGCGGACCGAGCTGGGCGAGCAGCTCCAGGTCGCGGGCCGGCTTGTACTGGCCGGCCACCACGACCGACGGACGGGACGTCTTCGGCGTCAGCCGCTGGTCGTCGAGGATCGGGTGCATCGTCAGGACGGCGGGGTGGGAGGGCAGCTCGCGGCGCACCACGTCGAGCGCGGAGCGGCTCAGCACCACGAGCGTCGGACGCGAGGCCGCGGGGGCGCGCCGGGCCCACCGGCGGGAGCGGTCGGAGAACCCGTGCTGGCGGCGGAGCGGCGTCGGGTCGTGGAAGAGCACCCACCGCGGATGGCGCCGGGACGCCCATCCCCGGGCCTCGAGGAGCCCGAGGCTCGGCCAGAGCTGAAGCACCGGACCTCTGGTCAGCCGGGCACGCGTCGTGTTGTACAGGCAGTTGAGCCCCATGCGCAGCGTCCCGCCCAGGCCGGGCAGGCCCTCGACGGGTCGGGACCAGCGCGCACAGGAGGCATCGGCGCCGCCCCCGGCCAGGGTCTCGGCCAGCTCGCGCCGGAAGTGCGTCAGCACCGTGGGGATGGGGTCGGAGTAGCACAGCGTCGTCGGCGAGCTCACGACGGTGCTCCGACCCGGTCGCCGTGCAGCCAGGCGTCGGCGGTCAGCCGTCCGTCGCGGGAGGGCAGGGAGGCGCGGACCTCGTCACGGGGCAGCGGGTGTCGCAGGGCCGACCCGAGGGCGGCGGACAGTCGACGGGGGAGCGACGAGCGCTCGTCGACGTCGACGACGTGGTGCCCGTGCTCCTCGAGCCAGGCGGCGAGACCGGTCTGCCGGGTCGTCACGATCGTCGCGCCGGCGGCCAGGCCCTCCTTGATGGGGAGGCCGATCTGCTCGATCCACCGGCCGTCGGGCACGGACGGGGCGACGAGCACCGAGGCGGTCGCGACGGCCGCCTGCACGGCCGCGTGGGGCATCGGGCCCAGGAGGCGACGCGTCTCGGGTGCCTCGGCCGCCCACTCGTGGACCTCGTCGGCGAGCGGTCCGGAACCGATGAGGTCGAGCACCGCTCCCGGCACCGCCTCCTCGACGGCCGGCCAGGCCCGGACGAGCTCGCGGAGGCCCTTGCGCTCGTCGAGGACGCCGAGGAAGACGGCTCGGAGGGGGGTGACGGGGCGCGGATCGGGGTGCGCCTCCGGCAGCTCGAGCGAGACCGTGGACGGCACGGCGGCGACGAAGGGGAGTCGCGCGTAGGCGTCGCGTGCCGCCGGGCTCGCGTAGCAGATCCGGTCGAGGCCCAGCCGCGCGACGGCGCCCACGAGCCCGGCTGCCGCGAGGACGGCGACCCCCGGGGCGTGCCCCCTGCCCCGGACGAGGACGTCGATCGAGTTGTTCTCCATCGCGTACGAGCAGACCTCGTGGCGCCGCCTCCGCAGCGCCCCGGCCAGCCGGAAGCCCGCGACGAGGGCGACGTGCCGCGGCCAGAAGCGCATCCAGAGGGGCTCCGGCACCTCGAGCACGACGGCGTCCGTGGTCGCGAAGCGACGGAGCACGGCGGGGAGGGTGGCCCGCTCGATGCCCGGGGCCAGCACCGTGCCGACCGCGTCGGAGGCGGCGTCGAGGTAGAGCAGCTCGGCGGGGGTGCCGCGGCGGTGGCGCTCGACGTGGACGGCACGGAGCTCGGGCACGACTCGCAGGGAGAGGGGTCGTGGCATGGGCGTCACCTCGGTGATCGACGGGGTCCGACCAGTCGGTCGGCGTCGCCATGCTAATTCTGAATATCATCTGCTGCAACTGATATTCATATATCGACAGGGTGGCCGATGACAAAGGCCCCCCGACCGGATGGTCAGGGGGCCTTCGTCGTGGGGCTCCGGGCTCAGCGGCTGCCGAGCGGTCCGTTCCCGAGGTTGACGCTGCCGCTCGGCGTCGGGTCGGCGGCGTGGCTGCCGTGACCGGCGACGCCGGAGTCGATGCCCGACTGCGCCCGCAGCAGGTCTCGGATCTCGCTCAGCAGCTCGACGTCGGTCGGCGGCACGTCCGCCGGCGGCACGGTCTCGTCCGACTGCTTCGCGAAGGTGCGCTTCAGCAGGCTGTTCACCGGCAGCACGAGGCAGAAGTAGACCACGGCCGCGATGATCAGGAAGTTGATCAGCGCGCCGACGACGGCACCGAACTTGAGTTCGGCGTCGGCTCCGCCGCCCACCGTGGGGATGCTCACGACGAGCGCCTCGTCGAGCATCGACGCGTTGAACGCCGCGCCGATCAGCGGGTTGAAGATGTTGGTCACGAGCGAGGTGACGATCGCGGTGAAGGCGGCTCCGATGACCACGGCGACAGCCAGGTCGATCACGTTGCCGCGCAGGACGAATTCTTTGAAGCCCTTCACAGGTGCGCTCCTTCGGGTCGAGGGGTGGTCGCCGACAACTCAACCACTCCTCGCCCGGTCACGCAGACCGGGGTCAGGAGGAGGAGCCGGAGCTCCCCGACGAGGAGCCGCCCGAGGACGAGCCCGACGACCCGCCCGAGGACGTGCCCGACCCGGTGGAGGACGCGCCGCCTCCTGCGCTCTTCTCCTTCGTGCCCGACGTCTTCGCGTCGGCCGACGAGGACGACGACGACGAGCCGGTCGAGGAGCTGCCGCTCCCGCTCCGGGAGTCGGTGCGGTAGAAGCCCGACCCGTTGAAGGTGACGCCCACCGGGCTGAACACCTTGCGGAGCACGCCCTGGCAGACGGGGCAGACCGTCAGCGAGTCGTCGGTGAACGACTGGACGACGTCGAAGGCGTTGCCGCACTCGGTGCAGCGGTACGAGTAGGTGGGCACGGGCGTCCTAGCTGTGGGTCGAGGAGGCGGCCTGCGAGCTCAGAACTCGTGGATGCCGCTGGGCGTGACGACGCCGTCGACGGGCTGGTCGTGACGCTCGCGCGGCACCTGCTCCACGTACTCGGAATCGAACACCACAGCATAGACCGGCGGTCGCTTCTCCATGGATCCGAGGGTCTTGTCGAAGTAGCCGCGGCCCCAGCCCATCCGCATGCCCGTGTGGTCGATGGAGGCGGCCGGCACGATGATGAGGTCGACGTCGTTGATCGCCATCGGGCTGAGCACCTCGCCGACCGGCTCGGGCAGGTCGAATAGGCCGAGCGTCTCCGTCTCGCCGTCGCCGACGGCCCAGTCGAGCAGCCCGTCGGGACGGGAGATGGGGAACAGGACGCGGACGTCGTTCTCGTAGGCCCAGTTGAGGAACGGGCGGGTGTTCGGCTCGTCCGCGGTGGAGAGGTAGGCCGACACCGACCGCACGGACAGCCCCGACGCGAGGTCGACCAGGTGCCTCGTCAGGCCCGCGGTCGCCTGGTCACGAGCGTGGTCGCCCTGGTTGCGGCGCCGCTGTCGCAGCTCCGCCCGGAGTGCGCGCTTGGCGTTGCCGACCTCGTCCGTCATGTCCCCGATGGTACGGGCACGAAATGTGCCCCCCGCGGAACGCCGCGGGTGGATACGCTGAGCGGCATGGGCTTCACGATCAGCAAAGCAGTCATCCCCGCCGCCGGCCTGGGTACCCGATTCCTCCCCGCGACCAAAGCAATGCCGAAGGAGATGCTCCCCGTCGTCGACAAGCCGGCGATCCAGTACGTCGTCGAGGAGGCCGTGAACGCGGGCCTCACCGACGTCCTCATGATCACCGGGCGCAACAAGAACGCCCTCGAGAACCACTTCGACCACGTGTCCGAGCTCGAGGAGACCCTGAAGAAGAAGGGCGACCACGACAAGCTCGCCAAGGTCAACCAGTCGACCGACCTGGCCGACATGCACTACGTGCGCCAGGGCGACCCGCTGGGCCTCGGCCACGCGGTGCTCCGCGCCAAGATGCACGTGGGCCGTGAGCCGTTCGCCGTCCTGCTCGGCGACGACATCATCGACGCCCGCGACCCGCTGCTGACGCGCATGGTCGAGGTGCAGGGGCAGAAGAACGCGACCGTGATCGCCCTGCTCGAGGTCGACCCCTCGCAGACCCACCTCTACGGCATCGCCACGGTCGAGGAGACCGACGAGGACGACGTCGTCAAGGTCACCGGCCTGGTCGAGAAGCCGGCACAGGGCGAGTCGCCCTCTAACCTGGCCATCATCGGTCGCTACGTCATCCGTCCCGAGGTCTTCGACGTGCTCGAGAAGCAGGAGCCGGGCAAGGGCGGCGAGATCCAGCTGACCGACGCGTTGATGAAGATGGCCGGCGCTGAGGAGTGGACCGGCGGCGTGTACGGCGTCGTGTTCCGCGGCCGTCGGTACGACACGGGCGACAAGCTCGACTACATCAAGGCCATCGTGCAGCTCGCGAGCGACCGGGAGGACCTCGGCGACGAGCTCCGCCCGTGGCTCAAGGAGTTCACGGCAGGGCTGGAGTAGGCGACCACCACGTGAGCAGCATCCCCACGCTGGCGGAGGGGCGGGTCGTCATCCGGCCTCTCCGCCTACGTGACACCCGCGACCTCGACCAGGCACTGGCCGAGAACCGCTCGTGGCTCCGGCAGTGGGAGGCCACCAACCCGAACGGGTTCACGAGCCACGACGTCCGCGGCAGCATCCGTTCCCTCCAGGTGAACGCCCGCGCCGGTCTCGGCCTGCCGTTCGCGATCGAGCTCGACGGCCGTTTCGTCGGGCAGCTCAACGTCAGCGGCATCACCTACGGCTCGCTCGGCTCGGCGACGATCGGCTACTGGGTCACGCAGTCGGCAGCTGGCAACGACGCGACCCCGATCGCGGTCGCGCTGGCCACCGACCACTGCTTCCGTGCCCTCGGCCTGCACCGGATGGAGATCTGCATCCGCCCCGAGAACGGTCCGAGCCTCCGCGTGGTCGAGAAGCTCGGCTTCCGCTACGAGGGGCTCCGGCGCCGCTACATCCACATCAACGGCATGTGGCGCGACCACTTCTGCTTCGCGCTGGTGGCCGAGGAGGTGCCCGAGGGCGTCCTGCACCGGTGGCGGTCGGGCACGGTCCCGGCCGGCCAGGGCAGCGTGCCGCCCGACGCGCTCGCGGAGGCCGAGCGGCAGCTGCCGCTCTAGGCCGGTCCGCGGGAGATCTGCCCAGATCTGGCCTGGATCCGCGCAGAACTGGGTGAGACACACCCCGCGACATGGCCGACGCGCCGTGCCCCCGCTCATACCCTCGTCAGCATGGACATCGGGTCGTGGGGCGGGGGCCTCGTGCTGGCGCTCGTCGCCGTGCTCTGGCTCGTCTACCTCGTGCCCACCTGGCAGCGCCGCCGCGAGTACCTGGCCACCGAGCGCAACGCCGTCCGCCTGCAGCAGACCCTCCGCATCCTCGCCCAGACGGCCGAGCTGCCCGAGGAGGTGCGGATCGAGGCCAACGCCCGGTCCGTGGCCGACGCCCAGCGCATCCTCGCTCGCGAGGAGACGAAGCGGGAGGCCCTCCGCCGGGCCCACGAGGCCGCTCGTCAGCGTGCCGTCACCCGTGAACTGGCCGCAGCGGCACCCGTGCTCCGTGCCGCCGACCACGATCCCGCGCTGGCCGCCCGCCGCCTCCGTCGTTCGCGTCTCGTCTCGACCGTCGTGCTCGTGCTCGGCGTCGTCGCGATCGTCGCGGGCATCGCGACCTCGTTCTGGGTCGCCTCGATCGCGGGGCTCGCCTTCGGGGCCGGGGCGGTCGCCATGCTCGCCCAGCTCGCCGCGGTGTCGCGGGCGCGGGCGCGGCGTCAGGTCGCCTCCGCTCCTCGCGTCGGCCAGCCCCTGAAGGACTTCTCCTCGTCGCTCGGCGACCCCGAGGCAGAGGTCGAGGCCGAGTCGAGGGAGTGGACCCCGGTCCCCGTGCCCACGCCCCTGTACCTGCGCCGCGGACGGCAGCGCCCTGTCGCCCGGTCCGGAGTCGTGGCGGCGGCGTCGGCTCCCGCCGCGGAGTCGCCCGCGGAGGACCTGCGACGTCAGTCGGAACGCTCCGTCCAGGCGCTGAGGGAGTCCCAGCGGGCACAGCACCAGGCGCTGCGCGAGGCCGCTCGAGCCGAGGCGGCCCTCTCCGCACCCCGGGCGGTGCCGGCGCCCGCGACGCCGAGGGTGCCCGCCGCGCAGCCGGCGGCTGACTCCCCGCCGGCGCCTCCCGCCGCCCCCAGCCGCTTCGCGCGCATGGGCATCGTCGACGACCTCGGCGAGCCGAGCTTCCGCCTCGACGAGGCGCTCGAGCGACGCCGCGCGGTCTGAGCCGCCTCGAGGAGGCGGGCGTCGCGTCGATTCGGACCGGCGCCTCCTCGGGTGCTATCGTTGCGGAGCAGGTCTGGGGCTATGGCGCAGTTGGTAGCGCGTCTCGTTCGCAATGAGAAGGTCAGGGGTTCGAATCCCCTTAGCTCCACCACGATCGCACCACGAAGGCCCTCCCCGACGGGAGGGCCTTCGTCGTGTCGGGGTCGCCCCCAACGGGGGTCCATGGGTGTGTCAAATTCACGGCATACTCTTAGAAATGAGCATTCCGCAGCCTCCCTCCGATCCTCACCAGCCGAACTACCAGCCCGACCACTCCGCTCCGGGTGCCGGCGCGCCTCCGGCGGGCTACCCGTACCAGGCTCCTGCCTACGGCCCGCCCCCCACCGCGCCCCAGAACACCGGAGGCAACGGCCTCGCGATCGCCTCCGTCGTGGTCGGCGGCGTCGGCCTGGTCCTGTCCTGGATCTTCCTCGGCGGGATCCTGGCGCTCGTGGGACTCGTCCTCGGCGTCGTCGCCCTCGTCAAGAAGCGCGGTTCGCGCCTCCTCGCGATCATCGGCACGGCCGTCTCGGCCCTCGCCCTCGTGATCTCCGTCATCGTCACGATCGTCACGTTCATCGCCGCCGCCTCGGCGATCACCCAGATCAACGAGTCCCTCGAGTCGACGTCCGTCTCGCAGTCGCCCGCCGCCGAGGCCGAGGACGACGCCGCCGAGACGACCACCGAGAACGTGGCGTTCGGCGAGACGGTCACCTACGACGACGGCCTCGCCGTCACCGTCTCCGCGCCCGAGACCTTCACCCCCAGCGAGTACGCCGCCGGTGCGGACCAGGCCGCGAACGTCGTGTTCACGATCACGATCACCAACGGCACGGACGCGAACTTCGACCCGACCCTGGCGTACCCGTCCGTCGCCTCCAGCGGCGTCGAGGCGTCGAGCGTCTACGACTCCGACCAGTCGCTCGACCAGCCCAGCACCACCGTCCCCGCCGGCCAGTCGGTCACGTGGCGCAGCGCCTTCTCGGTCGCCGACCCCGCTCAGCTGATCCTGGAGCTCAGCCCCGGCCCGTTCGAGTACGACTCGATCGTCTACCAGAGCTGACGACAGCTCGACGCAGCATCCGTGCCGCTCGCCCTCCGGGGCGGGCGGCACTCCTGTCTCCCGGGGCCGCCGAGGGTGCAGGCAGCTCGACCGCGCGTCGGCGAAGATGGAGGCGTGCCCTTCGACTCCCGTGATCCCGACCTGCTCGCGCGCCTCCGGGCCGACCTCGCGTCCTCCGACTTCACGGTCGACCGTCTGACGGGGCCCGACGCCTGGGGCGCGAGCGCCGGTGCGGCGCTGTTCCGGGGAGAGCGCGTCGCGGCCCGTCGTGCGCTCGTGAGGAGCGCCTCCCGTGTGCCGTCGCTCCGTCCGGCCGCGACGCTGGCGTCGCTGTTCATCCTGGGATGGCCGCAGCCGCTCACCGGCGTGGAGGCGGCGCTGCCGACCCTGGGGACGGCAGGCGCCGCAGCGCTAGGCCTGCTCGAGGTCTCCGGCGACGAGGTGCGCGCGCTGGTCGACCTGCGGCCGTACGCGTTCGTCGACGCGTCCGGCGAGGCCAGCTGGTGGATCGCCTCCGACCTCGGCGAGCTGGCCCTCGGGGGCGCGCTCCGCGAGGACCACGTGCTGGGGGTCGGCGGGGCGTCGGCGACGCTGGCCGGGCTGATGATCCCGCGCACCGTCGACAGCGCGCTCGACCTCGGCACGGGCTGCGGCATCCAGGCGCTGCACGTCGCCCGGCACGCCCGCAGGGTCGTCGCCACCGACATCTCGCAGCGCGCCCTCGACTTCGCGGCCTTCAACGCCGCCCTCAACCTCGTCGACGGCATCGAGTTCCGGCTCGGCAGCCTCTTCGAGCCCGTCGAGGGCGAGCTCTTCGACCATGTCGTCTCGAACCCGCCCTTCGTCATCACGCCCCGGGCCGAGGGCGTCCCCGAGTACGAGTACCGCGACGGCGGCATGGTCGGCGACGACCTCGTCGCGTCCGTCGTGTCGCAGGTCGGCGCCCACCTGACGCCCGGAGGCGTCGCGCAGCTGCTCGGCAACTGGGAGACAGGAGGGGCGGACGCGGCTGCCGGGAAGCGCGGGGCGTACTCCGTGGCCGACTGGGTCGCCCGCGGCGGCGTCCCGCTCGACGTGTGGGTGGTCGAGCGCGAGCTGCAGGACCCGGCCGCCTACGCCGAGACCTGGATCCGCGACGGCGGCACCCGTGCGGGCACCGCCGACTTCGAGCGGCTCTACGAGGCCTGGCTCGGCGACTTCGAGCAGCGGGGCGTCGTCGAGGTCGGCTTCGGCTACGTGACCCTGAGGCGACCGCTCGGCGCGGCGACGGAGCCCGTGGTCCGCACGGAGCGCCTCCTCGGGGGCCTCGGCTCGAACGACGTCGGCCTCGGTCGGCACCTCGGGGCGACGCTCGACGCCGTCGACCTGCTCCGCTCGCTCGACGACGACGCCCTGCTGGGCGCCCGCCTCACGGTCGCTGGCGACGTCACGGAGGAGCGGCACTACTGGCCCGGCAACGACGACCCCACGGTCATCACGCTGAGGCAGGGAGGCGGCTTCGCCCGGTCGGTCGAGTCGGGCACGGCCCTCTCGGCGCTGGTGGGCGCCTGCGACGGCGAGCTCAGCGTCGGCGCGATCGTGGGCGCGCTCGCCCACCTGCTCGAGGCCGACGAGGTCGCGCTCGCGGCCGAGCTGCTGCCCCGGGTGCGCGAGCTCGTGACGACGGGGATGCTCCGCGCCTGATCGCCCCTGGAGGATGAGCTTCCGTCATCCTCCAGGCCGACGCCGTTCGGGGGCGCCGGTCGATACGGTGACGGGCATGAGGACACGCGGGGGACTGTGGGCGGCTACGGCCGTGCTGGTGGCGACGATGACGGTGGCGGGGTGCGCGTCGGGCGCCGCGCCGGGCGAGGCGGGCGACGGGGACGCGACCCCGCGCGCGACGGCCACGGCGGCGGCGTCGACCCCGGCCCCCGCCGAGGCGACGGCCACGCCCGCTCCCGCTCCTGACGCGCTCGCGTCGGTCGACACGATCGTGGTGACGGCAGCCGGGTTGTCGCTGCGGCAGGGGGAGGTCGAGCTGGCCTCGCTCGACGTCGTCGCCCTGCCGCTCGACGAGGCCGTCGCCCTGCTGACGCGGGCCCTCGGCGAACCGCGGGAGGCGGGCGTCGAGGAGGACCACTGCCAGCCGGCCCAGACCCGCTGGGGCTGGGGCGAGGGCACCTACCTCGGGACGCCCGACCTCTACACCGACGAGGGCACGCTCACCTTCACGACGAAGGACACGTCGATCGAGACGGACGACGGCCGGAGCGTGCGGCTGCAGACCCCGGGAGGCATCGCCGTCGGCGACCCGATCGCCCCCCTCGCCGAGGCGACCGACCCCGCGTACACCGACGACTTCTCGGCGGACCCGTCCCGCGAGGTCCTCTCGCTCGTCTACGACCTGGTCCGTGCCGACGAGGTGTCGGGAGACGAGATCAGTCCTTACGGTGCCTCCGTGCACAGCATCGACGGTCTGGTGACGGCGATCCTGGGCCCGTCCACGCTCAAGGACTACTGCTGAGCGAGGGGCGCTGAGAGCTCGTCGGGCGGTGTCCGCACCTACGCCTCGTCGTCCGTCTGCTCGTCGGCCGCCGCCTCCTGCTTGCCGACCCGGTCGCCCCAGGTGCGCCAGCTGTACTCGGGGACGAAGCCGAGCAGGTCGCGGGCCTTGTCGCTGCTGAGCAGCGAGTCCGTGCCCTCGACGGCGGCGCGGCGCTCGACGGTCGGCCAGAACTGGTCGGCGAGCAGGGCGGTGGGCGTGTTCATGACCGTGTCGGTCGCGGCGATGATGAACGCCTCGAAGCCGACCAGGTCGCTCTCGAGCGCCTTGCGCACGGCCTGTGCGCCGTCGCGGGCGTCGATGTACGAGAAGAGGTTGAACGTCTTCTTCTCGGGCGTCTCGTCCCAGGGGTACTCCGAGTAGTCGCCGTCGTCCATGACGTTCGAGAAGCGGAGGCCGATCATCTTCAGCTGGCGGTCCCAGCGGGTGAAGTGCCGGGCCATCTCCTCGTCGAGGGCCTTGCCGAGCGAGTACGACGACTCGGGCCGCACGGCGTACTCCTCGTCGAGGGGCAGGTAGGGCGGGTCGAGGTCGAACGGGATGCCGAGCAGGGTCTCGCTGGAGGCCCAGACGACGTTGCGGATGTGGGCCGCACGGGCTGCGGCGAACACGTTGTAGCTGCCGGTGACGTTGTTGTGGAAGAGGGTCGCGTTCGGCACGAGGCCGGGCGCGGGGATCGCCCCGAGGTGCACGACGGCGTCGATCGAGTCGTAGCGGTCGTCGACGTGCGTGAGCGCCTGCAGCACCTGGCCGTAGTCGGACAGGTCGACCTGCACGTACGTGACGCCCTCGACCGGGTCGGGGCTCGGCACGCGGTCGAGCAGCACGACCTCCCAGCCGTGGGCGGCGAGGTCGCGGACGACGGCTCGGCCGAGCTTGCCGCTGCCTCCGGTGACGGCGACGCGGAGGGCCGCGGGGGACGGGGTGGATGACGACATCGTCTGCACTCTTCCTGGGGTCGGGGCGGCGCTCGGTGCGCCTCCTCCTGTCTACCGTGTCGGCGCTGGACGTGCGCGACGGAGCCGCGGGTACGGTCGTGCGGGACGGGGCCGTCCGGCCCCCTCCGCCGCCACGGCGACGGACGACACGAGGAGGCGCCCCATGAGCGACACCCAGAGCCACGACCCCGCAGACCACGACGTCGACCCTCGCCACGACGCGGCCGCCGTGCACGGGGACGACCCGGCGCCCGTCGAGGAGCACGCCGGCTCGGCCGCCGACGACGCCGCTCGCGAGGGCGCCGTCGAGCAGGTGGACGACACGCTCGGCGGGCACATCCCGCTGCGCTGAGCCCGTCGGCCCGGCCCGGGACGGCCCGCGCCGGTGACCGCCCGAGCGCTAGCATCTCAGGACGACAGCGACGGGGGCCGCAGATGATCGACGACGACCGACCGACGCTGACCGTCCGCCGATCGCTGGCGGCGGTCGCAGGCGGGCTCGCCTCCGGGTGCCTCGCGGCCGTCCTCACCGACCTGGTCGTCGGAGCGGCCACGTCCGGCGCCTCCACCACCACCGGCGAGGGCATCGGCGCGGCCGTCCTCGCCGCCGCCGGCGGCGTCTTCCTCGGGTGCCTCGTCTCTGCTCTGGTCGTCCTCTTCGTCGTCCGCGGTCGTCGACGAGGCGCTCGTTTCTCCGGGCTGTTCTCGACGGGTCTCGCCCTCCTCCTCGTGTTCTTCGGGGTGGGTGTGGTCGGCTCGGTCGCGGCGCCGGTGATCGAGCTGGTGGGCCTCGGTCCTCTCCTCTGGCTCCTCGTGCCGCCGTTGTGGAGCATCCCGGCCGCGGCGGCCGGAGTCGTCCGTCTGCGGTGGGTCGGGTACGTGCTCGGGCTCGGCCTCGGCGCCCTGCTGCTGACCCTGGCCGTGGGCGAGCTCGGCGCCTCCCGCGAGCAGGCTCGCTTCGACGCGGCCTGGACGGGGCCGGTCCTCGTGCCCCGCACGTCCCCTGCCTCGCCGCTCGCCGGCTACGTGCTCCGCGGGGTGACGCCGCCGGGGGAGTACGCCGACCTCGCGTACTCGTACGTGTCGCCGGGGGACGAGGTCGTGCGTGCCGACGGGTCGGTCGCGGGGGACCGTCCCGACGCCTACTACGACCTGAGCTTCGTCGCCCCGGACGACGTCGCGACCTACGCACCCTGCGGGACGGCCGCGCCCGTCTGTCCCGTCGTCGGTCGGGCGCTCGGGGGCGACGTCCTCGCGGACGCGTCGTCGGGCTCGTGGGTCGTCCTGCTCGACGACGGGGCGGTCACCCTGACCGGGTCGCTCGACGACGACGACGCCGTGTCCGTGCTCGACGACCTCCGGCCTGCCGGGCTCGACGCGGTGCACGAGCTCAGGGTCGATCCGGACGTTGCGCTCTGAGTCGGTGCCCCCAGTTCTAGTCGGACGCATGAATCACCCGCCGTTCACCCCACTGCTCGGCGGAGGTGCGGGCTACAGTGCAGTGTGCTCACCGGCTGGTTACCGGGGCACATCGCGCCCGTCATCGTCGACGTGCGACCGAGCGTGGTCTCCTGATCCGATCCCGCCCGGCCTCGTCCGAGGGCGCGACCGCACGCCTCCGCCCGAGCCCTGCTCGGCCACGGGGGCGTGTGCTGTCTCGGGACCGACCGTCTCGCCCCTCCCGCGTGCCCGGACCGGTGCCGACCGCCTCCGGCCCGCCTCGCCTCGCTGTCGCCGGCATGGGGCAGGATCGACACATCATGTCGCCCGCTCCCTCCGCACCGCTGTCCGCCCTGCTGCCCGAGAACCCGGGGCCCGAGTCGTACGACCAGGACACGGCCTACGCCGACTTCGCGGAGTGGGCCGAGAGCCGGGGCCTGCCGCTGTACCCGGCGCAGGACGAGGCGATGATGGAGCTCGTCTCCGGCGCCTCGGTCGTGCTCAGCACGCCGACCGGCACGGGCAAGTCGCTGGTCGCCGCAGGCGCGCACTTCGTCGCCCTCTCGCAAGGCAGACGGACGTACTACACGGCGCCCATCAAGGCCCTGGTCAGCGAGAAGTTCTTCGCCCTGGTCGAGCTGTTCGGGCCGGAGAAGGTCGGCATGGTGACGGGCGACTCGTCGGTCAACGCCGACGCACCGATCATCTGCTGCACCGCCGAGATCCTCGCGAACCTCGCGCTGCGCCACGGCTCGGACGCCGACGTCGACCAGGTCGTCATGGACGAGTTCCACTTCTACGGCGACCAGTCGCGCGGCTGGGCCTGGCAGGTGCCGCTGCTCCTGCTCGACCGCGCGCAGTTCCTCCTCATGTCGGCGACCCTCGGCGACGTCACGCGCCTCGTCGACGACCTGTCGCGCCGCACCGGGCGCCCCGTCGCCCGGGTGACCGGCGTCGAGCGCCCGGTGCCGCTGCACTACTCGTACGCCCAGACCCCCGTGCAGGAGACGGTCGAAGAACTGCTCTCCACCGGCGAGGCCCCCGTCTACGTCGTGCACTTCTCGCAGGCCGCCGCGCTCGAGCGCGCGCAGGCCCTGTCGAGCATCAAGGTGGCCAGCCGTGAGCAGCGGGACGAGATCGCCGAGCTGATCGGCGGGTTCCGCTTCAGCACCGGCTTCGGCAAGACCCTCAGCCGACTGGTGCGCTCGGGCATCGGCGTGCACCACGCGGGCATGCTGCCCAAGTACCGGCGCCTCGTCGAGCAGCTCGCGCAGCGGGGGCTGCTCCGCGTCATCTGCGGCACCGACACCCTCGGCGTGGGCATCAACGTGCCGATCCGCACGGTCCTGCTCACCGCGCTCACGAAGTTCGACGGCACCCGCATGCGGCAGCTGACGGCGCGGGAGTTCCACCAGGTCGCGGGTCGTGCCGGCCGTGCGGGCTACGACACGTCGGGCACCGTGGTGCTGCAGGCGCCGGAGCACGAGATCGACAACCTGAAAGCGATCGAGAAGGCGGGCGACGACCCGAAGAAGAAGCGCAAGATCGTCCGCAAGAAGGCGCCGGAGGGCTTCGTCTCGTGGGGCGAGCCCAGCTTCCACAAGCTGATCGCCGCCGAGCCGGAGGCGCTGGTCTCGCACATGCAGATCACCCACGCCATGCTGCTCAACGTCATCGGCCGCGGGGGCGACGTCTTCGCGAACGTGCGCTCGCTCGTCTTCGACAACCACGAGCCCCGGTCGGCGCAGTACGCGATGGCGCGTCAGGCGATCTCGATCTACCGCACGCTCCGCACCGCGGAGGTCGTCGTGCAGGAGGCGAGCCACGACGGAGGCGCGCCCACCATCCGCCTGACGGTCGACCTCCAGGCCAACTTCGCCCTGAACCAGCCGCTCTCGCCCTTCGCCCTGGCGACCTTCGACGTGCTCGACCAGGAGTCGCCGAGCTACGCCCTCGACGTCGTCTCCGTCGTGGAGGCGACCCTCGACGACCCGCGCCCGATCCTCTCCCAGCAGCAGTTCAGGGCGCGCGGCGAGGCCGTGGCCGAGATGAAGCGCGAGGGCGTCGAGTACGACCAGCGCATGGAGCTGCTCGAGGGCGTCACCTGGCCGAAGCCCCTGGACGAGCTGCTCACGGCCCTGTTCGAGACGTACGCGGCGTCCCAGCCGTGGATCGGCGACTTCGCGCTGAGCCCCAAGTCGGTCGTGCGCGACCTGTACGAGCGCGCGATGACGTTCGGCGACTACGTGGCCTTCTACGGTCTCGCCCGCTCGGAGGGCCTCGTGCTCCGGTACCTCTCCGACGCGTTCCGGGCCCTGCGCCAGACCGTTCCCGACGAGGCCAAGACCGACGAGCTCGCCGACCTGATCGAGTGGCTCGGCGAGCTGGTGCGCCAGGTCGACTCGTCGCTGCTCGACGAGTGGGAGGAGATGCTCAACCCGCGCGAGGTCGAGGCCCACGACGAGATCGTTCCGCCGGTGCTCCGCCGCTTCACGGCGAACGACCGCGCGTTCCGCATCGCCGTCCGCAACGAGATGTTCCGCCGGGTGCAGCTGATGGCCCGGGACGACGCCGAGGGGCTGGGTCAGCTCGACGCCTCCTCGGGGTGGGACACCGACCGCTGGGGCCAGGCCCTCGACCGCTACTTCGACGAGTACGACACGATCGGCACCGACACCGACGCCCGCGGGCCGCACATGCTCCAGATCGAGCAGCTGCCGACGGTCTGGCGCGTCCGTCAGGTCCTCGCCGACCCCGACGGCGACCACGACTTCGGCATCTCGGCCGTCGTCGACCTCGCGTCGAGCGACGAGCGCGGAGAGGCGGTGGTCACCGTGACGGCCGTCGGCCCGGCCTCCGAGCGCGCCGGGGGCACCGGGGGCAGGCTCGTCGAGGAGTAACGTTGTCGGCGGCCCGGCCGACCACGGCTGCCCGTCACCCCCGGAGCGACCCTCCGGTGCACCGCCCCCGGCGACCCGTCGCCGGGCTCCCCGAGGAGGACCCATGTCTCGCCTGTCCGGCAAAGTCGCGATCGTCACGGGAGCCGCCTCGGGCATCGGCGAGGCCATCGTCCGCCGCTTCGCCGACGAGGGCGCGCAGGTCGTCGCGACCGACATCCTCGACGGGTCGGCCGTCGCGGCCGAGGCCGGCGCGGAGTTCATCCAGCACGACGTCGCCAACGGCGGCGACTGGAAGCGCGTGATGGACAGGGTGGCCGACCACTACGGGCACCTCGACGTGCTCGTCAACAACGCGGGCATCGTCTCGGGGCAGTCGATCGACGTGACGCAGCTCGAGAGCTGGAACCGCGTCTTCGCCGTCAACGTCACGGGCGTCATGCTCGGCACGCGGTTCGCGATCGAGCAGATGCGCGCCAATCCCGAGCGGTCCGGCGGCTCCATCATCAACCTGGCGCCGGCGACGTCGTTCCTCGGCTTCGGCGACGACGCGGCCTACACCGCCAGCAAGCACGCCCTGGTCGGCCTCACCCGCTCGAGTGCGGCGCACGCCGCCCAGGAGGGCTGGGACATCCGCATCAACTCGCTGCACCCCGGGCCGACCGACACGGCGTTGTTCCGACGTCAGGTCGAGGCCCAGCCCGCCCTGCTCGACGCGTTCCGCACGATGAGCCCCCGCGGGCGGCTGGCCATGCCGGAGGAGGTGGCCGGGCTCGCCCTGCACCTCGCCTCCGACGACTCCGCGTTCTCGACCGGCGCGCAGTTCGTCGTCGACGGCGGGCTGTCGAGCACGCACCCCTCGATGTAGCGCGCCGCGGCGCGCGGCACGGCGCCTAGAAGAGGGTGGCGGGCGGCTCGGGCGGGGCCGCGACCGGCGACGTCGTCGCGACGGGGGCGCCGGGCCAGCCGGGGCCTGAGGGCACCTCGGTGCGGTTCTGGAACGCGGTGGCGGCACCCCGTGCGCGGACGTCGGCCGCCTCGTTCATCTCGTGCCCGACGTGGCCGCGGACCCACTCGAAGGTGACCTTCCGCCCTGCGAGGGCGTCGTCGAGCTCCTTGAGGATCTCGACGTTCAGCACCGGCTTGCCGTCGGCCTTGCGCCAGCCCTTGCGCTTCCAGCCGGGCATCCACTCGGTGCAGGCCTTGATCGTGTACTGGCTGTCGCACAGGACGTGCACCGGTTCGCCGGCACCGGCCGTGGCCCGCAGCAGCTCGAGCACGGCGGTGAGCTCGCCCTGGTTGTTCGTCGCGCGGGGCCAGCCGCCCGCGGCCCAGCGGTCGTCGTCGACGTACCAGGCCCAGCCGGCAGGGCCGGGGTTGCCGAGGGCGGATCCGTCAGCGGCGGCGACGATCGTCATGGGTGCTCCTTGCTCGTGATGTGCGCCCACCACGGTACGCGAGCGGCGGCCGCCCCTCGACCCGCGCCTCCTCGGTGCGCCGCGGCTGTGCCGCGCAGCGAGCTGTCGAGGGTCAGCCGACCTGGTCGGGGTGCGAGCCGGAGCGCTCGCCGCTGTCGAGCGCGGCGATCTCGGCGAGGTCGTCCTCGTCGAGCTCGAAGCCGAACACGTCGAGGTTCGACGCCAGCCGCAGCGCGTTCACGGTCTTCGGGATGACGACGAGCCCCTGCTGCAGGTGCCACCGGATCACGGCCTGGGCGGGCTCGACCCCGTGCTTCGCCGCGATCCGGCCGATCGCGGCGTCGTCGAGCACGCGGCCGCGGGCGAGCGGCGACCAGGCCTCGACGGCGATGCCCCGGGCGGCGCAGAACTCGCGCAGCTCGTGCTGCTGCAGCCACGGGTGGGCCTCGACCTGGTCGATGACCGGCACGACGCTCGTCTCGCCGAGCAGACGCTCGAGGTGGTGCACCTGGAAGTTGCTGACGCCGATCGACCGGGCCCGCCCCTCCTCGGCGATCCGCTCGAGCGCACGCCAGGTGTCGACGTACTTGTCCTGCGTGGGGGCCGGCCAGTGGATCAGGTAGAGCTCGACGTGGTCGGTGCCGAGGCGGTCGAGGCTCGCGTCGAAGGCGCGCAGCGTCTCGTCGAAGCCCTGCTCGGTGTTCCACACCTTGGTCGTGACGAAGACCTCGTCCCGCGGCACGTCGGAGGCGCGCAGCGCCTGGCCCACGCCGACCTCGTTGCCGTAGAACGACGCCGTGTCGACGTGGCGGTACCCGAGCTCGAGGGCGGTGGCGACGACGGTGCGCGCCTCGTCGTCGGCGACCTTGTAGACGCCGAGGCCGAGCTGGGGGATGCGGGCTCCGTCGGACAGGACGACGGACGGGACGGTGATGTCGGACATGTCCCGATCCTCCCATCCGCGATGACGGGAGGGGCGAGGAGGCGCGGGCCGAGCGAGGAGGAGGAGGCGCCGGTCAGCTGGCCTGGACGGGGACCGGCTCCGTGTCGGGCAGCGGGCTCGCGTCGCGGCCGCGGAGGTCGGGCAGCGCACGGTGGAACACGAGGCCGACGACCACGCCCACGAACGCGAAGGCCGCGGCCACCACGAGGCCGCCCTGCCCGCCGATGCGGTCGATCCAGAAGCCGGCGATCGCCGAGCCGAGGGCCGAGCCGATCAGCTGGCCGGTGCCCGCCCAGCCGTAGGCCTCGGCGGTGTCGCTGAACTTGACGCTCGACGAGACGATCGCGAACATCACGGCGAGGGCGGGCGCGATGCCGACCCCGGCGACGAGCAGGGCGCCGCTGATCGGCAGGAGCCCCGTGGCGAAGATCGCGAGCACCATCCCGACGAACACGATCGCGAGGCGGCGGCCGAGCGCCCACGGGCCGACGGGCACGTGCCCGAGCGCGAGGCCGCCGACGAGCGACCCTGCCGCGAAGACCGCGAGGGCGATGCCGGAGTCGGCGCTGCCCTCGCCGAAGAGCGCCACGACGCCGGCCTCGACCGCAGCGCACGCGCCGATCAGGAGGAAGCCCGCGACGGTGGCGAGCAGCACGGTGGGCCGGGCGAGCACCTTGCCGAACGAGCGCTTGCTGCGCGGGATGCGCACGCGGCCGACCTCGGGCGAGGCGATGAACCAGATGCCGCCGCCGACGAGGAACAGCGCGGCCAGCCAGATCGCCTCGCGGGTGCCCACCTGCGTCCCGACGAAGGTGGTGATGACCGGGCCGGCGACCCAGATGATCTCCTGGGCCGAGGCGTCGAGCGAGAAGAGGGGAGTCAGCTGCGACGAGTTGACCATCTTCGGGTAGATCGTGCGGACGGCGGGCTGCACGGGCGGCACGCTGAGGCCGGTGACGAAGCCGAGGGCCATGAAGGCGGGCACCGAGAAGTCGTACGCGGTGAACGCGAGCATCGTGACGAGGCAGACGCTGAGCGTCAGCAGCAGCACGGGGCGCATGCCCCAGCGGCCCATCCAGCGGCTGGTGAGCGGGCCGGAGATCGCCTGGCCGATGCTCGTCGCGGCGAGCACGAGCCCGGCCGCCGCGTACGAGTGGTGCACGTGCTCGACGTGCAGCAGGAACGCGAGCGAGAGCATCCCGAAGGGGAACCGCGCGGTCAGCTGGGCCGCGATGATGCGCCCCACGCCGGGGGTCTTCAGGAGGGACGAATAGGTGCTCACGAGAGGTCGAGTCTACGGAGGCGCGGGCGCGTCCGGCAGCCCCGTCCCGACACGCCGCGACACGCCGTGGCCCCGAACTGGGGACGACGCCGTCGCGATGTCGGAGGTGGGGAGGAACATGTGCACAACCGCCAGATCCTGGGGGCAACTCCGCCAGATCTGTGCAGAACTTGGGGGAACTCCTGTGGAGAACTCGCCCGACAGAACTACACGCCTGTAACACCGCATCTAGTTGTGGGCCCGAGTCCGGGCCACAAGATGTAGTATCGAGGAGTTGCCGCAGGTACTACGCCCGCTGCCCCAGACCCGCATCAGAACCACCGCGTCCGACCCCCGCGTCGGCCCGAGAACACAGGGGAAACCATGGCCATCACCGTCTACACCAAGCCGTCCTGCGTCCAGTGCACGGCCACCTACCGCGCCCTCGACAACAAGGGCATCGAGTACGAAGTCCTCGACGTCACCGCCGACGACGCCGCGCTCGAGACCGTCAAGGCGCTCGGCTACCTGCAGGCGCCCGTCGTCATCGCCGACGACGACCACTGGAGCGGCTTCCGCCCCGACAAGATCGCCGGCCTGGCCGCTCGCGTCTCCTGACCCGCGCCTCCTCGTGACGGGTGTAGGCCGCCGCCCGTTCCCGTCGCCGGAGGCACAGCACCACGAGCAGAGGAGGCGGTCGTCACCGTGACCCATCTCATCTACTTCTCCAGCGTCTCGGGCAACACGCACCGGTTCGTCGAGAAGCTCGGGGTGCCGGCCGAGCGCATCCCGCTCTTCCCCTCCGAGCCCCCGCTCCACGCCCGTGACCCCTACGTTCTCGTCCTGCCGACCTACGGCGGCGGCGAGGGCCGAGGCGCCGTCCCGAAACAGGTCATCCGGTTCCTCAACGACGAGGGCAACCGAAGCCTCATCCGAGGCGTGGTCGCGGCGGGCAACACCAACTTCGGAGAGGGGTACTGCCTGGCCGGCGACATCGTCGCCGCCAAGTGCGCCGTGCCCCTGCTCTACCGGTTCGAGGTCTTCGGCACCCCGGACGACGTCTCAGCAGTACAGAACGGATTGGAAGAATTTTGGACGCAGCAGTCGACGATCTCGAAGTGATCGCAGCACCCGGGCAGGGCATGAGCATGGACTACCACTCGCTCAATGCGATGCTGAACCTGTACGGCCCGTCGGGCGAGATCCAGTTCGACAAAGACAGGGAGGCGGCGAAGCAGTACTTCCTGCAGCACGTCAACCAGAACACGGTCTTCTTCCACAACCTGCGTGAGCGTCTCGACTACCTCGTCGAGAACGAGTACTACGAGCTCGCCACCATCGAGCAGTACGACTTCGCCTTCATCGAGCGCCTGAACGACCTGGCCTACTCGAAGAAGTTCCGGTTCCAGACCTTCCTCGGCGCGTTCAAGTACTACACCTCGTACACGCTCAAGACGTTCGACGGCAAGCGCTACCTCGAGCGCTTCGAGGACAGAGTCGTGATGACCGCCCTCGGCCTGGCCCAGGGCGACGAGCAGCTCGCGATCGACCTCGTCGAGGAGATCATCGGCGGCCGCTTCCAGCCGGCCACCCCCACGTTCCTCAACACCGCGAAGGCCCAGCGAGGCGAGCTCGTCAGCTGCTTCCTGCTGCGCATCGAGGACAACATGGAGTCGATCTCGCGCGGCATCAACTCGTCGCTGCAGCTGTCGAAGCGCGGCGGCGGCGTGGCCCTGTCGCTGTCGAACATCCGCGAGGCCGGTGCCCCGATCAAGCAGATCGAGAACCAGTCGTCGGGCATCATCCCCGTCATGAAGCTCCTCGAGGACAGCTTCAGCTACGCGAACCAGCTGGGTGCCCGCCAGGGCGCCGGTGCCGTGTACCTCAGCGCGCACCACCCCGACATCATGCGGTTCCTCGACACCAAGCGTGAGAACGCCGACGAGAAGATCCGCATCAAGACGCTGTCGCTCGGCGTCGTCGTGCCCGACATCACGTTCGAGCTCGCGAAGAACAACGAGGACATGTACCTCTTCTCGCCGTACGACGTCGAGAAGGTCTACGGCGTCCCCTTCGGCGACGTCGCGATCAGCGAGAAGTACCGCGAGATGGTGGCCGACGGCCGCATCAAGAAGACCAAGATCAAGGCGCGCGACTTCTTCCAGACGATCGCCGAGATCCAGTTCGAGTCGGGCTACCCCTACATCGTCTTCGAGGACACGGTCAACGCCGCGAACCCGATCAAGGGCCGCATCAACATGTCGAACCTGTGCTCGGAGATCCTGCAGGTCAACACCCCGACCACGTTCAACGAAGACCTGTCGTACAACGAGATCGGCAAGGACATCTCGTGCAACCTGGGCTCGATGAACATCGCGCTCTCGATGGACGCCCCCGACCTCGGCAAGACCGTCGAGACCGCGATCCGCGGCCTCAGCGCGGTCAGCGACATGAGCCACATCCAGTCGGTGCGCTCGATCGAGGTCGGCAACGACCAGTCGCACGCCATCGGCCTCGGCCAGATGAACCTGCACGGCTACCTGGCCCGTGAGCGCGTGCACTACGGCAGCGAAGAAGCGATCGACTTCACGAACATCTACTTCTACACGGTGCTGTTCCACGCCCTGCGCGCCTCGAACACGATCGCGATCGAGCGCGGCGTCACCTTCGGCGGCTTCGAGGACTCGAAGTACGCCTCGGGCGAGTTCTTCGACAAGTACACCGAGCAGGAGTGGGTGCCCAGCACCGAGCGCGCGGCCGGCCTCTTCGCCGCGTCGGGTGTCACGATCCCCACGCAAGAGGATTGGCGTCAGCTCAAGGCCAGCGTCATGCAGCACGGCCTGTACAACCAGAACCTGCAGGCGGTGCCCCCGACCGGCTCGATCTCGTACATCAACCACTCGACGTCGTCGATCCACCCGATCGCGTCGAAGATCGAGATCCGCAAGGAAGGCAAGCTCGGCCGCGTCTACTACCCGGCGCCGTTCATGACGAACGACAACCTGGAGTACTACACCGACGCGTACGAGATCGGCCCCGAGAAGATCATCGACACCTACGCCGCGGCGACGCAGCACGTCGACCAGGGCCTCTCGCTGACCCTGTTCTTCAAGGACACCGCGACGACCCGCGACATCAACAAGGCCCAGATCTACGCATGGCGCGCGGGCATCAAGACGATCTACTACATCCGTCTGCGCCAGCTCGCCCTCGAGGGCACCGAGGTCGACGGCTGCGTCAGCTGCATGCTCTAGGCCTCGCGGCCACCCGGCGGGGGCCGGTCTCGACGACCGGCCCCCGCCTCCTTGACTGAGATCCACGGCATCATCCCGACGGAAGAGACGACATGACCATCACCGACAAGATCAACAGCGTCGCCGGCGACCCGGTGCACGCCACCGGCAAGTCGATCCCGCTGATCAAGTCGGTCAGCGCGATCAACTGGAACCGCATCCAGGACGACAAGGACGTCGAGGTCTGGAACCGCCTCGTCAACAACTTCTGGCTGCCCGAGAAGATCCCGCTGTCGAACGACGTGCAGTCGTGGAACACCCTCACGCCCGAGGAACAGCAGCTCACCATGCGCGTGTTCACGGGCCTGACGCTGCTCGACACGATCCAGGGCACCGTCGGCGCGATCAGCCTGATCCCCGACGCGATCACGCCGCACGAGGAGGCCGTCTACACGAACATCGCCTTCATGGAGTCGGTGCACGCCAAGAGCTACTCGTCGATCTTCTCGACCCTCGCGTCGACGCCCGAGATCGACGACGCCTTCCGCTGGTCGGTCGAGAATCCGAACCTGCAGAAGAAGGCCCAGATCGTCCTCGACTACTACACGGGCGACGACCCCCTGAAGCGCAAGGTCGCCTCGACCCTGCTCGAGTCGTTCCTGTTCTACAGCGGCTTCTACCTGCCGATGTACTGGTCGTCGCGCGCCAAGCTCACCAACACGGCCGACCTGATCCGCCTCATCATCCGCGACGAGGCCGTGCACGGGTACTACATCGGCTACAAGTTCCAGAAGGGCCTCGAGGGCGCCTCGGACGAGCGCAAGCAGGAGATCAAGGACTACACGTTCAACCTGCTCTTCGAGCTCTACGAGAACGAGATCCAGTACACGCAGGACCTCTACGACACCGTCGGCCTGACCGAGGACGTCAAGAAGTTCCTGCACTACAACGCCAACAAGGCGCTGATGAACCTCGGCTACGAGCCGATGTTCCCCAAGGAGACGACCGACGTGAACCCGGCGATCCTGTCGGCCCTCTCGCCGAACGCCGACGAGAACCACGACTTCTTCTCGGGGTCGGGCTCGTCGTACGTCATCGGCAAGGCCGTCAACACCGAGGACGAGGACTGGGACTTCTAGCCCGTCCGGCTCCGCTGCACCACTCAGGAACCCGCGTCCTGATCCTCCACGGATCAGGACGCGGGTTCCTTCGTCGTGCACGGGTCAGGAACGCGAGACGAGCTGTTCCTGAGATGTGCGCGCTCGACGGTCGAGCAGGTCGGGCCGAGCGGAGGAGGCGCGGGTCGGCTGGTCGGGGGAGGTGCGGCGCCGGCGCGCACGCGACCATGGAGCAGACCCTGCCACGAGGCTCGAGCTGATCGACGGAGCACCGATGACGACGAACCCCTCCTCCCGGCCGCCCGCGCACGGATGGACGGCGCCCGGCGGCGAGCGGGTCGACGACGTGGATGCCGACGCCTGCGACCTCGACGAGTCGACGACCGCCGAGTGGCAGCCGGTCGCGGCGCACGTGGCTGGTGACCGGTACCTGTCTGCCGACTCGGCCGACGCCTCCACCGGCTCGATCGTCGTGGGGCTGCGGGTCTCGTGGTGGCCGGTCGCGGCGTTCGTGCTGATCTCGTTCGGCCTCGCCTGGCTCGTCTGCCTGCCGCTCTGGCTCGGCGACGGCCTCGCCAGCCCGCTGCTCGGCGTCTGCGCCATCGCGATGATGGCGACGCCCGCGATCGGAGCCCTGCTCGTCAGCCGGTTCGTCGACCGTCCGGTCTCGATCCCGCGGGCTCTCGGGCTCTGGCCGCTGCGTCCGGTGGGACGGCTGCTCGGGTACCTGGGCCTCGGCCTGGCCGTGCCCGTCGCGCTCGTGCTCGTGGCCCTGCCGATCGGCGCCGCGCTAGGCTCCTACCCGGCCGACGTCACCGGGTTCTCGGCGTTCCGAGAGCTGACCGAGCAGCAGGTGGCCCAGGCGACCGCGGGCCTCGGCGATCCGGGACCGCTGCCGCCGATCGGCCTGCTCGTCGCCCTGCAGCTCGTGTCGATCCCCATCGGCGCGTTCGTCAACACCGTTCCCGCGCTGGGCGAGGAGCTCGGCTGGCGGGGCTTCCTCCTGCCGCGCCTCCTGCCCCTCGGCACCGCGCCTGCCGTGCTGATCAGCGGGGCCGTCTGGGGGCTCTGGCACACGCCGCTGATCCTGCTCGGCTACAACTACGGCGGCGAGACGCCGGGCTGGCTCGGCGTGCTGATGATGACCGGGACGTGCGTGGTGGTCGGGGCCGTCTTCGCCTGGCTGCGGCTGCGGTCGGCCAGCGTCTGGCCGGCTGCCCTGGCGCACGGCGCCTTCAACGCCGCCGCCGGGTCGTACCTGCTCTTCGCCGCGGCGGGCGAGCGGATCGACCTCGTACAGGGCACGATCCTCGGCTGGTCGGGCTGGATCGTCCCCGTGCTGCTCGTCGCGGTGCTCGCCGCCACGGGCCAGTTCCGCCGGCCGGGCACCGCCCGCCGCCGCTGAAGCGGGCATCGAGTTGCCCCGAACTGCTGCCTGGCGGGGCGGGAAGCAGCAGTTCGGGGCAACTCGGATCGGGACCGGGGGGCGACCGCGCGCGGGGCTACTGCTCGGTGTGCCCGAGGTCGGGGTCGGCCACGAACGACACGACCGGGGCCGCCGCGGCGCCCGTCTCGAACACGACGAGGTCGTTGTCGCCTGCCCGCAGCTGTTCACCCGGGACGTAGAGGGTGTGCTGCGGTCCGCGCGTCCAGTACCGCCCGAGCGCGAAGCCGTTGACGAACGCGACGCCCTTGCCCCACGACCTCGTGTCGAGGAACAGGTCGGCGGGCTCGTCGAGCGTCACCGTCGCGTGGGCGAACACCGGGCCGTCGAGCGTCGTCACGACGGAGTCCGACACCGACGCCGAGGAGGCGCCGGCCGCGCCGCCCGCCTCGGTCGCGTCGCCGGACAGCTTCGCGTCGCCCGACAGGGTCGCGTCGCCGGACAGGGCCGCGACGACCGCCCCCAGGTCGAGCGGCGTGCTGCGCCAGCCCGTCAGCTCGGCGCCGTCGAGCAGCGCCGACCCGACGAGGCCCTTCGCCTCGCCGATGCGGACGCCGTAGTTGACGCGTCCCTGGTCCTCGACCAGCACCTCCAGCACGCGGCCCGGCGGCACCGTGATCGCGCGCTCGTGCTGGTCGCGCTGGAGGACGCCCACCCGGCGACCGTCGACGCAGACGACGGCGCGGTCGCGCACGCCCGCGAACGAGAGCACCCGGGGCTCGTCGCCGGCCGGCAGGTCGACGCGGTGCAGGGCGAAGCCGCGGTAGCTGCCGAGCGAGTCCATCGTGGGCACGTCCTCGGTCCCGATCCAGCCCGAGGCGCCGACGCCGACACCGAGGTCTCCGCCGGCGCCGTCCGCACCGAGGTCGCCGACGACGTCGCCGAGGCGCACGCTGCGGTCGAACGTCGTCGACAGCACGGGCGACGGCGATCGCCGCGCCGGCACCTCGTCAGGCACGGGCAGGTGCCGGGCGATCACCTCGCGGAACGCGAAGAACTTGTCGGTCGGCCAGCCGGCCTCGTCGAGGGGAGCGTCGTAGTCGTACGACGTCACGTGCGACTGGTACGTGCCCTTGTGGTTGGCGCCGTTCGTGAATCCGAAGTTCGTGCCGCCGTGGAACATGTAGACGTTGACCGACGCACCCGCCGCCAGCAGCGCGTCCAGCTCGCGTGCCGCCTCCTCGACCGGCGTCGTGTGGTGGTGCTCGCCCCAGTGGTCGAACCAGCCGTCCCAGAACTCGGAGCACATCAGGGGCCCCGTCGGCTGGTGCCGGCGCAGGGTGGCGAGCCGCTCCTCCGTGCGTGACCCGAAGCTCCCGGTCTTGTGCAGCTCGGGCAGGCTGCCCGCCGAGAGCATCTCGTCGGTGGGCTGGTCGACCGTCGTCAGGGGCACGACCACGCCGGAGGCGCGGGTCAGGTCGACGAGGTGCCTCAGGTACCCGGAGTCGTCGCCGTACGCGCCGTACTCGTTCTCGATCTGGACGAGCACGACGGGCCCGCCGTGGTCGATCTGCCGGGGCACGACGATCTCGTAGACGCGCTCGAGGAACTCGTCGACGGCGGCGAGGTAGAGCGGCTCGTCGCGGCGGACGCCGACGGCAGGGTCGTCGAAGAGCCAGCCCGGCAGGCCGCCGCCGTCCCACTCGGCGCAGATGTAGGGGCCGGGGCGCACGATCGCGTGCATGCCCTCGGCGGCGACGAGGTCGAGGAACCGGCCGAGGTCGAGGCCCGCGCTCGTGTCGAAGTCGCCGCGGCGCGGGGAGTGCGCGTTCCAGGCGACGTACGTCTCGATGGTGTTGAGGCCCATCAGCCTGGCCTTGTGGATGCGGTCGGCCCACTGGTCCGGGTGCACCCGGAAGTAGTGCAGGGCGCCGGCGACGACCCGGTGCCGGGCGCCGTCGAGCTCGAAGTGGTCGGGGCCGATCACGAAGCGCGTGCTCGTGGGGGCGGTGCTGCTGCTGATGGTGTTCCTCCGGTGGGGCGAGGGGACGTGGCGACGGGGAGGCGCGACGTGCGTCGCGCCTCCCCGCTGCGGTGGTCAGGCGGTGCTGCGGTGCTGCTGGTGGTGCTGGTCGTGCGTGTGCTGCGAAGCCCTACTCGGTCTCGACGGTGAAGCCCTGCTGCTCACCGTACGTGGCGGTGGCCTTCGCCCACTCCTCGAGCACCGGGTCGAGCGAGGTGCCGTTGGTGTAGGCCGACGACGCGCTGTCGCTGAAGATGCTGTTCGCGTAGACCTGGAAGGGCAGGTACTGCCAGTCGGGCAGCACGTCCTGTGCGGCCTGGCCGAGCACCTCGTTGATCTTCTGGCCGCCGAAGTACTCGGGGGCCTCGGCGAGGAACTCGGGGTCGGTGAGGTCGGCCGTGGTGGACGGGAAGCCGCCGGCGTCGAACGAGATCTGGCGCCCCTCCTCCTCGGCGGTGGCGAACTTGGCGAACTCGGCGGCGACGAGCTTGTTCTGCGACTGCTCCATCACGGCGATCGACGAGCCGCCGTTCTCGGCGGTCGCGGTGTCGCCCTCCTCGTACTGGGGCATCGGGGCGACGCGCCACTGGCCGGAGCCGTCGGCGGCCTGGGCCTCGAGGTTGCCGGGCATCCAGGCGCCGGTGAGCATCGTGGCGATCGAGCCGTCGCCGAGGGCACGGAACCACTCGTCGGTCCAGCCCGGGGTCTGGGCGAGCGAGCCGTTCTCGACGAGGGTGTTCCAGGTCGAGGTCCAGCGCTTGGCGCCCTCGTCCTGCAGGTCGATCGAGACGGTGTCGCCGCCGACCGAGTAGGGGTGCCCGCCGGCCTGCCAGATCATGCTGGTCGTGAAGCCCGCGTCGCCGGTGTCGCCGGCGATGAACTGGTTCGGGTCGGCGGAGTGCATCGTCTCGGCCGCGGCGAGGTACTCGTCCCACGTCGTCGGCACGGCGATGCCGTACTTGTCGAAGACGTCCTGGCGGTAGAACATCGCCATGGGGCCGGAGTCCTGAGGCAGGGCCCAGACGGCGTCGCCGTCGGTGACGGAGTTCCACGTCGAGGCGGTGAAGTCCTCCTCGAGGTCGCCGTAGCCGTAGCCGCTCAGGTCGGCGAGCGAGTCGCCGAGCGAGAACTGGGGGATGGCGAAGTACTCGACCTGGGCGACGTCGGGGGCGCCCTTGCCGGCCTTGATCGCGTTCTGCAGCTTCGTGTACTGGTCGGCGCCGGTGCCGACGTTCTGCACGTCGACGGTGATGTCGGGGTGCGCCTTCTCGAAGGCCTCTGCGATGGGCTCGACGGCGGGGGCCCAGGCCCACACCGTGATCGAGGACTTCTCCTTCAGGGCCGCGGCGAGCTCGTCGCTGGTCGCGGTGTCGGCGCTGGCGCCGCCTCCGGAGCCGGAGGAGCAGGCGGCCAGCGAGCCGGCCAGGGCGATGCCGAGACCGAGAGCGACGACGCGCTTCGCGGTGCGGGGGAGGTTACGGGACATGGGTGGTGCCTTTCACTTCATCGTGGAGGTGGGACGGGGGAGTGACTGTGGAACGGGAGGGGCTGTGGTGCGGGAGGGACGAGGAGGGGCGGGTCGGCGGTGCCGACGCGCGTCAGGCCTTGACGCCGCCGGCCGAGAGGCCGGACTGCCAGTAGCGCTGGAGGAAGAGGAACGCCACGACGATCGGGATGATCGCGAGGAACGAGCCCGTGATGACGAGGTTGTAGATCGGGTCGCCGCCGACGGTCGTCGACTGCGCGTTCCACTGGTTCAGGCCGACCGTCAGGGGGTACCAGCGCGAGTCGCTCAGCATGATCAGCGGCAGGAAGTAGTTGTTCCAGGTCGCGACGATCGAGAAGAGCAGCACGGTGATGAGGCCGGGGCTGAGGAGGCGGAGGCTGATGGTGAAGAACGTGCGGACCTCGCTCGAGCCGTCCATGCGCGCGGCCTCGAGGATCTCGGTCGGCACGGAGTCGACGGCGTAGGTCCAGATCAGGTAGAGGCCGAAGGGGCTGATCAGCGAGGGCAGGATGATCGCCCACGGGGTGTTGGTCAGGCCCATCTGGCTGAACATCAGGAACGTCGGGACGGCGAGGGCGGTGCCCGGGATGGCGACCGCGCCCAGCACGACCGCGAACACGGCCTTCTTGCCCGGGAAGTCGAACTTGGCCAGGCCGTAGCCGGCCAGCGTGGCCAGCAGGGTCGCGCCTCCCGCGCCCACGACCACGTAGAGCAGGGTGTTGCCGAGCCAGCGCACGAACTCGCCGTCGCCGTAGGTGAAGACGCCCTTGATGTTGTCGACCAGGGCGAAGTCGCCGCTGAACCAGAGGCCGAACGAGCTGAACAGGGCCTCCTGCGTCTTGGTCGAGTTGACGAGCAGCCAGAAGAGCGGCAGCACCGAGTAGACGAGCAGCAGGGCCATCACGACGGTGAGCAGCACGCTGCGCTTGTCGCGAGGGGCGCCGGCGCGACGCTTGCGCGCGGACGCCCCACGGCTCGGGGTGACGGTGGGCGTGCCGGCGTCGGGCGCGGCGATCGGGGTCCCGGTGAGGGTCGACATCAGTGGTCCTTCCGGGTGCCGACGAGCTGGACCACGTAGGCGACGACCATCGTCAGGACGCCCATGATGATCGCGATGGCGGCGGAGTAGTTGAACTGCTGGCCCGCGAACGACAGGTTGTAGGCGTACATGTTCGGGGTGAAGAAGGTGCTGATCGCGTTGGGCGCCAGCGTCTGCAGGATGTTGGGCTCGTTGAAGAGCTGGAAGCTGCCGATGATCGAGAAGATGATGCCGATGACGATCGCGCCGCGGATGGCGGGCAGCTTGATGTTGCGAACGATGCGGAACGGGCCGGCGCCGTCGAGCTCGGCGGCCTCGTACAGGTCGGGCGAGATCACGCGCAGGGCGGCGTAGAACAACAGCATGTTGTAGCCGACGAACTCCCACGTGACGATGTTGCCGATCGACGCGAGCACCCAGCTCTGCGAGAGCAGGTCGGGGAGGTCCCAGCCGGTGGCGTCCTCGAGGTTGCCGACGAGGCCGAAGCGGTTGCCGTAGATGAAGCCCCACATCAGGGCCGCGACGACCGCGGGCACGGCGTAGGGCAGGAAGATCGAGATGCGGAAGAACGCCGTGAAGTGCAGCCGGGCCGAGTCGAGGGCGAGGGCGGCGGCCAGGGCGACGACCAGCATGATCGGCACCTGCACGACGAGGAACAGCGCGACGCGGCCGAGCGCGTCCCAGAAGTTCGGGTCGGTGAGCGCGCGGACGTAGTTGTCGGCGCCGACGAACGAGTTGCCGCCGATCATCTGCTCCTGGAACAGGCTCAGGTAGATCGCATAGACCACGGGGGCCACGAGCACGAGCGCGAAGACGACGAGGAACGGGAGCACGAAGCCCCAGCCGGTCCAGCGTCGCTTGTCGCGACGGATCTGCGAGCTGCTTCGGGGCGCCGGTGAGGACGCCTCCGAGCGGGTCGCGGGTGTCGACGTCGTCGTCATGTCCATCCACTTCATCGGGGTGAGGAGCCGTGAACACGCTGCCCGGGAGGGAGGGTGTTTACGTAAACATCTGGGATGCTCGCAACCATGACACCTCCGCCGTCCGAAATCAAGTCGGCATCTCGACGCGCCCCGCGCACCCGTACGGTGTCGATGGCCGACGTGGCCGCACGCGCCGGCGTCTCGTCGCAGACCGTCTCGCGCGT
Source organism: Frigoribacterium sp. CFBP 8766 (assembly GCF_014841435.1). Classification (NCBI taxonomy): domain Bacteria; kingdom Bacillati; phylum Actinomycetota; class Actinomycetes; order Micrococcales; family Microbacteriaceae; genus Frigoribacterium; species Frigoribacterium sp. CFBP 8766. The sequence goes on from NZ_JACYTX010000001.1 coordinate 780,909, forward strand.
CTCGAACGGCGCGCAGAACGTCGAGGACGGCACCCGCCAGAAGGTGCTCGACGCGATGGCCGCGCTCGACTACCGGCCGAACAGCGCGGCCAGGGCGCTGAAGACGGGTCGTTTCCGCAGCGTCGGCGTGATCATGTTCACGCTGTCGACCCTGGGGAACATGCGCACCCTCGACGCGATCGTGACCGCCGCCTCCGGCGCCGGGTACACGATCACGCTGATGCCCGTCGCCCAGCCCACCGAGGGCGAGGTGGCCGGAGCCTTCAGCCGCCTGCAGGAGGAGGCGGTCGACGGCGTCGTCATCATCATCGAGGCGCACATGCTCGACCGGGCCGACGTGATCATCCCGAGCGGGCTGCCCGTCGTCATCATCGACTCCGACGCGGGCGACCCCTTCGTCGTGGTCGACACCGACCAGGAGCAGGGCACCCGCCTCGCGACCCAGCACCTGATCGACCTCGGGCACACGCGCATCGTCCACGTCGCCGGCCCCGACACGTCGTACTCGGCGACCCGGCGCTCGGCGTCGTGGCACGCGACGATGCGCGATGCGGGCCTCGAGCCGGAGGCGCCGCTCAAGGGGGACTGGACGACCGCCTCCGGCCACCGCCTGGGGCACGCGATCGCGAGCCGCGACGACGTGACGGCGGTCGTCGCCGCGAACGACCAGATGGCCCTCGGCGTCATGCACGCCCTGCACGAGCGGGGACGGTCGATCCCGGGCGAGATCAGCGTGGTGGGCTTCGACGACACGGACGAGTCGGGCTCGTTCTGGCCGCCGCTGACGACCGTGCACCAGGACTTCGGCGAGATCGGCGCCCGCTCGATGCGCGTCCTCCTCGAGCTGCTCGAGGGGCGGCAGCCGTCGGGCGACCGCATCGTGCCGACGCGGCTCGTGGTGCGCGAGAGCGCCGGGCCCGCGCCCGCCGTCGGCTGAGGTCGGCCCAGGTCAGCCCTGCTGCAGGGCCTCGCGGATCGCGGCCACCCCGACGCGCACCTCGTCGAAGGCGGTGCTGAGCGGGGAGAGGCCGATGCGCAGGGCGTCGGGGCCGCGGAAGTCCGGCACCACCCCCTCCTGCCAGAGCGTCGCGACGACCTCGCGGAACCGCGGGTGCCGCACCGTCACGTGGCTGCCCCGGCGCTCGTGCTCGCGCGGCGTCGCCGTCGTGACGCCGAGGGGCGCGAGCCAGGCGTCGACGAGGTCGAACGCGTAGTCGGTGAGCGCGAGCGACTTCTCGCGGATCGCAGGGAGGCCGGCCTCCTCGATCGCGTCGAGCATGTCCTGCATCGCGAGCATGCCGACGACGGGCGGGGTGCCGCTGACGAACTTGCGGATGCCCGCGTCGGGCACGTAGCCCTCGGCCATGGCGAACACGTCGGCGGCGCCCATCCAGCCCTGCACGGGCTGCTCGAGCTCGGGCAGCAGGTCGGCGCGGGCGTAGAGGAACGCCGGCGCGCCCGGCCCGCCGTTCAGGTACTTGTACGTGCAGCCGACGGCGATGTCGACTCCCCACGCGTCGAGCTCGGTCGGCACGACGCCCACGGAGTGGCAGAGGTCCGCGACGAGCAGCGCCCCGGCCTCGTGCACGATCTCGGTGATCGCGGGCAGGTCGGCGAGGAACCCCGACCGGTACGACACGTGGTTGACGAGGACGACGGCGGTGTCGGGCCCGACCACCTCGCGGACCTGCTCGGGCGTCACCCCCCGGGTCTCGTCGACCGCGAGCCAGCGGACGGTCGCGCCGCGCTCGCGAGCGATGCCCTCGACGACGAAGCGGTCGGTCGGGAACTGGTCGTCGTCGATGACGATCTCGTGCCGACCGGGACGAGCCGCCAAGGAGGCGCGGATCGCCTTGTAGAGCAGCACCGTCGTCGAGTCGGCCACGACGGTCTGCCCCGGGGCCGCTCCGAGGGCGGCGGCGCCGATCCGGTCGCCGAGCTCGGTGGGGAGCTGCATCCAGCGCTCGTCCCACGAGCGGATCAGGCGCGTGCCCCAGTCGCCGCGCACGAACGCGTCGAGCCGGGCCGGCGTCGCCGCCATCGGCCGGCCGAGGGAGTTGCCGTCGAGGTACGAGACGACGTCGCCCGCGGGCAGGAACAGGGCCGTGTGGTGCGCGAGCGGGTCGGCCGCGTCGCGGTGCGCACTGGCCAGCGGGTCGTCGAGCTCGGCAGGGTCGACGGGCGGGGCGGCCGGCACGAACGAGGTGGTCGAGGTCGTCGAGGCAGGGGACGCCGGGGCGGCGGCGGCGGTCGAGTCGGAGGCGGTGGTCACGGGAGCAGCTCCTGCAGGGTCGAGGCGGTGAGGACGGAGGCGCGGGCCAGCCACGCGGGATCGTCGCGTTCGTCGGCGGGCGGCGGCTGCGGCACCCACGACGCGCGCGGTGTCCAGTGTGCGCCGTCCTGCCCGGCGTCGAGCGAGTCGTCGCTGCCGAGGGCGGCGAGCAGCGCCTCGCGGCCGAGGCCGACGCGCTGCAGCGCCCGCAGCTCGCGCTCGTTCACCCCGGCGGGCAGGTCGCCGTTGCCGAGGTCGGTGCCGTAGAGGACGTGGCCGCCCCGCTCGCGGAACCCGCGCAGGTTCGCGATCGCCACCTCCTGCGCCTCGTCGCCGCGGTGGATGTCGAGCGTGCTGATCCACGTGCCGTCGGCCGCGCGGTCGAGCAGGTCGTCGGGCAGCAGCTCGCTGAACGGGGCGTGCGCGAACCGGAGCAGTCCGGCGTCGAGGGCGCGGCGCACCTGCCCGGGGCCCTGCACGTGCGCCACGGTCAGCAGCCCGACCCGGTCGGCCGCGACCGCGATCGCCCGCAGCACGTCGTCGTCGAGGACGGGCCCGACGTCGCTGTTGAGGGTCAGCTTGACGACGGAGGCGCCGAGGTCGCGCATCCGCACGACGGCCCGCTCGGCGTCGGCGGCGTCGGCGACGACGACGGACGCGTCGTCGGGCGCCCAGCCCGCGCGCGACGGGTAGCCGCCGGGAGGGCAGAGCAGGCCGCCCGCGACCTGCACCTCGGGCCAGCCGACGTCGACCCGGCCCCGCTCGGGCCAGAGGGCGGCGACGTCGGGGCTCCAGCCCAGGTCGAGCACGCGGCCGATGCCGCCCCGCACGAGCTGCTCGGGCTCGACCAGGCCGAGGTGCACGTGCGAGTCGGTGAAGGGCGAGAACAGCGTGCCGGGCAGGTGGGGCAGGTCGGCGTCGTCGCCGTGGCCGGGGTCGACCGCCCCGACGAGGTGGATCGCGGTCGGCGACACGCGCACGACGCTCGGGCCGTGCCACCTGCCCGACCAGACCCGGTCGACGGTGACGAGTCGCGCCTCCTGCTGCATGCCCCCACCGTACGGCCGGTGGGTCAGCCCGGCAGCACCGCCCGGCTCGCCCGGGTCACGTACGGCAGGCGGATCACGTCCGCGCGACGGGTGTCGGGGTGCGTGTCGAGCAGCTGGCCGACGTCGCGGAGCACCTGGGCGCGGTCGTCCTCCGAGAGGGTGATGACGTAGCTCCGCGACGCGATCATGGCGAGCAGCTCGTCGCGGCCGAGCTCGTGCACCCACGGGAAGTCGCGGCGCTCGATCGGGGCGAAGGGCTCGCCGACCGTGGGCGCGTCGGACGACATGTCGCGCTCGGCAGGGGAGTGCATCACCGTCGAGAGCTCGGCGAGCCAGGGCACGGTCTCGTCGCGGATGTTCCAGAGCAGGGCGAGCGTGCCGCCGGGGCGCAGCACTCGCGCGACCTCGGGCACGGCGGCCCGCGGGTCGACCCAGTGCCAGGCCTGTGCCACGAAGACGGCGTCGACCGACGCGTCGTCGAGCGGCATCGACTCGGCCGACCCGGCGAGCGACCGGGCCTCGGGCACGGCCAGCTCGAGCGTCGCCCGCATGCCGTCGCTCGGCTCGACCGCGGTGACCTGCTCGACGCGGGGCAACAGCACGCGGGTCAGCTTGCCGGTGCCCGCGCCCAGGTCGACGACGTGCCGCGCGCCGAGCGGCAGCAGCCACTCGACCGCCTCGGCGGGGTAGGAGGGGCGGCCCCGTTCGTAGACGTCGGCCGCCTGGCCGAACGAGGAGGCGAAGGGGGTGAGGGGGTTGGCCGGGTCGAAGCCGTGCGCGTGCGTGGTCGGGTTCACGCGACCACTGTCGCATGACTCACGGCGTCACACGGCTCCGTTACGCGCCGTCTCCGGAGCACCATGGCTGCATGACGCAGACACCTCCGCAGCCGCTCCGTGTCGTCGCCGTGTCGGGCACGCTGAGCTCGCCCTCGAAGACGGACGCGCTCGTCGACGCCGTCCTCGACGAGCTCGCCCTCGTGCTGCCGATCGAGCGGCACGTGATCCGCGTGAGCGAGCTCGGGCCGCTCTTCGCCGGCGCGCTGACCCGGGACCAGCTCGACGAACGGGTCGAGCGCGAGCTCCGTGCCGTCGAGGGCGCCGACCTGCTGATCGCGGCCTCGCCGGTCTACCGCGCCTCCTTCACGGGGCTCTTCAAGCACTTCTTCGACTTCGTCGAGCAGTACGCGCTGGTCGACGTGCCGGTGCTGCTCGCGGCGACGGGCGGCAGCGAGCGGCACGCGCTGATCCTCGAGCACTCGCTGCGGCCGCTCTTCGGCTTCTTCCAGGCGCTGACGCTGCCCCTCGGCGTCTACGCTCACGCCAGCGACTTCACCGATCGCCGCGTGACGGCGCCGCTGCTGCAGGAGCGCATCCGGGCCGCCATCGCCCGGGGCCTGCCCCTGATCCGGTCGAGCGTCGACGAGAAGCGGCGGATCGAGCGTGCGGTCAGCGGCGTGGGCGACGAGCTCGACGCGCTCCCGTCACCGACCGCGCAGGACGCGGCGCCGGTCCGGCTCTACAGCTGACGGCCCGCTCTGGGGGAGGTGGCCCCCGCCGTCGTGTGATTAAGGTGGAGCGTGCCTGACCAGACCCCGACTCCCGAGACCACGCCCCGCGACGTCGCCGTCGCCCGCGCCGAGATCCGCGACGACGAGGCCAAGCGCGTCATCGGCATGCTCGCGGCCGGCGAGCTGCCGAGCCGGGCCGCCCAGTGGGTCGCCGACGGGGTCGACGACGACGCGGCACGCGAGCTCGCCGCCGCGACCGGGCGCACCGAGGAGGAGCGGGTCGGCCTCCTGGAGCGCCTCGCCGCCGCCCAGGGCCTCGCCTTCCCGACCGCGCGCGAGGCCCGCGCGCACCACGGCCAGAGCGTGATCGCGTCGATGACCGCGTCGTCCGCGGCGGGCGACTCGCTGTCGTTCTCGAACTCGTTCAGCGACACGATCGAGGAGTCGGTGCGCGACTCGATCTCGCGGCTGTTCCCGCGGCGCAGGAAGTAGGTTCGCCGGTCGCCCGGACGACCTCCCCCGATCGTCGTTCCGGACCATGCTCGTTCGTGCGCTCTGAGAAAGCCACTATTGACATTTCTCATTGTAATTCTTAGTGTCATGATCGTTCGAGCGACATCGCTCGACGGATCGTGCAAAGGAGCACATGGATGAAGAAGACCATGACGACTGCCGCGTCCGCGGCTGCCGCGCTGACGCTCGCCGGAGCACTGCTCGTGCCGACGAGCGCATCTGCAGCGGAGCCGACTCCTGCTGGCGTCGAGCATGCCGTCAGCGGGAGCGCGCTCGTCCCGGCTGATCGGCTGGGACTGCTCACGACCGAGATCAAGGAAGGCGGCCAGTGGACGTACGGGGTCGACAACGGTCTGTACTCCAACTACTGGCACAAGCACCGCTCGCACCGGTCGAGTGTCATCAACGGCAACGGCCAGAAGAACTCGAGCAGCGACGTCCGAGGCGGACTCTGGTCCCACTCGAGGATCAACAAGACGATCGCCGGCAACACGGCCTACTGGCGCATCCGATGACGTCGTCGTCGATCGAGGGGGCTCGTGGCTCTGGGCCGCCGGTCGATCGGGCTCCCGCATGGTGGTGAAGATCGGCGTCTCAGCGGCAGTCGTCATCGTCGCCGTCCTGTCTTTCCTCTTCGTGCGCACGAGCGACGAGGTCGTGCCGGTCGGCACCAGGACGACCCTGACCATCTGGGACGTCGGCGACGTCGATCGTGACGATGTCCTGGGTGTCCTGGAGCAGTCGACGTCCGAGCACGGCGTCGAGATCGTCAAGATGCTGGAGAGCACAGCGTCCGCCTCGGGAACGACCACCAGGGAGCTCTTCGCCCTCGACGCCGCCGTCGTCGGGCGGGAGGGGAGTCGCCTCAGCCCCCATCCCGACTTCGGACGGCGCATCCGGACTCGCTGGGTCGACATCGCAGAGCTCTCGAGCACGAACGTCCAGGGCACCTACGTGAGCCGTGCCGACGAGGTGGCCCTTCGCCCGGTCGCCGACGATCTGGCAGCACGGGGCATGGACGTCTCGACCAAGTCGATCGGGGCGACCAGCCTGGTGATCTGGGCCCTCTACGCCGTGCCCTTCGTACCCCTGGCCGCTGGGGCGGTCGCGTGCCTCGGGGCAGCGGTCGTCCACCGTTCCTCGACGCGTCGACGCGCCGCGGCCCTCGTCCTCACCCAGGGGATGAGCGGGGCGGCGGACGCGGTCCGGGTGCTCAGGGACGACGTGCGCCTCGTCGTCGTCGGCACGGCCATCGTGCTGCTCGCCTCGGTGCCCGTGCTCGCGGCGTACAACGGCATGGCACAGTGGCCGCGCTTCGCCGGCACCGTCGTGATCGCCGAAGCTGGCCTGTGCGTCGGCCTCGCCTCGATCGGCGCTCTGGTGGCCGCGGCGACGCGGATGCGAGACGTGGAGGGTGCGCTCCTCGGTCGGCGTCCCTCGCGACGGTCGGCTGTGGCGTCGGTCTCGGGCCACGCGCTGGCGTCGGGACTCGTGGTCGTCGTTCTCGGCGCCGGATCGGTCGCGGCGGTCGGTGCGGCAGCCGGCAGTCTCGACCGGGAGTCGTGGTCTCACGCCCTGGAGTGGCACCGGCTCGCGTTCTTCTCGACCAACGACGAGCTGAGCCGCTCCGAGCAGTCCTTCGCGGCCGTCGCGAGGCACGAGGCAGCAGCCGGCGAGCTGCTCGTCGCCGTCAGCCCGAGCTACGTCCACGCGGGCCACGGGCCCTACGAGGGCAACTCGCTCACGGTCTCTGCGGACTTCCTCGACGACCAGACCGTGCTCGACCAGGCAGGGCGTCCCATCCGGCCCCCGCAGCTGGATCCCGGCGCTCTGACGCTGCTCGTGCCCCGTTCCGTCTCGGAGGACGGGGGGCCGTGGCGGGCCCAGTGGGCAGACTGGCTCGAGTGGGAGCTGTCGGACCACGGTGGCTCGCCCCGTCCTGACGTCGACCCGCCCGTGAACGTGCTGGTCATCGCCGACGGTCAATCGGTCTTCACCTACGGGACGGCTTGGGGCGAGGAGTCCAGCCACCAGCGGGACGCAGTCGTGGCGGTGCTCCCGACGGCCGTCGACGTCGTGTCCGACGGTTGGCTCGCGAGCAACATGACGTCAGGCGGCGTCCTGTTCTCCGACCCCGCGTCGGTGCAGCGCCAGCTCGACGCCGCTGGACTCGACGAGCAGATCGGGTCCATCGACCGCGCGGCCGACGTCGCAGCGGTCCGCATCGCCGAGCAGTCGCGCGAGCTCCGTGACGTCCTGGCCGTCGCCGCACTGGCCCTCGTCGTCGTCGTGCTCTCCGCCGTGATGACGGGCGCCGCACTCGCCGAGCGCGGGCGTCGCCGGGACGTGGTCCTGCTGACCGCCGGCGCAGGACCGTTCCGAACGGTCCTCCTGCCCGCAGTGCTGACGGGCTCCGTCGTGGCGGCGGTCGTCGCTGCCGTGCAGGCGCTCGGCCTCGTCGAGGGCGCGGGCGCCGTCGTCGCGGGCGCGGGCGCGGCCGTGGTGGTCATCGACGTCGTCGTCATCTCGGCCGTCCTCGCTGTCCATCGCTCACGGATCCGCGCCGACACCCTCAACCGACCCTGACCGCGCCGAGCCATCGGCCCCGAGAGGAACCTCATGCCTCCTGATCTCGACACCTCGGGCACCCGTCCCGCTGACAAGGCCGTCCACGCCGGACCGACCCCGCTGGTGAGGGCGCGAGGCCTCACCCGCCGACGTGGTCCCCGGACGCTCTGGGACGACCTGACCTTCGACGTGGCCCCCGGCGCCTCCGTCGCGGTCACGGGACCGAGCGGGTCCGGCAAGACGAGCCTGCTCTCCTGCCTCGGCCTGCTCGAGAGGGTCGAAGCCGGCACTCTCGAGCTCGCGGGCGCCGACGTCACGCGCATCTCGCGCGCGACTCGACGGTCGCTGTTCCGCGGCACCGTCGGCCATCTGTTCCAGAACTACGCCCTCGTCGAGGACTGGACGGTGGCCGCCAACGTCGACGTCGCGTTCATCGGAGAGCGGACGACCCGCGGTGCCCGCGTCGAGCGTCGTGAGGCTGCTCTGGAGCGGGTCGGGCTGGGCGGCTACGACCGCCGTCGTGCCCACTCGCTCAGCGGCGGAGAGCAACAGCGGGTCGCCCTGGCTCGCCTGATCGTCCGCGCCCCCCGAGTCGTGATCGCCGACGAGCCCTCCGCAGCGCTCGACTCCGACAACGTCGACGTAGTGCTCGGGGTGCTCGACGACCTCCGCGTGGCAGGGTCCGCCCTCGTCGTCGCCACCCACGACGACCGCGTGGTCGCGTGGTGCAGCGACACCCTCGACCTCCGGCCCGTGAGCGGCTGAGCCGACGACGACCGGGGCCCGCGCGCGACCAGCGCCCGCCCGCGGACAGCGCCTGCGTGCCACGAAGGCCCGGGCGCACCTCGCGCCCGGGCCCTCGCGCAGTTCGGCTCAGGCCTTCGCGACCTCGAGCTCGACGACCGCCCACGACAGGGCAGGCAGCGTCAGGCGGGCGCTGCCGCCGTCGACCGTGACGCCGTCGAGCGGCACGAGGCCGACCGCGTCCTGCGCCTGCTCGGTGTTGGCGGTGAAGCGGTCGCCGCCCTCCGGGACCGCCAGCACCTCGGCACGGACGACCCGGCCGTCCGCGAAGCCGCGGAGGACGAGCTCGACGTCCGCCGCCTCCTCCAGTCCGCGGTTGGCGAGGAAGAACGCGATGCGCCCCGTCTCCTCGTCCCACGTCGAGCTGACGTCGACGAGGTCGGCGTCGCCGTACTTCGGGGTGTCGATCTTGTCGCTGGTGACCTGCGTGCGGAGGATCTCGCCCTGGGCCAGCGCCGCCATGCGGGCGAACGGCCAGAAGATCGTCTGGCGCCAGGCGGGCCCGCCCTGCTCGCTGCGGATCGGTGCGATCACGTTGACGAGCTGGGCCTGGTTGGCGATCTTGACCCGGTCGCCGTGGCGCAGCAGCGAGTTCAGGAACGTGCCGACGACGACCGCGTCGGTCACGTTGTACTGGTCCTCGATGAGGCGCGGGTGCTCGACCCAGCCCTTCGAGACGTTGTGCGGCTGGTCGTCCGTGTCGAGGCCCGTCTGGTACCAGACGTTCCACTCGTCGAACGAGATGTGCACCTGCTTGTCGTGCTTGCCCGCGGCCTTCACGCCGTCGATGGTCGAGACGACCTCCTCGATGAAGGCGTCCATGTCGACCGCCGTCGCCAGGAAGCTCGTCGCGTCGCCGTCGTGCTCCTGGTAGTAGGCGTGCATCGAGACGTAGTCGACCTCGTCGTAGGCGTGGGTCAGCACCTCGTGCTCCCACGTGCCGAAGGTCGGCATGCCGCGGCCCGAGCTGCCGACCGCGACGAGCTCGATGCTCGGGTCGACGAACTTCATCGCCTTGGCGGCCTCCTGGGCGAGGCGGCCGTACTCCGTCGCGGTCTTGTGGCCGATCTGCCACGGGCCGTCGAGCTCGTTGCCGAGGCACCAGAGCTTGATGTCGAACGGGTCGGCCGCGCCGTTGGCGATGCGGCGGTCGCTGAGGGCGGTGCCGCCGGGGTGGTTGGCGTACTCGACGAGCTCGCGGGCCGCGTCGACGCCCCGGGTGCCGAGGTTGACGGCCTCCATCACCTCGACCTCGGCCAGCTTCGACCACTCGACGAACTCGTGCAGGCCGAACGCGTTCGACTCGACGGTGTGCCACGCGCCGTCGAGACGGCGGGGGCGCTGGTCGACGGGCCCGACGCCGTCCTCCCAGTTGTAGCCGGAGACGAAGTTGCCGCCGGGGTAGCGGACGACGGTCGCGCCGAGCTCCTTGGTGAGGGCGAGCACGTCGCGACGGAAGCCCTTCTCGTCGGCGGTCTCGTGGCCGGGCTCGTAGATGCCGGTGTACACGCACCGGCCCATGTGCTCGACGAACGAGCCGAACAGGCGGCGCGGCACGGTGCCGATCGTGAACTCGCGGTCGACGGTGATGCGGGCGGTGGTCATGGTTCTCCTTGGTAGAGGGGGAGCGGCGTGCTGGCGGGTGGTCGGTCGGTCAGGAGGTGCGGATCGAGGAGGCGCGGCGCGCGCACCGAGGAGGCGCCGGCCGGGCAGAGGAGGCGCTGGTCGCTACTGCCCCCCGAAGCCGGTGGTCGAGATGCCCTTGATGATCTGCCGCTGGAAGAACAGGAACACCAGGATGAGAGGGAGTGCCGCCAGGATCGCCGCGGCCATGTTCTGCGCGTACTGGATGCCGTACGCGCTCTTGATGGTCTGCAGCCCGACGGGCAGCGTGAGCAGCGACGCGTCGTTGGTGACGATGAAGGGCCAGAGGAAGTTGTTCCAGGCTCCGATGAACACGAAGATCGACACCGCTCCGAGGATGGGGCGCGACAGGGGCAGCAGGATCGTGAAGAAGACCCGGATGCGTCCGGCGCCGTCGACGCGGGCCGCGTCCTCGAGCTCGATCGGCACCTGGTCGAAGAACTTCTTGAGCACGAAGACCATGGCGGGCGCGATGGCCTGCGGAAGGATGATGCCCCAGTACGTGTCGACCATGTCGAAGGCGAGCATCTGGTAGAACAACGGCACGATCAGCACCTGCGGCGGGACGATGATCGACGCGATCGTGGCCACGTAGAGCCACTTCTTGCCGCGGAAGTCGAGCCGCGAGAACGCGTAGGCCACGAGGGCCGACGTCGCCACGACGATCAGCGTGATGGCGATCGACGTGAGCAGGCTGTTGAAGAGCCAGGTGGGGATGTTGCCCTGCTCGAGGATCGCCCGGTAGGCCTGCAGCGTGAAGCCGCCCGCCGGCAGCCAGGTCTGCGGCGTCGCCGCCGCGTCGGCCTCGCTCTTGAACGACGTGGCCAGCGACCAGAGGAACGGCAGCAGCCAGAGCACGGCCAGCACGACGAGGACGACGATGCTGAGGACGCCCATGACGCCGAAGCGCTGCTTGCCGGGTGCGTGGCCGTGGCTGCCGCCTCCTCGGCTCGGGCCTCGGCCTCGGTCGGCTGTGGGGGCTCGCAGGTCGCCGCCGGGCGCTGCGGCGGGGGCGACGGCAGGTGCGGTCATCGCTGGGCTCCCTTGCGGTTGCGGGCCGTGATCGAGAACTGGGCGATCGAGATGACCACGATCACGGCGAAGAAGATGTACGAGATGGCGCTGGAGTAGCCGAACCGGTAGCCGGTGAAGCCCGACTCGAAGATGTACTGGACGGTGGAGCGCGTGGTGCCCGCCGGCCCGCCGTTGGTCATCTGGTAGATCTGGTCGAAGACCTTGAGCGACGCGAGCACCTGCAGGATGACGATCAGGCCGGTGGTCGGGCCGAGCTGCGGGATCGTGATCGACCAGAGCGAGCGCCAGCGGCCGGCGCCGTCGAGCGAGGCCGCCTCGTACTGCTGGTCGGGGATGTTCTGCAGGGCCGCGAGGTAGAGCAGGAAGTTGAAGCCGACCGTCCACCAGACCGTCGTGGCGACGACGGCGATCATGGCCGTGTCCGGGTCCTGCAGCCAGGCGGGCTGCGGCAGCCCGAGGGTGGCCAGCACGTTGTTGATCGGGCCGAGCGTCGGGCTGTACAGCTGGATCCAGAACAGCGACACGACGGTCGACGCCAGCAGGTACGGCAGGAAGAAGCTGAGCCGCCAGAGCCACTGGCCCGGCAGGCCCGTGTTGACCAGCAGCGCGAGCACGAGCGCCACCGCGACGAGCGGGATCGTGCTGAGGATCGTGAACCAGAAGGTGTTGAGCATCGAGCGCCACATGGCGCCGTCGGCGAAGGCCTCGGCGTAGTTGGCGACGCCGATCAGCTCGCCGCCCTGGCCCGTGAGGCTCTGCCCCGTGAAGCTCAGGTACAGGCCGTGCAGGAGGGGCCACACGAGGAAGAGGGCGAACAGGATCGTGAACGGGGCGGCGAAGCCCCAGCCGATGCGGTTCTCCTTGTGGGCGCCGGGGCGCATGCGTGTGCTGGTGCTGCCGCCGCCGGTGCCGCCGGCACGCGTGCGGCTGCCGGTGGTGGCAGGGCTCCGGTCGGCGGGGGCCGCCGGGGTCGTGACCGTCGTGGTCGTCACAGATCGACTCCTTCGTCGTCGTGCAGGGCTGGGTCGTCAGGGAGGGGGAGGAGGAGCTGCTCGGCTCACACCGGGGCGGGGCGGCCGAGCTGCGTGTTCACCCGGTCGACGAACCGCTTCATGCCCGTCGCCGCGTCGTCCTTCGCCAGGATGACCGACTGGATGCTGTCGAGGAAGTACGTCTGGAAGTCCGACCCCGAGCCGGTGAACCAGGCCGGCGGGTCGTAGTTCAGGTACTCGGCCGCCTCGGCGTAGTGCGCCTGGGGGATCAGGTCGGCGTACTCGCTGCTGTCGACCACGGGCCCGTACGCGGGGATGTGCCCGGCCTCGGCCCACGAGATCGAGTCCTTGAGGATGGTCGAGACCATCTTGTAGACGTCCTCGCGCTTCGCCTCGTCGACGGTGCTCTGCCGGGGCAGCACGAACGCGTGCGAGTCGGCGTAGACGGCGGGGGTGCCGAACAGCGTGGGGATGATGCTCGCGTCGTAGGGGATGCCCGACGCGGCGGCGCTCGGCACCTCCCACACGCCGGTGAAGAGCATGCCGCTCTCGCCCGAGACGAACTCGGCGATGCCCGACTGGATGTCGCTCGCCTCGGCCATCACGGTGCCGTCGGTCATCTGCTGCATGAACTCGAGGGCGGTGACGGCCGCCTCCTCGTCGTACTCGACGGTCCCGCCCTCGCGGAGCTCCATGTCGGCGCCCTGCTGCTTGTAGAACGTGTAGAACATGCGCCAGAGCTGGGCGCCGTCGTTGAGGTACCCCCACGAGGCGCCGTGCTTGCCGGTGACGGCCTGCATCGCGGTCGCGACCTCGAGGAACTGCTCGGGGCTCGTGATCTCGGCGAGCTGCCCGTCGGGGCCGAGGACGCCGGCCTGGGCGGCGATGTCGGTGTTGTACAGCAGGATGAACGGATGCGAGTCGAGCGCGACCGAGTACAGCTGGTCGCCGCTGAAGCCGGCCTCCCAGACCGCCGGTGCGAAGTCCTCTTCTCGGAGGCCGTACGAGGCGAGCTTCTCGACGTCCCACGGGTCGAGCAGGCCGCCGGGCGCGTAGCCGGGCACGCGCGACGCGTGCATGATCGCGACGTCCGGGGCGCGGCCGCCGGCCGACGCCATGGCGAGCTTCGTGTAGTACGGCGTGCCCCAGGCGAGCACGGTCTGCGTCGCGTGGAACTCGGGGTTCTGCTCGTTGGCCTGGTCGACGAGGGCGGACATCTTCACGCCGTCGCCCCCGCTCAGCAGGTGCCAGAACTTCAGCTGCTCGACCGTCGCGCCGGAGGCGGTGGTCGCGCCGGTCGCACAGCCCGAGAGGGCGGTGGCCGCGAACGCGGTGCCGAGCAGGGCCGCACCGCCGACGAGGACGCCGCGGCGGCTGAGGCCGGCGCCTCGGGCTGCGGTGCCGGGCGGGGCGGCCTCGGCTCGGCTGCGGGCGGGGTGGTCGGGCAGGGTCATGTTCACTCCTTCGTGACGTGTGACTGCTCGCACTATTCCATCGTTGTAATCCCGACGCAAGAGGCAGCCGGCAGGTCGTCGCGCATCGGCCCGGAGCGGCCGGCGACTGCCGGGTGGACCTTGCCCTCAGGAGGTGTGGACCGCGACAGTGGTGCGGTGACCGTTCCCCGCGTGCCGACGACCGCCTCCTCGACCGACGTGCTGCGGCTGACCGCGTTCGCGGACGGGCCGGGCGGCGGCAACCCCGCGGGGGTGGTGCTCGACGCGTCGGTGCTCGACGACGTGCGGATGCAGCAGATCGCCGCTGAGGTCGGCTACGCCGAGACCGCCTTCGTCGTCGACCGAGCCGTCGGAGGCGACGACCGCGTGGTGCGCGCCCGCTACTTCTCGCCGATCGCCGAGGTTCCGTTCTGCGGACACGCGACGATCGCGACGGCCGTGGCCCTCGCCGACGAACGGGGGACGGGGGCGTTCCGGTTCGAGACGGCCGTCGGTCCGGTCGTCATCGAGACCACGCAGGAGGCGGTGGCCGGGGGAGGGAGCGAGCTGCGCGCCTCCTTCACCAGCGTCGAGCCGCGGACTCGTCCCCTGGCCGACGCCGTCGCCGACGAGCTGCTCGACCTGCTCGCGCTCGACCGCGACGACCTCGACCCGGCGTGGTCGCTCGCCGAGGCGTTCGCCGGCAACTGGCACCCGGTCGTGGCTGTGCGGTCGCTTGCGGTGTTCGACTCGTTCGGGTTCGACCCCGGTGCGGTCCGCGAGCTGATGGACCGGCAGGGCTGGTCGGGCACCGTGACGGTCGTCTGCACGGAGGGCGTCGATCTCGACCTCGCCATCGCTGCAGCCGTCGCGACCCGCGGAGCCGACGCCGAGCTGCCCGCGATCGAGGCCCGCAACCTGTTCCCCGTCGGCGACATCACCGAGGACCCGGCCACCGGGTCGGCGGCCGCCGCCCTCGGGGCGTACCTGCGGGCTGGCGGCCTGCTCGCGCCTCCTTCGCGGTTCACGGTGCGGCACGGCCGGCACGTCGGACGTCCGAGCCTGCTCGTGGTCGACGTGCCCACGACGGGCGGGATCACGGTCGGCGGCACCGCGGCCCTGATCGTCGGGTGACGCGCCTGGCGTCCGCGGNCCGCACCCCCGAATTCGGGGGTGCGGCGCATCGGAGGGGGTGTGGCGCGTCGTCGCGGTGCCGCGCGGTCGCGGCGCACCGCGGGTCAGGCGCGGGCCGCCGTGCTCTCGCGCCGCACGATCTCGTGGGGAATGATCGCGAGCTCGGGCGGCCGGTCGCGGTCGGCGATGCGCGCCGCCAGCAGCTCGAGCGTTCGCTCGGCGAAGAGCCGCTTGTCGAGGCGCACGGTCGTGAGCGGCGGCAGCGTGAAGCGGCCGTCGGCGATGTCGTCGAAGCCCGCGACCGAGACGTCGTCGGGCACCCGCAGGCCCGCCGCCCAGAGGGCGTGCACGGCGCCGATCGCGAGCGAGTCGGTGAAGCAGAAGAGCGCGTCCGGCGGACCGTCGGCGGCGAGGCGCTCACGCACGGCAGCGGCACCCGCCTCGGGCGACCACGATCGACACGACCACCGCAGCGCGGGGTCGACGGGCAGCCCGGCCGCCTCGTGCGCCTGCTGCCAGCCGAGGGTGCGCGCCCGTGCCGTCGCGCTGTCGAAGCCGTCGCCCGAGCTGCCGAGCACGGCGATGCGCCGGTGCCCGAGCTCGATCAGGTGCGTGGTCATGTCACGGGCGGCCGCGACGCTGTCGACCCTGACCTGGTCGACGAGGCTCTGCTCGACCTCCCCGATCACGACGACCGGCGGCAGCGACTCCGCGCCGACGATGGCGCTCTCGTCGAGGCTCACCGGGTTGAGCACGAGACCGTCGACCAGGTGCTCCTTGCCCCTCAGCAGCAGCTCGCGTTCGCGCTCCGGGCGCATGCCGGTCTGCTCGAGCTGCACCGACCAGCCGCGCTCGTGCGCGACCTCGACGAACCAGTGCGACATCTCTGCGCTGTACGGCGTCGTGAGGTCGGGGAAGGCGAGCGCGATGGAGCCCGTGCGGCCGGTGCGGAGCCCTCGTGCGCTCAGGTTGGGCACGTAGGCGAGCGCGGCCACCGCCTCCTCGACGCGCGCCCTGGTCTCGGCGCTGACCCGGACCGCGCCCGTCACGACGTTCGAGACCGTCTTCGGAGAGACGCCCGCCCGGGCGGCCACGTCCTTGACCGTCGCTCGCATCCGCCCAGGCTAGCGCCGCGCCGCACGTCGGACGCGAACCAGCGGGTGGCGGCTACGCCGAGGCGAGCACCTTCGCGATGCGCTGCAGCGACACGCTCTCGCTCGGCCGCAGGTCCTGTGCGAACAGGCTGATCCGGAACTCCTCGAGCATCCACCGGGCGCGCACGAGCAGGGGAGGCGCCCCCTCGACCGGCGGGAACGCCCCGCCCGCCGCCTCGTACCGCTCCGTCGCCTGCTGCACCTCGGTCAGCCACGCCCGGTCGCGCGACGGCGCCTCGAGCAGCTTCGCCGTGCGGCGGGTGATGCCGACGAGGTAGACGGGCACGCGCTGCAGCTGCTGGAGGCCGGTGGCCGAGACGAAGCCCGGGTACACGAGGCGGTCGCGCTGCTGCCGCATGTCGGTGAGCGCCGTGAGCAGCGACATGTTCGTCGCCGCCTTCATCGCCTTGTCGGCGTCGCGGGCGGCGGTCAGGGTGCGAGCCACGAGCGAGACCGTCTGGAACATCTGGTCCATCACGGCGCCCGACACCCGGTCGCGCACGGTGAGGAACTCCTTCTTCGTGTACAGCTGCCCGTCGGGCTTCACCCGGTGCAGCACGTCGTCGACGACCGCGACGAGGCAGTCCGCGAACAGCGCAGACGTGTTCTGGTACGGGCTGGTCGCGAGGATCAGCTTCTCGGGCGCCGTCAGGTGCTGCTGCACGTAGGCGACGGGGCTCGGCACGGCGAGCATGAGCAGGCGTCGCACGCCCCTCGGCGTCTCGCGCGCCTGGTCGGCAGGCGTCGCCATCAGGCGGATAGCCACGGAGGCGCCCTCGTCGACCAGCGCCGGGTACGCCCGGATCACGGTGTCGCCGTGTCGCGTGTCGACGACGGTCGGCAGCTCGTCGAAGTCCCACGAGGTGAGGCCGCTGCGCTCGATGGCGTTCGCCGGAGCGGCGGTCGCGGCGTCGGGGCGACCGCCCTCGGGGCCGCCGCGTCCTCGTCGACCGCGCCCCGCGCCTCCTGCGCCTGGCCCCTGGCCCTGCGTGACCCGTGCGACGCTCTCGCGCATGTCGTCGCTGAGCCGGTGCTGCAGCTCGTCGAGCGACTTGCCCGCGCCCACCGTGCGGCCGCGTTCGTCGACGACCGCCCACGTGACGCGCAGGTGCGCGGGCACGCGCTCGAGGTCGAAGTCGGCGGCGTCGACGGGCGTGTAGGTCAGCTTCTTGATGACGGAGGCGAGGGTCGCGGTGAACGACTCCGCGACGTCGTGCGGCGGCTCGGCCGGCAGCTCGGCGGTGATCTTCGACGCCCAGTCGGCGGCGGGCACGACGTTCTTGCGGATCTGCTTCGGCAGCGACTTGATCAGCGAGGTGACCAGCTCGTCGCGGAGCCCCGGCACCTGCCAGTCGAACCCGGCCGACCGGAGGCGCGCCAGCAGCGGCAGGGGCACGACCACCGTCACGCCGTCGTCGTCGGCTCCCGGCTCGAACTTGTAGCGGAGCGTCAGCGTCTGGTCGCCCTGCCGCCACGTGCTCGGGAACCCGGCCTCGTCGACGTCGGGCTCGTCGTCGCCGAGCAGGTCGGCGGCGGTCATCGTCAGCAGGTCGGGCGTCTCCTGCTTCGCCTTCCGCCACCAGCCCTCGAAGTCGCGGGTGCTCGTGACCTCGGCCGGCACGCGGCGCTGGAAGAACTCGAAGGCGGCGTCGCCGTCGACGAGGATGTCGCGGCGACGGGTCCGCTCCTCCACCTCGGTCAGTTCGCGGATCAGCTGCTGGTTGGCCTTCTCGAACGACTGCCGGCTCTCCCAGTCGCCCTCGACGAGGGCGTGCCGGATGAAGAGCTCGCGGGCGTAGCCGGGGTCGATCCGGGAGAACTGGATGCGCCTCCTCGGCACGATCGGGACGCCGTAGAGCGTCACGCGCTCGTAGGCGACGACCGAGCCCTGCTTCTTCTCCCAGTGCGGCTCGCCGTAGCTGCGCTTCACGAGGTCGGGGGCGAGCGGCTCGGCCCAGGCCGGGTCGATCGCACCGTTGACGCGGGCGAACAAGCGGCTCGTCTCGACGAGCTCGGCGCTCATGATCGCGGCGGGCTGCTTCTTCGCGAGCGAGCTGCCCGGGAACACCAGGAACCTCGTCTGCCGGGCGCCGACGTAGTCCTTCTTCTGCGGGTCGAGCAGGCCGATCTGGCTGAGCAGGCCGGCCAGGAGGCTGCGGTGCACGCCGTCGGGGTTCGTGCTGCGCTCGCCGACGTGCAGGCCGAGGGGCTTGGCCGCCCGCAGCAGCTGCCGGTAGACGTCCTGCCACTCACGGACGCGCAGGTAGTTGAGGAACTCATCGCGGCAGAGGCGCTTGAACGCGTTGCCGGTGAGCTCGTCCTTCTTGTCCTCCAGGTGGTTCCAGAGGTTGAGGAGCGTCATGAAGTCGCCCTGCGGGTCCTTGAACCGGGCATGCGACTCGTCGGCCTGGGCGCGACGCTCGAGCGGGCGCTCGCGAGGGTCCTGGATGCTGAGCGCCGCGACGATCGCGAGCACCTCGCGGGTGGTGCCGTGCACCTTCGACTCGACGGCCATCCGGGCCAGGCGGGGGTCGATCGGCAGGCGCGTCAGCTGCTTGCCGACGCGGGTGATCTGGCCGCCCTGGGTGACGGCGCCGAGCTCGCGCAGCAGGTCGAGGCCGTCCTTGATGCCGCGGCTGTCGGGCGGCTGGAGGAACGGGAACGCCGCGATGTCGCCGAGGCCGAGCGAGATCATCTGGAGGATGACGGCGGCGAGGTTCGTGCGGAGGATCTCGGGCTCGGTGAACTCGTCGCGCTTCTCGAAGTCGGTCTCGCTGTAGAGCCGGATCGCGATGCCGTCGCTCGTGCGGCCCGAGCGGCCGGAACGCTGGTTCGCGCTCGCCTGCGAGATCGCCTCGATGGGCAGGCGCTGCACCTTCGCGCGGGTCGAGTAGCGGCTGATGCGCGCGGTGCCGGCGTCGATCACGTACTTGATGCCCGGCACGGTCAGGCTCGTCTCGGCGACGTTGGTCGCGAGGACGATGCGACGCCTGGTGCCGGCGGTCGAGCTCGGCTGGAAGACGCGGTGCTGGTCGGCCGCGCTCAGGCGGCCGTAGAGCGGCAGCACCTCCGTCTGCGGCAGGTTCCGGGCCCGGATCGCGTCCTCGGCGTCGCGGATCTCGTTCTCGCCGCTGAGGAACACGAGCACGTCGCCCGAGCTCTCCCGGGCCAGCTCGTCGAGGGCCTCGTTGATGCCCTGCAGGTAGTCCTTGTCGTCGGCTCGCTGCCTCGGGTCGCCGGCCCGCGCCTCCTTGGCTCGCCGGGCTGCGGCGCCGGGGCGGCCGGGCTCGCCGCGGCGGCGCCCGTCGTCGCGTCGGGAGTCGTCGCGTCGTGCAGCCTGGCGAGCCGGGGTCGGGGCGTCGTCCAGCTCGTCCAGGTCGTCGACGTCGCGGTCGTCGTCGGCCGTGGTGTCGTCGGCGACGAGGGGCCGGTAGCGGATCTCGACCGGGTAGGTGCGGCCCGAGACCTCGACGATAGGCGCACCGTCGAAGTGCTGCGAGAACGACTCGGGGTCGATGGTGGCGCTCGTGATGATCAGCTTGAGGTCGGGCCGGCGCGGCAGCAGCTGCTTGAGGTAGCCGAGCAGGAAGTCGATGGTGAGGCTGCGCTCGTGCGCCTCGTCGATGATGATCGTGTCGTACCGCTTCAGCTCGCGGTCGAAGTGGATCTCGTTCAGCAGGATGCCGTCGGTCATCAGCTTGATCTGCGTGTCGGCGCCGACCTTGTCGGTGAACCGCACCTGGTAGCCGACGAGCCCGCCGACCTCCTCGCCCAGCTCTTCCGCGATGCGCTCGCTGATCGTCCGTGCGGCGATGCGGCGCGGCTGGGTGTGCCCGATGCTCGTGCGGCCGAGCTCGAGGCAGATCTTCGGCAGCTGCGTCGTCTTGCCCGAGCCCGTGGAGCCCGCGACGATGACGACCTGGTGATCGCGGATCGCGGCGGCGATGTCGTCGCGTCTCTGGGTGACCGGCAGCTCGGGGGGATAGGTGATGGTGGGCGACATGAGCCCTCCATCGTAAGCCGCGCGGGCTGGGGAGCGCTCCCCGAAGTGGTCCCTCCCCAGGGGCGCAGGTGCCCAGCGCCGTCCCCGTCCCCGGGCGGGACGAGGAGGCGCGGGTCGGCCGGCAGGGCACCCTCGCTTGCATGCCCCCCACGAACCGCCTGCTCGCCGCCTCCTCGTCCGCCGCCTCCCTCGGTGCGGCCTCGCCGCTCGCCGTCATGACCGACCCGCTCTGCGTCTGCGTCCTCGACGTGCTCGAGCACGGTGCGCGGGCGGCCTCGCAGCTCGTCGCCGAGGCGTCGCGACGGCTCGGGCCCTCGGCGGGCGGCCCCGCGTTCGTCGCCTCTCGCGTCGCGCTGTTGGTCGCGTCGGGCTTCGTGGAGGCCAGCGAGCCGCCGCCCGGCTCGGCCGTCGGGGCCGAGACCGTCCTGTCCGTCGCCGAGCGGCGCTCGTGCGAGCTGCTCGACGCCCTGGCGGAGGCGGTGGCCGAGGTCCGCGACGCCGGGGACGTGCAGCAGGAACAGGACCTCGTCGATGCCCTCGAGACCGCGTGGGCCGCCCGCGACGGCCGACGCTCGGGCCTCCGCGGCGTGGACGAGTTCCGCGCGTCCGAGGCCGGACGCCGCCATGCGCGTCGAGTCGCCGAGGGGACGCTCGGCCAGCCGGGCTCGCCCTTCGCCGCCGGGTGAGGGAAGGCGTGTCCTTCTTCGGTGTGCTGCTGCTGCGGCCTGCGGGCTCTCGGGTGTGGGGGTGTGAAGGCGCTCTGGCTGTTCCGTCACGGAACGGAGCGACCATGCCGCGGGGCGAGGTGCTGCGAGTGCTGATCCGTCACGAGACGGAGCGACCACGCCGCGGGGCGAGGTGCCGCGAGTGCTGATCCGTCACGAGACGGAGCGACCATGCCGCGGGGCGAGGTGCTGCGAGTGCTGATCCGTCACGAGACGGAGCGACCTTGGACGACGTGAACCGTCCTGGTCTCGACGCCGATGCGGCCCGTCGCCGCGACGACGGGCCGCCCGGCAAGGAGCAGGACGAACGCGGTGCGTCGCCCACGGCGCGTCGTGGACGCCCGGGTCGTCGCTCTGCCGGAGCGCGGGCGATGCACCCGTTCGAAGTGCTCGGCGACGTGACGAGGCGGGAGCTGGTGGAGGTGCTCGCGATCGGCCGGCAGACGTCGGGCGACCTCGCGAGCATCCTCCACGAGCGACGCGCCGTGGGGTGGTCGAGCGTGTCCCAGCACCTCGGGGTGCTGCTCGAGTCGGGCTTCGTCGTCGTCGAGCAGGACGGCCCCCGGCGCTGGTACCACCTGCGCGACGACTGGCTCGACCTCGTCACGGCGGGGCTCGACGAGCTGCGACATGCCTGGGACGAGGGCGCGTCGTCCCGAGAGCTGGGCGCCGGTCCTGCAGTGATGGCTCGACGGATCCGGTCGGGCGACGTCGTCCTCAGGGAGCCGGGCGATCCGGTGCCGCCGCTGCGGGACGCCAGGCGGGGACGCAACGGACTCGACCTCAGTGCCCGCGGCGTCGGCCGGAGCCACTGGAGCGACGACGCCGACGGCAGCAGCGACCTCGACTGACGCGGCCCTGTCCGGGTTCCGTTCCGTCACGGATCAGGCTGGGTTCCGTTTCGTGACGGATCAGGTTGGGCGGGCCTCGTCCGTGTTCCGTTCTGTGACGGATCAGGCCGTGAGCGGCCGAGACCAGGGGGAAGGGGCTGTTCCGTCTCGTGACGGATCAGGCTCAGCAGAGAGTCCCCTCCTCTCGCGGGCCGACGGCCCGGCTCGGAGCAGCGACTTCCGGTCCCGGTGCCGAGCGGGTGGCCCGGTGCCGAGTGTTCTGCGCCGGACGCGGGCCGATGTCTGCGGTCCGGACGATGATGAGCCGGTGTCAGCCGTTCACCCGACGATCCCGTCACCGCAGCCGTCCCCCCTGCCTCCCGTGGCGCCGCCGTCCCTCGGCGCATGGGGGCTCGACGTCGTCGACGAGCTGCTGATCGTCGGCGGGCTCGACCCGGACGCCGCCGTCTGGCAGGTCCGCGACCGCTCCGGCGACGGCTGGGCCGTGAAGGCGACCCGGCGCGACTGCCGGTTCGGCCTCGCGCTCGCCGCCGCCCTCGGCCCCGACTCCGGCGTCGTCGCCCCGCTGCCCACCCGGACGGGCGACCACTGGTCCGAGCGCGACGGGGTGCTCGTCTCGGTCTCTCCCTGGGTCCTCGGCGACGACGCCGCGGAGGACGGCCGGGGCCTCGACCTCGACCAGTGGGCCGAGCTGGGCGCCGTCGTCCGTCGGGTGCACGACCAGCCGCCTCCGTCGTCCGTCGCCCCGCTGCGGCACGGCGTCAAGCGGACCGGCCGTCGGGCCCGCGTGCGCCTCCGCGACCTCGACGCCCGCTTCGTCGGCGCCGGGCAGGCCCCCGGCGTCGACCCCGAGCTGGCCGAGCTGTGGCACGTCCACCGCGACCGGCTGCGTCGTCTCGAGACCACGGCGCTGCAGCTGAAGGAGGCGCGGGGCGCGACCGCACGCGTGTCCTGCCACGGCGACCCGCACCTCGGAAACGTCGTGGTCGACCCGGCCGGCCGCCCCTGGCTCATCGACCTCGACGAGGCCACCGTCGCTCCGCGCGAGGTCGACCTCGTGCTCGTCGAGCTCGGCGTGCTGCCCGGGCTGCCCGTCGAGCCCGAGCACCGCGCGGCGTTCCGCGGCGGGTACGGCGACGACGTGCGGCTCGACGACGACCGCATCACGCGATTCGGCTGCGTCCGCGCCCTGGAGGACGTCACGGCGGTCTTCGCGGCGCTGGAGGGAGCACACTCTCCGCAGCACTCCGACGACCCGGTCGGGGTACGCGCTGGTCTGGACGCCCTGCTCGGCCCGAGCGGGCTCGTGTCGCTGGTCGAGGAACGCCTGTCCCGCTCGTCGCCCCCGACCGGCCGGCCGAGACGCGACACCTGACTCACGGCACCGACCACCGCAGCACCGATCACGCCGCCACCGATCACCACAGCACCGATCACCACAGCACCGATCACCACAGCACCGATCTCGACAGCACCGACGCCAGGAGAAACGACATGACGACCCGACGCACCACCCGACGCACGACCGCCGCGGCCGCGGCCACCCTCGCCCTCGCCGCCGGGCTCTCCGGCTGCAGCGGCTTCACGGGCGGCGGCGGCGACGACGACGCCGACGGCGCCCTGACCTTCACGACCTGGGCCAGCGAGTCCGAGCAGGACAGCTTCGAGAAGCTGGTGGCCCAGTTCGAGAGCGAGCACGACGGTGCGACCGTCGACCTCAACGTCGTGCCCTACGACCAGATGTTCTCCAACATCGACGCGCAGCTCTCGACGGGCGACGCCCCCGACGTCTTCCGCGTCGACTACGGCAACCTCGGCGTCTACTCGAGCCAGGGCCAGCTGCTCGACCTCACGGGCCAGATCGACGACGAGGACTCGTTCCAGCCCGCGATGCTCGAGGCCGTCTCGTACGACGGCGCGCCCTACGGCGTGCCGCACCAGACCGACGTCTCCGCGCTGCTCGTCAACACCGAGCTGCTCGCCGCAGCCGGCCTCACCGACCTGCCGACGAGCCAGGCGGACGCCTGGACGTGGGACGAGTTCGGCGAGGTGGCGACGAAGCTCCGCGCGAGCCTCCCCGCCGACCAGTACCCGTTCGGGGTGAACTGGCAGCAGGGCGGCACGCCGCGCTGGCTCAGCTGGCTGTTCCAGGCCGGCGGCGCCCTGCTCGCCGACGACGGGACGACGAGCGAGATCGACTCTCCCGAGGCAGCGGAAGCGCTCGGCTTCACCCAGTCGTTCTTCGAGCAGGGGTGGGTGGCGCCGAGCAGCAGCGTGAAGTCGACGACGTACGCCGACACGGAGTTCAGCGAGCAGACGACGGCCATGGCGTTCGTCGGGTCGTTCCTCGTGCCCGAGCTCGCGGACACCGACTTCGACTGGACGGCCGTGCCGATGCCCGTCGACGAGCGCGGCGCGACCGACCTCGGCGGCAACGCCCTCGTCGCGACGGCCGACACCGACCAGGGCGAGCTCGCGACCGAGTTCCTGAACTTCATGGCCTCCGCCGACGCGATGACCGAGTTCTGCGCGGCCACGAACGAGCTGCCGACCCGGACCGACATCGACGCCTCGTCCATCGACTTCGCCGTGCGGCCCGACGTCATGCCGGTCTTCGTCGACCAGGCCACGACCATCGAGCCGAGCGACGTCAAGCAGCTGACCTCGCCGTACCTCGCCGAGATCACCGTCGCGATGCAGGACCAGCTCGAGGCGGCGTTCACCCAGGGGCAGTCGGTCGACGACACCCTGAGCGCCCTGGACGAGGCCGTCGGCCAGGCCACCGACTGATGACGGCGCTGCCGGGTGCGCGCCGTCCCGGACGACGCGCCGCCCGCCTCCGGGAGAACCTGGTCGGCTGGGCCTTCATCGGGCCGAACCTGGTGCTGCTGTCGGTGTTCCTGCTCGTGCCCATCCTCTGGGCCGTGCAGCTGTCGTTCCAGGAGACCCGCGGTTTCGGCGACCCCGAGTGGGTGGGCGGCGCGAACTACGCCCGCATGGTCGCCGACCCCGTCTTCTGGCAGACGCTCGGCAACACGGTGCTCTTCACCGTGGTCACCGTGCCGGTCGAGATGGCGCTGGGGCTGGGGCTCGCGGTCCTGCTCGACGGCGTCCTGCCCGGGCGACGCACCTGGCGGACGATGCTCGTGCTGCCGATGGTCATCTCGGGCGTCGCCAGCGCGATGATCGCCGTCATCCTGTTCACCGAGGCGAACGGCCTCGTCAACAAGGTGCTGCGCGCCCTCGGGCTCGGGTCGGTGCCGTGGCAGTCGGACGGCGCGCTCGCGATGGTCTCGGTCATCGTCACGATGATCTGGCTGCGCGTCGGCCTCAACATGATCATCTACCTGGCGGGCCTCCAGTCCGTCTCGCCCGAGCTCTACGAGGCCGCCGAGCTCGACGGCGCCGGTGCCTGGCAGCGCTTCCGCTCGATCACCGTGCCGCTCGTCGGGCCGTCGACGTTCTTCCTGCTCGTGCTCAACGTGATCGCGTCGTTCCAGGTCTTCGACCTCGTCTTCGTGCTCACGGGCGGCGGCCCCGGCTACTCCACGTCGGTGCTCGGCACCTACGCCTACCGCAACGGCTTCCAGATCCGCGAGCAGGGCTACGGCGCCGCGCTCGGCGTCGTGATCCTCGTCGTGACGCTGGCCTTCACGGTCGTGCAGTGGCGCACCAACCGCACCCGCGACCTCACGGAATGACGAGGAACAGAACGTGACCACACCCCAGTCCGTCGCCGACGCCCCTGCGGCCGGCGCACCCCGCAGCACCGTCCGCGGAGCCGATCGGGTCGCCGGCGTCCGTACCCCGCGCAGGCGACCACGTCGGCGCGGCGGATTCGTCGCCCTCCGCACCGTCGTCGCCGTCGTGGCGTCCGTCGTCGTCGCGTTCCCGCTGGTGTGGATGCTCGTCGTGGCGTTCTCGCCGCGGGGCGAGGTCTTCGGACGCGGCCTCCGCCTCCTGCCCAGCGCCCTGACCCTGGAGAACTTCGAACGCGTGCTCGAGCGGTACCCCGTGGGTGCGTGGTTCGGCAACTCGATCGTCATCGGGGTCTTCGTCACCGTGCTGACGGTCGTCGTGAGCCTGCTCGCCGGGTACGCCTTCGCGCAGCTCCGCTTCGTCGGGCGCACGGCGGTGTTCCTCGTGTTCCTCGCGACCCTGATGATCCCGGTGCAGGCGATCATGGTGGCCCAGTTCCGGCTGGTGAACGGGCTCGAGATCTACGGCACCTACTGGGCGGTGATCCTCCCGTCGGCAGCCACGGCGTTCGGCGTGTTCCTCGCGCGCCAGTTCATGCTCGGCATCCCGCAGGAGCTGATCGAGGCCGCCCGTCTCGACGGTGCCGGCCCGATCAGGGTGTTCGCCCTCATCGTCCTGCCGCTGAGCGGTCCGTTGGTCGCCGTGCTCGTGCTGCTCACCCTGCTGGGCAGCTGGAACGACTTCGCCTGGCCGCTGATCGCCCTGAAGGACCCGGACCTCTACACGCTGCCCGTCGGGCTGCTCTACCTGAAGGGCCAGACCAACCCCGACTACAACGGGATCATGGCGCTCGCCGTCATCTCGGTGCTGCCGATGGTGGCGCTCTTCCTGGCGTTCCAGCGATTCTTCGTGCAGGGCTTCGTGCGCAGCGGGGTGCGGTAGCGGCGAGGGGCTCGGGCCGGCCGGGCTCCCGGCGGTCCGCCGTATGATCCGACCAGGATCACCACTCGTCAACGGAGACGGAGCACACCCGGCATGACCTCGAAGACCACAGTCACGAACGCACCAGCCACCGGCCCTTCCACCCCCACCGGCCACGCGACGGCCTCGGTCGCCGCGATCCTCAGCGAGGCGGCCGCCCGGTGGCCCGACGACGTCGCCGTCGTCGTCGGACCGCAGCGCACCACCTACCGCGAGCTCTGGCAGCAGTCGCTCGCCTACGCCGGCGCCCTCCGGGCCCGCGGCGTCAGCGAGGGCGACCGCGTCGCGATGCTCGTCCCGAACGTCGCCGACTTCGCCCGCGTCTACTACGCGACCCTCGCGCTCGGTGCCGTGGTCGTGCCCGTGCACGCGCTGCTCAAGCGCCACGAGATCGAGTACGTGCTGGGCGACAGCGGGTCGTCGCTGCTCGTCTGCGCGGCGCCGCTCCTCGCCGAGGGCGCGGCCGGGGCTCAGCTGGCGGGAGTGGACGTCGTGACGGTGCTCGCGCCTCCGGCGACCGACGCCGGCACCGCCGTCGTGCCCCCGGCGCCCGACCGCCTCGAGTCGCTCGCCGCCGAGGCCGAGCCGCTGACGACCTACGTGCCGCGGCATCCGTTCGACACGGCGACGATCCTCTACACGAGCGGCACCACCGGCCAGCCGAAGGGCGCCGAGGGGTCGCACTTCGCGCTGCTGCAGCAGGTCGACACGAACCTGATGAGCACCTTCGACATGCGCCGGGGCGACGTGCTGCTCGGCGCCCTGCCCCTGTTCCACACCTTCGGGCAGACCTGCACGATGAACACCGGGTTCCGGGCCGGCGCGACGATCGTCATGCTGCCGAAGTTCGACGGCGACGCGGCGCTCGCGGCCATGGTCGAGCACGGCTGCGAGGTGTTCATGGGCGTGCCGACGATGTACATGGCCCTGCTCGACGCCGCGACGCGGTCGGAGGCGCGACCGCCGCTGCGGTACGCGATCTCGGGCGGCGCCTCCCTGCCGCTCGCCGTGCTGGCGAAGTTCGAGCAGGTCTACGGCGCCCCTGTGCACGAGGGCTACGGGCTGACCGAGACGTCGCCGGTGGCGACGTTCAACCACGTCGGCCGGCCCCCGCGGCCCGGCACCATCGGCACCCCGATCTGGGGCGTCGACGTCGAGGTCGCCGACTCGTCGGTCGAGGACAGGATCGTCCTGCTGCCGCACGGCGAGATCGGCGAGATCGTCGTCCGCGGACACAACCTGATGAACGGCTACCTCGACCGGCCCGAGGACACGGCGAAGGCGATCGTCGACGGCTGGTTCCGCACCGGCGACCTCGGGACCAAGGACGACGACGACTACCTCACCGTCGTCGACCGGACCAAGGACATGATCATCCGCAACGGCTACAACGTGTACCCGCGCCAGGTCGAGGAGGTGCTCGCCCAGCACCCCGACGTGACCATGGCCGCCGTCTTCGGCGTGCCGCACGAGACGCACGGGCAGGAGATCGAGGCGGCCGTCGTGCTGCGCGCCGGCGCGACCGTCGCGCCCGAGGAGCTGGTCGCCTTCGTCTCGGACGAGATCGCCGCGTACAAGTTCCCCCGCGTGGTGCACGTCGTCGACGCGCTTCCCCTCGGCCCGAGCGGCAAGGTGCTGAAGCGCGACCTCGTCGCGCGGTTCGGGGCGCAGGAGGCGGCCGTCACGCCGTCCTGACCGCTCGCGCCCCCGGCACGTCCCGTCCGAGGCCCTCGGCGGGGTCGGTACGATCGGCGCGTGATCGGCATCGTGCTCGCGGCACTGCTCTGGGGCACCACCGGCACGGCGGCGAGCCTGCTCCCCGCGTCGGTCAGCCCGCTCGCGACGGGCGCGGCGACCATGTGCGTCGGCGGCCTGCTGCTCGCGCTGACGGCGCCGAGGCAGGCCGCGGCGGTGCTCCGAGGAGGCGGTGCCTCCTGGCGGTGGGTCGTCCCGGGAGCGCTCGCCGTCGTCGCGTACCCCCTCGCGTTCTACTCGTCGATGTCCCTGGCCGGGGTCGCCGTCGGCAACGTGGTCTCGCTCGGCACGGCACCTCTCTTCGCGGCGCTGCTCGAGCGGCTGCTCGACCCGGCCGCGCGCCGGCGACGGCTCGATCGGCGCTGGGCGGCCTCGGCCGGCGCGGCCGTCGCGGGGGTGGCGCTGCTCGCGGTCTTCGGGCACGACGAGCAGCCCCGCGACTTCGGCTTCGTCGCCGGTCCCGGTCAGGCCGCGGCCGCCGGCCTGCAGACCACGTCGACGTTCCTGGCCGGGGTCGCCCTCGGCCTGCTCGCCGGCCTCGCGTACGCGACCTACACGTACACGGCAGGCCGCCTCCTCGATCTCGGGCACACGGCGCGCGGCTCGATGGCCGCGCAGTTCGGCGTCGGGGCGGTCGTCCTGCTGCCGGTGCTGCTGCTGACGGGGGCGCCCATCGTCGAGACGGGCCGCTCGGTCGGCGTGCATCTCTATCTCGCGCTCGGGCCGATGTTCGTCGCGTACCTGCTGTTCGGGGCGGGGCTCCGCACCGTGTCCAGCTCGCGGGCCACGACGGTCACGCTGCTCGAGCCCGTCGTCGCGACGCTGCTCGCGGTGCTGGTGGTGGGGGAGCGGCTGGCCCCGCCGGGGTGGCTCGGCCTCGCGCTCGTCCTCGCCGGGGTCGCGGCCGTCGTCACGTCGCGGCCGACGCCGTCGATGCCGCCGCCGCCGCCGGAGCCCGATGCCCCTCGACGGTCGGTCGGCTCCGACGCCTAGGGTGGGTCGGGTGATGCTCATCGACGTGCACGTCCACCGTTCCGACGACCCGCTCGCGCGGCACGACGAGCTGGCCCACCGGCTGGCCTCGGTCGCGGTCGACCCCGTGGCGGTCGACGACGACGTGGCCGAGATGGTGGTCAACCGCGTCATCGACAACGCGGCCGTCGCCGTCGCGAGCCTCGGTCGGGCACCCGTCGTCGCGGCCCGGGCACAGGCCGCCGCTCGGCTGCAGCACCGCGCCCGGCACGCCGGAGCCGCACACGGCGGCAACGGACACGGCGACAGCCCCGCCGACACGGCCGACCGCCCGGAGAGCACCCTGCGTGCCGCGGGCCCGGCCGGCATCGCCAGCTCGGACGCCCGCAGCCCGCGCGCCGGCTCGACCGTCTTCGGCCTCGACCCCGAGCTGCGCGTCCAGCCCGAGTGGGCGGCCTGGGCGAACGGCGTCGCCGTGCGCGAGCTCGACTACCACGACACGTTCCTCGCCGCCGAGTACTCGCACCCCGGCGACAACATCCCGCCCGTGCTCGCCGTCGCGCAGCACGTCGGCGCCGACGGCGAGCAGCTGGTCCGCGGCATCGCGGCCGGCTACGAGCTGCAGATCGACCTCGCCCGCGCGATCAGCCTGCACGCCCACAAGATCGACCACGTGGCGCACCTAGGCCCGAGCGCCGCCGGCGGCATCGCGGCGCTGCTCGGCCTCGACGTCGAGCGCACCGCGCAGGCGATCGCGCAGGCGCTGCACACGACCACGGCCACGAGGCAGTCGCGCAAGGGCCTCATCTCGACCTGGAAGGCCTACGCGCCCGCCTTCGCCGGCAAGCAGGCGATCGAGGCGATCGACCGGGCGCTGCGCGGCCAGACCAGCCCGAGCCCGATCTGGGAGGGGGAGGACGGCGTGGTCGCCCGCCTGCTCGACGGCCCCGACGCGCGCTACTCCGTGCCGCTGCCCGGACCCGGCGAGGCGAAGCGCGCGATCCTCGACAGCTACACGAAAGAGCACTCGGCGGAGTACCAGGCCCAGGCCTGGATCGACCTCGCCCGCCGTCTCGGACGCGAGCGGCCCGAGCTGCGCGACCCGGCCGCGGTGCGGAGCATCGTCCTGCACACCAGCCACCACACGCACGTGGTGATCGGCTCGGGCGCCGGCGACCCGCAGAAGTACGACCCGACCGCCAGCCGCGAGACGCTCGACCACTCGATCCCGTACATCGTCGCCGTCGCCCTGCAGGACGGCGAGTGGCACCACGAGCGCAGCTACGCGCCCGAGCGCGCGCAGCGCCCCGACACGGTCGAGCTCTGGAGGCGGATCACGACCGCCGAGGACGCCGAGTGGACCCGGCGGTACCACTCGGTCGACCCGGACGAGAAGGCGTTCGGCGGGCGCATCGAGGTGGAGTTCACCGACGGCTCACGGCTCGTCGACGAGATCGCGGTCGCCGACGCGCACCCGCTCGGCGCACGCCCGTTCGCGCGCGAGGACTACGTGCGGAAGTTCCGCACGCTGGCCGACGGGGTGCTGGCGCAGGAGGAGGTGGAGCGGTTCCTGGGGATGGCGACGCGCCTCCGCACGCTCGAGCCGCACGAGCTCGCGGGGCTGACGCTCACGCCCCCGGCGGGCACGCTCGACCAGGCCGACGCGGCCTCGCCCGACGGGCTGTTCTGATGCTGTACTCGACGACGACCCCGGCCGAGAAGCGGCGCCGGCTCCGCGAGACGCTCGCCGGTGACCGGCTCGTGCGCCTGCCCGGTGCGTTCAACCCGCTCAGCGCGCGGCTGATCGAGCGGAAGGGCTTCGAGGGCGTCTACGTCTCGGGCGCGGTCGTCGCGGCCGACCTCGGGCTGCCCGACATCGGCCTCACGACCCTGACCGAGGTCGCGACCCGGGCCGGCCAGATCGCGCGGATGACCGACCTGCCGACGCTCGTCGACGCCGACACGGGCTTCGGCGAGCCGATGAACGTCGCCCGCACCGTGCAGACGATGGAGGACGCCGGGCTCGCCGGCCTGCACGTCGAGGACCAGGTGAACCCCAAGCGCTGCGGCCACCTCGACGGCAAGCAGGTCGTCGGCCTCGACACGGCCGTCAAGCGGGTCCGCGCCGCCGTGGAGGGGCGCCGTGACCCCGACTTCCTCGTGATGGCCCGCACCGACGTGCGCGCGGTCGAGGGCTTCGACGTCGCCGTCGACCGAGCGAAGGCGCTCGTCGACGCGGGCGCCGACGCGATCTTCCCGGAGGCGTTGACCGGCCTGGCCGAGTTCGAGGCCGTCGCCGAGGCGGTCGACGTGCCGGTCCTCGCGAACATGACCGAGTTCGGCAAGGGCGAGCTGCACACGACCGAGCAGCTGCGGAGCGCGGGGGTGCGGATGGTCATCTGGCCGGTGACGCTGCTGCGCCTCGCGATGGGCGAGGCCGGGCGCGGGCTCGACGAGCTCGCCGCGACCGGGACCCAGGCGGGCCTCCTCGACCGGATGCAGCACCGGGCCGACCTCTACGACCTCGTCGACTACGAGGGCTACTCTGCCTTCGACGGCGGCGTGTTCGACTTCACGGTCGAGCGCTGAGCCGCTGCAGGACCCGCACCACCTGCCGGCACCGCCGCCGGCGCACCTCGCCTCACCTCACGAAGGAGTGACCATGAGCGACACCCTCACCGCACCTCCCGCGCCCGAGCTGCACAAGGGCCTGGCCGGGGTCGTCGTCGACCGCACCGCGGTCTCGTCGGTCGACGCGGCCAGCAACTCCCTGCTCTACCGCGGCTACCCGGTGCAGCAGCTCGCCGCCTCGTGCGAGATCGAGGACGTCGCGTACCTCCTGCTGCACGGCGAGCTGCCGACGCCCGAGCAGCGATCCGCCTTCGACGCCGAGCTGCGGGCGGCGCGTCCCCTCGCGCCGGGGCTGCAGCACGTCATCGACCTGATCCCGACCTCTGCCCACCCGATGGACGTCGTCCGCACGGCCATCAGCGCCCTCGGCGCCGCGGAGCCCGAGCCGAGCAGCGCCCCGGGCGAGCACGACCCCGCCGACACCCGGCGCCTCGCGACGCGGCTCTTCGGCGCCCTGCCCGCCGTCATCGCCTACGACCAGCGCAGGAGGCGCGACCTGCCTCCCGTGCGGCCTCGCGACGACCTCGGCTACAGCGCCGACTTCCTCCGGCAGGTGTTCGGGCGCGAGGCCGACGACCTCGACGTCCGGGCGTTCGACACGTCGATGGTGCTGTACGCGGAGCACTCGTTCAACGCGTCGACCTTCACGGCACGGGTCGTCGCGTCGACGCTGAGCGACCTGCACTCGTCGATCGTGGCCGCGGTCGGCGCCCTCAAGGGCCCGCTGCACGGCGGCGCCAACGAGGCCGCGCTCGAGCTGCTCGTCCGGGTCGCCGACGACGGCGGTGCCGAGGGCGCCGCCGCCTGGCTCGACGGCGCCTTCGCGCGTCGCGAGAAGATCATGGGCTTCGGGCACCGCGTGTACAAGAACGGCGACAGCCGGGTCCCGACCATGGAGGAGGCGCTGGCCGGCCTCGTCGACCGGGCCCGCGCCTCCGGCGACTCCCGGGTCGACCAGCTCGCCGCCGTCTACGACGCGCTGGCCGCGGGGGTGCTCGAGCGCAAGGGGCTGAAGCCGAACGTCGACTGGCCGTCGGGCTTCGCGTACCACCTGATGGGCTTCGACACGGCGGTCTTCACGCCGCTCTTCGTCGCGTCGCGGGTGCTCGGCTGGAGCGCCCACGTCATCGAGCAGCGCGAGGCGAACTCGCTGATCCGGCCGCTGTCGCACTACGACGGCCCGGCGCTGCGCGACGTGCCGTCGCGCGCGTAGCCGCACCCCGTGCCGTCGCGCGCGTAGCCGCACCCCGCCGCTGCGGCCCCTGCTGCCTGCTTCCCCCCGCGCCAGCGTCCGCCGCCGAACCGCCTTCCGTTCGAAGAACCATCGTGCTTCGAGGTTCTTCGAACGGAACGAGGTTCGTCGCCGACAGCGGGCTCAGTCGCGCAGTCGCGCAGTCGCGCCGCCGCGCAGTCGCGCCGCAGTGCTCGCACGCGCCTAGCGTGGAGGCATGACGAACCGACTCGCCGACGCCGTCAGCCCCTACCTGCGCTCGCACGCCGACAACCCCGTCGACTGGTGGCCGTGGGGCCCGGAGGCCTTCGCCGAGGCAGCCCGGCGCGACGTCCCGGTGCTCGTCTCGATCGGCTACTCGACCTGTCACTGGTGCCACGTCATGGCCCGTGAGAGCTTCAGCGACCCCGAGCTCGCGGCGCACCTGAACGAGCGGTTCGTCGCGATCAAGGTCGACCGCGAGGAGCACCCCGACGTCGACTCCAGCTACCTGGCCGCCGCCTCGGCCTTCACCCCCCAGCTCGGCTGGCCGCTCACCGTCTTCACGACGCCTGCCGGCCAGGCGTTCTTCGCCGGCACGTACTTCCCGCCGCAGCCGGTCCAGGACCACCCGGCGTTCCGGCAGGTGCTCGACGCCGTCACCGAGGCGTGGACGAGCCGCCGCGGCGAGGTGGACGCGACCGCCCGCGGGGTGGCGGCGGCGCTCGCGGCCCAGCCCGCGCCTCCTGCGCCCGGCTCGGTCGAGCTGCCCTCGGCCGCGGCTCTGTCGCACGCGGCCGCCCGCGTCGCCGCCGCCGAGGACGTCGAGCACGGCGGGTTCGGCGGCGCCCCGAAGTTCCCCGTCGCGCCGGCCCAGCTGGCACTGCTGGGGCTCGGCGCCGGGGGAGACCGTGACGCACTCGCCCTCGCCTCCCGGACCCTGCGGCGCATGGCGTCGTCCCCGCTGCGTGACCCCGTCGAGGGCGGCTTCTTCCGCTACTCGACCCGGCGCGACTGGGGCGATCCCCACTATGAGCGGATGCTGTACGACAACGCACTGCTGCTGACCGCGTACTCGCGGCTGGCCCTGCTCGAGCCTGCCGACACAGTCAGCGACGGCACGGACGAGACCGCAGGAGGTGCGGGTCGCGGACCTGCGCCTGCCCTCGGACCGCTCGAGGTCGCGGCGGGCATCGCGGGGTTCCTGCTCGCTCGCCTCCGCACGCCGAGCGGCGCCTTCGGCTCGGCTCAGGACTCGGAGAGCACGATCGACGGTCGCCGCGTGGAGGGCGGGTTCTACGCACTGGACGCCGTCGAGCGCGCTCGGCACGAGGCGCCGCCCGTCGACGACAAGGTGCTGACGGGCTGGAACGGCCTGGCGATCGCGGCCCTCGCCGAGGCCGGCGCTCGACACGACCGCCCGGACTGGGTGGCGGCCGCACGCGGGGCCGCGGACGTGCTGCTCGACGAGCACGTGACCTCCGACGGGCGGCTGCGGCGCGCCTCCTCGTCGACCGGGGTGTCGGAGGCGGTGGCCACGCTCGAGGACCACGGCATGTTCTCCGAGGGCCTGCTGCAGCTGACGCTCGCCACCGGGCTGCCCCGGTACGCCGTCGCGGCGAGGTCCTTGATGTCTGCCTGCCTGGTGGACGAGGAGGGGGTCGTGCCCTTCGCGGCGCCGGCGGGGCCGGACCCCGTCCTGAGGTCACAGGGGACGGCGCTCGCGGCCGACCCGTCCGAGGGCGCCTACCCGTCCGGGGTCGCCGCGACGGCCGTCGCGGCGCTCACGCTCCACCGGCTCACGGGAGACGCGCGCTGGCGCCGGGCTGCGGAGCGGGCCGTCGGCCCTGCCGCCGACACGGCGCTCGACTCGCCCGTCGCGTACGGGACGACGTTCTCGCTGCTCGCGGAGCTCGCCGCGCCGTCCACGCAGCTCCTCGTCGTCGAGCCGTCCGTCGTCACGCCGGCCGTCGCGGCCCAGGTCGAGGGTGAGCTCTCGGCTGCGCCGGGGGAAGCGCAGCCGGTCGTGATCGACCTGGGAGCTCGAGCTCGTCGCACCCTGGGCCCCGGCGTCCTCGTGGGGGTCGTCGACGAGGACTCCGCCGTGGCGCTGGCGGACGCCGGGTTCGAGCTCTTCGCAGGTCGCACCGCCGTGCGCGGCCACGCGACCGCGTTCCTCTGCCACGACTTCGTCTGCCGGCTGCCCGTCACCGGCGTCGTGGAGCTCGACCGTGACCTCGCCGAGCAGGCGCGGTCGCAGGCGTAGGCGCAGTCGCGGTCGCGGTCGCGGTCGCAGGCGCAGGCGCAGGGAGTGCAGCGCTGGCCCGGGCGGCGGGCTGACGACCGCGTCGTGCCTCGCCGCGGGTCAGGCCGCGAGCGACTCGAGCGGTGCGTCGTCGTCGCCCGTCCACTCGTCGAGCGAGCCGTCGTAGAGGGCGACGTCGTCGTGCCCCACGAGCACCAGGGCGAGGGCGTCCGCACTGGCCGCGATGCCCTGGCCGCAGTAGACGACGACCTTCTCGGCCTCGAGCACCGGCGCGAACGCCGCCTCGAGCTGCTCGACCTCGGCGAAGTGCAGGGTGTCGTCGACGAGCTCGGTCGACGGCACGTTCACGCTGCCGGGGATGTGGCCCCGCCGGGGACGTGCGCCCGCGACGCCGTCGAACTCGGCACGGGGCGAGCCGCACACCAGCGCCGCCCGCTCGTCGCCGCGCACGACGGCCTCGACGAAGGGCTTGTCGACCCACAGTCCCGGACGCTCGTGCGCGACGAACACGGACGGCTCGGGCTCGACTGCTCCGACGTCGACGGGACGCCCCTCGGCAGCCCAGGCGGAGAAGCCCCCGTCGAGGACGGCCGCGTCGTCGTGGCCGGCCGCGCGCAGCAGCCACCAGAGCCGGGCGGCCCACGGGCCGCCCGACGAGTCGTAGGCGACTACCGTCGTGCCGGCGGCGATGCCCAGCGCGCCCGCGGCCTCGGCGAAGCGATCGACGTCGGGCCGCGTGAACGGGAGCGCCGCCCGGTCGTCGCTGAGGTCGTGGATGAGGTCGCCGAACACGGCCCCGGGGACGTGCCCCTGCTCGAGGTACTCGCCGCGGCCGGTCGTGAACCGGCCGGTCGCCGCGCCGTCGCGATCGCGCACGGGGAGCACCGAGACGTCGACCACGACCATGTCGTCGGCGCCGAGGTGGTCGGCCACCCACTGGCTGGAGACGAGGGGGGAGGTGATGACGGGGGACATGCGGGCCACCGTAGCGTCCGCCCCCGTCATCGACCCGGGACGCGTTCACGGGGCGTCACGCGACGGGTCGCGCGTCGACGGGGCCGGGAGCCGGACCCGGTCGGGCGAGGTCGTCCGTCCGCGCCCGCAGGCTGACCTGCTTGCGGGCCAGGAACCGACGCTCGACGAGGTGCCACGACGTGGCGCCGCAGCCCAGGCTGACGACGACCACGGCCGCGAGCGCCAGGCCGGAGGCGCCTGCTCCCCACCACAGGGCGAGGTTGAGGACGACGGAGTGCCAGAGGTACGTGCCGAAGCTCCAGTCGCCGAGCCTCGCGGTCACGCGCCCGAGGACCGAGGGCAGCCGGACCCCGGCGAAGAGCACGAGGTAGCCGCTCGGCAACGCGCAGAGCACCGGCTTGAAGGTGTGCTGCAGCCAGGCGAGCACGCCGGTGTCGGGGCCGTGGTCCTGGTAGGTCCGCAGGGCCACGTGGACGGCGAGCGCGGCGGCGGCGAGCCACCATCGCAGGGGAACGGCCGAGCCCACCCTGGCGAGGACCATGCCGGTGGTGAAGTAGGCCGCCCGCTCGAGGAACAGGTGGTGGAAGACCTCGTGCAGGAGCGGCCCGCCCTGGTTCGACACGAAGGCGCCGACGACGCTGACGACCGCCATGCCGGCGACCATCCGCCAGAAGCCGAAGCGGCGGGCCGCCAGCACGAGGACCGGGACGAGCAGGTAGAAGCTCATCTCGACGGGCACGGTGTAGAGCGGGCCGTTCATCGAGCCGCTGCCGATGTGCGACCAGATCGAGGGGTCGTAGTTGGGCACGAGCAGGGCGGCCGAGGCGAGCCACACGACGAGCTCGGGCGAGAGGAGGGTGGACGGAGCGGCGGCGCCGACGGCGACGAGGACGAGGGGCGCGGCCAGGGCGAACGCCGCGATCGCGGGGGCGACGCGGAGCCACCTGTTCCGGGCGTAGGTGCGCCAGGAGCCCGTCCGCGACCAGGTCGACACAGCCGAGGCGTAGACGAACATGCCCGTCAGCGTGAAGAAGACCATGATCGGCTCGGCGTACTCGACGCCGCCCCACAGCACCTCGACGCCCATCGCCGAGCTCGCGTGCAGGACCACCACCGCGATCGCTGCGACCCACCGGAGCGAGTCGAAGGCCTGGCCGCGGGCGAGCCGGAGGGTCAGCGGGGAGGTCGGCTGCCTGGATGTCATGTGTCGAATATGGACCACGACCGGCTGTCGTGTCTACATGCCTGAACAGCGTGTGGAATGTTCCACAGCACTGAGGCATGAATGCACTACGATCGACGATATGAACCTCGAAGCCTCCTCCGGTGCTCCCCGCGCAGCCGTCCCCGCCGACGCGCCGCGGGGCCCGACCCGCCGCGGTCTCCTCGGCGCGCTCACGGCGGCGGGCGCCGCGGCCGCCGCTGCAGGCCTCGCCGACGCCGTGCTCCCGGCCAGGCCCGCCTCCGCCTCCCCGTCGGCCCCCGACGCGGCGCCCGGCCGCACCTTCCACGTGCACCCGTCCGGCTCCGACGACGCCGACGGCCTCTCGCCGACGCGACCGTGGCGGTCGCTGGCCAGGCTCAACCTCGCCTTCGCCGAGCAGCAGGTGCGGCACGGCGACACGGTCCTGCTCGCGCGGGGCCGCGTCCACCCCGGCGTGCTCCGCCCGCGGGAGCCTGCCCAGGGCGACGACCGCCTCCTCACGATCGCCGCCTACGGCACGGGCAGCGCACCCCGGGTGTCGGCCTTCAAGACCCCGACGGCCGCCGGCTGGCGCGAGACGGCCCCCGGCTCGGGGCGGTGGCAGGTCGACCTGGCCGCGACGGGGGCAGGCAGCGACTGGCTCGGGGACGCGTCGTCGTCCACGGCGAACGTGGGCTTCCTCAAGGTGAACGACGAGATCCGCGCCTACCGACGGGGGTCCGTGGCCGACCTGCGCGGCCAGTGGGAGTTCGCGTCCCCCGTAGGGTCGACGGTCCTCACGGTCTGCAGCGACGCGCGACCGGACACCCTGGGCAGCGTCCAGGCCGCCGTCGACGACCCCCTGGTCGTGGGCGTCTCCCAGCTCGTGCTGCGCGGCCTGCACCTCGTGGGCACCGGCTCCCACGGCTACGACGACGGCCCCGGGGTGCACGACGTGCTGATCGAGCACTGCACCGTGAGCCACGTCGGAGGCTCGGAGCTGCCGGGGGCCGGCCGCTACGGCAACGGCGTGCAGATCTGGCAGGCCGGTCAGCGGGTCACGGTGCGTCGGTGCGTGATCACCGACTGCTGGGACACCGCGACGACCGTGCAGGGCTGGGACGGCCCGTGGTCCGCGATCGTCTTCGAGCAGAACGTCGTGCTGCGGTGCACGCAGGCGTTCGAGCTCTGGACGCGGGGAGGGCCGGCGTCGCCCGGCGTGCTCGACTTCCGGTTCGTCGACAACGTCTGCCACGACGTGGGCCTGGGGTGGGGCGCGCGTCCCCAGCAGCGGGGCCGCGGCAGCCACGTGGTCTTCTACGAGCTCGAGACTCCCGTCTCGCTCGAGGTCACGGGCAACGTGTTCGGGTCGAGCCGCGACGCCGTCTACTACGTCGGCGCAGGGGCAGGGTCCACCGCCACCCTGCCGTCCGGGCTGTCCTCGCACGACAACGTCGTGGTGCAGCCGCGGGGCCGTCCGATCGTGTGGGACGGCCCGTGGACCGTCCAGCGGTCCGAGCTGTTCAGCACCGGCCCGG
This sequence comes from Frigoribacterium sp. CFBP 8766, assembly GCF_014841435.1. Lineage (NCBI taxonomy): Bacteria > Bacillati > Actinomycetota > Actinomycetes > Micrococcales > Microbacteriaceae > Frigoribacterium > Frigoribacterium sp. CFBP 8766. The sequence continues at coordinate 819,806 of NZ_JACYTX010000001.1, forward strand.
GGCGGGAGGTCGACTCCACCTTCGTGGTGGGCGACCCCCGGTGACCCGGCGTCAGCGCCCCGATCGCCGCGACGAGATGACGCCGGTGTCGAAGCCCATCAGGTTGAGGCCTCCGTTGAACCGGGCGTGCTCGACCTTGATGCAGCGGTCCATGACGACGGTCAGGCCCTTCTCCTCGGCGTACCGCGCCGCCTCCTCGTTCCAGATGCCGAGCTGCACCCAGATGGTGCGGGCCCCGCTCGCGAGCACGTCGTCGACGACCGACGGGATGTCGCTCGCCTTGCGGAACACGTCGACGATGTCGGGCACCTCGGGCAGCGAGGCCAGGTCGGGGTACGCCTTCTCGCCGAGGATCACGTCGGCCCGTGGGTTCACGAAGTAGACGCGCAGGTCGCTCGACTGCTGCAGGTAGGTGCCGACGAAGTAGGAGGAGCGGGTCGAGTTCGGAGAGGCGCCCACGATCGCGACGCTCTTCGCGGAGCGGAGGATGGCCTGCCGCGCGCGCGCGTCCGGCCCGACCCAGGTGCGCTGCGACTTCAGCAGCTTGGCGAGAGGCGAGCTCGACGGCAGCTCGCAGGTGCGCCCGTTGGCGAGCTGCGTCGTGACCGTGTCGCTGCCCGTGCCCGTGCCCGTGCCTGTGCTCGTGCTCACGTCACGCCTCCTTCGTCGCGGCGCGGAGCGCCTGGTCGAGGTCGTCGATGATGTCGGCGGCGTCCTCGATGCCGACGCTGATGCGGACCGAGCCCGGCAGCACTCCGGCGTCGACGAGCTGCTGCTCGCTGAGCTGGGCGTGCGTCGTCGACCCGGGGTGGATGACGAGCGTCTTCGCGTCGCCGATGTTGGCCAGGTGGCTCGCGAGCTCGACCGACTCGATGAACGTCTTGCCGGCGGCGCGTCCGCCGGCCAGCTCGAAGGTGAAGACCGAGCCAGGGCCCTCGGGCAGGTACTTCTGCGCGCGCTCGTGGTGCGGGTGCCCGGGCAGCCCGGCCCAGCGCACGCGCTCGATCCGCGGGTCGGCGTCGAGCCACTCGGCGACCTCGCGCGCGTTCTCGACGTGCGCGCGCATCCGGAACGGCAGGGTCTCGACGCCCTGCGCCAGCAGGAAGGCGGAGTGCGGCGCCAGTGCCGGCCCGATGTCGCGGAGCTGCTCGGCCCGCAGCCGGGTGAGGAACGCGTACTCGCCGAAGTTGCCCGACCAGTTCAGCCCGCCGTAGCTCGGCACGGGCTGGTCGAAGAGCGGGAACCGCTCGCTGTCCCAGCCGAAGCGACCCGACTCGACGACCACGCCGCCGAGGGTGGTGCCGTGACCGCCGAGGAACTTCGTCGCCGAGTGGATCACGACGTCGGCGCCCCACTCGATCGGCCGGTTCAGGTACGGGGTCGCGATGGTCGAGTCGACGATCAGCGGGATCCCGGCGGCGTGCGCGACCTCGGCCAGGCCCTCGAGGTCCGCGATCTCGCCGGAGGGGTTCGCGACCGTCTCGACGAAGAGCAGCTTGGTCGCGGGGGTGATCGCCGCGGCGTAGTCGGCGGGCTCGCTCGACTGCACGAAGGTCGTCTGGACGCCGAAGCGCCGCAGGGTCACGTCGAGCTGCGTGACCGACCCGCCGTAGAGGGCGGCGCTCGCGACGATGTGGTCGCCCGCGCCGGCCAGCGAGGCGAAGGTGATGAACTGCGCGCTCAGCCCGCTCGACGTCGCGACCGCGCCGAGGCCACCCTCGAGGCTCGCCACGCGCTCCTCGAAGGAGGCGGTGGTCGGGTTGGCCAGCCGGCTGTAGATGTTGCCGTACTTCTGCAGCGCGAACCGCGCCGCCGCGTCCTCCGTGTCGTCGAACACGAAGGCGCTCGACTGGTAGATCGGGAGCGCGCGCGCCCCGGTCGCCGAGTCGGGGACGTTGCCCGCGTGGATCGCACGCGTGCGGAAGCCGTAGTCACGATCTGCCATGCGGGCCACGCTAGCCGCTGGTCGTCACAGGACGCCTCGGTGCGTAACGCAGCTACACACAACGAGCCGCGCCTCCTCGGCGGGGAGGGACGACCGGAGGCGACGCTACTTCCAGCTGGGGATCCAGTAGTGCAGCCGGATGAACTCCCAGTCCTCGAGCTGCGCCGTCCAGAGCGGGTAGAAGAACACGGTCACGGCGATCGAGACGACGACCACGATGCCCGTCACGACGATCCCGCTCAGCCGTCGGTCGGGGTGGTCCGTCCGGCGGCCGAGGACGATGCCGAGCACCCCGGCCAGCCCGAGCAGCAGGTAGGGCTCGAAGGCGATCGTGTAGAACTGGAAGACCGTCCGGCCCGAGAACGCCAGCCAGGGCAGGTAGCCCGCGGCGATGCCGACCAGCACGGCCCCGACCTGCCACTCGCGGCGGCGGACGAGGCGGTACACGAGGTACGCGCAGGCCGCGACGGCCGCGTACCAGATGAACGGGTTCGCGATCGAGGTGATCGCCATGCCGCAGCGAGCGACCTCGCACGCACCCTGGCCCTGGTCGAGCCCCTGGTAGTACATGCTCGTGGGCCGCAGCATGAGCAGCCAGCCGAACGGGTTCGCCGCGTACGAGTGCGGCGTGTGCAGCCCGACGTTGAACGCGTAGACGCCGGCCTCGTAGTGCCACCAGTTCTGCACCGTGTCGGGGACCCAGGCCAGCGCGCCCGACCAGCGCTCGCCTCCTTCGGAGACCCAGTTGCGGTAGTAGCCGCCGTCGGTGACGAACCAGCCCGTCCAGCTCGCGACGTAGGCGACGGCCGCGATCGGCACCGTGAGCAGGAAGCTGACCGGCGCCTGGCGGAACAGCGTGCCCGAGAGCCAGAACTCGACGCCCGCCCGGCGACGCGCGAGCACGTCGACGACGACCGTGTAGACCGCGAACACGGCCAGGAAGTACAGGCCGTTCCACTTCACGCCCGTCGCGAGGCCGCACAGCAGCCCGGCCGTCACCAGCCAGGGGCGGCCCCAGAGCGACGGGCCCCAGGCGGTGTCGCGGCCTGCGGCCCGCCTCCGCGCGAGCCAGGCGTCGAGCGCCCTCGCGCTCTGCCTCCGGTCGAGCAGCACGGCCCCGAAGGCGAGCAGGCCGAACAGCATCACGAAGTTGTCGAGCAGGGCCACCCGCGACATGACGATCGCGTGCCCGTCGATCGCCATGAAGGAGCCGGCCAGCGTGCCGACCAGCGTCGAGCGCGACAGGTACGTGCCGATCACGGCGACGAGCGCCACGGCGACGATGCCCGCGACCGCCGTGCTGATTCGCCAGCCGGCCGGGTCGTCGGGTCCGAAGGCCCACATGCCGAGGCCGATCAGCCACTTGCCGAGGGGAGGGTGGGCCACGAAGGAGGGGGCGGCCAGGTAGCCGTCCGCCCCGCCGGCCGCGAAGGCGGCGTCGTAGTCGCTCGGCCACGAGCCCTCGTAGCCCAGGTTCCAGAGGCTCCAGGCGTCCTTGACGTAGTAGGTCTCGTCGAAGACGAGGGTGCCGGGCCGGCCGAGGTCCCAGAGGCGCAGCGCGGCGGCGAGCAGGGTGACGACCAGCGGTCCGCCCCAGGCCCAGGCGCGGCGTCGGGCCGGCGTCGAGAGGAGGCGGCCCCACCACGCGTCGATCCGGAGCAGCGGACGGGGGGCGACCGGAGCTGCGGCCGCGTCGCTCGTCGCGCCTCCGGTGGCAGCCTCGAGGTCGACCCGCTCGCCGGGCTCAGCCGGGGCGACGCGCCCTGCGGCCGTCCCGGTGTCGAGCAGGGCGTCGAACTCCCGATCGCCCTGGCTGCTCATCCGGCCATCGTATTCGGCCCGCATCGGGCTCGTCGGCGGCGACGGCCCGGCCAGGGGACAATGGGCGGGTGATCGTCCTCGCCGCCACCCCCATCGGAAACCTCGGCGACGCCTCCCGGCGGCTGGTCGAGGCCCTGACGAACGCCGAGGTCGTCGCGGCGGAGGACACCCGCACCGCCATCCACCTCATGCGCGCCCTGGGGGTCGAGAACCGTCCCCGCCTGATCGCCCTGCACGAGCACAACGAGCGCGAGAAGGCGGCGGAGCTCGTCGAGCTGGCCCGGACGGCCGACCTGATCGTCCTCACGGACGCGGGCATGCCCGCGATCAGCGACCCGGGGTTCCCCCTCGTCGAGGCGGCCGCGGCCGCGGGCGTCACCGTCACGGCGATCCCCGGCCCGTCCGCCGTGCTGACCGCGCTCGCCGTCTCCGGCCTGCCCACCGACCGGTTCAGCTTCGAGGGGTTCCTGCCGCGCAAGCAGGGCGACCGCCTCCGGGTGCTCGGGGCCCTCGCCGACGAGCGCCGCACCATGGTCTTCTTCGAGTCGCCTCACCGTCTCGGCGACTCGCTCGGCGACGTGGTCACGGCGCTCGGCGCCGACCGTCGCGTCGTCGTGTGCCGCGAGCTGACCAAGCTGCACGAGGAGGTGCGGCGCGGCTCCGCCTCCGAGCTCGCCTCCTGGGCGGCCGAGGGCGTGCGCGGCGAGATCTGCGTCGTGGTCGAGGGCGCCCCCGAGCGCGAGTTCGACCTCGCGGCGGGTCTCGCGCAGGTCCAGGCCCTCGTCGCCGACGGGGCCCGGCTCAAGGAGGCCTCGACCGACGTGGCCGCCGCCACCGGCCTCTCCCGTCGCGACCTCTACCAGGCGGCCCTCGCGGCGAAGGCGCCCCGCCCCTCCTGAGCCCGCGGAGAGGGCGGCAGCCGAGGAGGCGCGGGCCGCGTCACGGCGTCGGCGGCCTCACCTAAGATGGTCCCCATGCCCGCCGGCGACTCCTTCTTCATCGCAACGCCCATCTTCTACGTCAACGACGTGCCGCACATCGGCCACGCCTACACCGAGGTCGCGGCCGACGTGCTCGCCCGCTGGCACCGCCAGCGCGGAGACGACACATGGCTGCTCACCGGCACGGACGAGCACGGCCAGAAGATCCTCCGCACCGCGACCAGCCACGACGTGACGCCGCAGGCGTGGGCCGACAAGCTCGTCACCGAGTCCTGGAAGCCGCTGCTCGAGACCGTCGACATCAGCAACGACGACTTCATCCGCACGACCGACGAGCGCCACGAGAAGGGCGTGCAGCGGTTCCTGCAGAAGCTCCACGACGACGGCTACATCTACCAGGGCGAGTTCGAGGGCTTCTACTGCGTCGGCTGCGAAGAATACAAGCAGCCGGGCGACCTCGTCGACGGCACGGGGGCCTTCGAGGGCGAGCAGGTCTGCGCGATCCACTCGAAGCCCGTCGAGCTCCTGAAGGAGAGCAACTACTTCTTCCGCATGAGCGACTTCGAGCAGCGTCTGCTCGACCTGTACGAGTCGCAGCCCGACTTCGTCCAGCCCGAGAACGTCCGCAACGAGATCGTGCAGTTCGTCAAGCAGGGCCTCCGCGACCTGTCGATCTCGCGCCAGACGTTCGACTGGGGCGTCAAGGTCCCGTGGGACGAGGAGCACGTCGTCTACGTCTGGTTCGACGCGCTGCTCAACTACGTCACGGCCATCGGCTACGGCGTCGACGACGAGCAGTTCGACCGCCGCTGGCCGGCGGTGCAGCTCGTCGGCAAGGACATCGCGCGGTTCCACGCCGTCATCTGGCCCGCCATGCTGATGGCCGCGGGCCTGCCCGTGCCGAAGGCGGTCTTCGGCCACGGCTGGCTGCTCGTCGGCGGCGAGAAGATGTCGAAGTCGAAGCTGACCGGCATCGCGCCGCAGCAGATCACCGACGTCTTCGGCGCCGACGCGTTCCGCTACTACTTCATGCGCGCCATCACCTTCGGGCAAGACGGCAACTTCTCGTGGGAGGACATCTCGGCCCGCTACCAGGCCGAGCTCGCCAACGGCTTCGGCAACCTGGCCTCGCGCGTCATCGCCATGATCACCCGCTACTTCGACGGCGCCGTCCCCGTCGCGGGCGAGCTGACCTCTGCCGACCTCGCCGTCCGCGAGACCGAGCTGCGCGTCACGGCCGCCGCCGACGGCGCGATGGACCGCTTCGCCATCAACGAGGCGCTCTCGTCGATCTGGGAGCTCGTCGACGTCCTCAACGGCTACATCACCGAGCAGGAGCCCTGGGCCCTCGCCAAGAAGGACGACCAGCGCGAGCGCCTCGCGACCGTGCTCGCCACCGCCCTCCGCGGCCTCGGCACGCTCACGGTGCTGCTGTCGCCGTTCATGCCCACCGCGACCCGCACCCTGTGGGAGGCGATCGGCCAGGGCGAGCTCACCAGCCAGCCCGTCGACCGCGCCGCCGAGTGGTCGAGCGCCCCGACGGTCCAGCCGCTCGCGGCCGGGCTCTTCCCGCGCATCGAGCAGCCCGAGCCGGCCGCATGAGCGACGAGCGCAGCAGCGGGAGCATCGACGGGCGCGGCACCGACGACCGCGGCACCGACGCGACGCCCTCGCACGTCCGTCACCGCTCTTCCACCGAGTCGGGCGGGCAGACCCGCGACCTGACCTACCCGCCGAGCCCGCAGGCGCTCGTCGTGCCCGTGTACGACAACCACACGCACCTCGAGATCGCCGACGGACAGAACGCGCTCGACTACCGCGAGCACCTCGACCGAGCGTCGAGCGTCGGCGTCCGTGGCGTCGTCCAGGTCGGCACCGACCTCGAGACGTCGCGCTGGTCGGCCGACATCGCCGCCCGCGAGCCGCGCGTGCTCGCCGCCGTCGCGATCCACCCGAACGAGGCACCGCTGCTGGCGGCCCGCGGCGAGCTGGCCGACGCCCTCGACGAGATCGACGAGCTGGCGGCCCGACCCCGCGTCCGCGCCGTCGGAGAGACGGGTCTTGATTTCTTCCGCACGGGGGCCGAGGGGCGCGACGCGCAGCTCGAGTCGTTCGCCCGGCACGTCGAGATCGCGAAGAAGCACGACCTGGCCCTGCAGATCCACGACCGCGACGCGCACGACGACGTCGTCGACCTGCTGCTCGAGGTCGGCGCCCCGGCGCGGACCGTCTTCCACTGCTTCAGCGGCGGTCCCGAGCTGGCGAGCATCCTGGCCGAGAACGGCTGGTACGCCTCCTTCGCCGGCACCGTCACCTTCAAGAACGCCGCGCCGCTGCGCGAGGCGCTCGTGCAGCTGCCGCGCCACCTGGTCATGGTCGAGACGGACGCGCCGTACCTGACGCCGACGCCGTTCCGCGGCCGGCCGAACGCGCCGTACCTCATCCCGCACACGCTCCGGTCGATGGCCGAGACCATCGGCACCGACGTCTCGATGCTCGCGGCGCAGATCTCGTCGAACACCGAGCTGGTCTACGGCTCGTGGACCGACGAGCCCGTGACGGTCGAGGGCTGATGTCGCGCTCGACCCTGCTCGGCCCCGCCGAGATCCGCGACCTCGCCGACCTGCTGGGCATCCAGCCGACGAAGAAGCTCGGCCAGAACTTCGTCCACGACGCCAACACGGTGCGGCGCATCGTCGCCGCGTCCGGGGTGTCGGCCGGCACCTCCGTCGTCGAGATCGGGCCCGGCCTCGGCTCGCTCACACTCGGCCTGCTCGAGGCGGGCGCTGACGTCGTCGCCGTCGAGATCGACAAGCGCCTCGCCGCGCAGCTGCCGACGACCGTGTCGCTGCTGCAGCCCGCGGCCGACCTCTCGGTGGTCGTCGACGACGCCATGCGCGTCGTCGAGCTCCCCTCGGCGCCGACGCACCTCGTCGCGAACCTGCCCTACAACATCAGCGTGCCGGTGCTGCTGCACTTCCTCGAGCACTTCCCGACGCTGACGCGCGGCCTCGTGATGGTCCAGGCCGAGGTCGGGCTCCGTCTCGCGGCCGAGCCCGGCTCCAAGATCTACGGCTCGCCGAGCATCAAGGCGGCCTGGTACGGCGAGTTCTCCACGGCAGGCCAGGTCAGCCGCCAGGTCTTCTGGCCCGTGCCGAACGTCGACAGCATCCTCGTCGCCTTCGACCGCAAGGAGGCGCGGGGCACCGAAGAAGAACGTGTCGCCGTCTTCGAGCTGGTCGACGCCGCGTTCCAGCAGCGCCGCAAGATGCTGCGGCAGTCGTTGTCGAGCGTCTACGGCTCGTCGGCCGCCGCCTCCGACGCGCTCGAGGCCGCCGGACTGTCGCCGACCGAGCGCGGCGAGCAGCTGACCGTCGACGACTTCCTGGCACTGGCACGGGCGACGCGCTGAGCCGCAGGGCGCGCGGCGCGCTCGTCGCTGGCAGGCTGGCGGCGTGAGCACGCAGGGCAGCGACGACCACCAGCGGAGGCGACCCGCGGTCATCAGCGACGCCCGCCTGGCCTCGGGCACGGGCCGCAGCAGCGAGCAGTGGTTCGCGTTGCTCGACGCCGCGGACGCCACGCGGCTGTCCCACGCGCAGATCGCACGCCTCCTCGTCGACGAGCACGAGGTGCCCGGCTGGTGGGCCCAGTCGATCACCGTGCGCTACGAGCAGGCCCGCGGAATGCGGCTCCCGGGGCAGCAGCCGGACGGCACGTTCTCGGTCGCGGTGAGCCGCAGCCTGAGGGGCGGACCCCTCGAGCTGCTCGACCTCGGCGTCGAGCGGTTCGCGTCGTTCGCCGGGGGAGCACCCGAGGCCACGAGTCGCTCCGTCGGGCACCCGACGGCACGGTGGCGGCTCGAGGGCGACGTGCGCCTGCAGCTGATGGTCTCGCCCGGCACGGGCGACAAGTGCAGCGTCAGCCTCACGCAGAGCCGTCTGCGGCTCCCCGAGCGCGTCGAGCCTGCGCGCGAAGCCATGACCCGGGCGTTCCGGGTCATGGGGGACCGACAGAACTGACTAGGTTGGGACCATGAGCTCCGTGGCCGGCCCGACCGTGGTCCACACCCGTGCCCCGGGCAAGATCAACGTGTTCCTCGCCGTCGGCGACCTGCAGGACGACGGCTACCACGAGCTCGCGACGGCCTACCAGGCGGTGTCGCTGTACGAGGACGTGCGGGCACGCAAGGCGGACGACTTCACCGTCCGGGTGACCGCGGGCCCCGGCGTCGACGTCTCGGGGGTGCCGACCGACGAGAGCAACCTCGCGGTGCGTGCCGCCCGCCTCCTCGCGACGACCACCGGCTACCGGGGCGGCGTCGACCTCAGCATCGAGAAGGCGGTGCCCGTCGCGGGCGGCATGGGCGGCGGCTCGGCCGACGCGGCCGCGACGCTGCTGGCCTGCGACGCCCTCTGGGGCACGGGCCTCGGCCGGGACGACCTGCTCAAGCTGTCGGCCGAGCTGGGGGCCGACGTGCCCTTCGCCTTCGCGGGCGGCACCGCCGTCGGCACCGGCCGCGGCGACGAGCTCAGCCCCGCGCTCGCGAAGGGGCAGTTCCAGTGGGTGCTGGCCCTGGCCGACTTCGGGCTGTCGACGCCGACCGTCTACCGCGAGCTGGACGAGCACCGGCTGCGCCACTCGAGCGACATCTCGCCGGTGCGCCAGCCCGTCGTCGACACCGGCGTGCTGCAGGCGCTGCGGGCCGGCGACGCCGACCTGCTCGCCGACGTGATGCACAACGACCTCCAGGCGCCCGCCCTGCACCTCGAGCCGGGGCTCGGCCGCGTGCTCGAGCTCGGCGAGGGCAACGGCGCCCTCGCCGGGATCGTCTCGGGCTCCGGGCCCACCGTCGCCTTCCTCGCACCCGACCTCGACGGGGCCCTCGAGCTGCAGATCGCGCTCAGCGCGGCCCGCCTCACCGTCGTGCGGGCGACGGGGCCCGTGCACGGCGCCCGCGTCATCACCGACTAGGAGGCGCGGTCGCGGCGCGCCTCGCGGCTCGCGCTGTCGGGGGCCGGCCCGGTCAGGACCGGCCGACACGCGCCTCCTCTGCTCGCGTCGGCTCAGCGCGTGAACTTGAGCACGTTGGTGCGGGTGAGGCCCCACTCCTGGTCGAGCGTGAAGCCGACCGAGCCGAGCTGCTCGGTGACGCGCGGCCGCCAGTCCTGCTTGTCGCTCGTGATGAGCCAGACGACGTCGAGGTCGTCGGTGCGGTCGAGCACGTCGCCGAGCGGGTACTGGGTCTCCCAGAGGCCGTCGGTCTCGTAGCCGGGCGTCTCGAGCGTGAAGTCGGACATGCCTCGGAAGGCCTCGGGGTAGGTGTCCTGGATGATGCGCGACGTCGCCTTGGGGTGGCGTCGGACGGGTCCGAAGACGACCCCCTCGAGGGTGCCGGGGGCCTCGGTCGCCCGCTCGCCGGCGACGAGGTCGGCGACCTGGTCCCACGCGGACGAGTCCTTCGCCTCGGGCTGTCGCTGCTCGACGTACGTGGGCGAGGTCAGCACGACGGCGACGAGCAACACCAGCGCGATCACGCGACGCCACGGGATCGCCGCGATCGCGACGGCCATCGTCATCGCGATGGCGGGCGTGCCGAAGGTCAGGTAGCGCGGCGAGTAGAGCGGGTCGACGACGAGCGAGACGCCCACGAGGCCGACGGTCGGCACGACCATCCACGGCAGCACGACCTCGGCGAAGCCGCGGGCGGCGGGCACGAGGCGCAGCGACAGCACGACGAGGGTCGCGCCGGCGCAGACGAGCGCGAAGACCGCGAAGTTCTCGTTGCCCTGGAACCACTGCGTCACGAGCACGCCGCGGAGCGTGCTGAAGCTCGGTCGTTCGATCCAGCTGACCTGGCTGTTCTGCGAGGCGATGAACCAGGCCAGCGGCAGGCTGGCCAGGCCGGCGACCCCGGCCCCGGCGAACCAGCCGAGCAGCGCCCGGCGCGACGACCGCACGGAGGTGGCGCCCGAGGCGGGCACGACGGCGACGGCGCCCGTGCGTGCCCACTCGTCGACGGCCGCGCGCTCGGCGGCGTGGTCGCGCCGGTCGCGCAGCACGCGGACGAGCATGGTCAGGGCGTGCCCGACGACGAGCAGCGCGATGTAGAGGAAGAAGGCGCAGGCGACGACGGCGAGCACGGCGTAGCCGACCCACCAGAGCGTGATCGACCGGCGGGTGCGGGCGTGGCCGTCCTCGGCGGTGCGTCGGGCGGCCACGACGAGCACGAGCGTGAGCGCGACGGCGAAGAGCGCCGAGAGGGCGTACGAGCGGCCCTCGCCGCCCATCCAGGTCACGCGCGGCAGCAGCACGAAGAGCAGGCCCGCGACGACGGCGGTGCGCCGGTCCACGAGGATGCGGGTCAACGACACCGTCAGGCCGGCCGCGACGCCGGTGGCGAGGGCGCTCGGCACCCGCAGCGACGTGGGCGAGTACGGGAACACGTCGAACCAGACGTGCATGAACGCGTAGTAGGCGGCGTGCACGAGGTCGACGGTGTGGATCATGGCCCAGAGCTGGCCCCAGGTTCGGGTGGCCGAGACGACCGTCGCCGCCTCGTCGTACCAGACCGAGGGCACCCACAGGAAGGCGCCGGAGACCAGCGTCGCGAGCACGCCGATCAGCACCGCGTCGGCGTGGCGACGGCCCAGGAGGCGCGCGGGCGACGAGCGCGTCGGCGGCTGCTCGGGCTCCGCGTCGCGGGTTACTGTGGGCGGGGTCGTGTCGTCCGCGGCCGTTCTCCGGAGGTCTGCCATGTCGTCACTGCCCCCTCTCGTCTCGGTCGCGTCGGGCTCGTCGGGGCCGGTGGCCGGGGACGAGACCGACGAGCGCTGGTCGCGCACCGTGCGGCTGCCGGGCTTCGGCCTCGAGGCCCAGGCCCGACTGCGCGCGGCTCGCGTGCTGGTCGTCGGCGCCGGCGGTCTGGGATCTCCGGCTGTCCAATATCTCGCAGCCTCGGGTGTGGGGACGCTGGGAGTGGTCGACGACGACGTCGTCGACCGGTCGAACCTACAGCGTCAGGTGCTCTTCGGACCTGGGGACGTGGGCCTGCCGAAGGCGCGGATCGCCGCCGAGCGCGTGCGGGCGACCGCCCCCGACACGCACGTCGTCGTGCACCCCGTCCGGCTCTCGGCCGACACCGCCGCGATGCTCGACGGGTACGACGTCGTCGTCGACGGCAGCGACTCGTTCGACACCTGCTACGTCGTCGCCGACGAGGCCGCGGCCCGGGGGCTGCCCGTCGTCTGGGGCAGCGTCGCCCGGCTCGACGGCCAGGTCAGCGTCTTCTGGGACGCCGCGCCCGACGGCCGCGACGTCGACTACCGCGACCTGCACCCGTCGCCGCCGTCGGGCGGCTGGGACGAGTCCTGCGCCGACGTCGGGGTGCTCGGACCGCTCTGCGGCACCGTCGGCTCGGTCATGGCCAGCGAGGTCGTCAAGCTCGTCACGGGCGTCGGCGAGCCCCTGCTCGGCCGGGTCGTGACGATCGACGCGGGCTCCGCCTCGTGGCGCGAGAGCCGCCTCCGACGCGCTCCGCACCGCGCGCGGGAGCGGGCGGCGGCGAACGAGGTGCGGACGGCCAGCGCCGCCGGGGCGCTGCGCGACGGGCACGAGGAGGCGCGGGCCGGCTCGCCGACACCCCTGGCCGACCAGCCCCGCGGCACCCGCAGCCCCGACGTGTCCGCCGACGAGCTCGCCGAGCTGCTCGCCGCGCGGGACGCGGGCGAGGCGGCGTTCACCCTGCTCGACGTGCGCGAGCCCGACGAGCACGACTTCGCGCACCTGCCAGGCGACGTGCTCGCGGCGGGCCTCGGGGTCCGCACCCGTCAGAGGCCCGAGCTCGACCCGGAGCTCCCCGTCATCGCGTACTGCGCCCGTGGCCCGCGCGCCCGGGCGGCCGCGGAGCTGCTCGTCGCCGACGGGTTCGACGTGGCCGTGCTCGACGGGGGCATGCTCGGCTGGCAGCTGCGCGCCTCCTCGGCCGCCCGCCCCTGACGAGCGGAACGGCGTCCGGGCTCAGCCGCCGGCGAAGGGCGGCATGACGTCGACCACGTCGCCGTCGGCCACGACCTGCTCGCGGTCGCGCGTCGTCAGCCCGTCGACGAGGAACGAGCAGCGCAGCAGCACGTCGCGCCAGTCGGCCGCCGACGTGCCCTCGACGGGCCGCACCTCGGTGAGCAGCCGCCCGATCGTCGCGCTCTCGCCGTCCGGCACGTCGACGACCTGCTCGTCCCGGCCGACGGCGGCACGCGCGGCGGCGAAGAACCTCAGGGTCGTGCGGGTCACGGTCAGCCTCCGATGGCGCTCATGGTGCGGACGGGCTGGACGAAGTCGTCGCGGTCGATGCCGTGCGAGGCCGGCTTCGCCCACATAGCGCCGCGCCACAGGTCGGCGAGCTCGGCGTCGCTCGCCCCGGCCCGCAGCGGGTCGCGCAGGCCGGTCTCGGCGTCGCCGAACAGGCAGCTGCGCACGCCTCCCTCGGCGGTGAGGCGGGTGCGACGGCAGTCGCCGCAGAACGGCTCGCTGACCGACGCGATGATGCCGACGGTGCCGACGAGGTGGGACTCCGCGCCGAGGCCGACCGCGTCGAACCGCTCCGCGGGCGCACCGTCGCGCGGGGCGGCGTGGGGGCTCAGCACGAAGCGCTCGGCGAGTCGGCCACGGATGTCGTCGGCCGTCACGAAGGAGGCGCGGTGCCAGGTCCGGTCCGCGTCGAGGGGCATCTGCTCGATGAAGCGCAGCTCGTGCCCCCGGTCGAGCGACCAGGCCAGCAGGTCGGCCGCCTCGTGGTCGTTGACCCCGGGCAGCAGCACCGCGTTGATCTTGATCGGGGTGAGCCCCGCGGCCGCCGCAGCGTCGACGCCGGCCAGCACCTTGTCGAGGAACGGGCGGCGGGTCAGCGTCTCGAACGTCTCGGCGTGCAGCGAGTCGAGCGACACGTTGATGCGGTCCAGCCCGGCGTCGGCAAGGGCGCGGGCACGCTGGGCGAGGCCGATGGCGTTGGTCGTCAGCGAGATGTCGGGTCGCGGCTCGAGGGCGGCGACGCGCCGCACGATGTCGACGAGATCGGCGCGCAGCAGCGGCTCGCCCCCGGTGAACCGCACCTGGCGGACGCCGAGGTCGCGGACGCCGATGCTCACCAGCCGGACGATCTCGTCGGCGCTGAGGGCCTGGTCCTTGGGCAGCCAGGGCAGGCCGTCGGCCGGCATGCAGTAGGTGCAGCGCAGGTTGCAGCGGTCGGTCAGCGACACGCGCAGGTCGGTCGCCGTCCGGCCGAAGCGGTCGAGCAGGCCGGGGGCCGAGTCCGGCCCGGGACGCGGCGGCAGGGCGGCGCTCGCGGCGGCCGTCTCGCCCGCCGCGAGACGGCGGGGGATCGTGGGCAGACCGAGCGAGACCGTCATCCCCTGAGAGTAGGCGACGCCGCCGTGCGCCGCTGCAAGCCGCTGCGCCGCGCTGTCGGTCGGCATGAACCGCGAACCGAATCATGAACTGAGAAAGAACGCGGTTCATGGTGCGGTTCGCGGTTCATCACGGAGTCCGACCCCGGCGCTCACGCTCACGCTCACGCTCACGCGATCGTGACGCGCTCCGGGTCGAGCAGCAGCCCGACCCGGTCGCCGCGCCGGAGCCGGGCGCCGTCGGCGGTCGCGAGGGGCAGCTCGGCGACGGCCGAGAGCGACCCCTGGTCGGTGACGACGGTCACGGCCAGCCGCGAGAGGCGTTGCTCGACGCTCACGACGCGCGCCGGGATCGGGACGTGCAGGGCGCCTCCTGCAGGCTCACCAGGTCCGTCGTCCCAGGCCTGGCCGGACTGCCCGGCCCGCCCGTCGGGCCCGCCCAGCCCGTCGAGCCCGCCCAGCCCGTCGAGCCCGCCCCGCCCGTCGAGCCCGTCGGGCCCCACCAGCGTCACCGCCTCGACCGGCACCGACACGCGCGTGGGCCCGTCCGCCAGGGGCCGCGTCGACGAGACGGCGAGCCCGCCCGGCAGCAGGGCGCGAGCTCCGTGGCCCGTCGCCGACGACCCCCTCGGCGTCCACACGGTGGCCCCGGTCAGCGAGGCCACGTAGGAGGTGTGCGGGTCGGTGAGCACCTCGGTCGGGGTCCCGCGCTGGACGACGACGCCTCCCTCGAGCACGACGACGCGGTCGGCGAGCGCGACGGCGTCCACGGGGTCGTGCGTGACGAGCAGCGTCGCGACCCGCACCTCCTGCAGCACGTCGGCGAGCGCCGTGCGCACGGCCGGGCGCTGTTCGGCGTCGAGGGCCGCGAGCGGCTCGTCGAGCAGCAGGAGGCGCGGGTCGGCAGCCAGCGCCCGCGCCACCGCCACGCGCTGCGACTGGCCGCCGGAGAGCTCCGAGGGTCGGCGACCGGCGAGCGACGCGAGGCCGACCCTGCGGAGCTCGACCTGGGCCAGCTCGCGGGCCGTGCGGGCGGGGACGCCGCGGCTGCGGGGACCGAAGGCGACGTTCTCGAGGGCGGTGAGGTGCGGGAACAGGCGGTGGTCCTGGAAGACGGTGCCGACGCGGCGGTCGCGGGCGGGGACCCGGACGACCGGCACGTCGTCCGCACCGGGCCCGTCCAGGCCGTACCCGTCCAGGACGCGCCCGTCGAGGACGTGTCCGTCGACGACCACCCGCGACCCGTCGGCGGGCAGCAGGCCCGCGAGCGCCCCGAGCGCGGACGACTTGCCCGCGCCGTTCGGGCCGAGCAGGGCGACGACCTCGCCGGGGGCCACGTCGAGGTCGAGCTCGAGCGCGAACGACCCGCGGTCCACCCGCAGCCGAGCGCTCAGCCCGCCCTCGCTCACCGTGCCCCCGTCGTCAGCCACCGGTCGCGCAGCAGCAACAGGACCCCGACCCCGACCGCCAGCAGCAGCAGCGAGATCGCGACCGCCGTCTCGGGATCGCTCTGCTGGGCCAGGTAGACGCTCGTGGGGAGGGTCTGGGTGCGTCCGGGGAACGTCCCCGCGAAGGTGATGGTCGCGCCGAACTCGCCGAGGGCCCGGGCGAAGCAGAGCACGGCTCCCGCGGTGACGCCGGGGACGACCAGGGGCACCGTCACCCGACGGAACGCGTACCAGCGCGACGCCCCGAGCGAGGCGGCCGCGTCGTCGAGCCCGCGGTCGACGCCGCGCAGCGCCCCCTCGACACTGAGCACGAGGAACGGCATCGCGACGAACGTCTGCGCGATCACGACGGCCGCGAGCGTGAACGGGATCGTGATGCCGAGGGCCGCGTCGAGGGGGCGGCCGAGCAAGCCGTTGCGCCCGAGCAGGTAGAGCAGCGCGATGCCGCCGACGACCGGCGGCAGCACGAGCGGCACGGTCACGACGGCCCGCAGGAGGCGCCGCCAGACCGCCGGCCACGCGTCGCTGGCCGTCAGCAGCCACGCCAACGGGACGCCCAGCAGCAGGCTGATCGCGGTCGCGAGCAGCGCGCTCGTGACCGACACCCGCAGGGCGTCGAGCACGGTCTCGCTCGCGAGCCGCTGGCCGAGGGTCGACCACGGGGCACGCACGAGCAACGCCACGGCCGGCAGCACGAGCAGCGCCAGCCCGACGAGCGCCGGCACGAGCACGGCGACGGGGAGGCGCCGGTCACGCAGCGCTCCGCCGTCACGCCGCCGGCGCGGATCACGGGGGAGGCGGCGGTCGCGTCGACCGGAACGGTCGCGCCGGTCGGGGAGCAGCTGCACGGCGACCGGGTCAGCCGACCCGGAAGCCGGCGTCGGCGAGCGCGTCCTGACCGGTCGACGACAGCACGAAGACGAGGAACGCCTCCGCGAGGTCGGGGTTCGGGGCATCGGCGAGGCGGGCGGCGAGGTACGAGGTGGTCGGGATCGACGCGTCGCCCACCGCGATCCCCTCGACCGAGTCGCCGGCCGCCTCGACGTCGGTCTCGTAGACGAGCGCCGCGTCGACCTCGCCGAGCTCGACCTTCGTGAGGGCGCTCTTCACGTCGGGCTCGAGCGTCGCCGGGGTGACGCTGACGCCCTCGGCCTCGAGCACCGTCGTGGCCAGCGCGCCGCAGGGCACCTCGACCGCGCACAGCGCGACGGTCACGTCGGGCGAGGCGAGGTCGGCCAGCGAGGTCACGCCGCCGGGGTTGCCGGCGGGCACGGCGATCTCGAGCGCGTTGCGCGCGAACGTGGCGGGCTCGCCCTCGGCGAGGCCCGCGTCGGTCACGGTCTCCATGGTGGCGGCGCTGGCGCTGAAGAAGTCGTCGACAGGCGACCCGGCGACGATCTGCTGGGCGAGTGCCGAGCTGCCGCCGTAGCTGATGGTGACGGTGGTGCCGGGGTTCGCCGCCTCGAAGTCGGCCGCGAGGGCGTCGAAGGTCTCCGTCAGGGAGGCGGCGGCCAGCACCGTGATCTCGCCGGTCGGCGCGGCGGCGGGGCTCGCGACGGGGGTGCCCGAGGCGGTCGGGTCGTCGCCCGCGCCCCCGGAGGAGCAGGCGCTCAGCACGAGCAGCGCGGCAGCGCCGGCGGCGAGGGCGAGGGCGAAGGGCGCGCGGGCGGAGGAGGCGCGGGTGCGGCGTGCAGTCGTCATCGAGCGATCTCGCCCTCGGTCTCGGTGGGCGCGGGCGCCGTCTCGCCCAGCCGCCCGAGCGTGACGCTCACGTTCGTCGCCTTCGCGCTCGCGACCACGGGGCTGCCGACCTCCAGCCCCAGCTCGTCGGCCGCCTCCCTGCTGATCAGCGACACGACCCGGAACGGGCCGGCCTGGACGTCGACCTGCGCCATGACCGTGTCCCGGACGATCGCCGTGACGATGCCCGTGAACCGGTTGCGCTCGCTGACGACCGCGCCCGAGGCGTCGCTCCCGGAACCGCCGCGAGGAGGCGCGGCGTGCGCCGCCTGCTCGCTCGCGACGCGGGCCAGCTCCGAGCCGACGACCGCGAGGCGTCCGCCGGGGCCCGGGACGAGCACGAGGCGCCCGGCCTCGGCCCAGCGGCGGACGGTGTCGTCCGAGACGCCGACCAGTGCGGCGGCCTCGCTGACGCGGTACAGGGTCTCTGGCATGCGCCGATCCTACCGGTTTCGTTCCGCTGCTGCGGCGTCAGTCGGAGATCACCGCCGCACGTGCGGGTCCACGGCGTACGAGTCGTCGCAGTCGACGGGCGTCGGAGACGACGACGTCCCCCAGCCGCTCGGACCAGCCCGGCCCGGCCCGCCAGAGCGACACGAGCAGGATGACGAGCACCGCCGTCGCCAGCGACGCCCGCTGCAGGGCCATGTACGGCTCGAGCTGACGCACGAGCAGGGCGAGCGGGATCGCGAGCCACTCCCACCGCCCCGTCAGCGCGACGAACGGCACGAGCAGCAGGGCGTACCAGGGGTAGCGCGGGCTGACGGCCACGAGCACGACGCCGATCATCACGAGCTGGCCGAGCCAGGGGCTGTCGACCGGGGTCTTGACCCAGACGAGGGCGGCCGTCACGGCCAGCAGCAGGGCGACGACGGGCGTCGTCCACGCGTCGGGCAGGAACGCGGACATGAAGACGAACCGGGAGCCGTCCTGGTAGCCCTCCTCCGTGAGGTACCCGGGCAGGTAGCCGAGCACCTGCCAGCCGGTCGTGGCGACGTAGGGCACGTAGAGCAGGGCGAACGTGACGATCGAGGCGACGACGACCTTCGCCGGCTGACGGCGCAGCAGGGCAGGAGCGGCGATCGCCGGGATGAGCTTGGTCGCGACGGCGGCGCCGAGAGCGATGCCGCCCCGCCAGCGCCGGCCGGTCGCGACGAGCAGCGTGGCCGCGACGACGAGCACGGCCCCCAGCAGGTCGACGTGCGAGTTGGTGATCCCCTCGCCGACGACGAGCGGGCACCAGCCCCAGAGAGCCGCCCAGCGCGGGTCGAGGCCGCGGCGGCGGAGGGTGACGACGAGCGCGACGGTCGTGCCGAGCACGAGCAGCGCGCCGGTGAGCTGCAGCGGGAAGAAACCGACCTCGGGGCCCACCAGGGCCCGCACGCCGGCGAAGTACAGCTCGGCCGCGGGCGGGTAGATCGTCGGGACCTCCGGCCGGTTGATCGCCGTGCAGACGACGTCGCCCGTCTCGGTGTCGTAGGCGCGGTGGATCTGCCGGTCGGGCTGGCTGCACCGCTCGCCGATCGTGCCGTCGTCCCGGGTGAAGGGCGCCGACTCCGGGAAGATCCAGTCGGGGCGCAGGTCGCGCAGCTCACCCGAGTCGGGGGTGTGCGCGTACGGCGAGACGCCGTTCACCTGGACGATGCCGTCCCAGGCGTAGCGGGCCGGGTCGGTGCTCGTGTTCGGGTCGCCGACGAGGGCCGCGCCGCCGACGAGGGCCGTGCCCGCGAGCACGAGCGCCGTGACCGCCCGCGCGGGCACCCGGCGCAGCAGCAGGAGGGCCACGACGAAGAACGCCCAGCACACCGCGGTCCACACCACGTAGGAGGCGCGGAGCTCCTCCCGCAGGAATCCCAGCTCGAGAACGCCCCACGCCACGGACGCCGCCAATCCGGTGACGGCGACGGCCGCGAATAGAGTACGCACCTGTCCAGTCTGGTCGACACCGGCCTGGGAGTCCGCGACCACGCACGGCCGAGCCGAGATGAACCCCATGAGACGCCTGCTCCTCACCCTCCGCACTGCGGCGTCGTCGCCGGTGCGGAACGCGCGCTCGGCGACCGTGCTCGGGCGGCTGCTGGCCGTCGCGTTCCTGGTCTGCCTGCTGACCGGCCTCTACAGCCATTTCCTGCAGGAGCCCGCATCGTGGATGCGGTTCCCCACCTCGCCCGTCTGGCTCTACCAGGTGACGCAGGGCATCCACATCACGGCCGGCATCGCGTCGATCCCGCTGCTGCTCGGCAAGCTGCACGCCGTGTTCCCGCAGCTGTTCCAGCACCCTCCGGTGCGGCACCCGGTGCAGGTGCTCGAGCGCGCCTCCATCGCCCTGTTCATCTCGACGTCGGTGCTGCAGCTCGTCACGGGCCTGCTCAACACGTACCAGTGGTACCCGTGGCCGTTCCCGTTCAAGCAGGTGCACTTCGCCCTGTCGTTCGTGATCATCGGCTCGCTCGCCGTCCACATCGCCGTGAAGCTCCCGCTGATCACGCGCTACTGGCGGGCCCGCGACAGCTACGACGCCGACGGCCGGTTCGTCGAGCCGGCGGGCGAGCTCGACCCCGCGCGGGCCGAGCACGAGGCCGTGCGCGAGCTCGCGCGGATGCGCCGCGACGACGCTCCGACCTCGATCTCGACCTCGACCTCGCAGCCCGCGGCGGCCGATCCCGCAGCCGCGCAGCCCCGCGGGCTGGTCGGCCGCGTCACGCGCTGGATCGACGACGCCCGCGAGCCCGAGCGCGACCCTGCTCGCAGCCGCGTGTCGCGCCGGGGCTTCTTCGGCGCGGTCGGTGCCTCGACCGTCGGCGTCGTCGCGCTCACCGCCGGCCAGTCCTTCACGCCGCTGGAGCCGCTCAACGCCTTCGGTCCCCGCCAGCGCGGCATCGGCCCGAACGACCTGCCGGTGAACCGGACCGCCTCGGCCGCCAAGGTGCTCGAGACCGCGATGGACCCCGACTGGACCCTCACGATCGCCCACGGCGAGCGGACGATGGCCTTCACGGCCGCGGACCTGGAGGCGATGGCCCAGGGCGACGAGCGCCTCCCGATCTCGTGCGTCGAGGGCTGGAGCCAGACCGCACAGTGGCGCGGCCCGCGCCTCGTCGAGCTGATGGCGCTCGTCGGAGCGCCGGCCGACCGGTCGCTGCGCGTCACGAGCCTCGAGGAGAAGGGCGGCTACCGCGTCATGCTCATGGGCCCCGAGTACGCGAACGACCCCACCACGCTCGTCGCCCTCGAGGTGAACGGCGGCCGCCTCGACATCGAGCACGGCTACCCCGCCCGGATGATCGCCCCCGGGCGTCCGGGAGTCCTGCAGACCAAGTGGCTCAGCCTGATCGAGGTGATCTGATGACGCGCTCGTCGGCCGTCCCCGCCGTTCCCTCGTCCTCCGCCTCCGGCTCTGGATCCTCCGGGCGCGGGGTGCGCGTCGCCCGGGCCGTGCTGGTCGTCGTCGGCGTCGCCCTGATCGGCCTCGGCGGCTGGGTGCTCACCGAGACCGTGTCGCCCACCCGCTACGGCGGGCTGCTCGTCTGGCTGATCGGCGCCGTGATCGCGCACGACGCCATCATCGCCCCGGTCGTCGCCGGGATCGCCCTGCTCGTCGGGCGGACGGGGCGGCGCATCAGCCCGGCGGTGCTCGCGATCGTGCAGGTCGGGATCGTCCTCGGGGTCGTGCTGACGCTGGTCGTCGTGCCCGAGATCATCGCGAAGGCGCGGGGGCCGAAGAACGACACCGTGCTGCCGTTCGACTACGGCGTGCGGCTCGGCGTGGCCTGGCTGGTCGTCGTCGTGCTCACGGCGCTCGCCGTGGTCGCGTGGACCGTGCTGGCCCGCCGCCGCGAGGCGCGCCGCGCGGCCTGACGCGCGGGTCCTGGTGCGCCTGAGGCCGTCGCGGTCTCGATCCCGGCTGAGGCGACGCCGCACCGACGCACCGACGCGATGTTCTGCGTCGGTGAGTCGCTTCCGGGTCGGTTCCCGGCCTAGGAGGCGCGGACGAGCCGGCAGAACGTGCGGCGGCCCACCGACCAGGTCTGCGACACGCGCAGGCCCGCGGCGGAGGCGTGCCGGCCGAGCGCCTCGCGGCCGACCTCGGCCCACGGGAAGGTCGCGCTCGCGCGGCCCTGCTCGTCGACGACCTGGGCGTCGTAGGCGACGTCGGCCGCCGGGTCGGCCGCGGTCTCGACGACCACGGACCCCGTGGGGGCGACCACGGAGGAGGCGCGAGCCACCAGGGCGGTCGGGTCGCCGCCGATCCCGATGTTGCCGTCGAGCAGCAGGGCGACGTCCCACGTCCCCTCGCCCGGCAGCGCGTCGAAGACCGAGCCCGCCACGACCGGGAGGCCGGCGTCGACGGCCATGGCGACGGCGGTGACGGAGACGTCGACGCCGAGGGCGCCGAGCCCGCGGTCGACGGCGGCGCGCACCATCCGGGCGGGGCCGCAGCCGATGTCGAGCACGGAGGAGGCGTCGAGGATGGTGCTGAGGTCGGCGACGTCCGCGCCGCGGCTCCAGCGGGCGACGTCGAACGCGTCGAGGTCGAGGGCGTCGGCGTCGGCCGGTGCGTCGAGGGCGACGGCAGCCGAGCGCGAGCCCTGGCGGGCGGTGCCCGGCGAGCGGACGAGCTGGAGCCGCCCCTCGCGGCGCAGGGCGCGGGCGTACGGCTCCGCGCCTCCGGAGCCGAAGGTGGGCTGGGGGTCGGCGGTCATGGTCACGAGAGGGTCTCCTCGGGGGTGGGCCGGGAGGCGTCGGGACCGCCTGCGGTGATGGGGTCGAGTCGGCGCAGGGCCTGCGCGAAGAGGGTGTCGGGGCCGGCGGCGGCGGCGAGCCGCGCGTCGTCGATCGTGTCGACGTCGACGAGCTCGGGCAGGGTGCGGACGCGGAGCCCGGCCTCGGCGAGGCGGCGCAGCTGGTGGGCTCCGGTGTCGTCCTGCGACATCGGGACGCCGCGGAGCAGGTCGCCGGTGGGCCGCTCGAGGCCGAGCGCCCAGAAGCCGCCGTCGTTCGCCGGGCCGAACCAGGCGTCGACGTCGTCGGCCGGGTCGTCGAAGGCAGGGGCGAGGTCCGCCGTCGTGAGCTGCGGGGTGTCCATGCCGACGAGCACGGTGCGGCCGTCGACCTCGTCGAAGAGGGCTCCGAGCCGTGCGTCGAGGCCGCCGCCGATCTGGTGGATCACATCGAAGTCTTCGGAGCCGGGGGGAGTTCGGTTGCCGTCGAAGAGCAGGACGCGTCGGCTCGCGGGCAGCTGGCGCACCACGGCGAGGGTGTCCTGGATCGCGGCGGCCGCCACCTCGGCGGCCTGCTCGAGGGTCAGGGGAGGGTGCAGGCGCGTCTTGACCTTGCCCGGCAGGGTCTCCTTGCAGATCACCACGACGGTCGTCATCGGCCTGCCTCCCTCAGCAGCCGCGACATGTCCTCGACGGCCCGCGCGGTGCCGCGGATCGTGCCGGTCACCTTGCTGCGGCCGACGCGCGGCGAGTACGGCACGTCGAGCTCGTGGATGCGCCAGCCCGCCTCGGAGGCGCGCAGCACCATCTCGAGGGGGTAGCCGCTCCGGCGGTCGAGGAGGCCGAGGCCGAGCAGCCCCTCGCGGCTGGCGACGCGCATCGGGCCGAGGTCGTGCAGGGCGACGCCGGAGGCGCGGCGCATCAGGTGCGCGAGCACGCGGTTCGCGACACGGGCGTGGAACGGCCAGGCGCCGCGCGCCGTGGGGCGTCGCCGCCCGAGCACGAGCTCTGCCTCGCCTGCCAGCACAGGGGCGGCGAGCGTCGGCAGGTCGGCGGGGTCCATCGACGCGTCGGCGTCGCAGAAGGCCACGTAGGGGGCGGTGGCGGCCTCGAGACCGGCATGGGCGGCTGCGCCGAAGCCGCGACGCGCCTCCTCGACGACCAGGGCGCCGTGCTCGCGGGCGACGTCGGCCGAGCCGTCCGTCGAGCCGTTGTCGACGACGATCGCGCGCCAGCCCTCGGGCAGGCGCCCGAGCACCCAGGGCAGCGCCCCTGCCTCGTCGAGACAGGGGAGCACGACGTCGACCTGGGGACTGCTCATCCTGTCGACGATACGGACACCGCCTTGGGAGGGGCCGAGCCTGCCCCGGACGGGGGGTGGCCGACCCTGCTCGGTCCGCCCGGCCTGCCCGGGCACAGAACACGGGCGGGTCCGTCCCGCACGGTCCGTGTCGACGGACCGTCGACGACGAACTGGCCCGTGCTGCCCCTCAGGACGTGCCGGCGCGGCGTCAGCTTCCGACGGCGGCGCGCAACGGGGCCGTCGCGAACTCGCGCATGCCCTGCTCGAACGACACGGCCGGGCTCCAGCCGAGCTCGTCCCGGAGGCGGGCCGACGACGCGGTGACGTGGCGCACGTCGCCCGCGCGGTACTGGCCGGTGACCACGGGAGCAGGCCCGCCGGCCTCGCGGGCCAGCGCCTCCGCCATCTCGCCGATCGTGTGCACGGTGCCGCTGCCGACGTTGAACGCCCGGAACGAGTCGGGCTGCTGCGTGGCCGTCCAGTCGAGGGCCGTGAGGTTGGCCGAGGCGATGTCGCGCACGTGCACGAAGTCGCGCCGCTGGGCGCCGTCCTCGTAGACGCGGGGCGCCTCGCCGCGCTCGAGCGCGGAGCGGAACAGCGACGCCACCCCGGCGTAGGGGGTGTTCTGCGGCATGCCCGGCCCGTAGACGTTGTGGTAGCGCAGGGCGGCGGCGCGGCCGCCGGTGCTGCGGGCCCACGAGGTCGACAGGTGCTCCTGCGTCAGCTTCGTGATCGCGTAGACGTTGCGCGGGTCGAGCGGGGCGTCCTCCGCGATCAGCTGCGGCTCGAGCAGCTCGCCGTCGGCGTCGCGCGGGTCGAAGACGCCGGCGTCGAGGTCGGCGACGCGACGGGGGGCCGGTCGCTCGGTCTCGCCTGCGCTCGTGCGGTAGCTGCCCTCGCCGTAGACGACCATCGACGAGGCGACGACGAGCCGGTCGACGCCCGCCCGGTCCATCGCGGCGAGCAGCACGGCCGTGCCGTGCTCGTTGCTGTCGACGTAGTCCGGAGCGTCCTGGAAGTCGACGCCGAGGCCGACCTTGGCCGCCTGGTGGCAGACCGCGTCGACGCCGACGAGCGCGGCGTCGACGACCGCTGCGTCGCGGACGTCCCCGTGGACGAAGTCGACCCGAGGGTCGAGCGTGGGCGGGCCGCCGTGCACGTCGGGCCGCAGCGAGTCGAGCACCCGCACGGACCAACCGCGGTCAAGGGCCTGCTCGACGACGGCCGAGCCGATGAAGCCGGCGCCGCCCGTCACGAGCAGCAGCCCGGGCGACGAGGAGGCGCTGGTCGGGTCGGCGGGAGCCGTCGCCCCGGAGGCGCCCGTCGCGTCGCTCACGACGTCGCCGACCGCACGGGGCGCGCGAGCACCGCCGCGGTCGCGGCCGCAGGAACTAGCTCGCGCGGCGCGTAGTCGGCCGGCAGCCCGGCGACGATCGCCTCGATGGCAGCGACGATGCGCGGCTGGGCCGCGGCGAGGCGCTCCATCACGAGCTGGTGGCTGACCGCGTCGTCGTCGGTGCCCTCCTGGCCCTCCTCGGGCGCGAGGCCGGCGTCGCTGTCGGTGACGAACGAGATGTTGACGGCGCCCATGCCGAGCTCGAGGGTGAGGGGCACCTCCGGGTACATCGTCATGTTGATCGTGTGCGCCCCGGCGGCGCGGAACCAGAGCGACTCGGCCCGGGTCGAGAAGCGCGGGCCCTGGATGACGACGCAGGTGCCGGTCGGGGCGAACGGCTCGCCCTGGGCCTCGAGGGCCGTGACGGCGGCGGCCCGCAGCACCGGGTCGAACGGGTCGGCGGCGACGAGGTGCTGCACCCCGCCCTCGACGTCGAAGAAGGTGTCGGGACGGCCCCACGTGCGGTCGATGAACTGGTCGGTGACGACCATGGTGCCCGGCGGGTACTCGGGGCTGACCCCGCCCACGGCGGACGACGACACGACCGCCTTCGCGCCGAGCGAGGCGAGGGCCCAGACGTTCGCGCGGAAGTCGATGCGGTGCGGCGGCACGGAGTGGCCCTTGCCGTGCCGGGTGAGGAACGCGACGGTCTTGCCGCCCATCTCGCCGATCGTCACCTCGCTCGACGTCGGCCCGTAGGGCGTCTCGACGACGTGGCTCCTCGCCGTGCCGGGCGCGAAGAGCGAGTACAGGCCGGAGCCGCCGATGACGGCGACGTCGACGCGGGGGAGGCCGGGGGACGAGGAGGAGGAGGTGTCGGTCACGCTCGCTACGCTATCGACGACCGCCGTGAGAGGAACCCGTGCGCACAGTCGAGCAGCACCAGATCGCCGTCCGGGCGCTGGTGGAGGGGGCGTTGGCGCGGCGTCCTGGGGAGGCCCTCCTCGTCGACCCGGTCCGCATCGCGGCCGAGCCCGACCGGCACCGCCGTCGGGTGCTCGCGGCCGACGTCGTCGCCCCGCTCGACCTGCCCCCCTTCGCCAACTCGCAGATGGACGGCTACGCCCTCGCCGCCCCCGACGCCGCCCGCTCCGGCGACCTCGACCTGGTGGTCGTCGACCCGATCCCGGCCGGCCGCACCGGTCCGGCCCTCCGCCCCGGCACCGCCGCGCCGATCATGACCGGCGCCGCCGTCCCCGAGGGCGCCGTCGCGGTCGTCCCGATCGAGCGGGCCGACCCGCCCGCGTTCCCCGCCGCCGGGAGCACCGCCCGCGTCGGCCTCCGGGGCCCCGTGGCCGAGGGGACCTTCGTCCGCGCCGCCGGCAGCGACGTCTCCGCCGGCAGCGTCCTGCTGCGCGCCGGCACGGTGCTGACCCCGGCGCGCTGGGGCGTGCTGGCCGCCTCCGGGCTGGTGACCGTCGAGGTCGTCCGCCGCCCGCGCCTCCTGCTGGTCTCGACCGGCGAAGAACTGAGCGCGCCCGGTGCCGAGCTCGCCCCCGGCACGATCCACGACGCCAACGGCGCGGGCCTCGCCGCGGCCCTCGTCGACGTCGGCGCCGACGTCGTCGTCGAGCGCGTCTCCGACGACGCGGACGCCCTGCTCGCCGTGGTGGCCCGGCACGGCGGGTCCGTCGACCTCGTGCTCACGACCGGGGGCGTCAGCGCCGGCGCCTACGAGGTGGTCCGCGACGCCTTCGAGCCGGCCGGCGTCGTCTTCGGGCACGTGGCGATGCAGCCCGGCGGCCCGCAGGGCTGGGGCACGCTCGCCCTCCGCGACCACGACCTGCCCGTCGTCTGCTTCCCCGGGAACCCGGTCAGCGCGCTCGTCTCGTTCGAGGCGTTCCTCCGACCGGTGCTGCACGACGCGACCGGCGTCGGCCCAGCACGGCTGCACCGCAGGGCGCCGATGGGGGAGGCCGCCGACTCGCCCGTCGGCAAGCACCAGCTGAGGCGCGGACGACTCGACGTCGACGGCAGGGTCGTGCTCGTCGGCGGGCCGAGCTCGCACCTCCTCGCCGCACACGCCGAGGCGACCGTCCTCGTGCACGTCCCGGTCGGCGTCGACCGGCTCGACGAGGGCGACGAGGTCGTAGTCTGGACACTCGATGAGTGACGACGCGCACGGCGACCCGCCCGCGTCGACCGGGCAGCAGCCGGTCGGCGACCTCACCCACGTCCGGCCCGACGGATCGGCCCACATGGTCGACGTCACGGGCAAGGCCGAGACCAGCCGCGAGGCCGCCGCGCAGGCCGTGCTCACGACCCGACCCGACGTCGTCGCCCGCCTGGTCGACGGCACGCTGCCCAAGGGCGAGGCGCTCGGCACCGCGCGCATCGCCGGCATCATGGCCGCGAAGCAGACCCCGGCCCTCATCCCGCTCTGCCACCCCCTGCCGCTCGGCGCGATCACGGTCGACTTCGAGACCGACGGGGCCGACACCGGGGCCGAGGAGGCGTCGGTCACCGTCGTCGCCCGCGTCCGGACCCGAGGCGTCACGGGCGTCGAGATGGAGGCGCTGACCGCGGCGACCGTCGCGGCCCTCACCCTCTTCGACATGATCAAGGCCGTCGACCACCTCGCCGTGATCGGCGACGTCAAGGTGCTCGAGAAGTCGGGCGGCAAGAGCGGGGCCTGGTCGCGATGACGTCGTCGCCCGCCGCCGAGCCGTCCGCCGCCGACGCGCCCGCCGATGCGCCCGCCGACGTCCCGCGTCGCGCCGTCGTGGTCGTCGCCTCCACCCGAGCCGCCGCCGGGACGTCGCCCGACCTCACCGGCCCGGTGATCCGCGACTGGTTCGCCGCACGCGGCTGGCTCGCCGGCGAGCCGGTGGTCGTCGCCGACGGCGCCCCCGTGGGCGAGGCGCTCGCCGCGGTCCTGGCGCAGGGCGTCGACGTCGTGCTCACCACCGGCGGCACCGGCCTCACGCCCACCGACCGCACCCCCGAGCAGACCGCTCCGCTGCTCGACCGCGAGATCCCCGGCATCGCCGAGGAGATGAGGAGGCGCGGCACGGCCGCCACCCCCACGGCCCTGCTCTCGAGGGGGCTGGCCGGCGTCGCCGGCCGCACGGTCGTCGTCAACCTGCCCGGCTCCCGCGGGGGAGTGCGCGACGGGCTCGCCGTCCTCGACCCCCTGATCGATCACCTGCTCGACCAGCTCTCCGGAGGCGCTCATGACTGACTCCCTCGACAACGCACGACCCGTCGAGGGCCCTGCCCTCAGCGCCGCGGGAGAAGAAGCGGCCGCCGACGCCGTCCTCGAGGCCGAGGGGGGCGACCCCGACGCGGTGGCGACCCCGACCGGCCCCAGCGGGCGCGTGCTGCTCGCCGAGGTGGTCGAGACGGTGCTCTCGGCGGCCGAGTGCTCCGTGATCGTCGAGAGCCGCGCCTCCGGGGCGATCGTGACGTTCGAGGGCGTCGTGCGCGACCACGACGGCGGCCGCGACGTGGCCGCGCTGCACTACGAGCAGCACCCGTCGGCGGGTGAGGTCATGGGCTCCGTCGCCGAGCAGATCGCGGCGGAGCACCCCGCGGTCACCATCGCGGTGCAGCACCGCGTCGGCGACCTCGAGATCGGCGACGTCGCGCTCGCCTGCGCCGTCGCCTCGCCCCACCGGGCCGAGGCCTTCGCCGCCTGCTCGGCGCTCGTCGACCTGGTCAAGGAGCGCCTGCCGATCTGGAAGCGCCAGGCGTTCACGGACGGCCCCGACGAGTGGACGGCGTCGCTGGGCTGAGTGCAGCCGGGCGGCGCTGCTGACGCGGTCCGCCCGGTCAGCCGCCGTCGCCTACGCTCGTCGGGTGGCACACCTACTAGGCGCAGAGAACCTCAAGCTCGAATTCCCGACCAAGGTCGTCCTCGACGGGGTGACGCTCGGCATCGACGAGGGCTCCCGCATCGGCGTCGTCGGCCGCAACGGCGACGGCAAGTCGACCCTCATGTCCGTGCTCGCCGGCCGCCTCGAGCCCGACGACGGCCGGGTCACGACCCGCCGCGGCCTCACGATCGGCATGCTCGACCAGCGCGACGTGCTGCCCGACGACGACACGGTCGGCCGCATGATCGTCGGCGACCGCGACGAGCACGAGTGGGCGGGCGACGCCCGCATCCGCGACGTCATCTCGGGCCTCGCGACCGACATCCCGTGGGAGGCGCGGCTCGGCGACCTCTCGGGCGGCCAGCGTCGTCGGGTGGCCCTCGCGCGCCTCCTCGTCGGCGACTGGGACGTGCTGTTCCTCGACGAGCCCACCAACCACCTCGACGTCGAGGGCGTGGCCTGGCTGGCCGAGCACCTCCGTCGCCGGTGGTCGCCGTCGTCGGGCGCGCTCGTCGTCGTGACCCACGACCGGTGGTTCCTCGACGAGGTCTCGACCGACACGTGGGAGGTGCACGACGGCATCGTCGAGCCCTTCGAGGGCGGCTACGCCGCGTACGTGCTGCAGCGCGTCGAGCGCGACCGCTCGGCCGCGGCGTCCGAGTCGAAGCGCCAGAACCTGATGCGGAAAGAGCTGGCGTGGCTCCGTCGTGGTGCGCCCGCCCGCTCGACCAAGCCCAAGTTCCGCATCGACGCGGCGAACGAGCTGATCGCCGACGAGCCGCCCGCCCGCAACGCCGTCGAGCTGTCGCAGATGGCGACGGCCCGGCTGGGCAAGGACGTGGTCGACCTCGTCGAGGTCGGCGTCTCGTTCGGCGACAAGCGGGTGCTGCACGGCGTCGAGTGGCGCATCGCCCCCGGCGAGCGCACCGGCGTGCTGGGCGTCAACGGGGCCGGCAAGTCGACGCTGCTCAAGGTCGTCACGGGCGAGGTGCAGCCGACGGAGGGGCGGGTCAAGCAGGGCAAGACGGTCAAGTTCGCGATCCTGGACCAGCAGCTCGCCGACCTGCACGAGGTCGCGAACGAGAAGGTGAACGACCTCATCGGCCGGCAGCGCACCTCCTACGTCACGGCCGGCAAGGAGATGACGCCCGGGCAGCTGCTGGAGCGCCTGGGCTTCACCAGCGCGCAGCTGCAGACGCCGATCAAGGACCTGTCGGGCGGGCAGAAGCGCCGCCTGCAGTTCCTGCTGATCCTGCTCAACGAGCCCAACGTGCTCATCCTCGACGAGCCCACGAACGACCTCGACACCGACATGCTCGCCGCGATGGAGGACCTGCTCGACGGCTGGCCCGGCACCCTGCTCGTCGTCTCGCACGACCGGTACCTGCTCGAGCGCGTCACCGACCAGCAGTACGCGGTGCTCGACGGGCAGTTCCGCCACCTGCCCGGCGGCGTCGACCAGTACCTCGCCCTGCGCAAGCAGGCCACGGACACCCAGGGCGGCGCCACCGACCGCCCGACCGCGGTGCAGGGCGCCCAGTCGTCGGTCGCCGCCGCGGCGGCCGCGTCGGGCCTCTCGGGCGCCGAGAAGCGCAACGCCGAGAAGGAGCTGGGGTCGATCGACCGCAAGCTCGCGAAGTCGGCGACCGAGCGCAGCGGCCTGCTCGAGCAGTTCGCGGGCTTCGACCAGTCCGACTTCGACGGCCTCGCGGCGCTGCAGGCGAAGCTCACCGCGCTCGACCACAAGACGGCCGAGCTCGAGGTGCGCTGGCTCGAGCTCAGCGAGCTGCTCGCGTAGCGCGCCGCTGGCGCGGCGGGCTCGCCGAGTGGTCGGTCCCGGTCTCTCGCGAGGCGCGGAACGACAGGAACCGACCACTCGCTGACCCTGCTCGACTCAGATGGGCAGGGTCACCCGGACCGATGGGGTCAGGCGGGTCACTCGGGTCAGTCGCCGAGGGTGAGGCTCAGCCGCCGCAGGAGGTCGCCGAGCCGCTGCTCGTCGACCGGGCCGAGGTCGGCGAGGAGGCGGCGCTCGGCAGCGAGGAGGCGCTCGATCGCCGCGTCGACCGCATCGCCCCCTTCCGGGGTCAGCCGTGCCCGGACGCCACGGCCGTCGTTCGGGTCGGTGCGCCGTTCGACGAGGCCGCGCGCGACGAGCCGGTCGATCCGGTTCGTCATGGCGCCGCTCGAGACGAGCGTCTGCTGCAACAGGGCCTTCGGGCTCAGCTCGTAGGGCCCGCCAGCGCGGCGGAGCGCGGAGAGGACGTCGAACTCCCACTGCTCGAGGTCGCTGGCGACGAAGGCGTCGCGTCGGGCGCGGTCGAGGTGCTTCGCGAGGCGGCCGACGCGCGAGAGCACGTGCAGCGGGGCGAAGTCGAGGTCGGGCCGTTCGTGCGACCAGGCCGCGACGATCCGGTCGACCTCGTCGTGCGGCGCGCGCTCGTCGTGCAGGTCGGCCTCGGTCATCTTCACATCATGGCAGCGTGCCGGTCCCAAGCCCGTCGACGGCGGGTCTTCCGGGTCGAGGGCGGGTCGGCGCCGACCCGCCCTCGACCCGGAACACCCGCCCTCGGCCCCGGACAGGGTCTGACAGAATCGACCTGCGCGGCGAGCGCGGTCCGCCATGGTGTAACGGCAGCACGACAGCCTTTGGAGCTGTTAGGTCCAGGTTCGAATCCTGGTGGCGGAGCCTACGAGCTGAGAGCCGACGCAGGCGTCCGTCCAGGGCCCGATCCGGACCGGCGGCCTCGGCTCTCGATAGCCTGCGGCCATGTCGACCACCACGCTCTCCCCGCTCGCCCGTGCCGCCCTGCTCGGCGTCCTCACCGGCTCCCGCTCGGCGACGCCCCTCGCGGCGCTCGCCCTCAGCCGTGACAGCCGCACCCTCACCGGCAGCTGGCAGGAGTGGGCGGTGTTCCGCTCGTCGATCGGCCGTGCCGTGTTCGTCGCCGCCGGGGCGGGCGAGCTCGTCGGCGACAAGCTGCCGTCGACGCCCAGCCGCATCTCGGGCGGCGCGATCTTCGGACGCGTCGCCGCCGGTGCCGTCGTCGGCTTCGCGATGGGCACCACCGACCTCCGCGCCGACCGCGGCGTGCAGGGCGCGCTGATCGGCGCCGCGGGGGCCGTCGTCGGCAGCTTCGCGGGCTACCTCGGCCGCAAGGCCCTCGTCGAGAAGACCGGGCTGCCCGACCTCGTCGTCGCCCTGCTCGAGGACGCCGTCGCGGTCGGCGGCACCGCCGCCGTCGTGCGCGTCGCCAGGAGCTGACGTCCGCCCTCCACAAGGCCCGGCCGACCCGCCCGCCGCACCGGACACGCGTCGCCGACCCGCGCCTCCTGCGACGCCCGTGGGAGGATCGCCGATGATCGCCGCACGCCCCCACCACTAGGAGCACCATGCCCGAACGCAGCCTCGCCGTCGTCGTCCTCGCCGCAGGACAGGGCACGCGCATGAAGTCCTCGACGCCGAAGGTGCTGCACCGGCTGGCCGGCCTGCCGCTGATCCAGCACGTGCTCGAGACCGCCGGGGCGCTGCAGCCCGAGCACCTCGTGGCCGTCGTGCGGCACGAGCGCGACCTGGTGGTGACGAGCATCGTCGAGACGACGCCCGGCGCCGTCATCGTCGACCAGGACGACGTGCCCGGCACCGGCCGTGCCGTCGAGCAGGCCGTCGAGGCGCTGCCCGCCGACTTCGAGGGCGACGTCGTCGTCGTCAGCGCCGACGTGCCCTTCCTCGACCACGCCACCTTGGGCGCGCTCCTCGAGCAGCACCGCGCGGAGGCGGCGGCCGCGACGCTGCTGTCGGCGGTCCTCCCCGACGCCCACGGCTACGGCCGCGTCGTGCGGCGCTCGTCGGGCGACGTCGACCGCATCGTCGAGCACAAGGACGCCAGCGAGGAGGAGCGGCAGCTGCGCGAGATCAACTCCGGCACCTACGCCTTCACCGTGGCGGCCCTGCGCACGCACCTGCCGCGCGTCGGCTCGGCCAACGCGCAGAACGAGAAGTACGTGACCGACGTGGTCGGCCTGCTGACCGCTGCAGGCGAGCGCGTCTCCGCCCGTGCGGTCGACGAGACCTGGCGCCTCGAGGGCATCAACGACCGGGTACAGCTCGCCGCGGCGGCCCGCCGCCTCAACGACCGCATCGTCGAGCACTGGCAGCGCGAGGGCGTCAGCATCGTCGACCCGCAGACCACCTGGATCGACCGCGACGTCTCCCTCAGCCCCGACGTCGAGCTGCTGCCCGGCACGCAGCTCAAGGGCGCCACCTACGTCGCGGCGGGTGCCGTGGTCGGTCCCGACACGACGCTCGTCGACACCGAGGTCGGCGAAGGGGCGGTCGTGAAGCGCACCGACGCGACCCTCGCCGTGATCGGGGCCCGCGCCTCCGTGGGCCCGTTCTCGTACCTGCGTCCCGGCACCGTGCTCGGCGAGGGCGGCAAGATCGGCACGTTCGTCGAGACCAAGAACGCCGAGATCGGCGCGGGCTCGAAGGTGCCGCACCTCAGCTACATCGGCGACACCGAGGTCGGCACCGACAGCAACATCGGCGCCGGCACCATCACGGCCAACTACGACGGCGTGCACAAGCACCGCACCGAGGTCGGGTCGAACGTGCGCACCGGGTCGCACAACGTGTTCGTCGCCCCCGTTAGGATTGGCGACGGAGCGTACTCAGGCGCAGGGACGGTCGTCCGCAAGGACGTGCCGGCCGGCGCGCTGGCGTTGAGCATCGCCCCACAGCGCAATGCGAGCGGATGGGTCGAGGCGAACCGCCCCGGCTCCGCGGCGGCCGAGGCCGCAGCCCGCGCCGAACGAACGACCGACTGACCCCTGTCGGGTTGGCCCCCCGGGGCCGGAGAGCGAGTGACGTGTCCGGAATCAAGATCACCGGCGAGAACCGACTCGTTCTGGTCTCGGGGCGTGCGCACCCCGAGCTGGCGAACCAGATCGCGTCGGAGCTCGGCTCCGAGCTGATCCCGACCGACGCCCGCACCTTCGCCAACGGCGAGCTCTACGCGCGCTACGACGAGAGCGTCCGCGGCGCCGACGCGTTCGTCATCCAGTCGCACTCGGCCCCGATCAACGAGTGGCTCATGGAGCAGCTGATCATGGTCGACGCCCTCAAGCGCGCCTCGGCGAAGCGCATCACGGTCGTCGCGCCGTTCTACCCGTACGCCCGTCAGGACAAGAAGGGCCGGGGCCGCGAGCCGATCTCGGCCCGTCTCGTCGCCGACCTGTTCAAGGCCGCGGGCGCCCACCGCATCATGAGCGTCGATCTGCACGCCCCGCAGATCCAGGGCTTCTTCGACGGCCCGGTCGACCACCTCTTCGCCATGCCGGTGCTGCTCGAGCACTTCCGCACCAAGCTCGACAACAGCACCCTGACCGTGGTCTCGCCCGACATGGGCCGCGTCCGCGTCGCCGACATCTGGAGCGAGAAGCTCGACGCGCCCCTCGCCATCATCCACAAGCGCCGCGACCCGCTCGTGCCGAACCAGGTCACCGTGCACGAGATCGTCGGCGAGGTCGAGGGCCGCGTCTGCCTGCTGGTCGACGACCTGATCGACACGGGCCGCACCATCGTCAAGGCCGCCGAGGCGCTCAAGGCGGCCGGTGCGATCGGCGTCGTCGTCGCGGCCACCCACGCGGTCTTCAGCGACCCGGCGCCCGAGATCCTCAGCAGCGACTTCATCGACTCGGTCGTCGTCACGGACACCCTGCCGCTGACCGACCACCAGAAGTTCGACAAGCTCGAGATCCTGCCGATCGCCCCGCTGATCGCCCGCGCGATCCACGAGGTCTTCGACAACGGCTCGGTCACGTCGATGTTCGACGGAGCGGCGTAGGAAGCACCTCGTGCCCGTCGTCGAGTCCCGCTGCGTCGTCCCCGTCACCCCCGAGCTCGCCTTCGCCGTCTCGCAGACGACGGGGGAGGCGCGCCTCCGCTGGGACCCGTTCATCCGGCACCAGCACTTCCTCGACGGCGCCACGCGCCCGGCCAAGGGCGTCCGCACCCTGACGGTGCAGCGCTTCGGCTTCCGGATGGAGAGCGAGTACGTCTCGTTCGCCCCGCCCACGAACGTCGGCTTCGCGATGACGACGGGCCCCTGGTTCTTCGCCCGCATGGGCGGCGGGTGGCGCTTCAAGGCGGTCGAGGGCGACCCCGGCAGCACCGCCGCCACCTGGCGCTACAACTTCACCTGCCGCCCGTCGTGGCTGGCACCGATCGCCGAGCGCATCGGGGCCGTCGTCCTCCAGCGCGACATCGACCGGCGCATCCAGGGGTACGCCCGCGGCTGCGAGGACCCGTTCGTGCTGGCCGCCGCCACGGCGACCCTGCCCGGCGCGACGCCCGCCGACTGACCGCCCGGTCCGCGCGCGGTCGCACGGCCGCGCCGACAGCGCCAGCAGCGCCGACGGCGAGAAGGGACGAGGCAGGCGCGGTCCCGCGCCTGCCTCGTCCCTTCTCGCCTGCGACACCGCGACCCGCCGTCGAGTCGCGCCGGCGTCAGTGCGTCGACGGCTCCGTCTCGATCTCCGAGCGGTCGCCCGACCACAGCGTGTGGAACACGCCGTCCTCGCCGACCCGCTCGTAGGTGTGCGCGCCGAAGAAGTCGCGCTGGCCCTGGATGAGGGCGGCCGGGAGGCGCTCCGACGCGAGCGAGTCGTAGTAGGACAGCGCCGACGCGAACCCGGGCACGGGGATGCCCGACAGGGCCGCCTTGGCGACGATGCGGCGCCAGGCCTGCTCCCCGTCGCGGACGGCGGCGGCGAAGTAGTCGTCCTCGAGCAGCGTCGCGATGGTGCTGTCCTTCTCGTACGCCTCGACGATGCGGTTGAGGAACTGCGCGCGGATGATGCAGCCGCCGCGCCAGATCTTCGCCACGGCGCCCTTGTCGATGTCCCAGTCGTACTCGAGCGCGCCCGCGATGATCGCGTCGAAGCCCTGGGCGTAGGCCACGATCTTCGAGGCGTAGAGCGCCTTCTGCACGTCGTCCTCGAAGCCGTCGCCCGCCTCCTGCACCTCGGGCCGGCCCTTCAGGGTCGCCTGCACCGCGGCGCGCTGGTCGGGCTTCGACGAGACGGCCCGGGCGAAGACGGCCTCGGCGATGCCGCCGACGGGCACGCCCAGGCCGACGCTGTTCTGCACGGTCCAGACGCCGGTGCCCTTCGAGCCGGCCGCGTCGACGATGGAGTCGACGAGGGGGCCGCCGGTCTTGGCGTCGACCTGGCGCAGCACCTCGGCGGTGATCTCGATCAGGTACGACTCCAGCTCGCCCTCGTTCCACTCCTCGAACACGGCGGCGATGTCGGCCGGCTCGTGGCCGCCGACGCGACGGAGCAGGTCGTACGACTCGGCGATGAGCTGCATGTCGGCGTACTCGATGCCGTTGTGGATCATCTTGACGAAGTGGCCGGCGCCGTCGGAGCCGATGTGCGTGACGCACGGCTCGCCCTCGGCGACCGCGGCGATCGACGCGAGGATCGGGCCGAGGGTCTCGTACGCCTCCTTCGAGCCGCCGGGCATGATCGACGGGCCCTTGAGGGCGCCCTCCTCGCCCCCGGAGATGCCGGCGCCGACGAAGTTCAGGCCTCGCTCCTTGAGGGCTGCCTCGCGCCTCCTCGTGTCCTGGAAGTTCGCGTTGCCGCCGTCGACGATGATGTCGCCCTCCTCGAAGAGGTCGGCGAGCTGGTCGATGACGGCGTCGGTGCCCTTGCCGGCCTGGACCATGATGATCGCGGTGCGCGGCTTCTGCAGCGAGGCGGCGAAGTCCTCGATCGACTTCGAGGCGACGAAGCCGGCGTCGCCGTGCTCGTCCATCAGGGTGTCCGTGCGCCCGGGGGAGCGGTTGTAGACGGCGACGGTGTTGCCCTCGCGGCTGGCGAGGTTGCGGGCCAGGTTCGATCCCATGACGGCCAGGCCGACGACTCCGATGTTCGCCTGGGCGGTGGGGGTGGACTGTTCTCCGTGCTCGGTCACGGTGCCTCCTTGCGGTCGATGACCCCCGCACACTATTCCTCCGTCCTGCGCCCCTGACAGGCACCGTCAGCGCCCTCCGGGGCGCGGACGACACGAGGAGGCGCGTCTACGCTGGTCCGGACGCCGCCGTCCCCGACACCGAGAGGTCCCCGTGCCTGAGACACCGCTGCCCGCCCCGATCCGGCCCGTCGTCGTGATGGGGGTGTCCGGCTCCGGCAAGTCCACGGTCGGCGAGCTCCTGGCCCGCACCGCGGGCGTCCCGTTCGTCGACGCCGACGACCTCCACCCGCAGGCCAACCGCGACAAGATGGCCGCTGGCCACGCGCTCGACGACGACGATCGTGCGCCGTGGCTCGAGATCGTCGCGCAGCGCATCCGCGACGCCGGGGAGGACGGCGTGGTCGTCGCCTGCTCGGCACTGAAGCGCCGCTACCGGGACGTGCTCCGCGGCGGCGACCCGCGCCTCCGGTTCGTGCACCTCACCGGTGTCCGCGAACTCGTGGCCGAGCGGCAGAAGGCACGCAAGGGGCACTTCATGCCGCCCGGGCTGATGGAGTCGCAGTTCGCGACCCTCGAGCCGCTCGGCGACGACGAGCCCGGCTTCGGCGTCGACGTGTCCGCGGGGCCGGACGAGATCGTCGCGGAGGCGCTGGCCCGTCTCGGCGGGCGCTGACGGTCGCCGACGTCCGCGGGTTGGCGACACGCCCGGGTGGCCTGTAACGTGGGGGTCGACTTCGGCGAGGGGTGCTCCGGCACCCGTTATCGACGCGGTAGGCAGGCACTCGGTCTCGTGACATCGTCCCCACGGCTGCGAGGTCCCTCCTCACGCGATCTGCGTTCGAGTTGACATCGACCACACAACCCCCGGGCCGCGAGGCCCGAAGAGAAGGAGACCACCATGGCTGACGACAACACCCTGTCCGCCCTCGTCCGCACCAGCTTCGGCAAGGGCGCGGCCCGCAAGATCCGGGCGAAGGACCAGATCCCCGCGGTCATCTACGGCCACGGCACCGACCCCCAGCACGTCACCCTGCCCGGCCACGAGACGATGCTCATCACGCGTCGCTCGAACGCGCTGATCACGCTCGACATCGAGGGCACGAAGCAGCTCGCCCTCGTCAAGGACATCCAGCGCGACCCGGTGAAGCAGGTCATCGAGCACATCGACCTCATCGTCGTCCGCCAGGGCGAGAAGGTCGAGGTCGACGTGCCCGTGCACATCGAGGGCGAGTCCGCTCCCGGCACGATCCACGTCGTCGAGCTCAACGCCATCACGCTCGAGGTCTCGGCCACCGCGATCCCGCAGTCGGTCGTCGTCTCGATCGAGGGCCTCGAGGACGGCGCGCAGGTGCACGCCTCCGACGTCGTCCTCCCCGAGGGCGCCTCGCTCGTCACCGACGCCGAGGTGCTCATCACGAGCGTCTCCGTCCCGCAGCTCGACCTCACCACCGACGCCGTCGACGACGAGTCGGGCGAGGCCGCCGAGGCCGAGGGCGACGTGCCCTCGATCGAGGACGAAGAGCGCTCCGAGTAACACCGGTCGCAGCACCACCAGCACCACCGCACCACGGCGTCGTCCGCGACTCCGACCGCCTGACAGCCCCGCGTGTCTCCCGAGGAGGACCATCCCGTGGACGACTCGCAGTGGCTCGTGGTCGGGCTCGGCAACCCCGGGCCCGACTACGCAGGCACCCGGCACAACGTCGGACAGATGGTGCTCGCCGAGCTGGCTCACCGCCTGTCGGCGAGCTTCAAGAGCCACCGCACCAACGCGAGCGTCGCGGAGGGCCGCCCCCAGCCGGGCGGCCCCCGCTTCGTCCTCGCCGCCCCCCGCAGCTTCATGAACCTGTCGGGCGGGCCCGTGGCCGCGCTGCTGAAGTACTACGACCTCGACGTGTCGCGGCTGATCGTGGTGCACGACGAGCTCGACATCGACTTCGACTCGATCAAGCTCAAGCAGGGCGGCGGCCACGGCGGCCACAACGGGCTGCGCGACATCATCGCCGCCACCGGGTCGAACGAGTTCCTCCGCGTGCGCGTCGGCATCGGCCGACCGCCCGGCCGGCAGCCCGCCGCCGACTACGTGCTCAAGGCCTTCTCGTCGACCGAGCGCAAGGAGCTCCCGCTGCTGCTCGCCGACGCCGCCGACGCGGTCGAGATGATCGTCGCCGACGGCCTCACCGCGGCGCAGCTCAAGTTCCACACCGCGAAGGCCTGACCGGGGCCCTGCTCGCTGGCGACCTGCTGCTCCGCTCGCATCGGGGCGGGGCACCGCGGACCGGCGCACTGTCGGCTGTCCCGAGTAGCCTTGTCGGGTGATACTCGCGGGCTTGATCAAGGCGCTCTCGCGCGCCTCCACGTACTCCTCCGCCCTCGACCGGGCTGATCGCAGCACCGACTTCTCGGTGGTCGACGGCCTGCGCGTGCCGCTCCTCGCGGGGCTGCTCGCCAGGCGCGCCGGGCCCCAGGCCATGCTCGTGGTCACCGCCACCGGTCGCGAGTCCGAGGCCGTCCGCCTGTCCCTCGCCAGCTACCTGCCCGGCGCCGAGGTCATCGAGTTCCCCGCGTGGGAGACGCTGCCGCACGAGCGTCTCAGCCCGAGCGCCGAGACCGTCGGCAAGCGGATCCATGCGCTCCGTCGCCTCGCCGCCTGGTCCGCCGAGGCAGAGGCCGCGGGTTCGAGCCCCGAGGCCTCCGCGGGCGTGCGTCCGCTCGTCGTCGTCGCGGGCGTCCGTGCGGCCCTGCAGCCCGTCTCCGACAACCTCGCCGACATCGACCCGGTCGTGCTGACCATCGGCGACCGGGGCCACGACCTCTCTGCGATCGCCCTGCGGCTCGTCGACCTCGCGTACGCGCGCGTCGACATGGTCACCCGGCGTGGCGAGTTCGCGGTGCGCGGAGGCATCCTCGACGTGTTCCCGCCGACGGCCGAGCACCCGGTGCGCGTCGACTTCTTCGGCGACGAGGTCGATCAGCTCCGCACCTTCTCGGTGGCCGACCAGCGCAGCCTCGAGGGCGTCGTGAGCACGGTCGAGCTGCCGCCGAGCCGCGAGATGCTGCTCACCGCGCCCGTGCGCCAGCGTGCCCGCGAGATGCAGCACGAGTTCCCGGGCCTCGCCCAGATGCTCGCCAAGATCGCCGAGGGCATCCCGGTCGAGGGGATGGAGTCGCTGGCGCCGGCGCTGGTCGACCGTCTCGTCCCGCTCACCCACTACCTGCCGGCGGGCGCCTCCGTCGCCGTGCTCTCGCCCGAGCGCGTGCAGTCGCGGGCCAAGAGCCTCGCCGAGACGAACCGCGAGTTCCTGTCCGCGGCGTGGAACGCCGCGACCGCCGGGGCCGCCGCCCCGATCGACCTCGACGCCGGCGACTTCCTCGCGCTCCGCGACCTGCGGGCGGCGGCCGGCGACCGCGCGTGGTTCACCTTCAGCGGCTTCGACTCGGGCGAGGTGCTCACCGACGACGAGGCGGTCCAGGCGGCAGGCGACTACGTGCGCGTCGAGGCCGCCCCCGTGCCGAGCTTCAGCGGGCACGCCGAGGGCGCGCTCGACCACGTCGTCGGCCGCGTGCAAGATGGCTGGAGCGTCGTCGTCACCGCACGGGGCACCGGGCTCGTCGAGCGTGCCCGCGACGTGCTGTCCGAGCAGGGCGTCGCCGCTCGTCTCGTCGACGCTCTGCCCGACGAGCTCGAGCAGGGCGTCGTGCACCTCGTCGCCGGGGGAGTCGAGGCCGGCTTCGAGCTGCCCTCCGCCAAGATCGCCGTTCTCGGCGAGAGCGACTTCTACGGCCGGTCGGCGAACTACGACTCCCGTCAGGTCAAGAAGCTCGCGAGCCGCCGCAAGAACGTCGTCGACCCGCTGCAGCTCAAGCCGGGCGACGTGGTCGTGCACCAGACCCACGGCATCGGCAAGTTCCTCGAGCTGACCAGCCGCGAGGTCTCCTCCGGCGGCCGCAACGCCGTCAAGAACAGCCGCGAGTACCTCGTGCTCGAGTACGCGCCCTCCAAGCGCGGCTACCCCGGCGACAAGCTCTACGTGCCCACCGACCAGCTCGACCTGCTCAGCCGCTACGTCGGCGGCGAGGCGCCCTCGCTCAGCAAGATGGGCGGCAGCGACTGGGCCTCGGCGAAGAGCAAGGCCCGCCGGGCCGTTCGCGACATCGCGGTCGAGCTCGTCAAGCTGTACTCGGCGCGGATGGCGTCGAAGGGGCACGCGTTCCCGCCCGACACCCCGTGGCAGCGCGAGCTCGAGGAGGCGTTCCCGTTCGCCGAGACGCCCGACCAGCTCACGACGATCGACGAGATCAAGGCCGACATGGAACGGCCGATCCCGATGGACCGCCTGCTCTCGGGCGACGTGGGCTACGGCAAGACCGAGGTGGCCGTGCGCGCCGCGTTCAAGGCGATCCAGGACGGCAAGCAGGTCGTGATGCTCGTGCCGACGACGCTGCTCGTCAAGCAGCACTTCGACACGTTCAGCGAGCGCTTCGCCGGGTTCCCCGTGCACCTGCGGAGCCTCAGCCGCTTCCAGTCCGCGAAGGAGAGCAAGGAGACCATCAAGGGGCTCGGCGACGGCACGGTCGACATGGTCATCGGCACCCACCGCCTCCTGAGCGAGGGCATCGCCTACAAAGACGTGGGGCTGGTGATCATCGACGAAGAGCAGCGGTTCGGCGTGGAGCACAAGGACGCCCTGAAGAAGCTCAAGACCAACGTCGACATCCTCGCCATGTCCGCGACGCCCATCCCTCGGTCGCTCGAGATGGCCGTGACCGGCATCCGCGAGATGTCGACCCTCGCGACGCCTCCGGAGGACCGGCACCCGATCCTCACCTTCGTGGGGCCCGAGGGCGAACGGCAGAAGGCCGCGGCGATCCGACGAGAGCTGCTGCGCGAGGGCCAGGTCTTCTACGTGCACAACCGCGTCTCGAGCATCAACCGGGTCGCCGCCGAGATCGCCGAGCTCGTGCCGGAGGCGCGGGTCGCGGTGGCGCACGGCCAGATGGCCGAGTCCACCCTCGAGCAGGTCATGGTCGACTTCTGGGAGCGAAAGTTCGACGTGCTCGTCTCGACGACCATCATCGAGACCGGCCTCGACATCGCCAACGCGAACACCCTGATCATCGACCGGGCCGACAAGTACGGGCTCAGCCAGCTGCACCAGCTCCGCGGCCGGGTCGGTCGCGGCCGCGAGCGCGGCTACGCCTACTTCCTCTACGACCCGGACAAGCCCCTCAGCGAGACCGCACAGGACAGGCTGGAGACGATCGCCGCCAACAACGAGCTCGGCGCCGGCATGCAGGTGGCCCTGAAGGACCTGGAGATCCGCGGAGCCGGCAACCTGCTCGGCGGCGAGCAGTCGGGCCACATCGCGGGCGTCGGCTTCGACCTCTACCTCCGGATGATCGGGGAGGCGGTCGGCGCGTTCCGTGGCGACGTGGCCGAGGGGCAGACCGAGCTGCGGCTCGAGCTGCCCGTCGACGCCCACATCCCCGACGAGTACGTCGAGAGCGAGCGTCTCCGGCTCGAGGCGTACCAGAAGCTCTCGACGGCCAGCGCCCCGACCTCGAGCGACGACCAGATCGACTCGGTGCTCGACGAGCTCACCGACCGCTACGGGACGCCGCCCGCCTCGGTGCTCGCGCTGATCGAGGTCTCCCGCCTCCGGCGAGCGGCGCAGAAGGCCGGGCTCAGCGAGGTCGTCGTCATGGGCAGCAACCTGCGCGTCGCCGGGGCCGACCTGGCGGACAGCATGCAGGTGCGCCTGCAGCGCCTCTACCCGGGCGCTCGGTGGTTCGGCCAGACGAACTCGGTCAGCGTCCCCCTGCCGGTGCGGCACGGGGAGGGGCTGGTCGACGCCGAGCTCATCCTCTGGGTCGAGCAGCTGATGACCTCGATCTACGGCGCGGACGTGCCGCGGCCCGCCGTCGACGGCGTCGCCCCCACGGCCTGACCCGACGGGCGGCCCTCCCGGCCGCCCGTCCACGACGACCCCGGCGGTCAGACGAGGAGGAGCGGTGCACGACGACACAGGACTCGAGGCCGAGGTCCGAGAGCTCTCCGACGTGGTCGAGGCGCTGCTCGCCGACCAGGGCGGCTGCGAGTGGAACCGGGCGCAGACGCACGAGTCGCTCGTCACCTACCTGGTCGAGGAGTGCGCGGAGCTGGTCGAGGCGATCGAGGACGGCACGGTCGACGATCGTCGCGAGGAGCTCGGCGACGTGCTCTACCAGGTGGTCCTGCACGCGGCGATCGCGGCCCGCGCCTCTGCCGGGGCCTTCGACCTGGCCGACGTCGTGCGCGACGTCCGGCTCAAGACCGTGCGTCGGCACCCGCACGTGTTCGGCGGAGAGGACGCGGCCGACGTGGACGACATCGTCCGCCTCTGGAGCGCCGCGAAGGCCGTCGAGAAGGCGAGCCGGTCGAGCGCCTACGACGGCGTTCCACGCGGGCTGCCAGCGCTGTCCCGCGCCCAGAAGCTGGAGGGCAGGCGCGTCGCCGCCGGGGCCCCTCCGGCGGTCAGGCGAGCTGCGGGTGCCGAGGCCGACGACGAAGCCGGTGCTGACGCGGACGCCGCCGATGCCGAGCTCGACTGGGGGCGTGACCTGCTCGATGTCGTGGACAGGGCCGGCCGGGACGGCATCGACGCCGAGCGCGCACTGCGCCGAGCGGTGCGGGAGCGCGAGACCCTGTTGCGGGCCGCGGAGCGACGCCGCGACGACGACTGACCCGTCGGAGCCGTCAGACCCGTCGGACCCGTCAGGGAGGGGGCGCCTCCCTGACCCGAACAGGGAGGCGCCCGCGCGTGGTCCGGTCGGGACGGGAGGCCCACGCGCCTGGGAAGACACGGGCGTCTCGCGACGAATCGACGACAGACCACACCATCGTCATGACGCTCGTTTCTCCTGGGGATCAGTCCAGGGCGAGCACCGTGACGATCCTCCGAATGTAGCCCCTGTCGGGTGACATGTCAATCGAGGGGCGAGGCGTCCCGGTGGTCGGGCTCCTGAGGTGGGCAGATCGGGTCTGTTACTGTCCGGTACGCCTGGTCGGGCCGCGCAGGGCGGAGTCGACCGGCTCCTGGAGGAGCGCCGTCGATGCCCCGCAAGCCGGATCCCACGCGCAAGCCCGAGCTCCTCGGCCAGATCGTCGAGCATCTCCGGGGGCGGTCGCTGGCGACGGTGTCGTTCCGCACCCTCGCCGACGCCCTCGGGGTCAGCACGTACGTCTTCGTCTACCACTTCGGCAACCGGGCAGAGCTCGTCGCCGAGATCGTCCGGGCGATCGTCACGCGGGAGGACGACGTCCTGGCCGTCGACGTGGAGCCGCTCGACGAGGCCGCGTTCGAGGCGCACCTGGCGCGCGCGTGGTCGGCGGCCGTCGACGACCGGGGTCGTGACCTCCGACGCCTCGAGACGGAGGCGGCCCTCCTCGAGGTCGTCGCCGGCGACCAGCAGGGTGCGGCTCGCCGGGCCCCCGAGCGCTGGCCCGCGCACCTCGCCCCGTGGCTCACCGCCCGGGGCGTCCCCGTCGTGGACGCCGAGCGGGCTGCGCGTCAGCTGGCCGCCGTGCTCTGGGCGGCGCAGCTCGACTCCGTCCTGTCGGGCGACGTCGAGCGCGCGTCCGGCGTCGCGGCGACGGCCCGCGCCGAGTTCGTCGCCCTCGCACGGCGCTGACGACGGCCCTCGCGGGCTGACGACAGCCCTCTCGGGGCTGACGACGGGATGACGGACCGGGCGGCACGCCCGGTCCGTCGCGACGCCCCACCGCAGGGAAGGCGGGCGTCAGGTCGGCGGTGCGCAACCCGATTCGCTCCGCCGACGCCTCGACAGTACATGCAATGTCACATGCGGGCAAGGGGTGCCCGCGATCGTCCTCCCGTCGGCTCTGGGATGATGGTCGGATGCCGTCACACGTGACCCCGCCGCGCGGGATGAGAGACTTCCTGCCCGCCGACAAGCGCCGCCGTGAGCGGGTCCTCTCCGTGGTCCGCGACGTCTACCGGGCGCACGGCTTCGACGAGATCGAGACCCCCGTCGTCGAGTCGAGCGAGTACCTCTTCTCGGGCCTCGGGGGCGACAACGAGAAGCAGGTCTTCGCGGTGCTCCGAC
The DNA here is from genome assembly GCF_014841435.1 of Frigoribacterium sp. CFBP 8766. Classification (NCBI taxonomy): domain Bacteria; kingdom Bacillati; phylum Actinomycetota; class Actinomycetes; order Micrococcales; family Microbacteriaceae; genus Frigoribacterium; species Frigoribacterium sp. CFBP 8766. The sequence goes on from NZ_JACYTX010000001.1 coordinate 864,424, forward strand.
GTGGTCTCGACGACGAGGCGCTGCGGGCGGCCTCGTCCGCCCTCGAGCTCGCCGACCTCGGCCTCCGCTTCGACCTCACGGTGCCCCTGGCCCGCTTCTACGCCTCGCACCGAGCCGAGCTGCCGACCGTCTTCCGCAGCGTGCAGATCGCGCCGGTCTGGCGGGCCGAGAAGCCGCAGAAGGGGCGCTACCGCCAGTTCGTCCAGTGCGACATCGACATCCTGGGCGAGGCCGGCCAGCTCGCCGAGATCGAGCTGATCTCGGCCACCACCGCCGTCCTGGCCGCCCTCGGCCTCGACGGCACAACCATCAGGGTCAACGACCGTCGCGTGCTCCTCGGGGTGCTGTCGCACTGGGGCGTCCCCGCCGAGCTGCACGACCGCGCGCTCCTCGAGATCGACAAGCTCGACAAGATCGGCGTCGAGGGCGTCGCGGCCCAGCTCGTGTCGATCGGCGTCGAGGCGCCCGGCATCGCCGACCAGCTGGCCCAGCTCGGCGACGCGACCTGGGACTCGGCGACCGCCTCCCCGCCTCCTGCGTGGCTCGACCAGGGGGCGTTCGGCGACCTGCTGGCGCTCCGGGCGGCACTGCCCGAGGCGAGGCTCGTCTTCGACCCGACACTGGTGCGGGGCATGGGCTACTACACGGGCACGATCTTCGAGGTGGCGCACCCCGACTTCTCGTACTCCCTCGGCGGGGGCGGTCGCTACGACGGCATGATCGGGCGGTTCCTCGGCACCGACGTGCCGGCCGCCGGCTTCTCGCTCGGCTTCGAGCGGATCGTCGACCTCGTCGAGCTCGACGACGCCGACGACGACGGCCTCGTCGTGCTCTACGACAAGGCCGTCGCCCCGGTCGAGCTGCTGGCGCTGCAGAAGGCGCTGGTGTCCCGCGGGGAGGCGCGGGTCCGGCTGCAGAAGCGCGCCAAGAACGTCGGGGGCCAGCTCGACGCCCTCGCGGCGGCCGGGTTCCGGCGCTTCGTCGCGGTACGCGGGGGAGAAACCCCGGACGACCTCGAGGTGCGGCCCCTGGGCTGACCCCCGCCCCGCTCGGCGCCGGTCCGCGCGGCTAGGATCGACACGACCGCGTGCCCCGCACGCACACCGACGACTAAGGAGTTCATCCGTGGCAGAAATCGACGCAGTAGGCGCACGCGAGATCCTCGACTCGCGGGGCAACCCGACGGTCGAGGTCGAGGTCCTGCTCGACGACGGGACCGTGTCGCGCGCGGCCGTCCCCTCGGGCGCATCGACCGGGGCCTTCGAGGCCTACGAGCTGCGCGACGGCGACGAGAGCCGCTACCTCGGCAAGGGCGTCCTCAAGGCGGTCGCCGCCGTGATCGACGAGATCGGCCCCGAGGTCGAGGGCATGGACGCGACCGACCAGCGCCTCGTCGACGCCGCCATGATCGAGCTCGACGGCACCGAGAACAAATCGCGCCTCGGCGCGAACGCCATCCTCGGCGTCTCGCTCGCCGTCGCCCGCGCCGCCGCCGACTCGGCCGACCTGCCGCTCTTCCGCTACCTCGGCGGCCCGAACGCGCACACCCTGCCCGTGCCGATGCTCAACGTCATCAACGGCGGCTCGCACGCCGACAGCAACGTCGACATCCAGGAGTTCATGATCCTGCCGATCGGCGCGACCTCGTTCGCGGACGCCCTCCGCTGGGGTGCCGAGACCTACCACGCGCTCAAGAGCGAGCTGAAGTCGAAGGGCCTGTCGACGGGCCTCGGCGACGAGGGCGGCTTCGCGCCGGACCTCGAGAGCAACCGTGCCGCGCTCGACCTGCTGGTCGAGGCGATCACCAAGGCCGGCTTCACCCCCGGCAAGGACATCGCGCTCGGCCTCGACGTCGCCTCGAGCGAGTTCTACGCCGACGGCTCGTACACGTTCGAGGGCGAGAAGCGCGACTCCGCGTTCCTCGCCGGCTACTACGCCGACCTCGTGTCGGCCTACCCGCTCGTCACCATCGAGGACCCCCTCGACGAGGACGACTGGGAGGGCTGGGCCCACCTGACGAGCGAGATCGGCTCGAAGACGCAGATCGTCGGCGACGACCTGTTCGTGACGAACCCCGAGCGCCTCGCCCGCGGCATCGCCGCCGGCGCCGCGAACTCGATCCTCGTCAAGGTCAACCAGATCGGCACGCTGACCGAGTCGCTCGACGCCGTCTCGCTCGCGCAGCGCAGCGGCTACACGACCGTGCTGTCGCACCGCTCCGGCGAGACCGAGGACACGACGATCGCCGACCTCGCCGTCGCGACCGACGCGGGCCAGATCAAGACGGGCGCCCCCGCCCGCAGCGAGCGCGTCGCGAAGTACAACCAGCTGCTCCGCATCGAGGAGGAGCTGGGCGACGCAGCCCGCTACGCCGGCTACTCGGCGTTCCCGCGCTTCTCGGCGTAGCGCCGCAGAGCTGTGCCCGACGGGGCCCACGTCCTCGACGTGGTCCCCGCACCGAGGCCCGTTCCCCCTGGGGGAGCGGGCCTCTCGGCGTTCCGTGACCGTGCCCCCTCGCGGGTCGTCTACCCTCGGGAGCATGCCCCGTGAGTCCCCGACCCGACGCGTGCCCGTCGCCTTCGCGTCGCGCGAGACCGCCGCGGGCGGCTGGCTCCGCAGCATCCGCTTCTCCGGCTTCAGCCTGCTGATGCTCGTCATCCTCGTGCTGTTCGTGGTCGTGCTCGCGCCGTCGCTCCGCACCCTGGTCCAGCAGCAGCAGCAGATCGCGTCCCTCCAGCAGGACGTGCGCGACCAACGCGACGACGTCGACGACCTCCAGGGCGACGTCGCGCGGTGGAGCGACCCCGCGTACATCGAGGCCCAGGCCCGGGACCGGCTGCTCTACGTCTACCCCGGCGAGTACAGCTACCTCGTGATGGGTGCGGACGCCGACGCGGCGGCGCCGTCGCAGGCGCCCATCAGCGACACGCTCCAGACCCCGCAGGTCGACTGGGTCGCCGCGATGATGTCGTCCGTGATCGACGCCGGCCTCAGCGACGAACCAGCGACCGAGCTGGTCGCGCCCGACATCGGCGGCGCGCCCCTGCCGTCCTCCACGACAGGCGGCACCCCGTGACGACCCCTCCCTTCGAGCCCGTCAGCGAGCGCGACGTCCGGCTCGTCACCGCGATGCTCGGTCGCCCCGCCCGCGACGTGATCGGCATCCCCGCACGCTGCGTCTGCGGCAACCCGACCGTCGTCGCGACGAAGCCGCGCCTCGCCGACGGCACGCCGTTCCCGACGCTCTACTACCTGTGCCACCCGGGGGCCACGGCCGCGATCTCGACCCTCGAGGCGAACGGCGTCATGGCCGAGCTGACCGAGCTGCTCGCCGCGGACGACGACCTCAGGAGGCGCTACCATGACGCGCACGACGCCTACCTCGCCGACCGCGAGGGGATCGAGCACGTGGCCGAGATCGCGCACGTGACCGCCGGGGGCATGCCCGAGCGCGTCAAGTGCCTGCACGCCCTCGCGGGGCACGCCCTCTCGGCGGGGCCGGGCGTCAACCCACTCGGCGACCTCGCCGTCGAGCGCTCGAGCTGGAGCCCTGACGTGTGCCGCTGCGGCGACTACCTGGGCGAGGCCGGCGGCGAGGCGGGCGACGAGGCGGCGGCGGCCGACGGGACCGCTCCGAGCGCGGCGACCGGTGCGGGCGGCGTGACCGCCGCCTCCTCCGCTCCGCCCGAGGCAGGCTGACGCAGGTGCGCCGCACCGGGGGGCGCGCGGCGACCAGGGCGCTGGCGACGAGCGTGCTCGTGGTGACGACGGCCGCGGGGCTCACGCTCGCGCCCGCCGCGGCGGCGTCCGCCGACAGCATCCGCGACGCGCAGTACTGGCTGTCCGACTACGGGGTGCAGCAGGCGTGGCAGACGACGCGCGGCGCGGGCGTCACGGTCGCCGTGATCGACACGGGCGTCGACGGCTCCGTCCGCGAGCTGCAGGGTGCCGTCGTCGGGGGCACGGACATGTCCGGGCAGGGCTCCGCCGACGGTCAGAGCCCGGTCGGCTCCGACGACCCTGCCCACGGGACCCTCGTCGGCTCCCTGCTCGCGGGACGAGGCACGGCGACCGGCGACGGCGTGGTCGGCGTCGCGCCCGAGGCCGACCTCCTGTCGATCTCGGTGGGCTTCGGCGCCGGCGCGGTCGACTCCGACCAGCAGATCGCCGACGCCGTCACCTGGGCCGTCGACCACGGCGCCGACGTGATCAACATGTCCCTGACCCGCAACACCCTCGACTGGCCCACGAGCTGGGACGAGGCGTTCCTGTACGCGCAGGAGGAGGACGTCGTCGTGGTCGCGGCGGCCGGCAACCGCGGCAGCGGCACGACCGAGGTCGGCGCACCCGCCACGATGCCGGGCGTCCTCACCGTCGCCGGCGTGGACCGGTCGGGCGCGGCGAGCTTCGACGCCTCCAGCCAGGGCATCACCATCGGCGTCTCGGCCCCCAGCGAGAAGCTCGTCGGCGTCGGCCCGGGCGACGTGCACTACAGCTGGAGCGGCACCAGCGGCGCGACGCCCCTGGTCGCCGGCATGGTCGCCCTCGTGCGGAGCGCGCACCCCGAGCTCGGCGCGGCCGACGTGATCAACAGGGTCGTCTCGACGGCCGACCCGAGGGGCGCCTCGCAGCCCGACCCGCTCTACGGGTACGGCCTCGTCGACGCGGCCGCCGCCGTCCAGCGCACCGTCGCGCCCGTCACGGCGAACCCGATGGGCGACCTCGCCGAGTGGATCCGGGTGCACCGACGAGCCGACGCCCCCGCGCCGAGCGCCGGTGCGGTGGCCCCGGTCCAGCCCGCGCCGGTGCCGACGCCGCAGAGCGACGGCGACCACCCCCTCCGTGCGCTGCTCCCCACGGTCGAGTCGATGCGCTCGACCGGGCTGCCGCTGATCGTCTTCGCGGTCTTCGGCGCGGCGCTCGTCGCCGTCGGGGCGGGCGCGGCCCGCCAGTTCAGGCGACGACACGAGCAGGAGTAAAGTCGTCGTGCCACCCCACCACCTCGAGGAGTTCACCCCTGTGCCCAAGATCCTGATCGTCGGCGGCGGCTACGCCGGTTTCTACACAGCCTGGAAGCTCGAGAAGTGGCTGCGCGCCGGGGAGGCGGAGGTCACGATCGTCGACCCGCTGCCGTACATGACGTACCAGCCGTTCCTCCCGGAGGTGGCAGCCGGCTCCATCGAGCCGCGTCACGCGGTCGTCTCGCTGCGTCGTCACCTGAAGAAGACGAACGTCGTCACGGCCAAGGTCACCAAGGTCGACCACGCCACGAAGACGGCGACGATCACGCCCGAGGTCGGCGACCCGTGGACGGTCGACTACGACCAGGTCGTCATGACCGCCGGCGCCGTGTCGCGCACGTTCCCGATCCCGGGCGTCGCCGACGAGGCGATCGGCCTCAAGACCATCGAGGAGGCGGCGGCGATCCGCGACAAGCTCCTCACCAACTTCGCGGCGGCCGCGAACCTGCCCGCCGGTGCCGCACGCGACCGTCTGCTGACCGTCACGGTCGTCGGCGGCGGCTTCGCCGGCATCGAGGTGTTCGCCGAGCTGCGCAGCTTCGCCAGCGACCTGCTCAAGAAGTACCCGCAGCTCACCATCGACGACACGCACTTCCACCTCGTCGAGGCCATGGGCCGCATCATGCCCGAGGTGTCGCTCGAGACCAGCCACTGGGTGCTCAAGAACCTCGCCGAGCGCGCCGCCACGGTGCACCTCGACACGCAGCTGAAGTCCGCCGTGGGCGGCGTCATCGAGCTCTCGACGGGCGAGTCGTTCGAGTCCGACCTGATCGTCTGGACGGCCGGCGTCATGGCCAACCCGATGGTGCGCAGCACCGACCTGCCCCTCGAGGAGAGGGGGCGCATCACGGTCAAGGCCGACCTCCGGGTCGTCGACGGCGAGACGATCGTCCCCGACGCCTGGGCCTGCGGCGACGTCGCGGCCACGCCCGACCTGACCGGCAAGGGCGTCGGCGGCTTCTGCGTGCCCAACGCGCAGCACGCCGTCCGCATGGGCAAGCACCTCGCCAAGAACATCACCGCGTCGCTGCGCGGCGAGGGCGTCGCCGACTACCGTCACGACAACCTCGGCGCAGTCGCCGGCCTCGGCGTCGGCGTGGGCGTGTTCCAGAGCGGCAAGTTCGTGCTCAAGGGCCTGCCGGCCTGGGCCGCGCACCGTGGCTACCACGGCCTCGCGATGCCCTCGTTCGAGCGCAAGTTCCGCGTCGCCACCGGCTGGTGGAACAACTTCTGGCTCGGTCGCGACATCGTCTCGCTCGACAACCGCGAGCGTCCCCGCGCCGCCTTCGAGGAGTTCGCGTCGCGCCCCAAGACCGAGGCCGCCGCCCCGGCCGCTCCTGCGACGCCCGAGCTCGGCAAGGTCGCCGGCGAGCCCGGCCCGGCCTACGCGAACCCGGCCGACGAGAAGGGCGCGCCCGCCGAGGGCGAGGCCGAGAAGCCTGCCCGCAAGGCTCCCGCCCGCAAGCCGGCGGCGAAGAAGCCGGCCGCGAAGGCCGACGCCGACGCAGCGGTGCCTGCCGACGCCGGGCGCGGCTCGCTGTCGACCAGCGACTGACTCGACCCGCCACTGACTCGACCCGCCACCGAGTCGACCAGCACTCACGACGCCCGCCCGCTGACCCCAGCGCGGCGGGCGTCGTCGTGTCGTCACCGGGATCGTAGGCTGGGGGCACGCCCTCGTAGCCCAACGGTCAGAGGCAGGCGACTTAAAATCGCTTCAGTCAGGGTTCGAATCCCTGCGGGGGCACTCCGCTCCGCTCCGGCCCCCGCCGGGATCCGAACCCTGACACGGCCCGACGACGGAAGGCCCGACGACGCTGGCGCGTCGTCCGTGCGGGGGCACTCCAGCTCCTCCTCTTCCCCTCGGGGGCGTGAGCCGTCACGAACGGCTGTCACGCGCCTCCGGATGAGCGCCTCCTGACGGTTCGTGTCCGCGCCGCGGGCGGGTAGGGAGGAGCGGCTAGAGCGCGCGTCGGGTCGGCTCCACGTAGGTGACCCACAGCCAGGCCGCGACGGCGAGCAGTGCCGCCACGAGGCTCGTCACCAGCAGCACCGGCAGGGGGAACGACGAGGAGGGGGCGCCCACGAACACGGCGGCCGCGACGGAGACCCCCACCACGGCCAGGGCGACGTAGATCCCCTTCGACCAGGCCCACACGTGCCGTCCCGGCATCGAGCCGAGCGGCAGCAGCTGGACGACCAGGGAGCCGAGGCCGGCGAGGCAGACCGTGGCGAGGGCCTCCCGGCCGAGCTGCGGCCAGGCGCCCGGTGCGTCGACGAGGCCGTGCAGCACCCAGGCCGCAGCGGGGACGACGACGGTCGCAGCGAGCTGGACCGCCGCGGCGATGCCGCGGTCGCGTCGACCGGGGTTCCGCCCCGCTCCCACGGCGTGCCCGCCGTGGTGGTGGACAGCGCCCAGGGTCCCGACGAGCAGCACGCCGAGCACGAGCGCGGGATCGAGGGAGAAGACCCGGGTGGCGCCGCAGGCGACCACCGCGGCCAGCAGAAGGCCGGGCGACATCCGGACACGGACGGCGAGGCCGAGGCGCCGGGCGACGAGCACCGCGGGGAGGACGACCACGAGGCCGTTCAGCACGACGAGCCCCAGGACGATCCCTGCGAGGAGGCGCGCGTACTGCACCTGTCCGTCGACGCCCGCGGCGACGGCGATGGCGGCGGCGCCTCCTGCCAGGGCGAGGCCGGCGGCGACGCGGGGGTCGACGGTGCCCCGGTTGAACGAGGTGGGCAGCTCGGACGACCGGTTGCGACCGGTCAGACGGGCTGCGCGGGGGCGGAGCCGACCGCGGGCGGCGGCCGCCGCGAGCCGGGAGGGCCCCGCGACGAGGACGAGGAACAGCAGCGCCACGGCCGCGCCCAGCGGCCAGACCGGGCCGCCGAGCGTCTGGGCGAGCGTGGGCAGGCCAGCGCCGAACGTCGTCGCGGTCGCCCAGGTGCCGGTCTGCGTTCCCTGGCCGGCGCCGGGGGGCGTGCCGGCGCCTCCCTCGCCGCCGGGTCCGGTCGGAGGAGGCGCGGTCGTCGACCCTCCGTCGGACGGTCCGGGGGGAGCGGTCGAGGGCGGCACCGGAGCGGGGGAGGGCGTCGCCGTCGCACCGGGTCGCGGCGTCGCCGTGGCACCCGGCGCGGCCGGGGCGGCTGCCGCAGCGCCGACCGTGACCCGCACGGCGGCGCTCGGCGGCCCGAAGTTCCCGGCCGGGTCGACGAGGGCGGCCTGGACCAGTCGGTCACCGTCGGCGAGCTCGCTGCCCCCGGCGCTGCACGACCAGGTCCCTCCGCCCGAGACTGTCGCCTGGCAGACCGGCGTGCTGTCGACGTAGACCGTCGCGAGGGCCCCGGCCTCGCCCGTGCCGGAGACGGTGAGGGGCAGGGCGGCGACGCGTTGGCCGGACGTGGGGCTCGTCACGACGGGCGCGGCAGGGGCGTCGCGGTCGACGGTGACGCTCGACGGCCGCGAGGAGGCGGAGACGGGGACGGCGGGCACGGCGGACGACGACTGCACGGCCCGCACGTCGTGGCGGCCGGAGGGGAAGCCCGCAGCGGGCAGCACGGCGACCCAGCCGCCGTCGGCCGAGACGGTCGCCGTGGCGGTGGCCCCCGAGCCCGAGGTCACGGTGACGACGGCGCCCGGGAAGGCGGTGCCGCCGAGCTTGGCGCCGACGAGCAGACCCGAGGCGACGGTCGGCGCGGCGAGGACCGAGAAGGAGGAGGAGGTCACGGGATCGACGTCGGTGTGGTCGAGGTCGGTGACGACGACCGTCCAGCCCGCGCCGCTCGGGACGGTCGCGGTGCAGGTCCAGGAGCCGCTCGAGGTCGTGGCCACGGACGCACAGAGGTCGCGGTAGGTGCCGTTGCTCGTGAGCGCGACCTTGACCCGGGCCCCGGGGGTCGCGTCGCCGGAGGCCGTGACGGAGCCCGTCGGGCTGTCGGCCACCGGCCCGACCGTCGGGGCGACGGGCGTCGGGCCGGGAGTCGGGGTCGGCGACCCGAGCTGGGGCGACGGCGTCTGCGTGGGGGCCCCCGCCGCCTCCACGGGGCCGACCGGCCCGCCCGCCACGGCGAGCCCGGCCAGCACGGTCCCCAGGACGAGCAGCCACGCGAGCCGAGCCCGTCGGGTGCGTCGGCGCGCGCCGGCCGCGCGTCCGGCGACGGAGGCGGGACGCGGCGAGGGAGAGGTCGTGGTGTCGAGCACTGCTCCCCATTCAGCACGGTGCGTGAGCACCTGTCAATCGGTCGCGCGGACCAGTTCGCGACGACGGCCCGGCATCCGACAGGTGATGTCGAGAGTTCCCCCCGAAAGACGCCCCGTCCACGGGGAGCCCCCATCCGGCGCATTTATAGTGGCCCACGCATCGACGTGACCCTCGACCGGCATCCCGAGGACGACCGCGACGCGTCCACCCGAGCCGCATCCCCAAGGAGTCACCACCCATGCAACCGGCCCTCATCGCCACCCTGGTCGCCGTCGGGATCATCGTCCTGCTCGTCGTGATCGCCGGCATCTACCTCTGGTCGACCTACAACAGCCTGGTCACGCTCAAGGTCCGCGTCGACGAGGCGTGGAGCGACATCACGATCCAGCTCAAGCGCCGGGCCGACCTGATCCCGAACATCATCGAGTCGGTCAAGGGGTACGCGTCGCACGAGGCCAAGGTGTTCCAGAACGTCACGGAGGCGCGGGCCGAGACCCTGGGGGCGCAGACGCCTGCCGAGGCGTCCGCCGCCGAGGGCCACATGCAGACGGCGCTGAAGAGCATCTTCGCGGTGTCGGAGGCCTACCCGCAGCTCCAGGCGAGCCAGAACTTCCTGCAGCTGCAGTCGGAGCTCGTCGACACCGAGGACAAGATCCAGGCTGCCCGCCGCTTCTACAACGGCGGCGTCCGCGAGTTCAACACCAAGACGCGCACGTTCCCCAACACCCTCTTCGTGAAGCGCCTCGGCTTCACCGAGCGCGACTTCTTCGAGGTGGCCGAGCCCTCGGCCATCGCCGAGCCGCCGCGCGTCCAGTTCTAGCGCCGCGCCTCCGCCAGGGCTCCTGCCATGTACTCGGCCATCGCGCGGAACAAGCGCAACACGGTCTTCATCGTCCTGATCTTCCTGCTCATCGTGGGCGCCCTGGGCTTCGCCGCGTCCGCCCTCTGGAACAGCCCCTCCATCGGGTTCGTCGTCCTCGTCGGCGCCGCGGTCTACGCGCTGATCCAGTACTTCGCGGCCGCTCGCCAGGCGCTCTCGATGAGCGGCGCGCAGGAGGTCGACGCGACGACGGCACCGCGCCTCTGGCGCACGGTCGAGAACCTCTCGATCACCATGGGCATGCCGATGCCGAAGGTGTACGTCGTCGTCGACCCTGCCCCCAACGCCTTCGCGACCGGGCGTGACCCCGAGCACGCGGTCGTCGCGGCGACCACGGGCCTGCTCGGCCTCATGGACGACGCCGAGCTGCAGGGAGTCATGGCCCACGAGATGGGCCATGTGAAGAACTACGACATCCGGGTCTCGACCATGGTCTTCGGGCTGGTCGTCGCGGTGGGGTTCCTGGCCGACGTCCTGATGCGCATGTCGTTCCTCAGCGCGCTCACCGGAGGCCGGAACAACAACAACGGGAACGGTGGTGGCGGCGGCTCGAACCCCGTGTTCCTGGTGCTCGGGCTCGTCGCGATGATCATCGCGCCCCTCGCCGCCGCGGGCGTCCAGGCGGCGGTGTCCCGTCAGCGCGAGTACCTCGCCGACGCCACCGGGGCGCTCACCACCCGCCACCCTGAGGGGCTGGCCAGCGCGCTCGAGAAGCTCGGCGCCTACGGTCGCCCCATGCAGCAGCAGAGCACCTCGATGTCGCACCTGTGGATCAGCGACCCGATGAAGCCGGGCGTCATGGACCGCCTCTTCAGCACGCACCCCCCGCTCGCCGACCGGGTAGCGCGGCTCCGCGAGAACGCGACGCGTTTCTAGTCGGGGACCGCGCCCGAGCCGGAGCCGGCGAGCGAGCCAGCGACCGAGCCGGCGATCGAGCCTGAGCCCGAGGCCGTGACGGCGGGCCCGAGCTCGTCGGCGAGGTCGCCCCGGGGCACGACCTCGACCTCGTCGAGCCCCTGCCAGGCGGCGGCCCGGCCGAGCAGCGCTGCGAGGCGCTCGACGTCGACGGGCAGGTCACGCTCGTGCCACGACGCCTGCACGCGCAGGACGCCCGCCTGCCGGTCGCTCTTGAGGTCGACGCGGGCGACGAGCTGGTCGTCCTGCAGCACGGGCAGCACGTAGTAGCCGTGCACACGCTTGGCCTGGGGCGTGTAGATCTCGATGCGGTAGCGGAACCCGAAGAGGCGCTCGGCCCGGGGGCGGTGCCACACGACGGGGTCGAACGGCGACAACAGGGCGTCGGCGTCGAGGCGCCGGGGCAGCCGTGCCTCGGTGTGCAGCCACGCGGGGGACGCCCACCCGTCGACCGTCACCGGCCGGACGACGCCGGCGTCGTGCAGTTCGCGGAGGGCAGGCACCACGTCGACCGCCTTCAGCCGCCAGTAGTCGGCGAGGTCGGAGGCGGTCGCGACGCCGGAGGCGCGGGCCGCGTGGGCGACCAGCTGACGGTGCGCCTCGGCACGGTCGACCTCGACGCCGAGGACGGCGTCGGGCAGGACCTGGTCGGGCAGTGCGTAGACGCGCTCGAAGCGGCGACGGCCGGCGCTCACGAGCGAGCCCACGCGGAAGAGCGCCTCGAGCCCGCGCTTGACGTCGCCCCAGCCCCACCACGGGCCGGTGCGGGTCGGCGACGGGAACAGGTTGGCGTCGTGCTCGACCAGGCTCGCGGGCAGCGGGCCCTTCTCGCGGATCTCGTCGAGCAGCCACCGGGCCATCTCGGGCTTCGTCGAGAGCCAGGAACCCTCGTCGGCCCGCCAGCGGCCGTCGTGGTCGCGCATCCGCCAGCGCATGAGCGGCCAGGTCGCGACCGGCAGGATGGCCGCCTCGTGCGCCCAGTACTCGACGAACCGGCCGCGAGGCGCGAACACCAGCCGGTCGAGCGCGTCGCGGTCGTACTGGCCCAGCCGGGCGAAGACGGGGAGGTGGTGGCTGCGCTCGAAGACGTTCACCGAGTCGATCTGCAGCAGGCCGAGCCGGTCGACGAGACCGGTGAGCTGGCGGGTGCCGACGGTCGTCGAACCCGGGGCCGCCGTCGGCCGGCCGAGGCCCTGCGCCGCCAGGGCGACACGGCGGGCGAGGGCAGGGGAGAGGCGGTCACGAGGCACGGTGCGAGGCTAGCCGTGACCTCCGACACGAGACCGGCCCGGCGCCTCCTCCCTGCCCCCTCGATGCATGCCGAGCGGGGCATGGACGGCGAGGCGGATCACCACCGGGCCAGCCCTACACTGAGCGCATGATGCGCCGCAGCAGGCTCCCACGGGGAGCGGCCGAGAAGGTGACCGACCCGAGCGCGCCCTCGGGGTGGGCGCCCGACCCGTCGGTGCCGCGCGGCATGGTCATCGCCGGCGCGTGGTCCTGGCGGATCCTGCTCGTGGTGGCGGTCGTGGCCGTGTTCGTCTGGCTGGTGATCCAGCTCCGCATCATCGTCATCCCGTTCCTGGTCGCCCTGCTCGTCTCGGCCCTGCTCGTCCCCTTCTCGGGGTGGCTGCAGCGGCACCGCTGGCCGAAGTGGGTCGCGGTCGTCGTGAGCCTCGTCGGCTTCCTGGTCGTCGTCGCGGGGCTCTTCACCCTCGTCGTGCTGCAGATCGTGGACGGCTGGCCGATGCTGCGCGACCGGTCCGTCGCCTCCTACGGCGAGCTCAAGGACTTCCTGCTCGCGTCGCCCCTCCACCTCACCGAGGGGCAGCTGAACGGCTACGTGAGCGACGCGGTCACCGCGCTGCAGCAGGACAGCCAGCCCCTGCTGCGGGGCGCGCTGTCGATCGGCTCGACGGCGGGCCACGTCGGCGCGGGGCTCGTGCTCATGCTCTTCACGACGATCTTCCTGCTCGTCGGCGGCGGCGAGATCTGGCGCTGGGTGGTCAGGCTGTTCCCGCGTGCCGCGCGCGAGGCCGTCGACGGCGCGGGCCGGGCCGGCTGGCTGACGCTGACGAACTTCGTCAAGGTGCAGATCTTCGTGGCCTTCGTCGACGCCGTCGGCATCGGGCTCGGGGCGCTGCTGCTCGGGCTGCCCCTGGTCGCGCCCATCGCGATCGCCGTGTTCCTCGGGTCGTTCGTGCCCGTCGTCGGCGCCGTCGCCACCGGGGCGATCGCGGTCGTGATCGCGCTCGTCTACAACGGCTGGGTCGTCGCGCTGCTGATGCTCGCCGTCGTGATCCTCGTCCAGCAGATCGAGGGGCACCTCCTGCAGCCCTTCGTCATGGGCAGCGCCGTCAAGGTGCACCCCCTCGCCGTCGTCTTCGCCGTCGCGGCCGGCGCCCTCCTCGCCGGCATCCCCGGAGCGCTCTTCGCGGTGCCCGTCATCGCCGTCCTCAACGTCATGATCGGCTACGTCGCGAGGGGCTCGTGGCGCACGACCCCCCGACCGACGTCCGCCGACGTCACCTCGCCCGGAAAGGCCACGGATGTCTGACCTCACGATCGCCGGTCCCACGCTGCTCGAGATCGAGGAGGCGCGCGAGCGCGTCTCGCGCGTCGCCCGCGTCACGCCGATGGAGAGCTCGCGGTTCCTCGCCGAGCTGCTCGGGTCGCCGGTGCACCTCAAGTGCGAGAACCTGCAGCGCACCGGCTCGTACAAGATCCGGGGCGCCTACAACCGCCTGACGCAGCTGACCGACGAGGAGAAGTCGCGGGGCGTCGTCGCGGCGTCGGCCGGCAACCACGCCCAGGGCGTCGCCTTCGCCGCCCGCGAGCTGGGCATCGCCGCGACGATCTTCATGCCCGTCGGGGTCGCCCTGCCCAAGCTGCAGGCGACGAGGGAGTACGGCGCCGACGTCGTGCTCAGCGGCCACGACGTCGAACAGGCGCTGCGCGCGGCCGCCGAGTTCGCCGCGAGCACCGGCGCGGCCCTCATCCCGCCGTTCGACCACCCCGACGTCGTCGCGGGCCAGGGCACCCTCGGCCTCGAGATCCTCGAGCAGGTGCCGGACGTGGACACGATCATCGTGCCCGTCGGCGGCGGCGGCCTGATCGCCGGCGTGGCGAGCGCGGTGGCGCAGCAGACCGCGCGGACCGGGCGCTCGGTCCGCGTCATCGGCGTGCAGGCGGCCAACGCCGCCCCCTACGCCGTGTCGATGGCGAGCGGCGTCCGCACCGACATCACGGCCCTGCCGACCATCGCCGACGGCATCGCGGTCGCCCGTCCCGGCGTGCTCAACTTCGAGATCGTGCGCCAGACCGTCGACCAGGTCGTCACGGTCGGCGACGACGACACGGCCCGGGCGATGCTGGTGCTGCTCGAGCGGGCCAAGCTCGTCGTCGAGGCGGCCGGCGCCGTGGGCGTCGCCGCGGTGACGACCGAGCAGGTGCGCGACCTCGGCACGACCGTCATCGTCCTCAGCGGGGGCAACATCGACCCGCTCATGATGGAGCGGGTCATCAGCCGCGGGCTCGCCGCCGCCGAGCGCTACCTCAAGCTGCGCGTCGGGCTGCCCGACCGGCCCGGGCAGCTGACCCGGGTCTCGCAGATCCTGTCCGACGCCAACGCGAACGTCGTCGAGGTGCTGCACACGCGCCACCAGCGGGGCCTGCAGATCAGCGAGGTCGAGCTCGAGCTCAGCGTCGAGACCCGGGGACCGGACCACGTCGAGGACGTCCTGCGCCGCCTCCGCGAGGCCGGCTTCACGCCGAACGTCGACTTCTAGGCGGCCGCACGCCNTGGCTCAGGGACCGCGTCGATCAGGGCACGTAGGTCTCGACCGCGGTGACCGCGACCGTGATCTCCTTGCCGTTCGGGGCGGTGTAGCTGGTCGTCGTGCCGACCTTGACCCCGTTGATGGCCTGGCCGAGCGGGCTCGTCTCGCTGTAGACCGAGAGGTCGCTGCCGGGCGCGATGATCTCGCGGTTGCCGAGCAGGAACGTGCTGGGGTCGCCGGCGATCGTCGCGGTCACGACGGTGCCGGGGCCGACGATGCCGTCGGCGGCGGTGGACTCGCCGACCGTCGCGTGCTTGAGCAGGTTGATGAGGGTGCGGATGCGCGCCTCGATCTTGCCCTGCTCGTCCTTCGCGGCGTGGTAGCCGCCGTTCTCCTTGAGGTCGCCCTCCTCGCGGGCGGCCTCGATGCGGCCCACGATCTCGGCTCGGCCCTCGCCGCTCAGCGTCTCGAGCTCGGCCTGGAGGCGGTCGCGGGCGTCGGGCGTCAGCCAGGTGGTGGCGTCGTTGTCTTGGCTCATGGTGTCTCCGTCCGTGCGGCGGCCTGCTGGTGCGGCGGCCCTGTCCGCGGGAGCGGGAGCCGCGCGCCCGGTCGGGGCACGCCCACCGAAAAAAGGAGACCGGCCGAGTGGCCGGTCTCGTGGGTGTCCGCGCAGTCTACGGAAGCCAGCACTCGTAGATCAAGCCTGTCACGGCGCGTTCGCTGGTCGCGAGGGAGGTCGTGTAGGTGGTGGAGTACGTGCTCGAGGCCGGCAGGTGCACGACCTTCCAGCCCACGATGCTGAACTTCTGGTTCTGCGCCTGGACGGCGCAGCTGACCTCGGCGCCCGGCGGCGTGCTGATCGTGTACTGAACGTCGACCGCGCGGTCGTCGAGCACGGTGTAGCCCACGTCGGTGCTCTCGAGCTTCGCGCCGTCGCCGTCGAAGGCGGCGAACACGACCCACGCGGCGAAGACCACGACGAAGGAGGCGGCGACCGCTACGGCGATCCAGCGCCCGCGACGACGCGTGCCGCTGCTGCGCCCGTAGCGGGCGTCGAGCCTGGCCGTCTCGCCGTCGGGCAGGCCGTCGGAGGCGCCGCCGACGGGCTGCTCCGGCGCAGCGGCCGGCGATGGTGCGGGGGGCATGGACGCCACGGGGACTCCGTCCGATTATCCTTGTCCCGAGGGTAGCAACGTCTGCCCTGCACGAATTGCGAGGAACCCGTGACCCTGCGCCTCTTGGCCGTCCACGCCCATCCCGACGACGAGTCCAGCAAGGGCTCGGCGACCTACGCCTACTACCGCAGCCTCGGCGCCGAGGTGCTCGTCGTGAGCTGCACCGGGGGCGAGCAGGGCTCGATCCTCAACGAGCAGCTCGAGGCGCGGGCGCACGCCGAACGCGACATCGCGGGCCTTCGGGTGCACGAGATGCGAGCCGCCCAGGAGGCGATGGGCATCGACCACGTCTGGCTCGGCTACGCCGACTCCGGGCTGCCCGCCGAGGGCGAGCCCGTCGCGGTCAACTCGTTCGCGACCATCCCGCTCGACATCAGCGCCGAGCCCCTCGTCGCGGTGATCCGGCGCTTCCGGCCGCAGGTCCTCGTCACGTACGACGAGATCGGCGGCTACCCGCACCCGGACCACATCCGCACCCACGAGATCTCGATGGAGGCGTTCCGTGCCGCCTCCGACGCCTCGCGCTACCCGGCCGCGGGCGAGCCCTGGCAGATCGACAAGGTCTACTACGACCGCATGTTCAGCGCCGGCCGCGTCGGCGCGATGATCACGCACCTGAAGGCCGAAGACCCCGAGTCGCCGTTGATCGAGCGCCTCACCGAGATGCTCGAGCGCTTCAGCGACCGGCCCGACCTCGCCACGACGCACGTGCCGGTGTCGGAGTTCTTCCCCGTCCGCGACGCCGCCCTCCGCGCGCACGCCAGCCAGGTGCCGCTCGACAGCGCCTTCTTCTTCTGGCCGCACG
This sequence comes from Frigoribacterium sp. CFBP 8766, assembly GCF_014841435.1. Lineage (NCBI taxonomy): Bacteria > Bacillati > Actinomycetota > Actinomycetes > Micrococcales > Microbacteriaceae > Frigoribacterium > Frigoribacterium sp. CFBP 8766. The sequence goes on from NZ_JACYTX010000001.1 coordinate 881,207, forward strand.
ACCTGCAGGTCGCCGCCTGGCCCACCGAGGACTTCCAACTGGTCGAGTCCCGCGTCGACTCGCCCGTGCCCGAGACCGACCTCTTCGCCGGCGTCGCCGACCCGGACACCGGCCTCGTGGGGGTGCAGGCCCGATGAGCGCCGCAGGTGACCTCGTGCTGACGGTGGCCGTGCGCCTCCTCGCGCAGCCGTCGACCCCCGACGCGACGCTGCCGCCGTCGACGGTGCCCGACGTCGACGTCACGCCCGGCGTGTGGGGCTTCGTCGCCATCGCGTTCGTCGCGATCGCGACGGTGCTGATCATCGTCGACATGACCAGGCGCGTGCGCCGCACCCGGTACCGCGGCGAGGTCCGCGAGCAGATCGAGGCCGAGCGGGCCGAGGCGGACGCCGCGGCGGCGGGGCTCGACGACGAGCCGCGCCCGCAGCTCGGCGACGAGCCGCGTGGCGGTCTCGACGACGACGGCCGCGACGTCCCCGGGCGGCGCTAGGCGCCTGCGCCCGCGATGGCGCCGTCGGCAGCTGTCGCGGCGGCCTCGCGGGCCTCGAGCTCGTGACGGCGCTCGCGCAGCAGGTGGCCGGCCAGCGCGACGAGCAGCGTCAGCCCGCCCGCGACGCCCATGCCGACGCCGATGTGCACCTGCAGCAGCAGGGCCCCGACGCCGGCACCGGCCAGGATCAGCAGGACGGCGAGCACGCGGCGCGGGAAGTTCTTGCCCGTGCCGCCCGCGAGCTTCGACTCGGACGCCAGCCCGACGATCGTCGACGTGACGACCACGGTCGTGACGTCGGCCACGGCGATCTTGCGGGCGGCCGCGGCCTGGAGTCCCATGGCGGCGCCGAGCAGGCCGGTGATCGTGAACGCCCACGGGGTGTTCTCCTCGGGCACGACGGCGAAGGTCGAGATGCCGAGCCCGAGCAGCACGCCGCCCGTCACGCCGAACGAGACGGTGCTGCGGCCCGACCAGCCGGCCCGGCCGCCGCGCAGCACCCGGCCGCCGATCGCGGCACCGAGCAGGAAGGCGGCGAGGGCGACGATCGGCCCGACGATCGGCAGGCCGTCGGCCTGCGCGATCGCCATGCCGAGGATCACGACGTTGCCGGTCATGTTGGCCGTGAAGACGCGGTCGAGGCCCAGGTAGCCGACGGCGTCGATGATGCCCGTCGTGAACGTCAGGGTCAGCATCATCACGAGGTGCATGCGGGCCTGGTTGCGGCGGAATCGCTTCACGGGTGTCCTCCGGGGCGTCGCGCCGGGCGTGGCCGGGCGGGGCGGGGCGGGCGATCGCGGCGTCGTCGGCGCGGTGGTCTGCCGTCGATCGTATCGACGCGGCGGCGCCGGCGGGAACGACGCGGCCGTGCCGGCGGGAGCGACGCGGCGGCGCCCACGAGAACGACGCGCCGACGCCCCGGCGAAGACCGGGCGGCGCCTAGCCGAACGTCGGGGCGTTCAGCGCCAGGATCAGGATGCCCGTCCAGTGGCAGAGGTAGGCGAGCACGGTGCAGGCGTGGAACAGCTCGTGGAACCCGAACCGGCCCGGTGCCGGGTTCGGGCGCTTCAGCGCGTAGAAGACCGCGCCGACGATGTAGAGCAGCCCGCCGACGAGCACGAGGACCGTCATCGGCACGGAGGCGGCGAACAGGTCGGGCAGGAACCCCAGCGCGCCGACCCCCATGAGGATGTAGAGCGGCACGTAGAGCCAGCGCGGCGCGTGGATGAAGAACACCCGGAACGCGATGCCGAAGGCCGCCGCCGTCCAGACGAGCGTCAGCAGCAGGGCCGACTTGCCGGGCGGCAGGGCGATCGCTGCGATGGGCGTGTACGTGCCGGCGATCAGCAGGAAGATGTTCGAGTGGTCCAGCCGCTTGAGGAACATCTTCGCGCGCGGGCTCCACGGGAACCGGTGGTACGTCGCCGAGATGCCGAAGAGCAGCAGCGACGTCGTCATGAACACCGCGCAGGCCCAGGTCGCGGCGGCGCCGTCGGCGAGCACGACCAGCACGATGCCCGTCGCGATCGCCACCGGGAACGTCCCCGCGTGGATCCAGCCGCGCCAGGTCGGCTTGCGCTCGATCGACGAGTAGTCGAGGGCGTCGTCGAGCAGGGGGATGTTCGGCAGCTCCGCACCGCCGTCGTCGGCGACCGGAGAGGGCGAGGAGGTGCTCATGGGGGCGAGCGTAGGGGAGGCGGCCCGGCGACCGCTGGGACCGCGCGGGTGGGTTAACCTGGGCACGTGAAGAGTCCCGGACGGCCTCCCGTGGCCGGCGGCCTGCTGTACGGCCTGTACCAGCGCCGTCTGCGCCGCGAGCTCGACGGGGCCGAGCTGCCCCACCACGTCGCCATGATCGTCGACGGCAACCGCCGCTGGGCCAAGGCCCGCATGCTCGAGACCGCCGCCCACGGGCACCGCGCCGGCGCCGCGAAGATCAGCGAGTTCCTCACCTGGTGCGACGACCTCGGCATCCGCGTCGTCACCCTCTACCTGCTGTCGGCCGACAACCTCGGCAACCGCGCCTCCGACGAGCTGACCGAGCTGTTCGGCATCATCGGCGACGTCGCCGACGAGCTCTCGCGCCAGCGCGACTGGAAGGTGCAGCACGTCGGCGCGACCGACGACCTGCCCGCCGGGCTCTGCGCCTCCCTCACCACCGCCGAGGAGCGCACGCGCGACCACGCCGGCCTGCACGTCAACCTCGCCGTCGGGTACGGCGGCCGGCGCGAGATCGCGGACGCCATGCGCAGCATCGTCCGGGCCCACGACGCGGCGGGCGGCACGCTCGACGCGCTCGCAGAGGTCCTCACGCCCGAGCTGATCGCCGAGCACCTCTACACCGGCGGCCAGCCCGACCCCGACCTCGTCATCCGCACGTCGGGCGAGCAGCGGCTCAGCGACTTCATGCTGTGGCAGAGCGCCCACAGCGAGTTCTACTTCGTCGAGGCGCTCTACCCCGACCTCCGCGAGGTCGACTTCCTCCGTGCCGTCCGCGACTTCGCCCTGCGGCACCGCCGCTTCGGCAGCTGACCCCGGCGCCTGTCGCCTCGTCGCCCGGCGTCCGGCGTCCGGCGCCCGTCGGCCGCTCGGCCCCTCGACGCTCGGGGCCGGGTACGGTGGAGGACCCTGATCCGAGGAGCACCACCGTGACCACCATCGACGACTTCGCCGCCGGCTTCGCCGACGAGGCGGGCTGGTTCGACTTCGCCTCCTTCGGCCCGATGGGCACGGGCGTCGTGCAGGAGGCGCGGGCCCTGACCGAGCTCCAGTCGCGCTCCCGGCACGGCTCGGTCGTCGCCCTCGACGAGCAGGCAGGGCGCGCCCGGCGGGCCGTGGCCGCGCTCACCGGGTTCCCGACCGACCACGTCGTGTTCCAGCCGAGCACGAGCCAAGGCATGCTGCACACGCTGTTCGGGCTGACGGGCGCCCTCGCGCTGTCGCCGCGGGAGTACCCGACCACTCCGCTCACCGCGACCCGCGCCTCCTCGGCCCTGCGCGTGCTCGACACCGTCTGGCTCGACGTGCCGGACGACGCGGTGACGCCCGCGGTGCTCCGCGAGCACCTGACGCCGTCGGTGACCGCGGTCGCCGTCAGCGTCGTCGACTACCGCACGGGCTACCTCGCCGACCTCGAGGGCATCCGCCAGGTGATCGGCGACCGGCTGCTGATCGTCGACGGCATCCAGGGCTTCGGCGTCGTCGACGCGCCCTGGGCCGTCGCGGACGTGCTCGTCACCGGCGGGCAGAAGTGGCTGCGCGCGGGCTGGGGCACCGGCTTCATGGCGCTGAGCGACCGCGCGCTGACCGATCTCACGCCCGTGTTCAGCGGCGTGCACGGCTCGGAGATCACGCTCGGCGGCTCGTACGAGCGCGGCGCCGAGCCGGCCCCGGGTGCCGCCGCGTTCCAGCTCTCCCGCCCCGACCCCATCGCGGAGGCGCGGCTCGCGACCTCGCTGGAAGAGATCGCGGCCGTCGGCATCCGTCCCGTCGCCGGGGCCGTCGCCGAGCGGACTACCCGGCTCATCGACCTCGCCGACGAGTTCGCCGTGCCGGTGGCCTCGTCGCGCGTCGAGTCGGAGCGGGCCGGCATCGTCGTGCTCGAGCCGGAGCCGCAGCACCTGACGGCGCTGACCGCCTCGCTGCTGAACCACGGGGTCAGCGCGACGGTGCGGAGCACCAGCGTGCGCCTCAGCACCCACGTGTCGAACGGCGAGGACTCCTTCGGGCTGCTGCGTGAGGCGCTGATGTCGTACGGGAGCGCGATCTCGTACTGAGGGCCGGACTCGGCCTGGCCTGGCCTGGCCCACGACCCTCGACCAGCACCTGAGGGTCGTTCACCTGATCGTCACACGACACGGCGTGCCGTGCTGGACCCGTGTCGGAGGCACGACGTAGGTTCGGCTCATCGGGCAAGTAGCCCGGTCGAGACGGCCACGAAAGTTCGCCTCGCGACTGCTCCGCGGCCGTCCTGCCGAAGGTACCGAGTGCCTCGTCGCTCGGAGATGGAGTCGTCGTGACCGTCAACACCCGGGCCGACCAGCAGAGCACCTCAGCAGACCGTCGTGCGGGCACGCCCCGCACCGCGGTCGACCAGCGCACCTACGTCCTCGACACGTCCGTCCTGCTGAGCGATCCGCAGGCGATCTTCCGGTTCGCCGAGCACGACGTGGTGCTGCCCGTCGTCGTCGTCAGCGAGCTCGAGGGCAAGCGCCACGATCCTGAGCTGGGCTACTTCGCACGACAGGCACTGCGCCTCCTCGACGGGCTGCGCGTGGCGCACGACCGCCTCGACTTCCCGGTCGAGGTCGGGTCGGGCGGCTCGTTCCGGGTCGAGCTCAACCACTCGAACATGTCGGTGCTGCCGTCGGGCCTCCAGCTCGGCGACAACGACTCGCGCATCCTCGCGGTGGCGTCGAACCTGGCGAACGACGGGCTGGCCGTGACGGTCGTCTCGAAGGACCTGCCGCTGCGCGTCAAGGCGGCCTCCATCGGGCTCGCGGCGGAGGAGTACCGCGCCGAGCAGGTCGTCGACAGCGGCTACACCGGCCTGAGCGAGCTCGACGTCTCGAGCGACCAGATGGCGTCGTTCTGGGAGAAGGAGACGATCAGCTCCCGTGCCCTCGCCGACGTCCCCGTGAACACCGGGCTCGTCGTGCACTCCGACCGCGGCTCGGCCCTCGGCCGGGTCACCGCTCGGGGCGAGGCGCGGCTGGTGCGGGGCGACCGCGACGTGTTCGGGCTGCACGGCCGCTCGGCGGAGCAGCGGCTCGCCATCGACCTGCTGCTCGACCCCGAGGTCGGCATCGTCTCGCTCGGCGGCAGCGCGGGCACGGGCAAGTCGGCGCTCGCCCTCTGCGCGGGGCTCGAGGCGGTGCTCGAGAAGCAGCAGCACAAGAAGATCATGGTGTTCCGGCCGCTGTACGCGGTCGGCGGGCAAGATCTGGGCTTCCTGCCCGGCGACGCCGCCGAGAAGATGAACCCCTGGGGGCAGGCGGTCTTCGACACGCTGGGCGCGATCGTGTCGCAGAACGTGCTCGACGAGGTGGTCGAGCGCGGTCTGCTCGAGGTCCTGCCGCTGACGCACATCCGCGGCCGGTCGCTGCACGACGCGTTCGTGATCGTCGACGAGGCGCAGTCCCTCGAGCGCAACGTGCTGCTCACGGTGCTCAGCCGCATCGGGCAGAACAGCCGCGTCGTCCTCACCCACGACGTGGCCCAGCGCGACAACCTGCGGGTCGGGCGCCACGACGGCGTCGCGTCGGTGATCGAGACGCTCAAGGGGCACCCGCTCTTCGGGCACGTGACCCTGACACGGTCGGAGCGCTCGGCCATCGCGGCGCTCGTGACCGAGCTGCTCGAGTCGAACGAGCTCGCCTAGGGCTCGGCGCGCCCGGCCGCGTCCGGGCTGGCCGCCTTCGGGCGTGTCCGGGCGCGGCACCCGTTGCGTGCCCGACGGACGAGTTGCCCCAGACGGTTGCCTCGGCGTCACTGACGCGACATCCCGGGGCAACTCGCCACCGGTCCGGCGCCTGCTCGGACGATGTGACGCTAGCGGGGCGTGCAACGACGTGGCACCCCTCGTGAGCGTCACAGCGATCGCGATCGCGATCGCGATCGCGATCGACGTGAGGTCCCTCCTGCACGGGCGCAGCTCGAGCGAGATCGCCCACAGAGGCGGGCCGTCCCGAGGAGGCGGTGCGGACTCGGGCGTCATGGTCGAAGCATGACGACGACGGAACACGAGCGCAGCCGAGCCGAGCGCAGCAGGGACGAGCCAGACCCGGACGAGCGCGGCGGGGACGGACTCGGCGCGGACGGACTCGGCGCGGATGAGCATCGCTGGGACGAACGTGGCCGAGACGGCGACGACCGCGCCCGGGACGGCGACGACCGCGCCCGGGACGGCGACGACCGCGCCTGGTACGGCGACGACCGCGCATGGTACGGCGACCATCGCGGCCGGGACTGGGACGACCGCGCCCGGGACGGCGACGACCACGGGGGAGGACAGCCCGCGTCGTGCTCGTCCCGAAGCCGCAGGCCGGCACGGATCGACGTCGTCGTGGGGCTCGCGCTGACAGTCCTCGTGGCAGGGCTGGACCTGTCCTCGCCCGGAACGGTCGCGGCGTCGGCGCTCGCCGTCGTGACCGGTGCCCTCGTGCGGGTCGACATCGCGGAGCGGCGGCTCCCGAACGTGCTGGTCCTGGTGGTGCTGCTCGGCGCGGCTGCGGGTGTGGTGCTCGCCGTGGGCACCGGCGACGGGGTCCCGGCGGCGTGGGCGTGCCTCCTCGGCCTGGTCGTGCTCGTCGCGTGCGTCCCGCTCGTGCACGGCGGGGGGCTCGGTGCCGGCGACGCCAAGCTCGCGAGCGTCGGAGTCGTGGCGGCGGCTCTGGCGTCGCCGTCGGCGCCGCTCGTCTGGCTCCTCGCGGTGGCGCTGCTCGGGGGAGTGCACGGGGTCACGGCTGTCGTCGTCCGACGACGGGGCACGTCACCGGCCGGGGTCACCATCCCGCTCGGACCGGTGCTGCTCGCCGGCTGGTGGCTCGCCGTCGTCGCAGCGTCGACGGTCCTCGACGCGTCGTAGACCCCACGACGCCGCGACGCCCCGTCCGCGGTGGATGCAGACGGGGCGTCGTCGGGATCGGCGGCGGCCGACGGTGCGGGAGGGGCGGCTCAGCCGGGGCGGGTCATGCTCAGCACGTCGAGCGCCGAGTCGAGCTGCTCCTCGGTGACCTCGCCGCGCTCGACGAAGCCGAGATCGACGACGGCCTCGCGCACGGTGATCTTCTGCGCCACGGCGTGCTTCGCGACCTCGGCCGCCGCCTCGTAGCCGATCACGCGGTTCAGCGGCGTGACGATGGACGGCGACGACTCGGCCATGGCGCGGGCGCGCTCGACGTCGGCCTCGAGGCCGTCGACGGTCTTGTCGGCGAGCACCCGGGTCGCGTTCGAGAGGAGGCGGATCGACTCGAGCAGCGCGGTGCCCATCACCGGGATGGCGACGTTGAGCTCGAACGAGCCGGAGGCTCCGGCCCAGGCGATCGTGGCGTCGTTGCCGATCACCCGTGCCGAGACCATCAGCACGGCCTCGGGCACGACGGGGTTGACCTTGCCGGGCATGATCGACGACCCGGGCTGCAGGTCGGGGACGTGCAGCTCCCCGAGGCCCGCGTTCGGGCCCGAGCCCATCCAGCGGATGTCGTTGTTGATCTTCGTCAGGCTGACCGCGAGCACGCGGAGCGCGCCCGACGCCTCGACGAGACCGTCGCGGGCGCCCTGCGCCTCGAAGTGGTCGAGCGCCTCGGTCACGGGCAGGCCGCTGTCGTCGGCGAGCACGGAGATGACCTCCTGCGGGAAACCGACGGGCGTGTTGATGCCCGTTCCCGTCGCGGTGCCTCCGAGCGGCACCTCGGCCACGCGGGGGAGGGTCGCCTGGACCCGCTCGACGCCGAGACGGATCTGGCGGGCGTAGCCGCCGAACTCCTGGCCGAGGGTCACCGGGGTCGCGTCCATGAGATGGGTGCGGCCCGCCTTGACGACGCCGGCCCACTCGGCGGCCTTGCGCTCGAGCGACTCGGCGAGGTGCTCGAGGGCCGGCACGAGGTCGTGGAGCAGGGCTCCGGTCACGGCGACGTGCACGGAGGTCGGGAACACGTCGTTCGACGACTGCGAGGCGTTGACGTGGTCATTGGGGTGCACGTCGACGCCGTCGACGGTGCCGGCGAGGGTCGCCAACACCTCGTTCATGTTCATGTTCGACGAGGTCCCGCTGCCGGTCTGGTAGACGTCGACGGGGAACTGGTCGTGGTGCTGGCCGCCGATGATCGTGTCGGCCGCGGCGACGATCGCGTCGGCCACGCCCGCGGGGACGATGCCCCGTCGGCCGTTCACGACGGCGGCCGCCCGCTTGATGCGCGCCAGGGCCACGATCTGGGCGGCCTCGAGCCCGGCTCCCGAGATGGGGAAGTTCTCGACGGCCCGCTGGGTCTGTGCCCGCCACAGGGCCGACGCGGGGACCCGCACCTCGCCCATCGTGTCGTGCTCGATGCGGTACTCGGTAGTGGTCACGACGTCATCGTCCTTCCTTCGGCCCTCGTGGGGCGGTGTCACGGGGGCCGGTCGCCCCCGCGGCGTCAGAGTCGACCGATGATGATCGACGGGTCGACGCGGCCGTCGGCGAGCGCGTAGTTCGCCCCGACCACGGTCAACCTACCCTCGGCCACGGCGGCCGAGATGAGCGCGCTCCGGCCCACCAGGGCCTCGACGGAGGCCTGGATGTGCAGCGCCCCGACCGCGCGCGGGTCGAGCACGGCGCCCGGCTCGAGGGCGATCGTCGCCCGTCGGACGCTGGGCACGATCATGTCGACGAGGTCGCCGAGGAACCGGGACCCGGGAGGCGCGTCGCTCGTGAGCGAGTCGATGGCGGTCGCGACGGCGCCGCAGCTGTCGTGGCCGAGCACGACGATGAGCGGCACGCCGAGCACGGAGACCGCGTACTCGAGCGAGGCGATGACGGTGTCGCCCACGACCTGGCCGGCGTTCCGGACGACGAAGAGGTCGCCGAGGCCGACGTCGAAGATGATCTCGGCGGCGAGACGGGAGTCGGCGCAGCCGAACAGGGCCGCCACGGGCTCCTGCCCGCCGGCCAGCAGGGCGCGCCGGTCGCTGTCCTGGTGGGGGTGCTGAGGCGCCCCGGTCACGAAGCGCTCGTTGCCGGCCTTCATGCGCTCCCACGCGCGCCCCGGGGTCAGCGGGTCGGCCGGAGGCGACGGCACCGCCAGGTCGGCGACGGGCACGGCGGTCGTGCCGGGGACGCCGCCCCCGGTCGAGGTGCCGGTGCCGCTGTCGATGCGAGGGTCGGTCACGACGGGTCTCCTGTCTGGTCGGCCAGCTGCTCGGCCAGCGCGGTCGCGAGCTGCTCGAACTGCACGTCGTCGGCCGTGCCGTGCAGCACGTACGAGCTGCGGTCGACCGTGGTCGTCATCGAGTAGGCGTAGTTGCCGGGGCTCTCGCCGTCGCGGCGGTCGTAGACCTGCCAGTCGAGGCCGGCGATCGTCGTCGCGCCCGTGGCCGGTCGCGCCTGCACCGCGTTGGCGACCCAGGTCGCGTTGGCGTCGACGCCCTGCTCGAGGGCGATGAACTGCTCGGTGGGCGTGATGAGCCCGACGTACCAGGTGGCGACGCCGTCGGCGGTGCCCGTCGAGATGTCGGCACGGTTCGACGTCCAGCCGTCGGACAGGACGGGGGCCGCGAGCGGCACGTCGACGTTGCTCTCGGCGCTCTGCGCCACCGCCCGGTAGTCGATCTCCTGGCGGTTGACCGTGCCGCCCGGGCGCACGACGACCAGCACCAGGAACAGCACGACGGCGAGCGACGCCACGATCGACAGCGTCAGGTTGACGGCCGTCTGGTTGGCGTAGTGCTTGCGGGTGTTCTCCGCCTTGCGGCGCGCGGTCTCGTCCGGCGTCTCGGGTCGGCCGAGCTCGGCGACGATGCGCGGCTGCTTCGCACGCGGACCGCGGCCGTTCTCGCGGGGGCCGGGGCCGGTCATTCGGCGGGCACCTGTCGGCGGGCGGCCTCGAGGCGCTCACGCGCGCCGAGCAACCACTCTTCGCAGCGGCGGGCGAGGGCCTCGCCTCGCTCCCACAGGGCGAGCGACCGCTCGAGGCTCGACGCCCCCTGCTCGAGCTCGGACACGACCGTCACGAGCTCGTCGCGCGCCTCTTCGTAGCTGAGCGACGCCACGTCGGCCGGGGCGGACGCGGAGGGTGCGGGGGAGGAGGACTGTGCCACGGGTCGATCCTAACGAGAGGTGCTGGCAGGGGAAGCGGCGTCGCTCGACGACGAGGAGGACAGGGTGGAGGCGGGACCTGGGGAGGAGGCGCCGGTGCTGACGGCCTGCAGCGCGCCGCCCTCGACGGTGAGGACGAGCGGCGTGGACTCGGGGGCGTCGGCCGGGTCGCGGAGCACCCCGCCGCCCGGCAGCTGCACGATCGAGTAGCCGCGCCGCAGGGTGCCCTGGGGCGAGAGCGCGCGCAGCTGGGCGGTCAGCTCGGAGACCCGGGTGTGCGCCCGCTCGACGGCTCGGGCCACGAGCTCTTCGCCGCGGGCGACGGCGCGCACGACCTCGTCGGCGCGCACGTCGACGAGCGTCTGCGGCGCGGCCAGCACGGGGCGGCTGCGCACCTGCTCGAGCCGGTCGATCTCGGTCGAGACGATCTGGTTCAGCCGCACCCCGATGCGCGACCGGGCCTGCTGCACGCGCGACAGCTCTTCGTTGACGTCGGGCACCACGCGCTTCGCAGCGTCGGTCGGTGTGGACGCCCGCAGGTCGGCGACGTCGTCGAGCAGGGGGCGGTCTGCCTCGTGGCCGATCGCGCTGACCACCGGCGTGGTGCAGGCGGCCACCGCACGCACGAGCGACTCGTCGCTGAAGCCGAGCAGGTTCTGGAAGTCGCCGCCGCCCCGGGCCACGATGATGACGTCGACCTCGGGGTCGGCGTCGAGCTGCTGCACGGCGGCGGTGACCTCGCCCACCGAGCGGTCGCCCTGCACGGCCGCGTGCACGACGCGGAACGTGACCGACGGCCACCGGAGCTGCGCGTTGCGCAGCACGTCTTTCTCGGCGTCGCTGTCGCGACCCGTCACGAGACCGATGCACTGCGGCAGGAACGGGAGGCGCTTCTTGCGGTCGGGGGAGAAGAGGCCCTCGGCGGCGAGCTGGGCCCGCAGGCGCTCGAGGCGCTCGAGCAGGTCGCCCAGTCCGACGTGCCGCATCTCGAAGACCTGCATGGTGAGCGAGCCGCCCTTGACCCAGTAGTTCGGCTTGACGGCCGCGATCACGCGGTCGCCCTGCTTCAGGTCGGCGGGGACCCTCGACCGGACGCTCGACCAGATCGAGAACGAGACCGTGACGTCCTGCTCGAGGTCGCGCAGCTTGCCGTAGACGTTGCCGCCCGAGACGTTCCACTGGGTGATCTGCCCCTCGACCCAGGCCGTGCCGAGCCGGTCGATCCAGTCGCGCACCTTGCCCGCGAGCAGGCCGACCGGCCAGGGCGCATCGGCGGTGGGCGGCGGGGTGACGATCGTCATGCAGGCGTGTCCTCTGGTCGGAGCGGACGGGGGAGCGGTCAGGGCAGGAGGCGTGGCAGGGGCGAGGGCGGGGCGCGGAGGACGGGCCCTCCCAGAACGCGACCAGTCGTCACGCCTATCATCGACGGGTGGCACACATCACGAACGGCGCCATCGCCGTCGACCTCCCGACCCCGCGCGTCCCTGCGCTGCGCAACAGGCTACGGGACACCCCCGTCAACGGGACGAAGCGGGTGCTGCTCGCTGCTCCCCGCGGCTACTGCGCCGGCGTCGACCGGGCGGTCATCGCCGTCGAGAAGGCCCTCGAGCACTACGGCTCGCCCGTCTACGTCCGCAAGCAGATCGTCCACAACGTCCACGTCGTGTCGACGCTCGAGCGACAGGGCGCGATCTTCGTCGACGAGGTCGAGGAGGTCCCCGAGGGCTCGCACGTCGTCTTCAGCGCCCACGGCGTCTCGCCTGCCGTCGTGCAGGGCGCCGCCGACCGCGGGCTCCAGGCGATCGACGCGACCTGCCCCCTCGTCACGAAGGTGCACCGCGAGGCCGTCCGCTTCGGGTCGCAGGGCCGGCACATCATCCTCATCGGCCACGCCGGCCACGAGGAGGTCGAGGGCACGATGGGCCACGCCGCCGACCGCACCACCCTCGTGCAGAACCCGGCCGAGGTCGACGACCTCGTCATCGACGACCCCGACAACCTCGTCTGGCTGTCGCAGACGACGTTGAGCGTCGACGAGACCATGGAGACGGTCCGCCGCCTCCGTGAGCGCTTCCCGACCATCCAGAACCCCCCGAGCGACGACATCTGCTACGCCACGCAGAACCGTCAGGTCGCCATCAAGAAGGTCGCCGTCGACTCCGACCTCGTCATCGTCGTGGGCTCGGCCAACAGCTCGAACAGCGTGCGCCTCGTCGAGGTCGCCCTCGAGCACGGCGCGAAGGCGGCCTACCGCGTCGACTACTCGAGCGAGATCAAGCAGGAGTGGCTCGACGGCGTCGAGACCGTGGGCGTCACGTCCGGCGCCTCGGTGCCCGAGGTCCTCGTGAAGGAGGTCCTCGACGACCTGGCCGACGCCGGCTACGGCGACGTGTCCGAGGTCGTCACGGCCGAGGAGGACCTGATGTTCTCCCTCCCCAAGGAGCTCCGCAAGGACGCCCAGGGCCAGACCGACACCCGCGCGCTCGGCGGACGCACCGCCCGATGAGCGACGACCGCGACCCGCACGACGGCCGCGACGGCGACGGGTCGGCAGGACGCGATCCGCGCCCTCGACCCCGGTACGGCGAGTACGCGCCCGAGGGCTGGGTCAGTCCCGTCCCGCCCGCCGAGGCCGCGCCTCCTGCGGGCCAGGACGAGGTGCCGCCGGTCGGGCAGCAGTCCGCGTCGTGGTCGCAGCACCCGCAGCAGGGCCAGGGCGCAGGAGGCGCGCAGCCGTACCCGGAGCCACCTGCCACGCCAGCCGCGCTGAGCACCGGCCGCCGTGTCGACCGTGTCGCCACGTTCGTCCTGCTCGGCCTCGCGGGCTACAACGTCATCTCGAACCTGCTGCTCGTCTCGGGCTTCTCGCGCACCCTGCTGTCCGCGTTCTCGGCGCAGGGCTACCCGGTCGACGACTTCTCCGGGCAGGCGCAGCTGCAGCAGGCCGGTGCGGCGATCGCCATCGTGTCGCTCGTCGTCCTCGTGCCCATGCTCGTGCTCACCCTCCGCCGCCTGCGCGCCGGCAAGCTGACCTTCTGGGTCCCGCTCGTCGCGGGCGCCGTCGTCACGATCGTGCAGATGGTGCTCGTGCTGTCGGTGTTCCTGGGCGATGCGGCGTTCGTGCAGTCGCTCCTCGACAGCGCGCGCCCCGCCTCCTAGGCACGTCGTCGTCGTCGTGGCCGGCCCGGTCGTGACGAGAGGCCCCGCAGCTCGGTGCTGCGGGGCCTCTCGCGTCGGACCAGGAGCTGCGGACTAGCTGCCCGACTGGCCGAACGAGCCGAGCTGGCGGGTCGCCTCGACCACGCGGGCCGCCATCGCCGACTCGGCGACCTTGCCCCAGGCACGGGGGTCGTACTGCTTCTTGTTGCCGACCTCGCCGTCGGCCTTGATGAAGCCGTCGTAGTTCTTCAGCACCGTGTCGGCGATCGAGCGGCTGAAGGCGTACTGCGTGTCGGTGTCGAGGTTCATCTTCACGACGCCGTTCGAGACCGCCTCGCGGATCTCGGCGTCGGACGAGCCGGACCCGCCGTGGAACACGAGCTCGAGGGGCTTCTCGGCCGTGCCGAAGCGCTCCTGGATGCCCTGCTGGATCTCGCCGAGCAGCTCGGGACGGAGCTTGACGTTGCCGGGCTTGTAGACGCCGTGGACGTTGCCGAAGGTGAGGGCGGCGATGTAGCGGCCGTTCTCGCCGAGGCCGAGCGTCTCGACGGCGCGGGTGACGTCGCCGACGGTCGTGTAGAGCGCCTCGTTGGAGCCCGCGTGCTGGACGCCGTCCTCCTCGCCGCCGACGACGCCGATCTCGACCTCGAGGATGGCGTTGATCGCGGCGGTGCGCTTGAGCATCTGCTGGGCGATCTCGAGGTTCTCGTCGAGGGGGATGGCCGAGCCGTCCCACATGTGCGACTGGAAGAGCGGGTTGCGACCGGCCTTGACCTCGTCCTCGCTGGCGGCGATGAGGGGCAGGACGAAGCCGTCGAGGGCGTCCTTGGGGCAGTGGTCGGTGTGCAGCGCGACCGTGACGGGGTAGTTCTTGGCGACCTCGGTCGCGAACTTCGCGAACGCGATGGCGCCCGCGGCACGGTTCTTGACCGTCTGGCCGGCGAAGTAGTCCGCGCCGCCCGTCGTGACCTGGATGATGCCGTCGCTGCCGGCCTCGGTGAGGCCCTGGAGCACGGCGTTGATCGTCTGCGACGACGACACGTTGACCGCGGGGTAGGCGAACCCCTTGTTCTTCGCCTTGTCCAGCATCTCGGCGTACTGCTCGGGGGTTGCGACGGGCATCGGATCTCCTTCGATGATGGCGTGTGGGGTGCTCCTCCACCCTAGTCAGGGGCCCCAGCAGCGGACCGGGCAGCGACGGGCGAGGAGGGGGCGGGGGACGGGCGTGCACGTCTGTGCAACGGCCGTCGGGGAGGCGCCTCCCGGGTAGGCTCCGGAGCATGGCTGACTCCGGAACCCTCTACTCGCACCCCGACCGCAACCTGGGCATGGAGCTCGTGAGGGCGACCGAGGCCGCCGCGATCCGCAGCGCGCCGTTCATCGGCAAGGGCGACAAGAACGCCGCCGACGGCGCCGCGGTCGACGCGATGCGCAAGTTCCTCGGCACGGTCGCCTTCGACGGCGTCGTCGTGATCGGCGAGGGCGAGAAGGACGAGGCGCCGATGCTCTTCAACGGCGAGCACGTGGGCAACGGCTTCGGCCCGGCCTGCGACATCGCCGTCGACCCGATCGACGGCACGAGCCTCACCGCCGCGGGCCGCATGAACGCCCTCTCGGTCATCGCGGTCAGCGACCGCGGCAGCATGTTCGACCCCAGCGCCGTCTTCTACATGGACAAGATCGTCACCGGCCCCGAGGGCATCGGCGTGATCGACCTCGACCGCCCGGTCGGCGACAACATCCGCGCCCTGGCCGACGCCAAGGGCCTGGCCGTCGAGGACATCCAGGTCGCCGTGCTCGATCGTCCTCGCCACGCCGACCTGATCCAGCAGATCCACGCCGCCGGCGCGGGCACCCGCCTGCTGCTCGACGGCGACGTCGCCGGCGGCATCAACGCGGCCCGCCCCGACTCGCGCATCGACATGTGCGTCGGCATCGGCGGCACCCCCGAGGGCATCATCACGGCCTGCGCCGTCAAGGCACTCGGCGGCCTCATCCTCACGCGCCTCGCCCCGAAGGACGACGCGGAGCGCCAGAAGGCGATCGACGCCGGTCACGACCTCGACCGCGTGCTCGACCAGGACGACCTCGTCAAGGGCGACAACGCCTACTTCGTCGCCACCGGCGTCACCGACGGCGCGCTCGTCGCGGGCGTCAAGCGCAAGCAGGGCATGATCCGCACGTCGAGCATCGTGCTGCGCTCGCACTCGGGCACCATCCGCCGCGTCGAGGCCGACCACCTCGTCTCGAAGTGGTACGGCGAGACCGCCTAGCTCGTCCAGTTCGCCCTAGCTCGCCCGGTCGGCCCAGCCCGTCTGGCTCGCCGTACGCTCGTCGGCCGCCGCCCTCGACGCCTCGACCTCGCGGTCGGCGTCGAGGGCGGTCGTCAGTTCTGCCGCCGTGAGGTCTCGCGGCAGCTCTTCCACGACCGTCGGCGAGGTGAGCGTCTTCGTCTCGTCGAGCATGCTCAGGCGCCGTGCCGACGGCAGCACCGTGCGCTCGAGTGAGCCCACGAAGCGGTTGTAGTCGTTCACCGAGCCGCGCAGCGACCGGCCCAGCTTGTCGACGTGTCCGGCCATCGTCGCGAGCCTGCCGTAGAGCTCGCGGCTGAGGTCGAAGAGGACCTTGGCCTCGTTCGTGACCACGTCCTGCTGCCAGCTGAAGGCGACGGTCTTGAGCACCGACCAGAGCGTGACCGGGGAGGCGAGGGCGACGCGCTTCTGGAACGCGTAGTCCATCAGCGAGGGGTCGGCCTCGAGAGCGCTCGACACGAGCGACTCGCTGGGGATGAACGCGATGACGAGCTCGGGCGACGACTCGAGCCCCGCCCAGTAGGTCTTGGCCGAGAGGGCATCGACGTGGGCCCGCAGGGCCTTGACGTGCTGCCGGACGAGCACGTCGCGACGAGCCGCCTCTTCTCCCACGGCCGTCGCGGGTATGGCGCTCGCCTCGAGGAACGCCGCGAACGGCACCTTGGCGTCGACGGCGATGTTCTTGCCGCCGGGCAGGTGCACCACCATGTCGGGCCGGCCGGCGCCCGCGTCGCTCGAGATGCTGCTCTGCAGGTCGAAGTCGACCCGCTCGACGAGCCCGGCGGCCTGGACGACGTTGCGCAGCTGCGTCTCGCCCCAGACCCCGCGGGTGCTGTTCGACCGGAGGGCGGAGGCCAGCGACTCGGCCGTGCTGCGGAGCCGTTCTTCTGAGGCCACGGCGCTGCGCAGCTGCTCGCTGAGCGTGCCGTACTGGTGCGCGCGCTGTTCCTCCAGCTCGGCGACCTTGGCCTGGACCGCCGCGAGGCTCTGGGCCACCGGGCTGAGGGCCGTCATGACCTGGCCCTCGGAGCGGACTCGTTCGGCCTCGGCGATGCGGGAGTCGCGCAGCCGGTCCTGGAACTCGCGCAGCCGCTCCTCCTGGCCGGCGGCCTCGCGCCGGTGCTGCTCGTCGAGGTCGATCAGCCGCTCGCGATAGCCCTCGACGGTCGCGCGGGCCGCGGCGGCGTCGGCGGAGAGCCGTGCGGTGGCCTCGGCGGCCCGGGACCGGGACAGCAGCACGCCGAGGGCCGTGCCGAACCCGAGCGCGACGACGACGAGGGCCACGAGGAGGAGCGGTGAGGTCATGCAGGGAGTGTCGCAGCAGCCGCCGACACCGGCCGAGAGCGCGCGCCGCGCGCGCCGTGCCCGGCGGCGGCCGCTAGCGGAAGACGACGCGACGACGCGGGGCCGGGGCTCCCGCGTCGGCGGGCGGCGTGGCGGGCGTGAGCCGCTTCATGCCGACCCGGGTGGTCTCGGCGAGCTGCCGCAGGTCGTCGGCCCCGTGGAACTGCGCCGCGTGCACGACGATCGCCGCGCAGGCCTCGGCGTCGGCGAGGGCATCGTGGTGCGAGAAACCCGTGAACCCCGCGGCGGCGGCAGCGAGCGGCAGCCGGTACGAGTCGAGGGCGTAGGTCTTGCGGGCGACCTGGAGGCTGCAGAGGTAGGCCCACGACGGGGGAGTGACCCCGGTCGCCGCGCACGCGCCCTTGATGACGCCCATGTCGAAGCCGGCGTTGTGGGCGACGAAGACGTCGATGCCCGCGAAGTCGGCGATGAGGTCGAACTGCTCGTGCCACTCGAAGGCGTCGACGACGTCGTCGGCCCGGATGCCGTGGATGCGGGTGTTCCACTCGAGGAACGTGTCGTGCCCCGCCGGCGGCTTGATCAGCCAGCCGACCTTGTCGACGACGACGCCGTCGCGGACCTTGACGAGGCCGACGGAGCAGGCGGAGGCGCTGCTCGAGTTCGCGGTCTCGAAGTCGATCGCGGTGAAGTCGATGGGCATCGCACCATGGTGTCACGCGCCTCGGACACTGCAGGGTCGAGCCGCGCCTCCTGCGCTCGAGGGCCGACCGGAGGTCGCCCCCGTCGCGCGCCGGTACGATGGCTGACCGTGGCTCTCACTATCGCGATCGTCGGACTGCCCAACGTCGGCAAGTCCACCCTGTTCAACGCCCTGACCAAGAACCAGGTGCTGGCGGCGAACTACCCGTTCGCGACCATCGAGCCGAACGTCGGCATCGTCAACCTGCCTGACCCCCGGCTCGACGTGCTCGCCGGGCTGTTCGGCTCGGAGAAGACCCTGCCCGCGCCGGTGTCGTTCGTCGACATCGCCGGCATCGTCAAGGGCGCGAGCGAGGGCGAGGGCCTCGGCAACAAGTTCCTCGCCAACATCCGCGAGGCCGACGCCATCGCCGAGGTCGTCCGCGGCTTCGTCGACCCCGACGTGGTGCACGTCGACGGCAAGGTCGACCCCGAGGGCGACATGGGCACGATCAACACCGAGCTGATCCTCGCCGACCTCGAGACCGTCGAGAAGGCGCTCGTCCGCTACGAGAAAGAACTCCGCCTCAAGCGCGTCGAGCCGCTCACCCACGAGACGGCCGTGGCCGCCAAGGAGGCGCTGCAGCGCGGCGAGGCCCTCTCGGCCTCGGGCATCGACCTCGAGCCCATCCGCGAGCTCGGGCTGCTCACCGCCAAGCCCTTCATCTACGTCTTCAACGTCGACGAGTCGATCCTCACCGACGACGCGAAGAAGGCCGAGCTGGCCGCCCTCGTCGCCCCGGCCGAGGCCGTGTTCCTCGACGCGAAGATCGAGTCCGAGCTGATCGACCTCGACCCGGAGGACGCCGCCGAGCTGCTGTCGTCGACCGGCCAGGACGAGTCCGGCCTCGACCAGCTCGCCCGCATCGGCTTCGAGACCCTGGGCCTCCAGACCTACCTCACGGCAGGCCCGAAGGAGACCCGCGCCTGGACCATCGGCAAGGGCTGGAAGGCCCCCCAGGCCGCGGGCGTCATCCACACCGACTTCGAGAAGGGCTTCATCAAGGCCGAGGTCATCTCGTACGCCGACCTCGTCGAGACCGGCTCCATCGCGGAGGCGCGCTCGGCCGGCAAGGCCCGCATCGAGGGCAAGGAGTACGTCATGCAGGACGGCGACGTGGTGGAGTTCCGTTTTAATAACTAAACCCGCATAGAACCGGGCTTTGTGACGGCCATTTGACACAATGCGCTCTCTCCGTGCTCACGGGCGAGTGGATGACCTTCCGAGAGATTGCTGGGCTCGTATTCGATGACCCTGACTCCTCTGGCTCTCCTGCTCTGAGGCCGGGGCTTCTGGCGCTCGCCAAGGCTGAGCTCATCGAGATGAAAGGAGGCACCACCATGCGGCGGTACCGTCTCTCTACTACTGACTGAGTCATCGGTGTGCGACACCACGGGCCACGATCCGGAATGGATCGTGGCCCTCTTCTTATAGCTGGGGCACGCTGGGGGCGTTGACAGCGGCGAGTAGCGCGGCTGCTTTCTTGGCTTTCCGTCGTTTCCGATCAGCCTCTCGCCGCCTGGCCCTACGCTCCTCGACCATAAGTGCCTCAGCCGCCTCTTCGGCGGCCCATCGAGCTTCCATTTCTTCTCGCCACTGCGCAATGGCTTCTCGCCGCGCTACTGACTCCTCGTGCATCTGTTCATGCCAGGCTCTGAGCATTGCTTCGAAGCTCGCCCTCAGTTCCGGAAGTGCCTGCTCGACGGGGGCCCTGAGCAGCTCAGCGAGACTCCAAACCTGAAGGGCCTGACGGCGGGGTAGCCAGATCGCGATCTGCCTAATTTTCAGGGAGTCGTCGAAGTCGAGGAGCGTGTAGCCCACAAGCTGAAACAGCGTCTTTCTGATCCAGGCGTTGCCGAGCTGCTCCGTGGCCTTGCAGTCGATGAGTGTATCTTCGATGAGCCAGTCAGCGTCCGCTCCTCCGACGGCTCCGCTGCCGTCGAAGTCTGGATTGAGCTCGAGCCGAGAGCCTCCCTGGACCGCAGAAGACCACTGCCCGATTTGACTCGTGGAGCTTCGCCGAAGAGCTGCCAGGTCCAGGATGATTAATGGGTCGATGGACTCAAGGAGAACTGCCGGGCTGTCAGCATTGCGAAGCTGCTTCCCTATTGAGCCGCGGATGAGCGCATGGATACCAGCCCGGTAGAAGCTCTCACACCAGGCGAGCACCACCGCCAGCCTGTCCTGATCCTCGTCTGTTCCTGCCTCTGCCTGCTGCACGGCCAATTCGAGGGCATCGGCGAGCACCTGCGCCATGCGCCTGCCGTAACGGATGCCCTTGGTGTTGTTCTGGAAACGCTGGAGGCCGATCTGGGCTGTGGTTCCATCCACCCATGAGCCACCGAGCATCATTCTGACTCGGTAGTCGAGGGCCATGCCCACTGGGCTTGCGTGGGTGCGCTTGTCCTCTACGCCGGCGGGGATCGGGACCGTCAGTGCGCGCGAGGTCAGTCTGTAGAAGCTGAATTCGTCAGCTACCTCCCTGCCGAGCGGTCCAGGACTGCCAGCGAGAGCGAGGCGGGGAGCGCTTTTCTCCAGGAACTGCCTGACGGGCGAGTGCCTGTCCTTGAGATGGTGCGTCAACGCCATGCCGGTTTTGCTCCGCTCTCTTCCGCTGACTTAACCCTAGGCACCCGGCGAGGTTCTACGAGGAGGCCGACTCGCGGCTGCCGACTGAGCTACCGGTGTGCGACATCACGAGGGCCATGATCCGTCTTGGGACCGTCGCCCTTGGGCTTGCGCTGCACTTCCAGGACAACCTCCGCGCCCTGTCAGACAGGCGCTAAGCAGACGGTGAGTCAATGGACGGGAGCTTGCCTTCCTTCGCCAAGTACCCCAGGGCCGCCACCCCGACTGCAACTGTGACGCCCAGAGCAGCCATCTTCGCGAAGGATCGTTCGTTGGCCTGTCGTACCTCTTTCTCGTTGCCCTTGACCTTGTCGAGCAACCGCTCCTCAGCTTCGATCAGCCTGTACCGCTCGTCAGGGGTGAGACCCTCTCTGTCGAGGTCGCTCTGGATGGAGTCAATGATCTTGTCAGCGGTGTCTTTCACGCGGGCTGCACCCCGGTCAGTGGCGATCAAGAACTCGCTGAACCCCTCCCGCGCCGCTCGATAGCCCGAAGCCAGATCGTCGAGCATCTCGGGCCGTTTACGAATCATGCCCAAGAACCGGGCAGGATCTCTCAGCAGCTCTTCGGCTTGCTCCGGTGTGGCTTCATCGCCATCGTCGTCATGTGCCTGGGTCTCTTCGGTCACGGCGTTCCCGTCCTCTGCTCGGTGGTCTCAATGGTAATGCGCCGGTGTTAGTAACCGCGGTGGCGCGTCACAACGGCTCGACTTTGTCGGCCGCAAACCTGCGCTGGTTCATGCGGCTCGAATAGTAGGCAGAAAGGAGACGGGAGCCCTAAAGGTGTGTGACACGACGAGAGCACAATTCGTATTCAACGCCTGCCACAGTGTTGTATATCCCAACCACAGATACGAACACCGTCGGACTTGAACGAATTAGTGCGCCGCAGCCCGTCAAGTGCAAGTCATTGCGATATGCCTTTCACGCTATTGAAAGGAGCGAACTTGTGATTGACGCACAGCACCCAACTGGCCAAGAAGTGGCCTACATTCGCGTATCGACAAAGGATCAGAACCTGGCCCGCCAGGAAGCCCTGGCCGCCCCGTGCGAGGCCTCTGGTGGTAGGTCGTTCAAGGAGAAGCAAAGCGGCAAGGATCGCCAGGCCAGACCTCAGCTCCGGCTCGCAATCGACTACTGCCGCTCCGGTGACACGCTCGCGGTCTGGAGCGTTGACCGTCTGGCTCGAAGCATCAGGGATCGAGACATCATCGCCGAACTCCTGGCCAAGGGCATGTCTGTGCGATTCGAGAAGGACGGCCTGAGCTTCGCCCCCGGCGAGCGAGCAACGGCGGCTCAAAGTCTGCAGCTCAACATCCTTGGCGTCTTTGCCGAGTTCGAGCGGGACATTTCCAAGGAGCGTCAGGCAGAGGGGATCGCGGAGGCGAAGAAGGCGGGGACGTACCGGAAGCGGAAAAAGCGCTATGCGCTCACTTTCGATCAGATTGAGGGTGCTCGCAAGCGCGTAGGGCTTGGGGTTGCCGTCGCGATGGTCGCACGAGACCTTGGTGTGTCTCGCCCAACCCTCTACAAGGCAATGAACGACGAGAACAACGGGTTGCAGCCTGACATCGAGGCCATTGACTCAGAGCTGATGGGTGAGGTGGCCCGTGTCATGGTCGAGGCAGCCGAGGAATACAACATTGAAGTCGCTGAAGGAGCGACCAGCACCTGATCGGCCATGGTTTATGGCCGTGTATTCGACCGTACGAAGGTAGCCCCGGCTACTTCTTGCCCTTGCTGCGGTTGTCAAACTTGCAGAGCATCTGGCAGTTGTCTGGAGTGGTCTTTCCTCCCTCGTGCCAGGGAGTGATGTGGTCCGCTTCCATCTCCTGGATCTCGAATTCCTGGCCGCACTTGGCACAGATGCCCTGCTGGCGCTCGTAAGCCTCTCGCTTGTCCTTATCTGAGAAGCCTCGAAGGTTGAGGTGACGCTCTTGGCCGTCTAGGACGAACGAGTAGATACCTCGCTTATTCTCGATCTCGTCATCGATCATCAGAGCATCAACCCTGACGCCGAGTTGGGCCGAGTCCAAGGCCGTGTCCTTAAAGCGGTTGTAGAGGTCACCCCAGGGCAGCCCCTTCATTTCCTTCCGGTACTTCGGGAAGGTTGTGCGGACCCAGGTGACCACGCTGTTGAAGTACAGCCATAGGGCGTTCGCGTTGGGGTCGTGCTGGTGAACGGCCATGTAGCCTTCGATGGCGTCATCGTTGATCCACTTGATGGCTGTTTCAAGGTATTTCTGTCGCAAGTACTCCCCAGCCATTAAGTTCTCTGCGAGTCCATGGGCTGCTGCGTTGCGGCGGCTGAAGTACCGCTTGGCGTCTGTAACCCAGGGCCCCGAGTAAACCGCATTGCGTAGTTCCTGATCGCTGAGCTCTACGCCCGCGATGTTGATGGTCTTGAACCACTCCAGTTTCTCGCTGTCAGTCCCTGAGCAGTGGTATACTGTGAGTTTATAATCGAGGATTTGCTGCTTTTCGTCTGCCTGGAGGTTATGAAAGTAGCGGCCGTTGAAGGCAAAGTCACCATCTACGAACTGACAGATAGAGATGGTGCGCTGCTGGCCGTCCATGACCTCGTAGCTGCGGCCAGTCTCTTTCGCGGCCGCCTCGTCACGAACAGCCCAGTACATGACATTGAGCGGGTAACCCTTAGTGAGCGTGTCTATGACGGCATTCCGCTCCTTGTCCTTGTAGACGAACTCTCGCTGGTAGGGAGGCCGGATGTCGAGAGTGCCGCGGTAGCCAATAACTCCATCCTCGTCATTGTTCTGGTAGTCGGCGGTCAGCTCACGGACTGATATCTCCTGAGGAACGATCTTCACGGCTTCACTTTCCGACGGCGGATAAGGATACGGGCGTAGAGCTGAATGTAGTACTCACCATCGACCTCGTAGTAAGTCTTCTCGATAGGAGGTTTCTTGACCTTGAGCGCAGGCCCGTCGTTGAGTTTCCGCACGGCGCTGCGAGCCCCGGTTTTGCCCACCTGCGTCTGCTTGGGGTAGATCCGGCTTGGCTCGCCGAGGGGTGCCTTTGCAATCCCTACAATTTCAAACTGTTCCGGATTGTGCTTGCCAAGGAATGTGATCGGCACCCCCATCACGCCGTCATAATTCAGGGGGATGTCCACTGTCTGACTGACCTCGATGGCGTCGTAGTTGTCATAAGTCGGATAGTGCTCGGGGTCGTAGGGTCTGTAGAGAATCAAGTCTTCATGCCGCTTCGAATTGTCCAAATTCGTGAACCAGGCGGAGTTACCTACAGTCTGGTAGCGCACTCCGTCCTCGTCGACTCGCTGGCCCGTCTTAACTGGAGCGTCCTCATTCACTCGGAACCACATCTGGCCTGTGCCGGTGCGAGTTACCCCTAGCCAGACCTGACTTGCCTTGATCAGGGGCCAGACCTCCTTGTAGGTCAGGGCGTTCATGTTTCCGATGATGAGGAACTTCTTGTCGTACTCGATGAGCTGCGACATGTACTCGCGGAAGAGCGAGAACGGCGGGTTGCTGACAACAATGTCCGCCTGCTTCAGCAACTCGACGCTCTCAGGACTCCGGAAATCTCCGTCCGCCTTGAAGTGCTGAACGCCAATTTCTTCGAGTTCCGGGACTCCGCTACCGTTCTTATCGCCTTCGTAGACCAGGTAGATGGCTTGCTCGGCAGCACCCGCACTGAAGAGGTCCACATCTTGGCTCTTGTAGCAGGCGGCGATGAGCTTCTTCAGACCGAGGCGTTCGAAGTTGTAGCTGAAGTAGTGGAAGAAGTTGCTTTCCCGAGGGTCGTCGCAGTTGAGGTAGACGACTTTGCCTTCGAAGTGCTTCTTGTAGTGCTTCAGTTCCTTCTCGATGTCGGTTAGCTGGGTGTAGAACTCGTCCGCCTTGGCGCTTTTCGCGGCGTTCAGGCTTGCGCTCTTGGCGCTTGGGACGCTGATGCTCATGCGCGTACCGACATCCTTGTATTGATCACGCCTCAAGTCTAAGCGGCCGCCTCAGACGTATGGCCCAGGCGCGCGCTTGTAGCACCCCGGGCACAGGCCAACCGATCGGAGGGTAGGGCCGGGGACGCTCTTCAGCACTTGGAGGGCGCTTCAGGCCGATTGACGAGTACGAACACCGCCGGGTCCGCCACCAGCGAGCTCGCCAGAGCCAAGATGGCGGCGCATCCCCTCCTCTCATCGAGGCCGGTGCCGCGCCGCGCCGGTACTGGCGCAGATTTGACCCCAGCGGGATGGACCTCACGCTTCTGACGCAGGGCCTCGCGGCCCATTGCCGCCCCGATAGGATCAGAAAATGAAGAGCCTTCAACTCCAGCTTCGCAACTGTCACGGCATCCGGGAACTCGACGCCGAGTTCGCATTCGAGCGCCGCAACGCCGTCGCTGTTTACGCACCCAACGGCACGATGAAGTCGAGTTTGGCCCGGACCTTCTTGGACTTCTCGCGAGGTGATGCCTCTGTTGACCACGTGTTTCCGGATCGCGAGGCGACACGCGCCATTGTCGATGGCGACGGCAACCAGCCGGACCCGTCCGCCGTTGCGGTATTCCTTGCTTATGACGAGCATTACGCGCCGGACGAGTTTGCTTCGACACTGTTGGTGAACGCGCCCCTACGGGAGGAGTTTGAGAAGATCAATCAAGCTCTCCTGGAGATCGAAGGCGAGCTAGTCAAGGAGCTGAAGAAGACGGCGCGCACAAAGCAAGATGTGGCGAGTCTCGTTTCTCAGATTTTCACCAAGGAGGACGACAACTTCTTCGGAGCCTTGGCTCGAGTGAGCTACGAAGTTGAGCAGCTCGAAGACGCACCCTTTGGCGACCTTCCCTACGACACACTCTTTAACCCGAGCGTCGAAAAGGTCTTGAACGACCCGGCCATGCGAGGTCTCCTCACTGATTATGTCGAGCGTCTCAACCAGCTACTGGACAGCTCAACCTTCTTCAGTCGGTCCTCCTTCACCTACTACAACGCCGAGACTCTGAGCAAGAGTCTCGCGACCCAGGGCTTCTTCAGAGCGAATCACTCCCTCTTGCTCTCTGGCGAAGACGAACCACGCGAGGTATCAAGCGAGCGCGATCTGACCGACCTGATTGCTCGGGAGAAGCGCCGTATCACTGACGACGAACAACTCATGAAACGTCTGAGCGCGCTTGAGAAGGTGCTTAACGCGAACCAAGCGACTCGGGACTTCTTCCGATTCGTCTCAGATCGACCTGAACTCCTTGCCAACCTGGAAAACCTCGACTTGTTCAAGGAAAAGATTTGGGTCTCTTACTTCAAAATTTGCGAGGAGCTGTTCGCAAAGGCTGTCGAGACGCACAAGTCGTCCGAAGATCGGCGGAAAGCCATCCTGAAACAGGCCGCCCTAGAGCGCACACGATGGGAAGAGGTGATCGAGCTGTTCAACGCCCGATTCTCTGTCCCCTTCAGGCTGGTTCCGCGAAACCGGGAAAAGGTGATGCTGGCTCAGGAACCGATCTTGACTCTCGACTTCGACTTCGAGGACGGTGGTGGAGCGTCCCGCGTTGACAGGGAGCACCTTCTCCGAGTACTCAGCACCGGTGAGAAGAAAGCGTTCTACATCCTGAACATCTTGTTCGAGGTCGAAGCTCGGAGGAACTCTGACGAGCTTGCGGTCTTTGTCATCGACGACATCGCGGACTCCTTCGACTACAAGAACAAGTACGCGATCATCTACTACCTCAAGGAGATGGAGCAAGAAGCAAACTTCCGGATCATCATCCTTACGCACAACTTCGACTTCCTCCGCACGATCTACGGTCGTGGAATCGTGAGTTGGGGTCAGTGCTTCATGGCGGAGAAGAATCCTCAAAGGGTCAAGTTCAACGCCATGAGCGGGAGCACGATCACAAACCCGTTTACCAACGACTTCAAGCAGAAGCTCTTCACCGACGGCATGAAGCGGGTAGCCTGCATCCCGTTTGTTCGAAACTTGCTGGAATACAGCAGCGGCACGGACGACCCGCGATACCTGCGGCTTACTTCTCTCCTGCACCAGAAGGCAGACACGCGTTCGATAACGCAGGGTGAGCTTGATTCGATCTTCACCGGTGCCCTTGCGGGGCTGCCCGACAAGTCCTGGCCGGATAAGGACGAGCTTGTTGTCGACATGATCTACCGGGAGGCGGACGCGGCGCTCGAAGCTGACGAGGGGATCAACTTCGCTAACAAGATCGTCCTGTCCATGGCCATTCGCCTGCGATCTGAGTCCTACATGTTGAGTCTGATCAGCGATCCAGCCGAGACTGATGCGATCACTAGGAATCAGACCTGGAAGCTCTACGAAATGTTCGAGGGCCGCGCGCTCGGAGGCGAGGATGAGTTGGCGGTCCTGCGATCTGTACTGCTGATGACGCCAGAGAACCTGCACATCAATTCCTTCATGTATGAGCCGATCATCGACATGTCAGACGGGTCCCTCAGGGAGCTCTACGCGAGGGTGGCGGACCTGGATCGATCGACCGTCTAATGAACGCGCACTCAGCCGACGTGCACCCCAGGCAAAGAGCAAAACGTCCGGCGCGGACTGAACCAGACCTCCTCGTCGTCGGTGCAGGCCTCTTCGGCCTCACCGTGGCCGTACACGCAGCACGGGACGGTGCGAAGGTACTCGTACTTGAGCGCCGGAGCTACATCGGCGGTAACGCGAGCGACTATCTCGAAGAGAGCACGGGCGTCAGAGTGCACCGCCACGGAGCGCATCTTCTTCACAGCCCCCACGAGGAGGTTTGGAACTACCTCGGCCGCTTCACCGAGTTTGCTCCCTACGAGCACCGGGTCTTTGGGACACCGGCGCTGGGGAGGAGCGGCTGTCGCGCCCGTTCTCGGGACCGGGCAGGCGACGCGGAGCCGAGCGGAGGGGAGCCGAGTCGAGCCGAGCCGGAGCGAGGGTGGGCACGGGCTGAGTGCCGTGCCTGCCCCCGGTCGTAGCGTGGGCCGGTTCCCACCACGCTCACCAGGAGGTCCCATGACCGACACCGCCCCCACCACCTCACCGGCCCCGGCCGGCCCCCGCACCGCCGTCGTCCTCGGCGGCGGCGGCATCACCGGCATCGCGTGGGAGCTCGGCGTGCTCGCCCGACTGCTCGAGGCAGGCATCCCGCTGGGCGACGCCGACCTCGTGGTCGGCACCTCCGCGGGCTCCGTCGTCGGCACCACCCTGCGGCTCGGCGCGAGCGGCATCGCCGGCGCGTACGCCGAGCAGCTCGAACCCGCCGCCGCGACCCCCGAGGCAGCCCTCGACGGCGAGGACTTCATGCAGCGCATCGGCCAGGCGATCCAGGGCGCGACGAACGCCGAGGAGGCGCGGGCCCGCCTGGGCGCGCTCGCCCGGCAGGTGCCCGTCACCGGCGACGAGCCCGAGCTCGTCACGACCATGCGCGAGCGCTTCGGCGCCGGCGCCGCCTGGCCCGAGGGGCAGCTCGCGATCTGCACAATCGACGCGACCGACGGCGAGTTCCGGGTGCTGACCGCCGCCTCCGGCGTGCCCCTGCACGTGGCCGTCGCGGCCAGCTGCTCGGTCCCGCTCGTCTGGCCGACCGTCGAGGTCGACGGACGGCCGACCATGGACGGCGGCATCCGCTCGGGCACCAACGCCGACGTGGCCGACGCCGCCGAGCGCGTGCTGGTGCTCTCGTGCGGGCCGGAGCTCGCACAGTCGCCCCTCGGACCGACCCTGCCCGGCGTCGTCTCGACCCGGATGGGCGCCGACCGGCCCGTGTTCGTCATCGAGGCCGACGCCGAGAGTCTCTCCGCCTTCGGCGCGAACTCCCTCTCGAGCGCCAACCGCGGTCCCGCCGCCGAGGCCGGGCGCCGTCAGGCCGAGGGCGTCGTCGAGGCCGTGCGCGAGTTCTGGGCCGGCACCGCCGCCGGCGCCTGAGCGGCCTGCACCCGGCCGCCGCGCACCCCGCAGTGGACCATCAACCTCGTCGTTGCGGGGTGTTCGGTCCACTCCGGGGTGCTTCGCGCTGACTGGGAGACGCCTCCGAGCGGGCTGCTGCCCGGCTGGACCAGTGCCAGGCTGAGGTCGATCCCGCACCCGAACCGAGGAGGCCCCGTGGCCAGCACGAAGAAGCTCCAGAAGGCCGCGACTGCGGCACTCGACTCCGCCCTCGACGCCGTCGTCGACGCGCGCAAGGGCGTCAAGGCGCTGGCCAAGGCCGACGGCGCCAAGAAGACCAAGAAGGCGCGCGGCGCGGCCGAGGATGCCCTCGACACCGCGGCGAAGAAGATCACGGACGCTGAGAAGGCGACGAAGAAGGCCGTCAAGAGCGCGACGAAGAGCGCGTCGGGGGGCTCCTCGAAGGAGGCGCCCACCGCCTCCCCGGAGGCGCCCGCCGCCCCTGCCCCGAAGCCCACGAAGTCGCACAAGCAGGTCGAGGCGGAGGTCGCGCAGAAGTCCGTCGTCCCCACGACGAGCGCGCCGAAGGGCCCGAGCGCTGCCTACACGCCGCCGCTGCCGCACGCCGACGAGACCACGGTCACGGCGCACGACGGCTCCGAGGCGCACGTCGACCTGCACGCCCAGACGCTCGTCTCGCTGCGTCAGCTCGCCACCGACAAGGGCGTCACCGGCGTCTCGCGCCTCACCAAGGCCCAGCTGATCGAGAAGCTCCAGGCCTAGCCGCCCAGCCTCCCGCCCGGCCGACGGGCGCTGAACCGGCGCGAACTGCTGACGGGCTCTGACCACAGGGCAGTTCGTGCCGGTTCGCCGTCGCAGGCGCGGCTCAGGCTGCGACGAACTCCTCGATGCCGGCGACGAGCCGGTCGACGTCGGCCTGGTCCGTGTACGGCGCGAGGCCGATGCGGAGCCCGGTCGTGGCGTCGTCGAGGCCCATGGCCTGCCACGCCTCGATCGCGTAGAAGTGCCCGGCCGGCGCGAGCACGTCGCGCGTCGCGAGGTGCGCGGCGAGCTCCCGCATGCTCCGCCCCTCGATCGTCACGTAGAGCGTCGGCGTCCGTCGGGCCGCCCGCGAGCGGACCGTGAGGCCGGGCACCTGCGCGAGCCGCTCCTCCAGGGCCGTGCGCAACGCGGTCTCGTGCTCGTGCACCGCCGCGAAGGAGGCGACCAGCGCCTCCCTGCGCGTCGTCGCGTCCCCGGGAGCGATCGCGGCGAGGAAGTCGACGGCGGCCGTCGCCCCCGCGAGCTGCTCGTAGGGGAGCGTGCCGAACTCGAAGCGCTCGGGCACCACGTCGGTCGACGGCAGCAGCTTCGCGGGGCGGATGCCCTCGAGCAGCTCGGGATCGGCGCCGAGGACGCCGCAGTGCGGCCCGGCGAACTTGTAGGGGGAGCAGACGACGAAGTCGGCGCCGAGCGCGGCGCGGTCGACGACCTCGTGGGCGGCGAAGTGCACGGCGTCGACCCAGACCAGCGCGCCGACGGCATGCGCGCGGTCGGCCAGGGCCGCCACGGGCGGCTGCGTGCCGAGCAGGTTGGAGGCGGCGGTCACGGCGACGAGGCGGGTGCGGCCGGTGATCGCCGCGGCGACCGACTCGAGGTCGAGCTCACCCGTCGCGGGGTCGAGCTCGATCCAGTTCACGGTCGCGCCGACGGCCTCGGCCGCCTGGACCCACGGCCGGATGTTGGCGTCGTGGTCGAGCCGGCTGACGACGACCTCGTCGCCGGGGCCCCACGTCGCGGAGAGGTGGCGCGCGAAGTCGTAGGTCAGCTGGGTGGCGCTGCGCCCGTGGACCACTCCCGCCGCGGGGACGCCGAGGAAGTCGGCGTAGGCGGCGCGGAAGGCCTGCACGGTCGCCTCGCTGTTGCGCTCGGAGGCGGTGCTCGTCCCGCGGATCGACGTGGGGCCCGTCATCGCGGCGAGGATCGCCTCGCCGACGACGCGCGGCGTCTGGGTGCCGCCCGGTCCGTCGAAGTGGGCGATGCCTGAGGAGAGGGACGGGTAGGCAGAGCGGAGGGCGGCGACGTCGAGGGGCATGCACCCTGCTTACCAGGTGCCGGTGCCCTCGACCTCGCCGCCCTCCTGTGCGGCGCCGCGGCCTAGCCTCGCGGGCGGCCCCGCCTCGACGAGCGGACGCGCAGCAGCGTGCCCAGCGCGCCGAGCAGCACCCCGCCGGCCACGGCGGCCAGCGCGTCGTCGTCGCCGGTCGTCGCGAGGGCTCGACGCGACGCGGTCGGCGCGGGTGCGAGCCCGGCACCAGCCGGGACGGCGGACGCAGGGCCGGTGACAGCCCCGGGGAGTCCGCCGGCGGCGGGCAGTCCGCCGAGGCCGGGCCGATCTGCGACCGGCTCCACGACGGGGTCGATGCGGACGGAGACGCTCACCGGCGCGATGGTGGTGCCGGCCCCGTCGAGCACCGCCACCAGGTGGTGCTCGCCGGCCTCCGCCTCCTCGGGGATGCGCCCCTCGAGACGGATCGTGCCGTCGGAGCCGACGACGCCGGCGGCGAGCACGCGGACCACCGAGTGCAGCTCGAGCGAGACCGCGGCACCGACCGGGAGGTGGTCGGCCGTGAACACGATCGGGTCGCCCGCCGAGACGGTGCGCCCCTCGAGGCTGGTGCCGTCGGGCCGCGAGATCGTCGGGGCGAAGACGAACGGCGTGGTGGTGACGACGGCGCTCCAGGCGCCGGCACCGGCCGCGTTGACGGCGCGGACGCGGACGTCGACGGGGGCGCCGTTCCGGAGGCCGTCCAGCACGGCGGCGAGGCGCGTCGAGCCGGTCGTCACGAGGGCGCCGTCCGGCGCCGCGGCCTCGACCTCGTACCGGGCGACGGCCGCGCCGCCGTCCCACGCCGGGGCGGACCAGGTCGCGTCGACCGTGCCGTCGCCGTGCGAGAGCGCGAGGCCGGTGGGGGCCTCCGGCACGGTCCGGGGCGTCGCCGCGACGACGGTCGACGCGGCTCCCGGGCCCGCCGCGTTCACGGCCCGCACGCGGAGCTCCTGCTCGGTGCCGTTGCGCAGCCCCGTGAGGGTCGTCGCCGTCGTGCCCGCGTCCGTGCCGCGGACGGTCGCCCAGCCGCCGTCGACGAGCTGCTCGACGAGGTAGCCCGTGACGGCGTCGCCGCCGTCGTCGAGCGGGGCGCTCCACGTCAGCGTGACGACCTCGTCGCCGGCGGTCGCCGCCGGGCTCGCCGGTGCGCCGGGCGTCGTCCGGGGAGTGGTCGACACGACGTCCGAGGCGCTGCCCGGTCCAGCCTCGGTGACCGCGGTGACCCTGAAGGAGGCGGCCGTGCCGTTGACGAGACCTGAGACCGTCCGCCTGGTGCCCGTCCCCGAGACCTCCGCCTGGGCCCATTCGCCGTCGCCCGTCGAGGTCTCGAGGAGCCACGACGTGACGGGCGAGCCGCCGTCGTCGACCGGGGCGGCCCAGCTCAGCAGCGCACCGCGATCCTGCGGGAGCGCCGTCAGGGCCAGCGGGGCGGAGGGCGCGGACCGCGGGGTGGCCGCGACGGTCTCGCTGACCTCGGAGTCGCCGGCGGCGTTCACCGCGGTCACGCGGAAGGAGGTGCGTACTCCGTCGACGAGGTCGTGGACGACGGTGCCGGGCACCAGCGACGTGCCGACGGGGGCCCAGCTCAGGCCGGTGGACGCCTCGACCACCCATTCCTGGACGGGGGAGCCGCCGTCGGAGGGGACGGTCCACGTGAGCGCGACCGAGTGCGGTCCGGGCTTCGCCGTCAGGTCGGCGGGAGCCGACGGGACGGTGCGCGGCGTCGTCGTGACGGCGGCGGACGCGGCCGACCGGCCGCGCTCGTTCCGCGCGGTGACCGTCACGTCGTACGCCGTGCCGTTGGCCAGGCCCGTGATCGTCGTCCGGGTCGACGACGCCGGGAAGACCGAGCGGGTCCCGTCGGCGCCGGTCACGACGACCTCGTAGCCGAGGAGGGTCGAGCCGCCGTCGGCCGGTGCGCTCCAGCGGAGGGCGACGCTCCGGTCGAGGGGCACGACGACCACGTCGTCGGGCGCCGCGGGCACGCCGAACGGCACGACGGCGACGGTCGCGCTCGTGGCCCCGTCGCCTGCAGCGTTGCGGGCCGTGACCCGCACGAGGACCTGTTCTCCGTTGACGAGTCCGGTGATGGCCGACGTCGTGACGGAGGCGCCGAGCTGCTGCTGCGTCCAGCTCGTGCCGCCGTCGGTGCTGTGCTCGAGCAGCCAGCCGGTCAGCGGCGAGCCGCCGTCGGAGTCCGGGGCCGTCCACGAGGCCGTCGCCGTGCGGTCCCCGGCCGTCGCGACGACCGATCGGGGCGCGTCCGGGGCGCGCCGAGGCGTCTCGGCGGCCGAGGACCGCGGGCCCTCGCCCGCGAGGTTCTCGGCGGAGACCGCGAGCCGGTACGGACTGCCGTTGCGCAGCCCGTCGAGCACGACGGAGGTGCCGGTCACGACGACCGTCCGCTCCTGTCCGCCGTCGGACCAGCCCACGAGGTAGCGGGTCACCGCCGAGCCGTTGTCCGCCGCCGGCGCCCAGGAGAGGGAGAGGGTCCCGTCCCCGGGGACGACCTCGGGTACCCCGGGGGCCGAGGGGAGCGTGTACGGGACCGCCGTGGCGGTGCCCGGCGCGCTCAGTCCGAGGGCGTTGCGCGCCCGGACCAGGAACGAGTATGAGGTGCCCGGCCGGAGCCCGGCGACGGTGCTCGTCGTCCCCTGGACGTCCTCCTGGTGCTCGACGACCGCGCCGGACGCGGTCTCGGACACCACGAGCTGCCACGAGACCACGGGCGAGCCGCCGTCTGAAGCAGGAGCCGCCCACTCCACGACGACGTCCGACGTGGGCCGAGGGGTCGCCGTCACCGTCGGGGCTCCCGGCACCGAGACGGGCCGCGCACTGGCGGTGCCGCTGGCCGGGCTCGTGCCGGCCGCGGAGGTCGCCGAGACTCGGAACGCGTACGTCGTGCCGTCGGTCAGCCCCGTGACTGCTGCCGTCGTGCCCGTGACGCCGGCGGGCGACGCGGGGCCCCAGGCGCCTCCCGCGGGCTGCTGCTCGACGAGGTAGCCGGTGACGGGGGTGCCGTTCGTGGTCGACGGCGCCCACGAGAGCGAGGCGGACGACGCGCCGGCCGAGGCCGTGAGGCCCGTCGGGGCAGCCGGAGGAGCGGCGGGCGTCGTCGGCGCGGACGAGGCCGACGGGCCGGTGCCGGCCGCACTGAGGGCAGCGACGGCGAAGACGTAGCTGCGGCCCGTGGTCAGGCCCGTCACGTCGAGTTCGGTGCCCGGTGCGGCGACGTCGGCGCTGCCGCCGTCCCAGGTGACCCGGTAGGAGGTGAGCGCCGGGCCGCCGAGGTCGGCCGGCGGCGACCACGTGACGCTGATGCTCCCGGCGCCCGTGGCCGTCGCGACGACGGACCGGGGGGCGCTCGCGGGGCGGGCGGCGAAGTCGAACGAGATGAGGTACTGGATGACCCCGCCGTAGGTCGGGTCCGCGGCGGTGGCGGAGAACTGCGCGTAGCCGACGTTCTGCGGGACGCCCGTGATGCGGCCCGTCGACGAGAGGCTCAGGCCCGCGGGCGGGGCGTCCACCGCCGCCCAGGTGGAGTTCGCGCTGGCGGCCGAGGCCGGGAGCTGGTGATCGTACGGCTGCCCCACCGTGCCGGGCGCGGCCGTCAGGTAGCCGTAGTTGGCGCCTCCGCCTCCGCCTCCGCCGCCACAGGCACAACTCGGGTCGGAGATGCCGAGGGCGACGCTCGGCACCACGAGACCGCTGAAGACCGTCAGGGCCACGACGGCGAGGGCCAGACGGTGCAGTCTGCCGCGTCGATGACCGCGGTGCGAGGTGCTCAGGGGGGCAGGCGTGGGCAGATCGTTCATCCGTCGGTCTCCGTCGTGAGGGTGCCCGCCGCTCAGGGAGGCGGCGGGCACCCTCACGATAGATCGCAGGATACCTGCGGGTATGCACCCCGTTCGGGGCTGCGCCTGCTAGCTCGCGACGGACTCCTGCTCGCGCTTCGGCAGGACCCAGCCCGGGCGCACGAAGTGGCAGGTGTAGCCGTTGGGGAGCTTCTCGAGGTAGTCCTGGTGCTCCTCCTCCGCCTCCCAGAAGTCGCCGACGGCCTCGACCTCGGTGACGACCTTGCCGGGCCACAGGCCGGAGGCGTCGACGTCGGAGATGGTGTCGAGCGCGGTCGCGCGCTGCTCGTCGGACGTGTAGAAGATCGCCGAGCGGTAGCTGTCGCCGATGTCGTTGCCCTGGCGGTCCTTCGTCGACGGGTCGTGGATCTGGAAGAAGAACTCGAGCAGCTCGCGGTAGCTGATCACCGAGGGGTCGAAGACGATCTCGACGGCCTCGGCGTGGCCGGCGTGGTTGCGGTAGGTGGCGTTCGGGGTGTGGCCGCCCGAGTAGCCGACGCGGCTCGAGACGATGCCGGGTCGACGACGGAGCAGCTGCTGCGCGCCCCAGAAGCAGCCGCCGGCGAGGACCGCTCGCTCGGTGGTGCCGGTGGAGGGGGAGGCGTCGGGTGCGATGTCGTTCATGCGGGGGAATCTACGCCCGACGTCCGACAGTGCCGTGTGGCCGGGCCGAGTGCTGGCTGTGCACGGCGTGCAGTCTGTGCCCCGGAGCTTGCGTCGCTGCCTCGCCCCGGGGAGGATCGGGACATGGAGTCCTTCATCATCGCCCTGATCGTCCTCGGATCCGTGGTGGTGATCGTCGGCATCGTCATCGCCCTCGTCACGCCCGTGCTCTCGGGCCTCCTCGAGCGTCGCACCGCGTCGAAGGGCCGCCTCGCGGCCGAGTCGCCGTACCGCACGCCTCGCGCACCCCGCCGCTGAGAGCAGGGCGGCCGCGCACTCGCCGGCGTCACCGCGACGGACCGATCGGGTCGCAGCGGGAGTGGTGCCTCGGGAGCGCAGCCCTGCCGTGAAGCTCATCGACGCTCCGCGAGGCACCTGACCGGGGGTTCACGACGTCCCGGCCTGAGATCACGGTACGACGCTGCTCCTGAGATCGCCAATCGCAAAACCCCTGGTCAGAGCCCTTGAATTTCCTAGACTCCCTAGCGAGGCGGCGCGACCAGGCATTTCCCGTCGACACGCCCGGGTCGGGCTCTGTCCGTTTCGCGCAGTCCTGAGGCGTCCTGGTCGACGCGACGGGCGCCTCCTCGGCTCGTCGGCCCCGTCCCGCCCTGGGATGATCGTCGGATGAGCCTCATCCGACTGCACGACGTGTCCGTCCGCTTCGAGAACGCCCCCGTGCTGCGCGAGGCGTTCTTCCGGCTCGAGCAGGGCGACCGGGTCGGCCTGATCGGCCGCAACGGCTCGGGCAAGTCGACGCTGCTCAAGCTCGTGCTCGAGCAGGTGCAGCCCGACACGGGCACCGTCACGGTCGAGCCGGGCACGCGCATCGGGTACTTCTCGCAGTTCAGCGAGCTCGACGGGACGTCGACGGTCACGGAGGTGCTGCAGGGCCTCTTCGAGGGCGTGCGCGCCATGGAGGCCGAGCTGGCCGACATCGATTCCGCCATCGCGGTCGCGGCGGTCGACCCCGACCAGGGCGACGAGCTGACCAGGCTCATCGACCGCCAGGCCGAGCTCTTCGCCGAGATGGACCGCCAGGACGGCTGGGACTACCCGCGCCACATCGACACGGCCCTCACGACGCTCGGCTTCACCGAGGAGCACCGGTCGCTGCCCATCGACGACCTGTCCGGCGGCTGGCGCAACCGGGCGGCGCTCGCGAAGATCCTGCTCGAGCAGCCCGACGTGCTGCTGCTCGACGAGCCCACGAACTTCCTCGACGTGGCCGGCGTGGAGTGGCTCGAGCAGTGGTTCCGCGACTTCCGCGGCGCCGCCGTCGTCGTCTCGCACGACCGGCAGTTCCTCGACGCGGTCGTCACGCGCATCGTCGAGGTCGAGGCGTTCCACCTGCACGAGTACCCCGGCGACTTCGGCGAGTACGTCGTGCAGAAGCAGTTCCGGCTGAAGACGATCGAGCAGCAGTTCGCGCACGAGTCCGAGCTGCTCGCCTTCGAGTCCGAGGGGATCGCCGACCGGCGCGAGGCGGTCAAGGTCGCCAAGGCCGCGAAGGCAGGAGGCGCGGGCGGCCTCACGAAGGAGCTCGCGAAGATCAAGAAGCAGCGGGCCCCTCGCCCGGTCGACCAGATCATCACCGAGATCTACGGCGGGCTGCACGTCAAGGACGTGCTCTGCCGCGTCGAGGGGCTCGGCAAGTCGTACGGCGACCGCGTGCTCTTCGACGACGTCTCGTTCGAGCTCCGTCGCCGCGACCGGATGGTCGTCTCGGGCTCGAACGGCAGCGGCAAGAGCACGCTGCTCCGCGTGCTGGCGGGGGAGGAGCGGGCCGACCGGGGGCGCGTCGACTGGGCCGGCGGGGCGAGGGTCGTCTCGTACGACCAGGTGCTCGCCGATCTCGACGACCAGGACACGGTGACCCACGCGGTCAACGCCATGCCGGACAGCCTCGCCCTCACGGCGACGCGCAAGTCGGTCGGGCGGTTCCTCACGATGTTCCAGTTCTCGGAGGCCGACGTGAAGCAGCGGATCGGCGCGCTGAGCGGAGGCCAGCGGGCCCGGGTGGCGATGGCGCAGTGCCTCCTGTCGGGCGCCTCCGTCCTGCTGCTCGACGAGCCGACGAACCACCTCGACCTCGCGAGCACGCAGGTGATGGAGCGGGCGCTCGTGCACTTCCCGGGCGCGGTCGTCGTCGTCAGCCACGACCGGTTCTTCAGCGAGAAGGTCGGCAACCGCCGAGTCGTCTTCGGGGCCGAGGGCGCCGCCGTCGGCGAGCTCGAGGTCGGCGCGGCCTGAGCCCCGCCTCCGGCTGTCCGCGCCCGCAGCCCCGGGGGTGTTGACTGGGGGAGCTGCGCCAGTCAGGTCTGTCGTGGAGACTCCCCTCCCGCGAGCACCGACACCCAGAAGCGAGGCCGTCATGGCCACCCCCGCACCGCACGCCGCCGACACCCTCCCGCCCCAGGCCCAAAACGCGCAGGAGGGGCCGGCCGACTCCGAGCCCGCCCTGCGGAACGCCCAGGTGGTCGGCACGGGCATGCCGCTGCTCGAGGAGCGCGCGCCCACCGACGCCGCGAGCGAGATCCTGGCCCGGATGCGCCGGGTCCGCGACGCGGACATCGCGTTCGCGCTGCAGCTCCGTCAGCAGCTCGGCCTGAGCGGCAACGACCTGGCCGCGGTGACGCTCATCCAGCACTGCGAGGCGAAGGGCACGAACGCCCACGCGAAGGACATCGCCCACCAGCTGGGCGTCACGAGCGCGGCGGCCACGATCATCGTCGACCGGCTCGTCGCCCTCGGGCACGTCGCCCGCGCCGCCGACCCGGCCGACGGGCGTCAGCGCATCCTCAGCCTCACCCCGAGCACGTGCGCGCTGCTCGAGCGAGCCACCCAGGAGGCGGACCGGGCGCTGGCCGAGCTGGCCGCGACCCTCTCGACCAGGGAGCGGACGCGGCTGACGACGCTGCTCGACGCCGTCGCGGAGATCCTCGACGCCGGGCCGGCCGCCTCCTAGGGCCGGACCGCGGGGTCGGTCGTGATCTATCCGCAATGCGAAGTCCCTCGCACGATTAGCTTCGTGCATTAGGTAGAGCCCTCGCCGGGGCATAGCTTCGGGGTACCGGATCTTCCCCTCCGGCGCCCTCCGCCGATACGCCGCCAACATCCTGGTGGTCCTTCGCGGGGCGCTGTGCACCCGGTTGACGCGAGGCCAGCTACGCCTCAGATCACGGCCGTGTCCCATGACGACGATCGATCCTGTCCGAACTGCCGCCCGCCCGCTCCTCCACGTCCGTGAGGTGCCCGCGCCGGCCACCCGCCCCCCGCTCGCACCCCGTGGCGCGAGCAGCTACACCACCGCTCCCGGCGCCGTGCCCGTGCGCATCGGCTCCTACCGACGCGGCGCTCGTGCGTCACGCCCTGCAGCCCCGGTCGTCGCGGCCGAGCTGACCTACGGCGACTTCTTCGCCACGCCCGGCGCCTAGCGCCGCGGCGTCGCCCTCCCGCGACGCCTCCTCCTCCGGCACCGTCCGGCAGTCGGCACCCCGACGCACTCGCCCTGTCCCGCACCCCGGTGCAGGGCGACCTCCTCAGCTCCCTTCACCCGAGAGGCACCACCGTGACCCAGACCCCGTTCACTCCCGCCCCCGTCGTCGACCACCTGTCCGTCGCGACCGAGGCCATCGACGTCATCTCGCTGATCTCCGCCCAGGACGCCGCGTGACCGCCGCCGAGCTGGCCGCCCTGCCGCCCGAGGCGCTCGTCGACCTCGTCCGTCGCGTGCTGCGCGAGCCCGCCGCGCGCTAGGGCGCTGCCCCGCGGGCGGTCGCGTCACGTCGCGACCCCCGAGAACCGCNGCCGACGTCAGTCGGCGAAGAGCGCGCCGACGGGCTCGCGCTTCTCGGCCTGGAACGCGTCCTCGACGCGGCCGAGCGCCCAGTAGGCGCTGAGCGACAGCGACGACCGCTCGAGGCCCCAGGTGTCGTGCAGGACGACCCGCGCCTCCTTCATGGCACCTCGCTCGCCGTGGGCGAAGACGCGGAGCGGCGACGTGGGCGGCTCGAGGCCGCGGAGCGCCGTCAGCAGTGCGCTGCCCGGACGCGCGCCGGCACGGTGCAGCCAGCGGAGCTCGACCCCGTCGGGTCGGGCGAGCACGAGCTCGTCGTCGGCCCCCTCGACCTCGATCAGCGCCAGCCCGCGGGCGTCGGGCGCCATCGACTCGAGCGCGGAGGCGATCGCCGGCACCGCCGAGTCGTCGCCGAGCAGCAGGTCGGGCACGGCGGGGTCGTCGGACGGCGACCACAGCCCACCCGGGCTCGACATCTGCAGCCGGTCGCCGGGCCGGGCCGCGAGCGCCCACGGCCCTGCGACGCCCTCGTCGCCGTGCACGACGAAGTCGACGGCGATCGTCCGCGCGGCGGGGTCCACCGAGCGGATCGTGTACGTCCGCCGCACAGGCAGCTCGTCCGGCTCGAGGCGGCCGCGCAGCTCGTCGAGGTCGAACGGCGGCTGCAGCCCCCGGTCGGGTCGCGGGGGGAGCAGCAGCTTGACGTAGCGGTCGGTGGCCGCCAGCTGCTCGGCCCCGGCCTCGACGAACCCGTCGAACGCCTCGCCGCCGAGGTGCACCCGCACGAGGTGCGGCGACAGGCGCTCGGTCCGCTCGACCACGAAGACGTGCTGGGCACGCACCGGCCGGGCGGACCGGACGGCAGGTGCGACGGGCGCGGTGGCAGCGACGGGCGCGGCGGCGGGGGCGGAGGAGGCGGCGGCGTCGGTCACGCGGGACTCCCCGGTCAGCTCTGGGTCGCCGTCTCGAGCAGCGGCACGAGCTGGTCGAGGGCGTACTGACGCGAGAGCGCACTGCTCAGCGAGTACGCGGCCGAGACGTCGCCGTCGATGACGAGGTCGTGACCGGCCTGCACGGCCGGCACGGCCTTCCACTGCGGGTCGTCGGTGATCTCGGTCGTGTCGATGTAGATCGGGAACGCGACGATGACGTCCGCGTCGATCACGTCGAGCTGCTCGGACGAGATCGTCACCGAGAACCCGCCCGAGTTCGGCGTGAGGGCCGCGATGGCGGGGTTCTGCTCGAAGCCGAGCTCCTCGAGCAGGTCGACGCGCTCGCTGCCCTCGACGTAGGCGCCCCAGCCCTCGCTGGTCTTCGTGGCGGCGGTCACGGTGAGGCCCTCCCACTCGGGGTGCGCCTGGGCGATGGCCTCGACGGCCGACTCGCTCTCGTCGACGAGGCGGTCGCCCTCGTCCTCGAGGCCGAGGGCGGTCGAGACGAGGTCGAGCTGGTCCTCGAAGTCGGTGAGGTAGTTGTCGCCGCCCTCGGGCACGCCCACGGTCGGGGCGATGCTCGAGAGGCGGTCGTACCGGTCCTGGTCGCCCGAGCCCTTGGTGTCGAGGATGAGGTCGGGCTCGAGGGCCGCGATCGCCTCGTAGGAGGGCTCGAGCGTGCCGATGATCTCGGGCGACTGGTCGTAGAGGCCCTGGGCCCAGGGGCCGACGCCGTCGGCCTCGTCGCCGAAGGCCAGCCAGTCGGAGGCGCCGACCGGCTGCACGCCGAGGGCGAGCGCGGTCTCGGCGTCGCCCCAGCCGAGGGCGACGACGCGCTTCGGCTGCTGGTCGATCGTGACCTCGCCGAACTTGGTGTCGACGCTCACGGGGAACGTGCCGGCCGCGACGCTCGGGCCGCTGGTGGCGGCGTCGTCGGCGGCGCCGGCGGAGCAGCCGACGAGGGCGAGGGAGGTGGCGGCCAGGACGGCGACCAGGGTGACGGGGGAGCGCATGGGGGTGTCCTCGGGACTCGGGGGCGGGGTGCTGGCTCGCGTCGGGGCGAGACCCAGGTGAGGTTAGCCTAAGCTCATCTGCATGGCGACCACCACCCCGCCCGGAGCCGTCCGGGCCCCGCGGGCCGCCGCCCGGACCCGCCGGAGGGTCACGGGCCTCGTCGTGGCGGTCGTCCTGCTCGCGGTCGCCCTCCTCCTCAGCCTCGCCGTCGGGGCCCGGCCCGTCGCGCTCGTCGACGTCGTCCAGGTCCTGCGCGGGCTGCTGCCCGGTGCCGCCGTCCCGGCAGGCGTCGAGCCCGCCGACGTCGCCGCCGTGCTCGACCTCCGGCTGCCGCGCACCGCCGCCGCGCTCGTGGCCGGGGCCGGCCTCGGGGTCGCGGGCGCCGTCGTGCAGGCCGTCACGCGCAACCCCCTCGCCGACCCCGGCATCCTCGGCGTCACGGCGGGCAGCGCGTTCGCGGTGTCGATCGCCGTCGGCTTCGCCGGGGTCACGGCCGCGAGCGGCTGGATCTGGTTCTCCTTCGTCGGCGCGGCCCTCGCCGCGGTCACGGTCTCGCTGGTCGGGGGAGCCGGCAGGTCCGGCGGCAGCCCCGCGCGGCTGACGCTCTCGGGCATCGCCCTGGGGGCCGTGCTGAGCGGGATCACCTCCTCCATCGTCCTCGCCGACCCGCGTCGCTTCGACGCCGTCCGCGCCTGGGAGGTCGGCTCGCTGGCCGACCGCGGCTGGGGGCCGGTCGCGACCGTCGCCCCCTTCGTCGTGGTCGGCGTCGTCCTCGCGCTGCTGGTCTCGCGTCCGCTCGACGCGGTGGCCCTCGGCGACGACCACGCCTCGTCCGTGGGCGTCTCGGTGCCCCTCGTGCGCGTGGCCGCCCTCGTCGTCGTGACCCTCCTGGCAGGAGGCGCGACGGCCGTGGTCGGGCCGATCGCGTTCCTGGGGCTGATGGTCGCGCACGCCGCCCGCGGCGTCGTCGGCGCCAGCCAGCCGTGGACGATCGGGCTCAGCGCCCTGCTGGGGCCCGTGCTGCTGCTGCTCGCCGACGTGCTGGGGCGGGTCGTCGCGCCTCCGGGCGAGCTCGCCGCCGGCCTCGTGACCGCGGCGATCGGCGCACCCGTGCTGATCGTCGTCGCCCGCCGCCTCACCGGCGGTGCGCGATGAGGGGCCTGGACCCGCGCGGCCCCGGTCTCGACCCGCGCGCGGACCCCGGCTCCGGAGCGCGTCGACCCGGCGTCGGGGCATCTCGACCTGCCCTCGGTCGCCTCCGGCCCCGCAGCCGTCGCGCGGTCGCCACCGCCTCCCTCGCGATCGTCGCGGTCGTCGTCGCCGTGGTCGCCCTCGGCCTCGGCGACTACCCGCTCAGCCCGCCGGAGGTGCTCCGCGCCCTGCTCGGCGGCGACGGCTTCGCGTCGACGATCGTGCTGCAGTGGCGGCTGCCCCGCGTGCTGGCCGCGCTCGTGTTCGGGGCCGCGCTGGGCGCCTCCGGGGCCGTGTTCCAGTCGCTGACCCGCAACCCCCTCGGGTCGCCCGACGTGATCGGCTTCTCGACCGGGGCCTACACGGGCGCGATCGTCGTCATCGTCTCGGGTGCCGCCTCCGCCGTGGGCACGGCTCTCGGCGCGCTCGTCGGCGGCCTCGCGACGGCACTCGTCGTGTACCTGCTCGCGTGGCGCAAGGGGGTCCACGGGCTGCGGCTGATCATCGTCGGCATCGCCGTCACCGCCCTGCTGCACTCCGTCAACAGCTGGCTGCTGCTGCGGGCCCAGGCCGAGGTGGCCCTGTCCGCGTCGTTCTGGGGCGCCGGGTCGCTGGCCCTGGTCGGCTGGTCCGAGCTGCTGCCGGCTGCCGTGCTGATCGCGGTGCTGGCGGTGCTCGTCGCGGGCCTGGCACGGCCCCTCCGCCAGTTGGAGCTCGGCGACGACGCGGCCCGCGCCCACGGCCTGCGCGCCGAGGGCACGCGTCTCGCCCTCGTGGTGGTCGCCGTCGCGCTGACCGCGGTCGTCACCGCCAGCACCGGGCCGATCATCTTCGTCGCGCTCGCCGCGCCCCAGCTCGCCCGTCGGGTGGTGCGCTCGGCCGGGGTCCCCCTGCTCGGCTCGGCCTTGGTCGGCGGGCTGCTGCTGCTCGTCGCCGACGTCGTCGCCCAGCACGTCACCACCACGCCCGTGCCCGTCGGCCTCGTCACGCTCGTGATCGGCGGCGCCTACCTGATCAGCCTGCTCGTCGCAGAATCCCGGAGGACCCGGTGACCGACCCCGTCACGCCCGACCCGCTCGTGCCCGGCCCCGTCCTGCGCGCCGGGGCCACGCCCGCCGGCGCCAGACCCGGCGGCGCCACGCCGCGCCTCGCAGCCCGCGGCGCGCACCTCGCGTACGACCGCCGCACCGTCTCGTCGTCGATCGACGCCGAGGTCCGCGACGGCTCCTTCACCGTGATCGTCGGGCCGAACGCCTGCGGCAAGTCGACCCTCCTGCGGGCGTTCTCGCGCCTCCTCGCCCCTCGCTCCGGAGCGGTGCTGCTCGACGGCCGCGACCTCGCGACGGTGCCCGCGAAGGAGGCGGCGCGCACGGTCGGCCTGCTGCCCCAGTCGTCGACCGCCCCCGAGGGCATCACCGTGGGCGAGCTCGTGTCCCGGGGCCGGTACCCGCACCAGGGCATGTTCCGGCAGTGGTCGGACGCCGACCGCGCCGCCGTCGCGACCGCGCTCGCCGAGACCGACCTCGTCGACCTGGCCGAGGTGCCGGTCGACGAGCTCTCGGGCGGGCAGCGGCAGCGCGTCTGGGTCGCGATGGCGCTCGCGCAGCAGACCTCGGTGCTGCTGCTCGACGAGCCCACCACGTACCTCGACATGGCCCACCAGTACGACCTGCTCGATCTCTTCGCGCGGCTGCACGAGCAGGGCACGACCGTCGTCGCCGTGCTGCACGACCTCGCGCAGGCCGCGCGCTACGCCACGGACCTGATCGTGATGAGCGACGGCGAGGTGGTCGCGACCGGCGCCCCGGCCGACGTGCTCACGGCCGAGCTCGTCGAGGACGTCTTCGACCTGCCGTGCCTCGTGGTGCCCGATCCCGTGACGGGGACGCCCCTCGTCGTGCCGCGCCGGCGGCGCTGAGGCGGGGCCGGCGGGGCTGGGGCGGCGCCGGGCGCGGGCGGGTGCTCGGGCGCCGCGCGTACGCTCCGGGCATGACCGATCTGCAGGGAGCCGTCGTGCTCGTCGCCGGGGCGTCGGGCGGCCTCGGCTCCCGGATCGCCGCGCAGCTGTCCGACCAGGGGGCCGTCGTCGTGCGGGCCGGACGCGCCGGGGGAGCCCTGACCGGGCCCGACGCCTACGTCGCCGACCTCCGCGAGCCGGGCGGCGGGGCGTCGCTCGTCGCCGCGGCGCTCCAGGCCCACGGGCGTCTCGACGGTGTCGTCGTGGCGGCCGGAGTCGTCGGGTTCGGACCTGCCGACGCCGTCAGCGACGAGGCTCTCGACGAGTTGGTCCAGACCAACCTGCTGGCTCCCGTCCGGCTGCTGCGCGACGCGTCGGAGGCGCTCGCCGCGTCCGCAGCCGCCGGGCGTGACCCGTTCGCCGTCACGATCAGCGGCGTCGTCGCGGAGTCGCC
Source organism: Frigoribacterium sp. CFBP 8766 (assembly GCF_014841435.1). Taxonomy (NCBI): domain Bacteria; kingdom Bacillati; phylum Actinomycetota; class Actinomycetes; order Micrococcales; family Microbacteriaceae; genus Frigoribacterium; species Frigoribacterium sp. CFBP 8766. The sequence continues at coordinate 925,465 of NZ_JACYTX010000001.1, forward strand.
GACCGCGGGCATGGCCGCGTACTCCGCGGCCAAGGCGGGCCTGGCCGCGTGGGTGAGCGCCGCCTCCCGCGAGTTCAGGAGGCGCGGCGTCCGTCTCGTGGACGCGCGACCCGGGCACACGGAGACCGGACTCGCGACGCGGCCGATCACCGGCGAGGCGCCGAGCTTCCCGACCGGGCTCGACCCCGACGCGGTCGCGGCCCGCATCGTCCGGGCGATCGTCGACGGCGAGAAGGACCTGCCCAGCACCAGCTTCTGACCTGGCGCGTCCGGGCTGGTCCGTCGGGGATCAGGCGAAGCCGGTGCCCAGTTCGCGCAGCAGGTCGGCCAGCTGGTCGCGCTGCTGGCGGGTCAGCGACCCGAGCGGGGAGTGCTCGGCCTCGAGCAGGTCGAGCATGGCCCGGTCGACGAGATCGACGCCCTCCTCCGTGATGCGGATGAGCGCGGCGCGGCCGTCGCGCGGGTCGGCGCGGCGCTCGACGAGGCTGCGCTCGACGAGCCGGTCGAGCCGGTTCGTCATCGTGCCGCTCGTGACCATGGTGGCCGTGACGAGGTCCTTGGGGCTGAGCTCGAAGGGGTCGCCGGCCCGCCGCAGGGTCGACAGCACGTCGAACTCCCAGATCTCGAGGCCCGAGCGCCGGAACGCCTCGGCGCGCACCCGGTCGAGCCGTCGGGAGATGCGGCGCAGCCGCGAGAAGACGTCGAGCGCTGCGAAGTCGATGTCGGGCCGCACGCGCGCCCAGGCGTCGATGATCAGGTCGACCTCGTCGTTGGTGTTCACGCAGCAGTCCTCTCGGGCGGGGGGCACCCCCGATCATGCCCCTCGAAGGTGCGGGTCGCCTCGACGCCGCCCCGCGCGCGCCCTGGCGGCGTGCGCTGCCTGCCCCGTGAGCTCCCACTCGACCCGCGTCGCCCACCCTCGTCCGGGGCACGTTTTACACGTCCGTAACAAGTTGTATACAAGAGCGCGCCATCGGGACTGATTGCATTCAATCCACTTCCTCCCGCACCCGAGCATCGGACCACACATGCCTCTGACCTCGCTCTCCTCGCGATCCGCCTCCCGGCGTCGCGCGCTCACGCTGCCGGCTGCAGCCCTCGGCATCGTCCTCGTGGCGACCGGGTGCCAGCAGGTCCAGACGGCCGACACCGCCGCCACGAGCAGCCGGGAGGACATCTCGTCCGCCCCGATCGGCGATGCGACGATCGTCGAGGGCGGCGACCTCGTCATGGCGCTCTCGGCCGAGCCCGACCGGCTCGACCCGACCCGACCACCTCCTCGTCCCTCTACACGCGCTACGTGATGGAGACGATGTGCCAGAAGCTGTACGACATCGACGCCGAGGGCGCCATCGTGCCGATGCTCGCGACCGAGCTGCCCGACGTCAGCGACGACGGCCTCACCGTCACGTTCCCCGTGCGCACGGACGCCGTCTTCGCCGACGGCACCCCGCTCGACGCGGAGGCGGTCGTCGGCACCCTGCAGCGCGGCCTCGACAAGGACGACTCGTCGCGCCGGAGCGAGCTCGGACCGATCACCGGCATCTCGGCGGTCGACGACGAGACCGTCGAGGTCACCTACTCCGAGCCCTTCGCCCCGCTGACGGCGGCCCTCGCCGACCGTGCGGGCATGGTGATGTCGCCCACGGCGCTCGCCTCGGCCGGCGACGCGTTCGGGGACGCCCCCGTCTGCGTCGGCCCGTACAAGTTCGTCGAGCGCGTGCCGCAGACCTCGATCACCGTCGAGCGCGACCCGCTCTACTACGACGCCGAGTCGGCCCACTTCGACACGATCACGTACCGCATCATCACCGACGCGAGCATCCGCGCGGCGAACCTGCAGTCGGGCGACGTGCAGGTCGCCGACTCGATGTCGACGCAGGACGTCGGCACGCTGAAGGAGGACGACTCGCTCACCGTGCTCGAGGTCGGCTCCCTCGGCTACCAGGGCCTGACGGTCAACATCGGCAACCAGGACGGCATCGGCACCGACCCCGTGCAGCTCGACGGCCCGCTCGCGAGCGACGCCGCGGTGCGCCAGGCGCTGTCGATGTCGATCGACCGGGAGGCGCTCGTCAAGACCGTCTTCGGCGGCCTCTACGACCCTGCCTGCTCCCCGATCTCGCCGAGCAGCCCCTTCGCCACCGACGCGAGCGACGCCTGCCCCGACTACGACCCGGAGGCGGCGGTGCAGATGCTCGAGGACGAGGGCGTGGAGACCCCCCTCGCCATCGACATGCAGGTGAGCAACAACCCGGACACCGTGCGCTTCGCCCAGGCGCTGCAGGCCCAGGTCGCCGAGGGCGGCTTCGAGCTGACCATCACCCCCGTCGAGTACTCGACGCTGCTCGACGTGCAGACCGAGGGCGACTTCGAGGCGCTGCAGCTCGGCTGGTCGGGCCGCATCGACCCGAACGGCAACATGTTCAACTTCCTGTCGACCGGCGCCGGCAACAACTACAGCGGCTACAGCGACGACGAGGTGGACGAGCTGCTCAGCGACGCCGCCTCGACGACCGACGTCGACGAGCGGGCCGAGCTCTACGGCCAAGTCGTCGAGAAGGTGCAGGAGGACTCGCCGATCATCTACCTGTACCGCGTGCGCAGCCTCACCGCGCTGTCGAACGACATCGCCGGGGTGTCCACCTTCGCCGACGGCGTCGTGCGCCTCAGCACCGCCGCCTTCGTCGAGGCCGACTGAGCCATGGCGCGCTACCTCCTCACCCGCCTGTGGCAGTCGGCGGTGACGCTCGTGCTCGCCTCCGTCGTGGTCTTCGTCGGCGTCCGGCAGCTGCCGGGCGACCCTGCCCTCGCCCTGGCGGGTGAGGAGGCCAGCCCGCAGCAGGTCGCGGCCATCCGCGCCGACCTCGGGCTCGACGACCCGCTCGTCGTGCAGTACCTCCGCTTCGTCGGGGCGTTCCTCCGGGGCGACCTCGGCCAGTCCACCCGGACCGGCACCCCCGTGGCCGACCTGATCGGCGCGACGCTGCCGGTCACCCTGTGGCTCGCGCTGTACGCCATCGTCGTGGCCGTGCTCGTCGGCGTCGCCCTGGGCGTCGTCGCCGAGCGCTGGCGCGGACGCTGGCCCGAGTGGATGGCCAACGCCGCCGCCCTCGTCGGCCTGAGCGTGCCGAACTTCTGGCTCGGCATCCTGGCCATCCTCTGGCTGGCCGTCGGGCTGGGGATCTTCCCCGCCTCCGGGTACGTCCCCGTCACCGAGGACCCGTGGCAGGCCCTCGTGCACCTGACCCTGCCGGCGCTCATCCTCGGCACCTCCCTCGCCGCCGTGATCATGCGGCAGACGCGGGCCTCGATGATCGAGACGATGACGACGGACTACGTCCGCACGGCCCGCGCCAAGGGCCTCGGACGGGGCCGGGTGCTGCTCCGCTACGGGCTCCGCAACTCGATGATCGTCGTCGTGACGATCGTCGGACTGCAGCTCGGCGGGCTGATCTCGGGCGCCGTCGTGACCGAGCGCATCTTCGCCCTGCCGGGCTTCGGCAAGCTCACCCTCGACGCGGTCTTCACGCGCGACTACCCGGTCGTGCAGGCCGTCGTGCTCGTCATCACGCTCGGCTACATCCTGATCAACCTCGTCGTCGACGTGCTCTACAGCGTCCTCAACCCGCGCATCCGAGTCGGAGGAGCCTCCTGATGACCGTCCTCGTGCCCACCTCCCACGAGCTCGGCTCCGACCGGGGCCGCGTCTGGGGCCAGCTGCGCCGCAACAAGCTCGGCGCGACCGGCGGCGTGATGCTGCTCGTCGTCCTCGTCGCGGGGATCGCCGCCCCGCTCATCGCACCGTACGGCCCGGCCGAGGTGCACTTCGACGCCCCGTTCCAGCTGCCCGGCACGATCGGGTACCTGCTCGGCACCGACGACCTCGGCCGCGACATCCTCTCGCGCACGGTCTACGGCATCCGCGTCTCGCTCGTCGTCGGCGTGCTCAGCGTCGTGCTGGCCGTCGTCGTCGGCACCCCGCTCGGGCTGATCGCGGGCTACTGGCGCTGGCTCGACGCCATCGTGTCGCGCCTGACCGACGTGATGCTCGCGTTCCCGTTCCTCATCATCGCCGTCGCGCTCGCCGCCATCAGCGGGCCGAGCCTCGGCAACGCGGTGGTCGCCCTCGGCATCGCGCAGATCCCCACCATGATCCGCGTGGTGCGCGGCGAGACGATGCGCATCCGCTCGACCGACTTCGTGCTGAGCGCCCGGACGATGGACGCGACCGGCCTGCGGGTGATCTTCGCCCACGTGCTGCCGAACTGCGTCTCGGCGATCATCGTCCAGGCGACGGTCATCATGCCGGTCGCGGTGATCGGGGAGGCGCTGCTCTCGTTCCTGGGGCTCGGCATCCAGCCGCCGACGGCCAGTCTGGGCATCATGCTCTCCGACGCGCAGCAGTACCTGTCGAACGCCCCGTTCGCCGCCGTCGTCCCGGGCCTCGCCATCGCCGTCATCTGCCTCGGCTTCAACCTCGTCGGCGACGCGCTCCGCGACGCCCTCGACCCGACCTCCCGCGAACGGACCTGATCCTCGTGACCTACACCGCACCTCCCGCGTTCACCACCCGGCCCGACCTCCGCGGCACCTTCGGCATGACCGCCTCGACGCACTGGCTCGCGACGGCCTCGGCCCAGTCGGTGCTCGAGCGCGGCGGCAACGCCTTCGACGCGGCGGTCGCCGGCGCGTTCGTGCTGCACGTCGTCGAGCCGCACCTCAACGGGCCGGGCGGCGACATGACGGCGGTGTTCGCGACGGCCGACGAGCCGGGCCGGCCCGTCGTGCTGATGGGGCAGGGGCCGGCGCCCGCCGGCGCGACGGTCGAGCACTACCGCGCCGAGGGACTCGACCTCGTCCCGGGGTCGGGCGCCCTCGCCGCGGCCGTGCCCGGCGCGGTCGACGCGTGGCTGCTCCTGCTCCGCGACCACGGCACGTGGGAGCTCGCCGACGTGCTCGCCTACGCGATCGGCTACGCCCGCGACGGGCACCCGATCACCGCGCGGGTGACCGAGACGATCGGTGCCGTCGCCGGGCTGTTCGCCGATCACTGGCCCACGTCGGCCGACCGGTGGCTCGTCGACGGGGCGCCGCCGGCCCCTGGCGAGATGGTCGTGAACGAGGCCTACGCCCGGGTGCTCGACGGGCTGGTGGCCGCAGGAGGCGCGCTGCCGGCCGCCGACGCCGGTCCCGCACCGCGGACGCCCGGCACCGACGGCCCCGGCTCCTCGCGCGCCGAGGCGGCCCGCCGTGCCCGTGTCGACGCCGCGCGCACCGAGTGGGCCGAGGGCCTGGTGGCGACCTCGATCGACGCCTTCGTGCGGACGCCGCACCGGCACTCGACCGGAGGCGACCACGCGGGGGTGGTGCGCGCCTCCGACCTGGCCGCCTTCCGCGCCTCGACCGAGGAGGCGACGACCGTCGGGTTCCGCGGCCACGTCGTCGCGAAGACCGGCGCCTGGGGGCAGGGCCCGGCCCTGCTGCAGGTGCTGGCGATGCTCGACCCGCTGCCGGACGAGCTGCTCGACCCCTCGACCGTCGAGGGCGCGCACACGATCGTCGAGGCGCTCAAGCTCGCGATGGCCGACCGCGAGGCCTGGTACGGCGACCGCGACGTGCCGCTCGACCGCCTGCTGTCGGCGGAGTACGCCGCCGAGCGCCGCGCCCTGATCGGCCGGACCGCGTCGCACGAGCTGCGTCCGGGCGACGCCGGGGGCGCAGGAGGCGCGGGCCGCCTCCCGACGCTCCGCACCGACGACGAGGTGGCCGGCCCCGGCGCCGGCGTGGGGGAGCCCACCGTCGGCTCGTTCTCCGCCGCCGCCCCCGGCGCCGTCCCGACCGCCGTGCCCGCCGACGACGCCCGTCAGCCGGGTGCCGAGCCCGACGTCGCGCCGACCGGCGAGACCCGCGGCGACACCTGCCACATCGACGTGGTCGACCGCTGGGGCAACGTCGTCTCGGCAACGCCCTCCGGCGGCTGGCTGCAGTCGTCGCCGACGATCCCCGAGCTCGGCTTCTGCCTCGGCAGCCGCCTCCAGATGAGCTGGCTCGAGGAGGGCACCGCCTCGACGCTCGAGCCCGGTCGTCGCCCCCGCACCACCCTGACGCCGACCCTCGTGCTGCGCGACGGCCAGCCGCTGGTCGCCCTCGGCTCGCCCGGCGGAGACCAGCAGGACCAGTGGCAGCTCCTCTACCTGCTGCGCACGATCGTCGGCGGCTGGACCCCGCAGCAGGCGATCGACGCCCCGGCCCTGCACACGACGTCGTTCCCCGGCTCGTTCTGGCCGCGCACCTGGACGCCGGGCGGCGTCGTCGTCGAGGACCGCCTCGGCGACGAGCTGATCGCCGGCCTCGAGGCCCGAGGCCACGTCGTCACCCGCTCGGGAGACTGGTCGCTCGGCCGGCTGTCGAGCGTCACCCGAGACCCCGAGACCGGCGTGCTGGGCGCCGCCGCCAACCCCCGAGGAGCACAGGCCTATGCCGCAGGACGCTGAGACGACGAGCACGACCACGCCGACGAGCGTGAGCACCAGCACCAGCACCAGCACCAGCACCAGCACGGCCGACGACCCCCTGCTCGCCGTCCGCGGCCTGCGGGTCGCGTTCGGCGACCGCGACGTCGTGCACGGGGTCGACCTCGACGTGGCGCGCGGCGAGCGCGTCGCGATCGTCGGCCAGTCCGGCTCGGGCAAGTCGACGGTTGTCGCGGCCGTGCTGCAGCTGCTGCCCGGTGCCGGGCACGTCACGGGCGGCACGGTCCACCTCGGCGGCGACGAGCTGACCGGGGCGGGCGAGGCGCGGATGCGGTCGGTCCGCGGCGCCCGCATCGGCCTCGTGCCGCAGGACCCGTCGACGAACCTCAACCCCTCGTTGACCGTCGGGGCGCAGATCGCGGACGCCCTGCGTGCGGGCGGTGCGCGCGGCCGGGCCGCCGTCGGCCGACGCGTCGTCGAGCTGATGACCGAGGCCGGCATCCCCGAGGCCGACCGGCGGGCGGGCCAGTACCCGCACGAGTTCTCCGGCGGCATGCGCCAGCGCGTGCTGATCGCCGTGGCCCTCGCCCGCGACCCCGAGCTGCTCATCGCCGACGAGCCGACGAGCGCGCTCGACGTGACGGTGCAGCGGCAGATCCTCGACCACCTGCAGACTCTGGTCGACGCGCACGGCACGTCGCTCCTCTTCATCACGCACGACCTCGGCGTCGCGGCCGACCGGACCGACCGCATCGTCGTCATGCTCGACGGCCGCGTCGTCGAGCAGGGCACGCCGCGGCAGATCCTGCTCGACCCGCAGCACGAGTACACGAAGCGCCTGGTGGCCGCGGCGCCGACGGTGGCCGCCGCCGCGGCGCTCAGGGCCGAGGAGCCCGTCGGCGACGGGCAGCAGGGGGCCGAGGAGGCGCGGGCCGACCCGATCCTGGTCGTGACGGACCTCGTCAAGGAGTACCGCCTCCGGGGTCGTCGGGGCGAGACCGTGCGGGCCGTCGACGGCATCTCGTTCGAGGTCCCGCGGGGCACGACCACCGCGGTCGTCGGCGAGTCGGGCTCAGGCAAGACGACGCTGTCGCGGATCGTGCTGGGGATCGAGCCGGCCACGTCGGGCTCCGCCCTCATCGACGGCGAGGGCATCACCGCCAGTCGGGGCGCCGCGCGACGGGCCCTGCGCCGTCGCGTGCAGCCCGTCTTCCAGGACCCGTACGGCTCGCTCGACCCCACCTACAGCGTCGAGCGGCTGGTCGACGAGCCGCTGCGCATCTTCGGGGTCGGCGACCGTGCCGGCCGCCGGGCGCGCGTGGCCGAGCTGCTCGACCAGGTGGCGCTGCCGCGCTCGGTCGGGCAGAGCCGGCCGAACGAGCTGTCGGGCGGCCAGCGACAGCGCGTCGCGATCGCCCGGGCCCTCGCGCTCGAGCCCGAGCTGCTGATCTGCGACGAGGCCGTCTCGGCCCTCGACGTGCTCGTGCAGGAGCAGATCCTCGAGCTGCTCGCCGAGCTGCAGGGCCGCCTCGGGCTCAGCTACCTGTTCATCACGCACGACCTCGCCGTGGTGCGCCAGATCGCCCATAGTGTGGTGGTGATGCGACGCGGTCGCATCGTCGAGCGGGGCAGCGTCGACGACGTGTTCCTCGCCCCGACGGACGAGTACACCCACCACCTCCTAGGAGCGATCCCCGGTGCCAGCCTCGCTGTCTGAGCCAGCCCGACGGGCGGGTCGCGTCCCGTCCCGTCCCGTCGTGCCCTGCGGAGCACGACCGTGCTGAGCGTCGTCGACGCCGTGCGGGCGGACATCGTGCAGGGGGTGCTGCAGCCGGGCACGCGGATCACGGAGGCGGCGCTCGCCGAGCGCTACGGCGTCTCCCGGGTGCCCGTGCGCGAGGCGCTCCGCGGGCTCGAGGCGGAGGGCTTCGTCGAGTCCCGGCCGAACGTCGGGTCGCGCGTGGCCGAGATCCCGTTCGACGAGGCCGACGACCTCTTCGCGGTCCGGGAGGCGCTCGAGATCTCGACCGCGCGCCGCGCCGCGGCCAGGGCGCGGGCGCGGTTCAGCGGTGGGGACGACCAGGTGGCCGGAGGCGGCAGCAGCGACGCGGACGACGACTGGCGGCGCGTGAGGCGCTCGCTGGAGCAGCTGCTCGACGAGGGCGACGCCGCCGTCGCCCGGGGCGACCTCGATCGCCTGGTCGACCTCAACGAGCGGTTCCACATCGGCATCGCCGAGCTCAGCCGCAGCAGCACGCTCGCGACGCTGCTGCGACAGCTGTCCCGCAAGATCGAGTGGCTCTACGCCCTCGACGAGTTCTCCCGCGGCAAGCGGCTCTGGCCCGACCACCGCGTCATCCTCGCCGCCATCGACGCGGGCGACGCCGACCGGGCAGCGGAGCTGATGGGACGGCACGTGCGCGAGTCCCGCGTCGGGTACCTCGGCCGGACAGCGCCCGCCGAGGTCGTCGAGCAGCTGCGCGCGGCACCCGTCCCCGTCGCGGGCGGCGTCGCGTGACGCGCCCCGTGACCCGACACCGGCTCGATCCGGCTCCCGGGACGACGAACGACGTGTACTCCCGCGACCACGCCCCCGTCCTCACCGTCGATCCCGGCGACGAGGTCGTCGTCGGGTCGCTCGACGCCTCCGGCCACCTCGAGCGCCAGCGAACGCCCGGTGAGGTGCGGCCGCGCCTGTTCCCGCAGGCGCGGGGCCACGCGCTCACCGGTCCCGTCGCCGTCCGGGGCGCGCGTCCCGGGCAGATGCTCGGCGTCACCTTCGTCGACCTTCGGCCGGGGGAGTGGGGCTGGACGGTCGCGGGCGGCCGCGAGACGCCGGTCACGACGCGGCTCGGCCTGGCCGACGTCCCGCCCGCCTGGCTGCTCTGGGAGATCGACGCCGACGCCGGCGTCGCCACCGAGAGCCGAGGGCTCAGCGTGCCGACCGCGCCGTTCCTCGGGGTGACGGGCGTGGCGCCCGCCGAGCCGGGCGAGCACTCCACGACGCCGCCGCGCACGACGGCGGGCGGCAACGTCGACTGCCGCGAGCTCGTCGCAGGGTCGACCCTGTGGCTGCCGGTGCAGGTCGACGACGCGCTCCTGTACCTCGGCGACGGCCACGCGGCCCAGGGCGACGGCGAGGTCGGCGGCACGGCGATCGAGTGCCCGATGACGACGGAGGTGCGGATCGACCTGGTCGACCGGCGCCCGCTCCCGAGCGTGCACGCCGAGACCCCCGCGGGGCGGATCACCTTCGGCTTCGACCCCGACCTCGACGTCGCGACGGGCGACGCCCTCGACGCGATGGTGACGTGGCTGGCGGCCCTGCTCGACCTCGACCGCGCGACCGCCCTCGCGTTCGCCAGCGCCGTCGTCGACCTGCGCGTGACCCAGGTGGCGAACCAGACGTGGGGCGTGCACGCCCTGCTGCCGACCGGCGCGCTCGGCCTCTGAGACCGGCCGCCGCCTCCTGCCGGGAGGGGCCGACCGCCTCCTACTGGTAGGTGACGAGGTCCGGCACCGGCGACACCTCGGTCATCGTCTGCTCGGGCGTGAGCATGGGCTCGTCCTCGTCGAAGAAGTTCTTCCAGCCCCACGCGACCTCGGGGGCGCCGTCGTGCAGCGCCCGCCAGGTGGCCTGCTTGTCGGGCTGGGAGCCCTGCCCGTCGACGTGCACGAGGGTCGTGAGCTCGGGGCGGCTCAGGTCGATCGCCGCCCGGTCGCGCAGCATGCTCGACCGGAACTGGTGCAGCACGAACAACTTGGGCGGCAGCGAGCGCGCGTCGACGAGGTCGGCCAGCCAGGTGGAGACCCCGTTCACCTCGGCGGCGTCCACGCCGCCGATCTGCCGGAGCGGCACCTGGTCCGGGGCGAGGCGCCACTCGGGGTCGAGCGCGAGGCCGACGTTGGGCTCGGTGAGCAGCGACTCGTACCGGCGGGCCTGGGTCAGGAAGTCGGTCCGTCCCGGCTGCAGGTCGAGCACGACGTACTGCCCGGCGGCGGCCGCGGCCTCGACGTACGGGCGCAGGCGCTCGGGGTCGAGCTCGTTCGAGTAGTCGCCGTCGGGGCCGGCGTCGCCCGCCGCCACGGTCGCGATCAGCTCGAGCATCGGCACGACGGGCCGGTCGGACGAGGCCTGGTAGCTCGCCGCCGTGTCGGCGGCGCGCTCCACGGTCGCCGCGACGTCCTGCTCGCCCAGCACGCCGAGAGCCGAGGTGCCCGGGGCGCCGTAGAGGGCGACGAACCGTCGGTCGGGGAAGAACCGCTGGCCGCCGCCCGGCAGCTCGGCACCCGAACGCGCCGCGGCGACCGACCACTCGAGGTGGGGCCGGTCGGCGAACGCGGAGCCGACGACGAGGGTGGAGTCCGCCCCGGAGGCGCCCATCGCGCCGACGACGGAGGCGTCCTGCTGCAGGTCGGTGACGCCCTCGGGCAGCGCGAGGAGCTCGGCTCCCGCGGCCCGGGCGGTCGCCGACGCCGCGGCGTCGTCCGGTCCCGACACGACGACGAGCGTCGAGGAGTCGGCGTCCCGGGCGGCGGGAGCCTCGACGTCGGCGGCCGGCACGGCGTCCACGTCGCCGAGCCCGAGGTCGTCCGTCGACGGGCTCTCGCCCACCGTCGCCACCGTCGCCGCACCCAGGCGATCGACCTCCGTCGCGACGTCGATGCCCTCCGCGGCGATCAGCACGGGCGCGCCGATCCGCTCGCCCTGCTCCGCCGCCTCGGCGACGGCGTCCGGGTCGTCGGCCGCGGCGAGCACGACGACCGGCGAGCTGCCCCACAGCGCGCGGCTGGTCTCGACGGCCCTCTCGGCGGCGGTGCCCGACGCGGCGGCGGTGACCGCCGCCTCCGGCGTGGCCACCGTGAGCTCGACGGTCTCGGGCTCGGGGGCCGACGTCGTGCAGGCCGTGACGGTCAGCAGAGCGGCGGCGGCCAGCGCCGCGGCGGGGAGGAGGCGGTGTCGGGAAGTCACCGATCCACGGTAGACCGGTGTGGAGCCCTGCTCAGCTCAGGACGTCCTTCGTCGTGAAGCGTCCGAGCGCCAGAGCGCCGAAGACGGCGATGTATCCCGCCTGGAGCAGGGCGTTGTCCGCGAAGTTGCTCCACGAGATCGGATCGCGCAGCAGATCCGCGAAGCCGAGCCAGTAGTGGGTGAACAGCCACGGGTCGAGGAAGTCCAGCTGCGGCAGCGCGTCGACGATCTGCGCGACGGTCGAGAGGACGATCGTCGCCGCCATCGCGCCCACGGGCACGCTGGTGAGGGTCGAGGCGAAGAGGCCGATCGCGCTGAGCCCCAGCAGCGAGATGGTGACGTAGAGGGCCATCAGCAGCATGCGGCCCGCGTAGTCGCCCAGGCCGATCGTCTGTCCCGAGAGCAACGTGACCGGCCCGACGGGGAACAGGGCCGCGCCCGCGATCGCCCCCACGACGACCACGACGAGCGTGCCGACGAGGCAGAACAGGGCGGCGCCGGCGTACTTCACGAGCAGGAGGCGCACCCGGCCCACCGGGGTGACGAGCAGGTACCGCAGGGTGCCGAGGCTCGCCTCGCCCGCGATCGTGTCGCCCGCGACGACGCCCACCGTGAGGGGGAGGAAGAGCGGGATGGCCACCGTGAGCGCGGTGAGCGAGACGAAGAGTCCGTTCTGCGTGATGTCCCCGAGGAAGGCGGGGCCACGCCCGCCCGAGCCGTCGTCGTCGGTCGTCACCCGGACCGCGACGGCGAGCAGGATCGGGATGAGCGCGAGCGCCGACAGCAGGGCGATCGTGCGGACGCGGCGGAACAGGACGACGACCTCGCTGCCGAGCAGGGCGAGCCCGGAGCCGCGAGGGAACTCCGCCGCGGGCGCGTCAGAGGAGGAAGCGGCGGGCGAGCCGGCGACGGTCCCGTCGGCGGGCGAGGAGGCGGTGGTCCCGTCGGACGGGATCGGATCAGCCGGCGACATCGAAGCCCTCCCCGGTCAGGTCGACGAAGCGGTCCTCGAGGCTCGCGCCCGACACCTCGAAGCCGCGCACCCGCACGTCGGCGGCGACGAGTGCCGCGACGATCGCCTCGGGCGCCAGCCCCTCGACCGTCAGGTCGGCCTCGACGTGCGCTCCCTCGGACGGGGCAGGACCGGCCGAGCCCGAGTCGTCCGGCGCGAGGCCCAGCCGCACGAGCACGTCGCGGGCGAGGTCGGGGTCGGGCGTGAGCAGGCGCACGCGGTGCGTGCCGAGCGCGCGGAGGTCGCCGAGGGTGCCCTGCGTGAGCAGCCGTCCCGCGCTCATCACGCCGATGTGCGTGCACATCTGCTCGACCTCGGCCAGCAGGTGGCTCGACACCAGCACCGTCGTGCCGTCGTCGGCGAGGGAGCGGATCAGGCCGCGCACCTCCCGGGTGCCCTGCGGGTCGAGGCCGTTGCTCGGCTCGTCCAGCACGAGCAGGTCGCGCGGCATGAGGAGCGCGTTCGCGATGCCGAGGCGCTGCTTCATGCCCAGGGAGTAGGCGTGCGCCTTCTTGTCGGCGGCGTGGCCGAGGCCGACACGGTCGAGGGCGGCCGCGACCCTGGCCTTGCGGGTGCCGCCCGGAGCCCGACGGTCGCCCGAGTCGAGGCGCATCAGGTTGGCTCGCCCCGACAGGAACGGGTAGAACGCGGGCCCCTCGACGAGCGCGCCGACACGGGGCAGCACGTCGCGGGCGCGGTCGGGCATCGCGCCGCCGAGCACCCGGATCGAGCCGCTCGTCGAGCTCGTGAGGCCCAGCAGCATGCGGATGGTGGTCGTCTTCCCCGAGCCGTTCGGGCCGAGGAAGCCGTAGACGCTGCCCCGCGGCACCGCGAGGTCGAGGTCGGCGACGGCCTGCTGGCGACCGAAGGTCTTGCCGAGGCCGACGGTCTGGACGGCGAGGTCGACGTCCGACCCCGGGTCAGCCCCGTCGCTCACGGCATCTGCTGTCGCTCACGGCGCCTGCCGCCCACGTCGCCGGTCGATCACTGCGCGGCGACGACTGCCTGGAGGGCGTCCGCGTCGACGGCGCCCGCCCACACGTGGCCGTCGTCGCCGACGAACACCGAGACGAGCGAGGTCTGGAGCACCTTGCCGCCGTCGACCGGGGTGAGCACCTGGTCGAGCAGCGCGGAGCTGTCGTCGGCGGCGTCACCGGTCGGCGCGGAGGCACCAGCGTCGGCAGCGGAGGGGGCGATGCCGACGATCGTGCTCCAGCCGGAGCCGAGAACGGTCTTCTCCGGCGCCTCACCGTCCGCGTCGTGCGCACGAGCGTCATCGCCCGTGGGCGCGGGGACCTCGGTCACGTCGGCCCCCGCGGGCGGCGTGAAGGCGAAGACGTCGGAGGAGGGGGCGCTGAAGTCGACGGAGGTGAAGCCGACCGAGACGGCCGGGTCGGCCTGGCCCTTCGCGGCGACGACGACCTTGAGGGGCACGCCCGTCTCGGAGTCGACGGTCAGCGTCGCGCTGCCGACGAGCGTCGCGGGGTCGTCGGGCGTGAGGACGACCTGGTAGGCGGTGCGGCCGGCGACCTTCACGTTGTCGGTCGCGGTGACGGTCGTGGTGGGCTCGACGGCGGAGAGCAGGGCCGAGGCGAGCTCGGCCGGCGTCTGGGGCACGGCGGTGCCGTCGGGCAGGGCGGTGGGCACCTCGGTGCCGCTCGTGTCGGGCAGCGTCAGGTGCGACGCCTCCTTCGACTCGGAGTCCCAGGTCCAGACGCTGTCGCCGTCGCGGACGACGTCGCGCTCGGCCAGGTCCTCCACGACCTGCACGCGCTGCTTGTCCGTGCCGTCGACGAAGACCTCGGCGGTGTGGCTGCCGGTCAGGAGCTCGAGGGCGTCGCTCGTCGCGTCGCCGGCTCCGCCCTGGCCCTGGAAGCTCGACACGTCGGGCAGGCCCAGGTCGCTCGTCTGCTCGACCGTGCCCGAGAACGAGGCACCCGCGCTCGACGCGGCGAGCTCGAGCACCTGCTGGGGAGTCTTGTCGGGCAGCACGACCTCGGCGTTCGCCGCCATCGACGGCACGACGATGCCGGCGGCCACGACCGCGGCCGGGACGACGACGGCGGGGATCCAGCGGGCGGACCTCGATCGTGCCGACGGGGTGCGTGCTGCGTTGTCCATGGTGTCCTGTGCCTCTCGTGGCGGCTCGGGGCGGGTCGCGACTGGTCGGCAGGCTACGCGCCGACCCTGGAGTCCCCTGGGGATCGCGAGCGACGTCGCTCGACGTCGAGCGACAGCCCTGCGGCTGCTCGGTGGCGTGGTGCGCCTGCGCGACCGGCCGCGGCATCGGGCCGCCTCACGTGACACCCCGACGTGGACGATGCACCCCGTCATGTCGGGGTGCATCGTCCACTCGAGGGTGCGGGGCGAGCGCCGCGGCTAGAGCTCGACGACCTCGAACTCGAGCAGGTCGGCTCCGGTGGCGACCGGACGGCGAGGTGCCTCGGCGCCCTCGCTGCCCTGGTCGGCCGGTGCGCCCTGGCCCGCGGGAGGACCGGCGTGCGCCGCGGCGGCGCCGTCCGCCTGCCAGGCCTGGAACGACTGCTCGTCCGCCCAGGTCGTCACGACGAAGTACCGGGTGTCGCCCGACACGGGGCGGAGCAGCTGGAAGCCCTCGAAGCCGGGAGCGCCGTCGACCGAGTGCTTGCGGGCGGCGAAGCGGGACTCGAGCTCGGAGCCCGAGCCCTCGGGCACGTGGATGGCGTTGATCTTGACGACGGACATGGTGCGACTCGCTCTCGTTCGGCCCGGCGGGATGCCCGGCGAGGGATGACGGAAGGGGTTCGGGGCTAGGCGGTCTTCATGACGTTCGCTGTGAAGCCCTGAACGCGCTCGGCAAGGCCCGACGCGCGGCGCTCGATCTGCTCGGGCGGGTTCAGGTGCGGAGGTGCGACCCGGATCAAGAGGGAGCACGCCAGGTCCTCGCAGATGTACGTGCCGATCGTGTCGCCGTTGGCGCCGGCGTCGCCGGCCTTGGGCGCGGTGAACAGGCGCACCTGCGTCGCGGGCTGAGGCGAGTGGCAGAGCGAGCACATGGCGGCGATGCCGGGTCGCAGCGACGAGCCCGACGACCGGACGACGAGCCCGACCGGCCGGTCGTCCATCCAGTGCACGATGTAGCCGCGCTGGTGGGCCTGCGGGTCGCGCCAGCCCAGGAACTCGCGCTCGCCCCACAGCATCTCGTGCAGGCCGGGGATGGGGAGCCGGTCGAGGTCGCCGGGGAGGGCGTTCACGAACGACTCACGGATGTCGGTCTCGGTCAGCGGCTTCATGATCGAGCCGAGCCTACGCGTGGCCGCCGACAGCGCGTCGGGACGGGCTCGTCGGTCTGATCGGCCCCTACGCTGGCCCCGTGGTCGACACGGCGGCGGGGCACGGGGCACAGGGGCTCGACGAGGAGGCGGTCGTCGCGCGGCTCAGGGCGGCCGGCTGCGTCTTCGCGGAGGACGAGGCGCGCCTCCTGCTCGAGGCGGCGGTCGGGTCCGAGCTCGAGGTCCTCGTCGCCCGGCGCGCATCGGGCGAGCCGCTCGAGCAGGTGCTCGGCTGGGCGGCCTTCGACGGGCTCCGCCTCGTCGTCGAGCCGGGCGTCTTCGTGCCGCGACGCCGCACCGAGCTGCTCGTGCGGCTGGCCGACGCGGCGCTCGCCGCAGTGCCGGGGCCGCGGTCGGCGCCGGGACGGGGACAGGTCCCGCTCGGCGGGACGACCGCCTCCGGCACGGCCCCCGTCGTCGTCGAGCTGTGCTGCGGCGTGGGCGCCGTCTCCGCGGCGCTGCTGCGCCGCCGCCCCCGGCTCGACGTGGTCGCCGCCGACCTCGATCCCGTCGCCGTGCGCTGCGCCCGCCGCAACCTCGGCGAGCGGGCGACGGTCGTCGGGGGCGACCTCTTCGCCGAGCTCCCCGCTCGGCTGCGCGGCCGGGTGGACGTGCTGATCG
The DNA here is from genome assembly GCF_014841435.1 of Frigoribacterium sp. CFBP 8766. Classification (NCBI taxonomy): domain Bacteria; kingdom Bacillati; phylum Actinomycetota; class Actinomycetes; order Micrococcales; family Microbacteriaceae; genus Frigoribacterium; species Frigoribacterium sp. CFBP 8766. The sequence continues at coordinate 941,857 of NZ_JACYTX010000001.1, forward strand.
CGAACGCGCCGTACGTGCCGACGGCCGCCATCGCGACGATGCCCCCGGAGGCCCGCCTGCACGAGCCCGTCCTCGCCCTCGACGGCGGGGCGGACGGCCTCGACCTGCATCGGCGGATCGCGGCGGGCGCAGCGGCGTGGCTCTCGCCGACGGGCACCCTGGTGATCGAGACAAGCGAGGCGCAGGCCGAGGGCACGGCCGCCCTGTTCGCGGCGGCGGACCTCGTCACGGCCGTCGAGCGCGACGAGGACCTCGACGCGACCGCCGTCAGCGCGACCTGCCTGCCGGCCTGACCGGCCGAGCAGTCCTAGACGTCGACCGGCGAGACGAGGTCGACCACGGGCGACTCGGGCGTCCCCGAGATCTGGCAGGTGAACGCCGCCTCGACCCGGCCGTCGGCGAGGTGCCCGAAGCGCACCTCGGCGACCGCGCCCGAGTCCGAGTCGCGGACGTCCGCCTCCTCGTAGGCCCAGACGTCGTCGAGCGGGGGCAGGTCCGGGTACTCGGCCCTGACCGCGGCGACGCAGGCGTCCCAGGCGGGCGGCGCCTCGTGCGCCTCGGCCGTCGACGGCGCCGGGGGAGTCGTGGTCGGCAGCGGCGTCGCGGTCGCGTCGGGCCCGGTCGTCGTGACGATCCCCGGCGTGGCCGCGGCGCCGGGCTCGGCGTCCGTCCCGGCGCAGCCCGCGAGCAGCAGCGTGACGGCGAGGGCGGCGGTGACCAGCGAGACGGTCTTGGTGGGCACGGCGCGCTCCAGGTGACGGGACGGGCGTCGGCGGGCGCCGACGGAGGTCGAGGAGGCTCAGACTAACCGCACGGAGGCGCCACGGAGGTCGAGGGTGCAAGCTGGCCGGATGACCGCTACAGAGAACCGCGAACCGACCGCCCTCGAGCAGGCCATCAGCAAGGGACAGGCAGGAGAGGGCGACATGAACGCCGTCCTCGCCGAGTTCGTCAACGCGCAGGTCGTCGTGGCCACCGCCGTCGACGCCCAGGACAGCCTGACCGACCTGCAGCCGGTGCTCTTCGACCGCGAGGGCACGCCCATGCTCGCCGCCTTCACGCACGCCGACATGATCGGCGAGCAGGTCAAGGGCGTCGCCGAGTACCAGGCCACGATCCCCGCCGCCGAGCTCGTGCAGGCGATCCCCGCGCAGACGGGTCTCGTCGTGAACCCCGGCAACCGCGAGGGCTTCGAGATGCTCCCCGAGGGCGTCGCGCAGCTGGCGAACGACGTCCGCGAGCTCGTCGCCGCGCACCAGGCCGCCGGCTCGCCCGAGCCCGGCCAGCCCGCACAGCCCGCCTCCTAGGTCCCGCCGTCTCGACCTGGCCCGAACGCCCCGACCCTCCCGGTCGGGGCGTTCGTCGTCCCTCCCGAAACACCGCTGTCACATGCCCGCTGTAGGGTGAGCGGCACAACAGAACACCGGGCCACGAACACGTCGCGGGAGAGCCCCGGAGCGCACGCCGATGCGCCGCCGGGCACCGAAGGAGCAAGCTCCCCGCCAATCTCTCAGGTACCGCGTACCGCGACGGACTGGCCACTCTGAAAAGCAGGGGGCACCTGCAGGAGGCGCGCGAGCGTCGCCGGCACCGCCTCCTCGCCCACGGTGAAAGTCGGCCCTCGTGGCCGGCGAAGCTCTCAGGCCCATGACAGAGGGGGTGCACGACCGCGGCTCTGCCGTGCCGTGCGCGTCCCCGTCGTGCAGGTGCTGCACGACGCCGATCCCGGCCGAGTCACCTGGTGCCGGGCCGTTCCCCCAGGAGTCCGCAGATGTCCGACGCATCCTCGAACCTGCCCGCCGCGCCCGGCCCCGACGACGCCGACCTGCGCGACGACGCCGACCTGCGCGACGCTGTCGGCCCCGACACCACGACCGGCGACCTGCCCCTCGCCGCCGACGGCACCGAGGGCGTCGCGACCGCCGACGGCGCGCCCCTCGACCTGGTCGACGCGGTCGACGCCGAGGCCGTCGCCGACGAGCAGGAGGAGCGCCTCAGCCCCCTGCACGACGTCCACGTCGCCGCCGGTGCCAGCTTCACGGACTTCGCCGGCTGGCAGATGCCGGTCCGCTACAGCTCCGACCTGGCCGAGCACCACGCGGTGCGCACCGCCGCCGGGCTGTTCGACCTGTCGCACATGGCCGAGATCGCCGTCGTCGGGCCCGACGCCGGGGCGTTCCTCGACGCGGCGCTCGCGGGCACCCTCTCGACCATCGCGGTCGGCCGGGCCAAGTACTCGTTGCTGCTCAGCCCGGAGGGCGGGATCGTCGACGACCTCGTCGTCTACCGCCTCGACGAGCACGACTACCTCGTCGTCGCCAACGCCTCGAACCGCGACGCCGCCTTCGGCGCCCTCGCGAGCCGGGCGCACGGCTTCGACGTCACGGTCGACGACGAGAGCGACGACACCGCGCTCATCGCGATCCAGGGCCCCGAGGCCGAGGGCGTGCTCGACGAGCTGGTCACCGCCGACCGGCTGCAGCCCGACGCGCCCCTGTCGACCCTGCGCTACTACCGCGTGCTCCAGGGCACCTTCGACGACGCCCCCGTGCTGATCGCCCGCACCGGCTACACCGGCGAGGACGGCTTCGAGCTCTACCTCGCGCCCGAGCTCGCCCCCGAGCTCTGGGGTGCCCTCGCCGAGGCAGGCGGCCCGCGCGGCCTCGTCCCCGCCGGGCTCGCCAGCCGCGACACGCTCCGCCTCGAGGCGGGCATGCCGCTCTACGGCCACGAGCTGGGCCTCGACGTGCGCCCCGCGCAGGCCGGCCTCGGCCGCGTCGTCGACACCTCGAAGGAGTTCGTGGGCAAGGCGGGCGTCGAGCCTGCCCCCGCGGCCCGCGTGCTCGTCGGCCTGACGCTCGAGGGCCGCCGTGCCGCACGGGCCGGCTACGCGGTCGTCACCGACGACGGCACCGTCGTCGGCGAGGTCACGAGCGGCGCCCTCTCGCCCACGCTCGGCCACCCCGTCGCCATGGCGTTCGTCGACCCCGACGTCGTCGACCGCGGCCCCGCGCTGGCCGTCGACGTCCGCGGCACCGCGATCCCCGCTGCCGTCGTGTCGCTGCCGTTCTACAAGCGCGGCTGACCCGCTCCCGCACGCCCGCCTCCTCGACTCTCTCCCCAGACCCAGACCCAGACCCAGCCCCAGCCCCCGCCGCCTCGGCGCCCCTGCCTCCTCGAAAGGACCGGCCATGACCGATCTCACCGCCCTGCAGTACACCTCCGAGCACGAGTGGCTGCTCATCGACGGCGACACCGCCACCGTCGGCATCACCGACTACGCCGCCGAGAAGCTCGGCGACGTCGTCTACGTCGACCTGCCCGCCGAGGGCACCGAGGTCGAGACCGGCAAGGTCGTCGGCGAGATCGAGTCGACCAAGTCGGTCGGCGAGCTCTACGCCCCCGCCCTCGGCACCGTGCTCGAGGCCAACCAGGCCGTCGTCGACAGTCCCGACCTCGTCAACAGCGACCCGTTCGGCGAGGGCTGGCTGATCAAGATCACCCTGTCGAGCACCGACGGCCTGTCCCTCCTCTCGCGCGACGAGTACGTCGCCCTCACCGCCGAATGAGCGACGCGCAGGGGTCCGTCTTCGGCGACTGGTCCGACCGGGCCGCCACCGGCTTCGTCGACCGCCACGTCGGCACCACGGCCGCCGACCAGGCGGCCATGCTCGAGCTGCTCGGCCACGACAGCGTCGAGTCGCTCGTCCGTGCCGCCGTGCCGGACAGCATCCACGCCGAGCCCGTCGACGCCTCGGTGCTGCCGGCGCCGATCGGCGAGAAGGAGGCGCTGGCCGAGCTCCGCGCGCTCGCCGACCGCGGCCGCCCCTCGCGCAGCATGATCGGCCTCGGCTACTACGACACCGTCACGCCCGCCGTGATCCAGCGCAACGTGCTCGAGAACCCGAGCTGGTACACGGCCTACACGCCGTACCAGCCCGAGATCTCGCAGGGCCGGCTCGAGGCGCTCATCAACTTCCAGACGATGGTCTCCGAGCTGACGGGGCTCACGACCGCCAACGCGTCGATGCTCGACGAGGGCACCGCCGTCGTCGAGGGCATGCTCCTCGCCCGTCGTGCCTCGAAGGCGCGCACCGACGTCTTCGTCGTCGACTCCGACGCCCTGCCGCAGACGAAGGCCCTGCTGGCCGGGCGCGCCGAGGCCGTGGGCATCGAGCTCGTCGAGCTCGAGCTCTCCAGCATCGACCCGGCCGAGATCCCCGACGCCTTCGGCGTGTTCGTGCAGTACCCCGGTGCCTCCGGCTGCGTCTGGGACCCGGAGGCGGTCGTCGCCGCCGTCCACGCCGCCGGCGGCCTCGCGGTCGTCGCCGCCGACCTGCTCGCGATGACCCTGCTCCGCCCGCCCGGCGAGTTCGGGGCCGACGTCGCCGTCGGCACGAGCCAGCGGTTCGGCGTGCCGATGGGCTTCGGCGGCCCGCACGCCGGCTACATGGCCGTCCGCACCGGGCTCGAGCGTCAGCTGCCCGGTCGTCTCGTCGGCGTCTCGCAGGACGTCGAGGGCCACCCGGCCTACCGGCTCAGCCTGCAGACCCGCGAGCAGCACATCCGCCGCGAGAAGGCGACGTCGAACATCTGCACCGCCCAGGTCCTGCTCGCCGTGATGGCCTCGATGTACGCCGTGTACCACGGCCCGTGGGGGCTCCGGCACATCGCGTCGCGCGTCCACGCGCACGCCGCCGACCTCGCGGCCGCCGTGCGCTCGAGCGACCTCGAGCTCGAGAGCGACGTGTTCTTCGACACCCTCCAGGTCTTCGTGCCCGGCCGGGCGGACGAGATCGTCGCCGCCGCGCACGCTCGCGGCTACCTGCTCTGGGCCGTCGACTCCGACTGCGTCCGCCTGTCGCTCGACGAGACGACGACGCGCGACGACCTCGAGGTCGTCGCCGACGTGCTCGGCGTCTCCCTGCCCGCGGCGTCGCCCGCAGTCGGCGGCGAGGCGCGTGACGAGCGCGACGAGGTGCTGCCGGAGGGCCTCCGCCGCACCTCCGACTTCCTGACGCACCCGGTCTTCCGCACGCACCGCAGCGAGACCAGCATGATGCGCTACCTCAAGCACCTCGCCGACAAGGACTACGCGCTCGACCGCGGCATGATCCCGCTCGGCAGCTGCACGATGAAGCTCAACGCGGCGACCGAGATGGCGGCCGTGACGTGGCCCGAGTTCGCGGCCGTGCACCCGTTCGCACCGGCCTCCGACGTCGAGGGCTACCTCGAGATGATCGGCCAGCTCGAGGGCTGGCTGGCCGAGGTCACCGGCTACGACACCGTCTCGCTGCAGCCGAACGCCGGGAGCCAGGGCGAGCTCGCCGGCCTGCTCGCGATCCGCGGCTTCCACCTCGCCGCCGGCGACACGGCCCGCACCGTGTGCCTCATCCCGCAGAGCGCGCACGGCACGAACGCGGCCAGCGCCGTGCTCGCGGGGCTCCGCGTGGTCGTCGTGGCCTGCAACGAGCAGGGCGACGTCGACCTCGGCGACCTGCGTGCCAAGGTCGAGCAGCACCGTGACGAGCTCGCGGCGCTGATGATCACGTACCCGTCGACGCACGGCGTCTACGAGCACGACATCCGCGAGGTCACCGACGCGGTGCACGCGGCCGGCGGCCAGGTGTACGTCGACGGCGCGAACCTCAACGCGCTGCTCGGCTTCGCCCGGTTCGGCGACTTCGGCGGCGACGTCTCGCACCTGAACCTGCACAAGACGTTCTGCATCCCGCACGGGGGCGGCGGTCCTGGTGTCGGGCCCGTGGCGGCCAAGGCCCACCTCGCCCCGTACCTGCCCGGCCACCCCCTGGCACAGCAGGCCGACCGTCGCACGGGCGCCGAGCCCGCCGCGGCCGGCGAGCGGCTCGTCCACGCGGGCGTCCCCGTGTCGAGCGCCCCCTACGGGTCGCCGAGCATCCTGCCGATCAGCTGGGCCTACGTCCGCATGATGGGCACCGAGGGGCTCGCCGCGGCGACGGGCGCCGCGGTGCTCTCGGCGAACTACGTGGCGGCGCGGCTGCGCGACCACTTCCCGGTGCTCTACGCCGGCGAGAACGGCCTGGTCGCACACGAGTGCATCCTCGACCTGCGACCGCTCCGCGACGCCACGGGCGTGACCGTCGACGACGTGGCCAAGCGCCTCATCGACTACGGGTTCCACTCGCCGACGATGTCGTTCCCGGTCGCCGGGACGCTGATGGTCGAGCCGACCGAGAGCGAGGACCTCGCCGAGATCGACCGCTTCGTCGACGCGATGATCGCCATCGCGGGCGAGGCCGCCGACGTGGCGTCGGGCCGCTTCACCGCCGAGTCGAGCCCCCTGCGGGGCGCGCCCCACACGGCCGAGTCCGTCATCTCCGGCGAGTGGACCCGCGAGTACAGCCGCGACGAGGCCGTGTACCCGGTCCGCACCCTGGTTCGCGGCAAGTACTGGCCGCCGGTGCGTCGCATCGACCAGGCCTGGGGCGACCGCAACCTGTTCTGCGCGTGCCCGCCGGTCGAGGCCTTCGCCTGAGCACGCCTGCTCCGCCCGTCGTGCCGTGACGCAGGGAGCCGCCCGGTCGCTGATCCCGTCGGCGACGCGGGCGGCTCCCTCCTGGTCCCCGCGGGTGCCGGCCCCTGAGCGGCGCGGACGGCGCCGGCGTGACGGGGGCCGTCCCGGATGACACCCGGGGGGACGGTCGAGGAGGTGCGTGTGGAGTTGTCGAGTCCGTTCGACCCTCGAGACAATGACACGCTCCCCCCGAACGGGTGTCAAGGGGCGCCGAGAGGTGACGAGGCAAGTCGGCGCAGATCGGCGTCGGCGTGGCCGGGGGAGGCCACGCCCCTCGTCCGGCCCGCCGCCTCCTCGGGTCAGCTGGGCAGGCCGAAGGCGGCCGGGAACGTCGTCGCCGCCCACGGGTAGCCGACGAACACGGCCGCGTCCATCAGGAGGTGCGCGACGACCAGGGGCAGCACCCGGCCCGTCCGCGTGTAGAGCCAACCGAAGACGAGCCCCATCACGACGTTGCCGACGAAGGCCCCGAAGCCCTGGTACAGGTGGTAGCTGCCGCGCAGCAGCGCGGCGGCGACGATGATCGGCCAGGTGCGCCAGCCGAGGTCGCGGAGCCGGGCGAAGAGGTACGCGACGACGATGACTTCCTCGGTCACGCCTGCCCGCAGCGCCGAGAGCAGCAGCACGGGCACCGTCCACCACTCGGCCGCGAGGTCGGTCGGGACGACGGTCACGGTCAGGTCGAGGGCCTTGCCGACGAGGTAGAGCCCGATGCCCGGGATGCCGATGGCGAGGGCGAGCCCGGCGCCGCCGAGCACGTCGCGGCCGGCGCGCGAGAAGTCGACGCCCAGGCGGCCGAGGTGCGGGCGGGCCTCGTTCCAGAGCAGGTAGGCCACGAGCGCGACGGGCACGAGGTCGACGGCGATGCCGACCAGCTGGTAGATCAGGTCGAAGACGGGCCGGTCGCTGAGCGACGAGTTGAGCGTCGCCGTCTGCTGCGACAGCGCCTCGTCGCGGGTCAGCCGGTTGGCGATCGACAGCACCGAGTACACCGCCGAGGCGCCGAGCGACAGCCCGAGCACGATCGCGATCTCGACCCGGAGGCGCGCCCTGCCAGGTCGACCCGGCCCCGTCTCGAGGGGGCCGGCCATCCCGTCGCGCGGCCTCGGCCCCGGCGTTGCCGGTAGCGTGTCGTCTCTGTCGCTCACGCGCCGATCGTACGGGACGCTCCGGTCGGCAGCGGATGATACCCGGCAGCTGTCTGATTTCTCGCAGCGGATCCTTGCGCTCTTCGCAGCCGCGGCGCAACAGATCGCCCACGGACGCAAAGATCCGGCGAGTTGGTTTCCGTCGTGTAACCGTTCCCCCAGGGGTTTGGAGATGGCTGAGCCCGGTGCTTAGGGTGACTGCATCCAACGCGGCGAGGCTCATGGGGGCCACGCTGCGTCCTTTCCCGCATCAGGAGGAACATTGAAGAAGACGCGCATGGGCCTCGGGGCCATCGCCGTCGTGGGGACGGCAGCACTCGTCCTCACGGGCTGCGCCAGCGGTGGGGACTCGGGCGACAGCGGCTCGGGCGACTCCAGCGCCATCATCACCACCAACGGCAACGAGCCTCAGAACCCGCTCGTCCCCTCGAACACCACCGAGGTCGGCGGCGGCAAGATCATCGACTCCGTGTTCGCGGGCCTCGTCTCGTACAACGCGAAGGGCGAGTCCGAGATGGACGCGGCCGAGTCGATCGAGTCGGACGACAACCAGCTCTGGACCATCACGCTCAAGGACGGCCAGACCTTCACCGACGGCACCCCGGTCACGTCCGAGTCGTTCACGAAGGCCTGGAACTGGGCCGCTCAGGTCTCCAACGCCCAGAGCGCCTCGTACTTCTTCGACAACATCGCCGGCTACGACGCCGAGGCCGACAGCGACCTCCAGCTCGAGGTCGTCAGCGACACCGAGTTCACGGTCGAGCTGTCCGCGCCCGCCGCCGACTGGCCCCTCCGCCTCGGCTACTCGGCCTTCTCGCCGCTGCCCGAGTCGTTCTACGACGACGTCGACGCGTTCGGCGAGAACCCCGTCGGCAACGGCCCGTACAAGCTCGAGAGCGAAGGCGCCTGGACCCACAACCAGGACATCAAGCTCGTCACGAACCCCGACTACGACGGCCCGCGCAAGCCCGTCAACGGCGGCCTGACGATCACGTTCTACACGACTCAGGACGCGGCCTACGCCGACGCGCTGTCGGGCAACCTCGACATCCTCGACCAGGTCCCGGACGCCCAGTTCGCCTCCTACCAGAGCGACTTCGCGGACCGCTACGTCAACCAGCCCGCAGCGATCTTCCAGTCGTTCACCATCCCGCAGTACCTCGAGCACTTCGACGGCACGACGGAGGAGGGCAAGCTGCGCCGCCAGGCCATCTCGCTCTCGATCAACCGCGACGACATCACCGACGTCATCTTCCAGGGCACCCGCACGCCGGCCAAGGACTTCACGTCCCCGGTCATCGACGGCTACTCGGACGACCTCGAGGGCTCTGACGTGCTCTCGTACGACGCCGACAAGGCCAAGGAGCTGTGGGCCGAGGCCGACGCCATCTCGCCCTACGGCGACACGACGTTCACCCTCGCCTACAACGCCGACGGCGGTCACCAGAACTGGGTCGACGCCGCGACGAACAGCATCTCCGACACGCTGGGCATCAAGGCCGAGGGCCAGTCCTACCCGACCTTCGCCGAGCTGCTCGACGACGAGGACAACGACGCCATGACCGGCGCCTTCCGTTCCGGATGGCAGGCCGACTACCCGTCGCTGTACAACTTCCTCTCGCCGCTGTACCAGACCGGTGCCGGATCGAACTACGGCCGCTACACCAGCACCGAGTTCGACGGCCTGCTCGCCGAGGGCGCCGCAGCGTCGTCGCCCGAGGACGCGACCGCCGACTTCCAGAAGGCACAGGAGGTCCTCTTCACGGACCTGCCCGTCGTCCCGCTGTGGTACTCGAACGTCACGGGCGTCTGGGCCGACACGGTCAGCAACGTGGAGTTCGGCTGGAACTCGGTGCCCCTCTTCTACGAGGTCACCAAGAACTAGTCGCACCGAGAGCGGCCCCGCCGCTCTCATCGTCCCCCGGGGGGTCCGGGCAGGTCATCCTGTCCCGGGCCCCCCGAAGGGCGTCCACTCCTCCCTCCACACGATTGCGACAACCATGCACGCGCAGAAATCCGAGGCGGCCTGATGCTCTGGTACACCGGCCGGCGCCTCCTCCAGCTGATCCCCGTCTTCTTCGGGGCGACGTTCCTCATCTACTTCATGGTCTTCGCCCTGCCGGGCGACCCCGTGGCGGCGCTCTTCGGCGAGAAGCAGCCGAGCCCCGCGGTCATCGAGGCCATCCGCGCCCAGTACAACCTCGACAAGCCCTTCATCGTGCAGTACCTGCTCTACGTCGGCGGGCTGTTCACGGGTGACCTCGGCACGACCTTCTCCGGTCGACCGGTCATCGACGAGCTGGTCCGGGCGTTCCCGATCACCTTCCGCCTGGCGATGCTGGCGCTCCTCTTCGAGGCCGTCGCCGGCATCCTGGTCGGCCTCGTCGCCGGCCTGCGCAAGGGCAAGATCTTCGACAACAGCGCCCTCGTCGTCTCGCTGCTGCTCATCTCGGTCCCGACCTTCGTCATCGGCTTCGTGCTGCAGTACGTCTTCGGCATCCAGCTCGGGCTCTTCCGCACGACCGTCAGCTCGCAGGCCCCGTGGAACGAGCTCGTCCTGCCCGCCATCGTGCTGGCGTCCGTGTCGTTCGCCTACATCGTGAGGCTGACCCGCGCCTCCGTGTCCGAGAACATGAGCGCCGACTTCGTCCGCACGGCCACCGCCAAGGGCCTCACCCGTCGACGCGTCGTCGGGGTGCACATCCTGCGCAACTCGCTCGTCCCGGTCGTCACCTACCTGGGCGTCGACATCGGCTCGCTCATGGTGGGCGCGATCGTCACCGAGGGCATCTTCAACATCCAGGGCGTGGGAGGCACGGTCTACCGCGCCATCCAGCTCGGCGAGGGCCCGACCGTCGTGTCGTTCGTGGCCGTGATGGTCATCATCTTCATGCTGGCCAACCTCCTCGTCGACCTGCTCTACGCCGTTCTCGACCCGAGGATCCGCTATGCCAAGTAACTCGACCCCCGGCCTCTCGCCCGACCACTACGTCGCGCCGATCGAGGAGACCCCGCTCAAGGCGGTCGACGCCGTCGACGAGTCGGAGAAGCCCCGCTCGAGCTGGAACGACGCGTGGGACGCGATGAAGACCCGCCCGCTGTTCTGGATCTCCGCGGTCCTGATCCTGCTCGTCATCGTCGTCGCGGTCTTCCCGCAGCTCTTCACGTCGACGTCGCCGACCGCGGGGGCGAACCTCCGCTCCAGCAACGGCGGTCCCGAGGCGGGCCACCCGATGGGCTTCACGCTGCAGGGCCTCGACGTCTACGCGCGCGTCATCTACGGCACGCGCGCCTCCCTGACGGTGGGGCTGCTGGCCACGGTGATCGTCACGATCGTCGGCATCGTCATCGGCTCGTTGGCCGGCTACTACGGCGGCTGGCTCGACGCGGTCGTCTCGCGGATCGGCGACATCTTCTTCGCCATCCCGACGGTGCTCGGGGCGATCGTGCTCATGTCGGTGCTGCCGTCGCGCACGCCGTTGACCGTGGCCCTCGTGCTGTCGCTCTTCGCGTGGCCCCAGATCGCGCGCATCATGCGCGGCTCGGTGCTCGGCGCGAAGAGCAGCGACTACGTGATGGCCTCGACGGCGCTCGGCGTCTCGCGGTTCCGCATCCTCCTGCGCCACGTCGTGCCGAACGCCATCACCCCGGTGATCGTCGTCGCGACCGTGTCGCTCGGCACGTTCATCGTGGCCGAGGCCACGCTGTCGTTCCTCGGCATCGGCCTGCCCAGCGGCGTCATGTCCTGGGGCAACGACATCGACGCCGCCCGGTCGTCGCTGCGCGTCGCGCCCATGCCGCTGATCTGGCCGGCCGCCGCGCTGAGCCTGACCGTGCTGTCGTTCCTGATGATGGGCGACGTCGTGCGCGACGCCCTCGACCCGAAGGCGAGGGCCCGTCGATGAGCGACACCTCCACCCGACCCGCCCAGGCGACCACCGCCTTCGGCGCGACCCCCCTGCTCGAGATCAAGGGCCTGAAGATCGGGTTCCGCACCCAGTCGGGCTACGTCGACGCCGTCCGCGGCGTGGACTTCACCATGATGCCGGGCGAGCGCCTCGCCATCGTGGGCGAGTCCGGCTCGGGCAAGTCGACCACCGCGACCTCGATCATCGACCTGCTGCCCGGCACCGGAGAGGTCACGGGCGGTCAGATCCTCTTCGAGGGCAAGGACCTCACGAAGGCCTCCGCCGCCGAGATGCAGGCGATCCGCGGTCGCGACATCGGCTACGTCCCGCAGGACCCGATGTCGAACCTCAACCCCGTGTGGAGCATCGGCTTCCAGGTCGAGGAGGCGATCCGTGCGAACGGCGTCGCCACCGGCAAGCAGGCGGTGCGGCAGCGAGCGATCGAGGTGCTGCAGGAGGCAGGGCTCGGCGACGCCGACCAGCGCCTCAAGCAGTTCCCCCACCAGTTCTCGGGCGGCATGCGCCAGCGCGTGCTGATCGGGATCGGCCTCTCATCGCGGCCCAAGCTGCTCATCGCCGACGAGCCGACCTCGGCCCTCGACGTGACCGTGCAGCGGCGCATCCTCGACCACCTCGAGACGCTGACGCGCGACTACGGCACCTCGGTGCTCTTCATCACGCACGACCTCGGCCTCGCGGCCGAGCGCGCCGAGAAGCTCGTGGTCATGTACAAGGGCCGCGTGGTCGAGTCCGGTCCCTCGAAGGAGATCCTGGCCAACCCCCAGCACCCCTACACGAAGCGCCTCGTGGCGGCGGCGCCGAGCCTCGCCAGCCGTCGGATCCAGTCGACGATCGAGCCCACGCACAGCCACGCGGGCGAGGTCAGCGACGAGGGCGCCGACGACGCCGACCTGATCGCCCGTGCCCGTCAGCGCGAGGAGCTCGGCCGCACGAACGCCGAGTTCATCAAGGTCGAGAACCTCTCGAAGGTCTACGCGATCCGCCAGGGCGGCTTCAAGACCACCGAGCTGCGGGCCGTCGACGACGTCTCGTTCTCGATCCCGCGCGGCACGACGACGGCCCTCGTCGGCGAGTCGGGCTCGGGCAAGTCGACCGTGGCCAAGCTGGTGCTGCAGCTCGAGGGCATCACCTCGGGCACCGTGGCGATCGACGGCCAGAGCGTGGGGGCGCTGAAGGGCTCGGAGCTCTTCGGGTTCCGTCGCCGGGTGCAGCCGGTCTTCCAGGACCCGTACGGCTCGCTCGACCCGATGTACAGCGTCGGCAACACGATCGCCGAGCCGCTCGTCACTCACGGCATCGGCGACCACAAGAGCCGCCAGGCCCGCGTGCACGAGCTGCTGAACCAGGTCTCGCTGCCGGTGTCGATGGTCAACCGCTACCCGGGCGAGCTCTCGGGCGGTCAGCGTCAGCGCATCGCGGTGGCGCGGGCGCTCGCGCTCAAGCCCGACGTGATCGTGCTCGACGAGGCCGTCTCGGCCCTCGACGTGCTCGTGCAGGGGCAGGTGCTCGACCTGCTCACCGACCTGCAGACCGAGCTGGGCCTGACGTACCTCTTCATCACGCACGACCTCGCGGTCGTCCGGCTCATCGCCGACAACGTCTGCGTCATGCAGAAGGGCCGCATCGTCGAGTCGGGCACCACCGACGAGATCTTCGCGAACCCGTCGCAGCAGTACACCCGCGAGCTGCTCGAGGCCATCCCGGGCGCGCAGTTCGAGTTCGGCCGCTGAGCGGCTGACACCCGGGCAACCTGCCTGTGAAGGGGCCCTCCGACCGTGCCGAGAGCACGGGGGAGGGCCCCTTTACCACGTGCCGTAGACTGTTCCCGCCGGGCCCCGTCCCGACCACTTCCCCCTGACTCTTCTCGTAAGGAATACATCCATGGCGACTGCCATCCGCAGCGACCTGCGCAACGTGGCGATCGTGGCCCACGTCGACCACGGCAAGACGACCCTCGTCGACGCCATGCTCAAGCAGACGAACTCGTTCGACGCGCACTTCGACACCGAAGACCGCATGATGGACTCGAACGAGCTCGAGCGCGAGAAGGGCATCACGATCCTCGCGAAGAACACCGCGGTGCTCTACAACGGTGCCCACGCGACCGACGGCCCGATCACCATCAACGTGATCGACACCCCCGGCCACGCCGACTTCGGCGGCGAGGTCGAGCGCGGCCTGTCCATGGTCGACGGCGTCGTCCTGCTGGTCGACGCGTCCGAGGGCCCCCTGCCCCAGACGCGCTTCGTGCTCCGCAAGGCCCTCGCGGCCAAGCTCCCCGTCATCCTGCTGGTCAACAAGACCGACCGTCCCGACGCGCGCATCGACGAGGTCGTCGCCGAGAGCCAGGACCTGCTCCTCGGCCTCGCCAGCGACCTCAGCGAAGAGGTCGACGACCTCGACCTCGACGCCATCCTCAACGTGCCCGTCGTCTACGCGTCCGGCCGCAACGGCGCCGCGTCCGTCAACAAGCCCGCCGACGGCTCGCTGCCCGACAACGACGACCTCGAGCCGCTGTTCGACGCGATCCTCACGCACGTGCCCGCGCCGACCTACGACGACGAGCACCCGCTGCAGGCCCACGTCACCAACCTCGACGCCTCGCCGTTCCTCGGTCGCCTCGCGCTCCTCCGCGTGTTCCACGGCACCCTGAAGAAGGGCCAGACGGTCGCCTGGGTCAAGGCCGACGGCACCGTAGCGAACGCCCGCATCACCGAGCTGCTCATCACGAAGGCCCTCAGCCGCTACCCGGCCGAGAGCGCGGGCCCCGGCGACATCGTCGCGGTGGCCGGCTTCGACACGATCACCATCGGCGAGACCCTCTCCGACCCCGACGACGTGCGGCCGCTGCCGACCATCACGGTCGACGACCCCGCCATCTCGATGACGATCGGCACCAACACCTCGCCCATCATCGGCAAGGTCAAGGGGCACAAGCTGACCGCCCGCATGGTCAAGGACCGCCTCGACCGCGAGCTGATCGGAAACGTCTCGCTCAAGGTCGTCGACATCGGACGCCCCGACGCGTGGGAGGTCCAGGGCCGCGGCGAGCTCGCGCTGGCCATCCTGGTCGAGCAGATGCGTCGCGAGGGCTTCGAGCTCACCGTCGGCAAGCCCCAGGTCGTCACCCGTCGTGACGAGAACGGCAAGCTCCAGGAGCCGTTCGAGCACATGACCATCGACGTGCCCGACGAGTGGCTCGGCGCGATCACGCAGCTGATGGCCGCCCGCAAGGGCCGCATGGAGAACATGGCGAACCACGGCTCGGGCTGGGTCCGCATGGAGTTCATCGTCCCGTCGCGCGGCCTGATCGGCTTCCGCACGCAGTTCCTCACCGACACGCGCGGCACCGGCATCGCCAACGGCATCAGCCACGGCTACGGCCCCTGGGCCGGCGAGATCTCGACCCGCACCAACGGCTCGATCATCGCCGACCGCTCCGGTGTCGTCACGCCCTTCGCGATCATCAACCTGCAGGAGCGCATGACCTTCTTCGTGCAGCCGACCGAAGAGGTCTACGAGGGCATGGTCGTGGGCGAGAACTCGCGCGCCGACGACATGGACGTCAACATCACCAAGGAGAAGAAGCTGACCAACATGCGTCAGTCGACGGCCGACAACTTCGAGTCGATGACGCCCTCCAAGGTGCTCTCGCTCGAGGAGGCCCTCGAGTTCGCCGGTGACGACGAGTGCGTCGAGGTCACCCCCGACGCCATCCGCATCCGCAAGGTCGAGCTCGACGCCAGCGCGCGTCAGCGCAGCACGGCTCGCCTCAAGAAGCAGAACGCGTAACGAGCGACACCCGATCAGGCCGGCCCGGCCAGGTCACGGAGGAGGCGCCCCGCAGCAGTGCGGGGCGCCTCCTTCGTCGTGTGGCCAGCCGTCGTCCTCAGCACCCGTGTCCGGCCCCGATGCCGAGCCCGCTCCGGGTGGTGGTGCAGCGGCCGCACGTTCCACGGCTCCGCACAGCGGCGGGCGCTACGGTCGTCGCCGTGACCACGCTGACCCGCACTCCCCGCACCCGCCTCGTCCGCTCCGCCTCCGCCCTGCTGCTGGCCGGCGGGGTCGTCGTCGGCCTGACCGCCTGCGGCGACGGCTCGATGGTCGACAACATCGTGGGCAGCGCCGTCGACCAGGGCGTCGAGAGCGTGCGCGGCACCGTCGAGGACGCGGTGGGCGACGTGCTCGGCGGCGCGAGCGTGTCGACCGACGGCACCCTGCCCGAGTCGTTCCCGGCCGACGTGCCCCTGCTCGACGGCACGGTCCGCGGCGGGGGAGCGGGCCCCGAGGGCACCGGCTGGGTCGCCCAGCTCACCGTCGGCAGCCTCGACGACTTCGCCACGGCTCAGACCCAGCTCGAGGGCGCCGGCTACACGGCCAGCGGGGTGAACGTCGACGGCGACACCGCGCTCGGCACGTTCACCGGGGCCACGTACCGCGTGCTGCTGACGCTCACGACGCAGTCCTCGGACGGCGCCGTCGTCGCGACCTACGTCGTCACGCCCGTCTAGCCCGTCGCGCCCGTCCGGTCGAGGCGTCGACCAGGCCCTGCGAAGCGGCCCGCCGAGCCCTCCCGCAGGAGGCGCGCCTCAGCCCAGCAGGGTCTCGCCGACCCAGCCGCCCTGGCTCGCCCCCGGCGGCACGGCGAAGATGCCCGAGCCGACGTGCTTCAGGTACTCGTTCATCCGGTCGTCCCGCGCGAGCGCCGTCTGGATGGGCACGAACTGGCGTCGAGGGTCCCGCTGGAACGCGATGAAGAAGAGCCCGGCGTCGAGCCGGCCGAGCGAGTCGTTGCCGTCGACGAAGTTGTAGCCGCGGCGCAGCAGGGTCGCCCCGTCGTTCTGGTCGGGGTGGGCGAGCGCCACGTGCGAGTCCACGGCGATGGCCGGTCCCGAGCCGTCGGCGGACACGGCCGAGAAGTCGGGGGCCGTGAACTCCGAGCCGCCCGACAGGGGCGCGCCCTCGCCCTTGTCGCGCCCGACGACCGTCTGCTGCTCGGTGAGCGAGGCGTGGTCCCAGGTCTCGATGGTCATGCGGATCTTGCGCGCGACGAGGTAGGAGCCGCCGTCCATCCAGTCGGCGCCGTCGCTGCCGGCAGCCCAGACGCCCTGCTCGACGGCGGCGCCGTCCTCGGCGCGCACGTTCGCCGTGCCGTCCTTGAACCCGAACAGGTTGCGCGGCGTCGACTGGCCCCGCGTCGTCGACGAGGTGCGGCCGAAGCCGAGCTGGGACCAGCGCAGCGAGGCCCGGCCGAAGGCGATGCGCGACAGGTTGCGCACGGCGTGGACGGCGACCTGCGGGTCGTCGCTGCAGGCCTGGACGCACAGGTCCCCGCCGGTCAGTGCCTCCTCGAGCTGGTCGCCCGAGAAGTGCGGCAGGTCGACGAGCGCGGCGGGCCGCTGTGAGGAGATGCCGTAGCGGTCGGCGCCGGTCGCGTCCGTGAAGAGCGTCGGGCCGAAGCCGATGGTGACCGTGAGCCCGGCGGCGGGCAGTCCCGTCGCCTCCCCGGTGTCGTCCGGCGGCGCGAGGGGCGAGCCTCCGGTCGCGCCCGTCTCGCTGACGTCGAGCCCCTGGGTCAGGCGGGCGGCGGCGGCGCTCCAGTCCTGCAGCAGCTCGACGAGGTCGCGCCGGGTGGTGCCGGCGGCCATGTCGAACGAGGCGAAGTGCAGCCGGTCCTGGGCCGCGGTCGTGATGCCCGACTGGTGGCGGCCGGCGAAGGGGTAGCGGGCCGCGGCGCCGGAGGTGCCCTGCGCGTGCGCCTGCAGGGCCCGGTCGCTGCCGACCCCGACCCCGACGCCCAGGGCGCCCGCCCCGACACCGGTGCCGATCAGGCCCAGCAGTCCGCGGCGGGAGAGCCCGCGCGACGCGCCGCCTGGACCCGTGGGCTCACCGGCCGCAGCCGTCTCGCTCGTCGCGCGCCGCGCCTCCTCGTCCGTCATCGTCCGCCCTCGCGCACCCGTCAGCCGACCAGGGTCGAGGTGAGCTCGCTGAGGGGCTCGCTCAGGGCGTTGACAGCGTCGCTGAGCTTCTTCTTGTCGGCGTCGGTCAGCTCCGTGTACGAGGGGTAGCCGGCCTCGAGGCTGCCGTACGACGAGAGCAGGTCCTCGAGGGCCGTGAGGCGCGAGTCGATGCGGTCCACGAGCTCCGGGTCCTTGTCGGCGACGATGTCGCGCACGCCCTCGTAGGCGACGCGGGCGCCCTCGAGGTTGCCCTGGAAGTCCCAGAGGTCGGTGTGCGACCAGATCTCCTCCTCGCCGGTGATCTTGCCGGTGGCGACCTCGTCCATCAGGCCGACGGCGCCGTTGCTGATCGTGTCGATGCTGATCGAGAACCCGCTCGCCGTCACGGCCGACTGCAGCTCGGCCGTGTCCGCGGTGAGCAGGCCGGCGAAGCGGGTGCGCTCGTCAGCGGTCAGGGGCGTGTAGGCCTCGCCGCCGTTCTCGTCCGCGGTCGGCTGCCAGAGGTCCTTCTCGATCCGGTGCCAGCCGGTCCACTCGGTGCCGGGCTCGACGTCCACCTCGCGGAAGTCGATCTTCGGATCGAGGTCGCCGAACGACTCGGCGACGGGCTCGATGCGTTCGTAGTACGCGCGGGCCGTCGGGTAGAGGCTGCGTGCCAGGTCGTCGTCGCCGGTCGTGTACGCGTCGAGGAACGCCTGGGTCGCGGGGACGAGCTGCCCGACCTGGTCCTTCACGTACCCGAGGTACGCGGCGGCCGCGGCGTCGACCTGCTCCTTCTCGGTCCCCACGGGGGTCACGTCGGCGCCCGAGTCGGTCACGGTGAACGGCGCGCGGACGCCCTCGCCGACGAGGCCGGGGATGCAGGCCGTGACGTAGTCGCCGGGCTGCACCGCGACGGTCATCGAGGCGCTGGTGCCCGGCCCGATGTTCTCCTTCTCGCTGATGATGCGCAGGCCGTCGGAGGCGAGCAGCTCGAACTCGGTGTTGTCGTCGCCCGTGTTCGTCACGGTGAACGTGACGGGGCCGCTCGGCGCCGTGGTGGCCGAGAGCGAGCACGCGTCGGCGTTCCCGTCGACCGTGACGACGGTGGCTCCGGCCGTGGCGGCACCGCCGGGGGAGTTCGCGACGCAGCCGGTCAGGGCGAGCGCGACGAGCGCGGCGCCGGAGACGAGGGCGAGGGGGCGAGGGGTCATCGGGGTGCTCCTGCGGTCGTGCGGGCGGTGGGGCGGTCGGTGGGGGAGGAGTCGGAGGAGGCGGTGGAGGCCTCCGCCGGACGGGGCGCACGGCCACGGGTGGCGCGCGCGAAGAGCGGGACGACGACGGCGAGGTAGGCGAGCCAGGCGCCCGCCTGCAGCCAGCTCGGCGTCGGGGTGAAGTTGACGAGGCCCTGCAGCAGGGTGCCCCACCAGCTCGTCGGGGGCACGGCGGCGCTGACGTCGAAGGCGAGGGAGGTGCGGCCCGGCAGCACGCCCGCCTCCTGCAGGTCTCCCACCCCGTAGGCGAGCACCCCGGCCGCGACGAGCACGAGCAGGTACCCGGTGACCGTGAAGAAGCGGCGCAGGTCGAGGCGGACGACCCCGCGGTAGATCGCGACCTCGATCGCGACGGCCGTGAGGATGCCGAGCAGGGCGCCCACGACGGGCGCCTCGCCGCCTCCGGTCGACTGCACCGTCGCCCAGACGAACAGGGCGGTCTCGATGCCCTCGCGCCCGACCGACAGGAAGGCGAGCGCGACGACCGCCCAGGCCCCGCCGGCGATCGCGCGGTCGAGGCTCGACTCGAGTTCGCCGCGCATGCTGCGCGCCGTCCGGGCCATCCAGAAGACCATCCAGGTGACGAACCCGACGGCGACGACCGAGAGGCCGCCGCCGATGACCTCCTGGGCCTGGAACGTCAGGCCGTACGCGCCGAAGGTGAGCACGGCGCCGAGGCCGAGCGAGAGGACGACGGCGGCGGCGACGCCGAGCCAGAGACGGGGGAGGACGTCCCGGCGGCCGAGCTTGACGACGGCGGCGACGAGGATGCCCACGACGAGGGCGGCCTCGAGGCCCTCGCGGAGTCCGATGAGGTAGTTGGCGAGCACGGGCGACGGCTTTCGAGAGGAGGGCGTGCGGCGGTGGGGTGACCGCGACCGGTCCGGGTAGTTTGGTTAGGCTAACCTCACCAGCTTCCCGGGCCGGACCGACCATAGTGCGGGGCGGCATATCCTGTCCAGTGATGACGTACTTCGGCTCCGCCCCCGATGCCCGCCAGGGCGATGCCCGCCCCGGCCAGCCCTCCGCCCTGCGGGCCGAGCGGGTCCTCTTCGTGCACGCGCACCCGGACGACGAGACGATCGCGACGGGCGGCACGATCGCCGCCCTCGTCGACGCCGGCGCCGAGGTGACGATCGTCACCTGCACCCGCGGCGAGCTCGGCGAGGTCATGCCCGACGACCTGGCCCGGCTCCGCGGTGACGAAGCCGCCCTCGCCGCGCACCGCGAGGGCGAGATCGCGGAGGCGATGCGCGACCTCGGCGTCCGCGACCACCGGTTCCTCGGCGACCCCGAGGCGCGCACCCACGGGCTGCCGGCGCGGGTGTACCGCGACAGCGGCATGGTGTGGCGGTCGGACGGCGTGGCCGGCCCGACCCCCGACCTGCACGGCGCCGCCTTCTGCGCGGCCGAGTTCGGCGAGATCGTGTCCGACCTGCAGGCCGTGGTCGAGTCCGTCCGGCCGACGGCGATCGTCAGCTACGACGAGGACGGCGGCTACCACCACCCCGACCACGTCCGGGCCAACCGGGCCGCCGTGCGCGTCGCGCGCCTGGCCGAGGTGCCCTTCTTCGCCGTCGTCGCGGGTGCCGAACAGGCCACGGGCGCCGAGGCCGAGGCGCTCGCCGCCGACGACTCGGTCCGCACGGTCGACGTCCGTGCCTCGACCGCACGCCGCCTGGCCGCCCTGCGCCGCTACCGGACGCAGGTCGAGGTCGTCGACCTGCCCCGGGGCGCGGCGGGGATCCTCTTCCCCCACGGCGCGGTCCAGCCCGTGGGCACGAGCGAGTCGTTCCGCTTCGTGCCGGAGCCCGACTCCCGGGCGTCCGGCCCCGCCGGCGCCTCCGAGTTCGCCGACATGAGCACCGGCGGCCGGGTGGCGACCACGGTGCTCGCCCTCGCCGCGGGGGCCGTCTTCGGAGCCCTCGGCACGGTCGCCCACCAGGGCACCGTCACCGTCGCCGGCGCGCCGATCTGGTCCGGCCTCGTGCTGTCGCTGGTGATGGCCGCGGCGCTGCTGGCCGGCATGCGCCTCCTCTTCGGCTCCCGCGTCGTCGCGGTCGCGGTCGCGCTCGGCCTGCTCGGCGCCGCCGCGCTGCTGTCCCAGCCGGGTGCGGGCGGCTCGGCGCTCGTGCCGGCGAACGGCCCCGGCTACGCGTGGACCTTCGGACCCCTGCTGATCGCGATGGTCGTGATCGCTTGGCCGACCCTGCCGCCGCGGGGCGCCGGGCCCGACGACGGGTCGACCGCCTCTTCGTCGACCGCGTCCGACTCCGCGCCCACCGCCTCCTCCGCCGGCACCCAGCCGACGGCGCGCTAGGCTGGACCCTCTGCCCGAGGTGAAGGGAACCCCCCGAACGTGACGTATGTGATCGCACTGCCCTGTGTGGATGTCAAAGACCGTGCCTGCATCGACGAGTGCCCCGTCGACTGCATCTACGAGGGCGAACGCTCGCTCTACATCCACCCCGACGAATGCGTCGACTGCGGTGCCTGCGAGCCCGTGTGCCCCGTCGAGGCGATCTACTACGAGGACGACCTGCCGGACAAGTGGGCCGAGTACTACAAGGCCAACGTCGAGTTCTTCGACGAGATCGGCTCGCCCGGCGGCGCGGCGAAGGTCGGGGTCATCGCGGGCGACCACCCCGTGATCTCCGCCCTGCCCCCGCAGGGCGCGCAGGCCTAGGCCCCGGTCGATCGTGGCGCTGTCGCTGCCCGACTTCCCCTGGGACTCGCTCGCGGCGGCGGCCGCCGTCGCCCGCCGGCACGAGGGTGGCATCGTCGACCTCTCGGTCGGCTCGCCCGTCGACCCGACCCCCGAGGTCGTCGCCAGGGCCCTCTCGGCCGCGACCGACGCCCACGCCTACCCGCAGGTCGCCGGCACCCCCGCGCTGCGGGCGGCCGTCGCCGAGTGGTACGAGCGCAGGAGGGGCGTGTCCGGCCTTCAGGACGCGAACGTCCTGCCCACCATCGGCTCCAAGGAGCTCATCGCGGGCATGGCCCTCTGGCTCGGCCTCGGCCCGGGCGACACCGTCGTGCACCCGGTCGCCGCCTACCCGACCTACGCGCTCGGCGCGGCGCTCGTGGGCGCCGACGTGCTGGCCAGCGACGACCCCGCCGAGTGGCCTGGGTCGACTCGGCTGATCTGGGTGAACAGCCCCGGCAACCCGGACGGCGCCGTCCTCGACCACGAGCACCTGCGGGCGGTCGTGGCGCGCGGCCGCGAGCTCGGCGCCGTCGTCGCCGGCGACGAGTGCTACGCCGAGCTCGGCTGGGAGGGCGAGTGGGCCGACAGGCCGACGCCCTGCATCCTCGACCGGAGGGTCGTCGGCGACGACCTGCGCGGCGTCGTCAGCGTCTACTCCCTCAGCAAGCAGTCGAACCTCGCGGGCTACCGGGCCGGCTTCGTGGCTGGCTGTGACCACGTGATCGGCCAGCTCCTGGCCGTGCGCAAGCACGCCGGCCTCATGCCGCCCGCCCCGGTGCAGGAGGCCATGCGCGCAGCCCTCGGCGACGAGGCGCACGTGCGTGAGCAGAAGGAGCGCTACCGGGCCCGTCGCGCGGCCCTGGCCCCTGCCCTCGGGGCCGCGGGCTTCCGCATCGACTACAGCGAGGCCGGGCTCTACCTCTGGGCGACCCGCGACGAGGACTGCTGGACGAGCGTCGACTGGTTCGCCGAGCGCGGCGTGCTCGTCGCGCCCGGCAGCTTCTACGGCGTCGACGGCGGGCGCCACGTGCGGGTCGCCCTCACGACGACGGACGAGCGGATCGCCGCGGCCGTGGAGCGCCTCCAGGGCTGACCGCTAGGGTGACAGGGTGACTGATCCTGCCAACGACGCCCAGAAGGCCACGCTGCAGTTCCCGGGGGGGACGGCCGAGTTCCCGATCGTGCCGAGCACCCAGGGTGCCTCGTCGATCGACATCTCGAGCTTCACCAAGCAGACCGGCTACACGACCCTCGACACGGGGTTCGTGAACACGTCCGCGACCCGCTCGAAGATCACCTACATCGACGGTGACGAGGGGATCCTGCGCTACCGCGGCTACCCGATCGAGCAGGTGGCCGAGAACTCGACCTACCTCGAGACCGCGTGGCTGCTCATCTACGGCGAGCTGCCCACCGCCGACGAGCTGGCCGACTTCGACGCCCGCATCCGCCGCCACACCCTGCTGCACGAAGACCTCCGCCGCTTCTTCGACGCGCTGCCGCACAACGCGCACCCCATGTCCGTGCTCTCGAGCGCCGTGGGCGCGCTCGGCACCTTCTACGAGGGGTCGATGAGCGTCAGCGACCCTGCCCAGGTCGAGCTGCAGACCATCCGCCTGCTCGCGAAGCTGCCGGTCATCGCGGCGTACGCGCACAAGAAGAGCCTCGGCCAGGCGTTCCTCTACCCCGACAACTCGCTCAGCTTCGTCGACAACTTCCTCAAGCTGAACTTCGGCACGATGGCCGAGCCGTACGAGGTGAACCCGGTCCTGTCGAAGGCGCTGGAACGCCTCCTCATCCTGCACGAGGACCACGAGCAGAACGCCTCGACGTCGACCGTCCGCCTCGTCGGCTCGACGCAGGCGAACATGTTCTCGTCGATCTCGGCCGGCATCAGCGCGCTCTACGGCCCGCTGCACGGCGGCGCGAACGAGGCCGTGCTCACGATGCTCGCCGAGATCCGCGACAGCGGCCAGGGCGTCGAGCGCTTCGTCGAGCGCGTCAAGAACAAGGAAGACGGCGTCAAGCTCATGGGCTTCGGCCACCGGGTCTACAAGAACTTCGACCCCCGTGCCCGACTCGTGAAGGAGAGCGCGACCGAGGTGCTCGCCGCCCTCGGCGTCAAGGACGACCTGCTCGACATCGCGATGGAGCTCGAGGACATCGCCCTCGCCGACGACTACTTCGTCGAGCGCAAGCTCTACCCCAACGTCGACTTCTACACCGGCGTGATCTACAAGGCGATGGGCTTCCCGCCGCGCATGTTCACCGTGCTCTTCGCCATCGGTCGTCTGCCGGGCTGGATCGCCCACTGGCGCGAGATGAACCAGGACCCCGCGACCAAGATCGGCCGCCCGCAGCAGCTGTACCTGGGCGAGACCCAGCGCGACTGGCCGCAGCGCTAGCCGCGGCACCGGCAGCGCAGACGGGCGGGTCCGTCGTGACCGGGCGTCGACGACGACCCGGGGACGACGGACCCGCCCGTCCTGTCGTCGCGGCTACGCGTGCAGCTGCGAGTTGAGCGTGATGCCGTGGCCCTTGCGCGGCAGCACCTCGACGGCGCCGGTCACCGAGTTGCGGCGGAACAGCAGCCCCGGGCGGCCCGAGAGCTCGACGGCCTTGACCGTCTGCTGCTTGCCGTCGTTCGTCGGGGTGCCGCCCACGACGACGACCTTGGTGCCCGCCGTGACGTAGAGGCCGGCCTCGACGACGGTGTCGTCGCCGATCGCGATGCCGATGCCGGCGTTGGCGCCGAGCAGCGCGCGCTCGCCGATGGTGATGCGCTGGGTGCCGCCTCCCGACAGGGTCCCCATGATGGAGGCGCCGCCTCCGATGTCCGACCCGTCGCCGACGACGACGCCCTGCGAGATGCGGCCCTCGACCATCGACGCGCCGAGCGTGCCCGCGTTGAAGTTGACGAAGCCCTCGTGCATCACGGTGGTGCCGGGCGAGAGGTGGGCGCCGAGGCGCACCCGCGAGGCGTCGGCGATGCGCACGCGGTCGGGGGTGACGTAGTCGAGCATCCGCGGGAACTTGTCGATGCCCGTCGTCGCGACGCCGGCGCGCTGCAGCGACGGGCGGAGGCGGGTGAAGTCGTCGGGGTGCACCGGTCCGGCGTTGGTCCAGACGACGATGGGCAGGTGGCCGAAGACGCCGTCGAGGTCGATGGTGTTCGGCGCGACGAGCAGGTGGCTCAGGAGGTGCAGCCGCAGGTAGGCGTCGGGCGTGGACGCCGGAGGCGTGGCGAGCTCGATCTCGACGGTCACGGGGACGAGGTCGACGCCCCGGCGGGCGTCGGGCCCGGCGGCGTCCGCGATCTCGGCGGGCACGAGGGCCGGGTCGCGGTCGGCGGGCAGCCGGCCGAGCGACGGCGCGGGGAACCAGGTGTCGAGCGTGCTGCCGTCGCGGGCGACGGTGGCGAGCCCGTACCCGTGGGCGTGGGTGGCGGCGGGGGTGTCCGTGGTCATGCCCTCGATCGTAGGGCGGCGGGGAGGCGCCGCCCGGCGACCTGCCGGGCACCGGCCCTACACTCGGGTCCATGCCGCCCTTCGACCTGAGCGTGTCCGCCGTCGACGTCACCCGCCAGCTCTGCGACGTCGAGTCCGTCTCCGGCAACGAGCAGGCGGTGGCCGACTCGATCTGGCAGACCCTCGAGGGGCACGACCACCTCACGCTGTTCCGCGACGGCGACGCGATCGTCGCCCGGACGGAGCTCGGCCGCGACAGTCGCGTGGTCATCGCCGGGCACATCGACACCGTGCCGCTGAACGACAACCTGCCCACCCGCTTCGAGACCGACGACGACGGGGTCGAGCACCTGTGGGGCCGCGGCACCGTCGACATGAAGGCGGGCAGCGCCGTCCACCTCCGCCTCGCGGTCGAGCTCACGGAGCCCGTGGTCGACGTCACCTGGGTCTGGTACGACCACGAAGAGGTGTCGGACGCCCTCAACGGCCTGGGGCGGCTCGCACGGCTGCACCCGCACCTCCTCGAGGCCGACTTCGCCATCCTCGGCGAGCCGACCCGCAGCGAGGTCGAGGGCGGCTGCAACGGCAACCTGCGGGCAGAGATCCGGACCTTCGGCGCCCGGTCGCACAGCGCGCGCTCGTGGGTCGGCTCGAACGCCATCCACGCGGCCGCCCCGATCCTGGACGTCCTGGCCGCGTACGAGGCGCGCGAGGTCGAGGTCGACGGGCTCGTCTACCGTGAGGGGCTCAACGCCGTCGGGATCACGGGGGGCGTGGCCGGCAACGTCATCCCCGACGAGTGCATGGTGCACGTCAACTACCGCTTCGCGCCGAGCCGCAGCGCGGACGAGGCCGTCGCTCACGTCCGCGAGCTGTTCGCCGGCTTCGACGTGACGATCGTCGACCTCGCCCCGGGCGCCCGCCCCGGCCTCGACGCCCCGCTGGCCCGGCAGTTCCTCGAGGCCGTCGGCGGCGAGGCGAAGCCGAAGTACGGCTGGACCGACGTCGCCCGCTTCTCGGCCCTCGGCGTGCCCGCGGTCAACTACGGCCCCGGCGACCCGCTGCTGGCCCATCACGACGACGAGCGGGTGCCGGTCCAGCAGATCCTCGACAACGAGCGCGGACTGCGGGCGTGGCTGACGGCCTGACCACGCGGCCGTCCCCGGCGTCGTCGACCCGGTCGTCGTCGACCCGTCCGGTGTCGTCGGGCCGTCCGGCGTGGCCCGGCTCCGACGCGCGTCGCTGGCTGACCGTCCGCGGGCGGCTGCTGCCGTGGTGGGCCCGCGTGCTGGGGGTCTTCGTGCTGTCGCGCGTCGTCAGCACGGTGTTGCTGGTCAACTTCGCGCAGCGGCAAGGCGCCAACGCCTGGACGCTCGCGAGCCCGGACTACGCGAGCTTCGCCAGCATCTGGGACGGCCACTGGTACTACATCATCGCGGCCGTGGGGTACCCGTCGACGCTGCCCCTGACCGAGACAGGCCACGTCGCCGAGAACGCGTGGGCGTTCATGCCGGCCTACCCGTTCCTCGTGCGCGGTCTGACGGAGCTGACCGGCGCCTCCTTCGCGACCCTCGCCGTGGTCGTGTCGACCGTCTTCGCGGGCGGCACGGCGCTCCTGTTCTACAAGCTGCTCCGGCACGTGTTGCCCGAGGGCACCGCGCTCTTCGGCGTGGTGCTGTTCTGCGCCTCGCCGCTGTCGCCGCTGCTGCAGGTCGCCTACGCCGAGTCGATGTTCCTGTTCCTGCTCTGTGCGGCCCTGCTGCTGCTCCTGCAGCGGCGCTACGTGGCGATGCTGCCGGTGGTGCTGGTCATGTCGTTGACGCGGCCGGGCGCCCTGCCGCTGGCCCTCGCGCTCGGCCTGCACACGGTCTACCGCTGGTGGCGTCGACGCGACGACCCGTTCCCCGGCCGCGAGATGCTCGCCGCGGGGGTGGCCACGGTGGCGACGGCGGTCTTCGGGGTCGGCTGGCTGCTGGTCGCCGGACTCGTCACCGGCAGGCTCGACGCGTACACCGAGACGGAGCTCGCCTGGCGCTCGGCGTACATCGGCTACGGCCCGCTGGTGCCGTTCACGCCCTGGATCGAGGGTGCGAACTGGTGGTTCCCGGGTGGTCTGGGGGTGGCTCTGCTGGTGATCTCGGTGATCGCCCTCGGAGTGCTCCTGCTGGGCCCGTGGGGACGACGACTCGGCGTCGACCTGCGGCTCTGGAGCTTCGCCTACGCGCTCTACCTGCTCGCCGTGTTCTTCCCGCAGTCGAGCACCTGGCGCCTGCTGATGCCGCTGTTCCCGCTGCTCGGCGTGCTCGCCCTGCCGCGCTCGAGGGCCTGGCGAGTCGGGATCGTGCTGCTCGCCGTGGCGGGCCAGTGGCTCTGGATCGACTGGTGCTGGTGGGTGGACGGGTACGACTGGACGCCCCCGTGAGCCGGGTGACGCCTCCTCTTGTTTAGGTGTCAGCCGCAGAATCACAGATAATGGGATCTGAATCTTCGCGAAAGGGGACTATCTGATGGCAGCCATGAAGCCGAGGACCGGCGACGGGCCTATGGAGGCCGTGAAGGAGGGCCGTCTCATCATCGTGCGCGTTCCGCTCGAAGGTGGCGGCCGCCTCGTGGTGTCGGTCAACGACGACGAAGCACGAGAGCTCCACGACGCGCTGGCGAACGTCGTCGGCGACTAGGCACGACCTCCCGCATCACCCTCGACGCCCCGTCGGCCCCAGGCCGGCGGGGCGTCGGCGTGCGTCCGGACGCGGTGCTCCCGGCGCCCGGCGCAGGGCGCCCTGCGCCGGGCTCGGGGGCGTCAGCGCTTGACGAGCTGGAGGAGGCCGTCGCCGGCCGTCGACAGCGAGCTGATCACGGCGGGCGAGGTCGAGACCTCGGTGAGCAGGGTGCGGAATCCCGTCGTCGTCGCGTCGCGCCTGGCCGGGTTGGCGACCGCACCGTGCCACAGCGCGTGCGCGACGAGCACGAGGCCGCCGGGGCGGGCCATCCGGAGTCCGTGCTCGACGTACTCGATGACGGAGCCGGGATCGGCGTCGACGAAGACCACGTCGTAGCTGTTCTCGTTCATGCGGGGCAGCACCTCGGCGGCCCGGCCGGTGATCAGGCGCACCCGGGCGGCGGGCACGCCGCCGCGCAGGTAGGCGTCGCGCGCCGCCTGCTGGTGCTCGATCTCACGGTCGATGGAGGTGAGGGTCGCGTCGGGCGCACCGGCGAGCAGCCAGAGGCCGCTGACGCCGACCCCGGTGCCGATCTCGATGATGCTGCGGGCCCGCGACGAGGCGGTGGCGACGGCCAGCTGCGCGCCGACGGCGGGGGAGACGGCCTCGACCCCGACCTCGAGCGAGTGCTGCCGAGCCTCGGCCAGCGGTCCGCTCTCCGTCACGAGTTCTTCCGCGAACTTCCAGCTCGATTCGATCTGCGACACACTCACTCCTCGGTGCCCAAGCCTAGGGGCTGGCTGTCGGGGGCAGACGTTAGTCTGCATGCGTGTCCCTGTTCGGTCTGACGTTCGACAAGCTCCTGGTGATCGGCGTGCTCGCCGTCTTCCTCCTCGGCCCCGAGCGCCTGCCCGGCTACGCCTCGAAGCTGGCCCAGCTCGTCCGCAGCCTGCGCGACATGGCGAACGGCGCCAAGGCCCGCATGCGCGACGAGATGGGGCCCGAGTTCGACGAGGTCGAGTGGCAGAAGCTCGACCCGCGGCAGTACGACCCGCGGCGCATCATCCGCGATGCCCTCCTCGACGCCCCCGAGGCGGCCACCAAGCCGGTGTCGGGCGCGATGGCCCCGGCGACGGCGGCTGCCGTGTCGGTCGGGCTCCCGGGCGGCGGCCCGCGGCCGGCGCCCGAGCCTCTCGCCGTCGGCGAGGTGCCCCCGTGGGACGCCGAGGCGACCTAGCCCTGCCCCGCCGCCGGTCGCGCAGCTCCGGCCCTGCAGCACCGCGTCAGACCCCGCCGTGCAGCGCGGCGACCCGCGAGGCCTCTGCGCGCAGGGCGTCGACGACGCGGCGGACGGACGGGCGCTCCGCCCGGTCGCGACGCATCAGCACCGAGACGTAGCGGACGGCTCGGATGCTCTCGAGGGGCAGCAGGACCATGTCGTCCCGCGCCTCCTTCGCGGTGAACCGCGGCAGTACGGCGATGCCGAGGCCGGCGCCCACCAGCGACTCGGTCACCTTGGTGTCGCTGAAGCGCTGGGCGACGCGCACGGGGCTGCCCGTGACGCGCTCGATCTCGCGGTAGACCCACTCGAACGGGAAGTCGGTGGGGACCCCGATCCAGGTCTCGCCCTCGAGGTCGCCCGGCGACAGCGAGGCCCGTCCCGCGAGTCGGTGGTCGGCCGGCAGCGCCACGTCGAGGGGCTCCGTGAGCAGCGGGACCGTCACGAGCCCGCGCCCGCGCCAGGCGCGCCCGTCCGGGGAGTGCGCGACGACGACGTCGTGGTCGGCGGCGAGGTCGGCGAACTCGAGGATCGACGGGTCGTGGTCGGTCGCCACGACCGTGAGGCCCGGCGTCTCGGCGATGGTCCGGAGCAGGCCCGGCAGCAGCATCTGCCCGCCGGTGGGGAAGGTCGCGAGGGTGACCTCGCCCTGGGGCGTCGCGACGAAGTCGGCCCAGACGGCTTGGGCGCGCTCGAGGGCCACGGCCACGTCGGTGGCGGTCTGGGCGAGGACGCGGCCCGAGCCCGTCAGGACGACGCCCCGGCCCACCCGCTCGGTCAGGGCGACCCCGGCCTCCTTCTCGAGGACCTTCAGCTGCTGCGAGACGGCCGAGGGGGTGCGGTGCGTCGCCTTGGCGACGGCGGCGATGCTGCCCCGCTCGGCGAGTTCCCGGAGCAGTTCGAGCCTCTTGACGTCCATGTAGCGATTCTACGGTGTCACGGTAGAAAACCATGGTTGTGCTTCCCTTTGTGAGGGCGCAGACTTGACCTTGTCATCAGAGGGACCCCATGCCCTCTCCGCTCGGTCGACCTGGTCCCGAGCATCCGCAACGAGGCTGACCGACCGCCTACGAGACCTGTCGTCGTGCCCTGCACGACCCGGTCCAGGAGGCGGTCGATCGTCCTGCCCACACCGCGCGACAGCGCAGACAAAGAGAAGAACATGTTCACCGGAATCATCGTCCTGGCCGTCGCCGCGAGCATCGGCATCGTCGGATCCGTCGTCGCGGTCGCCCGCGACGGCTACCGCGCCATCCCGACCCGCACCTTCACCCGCTGGTCCTAGTCGGCTCGTCGCCGCCTCCCCTCGCCGCCGGTCCGTGCTGGAACCGATGACGAGTCGGCGGGCAGGTCGCGTCTCCTCCTGAGCGCGACGGCCCGCGAGAGGCGAGTGATCGAGACACCCGAGAGGCCCCCGTGCACCTGCACGGGGGCCTCTCGTGCACACGGATGCCGTCAGGCGACGCCGTCAGCTGACGCTGAGGCCCAGCCGGCGGCCGACGAGGCTGCGCGGGCGCACCGCGAGGGTGCCCGCGAGCGCGTCGATGACCCGCGCCGCAGGGTCGTCGGGCGCCGCGACGACGACGGGCGCCCCCAGGTCGCCGCCCTCGCGCAGCCCGAGGCTCAGCGGCACGCTGGCGAGCAGCGGTACGTCGGCCTCCTGCCCGGCCGAGAGGCGGCGTGCGGTCTCGGCGCCGCCTCCGGTGCCGAACAGCTCGAGCACGGTGCCGTCGGGCTGGGCGAGCCCGGCCATGTTCTCGACCACCCCGAGGAGGCGCTGGCCGGTCTGGCGGGCCACGACGCCGCTGCGCTCGGCGACGTCGGCCGCCGCGGGCTGCGGCGTCGTCACGACGAGCACCTCGGCGTGGGGCAGCAGCTGCCCGACCGAGATCGCGACGTCGCCCGTGCCGGGCGGCAGGTCGAGCAGCAGCACGTCGAGGTCGCCGAAGAACACGTCCGTGAGGAACTGCTGGATGGTGCGGTGCAGCATCGGTCCGCGCCAGGCCACCGCGACGGAGGAGTCGTCGACGAACATGCCGATCGAGATCACCTTCACCCCGTGGGCCACGGGGGGCAGGATCATGTCGTCGACCTGCGTGGGCTTGACGGCGGCGCCGTCCGGGCCGACCAGGCCGAGCAGGCCCGGGATGCTGAAGCCGTAGACGTCGGCGTCGACGATGCCGACCGACAGGCCGCGGGCCGCGAGCGCGACGGCGAGGTTGGCGGTCACGGTCGACTTGCCCACGCCTCCCTTGCCGCTGGTGACCGCGATGACGCGGGTGAGCGAGTCCGGCCCGAACTGCTGCACGCGGGCGCCCCGTCCGGCCCGCAGCTTCTCGGTGAGCGCGTGTCGCTCCTCCTTCGTCATGACGGTGACGGCGACCGTCACGTCCGTGACGCCGTCGACCGAGGCCGTCGCGGCGCGCACGTCGCGCTCGATCGTGTCGGCCGCGGGGCAGCCCACGATGGTCAGCTTGACCGAGACCGTCGCCGCGCCCGCAGCGTCGACCGACACGTCGCCGATCATGTCCAGCTCGGTGACCGGTCGGCGGATCTCGGGGTCGAGCACCGATCCCAGCGCCGTCCGCACGCGAGCGGCGGGGGTGCCCGCGTCAGCGGTGTCAGCCACGGGGCGCGTCGTCCGTCGTGGCCGCCGCAGCCGCCTCCTCGTCCCGACGGTCCATCTCGTCGAGCAGCCCCCTCAGCTCGGCCCGGATGAAGTCCTTGCTGGCCATGTCGCGGATCGCGATCCGCAGGGCCACGACCTCGCGGGCGAGGTACTCGGTGTCGGCGAGGTTGCGCTCGGCCCGCTGGCGGTCCTGCTCGAACTGGACGCGGTCGCGGTCGTCCTGGCGGTTCTGCGCGAGGAGGATCAGGGGCGCGGCGTACGAGGCCTGCAGCGAGAGGATCAGCGTCAGCGCCGTGAAGCCGATCGCGGCGCTGTCGAAGCGGATCGAGTCGGGCGCCGTCGTGTTGTAGACCATCCACAGCACGCAGAACGCCGTCAGGGCGATCAGGAACTGCGGCGTGCCCATGGCCCGGGCGATCGCCTCCGTGGCGCGGCCGAAGCGGTCGCGCCCCGCACGGCGCCGCCCCGGCAGCACCCGGGTGCGGAGGCCCTTGGGCGAGTCGAGTCGGACGGTGCTCCGGTTATCGCGTGCCACCGGTGGTCCTCCTCGGGGTAGTCGTCGGGGTCGTGGTCAGGGGGGCGCGGCGGGCACGCGCCCGGGAGCGGCTGAGCGGTCTGTCCTGGTCGTTGCTGCGCCAGTCGTCGGGCAGCACGTGGTCCAGGACGTCGTCGATGGTCACCACCCCGACGAGGCGGTGGGCGGCGTCGACGACGGGCACGCTGACGAGGTTGTACGTCGCCATGACCCGCGTCACCTCGAGGGCGGTCGCGTCGACGCGGACCGGTTCGAGCTGCTGGTCGAGCAGCGTGCCGAGGCGCTCGTTGGGCGGGTAGCGGAGCATCCGCTGGAAGTGCACCATGCCGAGGAACCGGCCGGTCGGCGGCTCGTACGGCGGCAGCGTGACGCAGACGGCGGCCCCGAGCGCCGGCGCCAGCTCGTGGCGCCGGATCAGGGCGAGGCCCTCGGCCACCGTCGCGTCGGCGGAGACGATCACCGGCTCGGTGGTCATCAGGCCGCCGGCGGTGTCGGCGTCGTAGCTGAGCAGCATGCGGACGTCGTCCGCCTCCTCCGGCTCCATCAGCTGGAGCAGCTGCTCCTTGCGCTCGTCGCCGAGCTGGGACATGAGGTCGGCGGCGTCGTCGGGCTGCATCTGGTCGAGCACGCCCGCGGCGCGCTGGTCGTCGAGCTGGGAGAAGATCTCGACCTGCTCGTCCTCCGGCAGCTCCTCGAGCACGTCGGCCAGGCGGTCGTCGGACAGCTCGGAGGCCACCTCGAGGCGGCGCTCGGGGGTCAGGTCGAGCAGCGTGTTCGCGAGGTCGGCGGGCACGAGGTCGGAGTAGGCGGCGATGAGGTGCTCGGCGCTCTGGGCCTCGCCGGGCTCGTTCTCCTCCACGACCTCGTCCCACGTGGCGAACGCGGTGGGGCCCTTGCCGAAGGGCGACGGCGTGGTCTTCGGGCGGCGCAGGAACAGCTGGCCGATCTCCCAGTCGCCCTCGCTGACCTCGTCGATCGCGACGTCCTCGACGACGGCGCGGCCGCCGTCCCGGCGCAGGGAGACCCGTCGGCCGAGCATCTCGGCGATGACGCGGGTCTCGCCCCCGCGCTGCTCGAAGCGACGCAGGGTGATCGTGCCGCTCGTGATGATCTGCCCCGAGCCGATGCTCGTGACCCGGCCGATGCTGACGAAGACGCGGCGCTTGCCGGGCACCTCGACGATCAGGCCGACGACCCGCGGCGGGTCCTCACGGCGGTAGACGACGAGGACGTCCCTCACCTTGCCGACCTTGTCGCCGGCGGGGTCGAAGACGGAGCACCCGGCGAGACGGGCGACGAAGACTCTGGTGGCGCTCACGCCTCCAAGTTAGTCGCTCAGCCCGACCGCGCCGCGTGCTGCCGTCCATGCCGACGTGTTTCACTGCTCTCATGACGAACCCGAGCCCCTGGGGCCGCCGAGCGCCGAGCGTCCCGACCCTGCCCCGCGGCGACGTCCTCGGGACGTACGCCAGCTACCCCGAGGCCCAGGCCGTCGTCGAGCGCCTGTCGCACGCCGACTTCCCCATCGCGCAGCTCGCGATCATCGGGAACGAGCTCACCACGGTCGAGCGGGTCACCGGCCGGCTGACCTACGGCCGTGCGGCGCTGGCCGGTGCCGTCACGGGCCTCTGGATCGGCGTCTTCTTCGGGGCCGTCATGCTCCTCTTCTCGCCCGACACCGCCTCCGTCACGACGATCCTGGCGGCGTCGCTGATCGGCGCCGGCTTCGGCATGCTCTACGGACTCGCCAGCTTCGCGATCAGCCGGCGCCGCCGCGACTTCACCTCGACCCACCAGGTGCTCGCCCGCAGCTACCAGATCGTCGTCGACCCGGAGCTCACCCACCGCGCGCAGCAGATCCTCGCGGGGCCGCAGACCGGGCGGTGAGGCGACCAGCTCGTCGATCGGTCCGGTCGGCCGGCACGCCCGCCGGTCCGGTCAGCCGCGCAGCGCCGCCGCGAGGTCCTCGGGGAGGGGCCTCGCGCCTCCGTCGCTCGTCAGCAGCCGCCCGCAGCCGTCCAGCTCGGCGGTGAGCAGCGGGTCCGACGGCAAGGAAGCGCCCGCCGCGTGGTCGGGGAGCGTCACGAACGACGTCGTCGTCGCGTCGCACTGCTCGAGCCCGGGTGTCGACGGCTGCCCCGCGGCGAGCACCAGCCGGGACCCGACTCCGTCCGCGAGCGGCACGACCCGCGTGAACGTCCCGCTCGTGACCGACTTCGAGATCGTCCCCGGCGCCGCCGCGGACCCTGACCCGGCGCCGGTGCCGAACGGGCTGTCGGTGGGCGCCGCGGGCTCCGGGAGCGGCGGGTCGACCGCGTACACGCAGGCGCGGTCGAGGTCGGCCGGGTCGGGCAGCGCAGGAGGCGCCATCGGCTGGGCGGGGACGGCCGGCACCGTCGTCGTGCCGGCCGCGTCGTCGGTCACGACGTCGTCGGGCTCCAGGCCCTCGATCCTGGTCGTGGTCCCGACGCCGAGCATCCAGGGCAGGGAGGCCTGCATGCTGCAGCCGGCGTCGAGCGCCGCCCGGCTCTGGACGAGCGAGACGCGGACGAGCCGTTCCTCCTCGACGGGGAGCGCGTCGAGCACGTCGTGCGTGCCGGGCAGCGTCCCGCCGCACGGGGTCACCGGCCAGGCCGCGCGCATCGACCGTCCGTCGGCCGAGGTCAGCCAGAGGTCGGGCACGATCTCCATGTCAGCGGTGCACACGCCCGAGCCGCCGGTCTCATCGGGCAGGGCGAGGGCGGCGAGCAGCCGGTCGAGGTCGTCCGTCCAGGTCGTCTCGAGGCGTGCGGACCAGCGGCCGTCGGCGTCGTCGACGCTGTCCGTCGTCCAGGCGCACCGCACGGCGGAGACCGGCGTGAAGCCGTCCGGCACCGACCCGGCCAGGGGAGGCGGCGGGGCCGACGGCGCGGCGCCCGGCTCGGGCACGATCCAGGCGTCGGTGCTCAGCGCGCAGTCGGGGGGACCCTCGACGACCTCGGCCACGGGCCGAGGCGGCGCCGTGGCGTCGAGGGCGCAGCCCGCCGTGACCAGCAGCACGACGAGCACCGCCCCGGTCGTCGTGGTCGTGCTCAGCCGCCCCATGGGGCGAGCGTAGGAGGCGCCCGACCCGTCGTGCGGGATCGTTGCCGACCCGTGACCCCGCTGTCCCAGAGCGGCGACGGCGACTGCATCTGCAGCCCTCGCCTGCCTCCCCGCCGCGACCGGCGGGAGAGGTCGCTCGGCGTCGACGGACCTGTCCCGTCCCGGCCCGTGGCCGACCCCGGCCGCCGGTAAACTGGCGCGACCGTCCCCGACCCCGAGAGAGCGCCATGGCCCCGAGATGGACGCGGTTCGTCCGCGGCTGGCTGACCGCCGGCTTCTCCGTCGTCGTCGCCGCCTTCTCGCACGTCGCGGGCGGTGGCGCCGAGCCCGGCACGCTCGGGGTGGTGCTCGCGCTCGCCTTCTCGGTGCCCCTCTGCATCGCGTTGACCGGCCGCCGGGCCTCGCTGCTCCGTCTCGCCGTCTCGGTCGCCGCCAGCCAGCTCGCGTTCCACCTCCTGTTCTCGCTGGGCGCCGCCGCCGCCGGCTCCGGCTCCGGCTCCTCGGCCGTGGGCGGGCACCACTCGCCCCTGGTCGTCACGGCCGGCGCGTCCGACGTGCTCGCCGCGCCCGGCGGGCACCACATGGCGATGGCCGGCGGGCTGATGTGGGCCGCGCACGCGGCCGCCGCGCTCGTCACCGCGGTCGGGCTGCGCTGGGGCGCCCACTGCCTCGAGCGCCTGGCTCTGGTGGCCGTCCACGGCCTCGCCCGCGTCCGTCGTGCTCTCTCCGGGGCCGTGCCGCCCGTGAGCACGGGCCCACGCCTCCGTCCCGTCCTCGCCCTGCCGGGGCGGCGTGCGCCGCCCCTCCGGGCGATCGGCGCGAGGCCCCTCCGCGGTCCGCCCCTGCCCGTCTGACCACCGCACCGGCGTCGACTCCCGACGCCGGTGCCCGGCCCGCCGTCCGCTCGACGACGAGGCCCGGACCAGACGACACCGGCCGCCGCCGCGCGGCCAGACAGGACCACCACCATGACCACCACCCGCTCCTCCTCGCGTCCGGCCGCCGCTGCGCGCGTCGCCGCAGCCCTCGGCGCCGCGGCACTGCTCACGCTCGCCGCCCCCCTGGCGGCGTCGGCGCACGTGCGCGTGAACCCGGCCCAGGTCGACCCCGGCTCGTACGCCACCCTCACCTTCA
The DNA here is from genome assembly GCF_014841435.1 of Frigoribacterium sp. CFBP 8766. Taxonomy (NCBI): domain Bacteria; kingdom Bacillati; phylum Actinomycetota; class Actinomycetes; order Micrococcales; family Microbacteriaceae; genus Frigoribacterium; species Frigoribacterium sp. CFBP 8766. Next base: position 978,198 of record NZ_JACYTX010000001.1, read on the forward strand.
AGGTGCCGACCGAGTCGGCCACGGCCGGGACCGTCGGCCTCACCGTCGACCTGCCGACCGACACGCCCTTCACGTCGGTCACCTACCAGCCGCTGCCCGGCTGGACCACGGTCGTCACCACGAGCACCCTCCCCGAGCCCGTCCAGCTCGACGGCGCGACCGTGACGGAGGCGCCCACCGAGGTCACCTGGACGGCCGACCCCGGCACCCAGGTCGGCCCGGGGGAGTTCCAGCAGTTCGTCATCTCCGCGGGAGCGGTGCCGGAGACCGGCTCGATCACGTTGCCCGCCCACCAGACCTACTCGGACGGCTCGGTCGTCGACTGGGCGGACGAGACTCCGGCCTCGGGCGAGGAGCCGGAGTTCCCGGCCCCGGTGCTCTACGTCGAGGACGCCCCGCCCGCCGACGAGCACGGCGGCCACGACATGTCGGGCGGTGCGGACGGCGCCGCCGTCGCCGCGGGCGACGACTCGTCGTCCGGCGACGCCGGCTCCGCCTCGGACTCGGTCGCCGTGGGCATCGGCATCGGCGGTCTCGCGCTCGGCGCCGTCGCGCTCGTCGTGAGCGTCGTGGCGCTGACCCGACGGCCTCGCGCCGCGGGTGCGACCCGACCCGGCACGGACGGGGCGGGGGAGCGCCGGTGATCCGCGCCTCCTCGCCCCTGCCCGGTCGCGCGCCGGCCGGCCGGCGACCGTCCCGTGCCGCCCTCGTCGTCGGCGTCCTGGGCGTCGGGGCGGCGGGCCTGCTCGCGCTCGCACCGGTCTCGTCCGCCTCGGCGCACGACTACGTCGTGAGCAGCACGCCCGCCGAGGGCAGCACGCAGACCGTCGAGCTCTCCGAGGCGTCGATCACCTTCAACGACGTGATCCTCGACCTGTCGGGCACCGGCTCGTCGAACGTGCTCGAGGTGACCGACGCCTCCGGGCGGCACTTCGAGGACGGCTGCTCGGCCACCGGCGGGGCCACCCTCAGCACCGGGGTCGCGCTCGGCGCGGCGGGCGACTACACCATGACGTACCAGGCCGTCTCGGCTGACGGCCACACCGTGTCGGCGTCGCTGCCCTTCACCTGGGCGCCGCCCGCCGGGGCGAGCGTCGCCGAGGGAGCCGCCACCCGGCCCGCCTGCGACAGCTCGGACGAGGGCGCGGGCGCGGCCGGTGCGGGGCAGCCCACGGCCTCGGAGGAGCCGGGAGGCGCGGAGTCGACGGGCGCAGCCGTCCCGTCGGCCTCGGCGGACCCGACCGACGGCGCCACCGGCGAGGCCCTCGCCCAGACCGCCGACCCGGACCAGTCGAACCTCGGCCTCGTCGTGGGCATCGGGATCGGCATCGTCGTGCTGGCGCTCGTGGCCGTGGTCGTCGTGCTCGTGACGAGCCGACGGCGCGGCGACGACGTCGCCGGTCCCGCGGGCGAGGTGGACCGGACCGACGGCGTGGACGGCGCGGGACGCGCTGACGGCGTGGACGGCACGGAGTCGGGGCCCGGCACCGGGCGCGACTGACGCAGCTGCACGGCACGCGCCTCCTGCGGGGCCCGTGCTCCGGCCACACGAGAGCCCCGGCCCCCTGAGGGGGACCGGGGCTCTTCCCGTGGGGGCCGAGGGCCTCCCCGTGGGAACGGTGCTACGGGCGGGCGATCCAGGCCTCGACGTCCGCGACCGTGCGCGGGATGCCGACCGAGAGGTTCTCGGCACCGTCGGCCGTCACCAGGATGTCGTCCTCGATCCGGACGCCGACGCCGCGGAACTCCTCGGGCACGGTGAGGTCGTCGGGCTGGAAGTACAGGCCGGGCTCGATGGTGAACACCATGCCGGGCTCGAGGACGCCGTCGAGGTAGAGGTCGCGACGCGCGGCTGCGCAGTCGTGCACGTCCATGCCGAGGTGGTGGCTCGTGCCGTGCACCATGTAGCGGCGGTGGTACTGGTGGTCGGGCTCGAGGCTCTCCGCGGCGCTGACGGGCAGGAAGCCCCACTCGGCGGTGCGCTCGGCGATGACCTGCATCGCGGCGGCGTGGATCTCGCGGAACGCGATGCCGGGGCGCACGATGGCGAAGGCGGCATCTGCGGCCTCGAGCACGGCCTCGTAGACGAGTCGCTGCACGTCGCTGAAGCGGCCCGACACCGGCAGCGTCCGGGTGATGTCGGCGGTGTAGAGGCTGTCGAGCTCGATGCCGGCGTCGATCAGGATCAGGTCGCCGTCGGCGACCGGGCCGTCGTTGCGGGTCCAGTGCAGCACGCAGGCGTGGTCGCCGGAGGCCGCGATGGTGTCGTAGCCCACCGTGTTGCCGTCGGCCCGGGCGCGGCGGTTGAAGGTGCCCTCGACGAGGCGCTCGCCGCGGGGGTGGGCGACGATGTCGTCGAAGTCCGCGATGACGTCCGAGAAGCCGCGGCCGGTGACGGCGACCGCCTGCCGCATCTGCGCCACCTCCCACGCGTCCTTGACGAGGCGCAGCTCGCTCGCGTCGCGGGCCAGGACGTCGACGGCTGCGGCGGACGTCAGGTCGGCGTCGGTCGCGTCCGCGTCCGTCTCGTCCGTGCCCGTCTCGTCCGGGCCGGCGGAGTCGACGGCGGCCGCGACGACGGCGTCGACGCGCGCGGTCAGCTCGGGGTCGGCCTCGCGGAGCACGAGGGTGGCGCCGGTCGACGAGGCGACGACCGCGTCGAGCTCGGCGAGCTCACGGGTGGCGAGGTCGAGGTCGGCACCGACCTGCGCGAGCGAGGGGCGAGGTCCCGTCCAGAACTCCCCGATCTCGGGGTCGGCGTAGAACTCGTCCGACTCGCGACCGGCGCTGGCGCGGAAGTACAGCGTGGCCTCGTGTCCGTCGCCGGCGGGCTCCAGGACGAGCACCGAGCCGGGCACGGTGGCGGAGCCCCAGCCGGTCAGGTGCGCGAAGGCGGAGTGCGCCCGGAACGGGTAGTCGCAGTCGTTCGAGCGGACCTTCGCGCGCCCGGCCGGGACGACGAGGCGCTCGCCCCGGTGCAGCTCGGAGAGGCGAGCCCGGCGCGCGGCGGCGAAGGCGGCTTCCTCGCGCGCCGCCGGCATCACCTCGTCACGATCGGCCCACCGGGACGAGATGTAGTCCTCGAACGAGTCCGAGCGGGGGGTGGTCGATCGGTTCGTGGTGGCACGGGGTGCCTTCTGTGCGTCCATGCCGCCATTGTCCCGCGAAGTCGCGGGCCGTCCAACCCGGTGCGGGGTCAGGCGCCCGTCATGGTGAGCTGCGCGACGACGGGGCGGTGGTCGCTGCCGGCCTCGTCCTGGTCGGTGACGACCTTGTAGCCGGTCGGCATCCAGGAACGCGTCGCGAGGACGTGGTCGATGGGGGTGCCGAGCAGCGGCGGGAGGTCGGTGGGCCAGGTGCCCAGGCCGGCGTTCGCGGTCGTCACCCCGACGTCGCGGCACCGGCCGAGAGCGCCGCCCGCGGTCCCGAGGCCGGCCATGTGGTCGAGGGTCGCGTTGAAGTCGCCCGCCATGATGACGTTCCCGTCCGTGCAGGCGTCCGCGAGGTACCGGAGGCCCGCCTCCCACGGGTCCATCTGCGCGGTCGTCGGCGCGACGGGGTGGGCGGCGACGATGGTCGGCCCCGTCCCCGAGGCCGGGGTGGCGACCACCGAGGGCATGAGCGGCGTCGTCTCGACGGCGGTGCCGTCCTCGGCCAGGGCGACGGTGTACTCGCCGAGGGCCGCCGCGATGAGCAACGACGTCGGCTCCGAGCCGCCCTGGGCGGGGTACTCGACGGTCTTGACGGTCATCGGCAACCCGGCCACCGCCATGGCGTCGGCCACCGCTGTCGCGGTCTCGGCGCTCGTCTCGGGAAGGCTCACGATCTCCGCGCCCTCCTCGACGGCCAACGCGGCGATCGCCTCGGCGCCGGGCGCGCCTCCTTCGGTGTTCCAGACCACGACCGTCAGGTCGGTCGGCAGCGCCTCGACGAAGTCGTCGCGGCCGATGCCCCTGGCGGCGGCCACGCCGATCGACACGGCCCCGAAGACGAGCAGCAGCACCCCGAGGGAGGCGGCGATCGACCGGAGCGGACGAGCCGCGATCCCGACGACGAAGAGGACCACGGCCAGCACGCCGGCGACGGCCGCTGCCGCACCGCGGAACGAGACCAGCTGGGCGACGGGCCACGTCCGCTGGAGGTCGAGCTGCTGCGGCCAGAGCACGACGAACAGGGCGGCGGCGACCGCGAGGACGATGACGAAGGCGACGAGACGACGGATCATGGCGGGACCGAGCATAGGCGACCGCCCGTCCTGTGCAGGGAGGACGCTCGGGCGGGCCGGAGCGGTGTCGGCCTACGATGAGGGGATGCCCCACCGCCCGATCGACCTGCACACCCACAGCAGCGTCTCGGACGGCACGGAGACCCCCGCCGAGCTCGTGGCTGCGGCCGTCTCCGCGGACCTCGCCGTCGTGGCCCTCACGGACCACGACTCGACGGCCGGCTGGTCCGAGGCCACCCGGGCCGTCGCGGGCACCGGCCTCACGCTCGTCCCGGGCATGGAGATGAGCACGAGGCTCGGCATGAACAGCGTGCACATGCTGGCCTACCTGTTCGACCCCGAGGACGCCGCGCTCGTCGCCGAGACGGCACGCCTGCGCGACAGCCGGCTGCACCGCGCCGAGCGCATCGTCGAGCGGATCGCGGCGGACTACGACGTGAGCTGGGCCGACGTCCTGGCCCAGTCGACGCCGGGCGCGACCCTGGGACGGCCCCACATCGCCGACGCCCTCGTCGCCGCGGGCCTCGCGCCCGACCGCAGCGCGGCGTTCGCCGGCATCCTGCACTGGCGCTCCGGCTACTACGAGCCGCACGAGGCGCCCAGCCCGATCGACGCGATCCGGCTCATCCGTGCAGCCGGCGGCGTCCCCGTGATCGCCCACCCGGCGACGCGCGGACGCGACACGAACATCTCGGCGCGGTCGTTCGAGCAGCTCGTCGAGGCGGGCCTGCTGGGCGTCGAGGTGCGGCACCGCGAGAACACGGAGGCGGGCGCCGAGCGCCTGCGCGAGCTCGCGGCCCGGCACGACCTCATCACGACCGGCTCGAGCGACTACCACGGGACGGGCAAGCCCAACCGGCTGGGCGAGAACAGCACCGACCCCGAGCAGCTGGCGCGCATCGTCGACGCCGCGACCGGCTGGCGGCCCGTCGAGGGCTGATCGTCCCGAGGTGCGCCGGCGGACGCGGTCGATCGATCCGTCCGCCNCGACGCGGGGGCGTCGCCGGCCGGGCGGCGACGCCGCGTGCGGCTGCGTCGGCGAGGGGCCTCGCCGTCGCCAGCGGGCGCAGCCGTGGGGGCCTCGGCCGGAGCCTGGTCACGGCGGGGCGCCTGGTCGCGTCGCGACGACTGCTCGCTCCCGCGACGACCGGAGTCGCCCTCGGCGCCGCGCGACCGGCTGCGCGAGCCGGGGTTGCGCTCGCGGGCCGTGGCGGCGCCGCCCTCGACGGCGGCCTTCGGGGCCGACTTGAGGCGGCCCTTGGTGCCGGCGGGGATGTCGAGGTCCTCGAAGAGGTGCGGGCTCGACGAGTAGGTCTCGACGGGCTCGGGCTGGCCCATGTCGAGGGCCCGGTCGATGAGAGCCCACTTGTGCAGGTCGTCCCAGTCGACGAACGTGACCGCGATGCCGGTCTTGCCCGCGCGGCCCGTCCGGCCGGCGCGGTGCAGGTACGTGTCGTGGTCGTCGGGGACCGTGTGGTTGATCACGTGCGTCACGTCGTTCACGTCGATGCCGCGCGCCGCGACGTCGGTCGCGATCAGGATGTCCTTCTTGCCGGCCTTGAAGGCCGCCATCGCGCGCTCGCGCTGCTCCTGGTTGAGGTCGCCGTGCACGGCGGCGGCGTTGAAGCCGCGGTCGTTCAGCTCTTCGACCAGCTTCGCGGCGGCGCGCTTGGTGCGGGTGAAGACGACGGTCTTGCCGCGGCCCTCGGCCTGCAGGATGCGCGCGATGACCTCGTCCTTGTCGAGCGAGTGGGCGCGGTAGACGACGTGCTTGATGTTCGCCTGCGTCAGGCCCTCGTCGGGGTCGGTGGCGCGGATGTGGATCGGCTTCGTCATGAAGCGGCGGGCCAGCGCCACGATCGGGCCGGGCATCGTCGCCGAGAACAACATGGTGTGGCGCGTCGCCGGCACCTGCTGGAAGATCTTCTCGATGTCGCTGAGGAAGCCCAGGTCGAGCATCTTGTCGGCCTCGTCGAGCACCACTTCCTGCACGCCCTTGAGGTCGAGGAGGCGCTGGCCGGCCAGGTCGAGGAGGCGCCCGGGGGTGCCCACCACGATCTGCGCGCCGGCCTTGAGCTGCTCGACCTGGCCCTCGTAGGCCTTGCCGCCGTAGATGCTGACGACCTTGGTGTCGCGGTTCGACGTGGCCACCTCGAGGTCCTCGGCGACCTGGACGCAGAGCTCTCGGGTCGGGACGACGACCAGCACCTTGACGCCGGGCTCGGGGGAGAGGCCGATGCGCTGGACGACGGGGAGGCCGAAGCCGAGGGTCTTGCCGGTGCCCGTCTTGGCCTGGCCGATGATGTCCTGGCCGGAGAGCGCGAGCGGGATGGTCTGGGTCTGGATGGGGAACGGTTCGAGGATCCCCTTCGCAGCCAGTGCGTCGACCATGTCCTGGTCGATCTGAAGATCGGTGAAAGTCACGTAGTTGCCCTGTCTCATGTGTAGGCGGATCGCGGACAGTTTAGCCCGTCGTGCGGCCGCGACCCCCGGACCCCGTAAGCTTGCGGCGTGGTGTCATGGAAGGGCCGGAGGTCTCAGCGCGGCGTCCCGTCCATCCAGTGGCCGCGGCCCGCCTCCAAGGCCGTGCCCGTGAACCGGGTCGAGCTCGGCGACTTCACCCCCGACCTCGACGTGTACCTCGGGCAGGCCGCCTACCTCGAGCTGTCCCTCTTCGAGGGCCTCGGCCGTGCTGCGGAGTCCGCCCCGCACGTGCGCGCGCAGCGGATGACCGCCCGCGTGGCCGGCAGCACCCTCGACCGGCACCGGGGCCTGCTCGCCGAGATCGAGCGCACCGGGGGCGACCCGACGGTCTCGATGGAACCTCACCGCCACGCCGTGGACGAGTTCCGTCGACGCACCGAGGGCGCCGACTGGCACGAGGCCATCCTCGCCTCCTACGTCGCCGCCGGCCTGCTGAACGACGTCTTCGTCCGACTGGCGGCGGGACTGACCGCCGACCACCGCGAACGGATCGTGCGGGTGCTGGAGGCGGGAGACGACGAGTCCGCCATCGTGGCGGAGCTCTCGGCGGCCATCGAGGACGACCCGCAGCTCGCGTCGCGCCTGGCCCTGTGGGGCCGCCGACTCGTCGGCGACACGCTGCTCGTGGCCCGCGCGGCGATCTCCGCGTCGCACGAGTCCGCCGACGACGAACGGCTCGAGCCCGTCTTCACCGAGCTCGTGGCGGCGCACACGCGCCGGATGGACGCCCTCGGCCTCACGGCCTGACGACACCTCGCTGCGGGGCAGCGCGCGGTGTCAGCCCCGCATCAGGCGGGCGAGCAGGTCGCCGTCGCGGCGTCTCCTCGCCGTCGCCGCGACGCGGCAGACCACGATCGCGACCACGCCCGCCAGCAGCAGGGCGACGACCCAGATCCAGCCGCCGTCGGCTCTCAGGCCTGCCAGGAGGAGGACCTCCCAGGCGACGGCCGCCACGGCCGCCGCGGCCGCAGGGGCCAGGAGCACCCCGCGGGTGTCGTGCGCCGGCAGGGCGAAGTGGGCGACGAAGCCCAGCAGCGCACCGCCGAGCACGACGAAGAGGAGCTCCATGTCAGCTGACGAAGCCGACGCGGCGGTTCTCGTCGGAGCCGACCTCGACGTAGGCGAGGGAGGCGGTGGGCACGAGGTAGGTCTTGCCCTTCGAGCCGGCGAGGGTGACGTACGTCTTGCTGCCGTCGAGGGCGTCGGCGACGATCGCCTCGACCTCGGCCGCGGTCTGCGACGTCTCGAAGCTGATCTCACGGGGGCTGTTGGTGATGCCGATGCGAATGTCCACGTCGTCACGATATCCGACCCGGCCCGGTGCGGCCTGACGCGTTCACCGAGAGCGCAAGCGGCGTCGCGGCACCGGCCCGCGTCGCTCCTCGGTGTCGGCGGCAGCCGCTAGCGTCGAGCGCATGGTGACGACCTCCTTCCGCCCGGTCTCGGGCACCGACACGCGGTCGGCGGTCGAGCTCGACGCGTCCCAGCGGGCGGTGCTCGACCTGCCCGACGGCGTCTCCGCCGCGGTGATCGGGGCCCCGGGCACCGGCAAGACGACCGCCCTCGTCGAGTTCGTCGCCGACCGGCTCGAGACGCGCGGCTGGGCGCCCGGCTCCGTGACGGCGCTGACGCCGTCCCGCACGACGGCCACGCGCCTCCGTGACGTCCTGGCCGCCCGGCTCGACGTGCCCACCCCCGGCCCCCTCGCGCGCACCGTCTCGTCCCTCGCCTTCGACGTGGTCGGCCACGCCGCCCGTCTCGCCGGCGCCGAGCCGCCCGCGCTCCTGACCGGCGGGGACCACGACTCGGTCGTGCGCTCGATGCTCGAGGGCCACGAGGTCGACGGCACGGGCCCTCGGTGGCCCGACGTCCTCGGCCCCCGCGTCCGCGTGCTGCGCGGGTTCCGCACCGAGCTGCGCGAGGTGATGATGCGCGCGACCGAGCAGGGCCTCTCGCCCGACGACCTGCGTCGGCTCTCCGCGGCGCGCGACCGGCCCGAGTGGGCCGCCGTCGCCGACTTCGTCGACGAGTACCACGTCGTCGTCGACGCCATGCCAGGCCGCCGACTCGACTCGGCCGAGCTCGTCGACTGGGCCGTGGCGGCGCTCGACCGCGGCGAGACCGCGCCGGTCGTCGACGGCCTCCGCGCCGTGCTCGTCGACGACGCCCAGGAGGCCACCGAGTCCACGGTCGCCCTGCTCCGCGCCCTGGCGCGCCGCGGGGTCGCCGTGATCGCGCTCGGCGATCCCGACCTGGCCACGAGCGCGTTCCGCGGCGGCAGCCCCGACGTGCTCGGCCGGCTCGGGCAGCGGCTCGGCCTGCCCGACGCGCGGACGCTGTGGCTGTCGACCGCGCACCGGCACGACCCGCCGCTCCGGGAGCTCGTGCAGCGGGTCACCGCGCGCATCGGCACGGCCGGCGCCGGGCGTCAGCACGCCGCCGAGCCCGGGCGGCCCGCGGCGGGAGTGCCGGGCGCTCAGGGCGCGCCGGGCCTTCGTCCGGACGTGCAGCCTGGCCGTGACGTCCCTCCGGTGCTCTCCGTCCAGGCCGACAGCCCCGCCCACGAGCTCTCGACGGTGGCGCGCGTGCTCCGCGAGCACCACCTCGTCTCCGGCGTCCCGTGGTCGAGCATGATGGTCGTCGTGCGCAGCGGCGGCCAGGTGCCCGGCGTCGCCCGCGGCCTCCAGCTGGCCGACGTCCCCACGCGCACCTCAGCAGCGGGACGTGCCGTCCGCGACGAGCACGGGGCGCGACACCTCCTGCTGGCCGCCTCGGTGGCCGTCGGGCGCGACGAGCTCACGGCCGACCTCGCGGCCGAGCTCCTGCTCGGCCCGCTCGCGGGCTTCGACGCCCTGTCCCTGCGCCGCCTCCGGCTCGCCCTGCGGGCGGACGAGCTCGCGGGGGGAGGCACGCGCTCCGCCGACGCCCTCCTCGTCGAGGCGCTCGCCGGGCCGGGACGCTTCGCGACGATCGACTCGAGGCCGGCGGCCCGGGCGGGCCGCTTCGCGGCCAGCCTCGACGGCGCCCGTCGCGAGGCCGCGGCCGGCGCCAGCATCGAGGAAGTCCTCTGGGGGCTGTGGGACAGAAGCGGCCTCGCGCGCGAGTGGAGCGCCCGCGCCGCGGGCCGGGGCATCGTGGCGGCCGAGGCCGACCGACACCTCGACGGGGTGGTCGCGCTGTTCACGGCCGCGAAGCGGTTCGTCGAGCGCACCCCCGAGGCCCCCGCCGTCGGGTTCCTCGACGCCTTGCTCGGCGCCGAGGTGCCTGAGGACACCCTCTCGCCGCAGGCGTCCGCCGAGTCGGTGCTCGTCTGCACCCCGTCGGCCGCGGTGGGCCTCGAGGTCGACGTCGTCGTGGCAGCCCGCCTGCAGGACGGCGTGTGGCCGAACCTCCGGGTGCGCGGTGCCCTGCTCGGCCCCGACGACCTGGTCGACGCGGCGCAGGCGGGCGAGGGACCCGACCAGGGGCCGACCCCGGTCGACGCCCGTGCCGCGGTGCTCAGCGACGAGCTGCGCATGTTCGCGCTCACGGTCTCGCGAGCGCGTCGCCAGGTCGTCCTCTCCTGCACCTCCGACGACGACGAGGGGCCGTCGGTCTTCTTCCGGCTGCTGCCGACCGACGCGCCGTCGCCGTCCGGGGGGCACCCGCTCTCGCTCCGCGGCCTCGTGGGTCACCTCCGGCACGTCGTGGTCGAGTCGACCCACCAGGGCCGCGCGGAGTCGGCGACGGCGGGCCTGGCCCGTCTCGCCGCGGCCGGCGTCGCCGGGGCGCACCCGGGCGAGTGGTACGGCCTCGCCGAGCCGAGCACGTCGGCACCCCTGGTCGACCTCACCGAGCCCGAGGCCCACGTCGCGGTCTCGCCCTCCCAGCTCGGCTCGTTCGAGGAGTGCCCGCTGCACTGGTTCGTCGACCGGTTCGGCGGATCGGCGCCCAACGCCTCGATGGGCATCGGCACGGTCCTCCACTCCGTCATGGAGCACGCGCTCGACACCGACGTCGAGGCCCTGTGGGACGCGGTCGAGGAGCGCTGGGACGAGCTCGACTTCGAGTCGCCCTGGATCGCCGAGGCCGAGAAGCGCCGAGCCCGGCAGATGACCGAGAGCCTCGCCTCCTACCTGCGCGACTTCGCGCAGTCGGGCGGCGAGCTGATCGGCGCGGAGTCGACCTTCACCCTCGACACCGGCCCGGCGCGCCTCCGTGGCTCGATCGACCGGGTCGAGCGCACCCGCGACGGCGCCGCGGTCATCGTCGACCTCAAGACCGGGCGAGCTGCGCCGACGTCGTCGGCGGCCATCGCCGCCCACCCGCAGCTCGGCAGCTACCAGCTCGCCCTCGCCGACGGCGCGGTCGAGAGCGTGCCGGAGGGGACGCCGCCGGGCGGAGCGAAGCTCGTCGTCGTGTCCTCCGGCGTGCGGGGCAAGCTCTACCGGGAACCCGCCCAGGCCGCCTTCGACGCCGAGATGCTCCAGGAGTTCCGCGGCCGCGTCGAGACCGCGGCCGAGGGCATGGCGGGGCAGGTCTTCCTGGCCCGCCTCGACGAGCACTGCGAGGGCAGGACCGGTGGCTCCTGCCGCATCCACGTCGTCGGCGAGGTCAGCTCGTGAGCCTGTCGGCGGTCGACGTCGCGGTGCGCCTCGGCCTGCCCGAGCCGACGCCCGAGCAGCAGGCCGTCATCGAGGCGCCGCTCGTGCCCGCCCTCGTGGTCGCGGGCGCCGGCAGCGGCAAGACCGAGACCATGGCCAACAGGGTCGTCTGGCTGCTCGCCAACGGCCACGTCGAGGTCTCGCAGGTGCTCGGCCTGACCTTCACGCGCAAGGCCGCCGGCGAGCTGGGCGAACGCATCGAGAAGCGCATCCGCCAGCTCGGCGAGGCGGGGCTGCTGGGCGACGACCCCGACCCGTTCGACGTCCCCACCGTGTCGACGTACAACGCCTTCGCCAACGGGGTGTTCCGCGACGACGCCCTCCGCGTGGGTCGCGAACCCGAGTCGCAGGTGCTCGGCGAGGCCTCGGCCTGGCAGCTGGCGCGGTCGCTGGTCGTCGCGAGCCGCGACGAGCGCCTCGCCGGGCTCGGACGCAGCGTCGACTCCTTGACGGAGGCGGTGCTCCGGCTGAGCCACGCCCTCAGCGAGAACGTGGCCGACGGCGACGACGTGCTGCGTCTCAGCGACCGGTTCCTCGACCTCGCGGGCCTGCCCTCGACCAAGGGGTCGGCCTACAAGTCGGTCACCGACGCGGTCGCCGCGGTGTCGGCGCTGCCGCCGCTCGTGGCGCTCGCCGAGCAGTTCGCCGACGAGAAGGCGCGTCGGGGCCTCGTCGAGTACTCCGACCAGGTGGCGCTCGCGCTCGACGTCTGCGACACGGCCCCCGAGGTCGTCGACGCGATGCGCGCGCGCTTCCGCGTCGTGCTCCTCGACGAGTACCAGGACACGAGCGTCGTGCAGACGCGCCTGCTGTCGCGCCTGTTCGCCTCCACGGGCGTGATGGCGGTCGGCGACCCGCACCAGTCCATCTACGGCTTCCGGGGCGCCTCCGCGGCGAACCTCGGCCGGTTCCCCGTCGACTTCGGGGCCGAGCCCGACGCCGTCTACAGCCTCTCGACGAGCTGGCGCAACTCCCGAGGCGTGCTCGACGCCGCCAACGTGGTGGTGGCCGAGCTGGCGGCGGCGTCCGAGGTGCCGGTCGGCGAGCTGCGAGCCCGGCCCACGGCCCCCGACGGCCGGGTCGAGACGCTCTTCGAGCAGACCCTGCCGGCCGAGGCGGACCAGGTCGCGGCCTGGTTCGCCCGCGAGCTCGCCGACCCGCCCGTCGTCGACGGCGTCCCGTCGCCGCGCACTGCGGCGCTGCTCTTCCGGTCCAAGAAGACGATGCCCGCCTTCGTCGAGGCGCTCGCCGAGCGCGGGGTGCCCTACCGGGTGCTCGGCGTCGGCGGGCTCCTGCAGCGCCCCGAGGTCGTCGACCTGGTGTCCTGCCTCCGGGTGCTCCACGACCCCTCGGCCGGGTCCGAGCTCATCCGGCTCATGACGGGTGCGCGCTGGCGGATCGGCCTGCACGACGTCGCGGCGCTCCGGTCCGTCGCCTCCTGGCTGTTCGCCCACGACCACGCGCAGCAGGTGCTGGGAGACGAGGTCGCCGCGGGCTTCCGCGCGTCCGTCGCCGTGGGCGAGCACGGCTCCCTGGTCGACGCGCTCGACTTCGTGGCCACGGCGCCCGACGGGCACGGACAACTGCGCGGGCTGAGCGACGAGGGCCTCGCCCGGATGCGGCGGCTGGGCTCGCAGCTGGCGTTCCTGCGCGGGCGCACGGGCCTCGACCTTGTCGACCTCGTGACGCTGGTGCAGCAGGAGATGCTGCTCGACGTCGAGGTCGCGGCCGCCACGGGGCAGGGCCACGGCGGCGCGTGGCTGCAGGCCTTCGAGGACGAGCTGACGGGCTACGTCGCGGCGGACGAGAACGCCGCCCTCGGCGGCTTCCTCTCCTGGCTGGCCGCGGCCGAGCGGCGTGACGACATGGGGCCGAGGTCGGACGACGGCGAGCCCGGCACCGTCCAGCTGCTCACCGTGCACGGCTCCAAGGGCCTCGAGTGGGACCTCGTCGCCGTCCCGCGCCTCGTCGAGGGCGAGCTGCCCGGCACGTCGCGCGAGGGCGTCGGCTGGCTCGGCTTCGGCGAGCTGCCCTACGAGTTCCGCGGCGACGCCGCCGAGCTGCCGGACCTCGCCTGGCGCTCCGTCGACGACCAGAAGGAGTTCGACCAGCGACTCGCGGCCTTCAAGGACGACCTCCGGCGTCGGCACCTCGCCGAGGAGAGGCGCCTCGCGTACGTCGCGTTCACCCGAGCGAAGGAGGCCCTGCTGCTCAGCGGGTCGTTCTGGTCGTCGACCGTGAAGCCGCGGCAGCCGAGCAGGTACCTGGCCGAGCTTGTGGAGGCGGGCCTCGTCCCGGCCGAGGCGGTGCCGGTCGAGCCCGACGACGAGTCCGACCCTCTCGCCCAGTCGTCGCGCGAGCTGGTCTGGCCCGTCGACCCGCTGGGCCCGAGGCGCGCACGGGTCGAGCGCGCCGCCGTACGGGTCGGGCGCACCCTCCGAGCTCGCGAGTCGGGGGAGGACGGCACCGGCGAGGTGGTCGACGCGGCGGCCCGGCGGCGGGAGGACGTGGGGCCGTGGGCCGACGACATCGAGCTGCTCCTGCTCGAGCGAGAGGCCGTCCGCCGGCGGGCCGGCAGCATCGACCTGCCGCAGCGCATCCCGGCGTCCCGGTTCAAGGACTACGTGAGCGACCCCTCCGGCGTCGCCTCGTCCCTCCGACGTCCGCTGCCGGAGCGCCCCTACCGGGCGACGCGCCTCGGCACCCTGTTCCACGAGTGGGTCGAGCAGCGCTACCGGCCGACCGGCCGCGCCGAGCTGCTCGACGCGTGGGGTCTCGAGCTCGACCTCGACGACGACGAGGAGCGCGGCGGGAACGGACTCGTCGATCCCGACGACGCGCGCCGTCTCGTCGAGCTCCAGGCCACCTTCGAGGGGTCTCCCTGGGCACGGCTCGAGCCGGTCGAGGTCGAGCTGGAGGTCCACCTGCCGCTCGGACGGCGGACGGTCATCTGCAAGATCGACGCCGTCTTCGAGCGGGAGGGGCGCCTCCAGGTGGTCGACTGGAAGACCGGTCGAGCCCCGACGGACGACGCGGACCTCGAGCTTCGGCAGCTGCAGCTCGCCCTCTACCGCGAGGCGTACTCCGCGTTCCGCGGCGTGCCGGCGGACGACATCGACGCGGCCTTCTACTTCGTGGCGGACGACGTCGTGGTCGAGCCCCGGCACATCGCGGACAGGGACGAGCTGACGGCCCTCTGGGACGCGGTGGAGGCAGGAGGCCAGGCCGAGTAGCCCGCCGCCCAGGCGCAGGCGCGACGGGCAGCTCGGTCGAGCCGAGGGTCAGCGCGACCGGGTCTCCGCCGGTCCGGTCGTCAGCCCGACCGGGTCTCAGCCGTGCCGGCGCTCGGTGGTCGAGAGCAGCTCCTCGACGCCGTCGAGGTCGAGCGCGGCCGTCGAGTCCGACGAGATCGACACCCCGTCGGGAGACTGCAGCCGGTCGACCAGGGCGGCCATCATGCCGACGGCGTCGTCGACGACGGCGGTGTTCTTCGTGGCGGTGCCGTGCAGGAGCCACTTCGCCGTGTCGAGCTCGCGGTAGAGGGTGGCGCGGCGTCGGAGCTGGTGGTCGCTCGTGCCCCGGGCGTCGTTGTAGGCCGAGAAGGCGGAGTCGACGGCCTCGGGGCCGGCGCCGAGCAGCCAGGCGAGGTCGCGGGCAGGGTCGCCGACCTGCAGGTCGTGCCAGCCCAGCACCCCGGTGACGGCGCCGTCCAGGACGAGGAAGGACGCCGCGTCGAGGGAGCCGTTGACGACGGTGGGCTGGAACTGCCACAGCACGTGGTCCTGGATCGCCGCCTCCCACCGCTCGAGCAGCGCGGCGGGCAGCAGCCGGGTGGAGGCGGCGCGGTCGACGAGCGAGGCCGTCGAGCGCATCGCCTCGAACGGCGTGTGGCTCGTGAGCCCCGCGTCGGTGACGAAGCTGGTCGGCAGGGCGTGGATCGCGGCCACGCCTCGGCCGAGGGCCGTGGGCAGGCCGGAGCCGCCGGTCACCTGGGCCGTGCGGAGGTGCGTCCCCGCGATGAAGTCGTAGACGATCCCGCGGGTCCGGCCGACGGGGGCCTGGCCCCGGTAGGACGGGACGGCGAAGGGCAGACGCCCGCGGACGCCCGCGCTGAGGGCCCGGAGGGCGACCAGGTCGGCGGACTGCTGTGCCTCGGCACGCTGCGACCGGGGGACGCGCACGATGAGCTCGTCACCGGCCCCCGTCGTGAGCAGCGCGGAGTCGACGTCGCCGGTCGAGGAGCCGTGCGGGGAGGTCGTGCGCACGTCG
Organism: Frigoribacterium sp. CFBP 8766; assembly: GCF_014841435.1. NCBI lineage: Bacteria > Bacillati > Actinomycetota > Actinomycetes > Micrococcales > Microbacteriaceae > Frigoribacterium > Frigoribacterium sp. CFBP 8766. The sequence continues at coordinate 993,819 of NZ_JACYTX010000001.1, forward strand.
AGGTCGGCGACGGCGGCCGTGGCCAACGCGGCTAGAGTGAGGTGAGATCTGGCCATGCCCTCAGGGTAGGCCGCAGTGTCCGGTGCTCCGCCGTTCGCCACGCTGTCAACTCGCGATGATTGGTCGTCCGATGTCCTCGCCGCTCACGTCCCGGCTGCCCCTCGCCCGACACCAGGTCGACCGCGACTACCTCACGCGAGAGAGACCCGACGCGATCCCCGAGCTCCTCGCAGAGCAGGGCACGCGCGTGCTCCCCGTGTGGGGCACCCGCCTGCTGATGGCGGGCGGCGACCGTCTCGCCCTCCTGCCCCCGAGCGAGGTCCCCGAGGCGGCCGGTTACCTCTACCTCGGACGGTCGCTCGACCCCGACGCGGCCGAGCCCGTGGGCACGCCCCTGGTCGCGGCCCTGCTCGACGACGAGGCCTCGGCCCGGCTGTCGGCGACCGACGACGACTGGGGCAGCGTCCGCATGTTCGGCACCCGGCTGAGCGACCGGGACGCCGGCCTGGCCGTCGAGGCCGTGGCGCTCGCGAACTGGCACGACTCGCACCGGTTCTCGCCCCGTACCGGCCGTCCCCTCGTCCGCGACAAGGCCGGGTGGGTCGGTCGCGACGCCGACGACGGCCACGAGGTCTTCCCCCGGACCGACCCGGCGATCATCGTGGGCGTCACCGACGCCGAGGACCGCCTCCTGCTCGGCTCGAACGCGCTGTGGGAGTCCAACCGCTGGTCGCTGCTGGCGGGCTTCGTCGAGCCGGGCGAGTCCCTCGAGCACGCGGTCCAGCGCGAGATCTTCGAGGAGAGCGGCGTCAAGGTCGTCGACCCGCGCTACGTGGGGTCGCAGCCCTGGCCGTTCCCCGCCAGCCTCATGCTCGGCTTCACGGCGCGCGTCGACGTCGACGACCCGGGCACCCTCGAGCCCGACGGCGCCGAGATCCTCGACCTGCGCTGGTTCAGCCGCGACGAGCTGGCCGCCTCGCTCGGCGAGGTCCTCCTGCCCGGCCGCACCTCCATCGCACGCGCCATCATCGAGGACTGGTTCGGCGCCGAGCTCGACCAGTGAGCGACGCCGCGTCGCTCATCGCGGGCCTCGACGAGCAGCAGCGCGAGGCGGCCAGGCGACTGCTCGGCCCCGTCTGCCTGCTGGCGGGGGCCGGCACGGGCAAGACCAGGGCGATCACCCACCGGATCGCCTACGGGGTCGCCACCGGCGTGTACGCGCCCGGGCGCGTGATGGCCCTGACGTTCACGTCGCGTGCTGCTGCCGAGCTCCGGGGGCGCCTCCGCCAGCTCGGTGCGGGCGGGGTCTCTGCTCGCACCTTCCACGCCTCAGCGCTGTCGCAGCTGTCGTACTTCTGGCCCCAGACGATGGGCGGGCAGATGCCGCGGCTGATCGACAGCAAGGGGAAGCTCCTGGCGCACGCGGCCGAGCGTGTGGGCCTGAAGCTGGACACGGCGTCGCTGCGCGACACGGCGGGTGAGATCGAGTGGCGCAAGGTGTCGCGGCTGACGGTGGAGCAGTACGCCGTGAAGGCGCACTCGCGGAACCTGCCGCAGGCGCTCACCGTCGAGAAGGCCGTCGATCTGCACCGTGCCTACGAGGACATCAAGGACGAGCGCCGGCAGCTCGACTTCGAGGACGTCCTCCTGGCGACCGTCGGCATGATGCAGCTCGAGCCCCGCGTCGCGCAGCAGGTCCGTGAGCAATACCGCTTCTTCGTCGTCGACGAGTACCAGGACGTCTCCCCGCTGCAGCAGGAGCTGCTCGAGCTCTGGCTCGGCGACCGCAACGACCTCTGCGTCGTGGGCGACGCCAGCCAGACGATCTACTCGTTCGCCGGGGCGTCGGCCGACTACCTCCTGGGCTTCGGCTCGCGCTACGACGACGCGACCGTGGTCCGGCTCGAGCAGAACTACCGGTCGTCGCGCCAGATCGTCGACACGGCGAACCAGCTGATGCGGGGCCGGCCCGGCGCGCTGCACCTCCACCCGGCGGTCGAGTCGACGGGGCCGGTGCCGCCCGTCGTCCAGTACCCGACCGACATGGCCGAGGCCCGCGGCGTCGCGCAGACGATCGCCGACGAGATCCGCAGCGGGGTCGCGCCGGAGGAGATCGCGGTGCTCTACCGGGTCAACGTCCAGGCCGCGGCCCTCGAGCGCGCCCTGGCCGACGTGGGAGTCTCGACGCGGATCCACGGGGCCACCCGGTTCTTCGACCTCCGCGAGGTCAAGGAGGCGGTGATGATGCTCAAGGGAGCCTCGGTCAGCATCATCGGCGAGCCCCTCTTCAAGACGGTCAGCGACGTGCTGCGCTCCCTCGGCTGGACGCAGGAGGCGCCGGAGCAGCGAGGCGCCCTCCGCGACCGCTGGGAGTCGCTGAACGCCCTGATGGGCCTCGCCGAGGCCTCGCCGGAGGGGACGACCCTGGTGCAGTTCGTCGAGGAGCTGCTGGCGAGGCAGGCCGGGCAGCACGAGCCGACGATGGCCGCGGTCACCCTCGCCACGCTGCACTCGGCCAAGGGCCTCGAGTGGCGGAGCGTCTACCTGATCGGCCTCAGCGAGGGTCTCGTGCCGATCAGCTACGCCCAGGGCCTCGAGGCGATCGACGAAGAGCGTCGTCTGCTGTACGTCGGCATCACCCGGGCGCGGGAGCGACTGCGTCTCTCGTGGGCGCCGAGCGGCCAGGGCCGGGGCGGCGAGCGTCGACCGAGCCGGTTCCTGGAGGAGCTCCGCACCCGCAGCCGGGATGGGGCCGCACGACCGACGAGCTGACCTCGTAGGTGTCGAGGTCGATGCGGACGACCTCTGCCGGCGGGGAGCCGCCGACGCGGCGCTCGCCGTCGCCGTCGCCTCCGGCCGGGGACGTCGTCGCCGCGAGGACGCGGCGGACGGTCCGGACCGCGGCGTCCCGCAGGACGAGCAGGGGAGGCGCGGCGACGGGGAGCGCGGCCAGCTGCCCTGCGACGGCCGGCCACGCACGGTCGCGGTCGCCGTCGTGGAGGTGCAGGCACCGCGCACAGGCTGTGACCCCGGGGACGACGACCGGACCGACGCGGACCGAGCGGTCGCCGACGCGCACGAGGACGTGCGGCACGTCCCGGCGCAGCCACTCGGACACGACGACGGGGTCGAGGGCGAGGCCGCCGACGACGACGCCGACCTGCTGCCGCGCCCCGTCGACCCGACCCGGCGTCGAGGCGGCCGAGGCGGCCGACTCGCCGTCCTCGAGGAGCACGCCGAGGCCGCAGGACTCGAGCAGGCGCCCCACCTCGTCGGCCAGGGCACCGCGCCCCGCGAGCCGGACGACCGGGCGGGGCGTGAGGGCGAGCTGTGCCGAGGGGCCAGGGAGGAGGACGGGCCCGAGCCGCCTCACCAGGTCGTCGGCCTCGGACCTGTCGCAGCCCACCTGGACCACCACCGCCGAGATGCCGCCAGCCCCGAGGCCGGCCGAGAGGGCGGCCAGGAACTCCGCCTGCCCCGCCGTGACGCGGTCGACGACAGCGTGCACGTGCTCCACCCCGATCTGGAGCGACGACGGATCACGCCAGACGACGGGAGCACGGGCAGGGAGACGGAGCGGCGAGGAGCGGGGCACCTGACGAGACTGGACCACGCCGTCCGGCCCCGCGGGGTTGTCCACAGGAGCTCGGGGCCGTCGTGGACCTCAGGGGGCGGGGGAGGAGCCGGGCTCGTCGGCCGAGCCGTCCTCAGCCTCGCGGGGACGGTCGTCGCTGGTGTCGTTCAGCAGGTCCTCGATGGCCTGGTCGACGTCGTCGAAGGCCGGCTCGTCCGACGTGAGCCGGGCGATAAGCGCCTGCGGGTCGTCGACGTCCGCGCTGGTGGGCACGATGTCGGGGTGCGACCAGAGAGCGTCGCGCTGCTCGGCGCCCACCGCCTCCGAGACGGCCGACCACATGGCCGCGGCCTCGCGCAGTCGACGGGGTCGCAGCTCGAGTCCCACGAGCGTGGAGAACGCGGACTCGGCCGGCCCGCCTGCGGCCCGGCGACGGCGCACCGTCTCGGCGATCGCGGCGGAGCGGGGGAGGCGCGCGGTGGCCTGGGCGGTGACCACGTCGACCCAGCCCTCGATCAGGGCGAGGGTCGTCTCGAGCCGGCCGAGCGCGGCGAGCTGTTCGTCGGTCTTCGGGGGGATCAGCGCACCGCTCGCCAGCGCGTCGCGCAGCTCGCCCGGGTCGGAGGGGTCGAAGTCGACCGCCAGCTCCTCGAGCCGGGCGGTGTCGATGCGGATGCCCTGGGCGAACTCGCGGATCGACGAGATGAGGTGGAGGCGGAGCCACCGAGCGTGCCGGAACAGCCGGGCGTGGGCGAGCTCCCGCACCGCGAGGTAGAGCTGCACCTGGTCGGTCTCGATGTCGAGGCCCTCGCCGAAGGCGGCGACGTTCTGCGGCACGAGCGCGGCCTGCTGGTCGTCGAGGAGGGGGATGCCGACGTCGCCGCCGGACACGACCTCGGTCGAGAGCTGGCCCACGACCTGGCCGAGCTGCATCGCGAACAGCGTGCCGCCGACGCTGCGCATCACCTGGCTGGCACCGGCGAGCAGCTGCTGCATCTCTTCCGGGGCCTGCTCGCGGAGGACGTTCGTGAGCGAGTCGGCGATGGACTCGGCGACCGGCTCGGCGAGCTGGGTCCACACCGGCATCGAGAGCCGTGCCCACTCGGCGCGCGTGAGGAGGCGAGGCGCCACCGTGAGCTCGGAGACGAAGGTGACGTCGTCGAGCCAGAGGGCCGCGACGTGGAACGCCTGCTCGAGGGCCCGCTCGTCGGCCGGGCTGGTCGCGACGGCGGACTGCGTGCCCACCGAGGCGGCCTGGTCGGTCGCGACCGACCAGTCGATGCCGTCGCCGCTGCGGGCGACGGCGGACTGCAGCTGGCTCATCAGCTGGGCCACGAAGGCCGGGTCGTTCGGCAGCCCCGCGGCACCCGCGAGCTGCGACGGATCGATCTCGGAGTCGCCGGACAGGAACTGGCGGAGCATGTCGCGGAACTCGTCCTCAGGCTCGCGCTGCGGATCATCGGTCATGGTGGCTACGCTAGCTCGTGGCCCCAGGAACAGCCTGGATCCCGGCCGATGCCCCAGGGTCCTTCGCTGCGCCCGTGGCGAACAGCGAGAGGAACACCCGTGGCCTTGTTCACGCCCCCGACCCGAGCCGCCACGGCCGGTCGCCGTTCCGGCCGTCTGGGCTGGTCCCTCCTCGGCGTCGCGCTCGTCTCCGGCCTCGCGCTCACCTTCATCCCGTCGCCGTACCTGATCGAGCAGCCCGGCCCCGTCTTCGACACCCTGGGCACCGCCGAGTACGAGGGCGAGGACGCCCCCCTGATCACCGTCGACGGTGCGGAGACCTACCCCACGGCGGGCTCCCTCGACCTCCTCACCGTGAGCGTCCAGGGCAACGAGTCCGTCCGCCCGAGCTGGATCGAGGTCGTCGGCTCCTGGTTCTCCCCGAGCCGGGCCGTCGTGCCGGTCGAGGCGATCTACCCCTCCGGCGTCTCGAACGAGCAGGTCGACGAGCAGAACGCCGTCGACATGCAGAACTCCCAGAAGTCCGCCGTCGCGGCCGCCCTGGTGCACGAGGGGTACCAGGTCCCCAGCACGGTGTCGGTGAGCCAGGTCTCGCCCGGCGGTCCGTCCGAGGGCGTGCTCGAGGAGGGCGACGTGCTCGTGAGCGTCAACGGGCAGGACCTGACGACGAACGGCGACGTCGACGCCCTGCGCTCGATCGTGGCCGACAACGGGGCCACGTCCCCGGCGGAGGTGGTGGTCGAGAGGTCGGGGCAGCGCGAGACCGAGCGGATCACGCCCCAGGAGGTGCAGGGCACCTCCTTGCTGGGGGTCGGGGTGAGCGTCGACTACACGTTCCCCTTCGACGTCACCCTGCGCCTCGACAAGGTGGGCGGCCCCAGCGCCGGAATGATGTTCGCCCTCGGCATCATCGACAAGACGACGCCCGGCGAGCTCAACGGCGGCGAGCGGGTCGCGGGCACGGGCACGATCACCGCCTCCGGCACGGTCGGCCCGATCGGCGGCATCCGCCAGAAGCTCTACGGCGCGCTCGACGCGGGCGCCACCGTCTTCCTCGCGCCCCGCTCGAACTGCGACGAGGTCGTCGGCCACGTGCCCGACGGGCTCGACGTCTACTCGGTCGCGACGCTCGACGACGCCGTGACGGCGCTCGAGACCGTGGCCGACGGAGGCGACACCGGGGCCCTGCCCACCTGCTCGGCACAGTAGGCACGAGGAGGCGCGTCCAGCTCCCTCTTGGACGTGTCGAGGACGATGGGCGGGCTCGCAGCCTGTTCGGGAGCGGCCCCCGTAGGATGGCCGTCCACGTCCCCTGATCCAGGAGCAACCACTTGACGTCACCTGCATCGTCGCGACCCGTACGACGCTCGCCCCGATTGCCCGTCCTGGTGACGGTGGCGGTCCTCGCCGCCCTGGTCATCGCCTTCTTCATCTTCTCGTCGCTGCTGACGGACTACCTCTGGTACGACCAGCTGGGCTTCGCCAACGTGCTGACGACCCAGTGGCTGGCCGGGGCGGCGATGTTCTTCGTCGGCTTCGTGGCCATGGCCGTGCCGGTGTGGGTGAGCATCGAGGTCGCGTTCCGGTTCCGGCCGGTCTACGCCAAGCTCAACTCGCAGCTCGACCGCTACCAGCAGGTCATCGAGCCGCTGCGCCGTGTCGTCGTCATCGGCGTCCCCGTGGTCCTCGGTCTGTTCGCCGGCATCGCCACGTCCACCAACTGGCAGACGACCCTCCAGTGGCTCAACCGGACGCCCTTCGGCCAGACCGATCCGCAGTTCGGCCTCGACGTGGGCTTCTACGTGTTCGAGCTGCCCTTCTACCAAGGCGTCGTCGGCTTCGCGTCGGCGGTCGTGCTGATCAGCGGCATCGCCGCGGTCGCCACGAGCTACCTGTACGGAGCGCTCCGCTTCTCGGGCCGCGACGTCCGCATCTCGCGGGTCGCGCGGATCCAGCTGGCCGTGACCGCCGCCGTCTACCTGCTGCTCCAGGGCGTCAGCCTGTGGCTCGACCAGTACGCCACGCTCTCCGACGGCACCAACAAGCTCATCACGGGTGCCACCTACACCGACGTCGCGGCCGGCATCCCCGGCAAGCAGATCCTCGCGCTCGCCGCGGCGGTCGTCGCCGTGCTGTTCGTCGTGACCGCGATCATCGGCCGCTGGCGCCTGTCGGTCATCGGCACCGCCGCGTTGATCATCATCAGCATCATCGTCGGCGGCATCTACCCGTGGATCGTCCAGCGCTTCCAGGTCGAGCCCAGCGAGCGCACCGTCGAGTCGACGTACATCGACCGCAACATCCAGGCCACCCGGGACGCGTACGGCGTCTCCGACGTCGAGGAGCAGCCGTACGACGCCGTGTCCGACGCCGAGGCGGGCGCCCTGGCGGGCGACGCGGTCACGACCGCGAACATCCGCATCATCGACCCGGCCCTCGTGACCGACGCCTTCGCCCAGCTGCAGCAGTACCGTCAGTACTACAGCTTCCCCGAGCAGCTCTCCGTGGACCGCTACACGATCGACGGAGCGACGCAGGACACGGTGATCGCCGTGCGCGAGCTCAACACCGACCAGCTCGGCAGCTCGGCCACGCCCTACAACACGACGTTCGTCTACACCCACGGCTACGGCGTCGTCGCGGCCTACGGCAACCAGCGCTCGGCCGACGGCCAGCCCGTGTTCCTCGAGTCGGGCATCCCCGTCAACGGCGCGCTCGGCGACGCGGACGAGTACGAGCCGCGGATCTACTTCGGCCAGGAGTCGCCCGCCTACTCGATCGTCGGCGGCGAGGGCGGCGACGACATCGAGCTCGACTACCCCTCGGGCAGCAACGACAACGGCACGAACCAGACGACGACCTTCAGCGGCGACGGCGGGCCCAAGCTCGACAGCGCCTTCAAGAAGCTCATCTACGCCATCAAGTTCCAGTCCGAGCAGGTCTTCCTGTCCGACGCCGTCAACGACGGCTCGCAGATCCTCTACGACCGTGACCCGGCGCAGCGGGTGCAGAAGGTGGCTCCGTACCTGACCATCGACAGCGCGCCCTACCCGGCTGTGGTCGACGGCAAGGTCAAGTGGATCGTCGACGCCTACACGACGACGCGCGAGTACCCGTACTCGAAGCCGCAGGCCCTGTCCGACGCGATCGCCGACACCTACACCGAGCGTCCCGTCTACGCGTCGAACGAGATCAACTACATCCGCAACTCGGTCAAGGCGACGGTCGACGCCTACGACGGGTCGGTCGACCTCTTCGCCTGGGACACCGAGGACCCGATCCTCAAGACCTGGGAGAAGATCTTCCCGTCGACGGTCAGCCCGCTCAGCGACATGAGCGTCGAGCTCATGCAGCACGTCCGCTACCCGCAGGACATGTTCAAGGTGCAGCGCGCCATCCTCGGCACGTACCACGTCACCGACGCGGACTCGTTCTACTCGAGCGACGACGCGTGGGTCACGCCCAACGAGCCGACGAGCAACGCGGCCAGCCCGCCGTTGCAGCCGCCGTACTACCTGACGCTCCAGCTTCCCGACCAGGACCCGGCCTTCTCCATCTACTCGACGTACATCCCGCAGCAGTCGGGAGAGAACGCGAGGAACGTGCTGACCGGCTACCTGGCGGCCAACGCGGACGCCGGTTCGACACCGGGGGAGATCTCGGAGAACTACGGGAAGCTCTCGCTGCTGACCCTGCCCAAGACCGACACGGTGCCCGGCCCCGGACAGGTGCAGAACAACTTCAACACCGACACGGCGGTCGCGAACCAGCTGGCGCTCCTCACCCGGGGCGACACGAGCGTCGTGCGGGGCAACCTGCTCACGCTCCCCGTCGGCGGCGGCCTGCTCTACGTGCAGCCGATCTACGTGAAGTCGAACTCCGAGACGTCGTACCCCGTGCTGCAGAAGGTGCTGGTCTCGTTCGGCGAGAAGATCGCCTTCGAGGACACCCTGAACGGCGCGCTCGACTCGCTGTTCGGCGGCAACTCCGGGGCGGTGGCCGGAGACGACGCCGTGCCCGAGACGGACGACGGCACGTCGACGGACACCGGCGGCGACACGGGCACCGACTCGGGGACGACCGACCCGGGCACGGCGACGCCCGCTCCGGACGCGGGCACCGCCACGGGCAACTCGGCGCTGAACGCGGCCCTGGCCGACGCTCAGTCCGCGCTGGACGACCGTGCGGCGGCGTACGCGTCGAACGACCTGGTGGCGGCGGCGGAGGCCGACCAGCGCCTCCAGACCGCCCTCGAGGACGCGGTGGCCGCCAGCGGCCAGTGACGTCACGACCTGACGGCGACGGCCGCCTCTCGACTCGTCGAGGGGCGGCCGTCGCCGTCTCCGCAGGCGCTCTGCGGGTGACCAGGCTCGCCCGACAGCACCTCGCGCGGCCTCGATTTGTGGAGCGTCAGTTGCCGTGATAAGTTTCTTCTCGTGCCGCGGGGTGGAGCAGTTCGGTAGCTCGCTGGGCTCATAACCCAGAGGTCGTAGGTTCAAATCCTGCCCCCGCAACCAACGCCGCACCACGACAGAAGCCCTGATCAGTCGATCAGGGCTTCTGTCGTTCCCGGTGTCCGACCCTCCCGTGCCTGGCGCCCGGTGTGCCAGCATGTCCCTGTGCCAGGCCTCGCCGTCGTCGTCGCGCCCGACTCCTTCAAGGGGACCGCGGGCGCCGCCGCCGTGGCCGCCTCCGTCGCCGAGGGCTGGCGCTCCGTGCGGCCGGGCGACCACGTGACCGAGCTGCCCCTGGCCGACGGCGGGGAGGGCACCCTCGACGCCCTCGAGTCCGTGCTCCCGACCTGCACACGTCACGAGGTCGTCGTGCCCGGCCCCGACGGTCGGGCCGTCACCGCGTCCTGGCTGATGCTCCCCGACGGCACGGCCGTGGCGGAGCTCGCGTCGTCGAGCGGCCTCGGGCTGATGTCGGCACCCGCGCCCCACGACGCCCACACGCGCGGCCTCGGCCGGGTGCTCGCCGACGCGCTCGACGCAGGTGCACAGCGCCTCGTCGTCGGGCTGGGCGGCAGCGCGTCGACCGACGGGGGCGCCGGGCTCCTCACGGAGCTCGGCGCGCGCCTCCTCGACTCCCTGGGCGAGCCCGTGGTCGACGGGTCGCACGGGCTGGCCGCGGCCGTGCGGGTCGACCTGTCCGGTCTCCGGCCCCTGCCCGCGGGCGGTGTCGAGATCTGGTCCGACGTGACGGCGCCGTTGCTGGGACCGCGCGGCGCTGCTGCTGTGTTCGGTCCACAGAAGGGCGCCACTGCCGACGACGTCCTCGCCCTCGAGCGCGCGCTCGAGGGCTTCGCCGTGCTGGTCGACGCCGATCCGTCGAGGCCGGGCGCCGGGGCCGCGGGCGGGACGGGCTTCGGGCTCCTCGTCTGGGGCGCGACCGTCGTCTCCGGCGCGGAGGCCGTCGCGGAGGCCGTGGGGCTCGACCGCCTGGTCGCCGAGGCCGACCTCGTCGTCACCGGGGAGGGGCGGTTCGACGAGCAGACGGCAGGAGGCAAGCTCGTCTCATGGGTCGCCTCCTCGGCTCGTGCCCTCGACGTGCCGGTCGCCCTGGTGGCCGGCCAGGTGGCAGCGGACCCGGCCGGGTTCGTGGACGTCGTCGACACGTCCGTCCTGGCCGGGGGAGCCGCCGCCTCGCGGGCGGAGCCGCAGCGGTGGCTCGCGAAGGCCGGCGCCGTGCTGGCCGAGCGCACCACGGCACGCAGCGACACGGCCGGCGCGGGCGACGCGGCCGGTGCGGCCGGCAAGACCCCGTGAGCCGAGGAGGCGCCCCGCTCGTGCCTCAGACGCGCAGGGCCGCCAGCTGACGAGCCGCCTGCTCGAGCACCTCCGTGCGCTTGCAGAACGCGAACCGGATGCGCGACGCGTGCTCGACCGCCGCCTCCTCGTGGCAGAAGGCGCTGACGGGGACGCCGACGACGCCGGCGAGCTCGGGCAGTCGCCGGCAGAGGTCGGCGGCGTCCGGGAAGCCGAGCGGGGCGGCGTCGGCGACGACGAAGTAGCCGCCGCGGGACGGCGCGACCGAGAAGCCGGCGGCGGCGAGGCCGTCAGCCAGCACGTCCCTCTTGCGCTGCAGGCCGGCGGCGAGCCCCGCGAACCACTCGTCGGGCATGCCCAGCCCCACGGCGATCGCGGGCTGGAAGACCGAGCCGTTCACGAACGTCAGGTACTGCTTGACCGTCATCACCTTCGACACGAGGTGCTCGGGGCCGGTGAGCCAGCCGATCTTCCAGCCCGTCGTGCTGAAGGTCTTCCCGCCGCTGGAGATGCTCAGCGTGCGCTCCGCGGCGCCCGGCAGGGTCGAGAGCGGCACGTGTGCGGCACCGTCGAAGAGCAGGTGCTCGTACACCTCGTCCGTGACGAGGACGGCGTCGTGGCGGCGCGCCAGGTCGACGACGAGCTGCCTCGTCGCCGCGTCGAGCACCGTGCCCGTCGGGTTGTGCGGGTCGTTCACGATCACGAGGGCCGTGCGGTCGGAGAACGCCGCGCGAAGCTCGGCGTGGTCCACCGCGAACTCGGCCCCGCGCATCGGGACGGTGCGGTGCACCCCGCCGGCGAGGCCGATCACGGCTCCGTAGGCGTCGTAGAACGGCTCGAGGGTGACGACCTCGTCACCGTCGTCGACGAGGGCGAGGACCGTCGCGGCCAGGGCCTCGGTGGCGCCGGCCGTGACGAGCACCTCGCGTCCCGGGTCGAGCTCGATGCCGTAGAAACGCCGCTGGTGCTCGGCGACGGCCTCGAGCAGCTCGGGCCTGCCGCGACCGGGCGGGTACTGGTTCAGGCCGGCTTCGAGGGCGGCGTGGGCGGCGTCGAGCACGACCCGGGGCCCGTCCTCGTCGGGGAACCCCTGGCCGAGGTTGATCGCCCCGGTGCGGGCCGCCAGCGCGGACATCTCGGCGAAGACGGTGGGCGCGGCGCGGCCGGCACCGTCGAGCAGCATGGCGCCGCGCGCGGCGCGTTCCCAGGGGGCAGGTGCAGTCATGGTGCTGTCACGGTACCCGCACGACCGGTCACCTCTGCGGGGGCAGGCCGACCCTCACCGGCGGACGCATAAGCTGACCGCAGCCCGCTCCCAGGCGGGTCTTATGCGCTGCACAGCTTGCGCGACCAGGCTGTCAGGGCTTGGAAGGAGCACACCCTCATGAACGAGACCCCCCGAGGCGCGGACGACCACGTCGGTCCCGACCACGACCACGACGCCGACGCGACGAACGAGGCGCCGACGACCGGGGGCCCCGCCGAGGAGGCGCGGGCCGACCGACCGGACTCCGCAGGCCTTCCCGAGACGGCCGCCACCGCTCCGCGCGGGCAGGAGCCCCCGGTGACGTTCGGCGCACCGCCCCTGCCGGGCAGCACGCCGGGATCCCTCGCCGACGAGGCGGCCGCGCGCGCCGGCTCGGCCAACGGGCGCCCTGCCGCGCCCCAGCAGCCTGGGTCCTCCCAGCAGCCGGCGTCGTACCAGCAGCCCGCGTCCCACCAGCAGCAGCCGGCCTCGTACCAGCAGCCCGCGTCCTACCAGCAGCCCGCCTCGTACCAGCAGCCCGCCTCGTACCAGCAGCCCGCAGCCCACCAGCAGCCTGCGTCGTACCAGCAGCACGCGGCCCACCAGCAGCCTGCGTCGTACCAGCAGCCTGGTTCCTACCAGCAGCCCTCGTCGTACCAGCAGGCGCCGCAGGGGTCGCAGTACGCGCAGGCGTCGTCGCCGCAGACGGACGCCTTCGGGCGGCCCGCCGCGGGCGGAGCTCCTCAGGGTGCCGCCTCCTGGGCGCCTCCCCCCTCGACGACGACGAAGCGCCGCGGCGGCAAGGGCGTCCTCGCGGCCGCCCTCGCCGTCGGCCTGATCGCGGGCGGCGCGCTCGGCGGGGTCGTGGGAGGAGTGGTCGCCGACGGACGCGGCGGCACGACCGCCTCGAGCGGCCCGTCCCGTGAGCTCACGGTCAACGACTACGACGACGCCACGGCCATCACGGCCGTCGCGGCCAAGGCCACGCCGTCCGTCGTCACCATCAACGTCGCGAGCGGATCGTCGGGCGGCACGGGGTCGGGCGTCATCGTCTCCGACGACGGCTACATCGTCACCAACACGCACGTCGTCACCCTCGACGGCGCGAGCGCCTCCGGCACGGTGACCGTCACCCTCAGCGACGGCAACATCCTGCCCGCCGAGGTCGTGGGCCTCGACCCCACGGTCGACCTCGCCGTCCTCAAGGTCGACGCCACGGGCCTCAAGCCCATCACGTTCGCCGACTCGTCCAAGCTCAACGTGGGCGACACCGCCGTGGCCATCGGGGCGCCCCTGGGGCTCTCGAACACCGTGACCGACGGCATCGTGTCGACCCTGAACCGCAGCATCACCGTCCAGTCCTCGGCCGCGCCGAGCGACGGCAGCGACCAGGGCGACCAGGGCGACAACAACGGCCAGGGCCCGTTCTCGTTCAACAACGGCGACGGGAGCACCCAGAACCAGGCGAGCAGCGTGATCTCGCTGCCGGTCATCCAGACGGACGCGTCGATCAACCCCGGCAACTCGGGCGGCGCGCTGCTCGACGCCAAGGGAGACCTGATCGGCCTGAACGTGGCGATCGCCAGCTCCGGCTCGTCCTCGGGCAGCATCGGCGTGGGCTTCTCCATCCCCTCCGCCCTCGTGCAGCGGGTCTCGAAGGAGATCATCGCGAACGGGAGCGCCACCCACGGCCTCCTCGGCGCGAGCGTCGACGACGCGGCCACGGCGCAGGGCGCCGACCGGGTCGGAGCGCTCATCGTCGAGATCAGCCAGGGAGGCGCGGCCCAGGAGGCCGGCCTGCGTGCCGGCGACGTGGTCACCGAGTTCAACGGCATCGCGGTCACGAGCCGCACCGACCTGACCGCCCAGGTCCGGTTCCTCGCCGGGGGCGCCACGGCCGAGCTGACGTACGTGCGGGACGGCGCGGAGGCGACCGCCCAGGTGACCCTGGACACGCTCACGAGCTGACCTCGGGGACGACACGGCTCCTCCTCAGGGCGGACCGGGGCACCTGCTGCCCCGGCCCGCCCTGCGGCCTTGGTAGGCTCGGCAGGATCTCCGCGGGGCTCCGGTCTCGTCCGTCAGCGCGTCAGCGCCGCATCCCGAGGCACCTCCATGACCTTCCCCGACAGCCCGGCGCCCGGCGTGTCCTACGTCATGCCCGTGCTCAACGAGGAGCGAGAGATCCGTGCCGCGGTCGAGAGCCTCGTCGACCAGGACTACGAGGGGCCGTTCGAGGTCCTCCTGGCCCTCGGCCCGAGCGTCGACGGCACCAACGAGGTCGTCGCGGCGATGTCGGCCGCCGATCCCCGCATCCGCACCCTGCCGAACCCGGTCGGCTCCACGCCGGCGGGCCTGAACGTGGCCATCCGCGCCAGCGTGCACCCGATCACGGTGCGGGTCGACGCGCACTCGGTGCTCCCGCGGGACTACACGCGGCTGGCCGTCGACGCGCTGCGCCGCAGCGGCGCCGACAACGTGGGCGGCATCATGCTGGCGGAGGGGCGCACGCCCTTCGAGAAGGCCGTGGCCCGCGCGTACGGCAGCCGGGTCGGGCTCGGCGGCACCCCCCACCACGTCGGAGGTGCGGAGGGGCCGACCGAGACGGCCTACCTGGGCGTGTTCCTGCGCCACCGCCTCCTCGAGGTCGGACTGTTCGACGAGGGCGTCAAGCGCGGCCAGGACTGGGAGCTCAACCGCCGCCTCCGCGCCACCGGGGGCATCGTCTGGTTCACGCCCGAGCTCGTGGTGACGTACCGTCCGCGACCCAGCCTCCGCAAGCTCGCCCGGCAGTTCGTCGCCACGGGGCTGTGGCGGGGCGAGCTCGCGCGGCGGTTCCCCAAGGCCAACACGCTCCGCTACCTCGTGCCGCCCGCGATGGTGGTGGGCGTCGCCCTGGGCGTGCTGGCCGGCCTGGTGGGCCTCGTCGGCGCGCTGACGGGGACGGCGGCGGCCTGGGCGCTGCTCGGGCTCGTCGTGCCGGGTCTCTACGTCGCGTTCGTGGTGCTGGCCGCCGTCCTCGTGGCCCGGGGCGACGGTCTCCGCACGCGGCTGTGGTTTCTCGTAGTCTTGCCTTCCATCCACTTCGGCTGGGGGCTCGGCTTCGTGGCGGGGTTCCTCGACCTGACGGGGAACATCACCGCGCACACGGGAAGATAGCCTCACGCCATGACCGCGCTGCCCTCGCGTCCCACGTCCATCGCCGAGCTGCGACGGGTGGCCCAGCCGCCCGAGGTCCGCAGCCGTGCCAACGCCGAGCACTGGACGGCCTCGCTCTACCTGCGCGACGTCTCGCCCTACCTCACGTGGTGGCTGCTCAAGACGAGCGTCACCGCGAACGGCGTCACCGGGCTCATGATCCTCACGGGCTGGGCCACCGCCGCGGCGCTGCTCGTGCCCGGCATCGGCGGCGCGATGCTCGCCCTCGTCCTCGGCCAGCTGCAGATGCTGGTCGACTGCTGCGACGGCGAGGTCGCCCGGTGGCGGGGGACGAGCTCACCGGCCGGGGTGTTCCTCGACAAGGTCGGGCACTACTCGACCGAGGCCCTCATCCCCGTGGCGCTCGGGGTCCGGGCGGCCGGCTGGCCGTTCGACGTGCCCGCCGACTGGCTCTGGACGACGCTCGGCACGGCGCTCGCGCTCGTCATCGTCCTCAACAAGGCCCTCAACGACATGGTGCACGTGGCCCGGGCCAACGCCGGCCTGACCCGCCTCGAGGACAAGCGCGGCGGCGCGACCGTCCCCAGCGGGCGCCTCCTGTCGCGGCTCCGCTCCGCCGCCCGCTTCGTCCCGTTCCACCGGCTCTACCACTCCGTCGAGCTGACGATGCTCGCCTTCGTCGCCGCCCTCGTGGGGCTGGTCGTCGGCGAGCCCCTCGCGGACCGCGTGCTCGTGTCGCTGCTGCTGCCGTTGTCCGTGGTCGCCCTCGTGGGCCACTTCGTGGCCATCATGGCGTCGAAGAGGGTCCGCTCCTGAGCGGCGAGGCGGCTGGGTCGACACCTCGGGTCGGGGTCGTCAGCCTGACCCAGGGCCGCCGGCCCGCCGACCTGCGCCGCGGCCTCGAGAGCGTCCTCGCGCAGGTCGGCGTCGAGGTCGACGTCGTGTGCGTCGGGAACGGCGGGGGCCCCGGCCCCGTGCCCGAGGGCGTGTCGGTCCTGACGCTCCCCGAGAACGTCGGCATCCCCGCGGGTCGCAACCGCGGCGCCGAGCGCGTGTCGGGCGAGTGGGTGTTCTTCCTCGACGACGACGCGAGCATCCCCTCCCCGACGTTCCTCGCCGACGCGATCGAGCTGATGCGGCACGAGGGCGACGTGGGGCTCGTCCAGCCCCGGGTCGTCGACGCCTCCGGGGCCACCTCGCCCCGCCGCTGGATCCCGCGGCTGCGCAAGGGCGACCCTGCGGTGTCGAGCGACGTCTTCTCGGTCTGGGAGGGCGCCACGGTGATGCCTCGCCGGGTCTTCGACGCCTGCGGGGGCTGGGGCGAGCCCTACTTCTACGCCCACGAGGGCATCGAGCTCGCGTGGCGAGTCTGGGCGCAGGGCCTCCGGGTCCGCTACGAGGGCGGACTCGTGGCGCACCACCCCGCGATCGACCCTGCGCGCCACGCCGAGTACCACCGGCTCAACGCCCGCAACCGGGTGTGGCTCGCCAAGCGGAACCTGCCGTGGCCGCTCGTCCCCGTGTACGTCGGCAGCTGGACGGCGGTGCAGGTGCTGCGCTGGGCCTCGACGCCGGCCCGCCTCGGGGCCTGGTTCGGCGGCTGGGCCGAGGGCTGGCGCACGTCTCCCGGTGGCCGTCGGTCCATCGGTTGGGTAACGGTCCTGCGCATGTCCAGGTCCGGCCGACCGCCGGTGATCTAGCCTGGGACACCCCGGTGCGCGACGGTCGTCGGGGACATCAGCACCACAGGAGGACCCTCCGTGCCCTTGAAACGGGATCTCTCGCTCGCCAGGGGACTGGCCTCGCGTGCCTGGAAGTCGCGGCGTCAGCGCCGGCAGCTCGAGCGTCTCGGCGACGACCGCCGGCGCCCGGCGCCCGGGACGGTCCGCGTCGCCGTCTACTTCGCGGACACGGCGGTCAACATGTACCAGATCAGGCAGTGGTACGGGCCGCTGGCCCATCTCGCCGAGACCGTCCCCGTCGCCATCGTCGCGCGCTCGCCCGGCGCCATGCTCGCCCTCCTGGAGGAGTCGCCCGTCCCCGTCGTCTACGCCCGTCAGGTCGTCGACCTCGAGGACTTCGTCGGGTCGCAGCCCCTGGCCATGACCCTGTACGTGAACCAGAATGCCAAGAACTTCCAGATGATGCGCTACGGGCGCATGTGGCACGTCTTCGTCAACCACGGCGAGAGCGACAAGATGTACATGACCACGAACCAGTTCAAGGCGTACGACTACGCCTTCATCGCGGGCGACGCCGCCCGGGCACGGCTCGAGGCCGCCCTCTGGGACTACGACCTCGACCGTCGTGCCGTGCCCATCGGCCGGCCCCAGGCCGACCACGCTGCGGGGACGCCCCCGTTCGAGCCGGACGACCGCATCGTCGTGCTCTACGCCCCGACCTGGGAGGGCGATCGCCCGGCGGCCACCTACGGGTCCATCGCGACGCACGGCGTCCGTCTGGCCGAGGCGCTGCTGGCGTCGGGGCGCCACCGGCTCGTCTACCGCCCGCACCCTCGCAGCGGGGTGGTCGACCGTGACTACCGGCGCGCGCACGAGGCCGTCGTGGCGGCGATCGAGGCCGCGAACGCGGCGGCGCCCGGAGCAGGCCACATCTACGACACCAGTCCGCAGCTCGGCTGGCAGCTCACGACGGCGGACGTCGCGATCACCGACGTCTCGGCGATGATCTACGACCGCCTCGCGACGGGCAGGCCCCTCCTCGTGACGAGGCCGGCGTCCGCCGAGGCCGACGTCGACGAACGAGGCTACCTCGGGGCCGCCGAGTGGCTCGAGGCCGCGGAGGCCGGCGACGTCGTCGACGTGGTGGACCGCGTCCGTGACGACCCGGAGGCTCGTCGACGCCTCGAGCACTGGGTCCGCCGGTACTTCGGCGACACGACTCCCGGCGCCGCCACGAGGCGGTTCGAGGAGGCGGTGCTGCGGCTCGTCGAGCGGAGGGACGACTTCGCCCGGCGCGCCGATGCGACGGACATCGACGCATCGGACACCGAGTCCTCGGGCGGCGAGACCGCCTCCTAGGCTCGGTCCTCGGCCGAGGGCGGAGGCATGCAGCGCTCGTGGCCGTGGCATCCAGGCGTCTGGAATCTGGCACCGCATCGCTGAGGGGCGTATCCATGAGGCATGCCCGATCCCTCGTCTCCCGCCGCCCTGCTCTTCGGTGAACGTGTCCGCGGCGAGCGTCAGCGCCTCGGGCTCAGCCAGGACGAGGTCGCCCACCTCGCGGGGATGAACGTGTCGAACTACGGCAAGATCGAGCGCGGCGTCGGCAACCCCGTCCTCCACACGATCGTGCGACTCGCGGCGGTGCTCGGCGTCGACCCGGCCGTGCTGGTCGGCGGCATGTCGGGCGACCACCTGCCGCCCGTGCTCGAGGCGTTCTCGGCTGCCGACTACGTGGCGGAGCGTCGCGCCCGCGCCGTCAGAAGCTGAACCGCCAGAGGTACTCCTCCCGGGACGGCCGGAACCACCGCACGACGGCGATCGAGCTCGCCACGAGCTCGGGGCCGATGACGCTCAGGGCCAGGGACTGCCCGGGGGCCAGGGTGCCGGTGCTCACGGGCACCAGGAGGCCGGAGCCGAGCAGGGTGACCCTCAGGGACGACACGGTCTCGCTGCCGTCGTTGACGAGGCGGAGGATCCGCGGCCCACGCGAGCGGTCGAGGCGGAAGGGGACGCTGTAGGCGGTGGGAGCTGTCACGGTCATGCCGTGACGGTAGGTCGGACCCCCGACCCTTCCCGCTCCGCCCTGTGGACTGCGCCCTGTCGGGGGAGGAACGACCTCCCGCCGCACGACGAGGTCGCGGCGGACCGTCGGGCCGGCAGGTGCGTCAGGCCCCGAGCTCGACCGGGAAGGAGGCGGGAGCCGGTCCGAACGCGTCCCTCGCGCTCGCGACGACCTTGCGCCCCAGCAGGTGGTTTCCGGTGCCGCCGACGACCGCGCCGATCCCGAACGGGACGGCCCTGCCGAGGACCGTGGCGGTCTGCGACGCGGCGAAGCGCCGGACGAAGTGCTTGCGGACGGTGTCGGTCAGCCCGCTGATGGCCGTCTTGGGGAGCTTCTGCGTGACCAGCTCGCCCCAGAACGCGCTGCGGGCAGGGGCCGTGCCCAGCGCCTCCCCGGCGAACTGCCGGACGAGGGTGGCGCCGGGGGCGCCCATCATCATCGTCATGACGAGTGCCCGGGCGCGTTCCGGGTCGGTGACGGCGATGCCGTGCACCTCGGTGACGGACTGGGCGAACAGGGTGCTCGCCTCGAGGAACCCCGCGGTCTCCACCCCGGAGAGGGCGAGGGAGATGCCCCAGCCGACGCCGGGGATGACCGCGCTCGCCCCGACGGCCGCCCCGCCGGACGTGACGGCCGTCAGGTACTCGCGCTCGAGGATGCGGATGAGCTTGGCCGGGTCGGCCTTGCGGTGGCGGCGCCGCAGGGCCGCGACGTGCTTGACGACCACGGGCCGCTGGACGGCGAGGAGGCGGTCGAGACGGCGCAGCCACGCCGAGTCGACGACCTGGCCGTCCTGCGACGCGGCCCGGTACGGCTCGGGAGACCCGGTGGCGGGATCGATGCGGACGATGTCGTCCTCGGCGGGACGGGGCGAGACGTGGCGATCGGGCATCACCGGATGCTACGCCGCGGGCCGGGGAGGATGATCGGAGGAGTAGCGGGCCAGGGCCTCGTCGAGCGGGCCGTCGAACACCAGCTCGCCCTTGTCGAGGTAGAGGCCCCGGGCGCAGAAGCGCTTGAGGTCGCGCTCGTTGTGCGACACGAGGAACAGCGTGCGGCCGTCGGCCAGCATCTGCTCGATCCGCCCGTAGCACTTCTCGCGGAACGCCTTGTCGCCCACCGCGAGGACCTCGTCGACGAGGATGACGGGCTCCTCGAGCCGGGAGATGACGGCGAACGCGATCCGGACCTTCATGCCGCTCGAGAGGTGCTTGTAGGGGGTGTCGACGAACGCGGCGATCTCGGCGAAGTCGATGATCTCGTCGAAGCGCTCGTCGATCTCGTCCCGGCGCATGCCGTGCAGGCCCGCTGTCAGGTACACGTTCTCGCGCACGGTGAGGTCGGCGACGAAGCCGCCGGTGATCTCGATGAGGGGGGCGACGCCTCCCGAGACCGAGACGGACCCCGTGTCGGGGAGGATGACCTCGGCCACGAGCTTGAGCAGCGTCGACTTGCCCTGCCCGTTGCGGCCCACGACCCCGATCGCCTCGCCCGCACGGACGTCGAACGAGACGTCGCGCAGGGCCCAGAACTCGCCGGGGCGGGACCGCCGGCTCGAGTCGGAGAAGAGGTCCTTGAAGGAGCGGCGTCCGCGGCGGTTGCGGCGGAACCGGATGCCGACGCCCTCGACGCGGATCACGGGCTGGTCGCCGGTGGGGGGAGTCATCAGATCTCCTTCAGCACGGCGCGCTCGCTGGCCCGGAACACCGCGAGGCCGACGGCGAGGAGGAGCAGGCACATGCCGCCTCCGACGAGGACCTCGAGCAGGTCGAGCTGCTCGGGGAAGAACGCGGACCGGTAGAGGCCGAAGATCCCGCTCAGCGGGTTGAAGGCCGCGAGGACGTGCAGGCTCTCGGGCAGGTCGCGGGTGCCGTAGATGATCGGGGACGCGTAGAAGAGGAACCGGAGGGCGAGCTTGGTCGCGCGCTCGAGGTCGCGGAAGAACACGACCAGGGGGGCGACGATCAGCCCCACTCCGGCGACGAGCACGGTCTGCATGACCATGGCGAGGGGCAGGAACACCACCTGCCAGTGCAGCTCGGCTCGGCCGAGGACCGCGAACAGGGCGAGCACCGGCAGGCTCAGGGCGAACTCGATCCCCTTCGAGCCGACCAGGCGGAACACCCAGATCGTCCGGGGGATCTTCGTCGACCGCACCAGCTTCGCCTCGCGGATGAAGGCCCGGGTGCTGTCGGAGACCGCTCCGTTGAACCACATCCACGGGAGGAGCCCGCTCAGCAGGAAGACGATGTACGGGTCTTCGCCGACCGATCGCTGGAAGACCACCTGGAAGACGAAGAAGTAGA
Source organism: Frigoribacterium sp. CFBP 8766 (assembly GCF_014841435.1). Taxonomy (NCBI): domain Bacteria; kingdom Bacillati; phylum Actinomycetota; class Actinomycetes; order Micrococcales; family Microbacteriaceae; genus Frigoribacterium; species Frigoribacterium sp. CFBP 8766. The sequence goes on from NZ_JACYTX010000001.1 coordinate 1,015,086, forward strand.
TCCCCGCCATCACCAGCGGATCGAGGATCGACCAGACGTAGCCGAGCGCGGACGTCGAGTACCGGACCTTGAGGTCGCGGCTGGTCAGCAGCCACAGCGTCTGGCGGTAGCGGGCGGCCCCGGTGCGCCGGGGACGATCGGCCAGGGCTGTGCTCACGGGTGTCCTCGGTCTCGGGGGACATCCCGGCCGACGGGGCGGGCCCCGGTCACACGAAGAGGTTCGCGCGCTCCAGGTCCTCGGCGAAGTCGACCTCGACGGCGTAGAGGTCGGAGATGTCCACGGGCTCAAAGAGTAGCCCGTTCTGCTCGATGGCCAGTTCGATGCCGCGCTCGAAGTAGTCCTGCGCGTCGACCTTGGCGAGCTGGCGCATGAGCACGGCCTTGTCGGCCTTGGCGACGAAGTTGATGCCGACCGCCTCGCCGAGGCCGCCCACGACCTGCTTCGACAGCTGCGCGATGTAGCCCTCGGCGGTGGTCGTGTACTTGACCTCTTCGTCGGAGACCTTCGAGGTGTTGACGGCGACGAACGACTGCTCGTCGCGGACCTGACGCGCGGCACGGCGCAGCGCCTCGGGGTCGAACACGACGTCGCCGTTCATCCAGAGGACGCCGCCCGACGTGCTGGCACGCAGCGCGCGCAGCAGGCTCTTCGAGGTGTTCGTCTGGTCGTACTGCTCGTTGTAGACGAAGGAGGCGGTGGGGAACGCCTCGACGATGTGCTCGAACTTGTAGCCGACGACGACGGTGATGCGGGCGTCGGGCCCGAACGCCGATCGGATGTTGTCGAACTGCTGCTGCATGATGGTGCGGCCGTCGCTCAGCTCGGTGAGCGCCTTGGGCAGCGAACGACCGAGGCGGCTGCCGAGGCCGGCGGCCAGGATCACGATCTGGGGGGCGGTGCTGTCTGTCTTGCTCACGTCTGTCTCCTCGTGGGGCTGACTGTCTGCCTGTCGTTCCGTGCCGGCCGGTGGTGAGGGCCGTCACGGTGCGCCGCCTGGACCTCGGATCGGAGATCCGTGGGGCGGGCCCCGGGTCTGGACAGGTGTCGGTCGTGCTTCTGGGTCGTGCCCCGGGAGGTGCGGTCGGGCGCCGTCTGTGGCGCCCCTCCGTCTGGTGTTCGGGCGGCGTTCACCCTCGGGACTCGATGCGGACACGTCGTCGTGCTCGCCCAGACTACCGCGAGCGGTCGCTCAGCGGCAGGTGCTGGTCGAGGTCGTGTCCCTTTCGTGATCGTCCTCAGGGCGGGCGTGCCGGGCTCGCTCGCTTGGTACGGTGGTGCGATGGCTTCCGCGCGCGACGACCAGGAGGGTGCCCTGCACCCCGACGAGGCGACGCGCAGCGGCGGGGACGTGCTTCACCGGGGGGATCAGATGGACGACGAGGCGACGCCGACGGACGCACCGGAGGGGGTGGCGACGGTCGACGAGCCCGGCCAGGGCGCGACGGGCCAGCGAGAGCAGCCGGGACGCGAGCGGACCCCCTCCCGAGGAGGCGCGTCTCCCGCCCCGAGGGGCCCTCGGACCACGTCGGCCGGCCGCAAGCCCGCCTCGACCCGGACTGCTGCCGACCGGTCGGCAGCCGCCAAGAAGGCTGCCGCGACGCGGGCCGCGAACGCACGCGCCCGAGCCGCGGCCGCGGCTGCCGCGGCGGCCGAGGAAGCTGCCGCCGCCGAGGTCGCCGCCCAGGAGGCGGCCGTCGCCGAGGAGGCCGTGGCCGAGCTCGACGTCGTGCCCCCCGCCGAGGAGCAGGCCGTGGTCGAGTCCGACGACGACGACGAGAGCGTGCCGGGCGACGCCGTCGCCCTGCCGGCTGACGCCGATGGCCCGCCCGACGACGCGGAGCCCGTCCAGGACGACGACGACGTCGTCGCACTGGCGACCGCGCCCGACGAGCTGGCGGTCGAGACGGACGACGAGTCCGCGTCGGTCGACGCGGGCACGGACGACGACGAGCTGCCGGCCGTGGTCACGGACGACGCGACGGGCCCCCACGTGGCGACCGCGCCTCCTGCCGACGACGGGGAGCGCCCCGTGGTCCTCTCGATCAAGGGGATCGCGAAGAGGTACGGCAGCACGGTCGCCGTCGAGGGCGTCGACCTCGAGGTCCGGGCCGGCTCGTTCTACGGCATCGTCGGCCCCAACGGCGCGGGCAAGACGACCACCCTGTCGATCGTCACCGGGCTCCTGCGACCCGACGCGGGCACCGTCTCGGTGCTCGGCTCCGACGTGTGGGACGACCCTGCGGCCGCCAAGCGCGCCCTCGGGGTGCTGCCCGACCGCCTCCGGCTCTTCGACCGCCTCACGGGCGCCCAGCTCCTCTACTACTCCGCGACCCTCCGGGGCCTCGACGGGGCCACGGCCCGCAAGCGCTCGGCGGACCTGGCGGCCGCCTTCGGGCTGCAGGACGCGCTCGGCCGTCTCGTCGCCGACTACTCGGTCGGCATGACGAAGAAGATCGCCCTCGCGGCGGCCGTCATCCACTCGCCCCGCGTGCTCGTGCTGGACGAGCCGTTCGAGTCGGTCGACCCGGTGTCGGCGGCCACGGTGACGGACGTGCTCCAGCGCTACGTCGCCGGCGGCGGCACGGTGCTGCTGTCGAGCCACAGCATGGACCTCGTCGAGCGCATCTGCGACAGCGTCGCGGTGATCGTCGACGGCCACGTCCTCGCGAGCGGGACGGTCGACGAGGTCAGGGCCGGCCGTTCGCTCGAGCAGACGTTCGTCGAGCTGGCCGGCGGCCGAGCCGTCACGGAGGGCATGGAATGGTTGCAGAGCTTCTCCGACTGAGGCTCCAGACGATCGCGAACACCGTCCGGCACGAGCCGCGCCGGCTGCTCGTCACGGTCGTGTCGGTCCTCCTCGTCCTCGGCGCCTCCTTCGCCGTGTCCGCCCTCGCGGGCTCGCTGCGCGACGATCCGCTCAGCGACGTCCGCGCGCTCGTCGTCGGTGCCGGGGCGCTCGTCGTCGTCGCCTACAGCGTGCTGCCGTTCGCGCGGGTCCGTCCGCCGTGGAGCGACCCCCGCCGCCTGGCCGTCCTGGGCGTGCCCGAGGGGTCGGCCGCGGTCGGCCTGGCCCTCGGCGGTGCCGTCGGCCTGCCCGTGCTCGCCCTCGTCGCCGTCGCTCCCGGCTACGTGCGCTCGTGGGGCGAGGGGCAGGGCATCGCGTCGCTCGCCGTCCTGGCCGTCGTCCTCGCCGGCGCCACGGCCTACCTCGCGTCCCTGGTGGCGGCGACGATCAACAGCGTCGTCCTCACCACCCGCCGGGCTCGCCAGTTCCTCGTCGCGGGGGGCGTGGTGGTCGCGGTGCTGCTCGTGCCTCTCGTCATCGACCTGGTCCGTGCCACCCTCCCCGGCGGCAGGACGAGCGGGGTCGTCGCCGACGTGCTCGCCTGGACCCCGTTCGGCGCCGCCCTCGCCCTCCCGGGGCACGCGGCCGTCGGCGAGACGGGTCGGGTCGTCGCGGACCTCGTGGTCGCAGTCGTCACCCTCGTCGGCCTCTGGCTCGCGTGGCGGGCGCTCGTGGCCCGCGCGTTCGTCGACCAGCCCGAGCCGGACGTCGCGGACGACGCGGCCGGCCTCGGCTGGTTCGAGTTCGTCCGGGCGAGCCCGACCGGTGCCGTCGCGGGCCGGAGCCTGACCTACTGGATGAGGGACGCGCGCTACCGCATGTCCCTCGTCATCATCCCGATCCTGCCGCTGCTCGTCGTCCCGCTCGGCATCGCGGGGATCAGCTGGCACTGGCTCGCGCTCGTGCCGGTGCCGCTCATGTGCCTCATCCTCGGGTTCCTGCCGCACAACGACGTCGCGTACGACAGCACCGCCCTGTGGCTGCACGTCGCGGCCGGCACGGGGGGCCTCGCGGACCGCGTGGGCCGCCTCGCGCCTCCTCTGCTCATCGGGGTGCCGCTCGTCGTGCTCGGCTCGCTCGTCGCCACGTGGCTCTTCGGCGACCGGGGCGCCCTGCTGCCCGAGATCGGGGTGTCCGCCGGGTTGCTGCTGAGCGGCCTGGGGCTGTCGAGCGTCGTCTCGGCCGCGATGCCCTACGCGGCGGTGCGTCCGCACGACGACCCGTTCCAGCAGCCCCAGGCACACGGCAGCGCCTCGGTGACGGCCCAGGTCACGATGATCGGAGGGGCTGTCCTCGCGACGTCCCCGTCGCTCTGGTTCGCCGGCCGCTACCTGCTGCAGGGGCAGCAGGACGCCGACATGTGGTCGTTCGTCACGGGGCTCGCCGCGGGCGTCGTCGTGCTCGTCGTCGGCGTCGCGATCGGCTCGCGCACGTTCACCCGTCGTGCGCCCGAGCTGCTCGCCTTCACCCTGCGCAGCTGACGTACGATGGTCGCCATGAGCGACACACAGACCGGCGGCGGACTCGACGTCCTTGATCGCGAGCTCGAGAAGCTCCTCACCGAGGACGCCGTCGACCCCGGCGACCACGAGCGCTTCTCGCACTACGTGAAGAAGGACAAGATCATGGAGTCCGCGCTGAGCGGCAAGCCCGTCAAGGCGCTCTGCGGCAAGAAGTGGACGCCGGGGCGCGACCCCGAGAAGTTCCCCGTGTGCCCGACCTGCAAAGAAGTCTACGAGAAGATGAAGTCCGAGTAGGTCCCGTCCGTCACCCGGCAGGCGCCGCTCACTCGTAGACCGTCGGCAGCACGGGGTCGCCCCGGCCGAGCCGGAACGCGCTCGGCGGCAGCTCGTCGACGGCGGCCTGACGGTGGTCCCGCGCACGCTGCACGCCCTGCGGCCCGGTCCAGCGGTCGTCGACGACGCCGTCGGTGACGAGCGACACGAGCAGCGGTCGCTCCTCGCCCTCGCCCGGGCCCCCCTCGCCGATGCGCACGAGCTCGGTCGTCGCGACGCCGTCGACGAGCACGCGCACCGGTGCCTTGCGGCCGCCGATGGTCGCCTTGTCGGCGGACTTCTTCGCCACCGACACCCACTCGCCGTCGGCGCCCTGACGGGCGACCAGCTTGAAGACCATCCCGGCCGCCGGGTGGCCCGAGCCCGACACGACGGACGTGCCGACGCCGTAGCTGTCGACCGGCGCCGCGCGCAGCGCCGCGATCGTGTACTCGTCGAGGTCGTTCGTCACGGTGATCTTCGTGCCCGTGGCGCCGAGGCCGTCGAGCTGCGCGCGCACCTGCGACACCAGCGCAGGGAGGTCGCCGCTGTCGATGCGGACGGCGCCGAGGCCCGTGCCGGCGACCTCGACGGCCGTGCGCACCGCCTCCGGGATGTCGTAGGTGTCGACGAGCAGCGTCGTGCCGGGCCCGAGGCTCGCGACCTGCGCCTCGAACGCCTCGCGCTCTGTGTCGTGCAGGAGGGTGAAGGCGTGCGCGGCGGTGCCCATCGTCGGGACGCCCCAGGTGCGCCCGGCCTCCAGGTTGCTCGTGGCGACGAAGCCCGCGACGTAGGCGGCCCGTGCCGCCGCCACGGCGCTGCGCTCGCCGGTGCGCCGCGAGCCCATCTCGGCGAGCGGCCGGCCGTCGGCCGCCGAGACCATCCGTGCCGCGGCGCTCGCGACGGCGGAGTCGTAGTTGAAGACGCTGAGGGCGAGCGTCTCGAGCAGCACGCCCTCGGCGAAGGTCGACTCGACGACGAGGAGGGGCGAGCCCGGCAGGTACACCTCGCCCTCGGCGTAGCCGCGGATGTCGCCCGAGAAGCGGTAGTCGGCGAGCCAGTCGACGGTGCGGTCGTCGACGATGCGGCCGTCCCGCAGCCAGGCGAGCTCGGCGTCGCCGAACCGGAACTGCGTCAGCTCGGCGAGGAAGCGCCCGGTGCCGGCCACGAGGCCGTAGCGGCGACCCTGGGGGAGGCGGCGGGCGAAGAGCTCGAACACGCATCGTCGGTCGGCGGTGCCGGCCTTGAGGGCCGCCTCCACCATCGTGAACTCGTAGCGGTCGGTCAGCAGGGCACTGGTCACCCCTCCACCCTAGGCGGGGGGAGGGGGCCGGGACCAGGGCGCCCGGCTGCGGCGCGCCTCCGTCCGGGTAGGCTCGACGACCGTGACGCACGCACCCATCGGAGTCTTCGACAGCGGCGTGGGCGGGCTGACCGTCTCGCGGGCGATCATCGACCAGCTGCCGCGCGAGTCCGTGCTCTACGTCGGCGACACCGCCCACTCGCCCTACGGCCCGAAGCCCATCGCCGAGGTGCGCGAGTACGCGCTCGCCGTCATGGACGACCTCGTCGCCCAGGGGGTGAAGCTGCTCGTGATCGCCTGCAACACCGCCTCGGCAGCGGTCCTCCGCGACGCGCGCGAGCGGTACACGACGGGCGCCGGGATCCCGGTCGTCGAGGTCATCCAGCCCGCGGTCCGCTCCGCCGTGGGCCAGACGCGGAACAAGCGCATCGGGGTCGTCGGCACCGAGGGCACCGTCCGCTCGCGCGCCTACGAGGACGCCTTCGCCGCGGCCGCCGACCTGCAGCTCTTCACGCAGGCGTGCCCGCGGTTCGTCGAGTTCGTCGAGGCGGGCGACACCTCGAGCCCCGAGCTGCGCGAGGTCGCCGCGGGCTACCTCGCACCGCTCCGCGAGGCCGGGGTCGACACGCTCGTGCTCGGCTGCACCCACTACCCGCTGATGTCGGCCGCGATCCAGTACGTGATGGGGCCGGAGGTGCGCCTCGTCTCGAGCGCGGACGAGACGGCCGCCGACGTCTACCGCACCCTCGTCGACCACGACCTCGAGGCGCCGGCCGGCAGCGTGCCCCGCTACGAGTTCGAGGCCACCGGCGCGGACGAGGCGTCGTTCCTGCGGCTCGCGAAGCGGTTCCTCGGGCCCGAGGTGTCGCGCGTCGGCCACCTCGAGACCGGCGCCATCGAGCTGCCGGGCGGGCTGCGCGCCGGCGGCCCGCGCGCCTGACCGCGCCGCCACGGCCTGACCGCCCCGCACCGCCCGCCCCGCACTGCGCGAGACCACGCCAGACCACACCAGACCGACCCGACCAGGGGAGACACCATGACCGAGACCACCACCGACCTCGTCCGCGCCGACGGCCGCCGCGCCGACCAGCTGCGACGCGTCACCATCGAGAAGGGCTGGAGCGCGCAGGCCGAGGGGAGCGCCCTGGTGTCGTTCGGCGACACGAAGGTGCTGTGCACCGCCTCCTTCACGAACGGCGTGCCGCGCTGGCTGGCCGGCAAGGGGAAGGGCTGGGTCACGGCCGAGTACGCGATGCTGCCGCGCGCCACCGGCTCGCGGAACGACCGCGAGAGCGTCAAGGGCAAGATCGGCGGACGCACCCACGAGATCTCCCGCCTGATCGGTCGCAGCCTGCGGGCCGTGGTCGACACGAAGGCCCTCGGCGAGAACACCATCGTGCTCGACTGCGACGTGCTCCAGGCCGACGGCGGCACGCGCACGGCGGCCATCACGGGCGCGTACGTCGCGCTCGCGCAGGCGATCGAGTGGGGCCGCGAGAAGAAGTTCATCGCCCAGAAGGCGACCCCGCTGACCGACAGCGTCGCCGCCGTCTCGGTCGGCATCGTCGACGGCGTCCCGCTGCTCGACCTCGCCTACGTCGAGGACGTCCGCGCCGAGACCGACATGAACGTCGTCGTCACGGGCTCCGGCCTGTTCGTCGAGGTGCAGGGCACGGCCGAGGGTGCGCCCTTCGACCGACGCGAGCTCGGCGAGCTGCTCGACCTCGCCGTCGCCGGCGGCGCCGACCTGACGACCCTCCAGGAGGAGGTGCTGGGCGCGTGACGCAGGTCGTCATCGCCACGCACAACCAGGGCAAGGTGCGGGAGCTGCGGCTGCTGCTCGCCGAGACCGCGCCGGGCGTGGAGCTGGTCGCCTACGACGGCCCGGAGCCCGTGGAGGACGGCGACACGTTCGCTGCGAACGCGCTGATCAAGGCGCGCGCGGCGGCGGCCCACACCGGGCTGCCGGCGCTCGCCGACGACAGCGGCATCTCGGCCCACGCCCTCGGGGGCGCGCCCGGCATCCACTCGGCCCGCTACGCCGGCACCCGGGACGACGACGACAACATCGACCTGCTGCTGGCGAACCTGGTCGGCGTGCCCGACCGCTCGGCGCACTTCTCGTGCGCGGCGGCGCTCGTCGTGCCGGCGTCGGCGGACGGCACGGTCGCCGCCCGCGAGCTGGTGGAGCAGGGCGAGTGGCCGGGCGAGGTCCTGGAGGCGCGGGTCGGCACGGGCGGACACGGGTACGACCCCGTGTTCCGGCCCGAGGGCGAGACCCGCAGCGCGGCCGAGCTGACCCCGGACGAGAAGAACGCGGTCAGCCACCGGTCGCGGGCGTTCCGCGCCATCGCGCCGCACGTCGCGGCCCTCGCGGGCTGAGCGCCTCTGCTGTTGCCCGCGGGCTGGCTGAGCCTTCGCGGGCCCGACCGCGCGGGCAACTCAGGAAGCTCCTTGAAGGGGTTCCTGAACGCTGCAGCAGACAGGAACATCGGCACCTGATCCGCGAGGATCAGGACCGATCTTCCTGAATGAGGAGGGGGGTCAGGCCTGCGTCGGCGTCTGGCCGGTGGGGGAGTCGACGGCGGCGGAGCCGACCGCGGAGGCGTCGACCTCGGCGTCGGGGGTCGTGCCGTCGGCCTCGTGCTTCTTGGCCGTGTGCACGCCGTGGAAGTAGTGGATCGCGACGGGGATCAGCGTCGCGAGCACGGCGCCGAGCAGGATCAGGTCGATGTACGAGCTGACGAAGTCGGCGACGGGCGGGATGTGGCCGATGCCGAAGCCGAGCATGGTGACGCCGAAGCCCCAGAGGACCGCGCCGATGCCGTTGTAGAGCGAGTAGCGCCGGTAGCTCATGTGCCCGACGCCGGCCATGATCGGCGCGAAGGTGCGGACGACCGGCACGAAGCGGGCGATGATGACCGCGAGCGGGCCGAAGCGCTCGAAGAAGGCGTTCGTCCGGTTCACGTTCGCCTTGCTGAACAGCCCGCTCTCCTTCCGCTCGAAGATGCGCGGCCCGATCTTGTGGCCGATCAGGTAGCCGAGCTCGCCGCCGGCGAAGGCGGCGATCCCGATGAAGATCGCGATCAGCCAGATCGGCAGGCCGAGGGCACCGGGGTTCGTGGCCGCGAGGATTCCGGTGATGATCAGCAGGGTGTCGCCGGGGAACAGGAACCCGATCAGCAGCCCGGTCTCGGCGAAGACGAGCAGGCAGACGCCGAGCACGGCCCACGGGCCGAACGCCGACAGGAGGTACTCGGGGTCCAGCCACGAGATGGTCGCCAGGGGCAGCATGGGTCTCTTTCTCGAGGTGCCGGGAGGCCCAGGCTACCCGTGCTGGCTGCGCAGGCTGCAGTGACCTTCGTCACCGGGACAGAGCCGGGCCTTCGTGCGGGAGAAGGGACTTGAACCCTCACGCCCGAAGGCACAGGAACCTAAATCCTGCGTGTCTGCCAGTTTCACCACTCCCGCGGGCAGGACCGAGTGTACCGACGAGCACGAGCACGAGCACGAGCACGAGCCCGAGCACGAGCACGAGCACGAGCACGAGCACGAGCACGAGCACGAGGAGGCGCGGGCTCGGCGTCAGCGCAGCTCCCGCGGCACGTGCGGCGAGTACCGCGGCACGTAGCGCAGCAGGATGACCGCCCCGACGAGGCCGAGCACGCCCATCACCCCGCTCGCCAGCGAGATCGAGACGACGGCGGTCAGCCCGGAGATGAGCAGCGGTGCGGCCGCGCTGCCCGCGTCGCCCGTGAACCGCCAGGCACCGAGGAACGGCGCGGGGTCGGCCCGGTCGGCGAGGTCGGCGCCGAGGGTCATGAGGATGCCGCTGCCGATCCCGTTCGCGAGCGACATGAACATCGCCACGGCGACGAACCAGCCGACCCGGGCGTCGAGGTCGTGGGTGAGCGACAGGGCCAGGTACGAGATCGAGAGGCCGACCATCGAGGGCACGGCGCTCCAGAGGCGGCCCCAGCGGTCCATGATCTGGCCGCTCGTGTAGAAGAGCGCGAAGTCGACGGCGCCCGCGATGCCGATGATCAGCGCCGTCTGCGGCGCGCTGATCCCGATGCTCACGGCCCAGAGCGGCAGGATCACCTGGCGCCCGGCCCGCATCGCGCCGATCAGCGCGGCGCCGCTGCCCAGCTTGACGAGGACGCCGCGGTGGCGGGCGAGCGTGCGGAACAGTCCCTCCGCCTCCTTCGCGACCTTCTCCTCGCCGGGGGTCGGGGCGTCGACGGGGACGGCCGCCGCCGCCCGCCGTTCACGGAGCACCTCGGACGGGTCGCGCAGCACGAGCAGCACGACGGCCGCGCCGAGGCAGCCGGCGACGTGGATCCAGAACGCGGACTGCGTCGAGCCGGTGAGGTGGATGGTGCCGGCCGCGAGGAACGGCCCGACGAAGTAGCCGAGCCGGAAGACCCCGCCGAGGCTCGACAGCGCGCGTGCCCGGACCTCGACGGGCACGAAGCTCGTCATGAAGGCGTGCCGGGCCAGGGCGAACACGGCCGTCGAGAGGCCGATGAGCAGCACGCCCCCGGCCAGGACCCACTCGTTCGGCGCCCACACGCAGGTCAGCAGCCCGACGATGCTCACGAGCGCGGCGGAGATCATCGCGGTGCGCTCGCCGATGCGGGAGACGAGCCAGCCGCTCGGGACGTCGCCGATCAGCTCGCCCACCAGGATGAGCGCGGCGACGAAGGCCGCGAAGGGCAGGGTCGCCCCGAGGTCGCTGGCGACGACCGGGATGATCGGGATGATCGCCCCCTCGCCGATCGCGAACAACGCGGCGGGGAGGAAGGCCGACAGGGCGACGGACCGGAACGAGAAGGCGGGGGAGGGCGTCGACGTCATGGCACCGGCCACACTATGCCTGCCTCGGCCGGGGCCGACCCCCTCGACCCCGCCGGGCGCCGGCGCGGCTGCTTACACTTGACGGATGAAGATCCTCGCAGCGATGAGCGGCGGCGTCGACTCGGCGGTCGCCGCGGCCCGGGCGGTCGAGGCCGGCCACGACGTCGTCGGGGTGCACCTGGCCCTCAGCCGGATGCCCGGCACCCTCCGCACCGGCAGCCGCGGCTGCTGCACCATCGAGGACTCGATGGACGCCCAGCGTGCCGCCGACGTCATCGGCATCCCCTACTACGTGTGGGACTTCAGCGAGCGCTTCGCGCTCGACGTCGTCGACGACTTCGTGGCCGAGTACACCGCTGGTCGCACCCCGAACCCCTGCATGCGCTGCAACGAGCGCATCAAGTTCGCCGCCCTCCTCGAGAAGGCCCTCGCGCTCGGCTTCGACGCGGTGTGCACCGGGCACTACGCGACCATCGTCACCGACGACCAGGGCGAGCGAGAGCTGCACCGCGCCTCCGCGTGGGCCAAGGACCAGTCGTACGTGCTCGGCGTGCTCACCGCCGAGCAGCTGGCGCACTCGATGTTCCCGCTCGGGGCCACGCCCTCGAAGGCCGAGGTGCGGGCCGAGGCCGCCGCCCGTGGCCTCAGCGTCGCGGCGAAGCCCGACAGCCACGACATCTGCTTCATCCCCGACGGCGACACCCGCGGCTGGCTCGCGGAGCGCGTCGGCGCCGAGCAGGGCGACATCCTCGACCGCTCGGGCGAGACGATCGGCACGCACCAGGGCGCGCACGCGTTCACGGTCGGGCAGCGCAAGGGCCTGAACGTCGGCTTCCCGTCGGACGACGGCAAGCCCCGCTTCGTGCTCGAGGTGCGACCGGTCGACAACACGGTGGTGGTGGGGCCGAAGGAGGCGCTCGACATCGCCGAGATCGCCGGCGGCTCGTACACGTGGGCCGGCCGCGCGCCGGTCGACCCCACGACGGCGTTCGACTGCGACGTCCAGATCAGGGCCCACGCCGACCCCGTCCCCGCCGTCGCGCGGGTGTCGGTGGTCGAGGGTAGAACGGAGCTCGTGATCACTCCCCACGAGCCCCTCAGCGGCGTCGCCCCCGGGCAGACCGCCGTCGTCTACGTCGGCACCCGCGTGCTCGGCCAGTGCACGATCGACCGGACGGTCAGCGCCGTCCCGGTCCCCGCGCCGTGAGCGACGGGCCCGCGGACGACGGGTCCGTGGACGACGGGTCCGTGCACGACGGGCCCACCAGCGGCGAGCCCGCGGACGCGGTCTCGCCGGACGCCGTCGTCCCCGACGTGACGCCCGACGACCTCGCCGCCGCCCGCGACGAGGTCGCTCAGCTGACGTCGCGCGTCCTCGAGCTGCGCGACCAGTACTACGAGGGCAACGCCTCGACGGCGTCCGACGCCGACTACGACGCGCTGGTGCGGCGCCTCGCCGAGCTCGAGGGCGAGCACCCCGAGCTGCTGAAGGCCGACAGCCCCACGCAGACCGTGGGCGGCCGGGCCGAGACGACGCAGTTCGCCCCCGTCGAGCACGCCGAGCGCATGCTCAGCCTCGACAACGTCTTCAGCGACGACGAGCTCGCCGAGTGGGCCGGCAAGGTCGAGCGCGACGCCGGTGCCGAGCGCGTCCGGTTCCTCTGCGAGCTCAAGATCGACGGGCTCGCCATCAACCTGCGCTACGAGCACGGCGTGCTCGTCACGGCCGCCACCCGCGGCGACGGCGTCGTCGGAGAAGACGTCACGGGCAACGTGCTCACCATGGGGACGATCCCCGAGCGTCTCGAGGGCACCGGCCACCCTCCGATCGTCGAGGTGCGCGGCGAGATCTTCTTCCCGGTCGCCGAGTTCGACCAGCTGAACGCACGCCAGCGCGAGGCGGGCGAGCGTGTCTTCGCGAACCCGCGCAACGCCGCGGCAGGGTCGCTGCGCCAGAAGGCCGAGGGCAAGAGCCCGGAGAAGCGCGCCCTGATGGACGCCCGCCTCCGCAGCCTGCGGATGCTCGTGCACGGCATCGGCGCCTGGCCCGTCCGCGAGCTCGAGCGGGACACCGACGTCCACAGCCAGAGCGAGGTCTACGACCTGCTCGCCTCGTGGGGCCTGCCCATCTCGACCCACCACCGCGTCTACGACACGGTGCCCGAGGTGGCGGCGTTCATCCACGACTACGGAGTGCGCCGGTCGAGCGTCGAGCACCAGATCGACGGCATCGTCGTCAAGGTCGACGACCTCGCCCTGCACGACGAGCTCGGCGCCACGAGCCGGGCGCCGCGCTGGGCCACGGCGTTCAAGTACCCGCCCGAAGAGGTGAACACCGAGCTGCTCGACATCGTCGTGAGCGTGGGCCGCACCGGCCGGGCCACGCCCTTCGCCGTGATGCGCAAGGTCGAGGTCGCGGGCAGCGAGGTGCGCCAGGCGACCCTGCACAACCAGCAGGTCGTCAAGGCCAAGGGCGTGCTGATCGGCGACACCGTCGTGCTGCGGAAGGCCGGCGACGTCATCCCCGAGGTGCTCGGCCCGGTGGTGGAGCTGCGCGACGGCAGCGAGCGGGAGTTCGTCATGCCCACCGAGTGCCCCGAGTGCGGCACCGCGCTGCGTCCGGCGAAGGAGGGCGACGTCGACCTCCGGTGCCCCAACGCCGAGAGCTGCCCCGCGCAGGTGCGCGGCCGCGTCGAGCACATCGCGTCGCGCGGGTCGCTCGACGTCGAGGGCCTCGGCGAGGTCGCGGCGGCCGCGCTGACGCAGCCCGTCGAGCCGTCGACGCCGCCGCTCCGCACCGAGGCGGGGCTGTTCGACCTGACGATGAGCGACATCTTCCCCGTGAGGGTCGTCGTGCGCGACTCCGAGACGGGCATGGAGAAGCTCGAGGCCGACGGGGTGCCCAAGCTCGTGACGCCGTTCCGGCGGCGCCGCGCGAAGAAGGACGGCCCCTTCGACCCCGACGCCACGGAGTTCGCCGGCGACGAGACGAGCGTGCCGTCGAAGACGGCGATCGAGATGCTCGCCAACCTCGAGGCCGCGAAGACGAGCCCGCTCTGGCGCATCCTCGTCGGCCTCAGCATCCGCCACGTCGGGCCGGTCGCCGCCCGCGCCCTCGCCGGCCACTTCGGCTCGCTCGACGCGATCCGAGCCGCGACCCGCGACGAGCTGGCCGCCGTCGACGGCGTGGGCGGCATCATCGCCGACGCCCTGCGCGACTGGTTCGAGGTCGACTGGCACGTCGAGATCGTCGACCGCTGGGCCGCGGCAGGCGTCCAGCTCACGACGCCCGACCACCCGGGCCCCGGCGCGGCCGTCGAGGCCGGGGGAGTGCTCTCCGGCCTGACCGTCGTCGCGACGGGCAGCCTCGAGGGCTTCAGCCGGGAGGGCGCCCAGGAGGCGATCCTCGCGGCCGGCGGCAAGGCCGGCAACAGCGTGAGCAAGAAGACCGACTTCGTGGCCGCCGGCCCCGGTGCCGGGTCGAAGCTCACGAAGGCGGAGCAGCTCGGCGTCCGCATCATCGACGCGGCGGAGTTCGCTGTCCTCCTTAAGGAGGGCCCATCGGGGTTGGCTGTCCCCGTTTCGGGGGACGAATCCCCAGCCGACTAACGAAATGCCTGGTCAGGCGGCACCTCGCGCTCGTACGATGAGGGCGCGCATCGACCAGGGCTGTAGGGGGTCGTGGCTCAGGTGCGCACGAGGGGGAAAGACCCGACGTGCTGTTCCTCGCCGCAGCCATCCTGTCCGCATCGATCCACCTCACCGGGGTGGTCGCCGGTCCCGTCGAGCCTGCCGCCGGGCCCGGAACAGCGGGTGCCGAGGCGCACACGGTGTCCCCGGTGCGCACGGGGTCTGAGATGCGAACGGGGTCCGAGACGTCGGCCCGCCAGGACCGAGCCGCGTCCGAGCACGCCACGTCCGCCGGCCGGGGGGCTCCGCCTGCGCCCACGAGCCTGGCCGGGCCCGCCCGCTCGGACCTCTCCGACGTCTGCGCGGGAGCCGTCCCCGCGTCCTGCCTCGACGACCTCGCGACGGCGAGCGAGGACGAGCTCGACGGCCTGGCCGCCTCCCTGGACGCCTCCGGCGACGACACCGGTGCGCTCGTCGACGCGGTCGCCTCCGTCCGGACCGCCCCCGAGGTGGCGTCCTGGTGGGCAGGCCTCGACCCCTCGCGCCAGCTGACCCTCGTCGCTCGCGTGCCTGGTCTCGTCGGCAACCTCGAGGGCGTCCCGTACACGACCAGGGACGAGGCGAACCGGTTGTTCCTCGTCGCCGCGCGCTCGGCGATCGACGAGCGTCGGGGCACCCAGGACGAACGGCGCGACGACGACGACCGCGCCGAGATGCTCGACCAGGTCGCCGCGGCGGTCGGGGGCCGCGCGGCCGGCGACGCGGAGCGGCACCTCGTCGTCCTCGACACGGTGCTGCCGGGCCGAGCGGCCGTCTCGGTCGGCGACCTCGACACGGCCGACGACGTCACCGTGCTCGTGCCGGGCATGTTCTTCACCGTCGGCAGCCAGCTCGTGGACTGGACGGACACGGCCGGCGAGCTGTACGACGAGCAGAGGTCGTGGACCTACCTCCTGGCACGGGCCGACGGCGAAGGCCTCGACCAGGTCGCCGTCGTGGCCTGGCTGGGCTACCGGACCCCCGACCTGACCAATGTCTACGGGCTCGACCTCGCCCGGGCCGGGGCCGACCGCCTCGAGGACGCGATCGCGGGGCTCCACGCGGCCCGCGCCTCCTCGCCTGCCCGGGTCACGGTCGTGGGCCACTCCTACGGGTCGACGACGGCCACGCTCGCCCTGTCGGCCGGGACCGTGTCGGTCGACTCCCTCGTGCTGCTCGGCTCGCCCGGCAGCGTCGTCCCCACCGCGTCGATGCTCGACGTCGCCGGCGACGACGTCTACGCCGCGGCGGGCAGCTTCGACCCCGTGGCCGGCAGCGCGTACTTCGGCGCCGATCCCGGCACCGCCGGCTTCGGTGCCGTGCTGCTGCACACCGGGGGAGGCGCGGACGGCTACACGGGACGCGCCCTCGCCGCCGCCCTCGGCCACAACTCCTACCTGGTGCCCGGCACCGAGACCCTGCGGAGCACGGCCCTGATCGGCCTCGGCCGCGGCGACCTCGTCGACGGCGAGCCCGGCGACCCGCGACCGGTCGCCCCGGAGGCGCCGGACCTCTCGCTCGTGCGGCCCCAGGACCTGTACGTGCGCGACTGAGCCCGGCCGTGCCCCGCGGCGGGCAGCACGACGTCCCGGGCCTGCCGGGCCGGGTGCGGCCCCGTAAGATCGTCGGGTACCCCCAGCCGCGGTACCCCAGACGAACCACGTGACGGAGCAGCATGTCTGAAATCACGCGCGAACAGGTGGAGCACCTC
This sequence comes from Frigoribacterium sp. CFBP 8766, assembly GCF_014841435.1. Lineage (NCBI taxonomy): Bacteria > Bacillati > Actinomycetota > Actinomycetes > Micrococcales > Microbacteriaceae > Frigoribacterium > Frigoribacterium sp. CFBP 8766. Next base: position 1,031,247 of record NZ_JACYTX010000001.1, read on the forward strand.
GCAGGTCTCGCCCGCATCGCCCTCACCCCCGACGAGATCGAGACCATGACCCGGGAGCTCGGGCAGATCGTCGACAACGTCGCCAAGGTGTCCGAGGTCGCGACCGACGACGTCCCGGCGACCAGCCACCCGATCCCGCTGACGAACGTGTTCCGCGACGACGTCGTGGGCGAGACGCTCACGGTCGAGCAGGCGCTCTCGGGCGCGCCCGACCACGACGGCTCGCGGTTCCGCGTGACCGCCATCCTGGGAGAGGAGCAGTAGACGTGGCCGACGCCTCCTCGATCATCCGCCTCAGCGCGGACGACCTCAGCACCCGCCTCGCCTCGCGCGACGTGTCGTCCGTCGAGGTCGTGCAGGCGCACCTCGACCGCATCGCCGCCGTCGACGGCGACGTGCACGCGTTCCTGCACGTCAGCGACCAGGCCCTGGCGACGGCCGCCGACGTCGACCGCCGCCGCGCCGCGGGCGACGCGATGGGCCCCCTCGCGGGCGTGCCGATCGCCGTCAAGGACGTCCTCTGCACGATCGACATGCCGTCGACCTCGGGCAGCCGCATCCTCGAGGGCTGGGTGCCGCCGTACGACGCGACCGTCGTCGCCAAGCTGCGTGCCGCCGACCTCGTGCCCCTCGGCAAGACGAACATGGACGAGTTCGCGATGGGCTCGTCGACCGAGTTCTCCGCCTACGGCCCGACGCACAACCCGTGGTCGCTCGACCGCGTGCCCGGAGGTTCGGGCGGCGGCTCGGCCGCGGCCGTCGCCGCCTTCGAGGCGCCCCTGGCCCTCGGCAGCGACACCGGCGGGTCGATCCGCCAGCCGGGCGCTGTCACCGGCACGGTCGGCGTCAAGCCCACCTACGGCGGCGTCAGCCGCTACGGCGCCATCGCGCTGGCGAGCTCGCTCGACCAGGTCGGCCCCGTCAGCCGCACCGTGCTCGACTCGGCGCTGCTGCACGACGTCATCAAGGGCCACGACCGCCGAGACTCCACCTCGCTGCGCGACGAGTGGCCGTCGTTCGCCGACGCCGCCCGCCGCGGCCTCGCCGGCGGCGCCCTGCAGGGCGTGCGCGTCGGAGTCGTCCGCCAGCTCGCCGGCGAGGGCTTCCAGGCAGGCGTGAAGGCGCGCTTCGCCGAGGCGCTCGACCTGCTGACCGGCGCCGGCGCCGAGGTCGTCGAGATCGACGCCCCGAGCTTCGAGTACGCGATCAGCGCCTACTACCTGATCCTCCCCGCGGAGGCCTCGAGCAACCTCGCGAAGTTCGACTCCGTGCGCTTCGGCATGCGCGTCGTGCCCGAGGGCCGCGGCACCGTCGAGGACGTCATGGCCGCCACCCGCGAGGCCGGCTTCGGCCCCGAGGTGAAGCGCCGCATCATCCTCGGCACCTACGCGCTGAGCGCCGGCTACTACGACGCGTACTACGGCAGCGCCCAGAAGGTGCGCACGCTCGTGCAGCGCGACTTCGCGGCCGCGTTCGAGAAGGTCGACGTGCTCGTCTCGCCGTCGGCGCCGACCACGGCGTTCCCGCTCGGCGAGAAGCTCGACGACCCGCTGTCGATGTACCTGAACGACCTCACGACCATCCCCGCGAACCTCGCCGGCGTGCCCGGCATCACGGTGCCGATGGGGCTCGCCGACGAGGACGGCCTGCCGACGGGCCTGCAGTTCATGGCTCCCGCCCGCGAGGACGCCCGTCTCTACACCTACGGCGCCGCCGTCGAGCAGCTCCTCGAGCAGGGCTGGGGCCACACTCTCATCTCGCGTGCGCCTGACCTGAGCAGCACCGAGCAGACCGCCGCCACCGAGGGAGTCATCTGATGGCCAAGGCAGACCTGATGGACTACGACGAGGCGCTCGCCCGCTACGAGGTCGTCCTCGGCTTCGAGGTGCACGTCGAGCTCGGCACGAAGACCAAGATGTTCTCCGACGCGCCGAACTTCTTCGGCGGCGAGCCGAACACGAACGTGACGCCGGTCGACCTGGGGCTGCCGGGCTCGCTGCCGGTGGTCAACGAGCAGGCCGTGACGTACTCGATCAGCCTCGGCCTCGCCCTCGGCTGCTCGATCGCCGAGAGCTCGCGCTTCGCCCGGAAGAACTACTTCTACCCGGACAACCCCAAGAACTACCAGGTCAGCCAGTTCGACGAGCCGATCGCGTTCGAGGGCGAGGTCGAGGTCGAGCTGCCCGACGGCACCGTGTTCCACGTGCCGATCGAGCGGGCGCACATGGAGGAGGACGCCGGCAAGCTCACGCACGTCGGCGGCTCGACGGGTCGCATCCAGGGTGCCGAGTACTCGCTCGTCGACTACAACCGCGCGGGCATCCCGCTCGTCGAGATCGTCACGAAGCCGATCATCGGCGCGGGCGCCCTCGGCCCCGAGCTCGGCGCCGCGTACGTCTCGACGATCCGCGACATCGTCCGCAGCCTCGGCGTCAGCGAGGCGCGGATGGAGCGCGGCAACCTGCGCTGCGACGCCAACGTGTCGCTCCGTCCGCACGGCCAGGTGGAGCTGGGCACGCGCACCGAGACGAAGAACGTCAACTCGTTCCGCTCGGTCGAGCGCGCCGTCCGCCACGAGATCCAGCGCCAGGCGGCGATCCTCGCCGCGGGCGGGACGATCACCCAGGAGACGCGGCACTGGCACGAGGACACCGGGCGCACCTCCGCCGGGCGCCCGAAGAGCGACGCCGACGACTACCGGTACTTCCCCGAGCCCGACCTGCTGCCGGTCGTCCCGTCGCGCGAGCTCGTCGAGCAGCTCCGCCTGGCCCTGCCGGAGGCGCCGGTGGCCCTGCGTCGCCGTCTCAAGGCCGAGTGGGCCTTCGCCGACCAGGAGTTCCAGGACGTCGTCAACTCGGGCCTCCTGCAGGAGCTCGTCGACACCGTCGCCGCCGGCGCGTCGCCCCAGGCGGCCCGCAAGTGGTGGACCGGCGAGATCGCCCGCACCGCCAACGCGGCCGGCGTCGAGCCGTCGTCGCTCGTGTCGCCCCTGCACGTCAGCGAGCTGATCGCCCTCGTCGAGTCCGGCGAGCTGACCGACCGTCTCGCCCGTCAGGTGCTCGAGGGCGTCGTCGCCGGCGAGGGCTCGCCCGCCGAGGTCGTCGCCTCGCGCGGCCTCGCGGTCGTCTCGGACGACGGAGCGCTCATCGCCGCCATCGACGAGGCGCTCGCCCAGCAGCCCGACGTGCTGGCGAAGATCCGCGACGGCAAGGTCCAGGCGGCCGGCGCCGTCATCGGCGCCGTCATGAAGGCGATGAAGGGCCAGGCGGACGCCGCGCGCGTCCGCGAGCTCGTGCTCGAGAGGGCGCAGGCCTGACCACCCGCCTCGACGCCGCAGGGGCGGCCCGGTCACGATGACCGTGCCGCCTCTGCTCCGTGCCGCCGCGCCGATGGGCCTCGCCCTCGCCGCGGCGGCGCTCGTCCTGGTGACCGCCATGCAGCTGCTGCCCGAGCGCGTGGCCGTGGTCCACCTCCGGGACGGGGCCACGGGGCTGGCGGCGAGCCGGTCCGACCTCGTGCTGATCGCCTCCTCGCTGCTCGTCGGCCTCGTGCTGGCGTGGCTGGTCACGGCCGCCGCGCTCGCGTGGACGCCGGCCCGGCACCTGCTCGTTCCGCACGCCGCCCACTGGAAGGCGGCGCCCCGCCGCCGCGAGCTGCGCCTGCGCCTGGCTCGCTGGGCCGCCCGGGCCTTCGCGGCCGCGGTCTGGTTCGTGACGGCCCTCGTCGTCCTGGCGATCGCCGGGCAGGGCGGGGGACCGCTGTCGGCCTGGTGGCTGCCGCTCGTCGTGTCGGGTCTCTACGTCCTCGTCGTCCTCGGCGGTTTCGCCTGGGCCTTCGGGCTCGGCTTCCGACCGGACGAGTCCGCTGGCCCGACGGCTTCGGCGGCGGCGGCACGATCGGGTGCTGCCGCCTCGGCGGCGTCTCCGACACCCGCTCCGGCCCGGCGCGCCGACCCTGCGTCACGCCCCGCCGCGCCTGCCGACCGCCCCGGGGCCAGGGCGGGGCTCGGCTCCGTCGCGGGCCCCGCCGCGGCTCCCCGCGCGACCCGCCCGCCGCCGAGCACCGTGCCCGGGCGTCGACCGACGACGGGGCGCCCCGCCGGCGGCGAGCCCGACGGCAAGGGGCCGCCGCGCCCCTACCAGCCCCGACCCACCCGACCGACCCGAGGAGGACCGCCCCGTGGATGACGACCGCTACGGACAGGACGTGCTGAGCGGCGACTGGAAGCGCTCGTCGAGACCGGCGCCGACGCCCACCGACGCCGTCCGCGACCTCGTCGTCGAGGAGGCGCGCAGCGGCTTCACGGGAGCCGTCGTGCGGGTCGAGGCCGGCACCGTCGAGCTGGAGGACTGGAAGGGCCGCGTCCGCGCCTTCCCCCTCGGCGGGTCGTTCCTGGTCGACGGCTCCCCGGTCGCGCTGCGCGTGCCCCGCGCGGCGCCCCAGGGGCGCGCACGGACGGCCTCGGGCTCGTTCGCGGTCGACGGGGCCCGGGCACGGGTCGCCCGCGAGAGCAGGATCTTCGTCGAGGGCCGGCACGACGCCGAGCTCGTCGAGAAGGTCTGGGGCGCCGACCTGCGGGTCGAGGGCGTCGTCGTCGAGTACCTCGAGGGCGTCGACCACCTGGCCGAGGTGCTCGCCGAGTTCCGGCCGACCGCGACCCGCCGCGTCGGCGTGCTGGTGGACCACCTGGTGGCGGCGTCGAAGGAGAGCAGGATCGCCGACTCGATCGCCCGCGGGCCGTCGGGCGCCCACGTGCTCGTCGTCGGCCACCCGTTCGTCGACGTCTGGCAGGCCGTGAAGCCGGGTCGCCTGGGTCTCGAGTCGTGGCCCACCGTGCCGCGCTCGGTCGAGTGGAAGCACGGCATCTGCGCGCACCTCGGCTGGCCCCACGACGACCAGGCCGACATCGCCGCCGCCTGGCAGCGGATCCTCGGCCGCGTGCGGACCTTCGGCGACCTCGAGCCCGCCCTGCTGGGACGCGTCGAGCAGCTGATCGATTTCGTCACCGTCGACTGACCCGCCCCGCCCGCCCTGTCCTCATTCAGGAACATCTGTCCTGATCCGCGCGGGGAGGGGCGTGATCGTCCTGATCCGTGCACGGATCAGGACCGCGTGACGGCTCGTTCCTGATCCCTGGGATGTCGGAGGTGCGAATCGCCCGACGGCAGCGGCCCCCGACGGGCTCCGCGCCCTAGATTCGTCGCATGGCCGATTCGATCGAGGGGCAGGTGCGCGGCGCGGTCGACGCCTGGCTGCGCTGGCTGCCGCGCTGGCGGATCGGCACGGCCCGCGGGCGCACCCGGGTCTGCCGCACCTGCTTCGGCTCGCCGGTCTCCACCGCCGCGGGCCTCGACCACGACGTGCCGCACGCCGTCCAGCACGCGCTGCTCAACCGCCTCCGGCACATCGTCGACGCCGAGGTCGAGACCTACACGACCCGCAACCTGCCCCTGGTCGACCGCGAGCTGCGGCGTGCCGCGGCGGGCGAGCCCGACGGGTACCGGCCGGAGGCCGACCTCGCACCCGAGTTCGACGGCCTCGACGTCGACCCCGAGCCGGACCCGACCCAGCCGTTCCTGTTCACCCTGGCGGGCCTCGCCGCCGAGGACGCGCCTCCTGCAGGCCCGACCGACGAGGAGGCTGCGGCCGAGCCGGAGTTCACCGAGCAGGCCAAGCAGGCCCTCCGTCGGGAGCTCGCCCTCGCCGACGAGCACGCGCAGGCGGTCGGGACGGCCCTCTGCTTCGCCGTCGCCGGCCACCGGGAGCGAATCGCGGAGGCCCTGGCGCGCCTCGTCGAGCCTCAGGTCGACGACCTGCTCGCCGAGCTGTCGCGCACCCTGGAGCAGCCACGATGACGGCGCGCCGGTCTCCGTGGTGGGCCTTCGTGGCGGATCTCGTCCTCGTGGTGGCGTTCGTCCTGATCGGGCGCCGCAGCCACGACGAGGGGTCAGCGCTGGCCGGTGTCCTGACGACCCTGTGGCCGTTCGCCGCGGGGCTCGTCGTGGGCTGGGCCCTCGTGCTGGTGCGCGGACGCTCGCTCCCGGCCGTCGGCTCCGGCCTCGTCGTGTGGCCTGCCACGGTCGTCGTCGGCATGGTGCTCAGGGTGATCAGCGGCCAGGGCACGGCGGTGAGCTTCGTGATCGTCACCGTCGTCGTGCTCGGGATCTTCTTGCTCGGCTGGAGAGCACTCGTGAGGGTGCGGCGTCGTCGGGCCCGCGGCTCGCGCCGCTGAGCGACCTGGGGCTCCGAGGCGCCCGCTGCCGCTCGGGGCCGCTACTTGCGCTTGGCCGAGTTGTCGAGGCTCGGCTCGTCGGTGAGCACCAGGCCGGACGAGCTGTTGGAGGAGGTGGTCAGCTCGGCGAGCCACTCGCGGCTGATCGTCGGGACACGACCGCCCGAGTACTTGAAGTAGAGGGGGATGCCCGGGTCGAGCCAGATGCTGCTGCGGCCGTCGCCGACCTTCTGGGTGTCGCGCCAAGAGAAGAAGAACGACTCGCGTCGTCGCAGCTTGGTGGCGATGACGATCTGCAGGTGCTCGAGCGTCCTGTCGTCGAACTCGATCTCGATGCTCGACGTGCCGTAGATCAGCGATCCCATGGTGTACCCGTTCGCTCCTGTCGTCCGTGCCGCACCGTGACTCGGACGAGCGCAGCGGTCTGTGCCAACCTACCGTGCGCCCCCGACACGGACACCCCGCGTCCGGTCGTGTCCCCGGGTGCGGGCGCGGGCGCAGTCGTGCACGATGTGCAGCGTCCGGGGCTGTCCCCAGCCGTCCCTGCCATGCTCGACGAGCCGATCCGAGCCCTCGCGGGCCACGAACCGACCCAGGGACCCATGACCTCCATCGCCGCCAGCCCGCTCCTCCTCGCTGCTCCCGCCGCCCCGACCGCCTCCGGTGCACCCGGCTCGCTCACCGAGAGCGACGGCATCGTCGGCATCGCCTCCCGCGTCATCGACGCCGCCGGCGAGTGGGGCGTCGGCCTGCTCACGTTCGTCGAGACGGTGTTCCCGCCGATCCCCAGCGAGCTGATCCTGCCCCTGGCCGGTGCGCTGGCGGGCAGCGGCGACATGAACGTCGTCCTGCTCGTGGCCACGGCCACGCTCGGCGCCTACGTGGGCGCCCTGGTGCTCTACTGGCTGGGGGCCGTGCTCGGCCTCGAGCGCAGCATCCGCTGGCTGTCGAAGCTGCCGCTCGTCGACCGCGAGGACTTCGACTCGGCGGCGGGCTGGTTCCACCGCCACGGCAGGTCGGCGGTCTTCTTCGGACGCTTCATCCCCGGGGTGCGGAGCCTCATCTCGCTGCCCGCAGGCGCCGACCGGATGCCGCCCGTCACCTTCTCGCTCTTCACGATCATCGGCAGCGGCCTCTGGAACACGCTCCTGATCGGGCTGGGCGTCGCCCTCGGCACCCAGTACGAGCTGATCGACCGCTACGCGACGTATCTCGACTACGCGGTCTACGCGGCGATCGCCGGGGTCGTCCTGTGGCTCGTCGTCCGGGCGGTGCGGCGGCGCCGTGCGGCCGGGCGCTCGCAGGGCTGACCCCGCCGCGGGTCCACTCCGAGCGGATCTCCACGGTGCGTCCAGGCGGGCGGACGGGGTCGTCCGTACTGTCGGACACCCCGGGAGGCTCCCGGGACCACCGGAAGGAACGGCACACCATGGGATTCCTCGACAAGCTCCTCGGACGAGACGACCCGCAGGACGGCGCGACGCCGCAGCAGGGGCAGCAGCAGGCACCGCAGCAGGCCGGCCAGCGTCCCGGCGGCCGCACCGACGACGAGATCGCCGTCGAGCGCTACCGCTACCTGCTCCGCACCGCGCCGCCGGAGACCATCGAGCAGGTGCACGCCGAGGCGTTCGCGACCCTGACGCCCGAGCAGCGCCGCACGGTCTTCGACGAGCTCAGCCGTCAGTCGCCCCAGGGCGAGCAACCCCGCGGTGACGACGCGGGCTCGCTGGCCCAGGCGGCCACCCGCTCCGAGCTGCGTCGTCCCGGCACCCTCGAGCAGACCCTGGGAGGCGGCCAGCAGGGCGCGCAGGCCGGCGCCGGCCAGGCACCGGGCCGGCAGGGCGGCGGCATGGGCATGGGCTCGATCATCGGCGGCTCGTTGCTCGGCACGGTCGCCGGCTACGTGATCGGCTCGGCCCTCGTCAGCTCGTTCCTGCCCGACGGCGGCGACGCCACGGCCGACGGCGGCGACGCGGGCGACGCCGGTGCTGAGGGCGACGCCGGTGCCGACGGCGGCGCGGACGGCGGTGCGGGCGCCGACGCCGGCTCCGACCCGCAGCTGGCCGGCGACGCCACCGGCGGCGACCCGGGCGCGGCGGGCGACTTCGGGGGCGGCGACTTCGGCGGCGGATTCGGCGGCGGCGACTTCGGCGGCTTCGGCGACTTCGACATCTGACCGGGACCCCTGGCCAGGACTACCGTCGACCACCCGCACCCCGACGACCCCGTCGCAGACCGTCTGAGGAGACCCATGAGCAAGCTCGACCCCACCATCTCTCGCATCGCCGTCGTGACGGGGGGCAGCGCGGGTCTCGGCCGGGCCGTGGTGCGCGAGCTCGCCGACCGCGGCTGGGACGTCGCCGTGCTCGCGCGCGGCCAGGAGGGGCTGGACGGCGCCGTCGCCGACGTCCGGGCGGCCGGTCGCCGCGCCCTGGGCGTCCCCACCGACGTCGCCGACCGGGAGCAGGTCGAGGCGGCCGCGACGCGCGTCGAGGACGAGCTCGGCGACATCGGCCTCTGGGTCAACTGCGCCATGGTCGGGGTGTTCGGCGAGTTCCTCGAGACCGACCCCGACGACTTCGAGCGGGCTACCCAGGTCAACTACTTCGGCTTCGTCAACGGCACCCGCGCGGCGCTGTCGCGCATGACGCCCCGCGACGCGGGCCACGTCATCCAGGTGGGCTCCGCGCTCGCGCACCGGGGCATCCCGCTGCAGGCCGCCTACTGCGCCTCGAAGCACGCCGTGCAGGGGTTCACCGAGTCGGTGACGACCGAGCTGATCCACAACCGGAGCCACGTCGTCATCTCGACCGTGGACATGCCGGCCCTCAACACGATCCAGTTCAACTGGGTCCGGTCGCGTCTCCCCGAGCACCCGAAGCCGGTGCCGCCGATCTTCCAGCCCGAGGTGGGCGCCCGGGCGATCGCCGACGTCGCGGACAAGCCGCGTCGTCGCTCGTGGATCGGCGAGCCGACCGTCATGACGGTGCTCGGCAACCGGTTCGTGGCCAACTGGCTCGACGTGTACCTCGCCAAGACCGGCTACAGCGGACAGCAGGCGCCCGAGAAGTCCGAGCCGATGTGGCCCGACAACCTGTACAGCCCGGTGGCGGGCGACCACGGCGCCCACGGCATCTTCGACGACCAGGCCCGCTCGACCAGCCCGCAGGTCTGGTACACGCGCAACCGCGGCGTCAGCTACGCGCTCGCCGCGGCGGGTGCCCTCGGCGCGGGTGCCGCCGTCGTGCGTGCCGTCGCCGGCAGCCGGCGCCGCCCGTGACGGCCGCCTTCGACGCCGTCGTCGTCGGCGCGGGCCCGAACGGCCTCTCGGCCGCCGTCGTCCTCGCGAGGGCAGGACTGCGCGTCCAGCTGCTCGAGCGCGCCGACACGATCGGCGGCGGCACCCGCACCGCCGAGCTGACCCTGCCGGGGTTCCGTCACGACATCTGCTCCGCGGTGCACCCCATGGCGATGGCCTCGGGCTTCTTCCGTCGGTGGGGGCTGCAGCAGCGGGTCGAGATGATCGTGCCCGAGGTCTCGTACGGGCACCCGCTCGACGGCGGCACGGCGGGCGTGGCGTACCGCGACCTCGAGCGGACCGCCGACGGCCTCGGCGTCGACGGTCCCACCTGGCACCGGATGTTCTCCCGCCTCGTCGACCTCGAGCCCGAGCTGTCGCAGTTCACCCTGTCGCCGATCCTCCAGGTGCCCCGCCACCTCGGCACGACCGTCGAGTTCGGCCTGCGGATCCTGCACCAGGCGGGCCCGTGGTGGGACGCCGGCCTCCGCACCGAGGAGGCGCGCGCGCTGCTGGCGGGCGTCATGGCCCACGCCATCCGCCCGATGCCGAGCCTCAGCGCGTCGGCCGCGGGCCTCGCCCTCGCGGTGCACGGCCACGGCTACGGGTGGGCGGTGCCGCGCGGCGGCAGCCAGGCGATCGCGGACGCGCTCGCCGCCGACCTGGTCGCGCACGGCGGCGTGATCGAGACCGGCGTCGAGGTGACCGGCCTGCGACAGCTGGACGCGTCCGTGCGGCTGCTCGACGTGACCCCGAAGCAGCTGATCGCGATCGCCGGCGACGAGATGCCGGCCGGGTACCGACGCCGGCTGGAGCGGTTCCGGTACGGGGGAGGCGCCTCCAAGGTGGACTTCGCCCTCAGCGGCCCCGTGCCGTGGCAGGCCGAGGAGCTGCGGCGCACGCCGACCGTGCACCTCGGCGGCGACCGGGCAGCCGTCGCGCGGGCCGAGCACGACGTCGCCCGCGGCGTGCACCCCGCCGAGCCGTTCGTGCTCGCGGTGCAGGCGGGCGTCGTCGACGACACCCGCGCGCCCGCCGGGCAGCACGCCCTGTGGACCTACGCGCACGTGCCGAACGGCAGCACCGTCGACATGACCGAGGCGGTCACGCAGCAGATCGAGCGGTTCGCGCCCGGCTTCCGCGACCTCGTGCTCGCCTCCCGCGCCCACACGGCGTCCGACCTCGAGGAGCACGACCCGAACTACGTCGGCGGCGACATCGCGTCGGGCGCTCCCACGATGCGGCAGCTGATCGCGCGCCCGGTGGTGTCGACCGATCCGTGGCGTACCCCTGTCCCCGGCACCTACCTCGCGTCGTCGTCCGTGCCGCCCGGCCCCTCCGTGCACGGGATGGGCGGCGCCTACGCCGCCCTGAGCGCGTTGCGCCACGAGTTCGGCGTCGAGCACCTGCCCCGGCTGGGCCCCGACGGAGGGACGACGTGAGCCGCGACCAGAGATTCGTCGAGGCGTCGCCGCACGACGTCTTCGACGTGCTGAGCGACGGCTGGCTCTACCCGAGCTGGGTGGTGGGCGCCTCGCGCATCCGCGACGTCGAGCTCACCTGGCCGGCCGTCGGCGCGAGGATCCACCACTCGTTCGGCGTCTGGCCGCTCGTCGTCGACGACACCACGAGCGTGCTGGTGTGGCACCCGCCGCACCGGGCAGTCCTCCGCGCGAGGGGCTGGCCGCTGGGCGAGGCGCAGGTGACGCTCACCGTCCACGACCGCGCCGGCGGCTGCCTCGTCGTGATGGAGGAGGAGGCGGTCACCGGGCCGGGCGCACTCGTCCCCGACGCCGTGCTCGACCCTGCGCTCGGCGTCCGCAACCGCGAGACGCTCCGGCGCCTGGCCTGGCTGGCCGAGGGACGGCTGCGCGACCGGGTCTCGCCGAGCTGACCCGCGCCTCCGGGTCCCGGCCGCCTGCCGGCCTCGTCGCTAGAGCGGGGCCGTCTCGCCGTCGCGCGGCGCTCGCAGCTGCCGCAGAGCAGGTGCGTGCAGCGGTGTCGTCTCCCACCGGACGTCGGCGGCGCCTCCGTCGAGCACCAGGTGCAGGCGGTGCGGCGTCTCGACGAACACCACGTCCACGTGCAGCGCCGCGCCCCGGCGACCCGCGGTGACCGCGAGCGCGTCGGTGACGGTCCAGGCGCCGAGGACGACCTCGGCCTCGAGCACGTCGTCGCCCTCGTGCAGGAGCACGTTCCACGACGACCCCTCTCCCGTCAGCTCGACGGACGTCAGCGACGACTGCTCGCTCGACGGGGCCGGCACGAAGGAGGCGGCACGCACCTCGGCAGCACCGGCGTCGTCCTCGAGGGGCGCCAGCCCGAGCGCGGCCGTGCGGCGGGCCAGCGCGTCGTCGGCGGCCGCGTCGCCCGGGCCCTCGAAGGCCGGCAGGAGGTGCTGCCAGGCGAGGTCGAGCACGGCCTGCATGTCGACGGTCTGGCCGGTGAGCGCGAGCACGACGTCGTGCTCGGGCAGCACGACGCAGAACTGGCCGTAGGCGCCGTCCCCGCGATAGCCGTGCCGGGCCATCCAGAACTGGAAGCCGTAGCCCTGGCTCCAGTCCGCGTTCGCCTCGTCGGGGTTCGCGACCTGCACCCGGGTCGCCTCGTCGACGTAGGAGGCGGGCAGCAGCTGCCTGCCCTGCCACACGCCCCGCTGCAGCCACAGCTGGCCGAGCAGCGCCACGGCCTCGGTCTGCGCGTGCAGGCCGCTGAAGCCGATCTCGCGGCCGCTGTCGTCGCGCTGCCAGCTGGCCTGACCGATCCCGAGCGGCTCGAACAGCCGCGGACGCAGGTACTCGGTGAGCGACAGGCCGGAGGCGCGCTGCACGATGGCCGCGACCGCGTAGGTGCAGGGCTGGTTGTAGGCGAAGACCGAGCCGGGGTCGGCCTCCGGCGGCGTGAGGAGGAACCCGCGGACGAGGTCGGCCGGGTCGGCCTCGAGCGCGCGGCCGAGGGCCTCCGCGTGGTGTCCGCTCGACATCGCGAGCACGTCGCGGACGCGCATGGAGCGGCTGCGGGGGTCGGTCACGTCGGCGTCGAGCTCGGGGAAGTGGCTGAGCACGGTGTCGTCGAGGCCGAGGAGGCCCTCGTCGACCGCGAAGGCGACGGCGGTCGAGGTGAAGCTCTTGCTCAGCGAGTAGAGCAGGTGGACACGGTCGGCCGAGTACGGGGCCCACCAGCCCTGCGTCACCACGGAGCCGTGGCGCACGACCACGATGCTGTGCGGCTCGACGCCGGGCGTGGACTCGAGCCCGTCGAGGAAGGCCTCGACGCCGACGGCGTCGATCCCCTCGGCGGACGGCGTGCTGGTGGGCAGAGCGTCGATGGTCATGCCGTCGAGGCTAGCGCCGGCCGGTCGACGCCGGTCGGCGACGCCGCGGCAGCGGCTGGTCGGCCCGGGTCAGCGGTCGGCGAGCTCGTCCCGCACCTTGCGGCGCAGCACCTTGCCGATCAGCGACTTCGGCAGCTCGTCGACCACGACGATGCGACGGGGCACCTTGTAGGGCGTGAGGTGCTGGCGGGCGAAGGCGCGCAGCGCCTGCACGTCGACCTCGGCACCCGGGTGCAGCACGATGGCGGCCGCCACCTGCTCGCCGCCGGGGGAGGGGAGGCCGACCGCAGCGGCCTCGGCCACTCCCTCGTGACGCAGCAGCACCTCCTCGACCTCGGACGGGCTCACGTTGAAGCCGCCGGTGATGATGAGCTCCTTGATGCGGTCGACGATGCGGACGAAGCCGTCCGGGTCGATCGTGACGATGTCGCCGGTGCGGAACCAGTCGCCGTCGACGAAGACCTCACTCGATTCCTGCGGCTTCCTGTAGTAGCCGCTGAAGACCTGGGGACCGCGCACGATCAGCTCTCCGCTCTCGCCGGCGGGCACGTCGACGGTCGGGTCCTCCGGGTCGACGACGCGCACCTCGGTGCTCGAGAGGGGCAGGCCGACCGTGCCGGCGCGACGAGTCGGGCCGACGGGGTTGGCCATCAGCACGGGCGAGCACTCGGAGAGGCCGTAGCCCTCGACGAGCCAGCCGCCCGACTGCTCCTCCCAGGGCTCGACGACCTCGGCCGACAGGGGCATGGCCCCCGAGATCGCCACCTCGACGCCCTTCAGCGAGATGCCGGCGTCGTCGGCGGCCTTGCGGAGGCGCGTGTAGATGGGCGGGACCGCCGGCAGGAAGGTCGGCGGGCGCTTCTTCATCACCTTGAGCACGAGCGCCGGGTCGAAGGCCGGGAACAGCACCAGGCGGGCGCCCATGCTCATCGCGAAGGTGAGGCAGAGCGTCAGCCCGTAGGCGTGGAACATCGGCAGCACGGCGTACACGGTGCAGTCGCCCCGCGTGATGGTGGGCACCCACGCCCGCGACTGCGCCGCGTTCGAGAGCAGGTTCGCGTGGGTCAGCTGGGCGCCCTTGGGGGTGCCGGTGGTGCCGCTCGTGTACTGGATGACCGCGAGGTCCGAGGTCTCGGGGCGAGGGTGCTTCGCCTTGATGCGGGACGAGCCGACGACCTTCTCCCACGGGACGGTGCCGCGCACGGTCGTGGTCAGGCGGTCGCGCGACTCGCGGGCCTTCTTGATCGGCAGGCGCAGGGCGGTGCGCGTCGCGAGGGGCATGCCGCGGGTGACGTCGATCGACACGATCGAGTCGACGGCGACGTCGGAGGGGAAGTCCTGCAGGGTCTCGACGACCTTGTCCCACGCGATGGCGATCTTCGCGCCGTGGTCCTCGAACTGGTGCCGCAGCTCACGCGGCGTGTAGAGCGGGTTGTGCTCGACGACGATCGCGCCGAGGCGCAGGACCGCGTAGAACGCCACCACGTGCTGGGGGCTGTTCGGCAGCACGAGGGCGACGGTGTCGCCGTGACGGACGCCGAGCTTGCGCAGCCCCTCGGCGGCGCGCGAGACCTGGTCGACGAGCTCGGCGTACGTGGTGGTCGCGCCGAAGAACTCGAGCGCCACCGACTTCGGGTACTCGGCCGCCGTGCCCTCGACGATGTCGAGGAGGGAGCCCGTGGCGGGCTCGATGTCGTGGGGGACGCCGGGAGCGTAGGAGGCCAGCCAGGGACGAGCGGTGTCGATGGTCACGCGCACCACTCTAGGCCGAGATGCGCACCCTCCGAGCGGGCTGTGCGCGCGTCGGGGAGGCCGGGCGTTCAGTGGAGCAGCGCTCCCGACAGCGCGACACCACACGACGAGAGGAACACCGTGAGCAAGGTCTGGTTCATCACCGGGGCATCGAAGGGCTTCGGCCGCGAATGGGCGGAGGCGGCCCTCGAGCGCGGCGACAGCGTCGCCGGCACGGCCCGCGAGCTGGACGCGGTGGACGCGCTCGTCGAGCAGTACCCCGACACGTTCCTGCCGATCCAGCTCGACGTCACCGACCGCGCCGCCGACGTGGCCGCCGTGCAGCAGGCCGCCGAGCACTTCGGCCGCCTCGACGTCGTCGTCAACAACGCCGGCTACGGCCACTTCGGCATGGTCGAGGAGATCACCGAGGAGGAGGCGCGCGGCCAGCTCGAGACGAACCTCTTCGGCGCCCTCTGGGTGACGCAGGCGGCCCTGCCGATCATGCGCGAGCAGGGCTCCGGCCACATCGTCCAGGTCTCGAGCATCGGCGGCATCAGCGCGTTCCCGACCGTCGGCATCTACCACGCGTCGAAGTGGGCGCTCGAGGGCATCAGCCAGTCGCTCTCGCAGGAGGTCGCCGGCTTCGGCATCTCGGTCACGCTCGTCGAGCCCGGCGGCTTCTCGACCGACTGGTCCGGCCCGTCCGCCTCGCGCAGCGACGAGAACGAGGCGTACGCCGACGTCCGCGAGGCGGCGTCCAAGCGTCCCTCGGCCGCCGACCCCGGCGACCCCACCGCCACCCGCACGGCGATCCTCAAGGTCGTCGACGCCGACGAGCCGCCGCTCCGCGTCTTCTTCGGCAAGGCGCCGCTGGGCATCGCCAAGAAGGACTACGAGTCGCGCCTCGCGCTCTGGGAGGAGTGGCAGCCCGTCGCCGAGGAGGCGCACGGCAAGTGACGACTGCCTGCCTGCTCTGCCCGCGCCTCCTCGTCTCGACACCGGGACGAGGAGGCGCGGTGCGTGCGGGCAGGACGGCCGGACCGCCTCGACCGGCCGCGACTGCCGCGACTGCCTCGACTGCCTCGACGTCGAGACTCCCGCGCTCGCCGAGGGCAGGCGCCCAGCCCCCGCGGCGCATGATCGGAGTATGCCCGCCCTGACCGAGCCGCTCCGCGCCCGCCTCCAGTACACCTTCAACGGCCAGTACACGGGCACGCCCGAGTGGGTCACCGACCTCGCGAAGGGCGACGACGAGGGCTTCTTCGCGCCGGGGTCGGCCGTCTGGGCCGTGCACGGCTCGAACACCGCCATCCTCGCCGGGGTCCGCGCCCTGCTCGTGCAGGCGCTGCACCCGGGGGCGCTCGCCGGGGTGCACGACCACTCCCGGTTCCGAGAGGACCCGCTCGGCCGCCTGGCCGGCACGATCCGCTGGATCTACACCGTGACCTACGGCAGCCAGGAGGCGGCGACCCACGCCTCCCGGTGGGTCAGCCGCCTGCACACGAAGGTCGTCGGCAGCTACGACGACCGGCACGGCGTCTCGCACGACTACGCGGCGAACGACCCCGAGCTGCTCAGCTGGGTGCACATGGCCTTCGCCGACTCGTTCCTCGCCGCGTACCTGGCGTGGGGCGAGGGGGAGGTGCCCGGCGGGCCCGACGCGTACGTGCGCGAGTGGGCGACCGCCGGCGAGCTGATGGGCGTCGTCGACCCGCCGCGCTCGGTCGCCGAGATGCAGGACCAGCTCATGGAGTTCGACCGCCGCGGGATCCTCGAGCGCACCGCCCGGACCGAGGAGGTGGTGGGCTTCATCACGCGGCCGCCGCTGTTCCCGGTGCTGCGCGTCGGCTACCCGGTGCTGTTCAACGGTGCCGTGGGCACCCTGCAGCCGCGGTTCCGCGAGCTGCTCGGCCTTCGCGCGCCGCACGTCGGGCCGGTCGACCTGCCGACCACACGGCCCGCGGGCGTGATGCTCGGGGCGATCGGCCGCGTGCTCGGCGACAAGCCGGTCGCCGAGGAGCACTCGCTCGCGCGGCTCGAGCGGCTGCGGGGCGCCCAGGCGTAGCCGCCGCCGCTGCGGACCGGGGAGGATGGGAGCATGACCGATCCTGCCGACGCCGCCGCGCCTCCTGCGACCCGGCGGGCGGGAGGGCTGCGCTGGCTGCGCGACCTCGTCGTGATCGTGCTGATCGCGCTGCTGGTGTCGTGGGGCGTCCGGACGTTCCTCGTGAGGTCGTTCTCCATCCCGTCGGCGTCGATGGAGCAGACCCTGCTGATCGGCGACCGCATCCTCGTGAACGAGCTCGTGCCCGACGTGACGGACCTGCACCGGGGCGACGTCGTCGTCTTCGAGGACCCGGGCGGCTGGCTGACGGCAGGCGAGGGCGACGACCTCGTCAAGCGCGTGATCGGGCTGCCCGGCGACACCGTCTCGTGCTGCGACGCCGAGGGGCGCCTGCTGGTGAACGGTGAGCCGGTCGACGAGCCGTACCTGAACGTGCCCGAGGGGGACCCGGCGTCGCTCGCGCCGTTCGACGTCACCGTGCCCGACGGCGCACTCTGGGTGATGGGCGACAACCGCGAGCGCTCGGCCGACTCCCGGTCGCACGTGACCGGCCCCTACGAGGGCTTCGTGCCGCTCGACCACGTCGTCGGCCGCGCGACGGTCGTCTTCTGGCCGCTCGGCCGCTGGGCGGTGCTGTAGGGCCGAGGAGGCGCGGCGCGCGTCGCCAGCCGGTCAGCGTTCGGCGATGAGGGCGTCGCGGACCTCGCGGCGGAGG
The DNA here is from genome assembly GCF_014841435.1 of Frigoribacterium sp. CFBP 8766. Lineage (NCBI taxonomy): Bacteria > Bacillati > Actinomycetota > Actinomycetes > Micrococcales > Microbacteriaceae > Frigoribacterium > Frigoribacterium sp. CFBP 8766. Next base: position 1,048,625 of record NZ_JACYTX010000001.1, read on the forward strand.
ACCTTGCCGATCAGCGACCGGGGCAGCTCGTCGACGACGACGACGCGACGCGGCACCTTGTAGGCCGCGAGCTGCTCGCGGCAGTGGCCGCGCACCTCCTCGGGGTCGACCAAGCTGCCGGGCTCGACGACGATCGCGGCGACGACGTCCTCGCCGCCGCCGTCGCGGGGCAGGCCGACGACCGCGGCCTCCGCCACGCCGGCGACGCCGCGCACCGCCTCCTCGACCTCGGACGGGGCGACGTTGAAGCCGCCGGTGACGATCAGCTCCTTGATGCGGTCGACGATGGTGACGTAGCCGTCGGCGCTCATGCTGACGATGTCGCCGGTGCGGAACCAGCCGCCGGGCAGGAACGCCTCGGCCGTCTCGTCGGGGCGGTTCCAGTAGCCGCGGAACACCTGCGGGCCGCGGAGGATCAGCTCGCCGGCCGCGCCGGGGGCGACGGGGCGTTCGGGGTCGGGGTCGTCGCGGTCGACGACGCGCGCCTCGGTCGAGGGGAACGGCACGCCCACGGTGCCCGGGCGACGGGTCGGGCCCATCGGGTTGCCGAGGGCGACCGGCGACGTCTCGGTGAGGCCGAAGCCCTCGACGAGCATGCCGCCCGTGACGCGCTCCCAGGCGGTGACCGTCGACAGGGGGAGGTTCATCGCGCCCGAGATGGCGAAGCGCGCGCTGCGGAGGTCGACGCCGCGCTGCTCGGCGGCCTCGGCGAGGCGCTGGTAGATCGGCGGGACCGCGGGCAGGAAGGTCGGCGGGTGCTTCGCCGCGGCCTTGAGCACGAGGTCGACGTCGAACTTGGGGAACAGCACGAGCCGTGCCCCGATCCGCATCGCGAAGGTGAGGCAGAGCGTCAGGCCGTAGGCGTGGAAGAACGGCAGCACGCCGTACACCGTCTCCTCGCCCTCGACGGCGCCCTGCACCCAGGCGCGTCCCTGCTCGGCGTTGCTGCGGAGCGACCGGTGGGTCAGCACGGCGCCCTTCGGCGAGCCGGTGGTGCCGCTCGTGTACTGCAGCAGGGCGACGTCGTCGAGGGCAGGGCGCGGGTGGCGCCTCTTCAGCGGGCGGCCCGACACGAGGTCGGGCCAGCTGACGTCGCCGACGGCACGGGCGGTGAGCGCCTCGCGCGACTTCCGCGCCGCGGGGACAGGGAGCTTGAGAGCGAGCCTGGTGCCGAGGGGCATGCTCCGGGTGACGTCGACCGAGACGACCGTGTCGAAGCGGAGGTCGCCGGGCAGCTCGCGGAGGCGCCCGACGAGCTTGTCCCAGGCGATGGCGACCTTGGCGCCGTGGTCCTCGAAGAGGTGGCGCAGCTCGCGGTCGGTGTAGAGCGGGTTGTGCTCGACGACGACGGCGCCGAGGCGGAGCGTCGCGTAGAAGGCCACCACGTGCTGCGGGCTGTTCGGCAGCAGGATCGCCACGCGGTCGCCTGCCGTCACGCCGAGCTTGCGGAGGCCCTCGGCGGCCCGGTCGATCTCGTCGCCGAGGTCGCGGTACCTGGTCTCGCGCCCGAAGAACTCGAGGGCGACCTTGCCGCGGTGGGCAGCCACCGCGTCGTCGATCAGGTCGACGAGCGTGCCCGTCACGGGCTCGATGTCGGCGGGGACGCCCGGGGCGTAGCTGTGCAGCCAGGGGCGGGCGTCGGACTCGGCGTCGGCGGTCATGCCGACATCGAACCATCCCGAGGTCCGGGCGACCTGCGAGGGCGCCCGCTCCGCCTGCCCTGCGTCGGCGGGCGGGGGCAGCCCGCGTCAGCGAGCAGGGCAGCCCGCGTCAGCGAGAGGGGCACCCTCCGTCAGCGCGCGTCGCGGCCCGTCAGCGCGAGCAGGCGGACGAGCATCGGGGCGTCGTCGTCCACGGGCACCGGCGAGGCGAACAGCCCGGAGGCCTCGAGGGCGTCCCGCTGTGGCTCGAAGACCGACCAGACGGCCGCGACGAGGTCGTCGTCCAGCTCCTCGTCCGAGCCGATGGCGCGGGCGAGGTCCCACGCGTGGATGGTGACGTCGGCGACCTGCTCGGCGAGGTACTCGTGCACCGGCACGACGTCCGAGCTGAGCCGCACCGACGCCTCGGGGTCCGCCTCGCGCCACGCCTCGGCCGCGGCCCGCGACGACCGGTGCCAGGCGTCGACGAGGTCGTCGCCGAGCGGCTCGACCGAGGCCTGCGCCTCGCTCGGGTCGCCGCCCTCGAGCAGGACGGGCACCCACTGCTGCTCGCGGGTCACGTGGCGCACGAGGTCGCGCACGGCCCACTCGGTGTCGGGCGTCGGGGCGTCCCAGTCGGTGACGGCCTCGACCCGGCGCGCGAACTCGGCGTGCGCCCGGTGCTGCAGGGTGATCCAGTCGTGCGTCATGCGGGGTCCTCCTCGGAGCAGGTGTGACGGTGACAACGCAGGAGGCGCGCGAGCCTTCCCGAGGACGGCCGCGGCATCCGAGGTCCGCCGTCAGCGTACCTACCGTGTGCCCTGGCGTGTCCTCTAGTGTCGGGTGCATGACCTCCCTGCTCGAGCTGCTGGTGCGCGTCCTCGCGCCGCTCGAGCTCGCGCTCGCGATGGGGCTCGCCGTCGGCCACGCCGGGTCGCTGCCCGCCACGGTCGTCGTCGGCCTCGTCGGCGCCGCCGCGGTGCTGGCGATCGTGGTCGTCGCCCGCGCGGTGCTGGCGCTCGCGGGGCTGGGCACGGCCGTGCCGGGGCCGGTGCTGACCGAGGCGGCCGACGTGCGCCTCCTCGTCTTCGCCCGCGACCCCGACTCCGACGGACACGTGCGCGCCCGGGCGCCGGGACGGCTCCTCCCGGCCGTCTGACCGCGCCCGCGGCGCCCGACGGCCAGAAGCGACCTCTTCCCTTCTGCCGTGAGGACCTCCATGGACCTGTCCGCCTTCCCGCCCCTCGCCGTCGTCCTCGACGGCCTGCACACCGTCGTCGTCGCGCTGAGCGACCTCGTCGAGCCGATCGCCGGCGCCTCGTCGTCCGCGCTCGCCGTCGTGCTCCTGACCTTGCTCGTCCGTGCACTGCTGGTGCCCGTGGGGGTGTCGCAGGTGCGGGCGGCGATCGGCCGCCGACGACTGGCGCCCGCCCTCGCCGACCTGCGCCGGCGGATCCGCGACCCCCAGGCGCTGCAGCGCGCGACGGCGGCGCTCTACACGTCGGAGAGGGTGTCGCCGTTGGCGGGCTGCCTGCCGACCCTCGCCCAGGCGCCGGTGCTCACGGCGGTCTGGTCGCTGTTCTCGCACCCCGTGATCGCCGGGCACGCCAACGCCCTGCTCGGGCACGTCCTGGCCGGGGCCGCGCTCGGCGCCTCGCTGGTGGGCTCGGTCGGTCCCGTCGCCGCCGGCGTCGCGGCGGGTGCCGTCTGGCCCTTCGTGGTGCTGCTGGTCGTGCTCGCGCTCGTCGTCGAGCTGCGACGACGGGCCGATCTCCGAGCGGTCGGCCCGGTCGTGGCGACGCCCGGGCAGGAGGCGCTGCCCGGCCTCGCGACGGTCGCGCGCGTGCTGCCCTTCGCCACCGTCGTCGTCGCGGCGTTCGTCCCGCTCGCCGCCGCCCTGTACATGGTGACGAGCGCGGCGTGGACGCTGGGGGAGCGAGCGCTGCTCCGCCGGGTGCTGGCCTAGGAGGCGCCGGCACGAGGAGGCGCCGACCACGACGGAGGGCCCGCCCCTGCGACTGCAGGTGCGGGCCCTCCGGGGCGCGGGCGGCGTGCGCCCGCGACGGTGCGACTACGGCGCGAGGACGAACTGGATCTCGAGCGTGACGGTGACGTCGTTGCCGAGGGTGAAGCCGCCGGCCTCGAGGGCGGCGTTCCAGGTCACGCCGAACTCGGTGCGGTCGATCTTCGTGGTGGCCGAGAAGCCGAGCTTGGTCTGGCCGTAGCCGTCGACGACCAGGCCGCCGAGCTCGCTCTTCAGGGTGACGGGCTTGGTGACGCCGCGGAGGGTCAGGTCGCCGTGCACGAGGAACGCGTCGTCGCCCTTCTCCTCGATGCTGGTCGAGACGAAGGTCATCTTCGGGTGCTCCTCGGCGAGGAAGAAGTCGCCGGTCTGGAGGTGGCCGTCGCGGTCCTTCTGGTTCGTGTTGACCGAGGCCACGTCGATGGACGCGGTGACCTTGCTGGCGGTGTGGTCCTCGGCGGTGACGAGCGAGGCGTCGAACGACTCGAACGAGCCCTTGACCTTGCTGATGGCGAGGTGGCGGACGCTGAACGAGACCTCGCTGTGCGTGGGGTCGAGGGTCCAGGTGCCGGCGGGGATCTTCTCTGCGGTGATGGCCATGGTGTTCTCCTGCTGTTCTGTGGGCTTGGTGGTGAGTCGTGCGATGAGATCTGGATCGGTGACGTGTCACCGAAGGTCGGTACGAGTATATGCAAGCGCATCCTCCCGCGCGACATTCCCGATCTCCGGCAGGAGATCGGGAACGTCGTCGCCGAGGTCGCGCGCGCGGGGCCGGCCGCTAAGGCCGGGCGGCTCAGGCCGGGCGCTGGGCGGGCGAGACCGTCTTGGCGGGATCGCGCTCCGCGAGGTCGCCGAGCGCCTCGTCGATCCCCGTCATGACCTCGGCGGGAAGCGTCACGCCGGCCGCCTTGACGTTGTCGGCGACCTGCTCCGGGCGCGAGGCCCCGATGATCGCGGAGGCGACGTTGTCGTTCTGCAGCACCCACGCGATGGCGAGCTGGGCCATCGAGAGCCCCAGGTCGGCGGCGATCGGCTCGAGGGCGGCGACGCCGGTGAGGACCTCGTCGGTCAGGAAGCGCTTGATGGTGTTCGCGCCGCCCTTCTCGTCGGTCGCGCGGCTGCCGGCGGGCAGCTCGGCGCCCGGCTTGTACTTGCCGGTGAGCACGCCCTGCGCGACGGGGGACCAGACGATCTGGCTCAGGCCGTGCTGCTTGCTCGCCGGGACGACCTCCTGCTCGATGACCCGCCACAGCATCGAGTACTGCGGCTGGTTCGAGATGAGCTGCACGCCGAGCTTCTCGGCCAGCGCGTGGCCGGCGCGGATCTGCTCCGCGTTCCACTCGCTCACGCCGATGTAGAGCGCCTTGCCCTGGCGGACGACGTCGGCGAAGGCCTGCATCGTCTCCTCGAGCGGGGTCTCTCTGTCGTAGCGGTGCGCCTGGTACAGGTCGACGTAGTCGGTGCCGAGCCGCTTCAGGGAGCCGTCGATCGACTCCAGGATGTGCTTGCGGCTGAGGCCGGTGTCGTTGTGGCCCGCCGGGCCCGTCGGCCAGTAGACCTTCGTGAAGATCTCGAGCGACTCGCGCCGCTCGCCGGCGAGCGCCGCTCCGAGCACCGTCTCGGCGCCCGTGTTCGCGTAGGCGTCCGCGGTGTCGAAGGTCGAGATGCCCGCGTCGAGGGCGGCGCGGACGCACTGCGTCGCGACGTCGTTCTCGACCTGCGACGCGTGCGTCAGCCAGTTGCCGTAGGTGATCTCAGAGATCTTGAGACCGCTGTGTCCGAGGTATCTGAATTCCATGGGCTCACGCTACGCGCGTCCCGGGCGCGAGGCGAGCGACAGCCGGGACGCCCATGTGAACAGCGCGTGACGTCAACCTGGCAACCAGCGCACAAGGACGTACCCCGGGCAAACCCCCTTCCGGGGGGCCCCCGAACCGGTGTCATGCCCGACGCCACTGCCCTCGACGAGAGGGTGACCACCCGACCGGCCGACGCTCCCGGCGTCGACCCTGCCGCCGCCTCCTCGGCGACGTCCCCCGTGCCCGCCCGCGCCGCCGTCTCGGTGCGCGTGGCGAGCCGCCTCCGCGAGCTCGCGACCTTCGGCCTCGTCGGCGGCATCGCCTTCGTCGTCGACGTGGGCGTCTACAACCTGCTGCGCGTCACGTTGCTCGACGACAAGCCGATCGGCGCGAAGGTGATTTCGGTCATCATCGCGACCGCCGTCGCGTGGCTCGGCAACCGCTACCTCACGTTCCGTGCCGACCGCGGCCGTGCCGTGCTCAAGGAGGCCGTCGTCTTCGGCCTCGTGAACGTCGGGGGGCTGGCCATCGCCTCCCTGTGCCTCTTCGTGTCGCACTACGTGCTCGGCCACACCAGCCAGCTCGCCGACAACATCGCGGCGAACGGCGTGGGGCTCGTGCTCGGCACGGCGTTCCGCTACGTCGCGTACCGCTGGTTCGTCTTCGCGCCGGCCACCGCCGACGCCCGCTGACCGCACCACCCGCACCGCGCACCACCCGCACCGCGCACCACCCGAACTGCGCACCACAGGCCACCCCCGCACCACCGGCCACACCCCGCTCGCGGCACCCGACCGTCGCGATCCGGAGACCACCTCCCACCCCTGACCCGACAGGAGAACGACCGTGTCGACTGACCCGACGCCCCCCGTGCACTCCCTGCTCGCCGCCGGCGAGCCGCAGCCCCTGCTGACGCCGCAGGCACCCACGAGCCCTGACCAGTTCGTGCCCAACCGCGGCGCCACGTCCGGCGCGGGGGAGGCCCTCTCGGGCTTCGCCCTGCCCGACTGGAGCCCCTTCGAGTGGATCGGCTACTCGTCGCTGATCGTCGTGTCGCTGCTGCTGACCGCGGTGGCCGTCTCGACGCTGTGGTGGATGCTGCACGCCTGGCGCTCGAAGGACAACCTCGAGGGCAGCCAGTTCAGCTCCGACCCCCTCGACGCGCGGCACTCGTTCACCCTGCTGGTCCCCGGACGGCACGAGGAGGAGGTCATGGGCCAGACCCTCGACCGCCTCGCGCTGCAGGACCACCCCGACTTCGAGATCATCGCGATCGTCGGCCACGACGACCCGGGCACCGAGCGCGTCGCCCGTGAGGCCGCGGCCCGCCACCCCGAGCTGATCCGCGTGGTCGTCGACTCGAGCGTCCCCAAGAACAAGCCCAAGGCGCTGAACCTCGCGCTGCAGACCTCGCGCGGCGAGATCGTCGGCGTGTTCGACGCCGAGGACGAGGTGCACCCCCGCCTCCTGACGCTCGTCGACTCGCGCTTCAGCGAGACCGACGCGGACGTCGTCCAGGGCGGCGTGCAGCTGATGAACTTCCAGTCGAGCTGGTGGAGCCTCCGCAACGTGCTCGAGTACTACTTCTGGTTCCGCTCGCGCCTGCACTTCCACGCCAAGGAGAAGTTCATCCCGCTCGGCGGCAACACCGTCTTCGTCCGCAAGGACTGGCTGGACTGGTCCGAGGGCTGGGACGCCGAGTGCCTCGCCGAGGACTGCGAGCTGGGCGTCCGCCTGTCGAGCGCCGGCGCGAAGGTCGTCGTCGCCTACAGCCCCGAGGTCGTCACCCGCGAGGAGACCCCCGGCACGTTCGTCTCGCTGCTGAAGCAGCGCACCCGCTGGAACCAGGGCTTCATGCAGGTCTACGGCAAGGGGGAGTGGAAGAAGCTGCCGCGTCTGCGCCAGCGCCTCATGGCCCGCTACCTGCTGACCATGCCCTTCATCCAGGCGGCCACGGGCCTCCTGATCCCCATCTCCGTCATCCTGATCTTCACGATCAAGGTGCCGACGGCCATCGCCCTCGTCTCGTTCATCCCGCTGGCGCCGACCCTGGTGCTGCTGGCCGTCGAGTTCACCGGCCTCCGGGAGTTCGGCCGTACCTACGGCCAGAAGGTCCGGGCGCGCGACTACTTCCGCCTGGTCTGGGGCCTCATCCCGTACCAGATCTTCCTCGCCCTCGCCGCCGTGCGAGCCGTCTTCCGCCAGATCCGGGGCATGAACGCCTGGGAGAAGACAGAGCACACCGGAGCCCACCGCCCCGCCGAGACCCCAGCCCCGCAGGAGGCGCCCCGCGCGTCCCAGCAGGAGCCCGCCCTCGCCATGACAGGAGGTGACCGATGACCAGCACGCTGAACCGCCCGACGGCGGTCGACGACCGCATCGCCTCGGCGCCGCGCCGTCTCGGCACGCCCATGCAGGCTGCCCCCGAGCGCTCGCCGGGGTGGCTCCGCCGCCACGGCGCCAGCCTCGTCTGGCTGCTGCCCCTGATGGCGATCGCCGCCGTCGTGCAGGCCTTCAACATGGCCGGCTCGCCGCAGCGCATCGACGACGAGGGCACGTACACGGCTCAGGCGTGGGCCGTCCAGAACCTCGGCGAGCTCGCCCACTACACCTACTGGTACGACCACCCCCCGGTGGGCTGGCTGCAGATCTCGGCCTACACGGCCCTGACCGGAGCCTTCGACCGCTACGACGTCGCGGTGCTGGCCGGCCGCGAGGCGATGCTCGCCTTCACCGTCGTCGCCGTCGCCCTGCTCTGGCTGCTCGCCCGCAAGCTCGGCCTCAGCCGCCCGGCCGCGGCCGTCGCCGGCCTCGTGTTCGCCGTGTCGCCGCTGGCCCTGCAGTTCCACCGCACGGTCTACCTCGACAACGTCGCGACGCCGTGGCTGCTGGCCGCGTTCGTCTTCGCCCTCAGCAAGCGCTACCAGCTCGCCGGCTTCGCCGCCGCCTCCGTCTCGTTCGGCATCGCGGTGCTCTCGAAGGAGACGTACCTGCTGGCCCTGCCGTTCCTGGCCTGGATGATGTGGCGCGGCGCCGACAAGTCGACCCGCCGCTACACGCTCTCGATCGCGGGCAGCCTGCTCGTGCTCGTCGGCCTCGGCTACGTCGCGCTCGCCGCCGTCAAGGGAGAGCTGCTGCCGGGCGCCGGCCGGGTCAGCCTGCTCGAGGGCATCCAGTTCCAGCTCGCGACCCGCGAGGCGAGCGGCTCGGTGTTCGACACCGGCAGCCTCTTCTTCGCGACGGTCTCGCAGTGGTGGCAGCTCGACCAGGTGCTGATCGTCGTCGGCACCCTCGCCTCCGTCGTCGGCCTCTTCATGAAGCGGGTCCGCCCGATCGCCGTGATGATGGTCTTCCTGATCGCCTTCATGTTCCGTCCCGGCGGCTACCTGCCGGTGCCGTACGTGATCATGCTGCTGCCGTTCGCGGCGCTGCTGATCGCCGCGGTCACGGACGCCGCCGTGAAGTCGGTGCGGGCGCGCCGGGCCGGCGCCGTCTCGACGGCCGCGGTCCGCACCGGGTCCGTCACCTGGATCGCGCTCACCGTCGCCGCCGTGGTGGCGCTGGTGCCCCTCTGGGCCGTGCAGCTGCGCGGGTTCCTCGACTCCGACCTCGACGCGCCGATGCGCAACGCCGAGACCTGGGTCGAGACCAACGTCCCGAAGGACAGCCGTCTCCTCGTCGACGACGCGGTGTGGGTCGACCTGGTCCGTGCCGGCTTCGCCCGGGACAACGTGATCTGGTTCTACAAGATCGACACCGACGGCGCCGTCCAGGCTCAGTCGCCGAACGGCTGGCGCGACTCGGACTACCTGTTCGAGACCGAGTCGGTCCGGACGTCGGGAGCAGGATCGCCCGACGTGCGCTCGGCCCTCGAGAGCTCGACGGTCGTCGCCTCCTTCGGCGACGGCGACCAGCAGGTGAACATCCGCCGGATCGACAGCGACGGCGCCGCCGAGGCGCAGCGCTCCGGGGACGCCGCCGCCGCCGCGCGGTCCGCCGCCGGTGCCGAGCTCGCCCAGAACCCGGACCTGCAGGTGTCGGCCACGTTCGACCAGGCCCTCCGCGACGGCCGCCTCGACCCGCGTGCCCTGATCGTCCTCGGTCAGCTCGCGGCCGCGGCGCCCATCTCGGTCGCCGACCCGGCCGCCCTGCCGGGTGAGCAGGAGTCCGTGTTCCGGCAGTTCGACGTGACGCCGCAGGGCGGCGAGACCGTCGCGCAGCTCGACACGCTCCTCCGCGGCCTCGGCGACACCTACGAGCCGGCCTCGATCGAGCCGCAGGGAGACGGCCTCCGCATCACGTTCTCCGCCGTCGCCCCGTCGGGCGTCCTGTCCGACTGACCACGTCGCCGGGGGTCGTCCACACGACCCCCGGCACCCCTCCTCACCGCCGTCGCGCCCTCTCGGACGCGGCACCCGACCGGAAAGGAACCATCCTGATGACCTCACTCCACAGCAGCACCGCACGCACCGCCTCCGCGACCGCCGCCTCCTCGACCACCACACCGAGGCGCCGCCTCGTGACCGTCCTCGCGCTCACGGCGGCGACAGGCGTCGCCCTCGCCGGGTCGCTCGTCGGCGCGTCGCCCGCACACGCCGCCGAGGGCGACGGTTGGGTCCGCGTCGGCCACCTCTCGCCCGACACCAAGTCGGTCGACGTGACCCTGACCTCGCTCGCCGGCGGCCAGGTCGTCATGGACCTCGACGACGTCACGTTCGGCCAGGTCAGCCCGTACCAGGCGCTGACGCCCGGCACCTACGTCGTCTCGATGACCGCCGCCGACGCACCCGCCGACGCGAAGCCGGTCATCACCACGAACGTCACCGTCGACAGCGGACAGCCGATCACGGCCCTCGCCTACGGACCCAACGACGACCTCGAGACCCGCGTCGTCAAGGACGACCTCACCCCGCCGACGGACGGCCAGGCCAAGGTGCGCCTGTTCCAGGCCGCGACCGTGAGCAAGACCGTCTCGGTCGCGACGACGACCGGCACGACCATCGCGTCGAAGGCCTCGTTCGGCAGCGCCAGCGGCTACGCCGAGGTGGCCGCCGGCCCGTGGAGCCTCGACCTGACCGGCCAGAAGGTCACCGGCACGAGCGACGTCGACCTCGCCGCCGGCAGCATCAACACGCTGTTCGTGCTCGACAACTCGACCGGCGGGCTCACCGTCGTGCCGGTGGTCGACAGCGCGGCCACGGCGCAGGCCCCCGTGGGCGGCGTCCAGACGGGCGGCGGCTACCTGGCCGAGCACCCCGTGAAGGACGAGCCCGCCGGCTTCTGGGCCACCGTCCGCAGCTGGTTCGGGGCCTGAGATCCCGAGGAGGCGCGGTGAGCGACCACCGTCGCCGCGCCTCCTCGGGCCCCGCCCGCAGCGCCCTCCACGAAGCACCCCGCGCGGACACCGCTCCGTGAGCCACACCGAGACCCCCAGAGGAACGACATGACGAAGAAGACGAAGGCACTGCTCGCCGCAGTGGTCGTCGCGGCGCTGGCCGTGACCGCCGGCATCGCCCTCCTCGTCGTCGGAGCACCCGGCGGCGCCCCCGACCGCACCGCCGGGGGGCCTGCCGAGAGCAGCGACCCCGGCACCGGCGACAGCACTCCCGACGCCCGCAGCGCCACGCAGATCGGCGAGGACTTCCTCGACGAGTGGGTGGACGACGACGGCCGCGTGGTCCGACGCGACCAGGGTGACGACACCGTCAGCGAGGGACAGGCCTACGGCATGCTCGTCGCCGCGGCCGTGGGCGACGAGGACCGCTTCGCCGCCATCTGGGACTGGACGAAGGAGGAGCTGGTCCGGCAGGACGGACTGCTCGCCTGGCGCTGGGCCGACGGCGCCGTCGTCGACGACATGCCCGCCAGCGACGCCGACGTCGACGCCGCCAGGGCTCTCGTGCTCGCCGGTGCGGCGTTCGACCGACCCACCTGGACCACCGAGGGAGTCCAGCTCGGCACGCACGTGCTCGACGAGATGACGGCGAGCACCGACGTGGGGCGCATCCTGCTCCCCGGTCCCTGGGCCGCCGGCTCCGGCCCGTGGTCGTACAACCCCTCCTACGCCGCGCCGGCCGCCTTCGCGCAGCTCGGCGAGGCCAGCGGCGACCCCCGCTGGGCCGAGCTCGAGCAGGGCTCCCGCGCGGTCACCACGAACGTGCTGACCGCCACCGCCCTGCCGAGCGACTGGGCGCAGGTGCAGCAGGACGGCACCGTCGTCCCGTTGCCGAGCGCCGACGGCTCGTCCGGCACCGTGCAGTACAGCTACGACGCCGGCCGGCTCGCCCTGCGGTACGCCGAGTCGTGCGACCCGGTCGACGTGGCGCTGGCCGCCCGGCTCGCGCCGGTGCTGCAGCGCTACCCCGACCTGCCGATGCAGCTCGACCTGGGCGGCCAGGAGGTGGGCCAGGACCAGAGCCCGCTCGCCTACGCCGCGCGGGCCGCCGCGCTCGCCAGTGCGGGGGAGCCCGACGCCGCCGCGGCCGACCTCGGTCGTGCCGACGCGCTGGCGCAGTCGACGCCGACCTACTACGGCGCCGCCTGGGCCGCGCTCGCCGCCCTCCAGCTCGACGACGAGGGCTCGGCCCTCGGCGCCTGCTCGCCCCTGGCGGTGTCCCGATGACCGTGTCGCAGTTCGTCTCGTCGCACCGACGTGCCGCGATCGCGCTCGGCGCCGCCGTGCTGCTGCTCGCCGGGGGCGCGACCGTCGCCGCCGTCGCGGCGCAGCCGGGCGGGTCCGGCGCGGAGGCGCAGGGCCCGGCCTCGACCACCGCGCCGACGTCGTCCGCCTCGCCGAGCGCCGACCCCGCCAGCGGGGCCGCCGGCTCGTTCCAGGACCCGGCGGCACAGTCGTACACCCCGCCTCCCGCGGGGGCGACGCCCGAGCGGGTGCAGATCCCGTCCATCGGGGTCGACTCCGGCCTCGAGGACCTCGGCCTCGGCGCCGCCGGCGAGCTCGACCCGCCGCAGGCGTGGGAGTCGGCCGGCTGGTACCGCGACGGCACCGTGCCCGGAGCCGTCGGGCCGGCCGTCATCGCCGGCCACGTCGACTCGGGCAGCGGGCCCGCCGTCTTCGTCGACCTGGCGAAGCTGGCCGTCGGAGACGAGGTCCAGGTGACCCTGTCGACCGGCACCGTCGAGACGTTCCGCGTCACGGGCAGCGAGCGGACGCCCAAGGCGACGTTCCCCACCAGCGACGTCTACGGCTCGACCCCGACGCCGAGCCTGCGACTCATCACCTGCGACGGCACGTTCGACCGCTCGACCGGGCACTACGTCGACAACCTCATCGTCTTCGCCGACCTCGTGTCGACGAGCTGACGCCCCGCACGCTCTCCGCCGCACGACCCTGAGGCCGACGCACCCGACACGTCCGGTCCGCCCCGCACCACTGCACCACCGCACCACCTCACCCGACCCGCACCGCCTTCTCTCCGACCCGACCGGAAAGGACCACCCCCGTGAACGACGCGCTCGTGATCATCCCCACCTACGACGAGAGGGACAACCTCGACATGATCGTCAGCCGGACCCTCGCGTCCGGCGCCGCCGTCGACGTCCTCGTCGTCGACGACGGCTCGCCCGACGGCACCGGCGCCCTCGCCGACACCTGGGCGGCCCGCGAGCCCCGCGTGCACGTGATGCACCGGACCGAGAAGGCGGGCCTCGGCGCCGCCTACCTCGCCGGCTTCGCCTGGGGCCTCGAGCGCGGCTACGACGCGATCGTCGAGATGGACGCCGACGGCTCGCACCACCCCGAGGACCTGCCCCGCATGCTCGGCCTGCTCGCCGACGACGACCTCGTGCTCGGCTCGCGCTGGGTGCCGGGCGGCGAGGTCGAGAACTGGCCGCTGCGGCGTGAGCTGCTCAGCCGCGGCGGCAGCTGGTACACCCGCGGCGCCCTCGGGATCCGCGTGGCCGACACGACGGGCGGCTTCCGCGCGTTCCGTGCCTCGGCCCTCCGCCGCATCGACCTCGACGCCGTCGAGTCGCGTGGCTACTGCTTCCAGGTCGACCTGCTCTGGCGCGCCCTCCAGGCGGGCCTCCGGGTCGTCGAGACTCCGATCACGTTCACCGAGCGCGTCCACGGCGCCTCGAAGATGAGCGGCTCGATCGTCAGGGAGTCGCTGACCAAGGTGACCCTCTGGGGTCTCCGCCGACGAGGGCGTGCCCTCGTCGAGCTGGTCGTGCGACACCGTCGCCTGCCGAGCGTCCGCGCGACGTCGCACCGGGTCGGGCCCGTCGTGCGCCACGCGCAGGCGCGCTAGCAGGGAGGCGGCACCGTCCGCACGGCAGGGGTGGTCAGCCCCGGCCGTGCGGACGTCGTCATGTCCGGGCTCGGTCGAGCGGCGCGGCTAGCGGACCACCGCGACCGAGTGCGGCGGCAGCACCAGCTCGGCGCCGGCCGCGATCGAGTCGTCGCTGGCGAAGAGCACGGAGGAGGCGGGCACGTCGACCCGCGCCTCCTGCGTCCCGAAGTTGACGGCCACCCGGATCGTGCCCCGGGTCATCACGAACCAGCCGGCCTCGGCGTCGTGCTCGACCGAGGTGCGGCCGAGGCGCGGGTCGGTGAGCTCGGGCTCGGCACGGCGCAGCGCCGTGAGCTGCTGGTAGGCGTCGAGCAGCAGGGCGTGGCGCCCCCGCCCGAGCTCCGACCAGTCCAGCTTCGAGTCCTCGAACGTCTGCGGGTCCTGGGGGTCGGGCACGACCGACTCGTCCCAGCCCGACTTCGCGAACTCGGCGATGCGGCCCTTCGCGGTGGCCTCGCCGAGCTCCTTCTCAGGGTGCGACGTGAAGAACTGCCACGGGGTCGACGCGCCCCACTCCTCGCCCATGAAGAGCATCGGCGTGTACGGCGAGGTGAGGGTCAGCGCCGCGGCGATCTGCAGCTGGCCGTCGTCGAGGGTGGCCGCGAGGCGGTCGCCGACGGCGCGGTTGCCGATCTGGTCGTGGTTCTGGTTCGCGACGACGAGGCGCCAGGCGGGCATGTGCCGGGCGTCGACCGGGTGGCCGTGGTCGGCCTCGCGGAACGACGACCAGGTGCCGTCGTGGAAGAACCCCTTCGTGACGACCTTCGCCAGCGAGTCGAGCGACGCGAAGTCGGCGTACCAGCTGTTCGTCTCGCCGGTCAGGGCGACGTGCAGCGCGTGGTGGAAGTCGTCGCTCCACTGCCCGTCGAGGCCGAAGCCCTGACGGTGGTCGGGTCCGAAGCCGCCGCCGTCGCGAGGCGTGACGAGGCGAGCGTCGTTCAGGTCGCTCTCGGCGATCAGCGTCAGCGGACGGCTCAGGTGGGCGCTGAGGGCGGCGGTGCGCTCGCCCATCTCCTGCAGCAGGTGCACGGGGCTGTCGTCGACGAGCGCGTGCACGGCGTCGAGCCGCAGGGCGTCGACGTGGAACCGCTCGAACCACATCAGCGCGTTGTCGAGGATGAACTCGCGCACCTCGTGCGAGCCCTCGTCGTCGAGGTTGACGTTGTCGCCCCACGTGTTCGCGTGCTTGCTCGACAGGTACGGGCCGAAGACGGGCAGGTAGTTGCCCGAGGGGCCGAGGTGGTTGTAGACGACGTCCTGGACGACGCCGAGCCCGGCGGCGTGGGCGGCGTCGACGAAGCGCTGGTACGCGTCGGGTCCGCCGTAGTTGTCGGTCACGGTGAACCAGTCCACCCCGTCGTAGCCCCAGTTCCAGCGGCCGTTGACGCCGTTGACCGGCAGCAGCTCGACGAGGTCGACGCCGAGCTCGACCAGGTGCGGCAGCTTCTCGATCGCCGAGTCGAGCGTGCCGTCGGGCGTGAAGGTGCCGACGTGCAGTTCGTAGACCACCGCGCCGGCGAGCTGACGACCCGTCCAGGAGGCGTCGGTCCAGTCGAACGAGCCGCCGTCCCAGGTCTCGCTGAGGCCGTGCACCCCGTCGGGCTGGCGCCGCGACCGCGGGTCGGGCAGGGGCGTCTCGCCGCCGTCGACGAGGAACCCGTAGCGGTGGCCGGGGGAGCGGTCGAGGTCGGCCGGCGCACGCCACCAGCCGGTCGCGGTCTCGTGCTCGAGCGGCAGCACGGCGCCGTCGAGGTGAAGCTGCACGGTGGTCGCGGTGGGTGCCCAGACGTCGTAGACGCTCATCGGTCTCCTCGGGAGGTGTGGTGGTCGGGAAGGTGCAGGTGGTCGGGTGGCCGCGGGCAGGACGACGAACCGCCGACCCGCAGGGGGTCGACGGTAGTCGTGCGGAGGTCCGCTGTTCCTGCCCGGCGGCGTCCTTACTGCTCTTCCGCAGGGACGAGCAGCGCGACGGGGTACGTGTCGAGCACGTCGGCGAGGCGGAGTCGCCCGCCCTCGTGCACGCGCCCGGTGAGCACGTCGCGCCAGCGGCGGCCCTGGACGAGGACGACGGTGTCGCCCCAGCCCCCGGCCTGCTCGAGGGCGACGGGCAGGCGCGTCGCGATGGTCAGCGCGCCGCCGCGGTCGGCGGCCACGGCCGAGTCGGCCTGGTCGCCGAACACCGGCAGGGCGCCGTAGCGCGTGAACAGCTCCGGGCGGTCGCGACGCAGGGTCAGCGCCCGGTACGTGACGAGCAGCTTCGCCGCGCCCGTCTCGTCGACCGGCGGCGTCTCACCGGCCGCGACCTGGTCGAGGAGGCGGCGGCGCAGCGCGAAGTCGACCTCGCGACGGTTGTCCGGGTCGACGAGCGAGTGGTCCCACAGCTCGCCGCCCTGGTAGACGTCGGGGCTGCCGGGGCCGGTCAGCTGCAGCAGGGCGAGGCCGAGCGAGTTGCTGCGGCCGGGGGCGCGGACGACGTCGACGATCCTCTCGATCTCGTGCCGCACCTCCTCGTGGTCGAAGACCGCGTCGATCGCCGCGTGCATGCGCTCCTCGAAGGCCTCCGCGTCGGCGGTGCGGTCGGTCCACGTGGTCGAGGTGCTCGCCTCGCGGCTCGCCTTCTCGGCGTAGGCGTGCAGTCGCTCGCGCGATGCGGGCCAGGCGCCGACGACGCTCTGCCAGAGGACGTTCTCGAACGGGCCGTCGCCGATCGGGGCGAGGTCGCGGAGGCGCTCGAGGGTCGCCGTCCACTCGTCGCCGATCTCGGAGAGCACGGTGATCCGCGAGCGCACGTCGGCGCTGCGTTTCGTGTCGTGCGTCGACAGCGTCGTCATGCCGAAGGGCCGCTCCGCCAGGCGGGCCTGCTGGCGAGCGTGGAACTCGGCGGGCGTCAGCGAGAACTCGGCGGGGTCCGCGCCGACCTCGGTGAGGGTGGCGAGACGGCTGTAGCGGTAGAACGCCGTGTCCTCGACTCCCTTCGCCATGACCATGCCGCTGGTCTGCTGGAAGCGCACCGACGCCGGGTGCGACTCGTCGGCGAGGACGGCGACGACGCGGGCGATCTCGTCCGCGAGATCGGGGCGGCTCCCGGTCGCGACCTCGGCCGCGCGGGCCAGCTGGTCGGCCCCCTGCGGGAGGTAGCTGCGGTAGACCGGGAACGCGGCGGCGAGCTCGGCGAGGGCGTCGACGACGGCGTCGTCCGCGCGTCCGTCGTCCGAGACGAGGCGCGCCAGGCGGCGGATCTCGCTGCCGAGGATGCCGTCGGCGATGCCGCGCTTGGTGCCGAGGATCATCCGGTGCCAGTCGACCGCCTCGTCCGAGGCGCGGGCGTCGCCGTCCGCGGGGGAGTGCGCGCTGTCGTCGTCGGCGCGCAGGCGCGAGTCGAGGCCGTCGAGCGCGGCGGCGCCGCGGGGGTCGACGAAGACCCGGTCGAGGTCGGCGAGGGCGTCGTAGCCGGTGGTGCCGTCCGTCGCCCAGTCCTCGGGGAGGCGCTCGTCGCCCTCGAGGATCTTCTCGACGAGCACGTGGGCGCCGCCGGTCAGCGCGGCGAGCCGGTCGAGGTAGCCGCCCGGGTCGGCCAGGCCGTCCGGGTGGTCGACGCGGAGCCCGTCGACGAGGCCCTCGCGGAACCAGCGCCCGATCTCGGCGTGCGACTCGTCGAAGACCCAGCCCTCCTCGACGCGGATGCCGGCGAGGGTGTTCACCGCGAAGAAGCGACGGTAGTTGAGGTCGGTGTCGGCGCGCTTCCAGTGCACGAGCTCGTACGACTGGCGGGAGTGCACGGCCGCAGCGTCGGCAGGGCCGTCCGCGGCGCCGCCGAGCGTGCCGGGTGCGATCGGGTAGACGTTCTCGTAGTAGTGCAGCTCGCCGTCGACGACCTCGAGGCCCTCGATCCGCCCGTCGTCGCCCGCGGGCTCGCCGAGCACGGGCAGCAGCACCTTGCCGCCGCCGGCCGCCCAGTCGACGTCGAACGCGTCGGCGTACCTGCTCTCGCGGCCGTGGGTGAGCAGGTCCCACCACCAGGTGCTGGCCTTAGGGGTCGCGACGCCGACGTGGTTCGGCACGATGTCGACGAGGACGCCGAGGTCGGCGCCGTGGGCACGCTCGGACAGGGCGTCGAGGCCCGCGGCGCCGCCGCGGTCGGGGTCGACCCGGCTGTGGTCGACGACGTCGTAGCCGTGGTCGCTGCCCGGCTCGGCCTCGAGCACGGGCGACAGGTAGACCCAGTCGGCGCCGAGGTCGCGCAGGTACTGCACCTGGTCGGCCGCCGCGAACAGGTCGAAGCCCGCCCTGATCTGCAGCCGGTAGGTGGAACGGGGGTGGTCGTGTCGGGTCACGCGGGCTCCTCGGCCGTGGCTCGGAGGACGACGAGGGAACGGCCCGCCACGGGGAGCCGGTCGCCGGCGAGCAGCGCCGCAGGGATCTGCGGTGTGCTGGGGGGCTGGACGGTGGTCGCGGTCCGCGTCGCCGTCGGCGTGCGCGGTGCGGCCTGGGCAGGGGGCGGAGGCGCCGACACGGTGCTGTCGACCACCACCTCCCAGCCCTCCGCGTACTCGTCGGGCGGCAGGACGAAGGTGACCGTCTCCGCGCTCGCGTTGAAGTACAGGACGAAGTTCACGTCGGTGATGCGGCCGCCGCGCTGGTCGCGCCCCCGGATGCCGTCGCCGTTGAGGAACATGCCGATCGCCTTGGCGTAGGACTCGTTCCACTCGCCCTCCTGCATGGCGTCGCCCTCGGGCGTGAGCCAGACGATGTCGGGCAGCGGCTCGCCCTCGCCCCGGGTGACGGGACGGCCGTTGAAGTAGCGCTGACGACGGAACGTGGGGTGGTCGTGCCGCAGCTTGATCACCTCGGCGACGAACTCGACGAGCTCGCGGTCCGCCGCCTCCCAGTCGATCCAGCTGATCGGGCCGTCCTGGGCGTAGGTGTTGTTGTTGCCGCGCTGGGTGCGGCCCAGCTCGTCGCCGTGCAGCAGCATCGGGACGCCCTGGCTGAGCAGCAGGGTCGCGAGGAAGCTGCGCTGGCGCTGCTCGCGGAGGGCGCGCACCTGCGGGTCGTCGGTCTCGCCCTCGACGCCGCTGTTCCACGAGCGGTTGTGGCTCTCGCCGTCGGCGCCGCCCTCGCCGTTCGCGTCGTTCTGCTTCTCGTTGTAGCTGACGAGGTCGCGCATGGTGAAGCCGTCGTGCGCCGTCACGAAGTTGATGCTCGCGACCGGGCGGCGACCGTCGCGCTCGTAGAGGTCGGCCGAGCCGGTGATGCGGCTCGCGAACTCGCCGAGGGTCGAGGGCTCGCCGCGCCAGAAGTCGCGGACGGTGTCGCGGTACTTGCCGTTCCACTCGGTCCACTGGGGCGGGAAGTTGCCGACCTGGTAGCCGCCGGGACCGACGTCCCACGGCTCGGCGATCAGCTTGACCTGGGACACGATCGGGTCCTGCTGGACGAGCTCGAAGAACGTCGACAGCCGGTCGACCTCGTAGAACTCGCGGGCGAGGGAGGCGGCGAGGTCGAAGCGGAAGCCGTCGACGTGCATCTCGGTCACCCAGTACCGCAGGCTGTCCATGATCAGCTGCAGCGAGTGCGGGTGGCGGACGTTGAGGCTGTTGCCGGTGCCCGTGTAGTCCATGTAGTGCTTGGCGTCGCCGTCCATCAGCCGGTAGTAGGCGGCGTTGTCGATGCCCTTGAACGACAGGGTCGGCCCGAGGTGGTTGCCCTCGGCCGTGTGGTTGTAGACGACGTCGATGATGACCTCGATGCCGGCGGCGTGCAGCACCCGCACCATCGTCTTGAACTCCTGCACCTGCTGGCCGATGTCGCCCGTGGCCGAGTAGGCCGCGTGGGGCGCGAAGAAGCCGATGGTGTTGTAGCCCCAGTAGTTGCTGAGGCCCTTCTCGAGCAGCGTGTTGTCCTGCACGAACTGGTGCACGGGCATCAGCTCGAGGGTCGTGATGCCGAGCTTCCTGAGGTGGTCGATGATCGCCGGGTGGGCGACGCCGGCGTAGGTGCCGCGCTCGTCCTCGGGGATGTCGGGGTGCGTCTCGGTGAGCCCCTTGACGTGCGCCTCGTAGATGACGGTCTCGTCGTAGCTGTACTTCGGGGGGCGGTCGCCCTGCCAGTCGAAGAACGGGTTGATGACGACGCCGAGCATCATGTGCGGGCCGCTGTCGTCGTCGTTCCGCGAGTCGGGGTCGCCGAAGTGGTACGCGAAGAGCGACTCGTCCCAGTCGATCTCGCCGCAGGTGGCCTTGGCGTACGGGTCGAGCAGCAGCTTGGCGGGGTTGGCCCGCGAGCCCGTCGCGGGGTCGTAGTCGCCGTGCACGCGGTAGCCGTACTTCTGCCCGGGCTGCACCGTCGGCAGGTAGGCGTGCCAGACGTAGGCGTCGACCTCGGTGAGGGGCACGCGCGTCTCGGCGCCGTCGGCGTCGAAGAGGCAGAGCTCGACCTTGCTGGCCGCCTCGCTGAAGATCGCGAAGTTGGTGCCGCTGCCGTCGTAGGTGGCGCCGAGCGGGTAGGGGTTGCCTGGCCAGGTGTGCAATCGGACCTCCGGGTCGTGGACCACGTCAGCCTACGGGCAGCGGGCGCACCGGGGCCGCCGCGCCTAGCGTCGGGGCCATGACGACCGCAGCGCTGCCGACGACGGCAGCTGTCCTCGACCCCCGCCCGCACCTCCTCGTCGGGGCCTCGTCGTGAGGGTCGTCGTGATCGGCGCGACCGGGCACGTCGGGGGCTACCTCGTGCCGCGGCTCGTGCTCGCCGGGCACGACGTCGTCGCGGTGTCGCGCGGCACCTCGGCTCCCTACCGCGAGCACGCCGCCTGGGCGAGCGTCGAGCGGGTGCAGCTCGACCGCGAGGTCGGCGACGCCGACGGCTCGTTCGGCCGGGCGATCGCCGACCTGCACGCGGACGTCGTCGTCGACCTGATCTGCTTCACGCCCGCCTCCGCGCTCTCGCTCGTGGAGGCGCTGCGAGGCAGCGGCACGGTGCTGCTGCACTGCGGCACCATCTGGGTGCACGGTCCGTCGGCGGAGGTGCCGGTGACCGAGGAGGCGCGGCGCACGCCGGTCGGCGAGTACGGCACGCAGAAGGCCGAGATCGAGCGCCTGCTGCTCGCCGAGTCGCGACGACCCGGCGGCGTGCCGAGCGCCGTGCTGCACCCCGGACACATCACCGGGCCCGGCTGGCCGATGATCAACGCCGTCGGCAACCTCGACCTCGACGTGTGGGAGGCGCTCGCGGCGGGACGCGAGGTCGTCATGCCGGGGCTCGGGCTCGAGACCGTCCACCACGTGCACGCCGACGACGTCGCGCAGGCGTTCCAGCGGGCCGTCGAGCGTCCGGCGCAGGCCGTGGGGGAGTCGTTCCACGTCGTCAGCGAGCGCGCCGTGACCCTGCGCGGCCTCGCCGAGCAGGTCGCGAGGACCTTCGGGCAGGAGGCGCACCTCACGGTCGCGTCGTTCGAGGACTTCCGCGCCCAGCGCAGCCCCGAGTCGGCGGACGCGTCGTGGCAGCACCTGTCGCGCAGCCACTCGATGAGCATCGACAAGGCGCGGCGGCTGCTCGGCTACGCGCCGCGCTACACGAGCGTCGAGGCGATCGTCGAGGGCCTCGAGTGGCTGCGCGCCGACGGCCAGCTCACGCTCGCCTGACGCGGCCGGGCCGCAGCGGCGCTATGATCGGCGGCACACACACGGGAGTCCGGTGATCCGGGCTGAGAGGAAGCGATCCACGCTTCGACCGTCGAACCTGATCTGGATCATGCCAGCGCAGGGAGGAGAGAACATGTCTGTTTCCGTGTCCGCGAACGAGGCCCAGCCCGATCGCCAGGATCGTCCCACAGCCTCGGGGTCGCCGAGGTCGCCGAGGTCGCCGAGGCCGTCGCGCCGCTGGCGCGTCGTCGACATCGTCGTCGCCAGCGTGATCGGCGTCGCCTGCGGCGTCGTCTTCTGGGCCTGGGGCCTCGCGTGGGAGCCGCTCAGCAACCTGCTGGCCTTCACGCCCGGCCTCTCGGGCCTGCTGTCGGGCGGCTGGCTCTTCGCCGGCGTGCTCGGCGGGCTGATCATCCGCAAGCCGGGCGCCGCCGTCTACACCGAGGTGATGGCGGCCGTGGTGTCGATGCTGATCGGCACGCAGTGGGGCTTCTCGACCCTGATCTGGGGCGTCGTCGAGGGCCTCGGCGCCGAGCTCGTCTTCGCGGCGTTCCTCTACTCGTCCTTCCGCCTCCACGTCGCCCTGCTCGCCGGTGCCGGCGCGGGCGTCGCGGTCGCCCTGCTCGACACCTCGTTCTCGTCGATCGCCGCGACCGCGCTCGACTTCAAGGTCGTCTACGGCATCAGCGCCGTCGTCTCCGGGGTCGTCCTGGCCGGTCTGCTCTCCTGGCTCGCCGCCCGGGGGCTCGCCCGCACCGGCGCGCTCAGCCGCTTCGCCTCCGGCCGCTCGGCCGAGGCACGCGTCTGAGCATCGCGTCCTCGACGACGTGACCGCCTCCTCCGGCGCCCGGGTCGACGCCCGCGGCTGGGGGTGGCGGCACGCCGGCCGGATCCTCCCGGCCGTGTCCGACCTCGACCTCGTCGTCGAGCCGGGCGAGCGCGTGCTGCTGCTCGGCGCCTCCGGGGCAGGCAAGTCCACGCTGCTCGCCGGGCTGGCCGGCGTGCTCGGCGGCGACGACGAGGGCGACGCCCGCGGCGAGCTGCTCGTCGACGGGCGACCTCCGGCCGAGCAGCGCGGCCGCGTCGGGCTGGTGCTGCAGGATCCCGACTCGCAGGTCGTCCTCGCCCGCGTCGGCGACGACGTGGCCTTCGGCTGCGAGAACATCGGCGTGCCGCGCGACGAGACGTGGCGCCGCGTCGACGACGCCCTCGACGCCGTCGGGCTCGACCTGCCGCGCTCGTGGCCGACCGCCCAGCTGAGCGGCGGGCAGAAGCAGCGCCTCGCGCTCGCCGGCGCACTCGCGATGCGACCAGGCCTCGTCCTGCTCGACGAGCCGACGGCGAACCTCGACCCCGAGGGTGTCGTCGAGGTGCGCGACGCCGTCGCCCGGGTGGCCGAGCGCACCGGCGCGACGCTCGTCGTCGTCGAGCACCGCGTCTCGGTCTGGCTGCCCGTCGTCGACCGCGTCGTCGTGCTCGCCGCCGGCGGGGGAGTCCTCGCCGACGGCGACCCCGAGGAGGTGCTCGACCGGCAGCGCGGACGGCTCACGGAGGCGGGGGTGTGGGTCCCCGGGGTCGTGCCGGAGCCGCCCGTCCGGCGTCGCGCCTCCTCGCGGGGCCCGCTGCTCGAGGCCAGCGGGCTGGCCGTGGGCCACCGCGGCCCGCGCGGCCGTGCCGTCGCCTCCGACATCGACCTGGTGGTGCACGACGCCCGCACGCTGGCCGTGACCGGCCCCAACGGCGCGGGCAAGTCGACGCTCGCCCTGACGCTCGCCGGCCTGCTCGCCCCGGTGTCGGGCGAGCTGCGTGCCACCGACGAGCTCGCCGCCGGTGCCGGCGCCGTGCCCGTGCGGTGGCGCTCGCGCGAGCTGCTCACCCGGGTCGGCACGGTGTTCCAGGACCCGGAGCACCAGTTCCTCACCCCCACCGTGCGTCGCGAGCTCGCGGTCGGGCCGGAGGCGCTCGGCGAGCCGGCCGCGCAGGTCGCCGAGCGCGTCGACGAGCTCCTGGCGCGCCTCCGGCTGGACCACCTCGCCGGCGCGAACCCGTTCACGCTGTCCGGGGGCGAGAAGCGGCGCCTGTCGGTGGCGACCGTCCTCGCCTCGCGGCCGCGCCTCCTCGTGCTCGACGAGCCCACCTTCGGGCAGGACGCGCGCACCTGGCGCGAGCTGGTCGCTCTCCTGGCGGCCCTCGTCGACGAGGGGCGCAGCGTCGTCGCGGTCACGCACGACGCCGAGTTCGTCGCCGCGCTGGCCGACGACGTGGTCGTCCTCGAGCGGCCCGCCGTCGTGGGGGAGGCGCGGTGAGCCTGCTGGAGGCGGTCGAGACCGACCGGGTCGTCGGACGGGTCAACCCCGTCGCGAAGCTGCTCGCCGCGCTCGTCGTGTCGGTGGTGCTGCTGCTCTCGATCGACTGGGTGTCGGCGGGGGTGGCGCTCGGCCTCGAGCTGCTGCTGCTGCCCTGGGCGGGCCTCTCGGCGAGGCAGCTGCTGCGGCGGACCGCGCCGCTCTGGATCGCCGCGCCGATGTCGGTCGTCGTCACGGTGCTCTACGGCCGCGACGACGGCGCCGTGCTGCTGCAGTTCTGGTGGATCAGCGTGACGGAGGGGTCCGTCTCGTTGGCCATCGCCATCGGGCTGCGCATCCTCGCGGTCGGCATCCCCGGCATCGTCCTGCTCGCGACGACCGATCCCACCGACCTCGCCGACGGCCTCGCGCAGGTGCTGCGGCTGCCGGCGCGGTTCGTGCTCGGCGGCCTCGCGGGGCTCCGGCTCGCCGGGCTGTTCGCGGACGACTGGCGCCAGCTGGCCCTCGCCCGTCGGGCGCGCGGCGTCGCCGACGCGCGGGGCCCGGTCGCCGCCGCACGTCGCCTCGCCGGGCAGGCGTTCGCGCTGCTGGTCCTGTCGGTGCGGCGCGGGAGCAAGCTCGCGACGGCGATGGAGGCGAAGGGCTTCGGCTCGGACACGGCGCGCACCTGGGCCCGGCCGTCGACCGTGGGGGTCCGCGACGCCGCGCTGGTCGTGATCGGCGTGCTCATCGCGGCGGCTGCCGTCACGGCCGCGGTGCTCGCGGGGACGTGGGAGTTCGTCCTTGCCTGAGGACGGGGCTGCCGACGTGGGCCGGCCTGACGCCGACGCGCGTCGTGTCGTCGTCGACCTGCTGACGAGGGCGCAGGAGGCGCGGGTCGGCCAGGACCGCGTGGTGCTGCTGATCGACGGCCGCTCGGGCTCGGGCAAGACCACGTTGGCTCGACGGCTGGTGGCGGACTGGCCCGTCGACCGGCTCGGGCCGGTCCAATTCGTCCACCTCGACGACGTGTACCCGGGGTGGCACGGGCTCGAGGCGGCGTCTCGGGTGGTCGAGTCGACGATCCTCGCGGCAGCGGACCCAGGGTGGACCACGTGGGACTGGGAGCACGGCGTGCCGGGGGAGCGGCGCACGCTCGACCCGGCCGTCTCGGTGGTCGTCGAGGGCGCCGGGGCGCTGACCCGCGCCTCCTCGGCCCTGGCGACGCTGCGCGTCTGGTTGGAGCTCGACGACGAGACGCGGCGAGCCCGGGCGCTGCGGCGCGACGGCGCGACCTACGAGCCGTGGTGGGACGTGTGGGCCGAGCAGGAGGAGCGGCACCTCGCGGCTGAGGACCCACGCGGCCTCGCCGACGTCGTCGTGGACGTCGGGCTCGACGGCTCGAGGGACGGCTCGAGCGACGCCGCCGTCGACGGCTCGGCGGGCTAGGCCCAGCCGAGCGCGTGCAGCTGGTCGTCGTCGATGCCGTAGAAGTGGGCGATCTCGTGCACGAGCGTCACGTGGATCTCGTCGCGGAGCTCGTCCTCGGTGTCGACGACGGCGAGGTGTGGCTCGCGGTAGAGGATGATCCGGTCGGGCAGCTCGCCGAAGCCGTAGGTGCCGCGTTCGGTGAGGGCGACGCCGTCGTAGAGGCCGAGCAGGTCGAGGGAGCCGTCCTCGGGGCGGTCGTCGGTGACGAAGACGACGTTGTCGAGGCCGTCGACCATGTCGTCGGGCAGCTCGTCGAGCTCGGCCACGACCAGCTCGTCGAACCGCGCGAGGCTCAGCGTCGCCGGGTCGATGCCCGCCGCCGCCGCGCCGTCAGCTCTCTCGTCGTCCACCGGCCCAGCGTCCCACACCCCCCTGACCGCCGACGGTGGTGGCGCCCGATCAGGTCTCAGCGGCCGGTCCGGGTGCGGAGGCGCCGCGCCGCCTGTCGGGCCCCGCGGCCGAGGCCCCAGACGACGAAGAAGATGCCCGCTGGGGGGTTGATGACGGCCATCGCCTCGACGCGACGTTCCCATCCCCAGTAGCTGTAGGCCAGGAGCGCGAGGATGCCCGTGACCACGAGGGCGACCCCGACGAGCACGAGCCCCCACCACGGCATCGGCCTGTCACTCGTCGCCACGCTGGTCACCATCTGACCGTCCTACCAGCCGGGTGCCTCGGGCGTCCTCGCGCCATCGCTCCCGTGCGTACGGAGACGACGAGCGAAGCGAAGTTGCGCCGCTGCCGATGCACCTTCTCGGCCTTCCACGACGTCTCCGACGCGGAACGCGTCGGAGACAAGTAGGCACGGAACCCCAAAAAGGCCCTGCCGAGTAGGGCAGGGCCTTTCCCTTGGGGTGAGTAACGGGGCTTGAACCCGCGGCCTCCTAGACCACAACCAGGCGCTCTACCAGCTGAGCTATACCCACCATGCGCGACTGCCGGAGCGATCGCAACGAGAAGACTCTACTACAGCCGGGGCGCCCATTCGTCCACGACGGCCTTCGAGATCGCCTGGACGTCGTCGGTGGTGGGGCCGGGGTCGGCGACGAAGCCGGCGCGGCGGTAGTACTCGAGCTCGCGGATGGACTCGAGGATGTCGGCGAGGGCACGGTGGCCGCCGTGCTTCTGGGGCGCGTTGAAGTAGACGCGGGGGAACCAGCGGCGTGCCAGTTCCTTGATGGAGGAGACGTCGACGCTGCGGTAGTGCAGGTGGCCGTCGACGCGCGGCATGTACTTGGCGAGGAACGCGCGGTCGGTGCCGATCGTGTTGCCGGCCAGGGGCGCGTGCTGCTCGGTCGGGACGTACTTCAGGATGTACTCGAGCACCTCGTACTCGGCCTCGGCGAGGCTGGCGCCGTTCGGGATCTCGTCGATCAGCCCGGAGGTCGTGTGCATCTCGGTGACGAAGTCGCCCATGTTGTCGAGGGCCGACTGGTCGGGCTTGATGACGATGGTGAAGCCGGGGTGCACGGGCACGAGGTCGAAGTCGGTGACGACGACGGCCACCTCGACCAGCTCGTCGACGGCGATGTCGAGGCCCGTCATCTCGCAGTCGATCCACACCAGTCGGTCGTTCGTCGTAGCCATGCCGCCACTCTAGTCCGGGGCTACGACACGGCCCGGCCCGCGCCTCCTCGTCTCGTGGGCGGGGGAGGCGCGGGCCGGGCCGGGCGCGCGGGTCGCGGCTACGAGACCTCGCCGGCCGAGATCGCCTCGGCCTCGACGCGGGTCGACTCGGGGCCGTCGTCGACGCGGCGCAGGGCGCGACGCCCGGCGAGGATGATCACGAGGCCGACGGCGACGCTCGCGGCGGCGAAGACGTAGGCGGCGCTCGGCGCGATGACGTCGGCGAGGAGCGTGGCCACCGGCGGGGCGATCGCGCCGCCGATGAAGCGGACGGCCGAGTACGCGCTCGACGCCACCGAGCGGGGCAGGTCGGTCGCCTCCATCACGCTCTCGGTGAGCACCGTGTTGAGCACGCCCAGCACGAGGCCGCCGACGACGACGCAGGTGACGAGCGCCGCGGGCGTCCCGACGAACAGCGCCGCCGCGAGCAGGTCGAGCGTCAGCAGGGGCAGGGCGATGCGCAGCACCGTCGTCCGCTTCATCCGGGCGGTCAGCAGCGGGGCGACCCACACGGAGGTGATCGCGAGGCCGACGCCCCAGCCGAAGAAGGTGAGGCCGATGCCCATGGCGCCGAAGCCGAGCGGGTACGGGGTGTACGCCAGCAGGACGAAGAAGCCGATGTTGTAGAAGAACGCGGTCGCCGCGAGGGTGCCGAGGGCCGGCACGGCCAGGGCGCGGAACGGCGCCGACAGCCTCGTGGGCGTCGGCTTCTCGATCGCGCCGCCCTTGAGGAAGACCGCGATGGCGATGAACGCGATCGCCATCAGCATGGTGACGCCGAAGAACGGTCCGCGCCAGCTCACCGAGCCCAGCAGGCCGCCGATGAGGGGACCGATCGCGATGCCGAGGCCGAGGGCGGCCTCGTACAGGATGATGGCGGAGGCGGTGCCCCCGGAGGCGGCGCCCACGATGGTCGCGAGCGCGGTCGAGATGAAGAGGGCGTTGCCGAGGCCCCAGCCGGCACGGAAGCCGATGACCTCCCACACGTCGCCGCTCGTGGCGGCGAGCACGGCGAAGACGACGATCAGGGCGAGGCCGATCATGAGCGTCTTCTTGGCGCCGAGGCGGCTCGAGACCCAGCTGGTGAAGAACATCGCGATGCCGGTGACGGCCAGGTAGCTGGTGAAGAGCAGCTCGGTCTGCGTCGGGGTCGCCTTGAGCGACTCGGCGATGGCGGGGAGGATCGGGTCGACGAGGCCGATGCCCATGAAGGCGACGACGCAGGCGAACGCGATCGCCCAGACGGCCGTGGGCTGCTTGAGGATGCTCGGCTTCGCGGTGCCGGTGCTCGCGGCCGCGCCGTGGGTCGCGGCGCTCATGCGGACACCGCCTCGGACGCGACGCGGGTGCTCAGCAGCTGGGCGGCGTGGTCGAGCACGCGCCACTCGTCGTCGTCGAGGTCGTCGAAGAGGTGGCCGAGCGCGGTCGCGAGCTGGCCCTTCCACTCGGCCAGCGCCTCCGTGCCCTTGGGGGTGATGGCGATGAGCCAGGCGCGGGAGTCGTCGACGTCGGCGATGCGGCGGACGAGCTCGTCGTCGGCCAGGCCGTGGATGAGCTTGGTCATCGTCGGCTGGCTGACGCGGCTCGTCCGGGCGAGGTCGCCGACGCGCATCGAGCCGTCGGTCGTGAGGATCGAGAGCGTGCGCCAGACGGCGGGCGAGGTCGTGCGGCCGGTCTCCTGCGCGGCGATCCGCGTCAGGCGATGGGTCGACGTCAGGAGGTTCTCCAGGATGTCGGTCGGCTGTGAAGTCATCCGGCAAGTGTATAGCCGATCTATATAGCTTGGCAATGTGAATGGGTCTCGCGACCGTGGACGGGCGGATCCCGGGGGAGGCGCACCCAAGCTGGGCGAGGGATCGGTGCCTCCTGGTAGAACGGCTCCATGACAGACAGCAAGCCCACCGTGGCCGAGGGATCCGAGTACGTCGTCTTCTTCGAGGGCGGCCCGAGCGACGGCCGGACCGACACGCGCATCAGCACCAACGGCTCCTACGACGAGGAGATCGTCGACTACGTCCTGATCGACGGCCTCGAGACGGGCTTCGTCTACACGGCCGGCGAGGCGAAGATGGTCGGCGAGCAGCTGCAGGTCCACTACTCGCTCGACGTCAGGGACAGCGACCCGGTCGAGGACCCCGAGGACCGCAACGACGACCTCGACAACTGAGGCAGGTCGTCGGCTCCGCAGGGAGTCGACGCGACACGAGGAGGCGCGGGGAACATTCCCCCGCGCCTCCTCGTTGTCCCGGCCATGAAGCTCGAGCTGTACACGTCCGCTTTCTGTGCTCCCTGCCACGCGGCCCGCGCCGTCGTGGCCGACGCTCAGGCCCTCGTCCCTGCCCTCGTGGTCGACGAGGCGGACGTCGCCGCGCGTGCCGACCAGGCCGAGGCGCGGGGCATCACGAGCACGCCGACCATGGTCGTGCTCACCGACGACGGCACCGAGGTGTTCCGCGCGGCGGGCGCACCTCGCCTCGACCAGGTGCTGAGCGCGCTGGCCCTCGCCGTCTGACGGCGTCGCCGCCCGGGGGGACCGGACCCACGCGCTATCGTGGGGGCACGCCCTCGTAGCTCAGCGGATAGAGCAGGAGCCTTCTAATCTCTTGGTCGCAGGTTCGATTCCTGCCGAGGGCACCATGACGTGATCCACGTGGTGCTTCTCATCTCTTGGTCGCAGGTTCGATTCCTGCCGAGGGCACCGTGACGTGATGGCCGGGCGTCAGGCGTCGGGCGAGGTCCGGCGGCGGACGTCCTGGGCGCTGACCTGCTGGCCGTACGACGTCGTGTCCGGGTCGACGTCCGTGTCGTCGTTAGGCGACGACGTCAGGACCGCCGTGGCGCGGGTCTCGGACGGGGCCTCGCGAGCCGGGGCCGGCTCGTCGGCGGGACGTGTCGCGGGGGAGACCGGCGAGCGCCACTGCTCGTAGGCCGGTGCTCCCGTCTGCGCGGCCTGTGCGGGCTGCGCGGGCTGTGCCGACATGGTCGGGCGTGCTTCGCGAGACGCCGTGGCCGCCTGTTCCGCGTCCCAGGCCTTCTGCCGTGCGTCGAGGCCCTTGTCGACGTCCGCCTCCTCGTAGCTCCACCGCTCGAGGTCGGCCTTGAAGAGCTTCTTCGCACGCCCGGGCTTGTTCTGCCACTCGATCAGTCGGTCGCGCAGCTCGTCGAGGGCGTGCCCCGAGTCGTAGCTGAAGCTCGCGGAGTTCCGCTTGAGCTCCGCGATCTCGTGCTCGGCCCAGCTGGCCGCGGTACCTGCTCCGGAGACCGGCAGCAGGCGGAGCCGCACCTCGCTCTCCTGGGCGAGGTGGTCGGCGTAGGCACGCTCCTCCGGCCCGAGCGAGCTCCAGATCGCGGCCTTGCGGGCGGCCGAGACGATGCCCGCGACCGCCGTGGCCTTCGCCTCGTCGTCGTGCATCGCGACCACGCGGCGCATGGCCGCACGGCCGATCAGGGCGGCGAGCACGCCTGCCAGGACGATCGCCACGAAGGGCACGACGGCCCCGCTGACGATGCGCCACCCTGCGTCCGACGACGCCCACTCCACGAAGCTGTTCCACCACTGCATGCGGCGAACTCTACAGCTGAGGTCGAAGGTCGTCGGGGCACCGACAGGAGTGCCGCCGAGCGTGTCGCGCGCCGTTCAGCGTGCTCAGGCGAAGCGGAAGCAGTCCGTCGCGTCGGACCGGCTCCAGAACTCGCCGATCTCGACGAACCGACGCTCGCGGGCGACGAAGCGCTTGGCCCGCCAGCGGTCGCCGAGCGGGTCGTCGAGCCGCTCCACGTAGCCGAGCACCTCGCCCCCGGCCCGGGTGACCCGAGCGAGGTCGTCGCGGACCTGCACCAGGCGGAGGCCGCCGCGG
The DNA here is from genome assembly GCF_014841435.1 of Frigoribacterium sp. CFBP 8766. Taxonomy (NCBI): domain Bacteria; kingdom Bacillati; phylum Actinomycetota; class Actinomycetes; order Micrococcales; family Microbacteriaceae; genus Frigoribacterium; species Frigoribacterium sp. CFBP 8766. The sequence continues at coordinate 1,079,295 of NZ_JACYTX010000001.1, forward strand.
GTCTCGGTGAGGGCCTCGCGCGTCGCCGCGACGGCGGGGGGCGTCGTGGCGGCGCGGGTGGCGTCGGGGCTGAGGATCGTGGTGCTCGTGAGGGTCACGTGGTGCTCCTGGAGGTCATCCGGCCGATGCTGTCGAGGACGAGCACCACGGTACGGACGACCACCGACATCGACGACGCCGCCCGCACCCTCGAGGGGAGCGGGCGGCGTGACGGTGCGGTCCCGGGAGGACCCCGCGTCTCAGCGGTCGGTGCCGTCGACCGCGAACGGCTCGATCGCGGCGATCTCGTCGTCGCTCAGCCCCGCGCCGTGCAGGGCGTCGAGGCTGTCGTCGAGCTGCGCGACCGACGACGCGCCGATGAGGGCGCTCGTCACGGCGGGCTGCCTCAGCACCCAGGTCAGGGCGAGCTGGGCGAGCGACTGGCCGCGCGCCTCCGCGATCTCGTTCAGGCCGCGCACGCGCTCGAGGTAGGTCTCGTCCAGGGCGTCCTCGGTGAACCAGCGGCCCTCGGCGGCGCGCGACCCGGCCGGGGCCTTGCCCGAGAGGTACCTGTTCGTCAGCAGGCCGCCGGCGAGCGGCGAGAAGACGATCGAGCCGACGCCGTTCTCGAGCAGGGTGTCGAAGAGCCCCCGCTCGGGTGCGCGGTCGAACATGTTGTAGCGCGGCTGGTGGATGAGCAGCGGCACGCCCTCGTCGGCGAGGGCGTCGATCGCCGCCTGCGTCTGCTCCGGGCCGTAGTTCGAGATCCCCGCGTAGAGCGCCTTGCCCTGGTGCACGGCCGTCGCGAGGGCGCCCATCGTCTCCTCGATCGGGGTCTCGGGGTCGGGTCGGTGCGAGTAGAAGACGTCGACGTAGTCGAGGCCGGTGCGCTCGAGGCTGGCCTCGAGCGAGTTGAGCAGGTACTTGCGCGAGCCGCCGTCGCCGTAGGGCCCGGGCCGCATGTCGTAGCCGGCCTTGGTGGAGATCACGAGCTCGTCCCGGTAAGGGACGAGGTTGGCGGCGTGGATGCGGCCGAACTGCTCCTCGGCCGAGCCGTAGGGCGGCCCGTAGTTGTTCGCGAGGTCGAAGTGGGTGACGCCGCGGTCGAAGGCGCGCAGCACGATGTCGCGCTGCGTCTCGAGGGCGCGGTCGGTGCCGAAGTTGTTCCAGAGGCCGAGGGAGATGCGGGGCAGCTTGAGGCCGCTGCGCCCGGTGCGGACGTAGTCCAGCTTCGAGTACCGCTCGTCGTCGGCGACGTAGGGAGTGAAGGGTGATCTCATGTCGTCAGCCTAGGGCGGGAGTACCCTCGCCGACATGACCACGTTCGTGCTCGCCGGCGGCTGCTTCTGGTGCCTAGACGCGGTGTTCCGCACCCTCGACGGGGTCTCAGTGGTCGTGTCCGGCTACACCGGCGGCCGGACGGCGCACCCCTCGTACGACGACGTCTGCACGGGGACGACCGGGCACGCCGAGGCGGTCGCGGTGACGTTCGATCCCGAGGTCCTCCCGGCCGACGTCGTGCTCGACGTCTACTTCACGCTGCACGACCCGCGGCAGCTCGACCGACAGGGCGCCGACGTCGGCACGCAGTACCGGTCGGCGATGTTCGCGGCCGACGACGAGCAGGTCGAGCTGTTCGAGACGGCCCGCGACCGGGCCGCCGAGACGTGGGGCGGAGGCGTCGTCACGACGATCGAGCGACTCGGCCCGTGGACCGAGGCCGAGCCCGAGCACCAGGACTTCTTCGTGAAGAACCCGGGCCAGGGCTACTGCACCGCCGTCGCGCTGCCGAAGGTGACGAAGGTGCGCAAGAGCTTCGCGAGGTGGGTGCTCGCGACCTGAGCGTGCGCCGTGCAGCTGCGCGGCGCACTCGATGATCCACTGCAGAGAGGACGGTGCTCGACGATGAGCGACCAGACCAGCACGACCAGCACGACCAGCACGACCAGCACGACCGACGCCGCGGAGTCCGCCGGCCAGACCTGGGTCGCCGTCGGACCGGCGGGGACGGTCGGGTCGATCGGACGCACGGTCGACGGGTTCGTCGTCCGTCTCGTCGGCCGGCCCGAGCAGAGCGGCGAGTACCCGACCCTGGCCGTGGCCAAGAGCGCGCTCTTCGCAGCCCTCGGCCCCGGCGCCGAGTACCCGGAGTTCCACGAGCACTGAGCTCCTCGGGGCGACACCCCTCGTCCCTCCCCGTCGCGACGGGCCGGGCACCCCCTCCACAAGGAGGCGCGGTGCCCGCCCGCCCACCGGCCCGGTCCCGTGAGACTCCCCGCATGACAGACACCATCACCCTCACCGGGATCATCGCCACCGACCCTCGCGTCGTCACCACCGAGGCCGGCCTCGACATCGCCAGCTTCCGGCTCGCCTCGACCCACCGGCGCTTCGACCGCGTCAAGGACGAGTGGGTCGACGGCGACACGAACTGGTACACCGTCACCGCCTTCCGGTCGCTCGGCGCCAACGCGGGGCAGAGCCTCCACAAGGGCGAGCGGGTCGTCGTCCTCGGCCGCCTCCGCGTCCGGGCGTGGGAGGCCGGCGACAAGTCGGGCACGACCGTCGAGGTCGACGCGGACGCGATCGGCCACGACCTGCGCTGGGGCCGCTCGGCGTTCGTCCGCTCGACGTCGGCTGCGGCGGCACCCACGGGCGCGTCCGAGGCGACCGCAGGAGGCGCGGCGGACGACGCCGCGACGGCTCCCGCTGTCGAGACGCCCGCCTCCACGTCCGGCGGATGGGCCACGGGCGGCGGCCCCGCCCTCGACGAGCAGGCCCCCTCGGCGGCCGGCACCACCGGGGAGGCCGCCCGCCACGAACCCGCCGACGCCGTCGACCGGGTGGGCGTGCCGCCCTTCTGACCCGCCGGGGGCGTCGGCATCCGACCCCGGCCCGCGTCGTAGGATCGTCACGGCCCTGACCGGGCCCGCCGAGGAAGGCCCCCCGTGACCCGTCTCCCACTCGTCGCCCTGCGCGCGGGCGCCGTCGTGCTCGTCGCCGTCGCGCTCGCCGGCTGCACGTCGGGCGAGACCGCCCCGAGCCCCGTGCCGACCACGGACGGCGCGACGCCTGCGCCCGACCCGACGCTCACGGCCGACTCGACGACCGACGAGGCCAAGGCGTTCTTCGACATGACGGTGTCGCGCCACCTCGACGGCGGCGGAGCCGGCGACGGCCGCACGATCGTCGACACGCTCACGGCGGCGGGCTTCGACAAGGCGGCCATGCAGGTGACCCCGGACTCGACGTCGATCGGGCGCGCGGCCGACACCGTGCAGTTCTCGGTGCTCTGGGGCAGCGACTGCCTCGTGGGCCAGACCGGGGCGACCGGGTTCGCCAGCGAGGTCGCGCCCGTCCTCGGCACCGGGTCCTGCCTGGTCGGCACCACCCGCACGATCGACTGGTGACGGCGCCCCACCGATAGACTGGTGGGCATGGCCGAATACATCTACTCCATGGTCCGTGCCCGCAAGGCGGTCGGCGACAAGCTGATCCTCGACGACGTGACCATGTCGTTCATCCCCGGCGCCAAGATCGGCGTCGTCGGCCCCAACGGTGCCGGCAAGTCCACGATCCTCAAGATCATGGCCGGGCTCGACACCCCCAGCAACGGCGAGGCCAAGCTCTCGCCCGGCTACACCGTCGGCATCCTCATGCAAGAACCCGAGCTCGACGAGACGAAGAGCGTCCTCGAGAACGTGCAGGAGGGCGTCGGCCCGATCAAGCAGAAGCTCGACCGCTTCAACGAGGTGTCGGCCGCGATGGCCGAGCCCGACGCCGACTTCGACGCGCTGCTCGCCGAGATGGGCACCCTGCAGGAGGAGATCGACGCGGCCGACGCGTGGGATCTCGACTCCCAGCTCGAGCAGGCCATGTCGGCCCTGCGGACGCCCCCGGGCGACGCCGAGGTCGCGAACCTCTCGGGCGGCGAGAAGCGCCGCGTCGCGCTCTGCAAGCTGCTGCTGCAGAAGCCCGACCTGCTGCTCCTCGACGAGCCCACCAACCACCTCGACGCCGAGAGCGTGCTCTGGCTCGAGCAGCACCTCAGCAAGTACCCCGGCGCCGTCCTCGCCGTCACGCACGACCGGTACTTCCTCGACCACGTCGCCGAGTGGATCGCCGAGGTCGACCGCGGCCGCCTCTACCCCTACGAGGGCAACTACTCGACCTACCTCGAGAAGAAGGGCGAGCGCCTCCAGGTGCAGGGCAAGAAGGACGCGAAGCTCGCCAAGCGCCTCTCGTCCGAGCTCGAGTGGGTGCGCAGCAACGCCAAGGGCCGCCAGGCCAAGTCGAAGGCTCGTCTCGCCCGCTACGAGGAGATGGCGACCGAGGCCGAGCGCACGAGGGTCCTCGACTTCGAGGAGATCGTGATCCCCGTCGGGCCGCGTCTCGGCTCGCAGGTCATCGACGCGAAGAAGCTGCGCAAGCAGTTCGGCGAGCGGGTGCTGATCGACGACCTCACCTTCACGCTGCCCCGCAACGGCATCGTCGGGGTCATCGGCCCGAACGGCGTCGGCAAGACCACGCTCTTCAAGACGATCGTCGGCCTCGAGCCCCTCGACGGCGGCGACCTGCGGGTCGGCGAGACGGTCGACATCTCGTACGTCGACCAGAGCCGCGGCGGCATCGACGCGAACAAGAACCTGTGGGAGGTCGTGTCCGAGGGCCACGACTACATCACGGTCGGCAAGACGGAGATCCCCTCGCGGGCCTACGTCTCGCAGTTCGGCTTCAAGGGCCCGGACCAGCAGAAGAAGGCCGGGGTGCTCTCCGGCGGTGAGCGCAACCGCCTCAACCTGGCCCTGACCCTCAAGCAGGGCGGCAACCTCCTCCTGCTCGACGAGCCCACCAACGACCTCGACGTCGAGACCCTGGGCAGTCTCGAGAACGCGCTGCTCGAGTTCCCCGGCTGTGCCGTGGTCATCACCCACGACCGGTGGTTCCTCGACCGGATCGCGACGCACATCCTCTCGTGGGAGGGCCTGAACGACGACGGCACCCCCAACTGGTACTGGTTCGAGGGCAACTTCGAGTCCTACGAGGAGAACAAGATCGAGCGTCTCGGCGCCGACGCGGCGAAGCCCAGCTCCGCCACGTACCGCAAGCTGACGCGCGACTGAGATGACCCGACTGCACGTGCCGACCCGGGTCCGCTGGAGCGACCTGGACGCGTACCGGCACGTGAACAACGCGTCGATGCTGCGCCTCCTGGAGGAGGCGCGCATCGACGCGTTCTGGGTGTCGGACGGCACGGTCGGCGAGACGTCGGGCGCCGCCGTGCTCGACGGCCGGCCGGACGCCGCCACGATGACCCTCATCGCGCGACAGGAGCTCGAGTACCTGGTACCGGTGCCGTACCTCCGCGCGCCCCTCGACGTGCAGATCTGGATCGGCCGTCTCGGCGGTGCCAGCCTCGAGGTCTGCTACGAGGTCTGGTCGCCCGCGGCGGTCGAGCCCGCCGTGCTCTACACGAAGGCGTCGACCTCGATCGTCCTCGTCGACACGGCGTCGGGGACGCCGCGACGCATCACGGACGACGAGCGCGCCGCCTGGACGCCGTTCGTCGAGGACCCGCTGACGTTCCGACGTCGCTGATCCGGGCCGTGAGCCGCTGATCGTTGCCGTCGGCCGCGCTCGGCCGGGTCAGGCGCGGGGGACCCGCACCATCCCCTCCTGGGCGACGCTCGCGACGAGCGTCCCCGAGCGGTCGTAGATGCGCCCGAGGGAGAGCCCGCGGCCGCCCACGGCTGTCGGCGACTCCTGCACGTAGAGCAGCCACTCGTCGACGCGGGCCGGGCGGTGCCACCACATGGCGTGGTCGAGGCTCGCGACCTTGAGCCCGGGCGTCACGAGCGGCACGCCGTGGCGCCGGTAGATCGGCTCGAGCAGCGTGTAGTCGCTGGCGTACAGCAAGGAGGCGCGGTGCAGGTCGGGGTCGTCGGGCAGGGCGCCCGTCGCGCGCAGCCACACGGCCTGGTGCTCGACGCGGGCGCCCTCGACGCTGAAGTAGACCGGCGACGGCACGTGACGCATGTCGAATGCCCGATCGGCCGCCCAGGCCTGGGCGATCGGGTGGTCGACGGCGCCGAGCAGCTCGGCGTCGCTCGGCACGTCCTCCGGCTCGGGCAGGCCGTCGGGCATGGCGACCTGGTGCTCGAGGCCGTCGTCCGGCGTCTGGAAGGACGCGATCATCGAGAAGATCGGCAGTCCGTCCTGGGACGCCTGCGTCCGGCGGGTGGCGAACGACCGACCGTCGTGGATGCGGTCGACCGTGAACGTGATGGGGATCGTGAGGTCGCCCGGCCGGAGGAAGTACCCGTGCAGCGAGTGGACGGGTCGGTCGCCGACGATGGTCCGCTGGGCGGCGACGAGCGCCTGCGCCATGACCTGCCCGCCGAAGACCCGGCCGAGCGGCTCGGGCTGCGACGTGCCGGTGAAGACGTCCTGTCCTCCGACGATGCCGGCCGGGGCGAGGTCGAGGGTGGCGAGCAGGTTCTGCAGGGGATCGGCGCTCATCCGATGTAGTTTAGGGGGCCGATGAGCCGTACATTCGCCCTCCCCGATTCCCTGTCCCTCAGCGACCTCGCGACCTTCCTGGGCCGTGCCGGCCGCGTCGAGGACGGCTCCGTGCGCCTCGTCGCCGGCTCCGGCGTCCTCGCGGTGTACGCCGCCGTCTTCTACCCGCTGGGGCTGCTCGACTCGAGCCCGACGGTGCTGGGCCTCCGCACCTTCCAGCTCGACGACGCACCCGAGTTCGACGCGGTGGTCCCCGTCCGCTCGCTGAAGGAGCGGCTCGTCCGGCTGCAGAACGACGTCGTCGACCCGACGGCGCCCGTGACGGTCACCCTGCCGATCGAGGTCGCGACGGTCACGTGGGCGGCGATCTCGCCACCGCGCGGCGGCTGGGTGCCGAAGGGCGCCGCCGACGCCCCCGCGCTCGACGCCGCGGCGACGGCGGGCATCGACGAGATCGCCTCCGCCCTGCCCGAGAACGCGGGCGAGCAGATCGTCCACCGCGTGCGGTCCGAGGTGTGGTCACGCCCGGTCGAGGGCGTCGAGGCCGTCCCGGCCGGGGCCGCGTTCGCGGCGCTCAGCCTCGGGTTCCTCGGCGACGGCGAGGCGGTCTCGCTCTACGAGACGGGTGCCTGGACCCGGCTGACGACCAGCCGCGGGCACGTCCTGGTCAAGCGCCGGGGGCGTTGACCATGGCGTGGGCCGCTCTGTCGAGGTAGGCCCACAGCGTCGCGTCGTGGAGGGGCGAGAGCTCGAGCTCGTCGACCGCGGTGCGCATGTGGTGCAGCCACCGGTCGCGCGCCTCCGGCGTGACCGTGAACGGCATGTGCCGCATCCGCAGCCGCGGGTGGCCGCGCTCGTCGCTGTACGTGGTCGGGCCGCCCCAGTACTGCTCGAGGAACCCGGCGAGGCGCTGGATCGCGCCCTCGAGGTCGTGCTCCGGGTACATCGGCCAGAGCACGTCGTCGGTCTGCACGCCCTCGTAGAAGCGGCGGACGAGCCGCTCGAAGGTCGGCCGCCCGCCGATCTGCTGCCAGAAGTTGCCCTGGGCGTCGTCACGCCCGGCGCCGCTGCGCAGGGTGATCGGCTGGGAGGCGCCCGCAGGAGGCGGGCCGAGGGGGAGGTCGGTCACGAGCGCTTGCCCTTCGTGGATCGGACGTGCGGGGTCGGCACGGTCTGCGGCGGGCGGGCGCCCTGCACCGAGGAGGCGCCGTCGAAGCCCGTGAGGACGACGCTGCTGAGCGAGGGGAGCGTGATGCCCAGCTCGTCCGTCGCCTTCTTGAGGCGCGACCGGAGCTCGCGGTCGACGTTGTCGCGCTCGGACGACCTGGTCTTGGACACGATGCGGATGACGACGTGCTCCTCGGCGATCGACTGCAGGCCCCAGACCTCGGGGGCGTCGATCATGCTCCGCCCCCACTTCGGCAGCGCCGCCATGTCGGTGGCCGCCTTGAGCATGGCCGCCTGGACCGTGTCGACGTCGGCCTCGTAGGGCACCGCGAGGTCGATGACGACCCGGGTCCAGCCCTGCGACATGTTGCCGACGCGCAGGATCTCGCCGTTGCGGACGAACCAGAGCACGCCGTTGACGTCGCGGATCTGCGTGACGCGGATGCCCACGGCCTCGACGACCCCGGTCGCGGGGCCGACGTCGACGACGTCGCCGACCCCCAACTGGTCCTCCGCGACCATGAAGATGCCGTTGAGCAGGTCCTTCACGATGTTCTGGGCGCCGAACGCCAGGCCGGCGCCCACCACGCTGGCCGCGCCGACGATGGCGACGACGTCGAAGCTCAGCTCGCCGAGCACGAGGACGAGGGCGACGCCGGCGATGAGCACCGTGACGACGTTGTTCAGGACGCTGCCCAGGGTGCGCGTGCGCTGCACGACGCGGACCGCCTGCAGGGGCGACGCGATCAGGGCCTGGGTGTCGTCGACGTTCTGCTTGCGCTTGATCCCGCTGACGACCTGGTCGACCACGCGGCGGATCATGAAGTGCAGCGCGACCCGCAGCAGCACCGCGACGACCACGATCGCCAGGATGCGGATGGGGATGCCCCACATCGTCCAGAAGGCTGCCCAGTCGAACTCGACGGGAGGGGTGTCGGTGGCAGGGTCAGCGAAGAAGTCGATCATCCCGTCAAGCTTCGCACGAGCCGCCGACGCCGCCCGGGAGCAGCCTGGACGCGAGGACGGCGGACCCTGTGAGCAGGGCCCGCCGTCCGACGGTGACGCAGGAGGCGCGCGCGGCCCCCGAGGGACGCCCGCGCCTCGTGACTAGCGAGCGTCGACCGCCTGCACGCGCAGGGCGCGCTCGACGCCCGAGAGGCTCTCGACCACGATGCGGCGGAGCGCCGGCACGTCCGGCTTCGCGTCGAGCCAGGCGCGCGTCGCGTCGACCAGCTGCTGGTCGGCGAGCCCGGCCGGGTAGAGGCCCGAGACGAGCGTGTCGGCGATGTGGTAGCTGCGCGACTCCCAGATGCCGGTGAGCGACGAGAAGTAGCGCTCGACCACGGGCTGCAGCACGGCCGGGTCGTTCGTGTGCTGGAAGCCCTGGGCGGTCGCACGCACGATGGCGTTCGGCTGCTCGGCGCTGTCGACCACCGACGCGAAGGCGGCGAGCTTGCCCTCGGCCGTGGGGATCGCCGCGCGGGCGCGTGCGGCGGCCTGGGCGCCGTTGGCGGTGTTGTCCGCCTCGAGCGCGGCGTCGATCTCGGCCTCGCCGGCGGCGCCGACGAGCACGAGGCCCTCGAGCAGCTCCCAGCGCAGGTCGGTGTCGACCTCGAGCCCGTCGAGCGCCAGCGACCCGTCGTGCAGGGCGCGGAGCGCGTCGGCGTGCGCGGGAGTCGACGCGGCGGCGGCGAAGAACTTCACGAACTGGAACTGCGCGTCCGACCCGGCCTCCGCCTCCTTCGCCAGCTCGAGGAGGCGGTCGCCCACCTCGGCGAGCACCTCGGCCCGGCGGGACGGCGCCACGTAGCTGCGGGCCGTCTGCACCAGCTGGGTCAGGGTCGTGCGGATCGTCGTCGACTCGGTCTCGCTCGCGATGTTCGACAGCACGAGGCGGACGTAGTCGGAGGGCGAGGTCTCGGCGTCGCGCGTGGCGTCCCAGACGGAGCCCCAGACGAGGGCGCGGGCCAGCGGGTCGGAGATCGCCGCGAGGTGCTCGATCGCGGTGGCGAGCGACTGCTCGTCGAGGCGGATCTTCGCGTAGGCGAGGTCGTCGTCGTTGGTGAGCACGAGGGCCCCGCGGCGCTGGCCGACGAGCTCGGGCACGTCGGTGCGGGTTCCGTCGACGTCGATCTCGACCCGGTGCGTCCGCACGAGGGCGTCGCCGTCGAAGTCGTAGAGGCCGACCGCGAGGCGGTGCGGGCGGATCGTCGGGTAGTCGGCCGGCGCCTCCTGCAGGAGGGCGAACGAGGTGATGACGCCGTCGGCGTCCGTCTCGATCTCGGGACGCAGCGTGTTGACGCCCGCGGTCTCGAGCCACTTCTCGCTCCAGCTCGTGAGCTCGCGCCCCGAGGTGGCCTCGAGCTCGACGAGCAGGTCGCGGAGCTCGGTGTTCGAGTGGTGGTGCTTCTGGAAGTACGCGGCGACGCCGGCGTAGAAGGCGTCGATGCCGACCCACGCGACGAGCTGCTTCAGCACCGACCCGCCCTTGGCGTAGGTGATGCCGTCGAAGTTGACCTGGACGTCCTCCAGGTCGTTGATCGTCGCGACGACGGGGTGCGTCGAGGGCAGCTGGTCCTGGCGGTAGGCCCAGCTCTTCTCCATCGCCTGGAACGTCGTCCACGCCTCGGTCCACTCGGTGGCCTCGGCCGTCGAGATGGTCGACGCCCACTCGGCGAACGACTCGTTCAGCCAGAGGTCGTTCCACCACTTCATGGTGACGAGGTCGCCGAACCACATGTGGGCGAGCTCGTGCAGGATCGTGACGACCCGGCGCTCCTTGATCGCGTCGGTCACCTTGCTGCGGAACACGTAGGTCTCGACGAAGGTGACGGCGCCCGCGTTCTCCATCGCGCCGGCGTTGAACTCGGGCACGAAGAGCTGGTCGTACTTGTCGAACGGGTACGGGAAGCGGAACTTGTCTTCGTAGTAGGCGAAGCCCTGACGCGTCTTCTCGAAGATGTAGTCGGCGTCGAGGAACTCGGTGAGCGAGCGACGCGTGAAGATGCCGAGGGGGATCGTGCGGCCGTCCGAGCTCGTGAGCTCGCTGCGCACGACGTCGTAGGGGCCGGCGACGATCGCCGTGATGTAGCTCGAGAGCACCGGGGTGGGCGAGAACGTCCAGGTGGCGACCTCGCCGTCGACGGCGGGCTCGGGCGTCGGCTGGTTCGAGACGACCTGCCAGCGGGAGGGGGCGGTCACGGTGAACTGGAACGTCGCCTTCAGGTCGGGCTGCTCGAAGACCGCGAAGACGCGGCGGCTGTCGGGCACCTCGAACTGCGAGTAGAGGTAGACCTCGTCGTCGACCGGGTCGACGAAGCGGTGCAGGCCCTCGCCGGTGTTCGTGTACTCGGCGTCGGCGACGACCTCGAGCACGTTGTCGGCGGCGAGGTCGTCGAGCTGGATGCGGACGCCGTCGTTCACGGCCGCCACGTCGAGGGCCGTGCCGTTCAGCGTGGCCGAGTGCACGGTGCGCGTGAGGGCGTCGATGAACGTCGAGGCGCCGGCCGTCGCGGTGAAGCGGACGGTCGTCGAGCTGCCGAAGACCTCGGCCCCGCGGGTCAGGTCGAGCTCGATCTCGTACGACTGCACGTCGACGACGCTCTTGCGCTCCTGCGCCTCGAGTCGGGTCAGGTTCTCTCCGGGCACGCTTGCTCCATCCGTCTTCAGGTGTCGTTGCGGGACTCGTGGTCCCCGGACGAGCCTAGACCGGCCCCCCGACGCCGGGGTGTTCACTGGGGGCATGACCGACACCGTCGCCCCCGCGCCCCACACCTCCGTCGACTTCTGGTTCGACCCCTCCTGCCCCTGGGCCTGGATGACCAGCCGCTGGGTCGACGAGGTCGCCCGTCACCGCGACCTCGACGTGACGTTCCACATCATGAGCCTGGCGGTGCTGAACGAGGACAACGACGTGAGCGACGAGTACAGGGCCGCCTTCGCCCGGATGCTGCGCTACACGCGGCTCGTCACCGCCGCCGGCGAGCTGCACGGCCAGCAGATCGTGAAGCCTCTCTACGACGCCCTCGGCACCCGCATCCACCCGGGCGGCGAGACCGACGCCGACGTCGTCATCCCCGCCGCGCTCGCCGAGGTCGGCCTGCCCGCCGAGTTCGCCGCCCACGCCGACTCGGACGAGTACGACGAGCAGATGCGGGCGAGCCACTTCGACGGCATCGGCCGCGTCGGCCAGGACGTCGGCACGCCCGTGATCGCCGTGAACGGCACCGCCTTCTTCGGTCCCGTCATCTCGCCGGCGCCGAAGGGCGAGATCGCACTGACCCTGTGGGACGGCGTGGTCGCCGCCGCCTCGTACCCGGGCTTCTTCGAGATCAAGCGCACGCGCACGGTCGGCCCGATCTTCGACTGACGCAGGGCCGTGGCCCGGGCCGTCCTAGGATCGACAGCATGCGCATCCACGTGGCGACCGATCACGCCGGTCTCGACTTCAGCAAGACCGTCATCCGTCACCTCTCCGACGCCGGCCACGACGTCACCGACCACGGCCCGACCAGCTACGAGCCGCTCGACGACTACCCGTCGTTCTGCATCGCGGCGGCCCGGTCCGTCGTCCGTGACCAACGGGCCGGCCACGAGGCCCTCGGCGTCGTCTTCGGCGGCTCGGGCAACGGCGAGCAGATCGCCGCGAACAAGGTCGAGGGCGTCCGTGCCGCCCTGGTCTGGAACGACTCGACGGCGAAGCTCGCCCGTCAGCACAACGACGCGAACGTGATCGCCATCGGCGCCCGTCAGCACACGGAGGCGGAGGCGCTGGCCTTCATCGACGCGTTCGTCGCCGAGCCCTTCAGCCACGACGAGCGTCACGTCCGTCGCATCGCCCAGGTGGGCGAGTACGAGACCACCGGGGCGATCGCCGGGCACCCGGTCGACTGACGACGTAACGTCGGGAGCGGCGGGACCTCCGGGCCCCGCCGCTCCGTCGTCCCCCGTCGGATCGGCTCCGCCCGATCGACCCAGCCAGTGAGGTGCCGCCGTGCCCGAGGGCCATTCCGTCCACCGCATCGCCAACCAGTTCGAGCAGACCTTCGTGGGGAGCCGGTGCGAGGTGAGCTCGCCCCAGGGGCGGTTCGCCGCCGGGGCCGAGAAGCTCGACGGCGCGACCATGGTCGACGCCAAGGCCGTCGGCAAGCAGATGTTCCTCGAGTTCGACAACGGCCTCTGGCTGCACGTGCACCTCGGCCTCTACGGCGCGTGGGACTTCGCGGGCGACATCGCCACGGGCCACTCGATGGCCGAGTCGCGGACGCGTCGGGCTCGCACCCGCAAGGCGGAGGCGGCCCCCGACGACGACGGCGAGGACTCGATGGCGAGCATAGGGGCGCCGCGTCGCAGTCGCGTCCGGATGGCCGAGCAGGAGAAGGCCGAGGACGACATCGAGTCGTTCCCGCCCGAGCCCGTCGGCCAGGTGCGCGTGCGCCTGCTCACCGACACGGCCGTCGGCGACCTGCGCGGCCCCACGAAGTGCGAGGTCCTCGACGCCGCCGGGGTCGACACGGCCATCGCCAAGCTCGGCCCGGACCCCCTCGTGGACTCGCCCAAGAAGGGCAGCGACCGCTTCGTGACGACGGTGCGGAAGAAGCGCACCCCGATCGGCCTGCTGCTGATGGACCAGAGCGTCGTGAGCGGCATCGGCAACATCTACCGCGCTGAGCTGCTCTTCCGCGCGCGGCTCGATCCGCACACCCCCGGCAACCAGGTGCCCGAGGACGTGCTGAAGGCGATCTACAAGGACTGGACGAAGCTGCTCAGGAGCGGCGTCGAGCTCGGGCAGATGATGACGATGGACGGGCTCACGAAGGCACAGCACGCGAAGGCCCTGCGCAGCCGGGCCGACCGGCACTGGGTCTACCACCGTGAGGGCCTGCCCTGTCGGGTCTGCGGCACCAACATCGTGATGGAGATGGCCGCGGGTCGGAAGCTCTACTGGTGCCCGGTCGACCAGGTCTGAGCGCCGTGCCGTGTTACGTGCGTGTCACAGCTTTCAATCGAGGCTGAAACCTGTGCCAGGGTGGCTCCATGCGGCACACCCCCACGTTCGTCCTGTCCGACGTCGACGAGGTCAGGCGGCTCGTCCGCGAGAACCCCTGGGCCACGATCGTCGCGTCGACGGCTGACGGCATCGTGGCCTCGCACTACCCGGTGGTGCTCGAGGACGACCCGGCCGACCCCGACGCGATCGTGCTGGTCAGCCACGTCGGCCGGCCCGACGAGCGCTCGCTCGAGCTGGGCACCTCCGAGGTCATGGTGATCGTCCAGGGGCCTCACGGCTACGTGTCTCCCGGGTGGTACCCCGCCGAGCAGATCATCCCGACCTGGAACCACGTCACGGCGCACCTCTGGGGCACGCCCGAGATCCTGTCGGACGACGAGAACTTCCGCGTGCTCGGCGAGCTCGTCGACCACTTCGAGCGCGTCATGCCCGAGCCGTCGACCCTCACGCTCGACGAGGAGGGCTCGCGCCGTGTGGCGAAGGGCACCGTCGGCATCCGGCTGCGGGTCACCCGGTTCGACGCGCGCGCCAAGCTGAGCCAGAACAAGGCGCCCGAGGTCGTCGACCGCATCGTGGACGAGCTCGAGCACGGGGAGCACTACTCCCAGCCAGCCCTCGCGGCCGAGATGCGACGGGTCCGCGACCGGTGAGCGCGGTCCTGCCCGGCACCGGCACCGATGCCGGACCCGAGAAGGCGCGTCCCGTCCTCCTGAGGAACGCCCGCCTCACCGGCGTCCACAGCCCCGAGGACGCCGCCCGGGTCGACGTCCTCCTCCGTGGAGGTGTCGTCGCCGAGATCGGCCAGGGGCTCGTCGCGGTCGAGGGTGCCGACGTCGCCGACGTCGTCGACCTCGACGGCTGCTGGCTCGGACCGGGCCTCTGGGACTCCCACGTGCACATGGACCAGTGGGCGCTCGTGCGTCGTCGCCTGGACGTGTCGGCGGCCGGGTCGGCCGCCGAGGCGGCGTCGCTCGTGGGGGAGCGCCTCCGCTCGCAGCCCCCGGCGCCCGGGCAGCCCCTGATCGGCTACGGGTTCCAGGACGCGCTCTGGGCCGACGAGCCCACCAGGGCCCTGCTCGACGCCGTCTCCGGCGACGTCCCCGTCGTGCTCGTCAGCAAGGACCTGCACTCCGTCTGGCTCGACTCCCGGGCCCTCGCGGCCCACGGTCACGCCGGCCACCCGACGGGCCTGCTGCGCGAGGCGGACGCCTTCGCCGTGAGCACCGCGGTCAGCGCCGTCTCGGAGGACCAGCTCGACGAGTGGGTGGCCGAGGCCGCCGAGGCCGCCGCCGCGCGAGGCGTCGTCGGGATCGTCGACCTCGAGATGACCCTCTCGGTCGACCGCTGGGCCCGCAGGGTGGCGGCGGGCACGACGTGCCTCCGCGTGCGCGCCGGCGTCTACCCGGCCGACCTCGACGAGGTCGTCGCCCGCGGCCTGCGCACCGGCGACGTGATCCCCGGCACGCACGGCCTCGTCGAGATGGGGCCGGCCAAGATCATCACCGACGGCTCGCTCGGCACCCGCACAGCGTGGTGCCGGGACGCCTACGTCGGCATGGAGGGCGACCCCGCGGCGCGGGGCGTGGCGACCTACGGGAAGGAGGCGCTCGTCGACCACCTGAGACGCGCCTCCTCGGCGGGCCTGGTGCCCGCGGTGCACGCGATCGGCGACGCGGCGAACGCGTCGGCCCTCGACGCCCTCGAGGAGGTCGGCTGCGGCGGCTCGATCGAGCACGCACAGCTGCTCGACGCGGACGACGTCGCGCGGTTCGCGCGGCTCGGCATCGTGGCCAGCATCCAGCCCGAGCACGCCATGGACGACCGCGACGTCGCCGACCGGCTGTGGGCGGGCCGCACCGGGCGCTCGTTCGCGTGGGGGAGCCTCGCCGAGGCGGGGGTGCGCCTCCAGCTCGGCTCGGACGCGCCGGTGGCGCCGCTCGACCCGTGGGTGGCGATCGCCGCGGCCGTCTGGCGGGCGCGTGACGGCCGCGACCCGTGGCACCCCGAGCAGCGGCTGGCGGCGCGCACCGCGCTCGCCGCGTCGACCGGCGGCCGGACCAGGGTCGAGGTCGGCTCGGCGGCCGATCTCGTCGTGACCGAGTGCGACCCGCTCACCGCCTCCGACGACGAGCTGCGGCACCTGGCCGTCTCGGCCACGCTGCTCGGCGGGCGCTGGACGCACCGGGCGCTCTGACCGACGCCTGTCGTGTTTCTTCGGTGTTTCGTCGTGATGAAGGTTTCAAAAAGTAGTGAAACTTTTGAGCGCGAAGTCTTCCGCTCGACCGTGTCCGCTCCCTAACGTGACAGCACGCCGTCCCGTCACGGCATCGGAGTGCACCACCCGAACCGCCCCAGGGCGCTGGAGGACACACATGAGAGCCACCCGAACGACCCTCGCCGCAGCCGTCACGGTCGCCGCCCTCGCCCTCGGCGGCTGTGCCGCAGGAGGCGGCTCCTCCGGCGCCGACGCGGGCGGGACCCTCGTCTACGCCACGGCCGAGCCGGACCACCTGACGCCCGGGCGCCAGACCGTCGCGTTCACGCAGGTGATGAGCCTGTTCGCGCCGCTCGTCTCGGTCGACGCCGACAACGCCGTCACGTACGTGCAGGCCGAGTCGGTCGAGTCGGACGACGCGACCACGTGGACGATCGTCCTGCGCGACGGCTGGACCTTCCAGGACGGCACGCCGGTCACGGCCCAGAGCTACGTGGACGCGTGGAACTACACGGCCGACGCCGCGAACGCCTTCGAGAACAGCGGCCAGCTCGCGGGGATCGCCGGCTACGACGACCTGAACCCGGCCGAGGGCGACCCGACCGCGAGCACGATGAGCGGCCTCTCCGTCGTCGACGACACGACCTTCACGGTGCAGCTGTCGCACGCCGACAGCCAGTTCCCGCTGCAGCTGAGCCAGGCGCAGACCGGCTTCTACCCGATGCCCGAGTCCGCCTACGACGACATGGAGGCGTACGACCGCCAGCCCGTCGGCAACGGCCCCTTCGAGATGACCGAGCCGTGGGTCGACGACGCCGAGTTCACGGTGTCGAAGTACGACGGGTACCAGGGCGACGACGCGGCCCAGGTCGACGACATCACCTACCGCAGCTACAGCGACCAGAACACGGCCTACACCGACGTGCTCGCGGGCAACGCCGACGTGCTGTTCCTGCCCGCGTCGAAGATGACGTCCGCCGAGGCCGACTTCGGCGACCGCCTGTACTCGTTCGACGCCCCCGGCATCGACTACCTCGGGTTCCCCCTGACCGACGAGCGCTACTCGGACGTCCGGGTGCGCCAGGCGATCTCGATGTCCATCGACCGGGACGCCGTGAACACGGCCATCTACGGCGGCCTCTACGAGCCCGCGACGGCCTTCACCCCGTCCGCGATGGACGGCACACCCGAGGGCCTCTGCGGCGAGTTCTGCGAGTTCGACCCCGACGCGGCCCAGGCCCTGCTCGAGGAGGCCGGCGGCTTCGACGGCACGATGGAGATCGTCTACCCGGGCGGCAGCGGCCTCGACTCGCTCTTCGAGGCCTACGCGAACCAGATCCGGCAGAACCTCGGCGTCGAGGACGTCGTGGCGAAGCCGAGCACCGACTGGGCCGAGTACTACCAGGGCCTCGTCGACCGCACCACGTCCGGCCCGCACTTCGGCCACTGGGGCGCGCTCTACGTCAGCCAGCAGAACACCCTGCGGTCGCTCTTCACCGAGGCGGGCGGCTGCTACGACTGCACCTGGTACAGCTCGCCCGAGGTCGACGCGCTGCTCGACGAGGCGGACCAGGCCGCGACGCCGGAGGCGGCGACCGACGCCTACCGCGCGGTCCAGGAGGAGGTGCTCGCGGACTTCCCCGTCGCGCCGACGTTCTCGGACAAGTACTCGTACGTCACCAGCGAGAAGGTCGCGACCCTGCCTCAGGCCGCCGGCAGCCCGATCGTGCAGGGGATCACCCTGAAGTGACGATCGACGACCGCGCCACCCGCCCCGCCCCCGCCGTGGTCGGCTCGACGGACGACATCGTCCGCCGGGCCGGCTCGGTGCCCCCGCTCGACGGCTTCCCCACGCTCGACGCCCTGGCCGAGCGCTTCGCCCGGATCGAGCGCGAGAACCCCGGTCTCGTCTCCAGCCGCCGCGTCGCGACGAGCCGCCTCGGCGAGCCCATCCGGATGTATTCCATAGGCACAGCCTCGATAGGTGCAGCCTCCAGCGGTGCAGCTTCGACGGGCACCGCCTCCCGGAACCACCTGATCGTCGGCGGCGTCCACCCCAACGAGCCGATCGGCTCGTGGACGGCGATCCACCTCGCCGAGACGCTCTGCGCCGACGCCGAGCTGCGCGAGTCGCTCGGCGCCGTCTGGCACATCGTGCCGAGCATCGACCCGGACGGCGGGCGCCTCAACGAGGGCTGGTTCGCCGATCCGGGCGACCGCGGCCACTACGCGCGTCGCTTCTACCGCCCGGCGCCGGACGAGCAGGTCGAGTGGACCTTCCCCACGTCGTACGGGGACGCCTACTTCGATCGCGTGATGCCCGAGACCCTCGGCCTCATGCGCCTGATCGACGAGCTGAGGCCCGAGCTCTACGTCAGCCTGCACAACGGCGAGATGGGCGGCGTCTACTACTACCTGAGCCGGCCGGTGCCCGAGCTGACGGAGGCGCTGCACGCCGTCCCTGCCTCGCTCGGCCTGCCGCTCGACACCGGCGAGCCCGAGTCGCCGTACCTCGAGCAGTACGCGCCGGCCGTCTTCGGCACCGGCACGATCGCCGACGCCTACGACTACCTCGAGTCCCTGGGGGTCGAGGCCGCGGTCGAGATCGGCGGGTCGTCGTCGAGCGAGTACGCGAGCCGGCACGGCACCCTCGGCCTCGTGGCCGAGCTGCCCTACTGGAAGCACCCCGACGCGGACGACACCTCGCCCACGGACGAGGCCTACTCGGCCCTGCTGCTCCGCACCAGCGCCCGGATGACGGAGACGGGGGAGGCGCTGGCCGGCCTGCTCGCCCGTGCCGAGCCGGCCCTCACGATCGAGTCGCCGTTCCTCCGCGCCTCACGCGCCTTCGTGCCGATGCTGATCCGGATGGGAACGGTGGATCGTGCCCGGGCGGCCGATCCGGCGTCGGCACGACCCGCGACCGTCGCCGAGCGCTTCTCGTGCGAGGACCTCGTGCACTGCTTCCGCCTGCGCTACGGCGGGATGCTGCTGCGCGCGCTCGAGGTCGAGTCCGCCGCGGGGACGGCGTCCGCGCCGCTCCGCCGGCTCGCCGAGGAGGCGGCCGTCCTCTACGCCACCTGGCAGGCCGAGGCCGCGGCCGACGACCGTGCCGAGGTGATCCCGATCGCGAGCCTCGTCGGCGTGCAGTACGGGGCCGTCCTGGCCGCTGCCGCCCACCTCGCGGGCACGGGCCGGCCGGCCGCCGCCGCCGCCGCCGCCGACCCTGCCCCGACCCCGACCCTGCCGCCCGCCGAGGGCTCGCGATGAAGACCGCGCTGGCCGTCGTCGAGCGCGTCGGCGGACTCGCCGTCGTCTTCGTCGGGGTCACCTTCGTCATCTACTTCACCGTGTTCGCGCTGCCCGGCGACCCGATCCGGGCGCTGGGCGGCGACCGGCCCCTCAGCGACGCGGTCGTCCGAGCGCTCCGGGCCGAGTACCACCTCGACGAGCCGCTCTGGCAGCAGTACACCCGGTACATCGGCGGGCTGTTCCGCGGCGACTTCGGCACGACGTTCACCGGCCAGTCGGTGGGCGACCAGATGGCCAGCCGCTGGCCCGTCACGGTCACGCTGGCGCTGTCGGCGTGGCTGCTCGAGATCGTCGTCGGCATCGGGCTCGGCGTGCTGTCGGCGCTGAGGCGCGGCACGCTGGTCGACAAGGCGATCCTGGGCGGCACCATCGTGGCCAGCGCGATCCCCGTGTTCGTCGTGGGGGTCACCCTCCAGCTCGTGTTCGCGGTCCGGCTCGACTGGTTCCCCGTCGCCGGCGTGACGGCCGGCTGGCCGGCCGCCTACGCGCTGCCCGCGATCGTGATCGCCCTCTTCGGGCTGGCCTCCGTCTCCCGCCTGACCCGCGCCTCCGTGCTCGAGAACCTCAGCTCCGACTACGTGCGGACGGCCAGGGCCAAGGGGCTCGCCCCCCGACGGGTGATCGGCGTGCACGTGATGCGGAACTCGCTGATCCCCACCGCGACGTTCCTCGCGACCGACCTCGGCTACCTGCTCGGCGGCACGGTCATCATCGAGGGGATCTTCAACCTGCCGGGGGTCGGCAACCTCCTGTTCGGGGCCATCCGCAGCCACGAGGGCGCGACGGTGGTCGGCATCTCGACCGCGCTGATCCTCGTCTTCCTCGTCACCAGCCTCCTGGTCGACGCGATCCACGCCCTGCTCGACCCGAGAGTCCGACGATGACCGAGAGCTTCACGACCCCCGTCGCCCCGTCCCTCGCCGGCGGGCGTCGTCATCCGCTGCGGCGGGCCGTCCGTCGGCCCGGCTTCGTCGTCCCTGCGGTCGTCGTCCTGCTGCTGACGCTGATCGCGGTGTTCCCCGGCCCGTTCGCCGGGCTCTTCGGCAACGGCGACCCCCGGGTCTGCGACCTCGGCCTCAGCGGCGCCGACCCGACCGGCGGGCACCCGTTCGGGTACGACCTGCAGGGCTGCGACGTGTGGGCCAACGTGATCCACGGCACCCGCGCCTCCTTGTCGGTCGGCCTGCTCACGACGGTGCTCTCGATGGTCGTCGCGATCGTGGTCGGGACGATCGCGGGGATGCGCGGCGGGATCGTCGACGCCGCGCTCTCGCGCCTCACCGACGTGTTCCTCGGGTTCCCCCTGCTGCTCGGCGCGGTCGTCGTGCTGAACAGCGCCGGCGAGCGGTCGGTCCTCACCGTCTCGCTCGTGCTCGCCCTGTTCGGCTGGCCGACGATGGCCCGCCTGGTGCGCGGCTCGGTCCGGTCGGTGCGCCAGGCGGACTTCGTCCTCGCGGCACGGACGATGGGGCTCTCGACCTGGCGGATCGTCACGCGCTACGTGCTGCCGAGCTCGCTGTCGCCCGTCTTCGTCGTCGCCACCATCACGGTGGGCGGGGTCATCGTGGCCGAGAGCTCGTTGACGTACCTCGGCATCGGCCTCGAGGCACCGGCGATCTCGTGGGGCCTGCAGCTCGCGAGCGCGTCGAGCCAGTTCCAGAACGCGCCCCACCTCCTCGTGTTCCCGGCCCTGTTCCTGGCCGTGACCGTGCTCAGCATCATCAGCCTGGGCGACACCCTCCGTGCCGCCCTCGACCCTCGTCGCCAGCAGTGACGCCGACCACCGGAGGACCCATGACCACGACGCCCGAGGCCCCCGAGGTCCCGACCGCCCTCACCGCTCCGCAGATCGCCGACCTCCGGGCCGCCCTGCCCTACGTCGACGGCTGGCTCGCGTACCGGCGCTGGCGCGAGCGCGTGCCGGGCGTCCAGGCCGCCGTCTGGTTCGACGACGCGCTCCAGCTCTCGTCGGCGCACGGGCTGGCAGACGAGGAGGCGGGCGCCCCGTTGACGACGGAGCACCTGTTCCGCATCGCGTCGCACTCGAAGACCTTCACGGCCACGGCGGTGCTGCAGCTCGTCGAGCGCGGAGCCCTGCGCCTCGACGACCCGGTCGGGCAGCACGTGCCGCGCCTGGCCGAGGCCGGGTCCCGCCTCGCCGACGCCACCGTCCGCGAGCTGCTCGAGCACGGCGCGGGCGTGATCCGCGACGGCCTCGACGGCGACTACTGGCAGCACGGCCGGCCGTTCCCCGACGAGGCCGAGCTGATCGAGATGCTGCTCGACCGGGGCGACAAGGCGCCCGCGGGGGCGGGCTTCAACTACAGCAACCTCGGCTACTCGCTGCTCGGGCTGGTGGTCGCCGCCGTGTCGGGCCGGTCGTACGGCGACTTCGTCACCGAGTCGATCGTCGAGCCGCTCGGGCTGCGGCACACCGGCCCGGAGTGGGACGAGTCGCGCGCCGACGAGTACGCGGCCGGCCACAGCGGCCGGCACGTCTCGCAGACGCGGGTGCGGCTCGCCCACGTCGACACCCGCGCCATGGCCGCGGCGACCGGGTTCTACGGCACCGCGTCCGACCTCGTGCGGTACGCGTCGGCGCACTTCGACGGCGACGAGCGCCTGCTCGGCGAACACAGCAAGCGGCTCGCCCAGCGGGAGGCCTGGCAGTCCGACGCGTCGCAGCCGGAGTCGGCGCACTACGGCCTCGGCTTCGTGATCGACCGCGTCGGCGGCCACCGGGTCGTCGGCCACTCGGGCGGGTACCCGGGCCACATCACCCGCACGCTGTTCGACCCGGCCCTGGGGCTCGCCGTCTCGGTGCTGACCAACGCCGTGGACGGGCCCGCCACCGCGCTCTCGTCGGGCGTGCTGCGACTCCTCGACCTGGCGCTCGAGCCGGCGCCGCCCGGCCTCGCGACCCGCGCCTCCTCGTCGGGCGTCGACCCGGCCCGCTTCACCGGCCGGTTCGCGGGCGAGTTCGGCATCGTCGACGTGGCGCTGCTCGGCGAGAACCTCGTGGCGCTGCACCCGTCCGGCGCGGACCCGGTCGACGGCCTGGACCGGCTGCGCGTGGCCGGGCCGGACGAGCTCCTGATCGCCCGGGGCAACGGCTTCGGGGCGGTGGGCGAGACGATGCGCTACGAGTTCGACGCCGACGGTCGGGTCTCGCGGCTGCGGGGCGCGGGAGGCATGAGCATGCGCCCGGTGACGGAGCTCGAGGGATGACGACCGTCACCGCCGCCGATCTAGGCTGGCCGGGCACCGTTCGCCCTGCCGAGGCGACACCTCACGGATCGAGAGAACGCATGCCGCGCCACGACCCCACGACGACGACCTCCTCCTCCGGGCCTGAGGTCACGGCCGACGAGGCCGCCCGACGGGACTTCGTCGAGCAGTTCGCCGTCATGTGGGAGATGGCGGGCTCGGCGCTGATGGACGGCCGCATCCTCGGTTACCTCATGATGATGCGCGAGCCGTACATCTCGTCCGCCGACCTCGGCTCCGCCCTGAGCGCGAGCGCCGGGTCGGTCTCGATGTCCACCCGCCGCCTGGTCGACTCCGGCTTCATCGCCCGCCACGTCGTGCCGGGCGACCGCAGCCACTACTTCCGGGCCGAGGACGACATCTGGGGCAGCTGGCTCGCCGGCGAGCGTCGGTACCTCGACCGCCAGCGCGTCACCATCGAGCAGGGCCTCGCCGTGCTCGACCCGGCCGACGAGCGGGACGAGGAGGTGCGGCACCGGCTGGTGAACGGCCGCGACTACATGACCTGGGTCTCGAGGTACCACCGCAAGATGCTCGCCGACTGGGAGGCGTTCAAGGCCGACCGCGACGCGGCCGCCCCGGCACGGGGCGACTCCCCGACCGACGACGACCAGGAGCCCCGATGACCGACCCGCTGCTGAGCGTGCACGACCTGACGATCCGGTTCGACGTCGACGGTGACGACCAGGTCGCGGTCGAGGGCGCCTCCTTCGAGGTCCGCCGCGGCGAGGTGCTCGCGGTCGTGGGCGAGTCGGGCTCGGGCAAGAGCGTCAGCGCCATGTCGGTGCTCGGCCTGCTGCCGGCGAACGCGACGGTCGAGGGCTCGGTCGTCTTCGACGGCCAGGAGCTCGTCGGGCTGCCGGACGCCGCCGTGCGGCACCTCCGGGGCGAGCGGATCGCCATGATCTTCCAAGATCCCACGGCGGCCCTGAACCCGGTCTTCACGGTCGGGTTCCAGATCGAGGAGGCGGTCCGCCGGCACGAGCCGGAGCTCGGCCGTGCCGCGGTGCGGGCCCGCGCCGTCGAGCTGCTGAGGAGCGTCGAGATCCCCGAGCCGGAGGCCCGGCTGCGGTCGTTCCCGCACCAGCTCTCCGGCGGCCAGTGCCAGCGGATCATGATCGCGATGGCGCTGGCCTCCGACCCTGCCCTGCTGATCGCCGACGAGCCGACGACCGCGCTCGACGTGACCGTGCAGGCCGAGGTGCTCGACGTGCTCCGCCGACTCCAGCAGGGCTCGGGGACGAGCATCCTGCTCATCACCCACGACATGGGCGTGGTGGCCGACCTCGCCGATCGCGTCCTCGTGATGCGGTCGGGCCGGGTGGTCGAGACGAACGACGTCGGGGCCCTCTTCCCGGCCCCCGTGGCCGAGTACACGCGCGCCCTGCTCGACGCGGTGCCGCGCGTGGGCGACCGCCTCGTCGTGGCGGGCCCGGCTTCGGGCGCGGGCGCGGGCGCGGCTGCGGCTTCCGCCGTGCCCGCCGCTGCGCCTGCTGCCGCCGCGGCTGTGCCGCCGCCGGCGCTCGTCGTGCGCGACCTCGTAGTCGAGTACGGCAACCGGGTCGTGGGCCGCTTCCGTGCCGTCGACGACGTGAGCTTCACGGTCGGCCGCGGCGAGATCCTCGGCCTCGTGGGCGAGTCGGGCAGCGGCAAGACGACGATCGGGCGGGCGGCCGTCGGGCTGGCGCCGATCACCTCGGGCGTCGTCCAGGTGGCGGGCGTCGACCTCGCCACGGCGGGTCGACGTGAGCAGCGGGCGATGCGCGAGCGGGTCGCCGTCGTCTTCCAGAACCCGTCGACCTCGCTGAACCCGAGGTACAGCATCGCCCAGACCCTCGGCGAGCCGTTGCAGGTCAGGCGCGGGCTGCGCGGTGCTGAGCTGACGGACCGGGTCGACGCGCTGCTGGCCGACGTCGGGCTGGGCGGGGCCTGGCGCGAGCGCTACCCGCACGAGCTCTCCGGAGGGCAGCGGCAGCGCGTGGCGATCGCGCGCGCGGTCGCGCTCGACCCTGACCTCCTCATCGCCGACGAGCCCACCAGCGCCCTCGACGTGTCGGTGCAGGCCAAGGTCCTCGACGTGTTCCGGTCGCTGCAGGGCCGGCTCGGGTTCGCGTGCCTCTTCATCAGCCACGACCTGGCCGTCGTCGACTCGCTCTGCGACCGCGTCGCCGTCCTGCGGTCGGGACGGCTGGTCGAGCTCGGCGACCGCGACTCCGTCCTGACGGCGCCGTCGGACGACTACACGCGACGGCTGATCGCCTCGGCGCCGGTGCCCGACCCCGTCGAGCAGCGGCGTCGTCGGGAGGAGCGGCTCAGCGCCTGACGCCCTGACGCCCTGGGTGCGGGCACGACCCCCCCGGTGCACGACAGCCCGGGACACGACGGAGGCCGCCGCCCCGAGGGCGACGGCCTCCGCGCGTCAGGAGGGAGCGGACTCAGCCGGCGACGTGCGCGGCGAGGAACCAGCGGTCCTTCTCGAGGCCGCGCGAGATCTCGATGGCGACGTCCTGGCTGGACGCGTCGAGCTCGCCGAGCTCGTCGATGGCCGTGCGGACGGCGACGAGGGAGGCGTCGATCTGGGCGACCAGCTCGGCGATCGTGCGGTCGATCTGGTTGAAGCCGGGCGAGGTCGTCGGGATGCTCGTCTTGGCGGCGACGGTCTCGATGCGGGCGTCGACGGGCAGGCCGAGGGCGACGACGCGCTCCGCGGCGAGGTCGGCCCACTCGCGGGCGTGGTCGACGACCACGTCGATCAGCTCGTGCACGGCGACGAACGCGATGCCGCGCACGTGCCAGTGCGCCTGCTTGCCGTTGACGGACAGCGCCGTGAGGTCGGTGACGATGGGGCTGAGGAACTGGGCGACGCCGGCGGCGACGTCGGGGTCGACGGAACCCTGGGGGACGGTGATGGTGGTGGCGTCGGTCATGGCGGTGTCCTTTCCTAGACGATCTACCCCACGCTAGAGGGCTGAGCGGATTCCGCAAGCAAGCTGAGGCTCGGCTCACCGAGGCCAGCCTGGCCTCACCTGGCCGTGCGGGGGATAACCCCACCGCCCTCTCGGGCGCTGGCACCATGGGACGGTGCCCGCGCCTCCGCGAGGCTCGAGGCATGACCCAGGAGAGCACCATCAGCGCCCCCACGAACCCCTACCTCTCGCCGCCGCCCCCGCCCGGCGGCTACGGGCGTCGCTGGCGTGCCCTGCCCCGCGAGCTCGGCTACGTCGCCCTGTCGGCGGTGCTGGTCGTCGTGATCGGCGGCCTCTCCACCCTCTTCTTCCGGTCGCTCGGCCAGGCCGACAACTCGGTCGTCGGGTTCGTCTTCCTCGCCGTCGTGGTCTTCGCGAGCCTGTGGCTGGCGCGCTGGTTCGGCACGTTCGAGGTGATCCGCCTGCGCTGGGCGATCGACCGTCCCGTGCGTCCCGTCGACTGGACGCCGAACACGACCTGGGGCCGCTCCGACAACCGCGGCGTCCGCGCGCTCTCGGCGTTCGCGAACCCGCACTACTGGCTCTACCTGCTCTACGGCCTCGTGGTGTTCCCGGCCGCGGCCGCCCTCACGACGATGGTCATCGTGCTGCTCGTCGCGGGCCCCGCCCTGCTGTTCGTCTTCGGCGGCGTGGTCGTCCGCAGCGTGCCCGGCGGCGACGGCCTGCACGCGGTCGTCGGGGGCGGCGGCGGGCTCCTGCTCCTCCTGCTCGGGGCCATCGTGCTCGCGGGCGTCGTGCTGCTGATGCCCTTCGTCGTGCACGGCTTCGTCGTGATGCACCACGCGATCGCCGCCGCCATGCTCGGAGGCTTCCGCAGCGACCAGCTCGCCGTCGAGCTCGCCGACCGCGAGATCTCGCGCACCGCGGCCCTCTCGGCCGAGGGCACGGCCCTCCGCCGCCTCGAGCGCGACATCCACGACGGGCCGCAGCAGCGCCTCGTGCGCCTGCAGATGGACCTCGCCGCGGCGGCCAGGGCCGTCGACTCCGACCCCGAGAAGGGCAAGGCCCTGATCGAGGAGGCGCGGGCCCAGTCCCGCGAGGCCCTCGAGGAGCTGCGCGCCCTGTCCCGCGGCTTCGCGCCTCCCCTGCTGCTCGACCGCGGGCTGGTCGCGGCGCTCGAGTCGCTCGTCGACCGCGCGGTCATCCCCACGGCCTTGCTGAACCGGGTGCCCGCCCACGTCGTGCTGCCCGCGGAGATCCAGCGGAACGCCTACTTCATCGCCTCCGAGCTCGTGACCAACACGGGCAAGCACTCGTCCGCGATCTCGGCCGACCTCGTGCTCCGCACGAGGACCGCTCCCGACGGCCGCGGCACCCTGCTCGAGCTCGTCGTCACCGACGACGGCCAGGGCGGCGCGGGCCTCCGCGACGGACACGGGCTCGCCGGCGTGCAGGAGCGGCTCGTGGGCCTGGGCGGGTTCCTCGACATCTCCAGCCCGACGGGCGGGCCGACCATCGTGACGGTGAGCATCCCGCTCGTCGACGACTCGCCGGCGGAGGTCGGTGCGACCGGTCCGGCTGCTCCCGCCGCGCCGCCCGCTCCCTAGACTGGCGGGGTGCCCGAGCGACCTGTGACCCCCGCCCTGCGCGTCGTCGTCGCGGACGACTCGGTGCTGCTCCGCGAGGGCCTCGTCCGCCTCCTCGACGAGATCGGCGCCGACGTCGTCGGTGCCTACGGCGACGCGGACTCCCTCCTGGCCGAGCTCGACGAGAAGGCGCCCGACGTCGCGGTGCTCGACGTGCGGATGCCCCCGACCCACACAGACGAGGGGGTCCGTGCCGCGATCGAGGCCAGACGCCGCCGTCCCGGGCTCGGCATCCTGCTGCTCTCGCAGTACGTCGAGGTGGCGTACGCCCGCGACCTGCTCGAGGCAGGCAGCGGGGGAGTGGGCTACCTGCTCAAGGACCGCGTCGCCTCCGTGGACGAGTTCGGCGACGCGCTCGGCCGGGTCGCCGACGGCGGCACGGTGCTCGACCCCCAGGTCGTCTCGCAGCTGCTCGGCCGGCGAGGCGACCCGCTCGCCGCGCTGACGCCCCGTGAGCGCGAGGTGCTCGGCCTGATGGCCGAGGGGCGCACCAACGCGGCCATCGCCGCCGCCCTCGTCATCGGCACCGGTGCGGTGGAGAAGAACGTCACCTCGATCTTCCAGAAGCTGCTGCTCGAGGACAGCGGGAGCGACCACCGCCGGGTGCTCGCCGTCCTCGCCTTCCTCCAGCGGTGAGGTCGTCGCGGCGGTCGACCGGCTAGCTGGTCCGCGACCGGTCGCCCTCGGCCGTGCCGTCCGCCGCCGGGCCGGCCTGGAGCAGGTCGCCCCGGGTGCCGCCCACCTCGAGGATCGTCTCGCGCAGCGACTCGCCGACGCGCTGGTACCCGACCGTCGTGGGGTGGATGCCGTCGGGCGAGGTCCCGGCCGCGAACACGAGGCCGTCGCGGGCGAAGCCCCAGGGATCGGTCCAGGTCCAGCCCCTCTCGAGCACGTGCCGCTCGAGGGCCCTCTGGTACACGGCGGCGGCGGCGGGCGCGCGGTCGTAGGGCGGGATCGCCGCGACAACGACGTGGCGCGGGGCGACGGTGGCGACGACGGCGTCGTACGAGGCGGCGGACTCGGCGAAGCCGATCCCCCTGCGCACGTCGTTCGTGCCCGACATCAGCACGAGGACGTCGACGTCGGCGACCGGGGTCACCGCTGCGGCCTGCTCCTGGATGGTGCTGCCGCCCTTGGCCCACCCGCCCACCCACTCGACGCCGTCGCCGCGCGCGTACGTCATCCAGGTGTTCGCGTCGAGGCCGTCGCTGAGCAGTCGCGCGCCGCCGGCCGTCAGGGAGTCGCCCACGATCGCGACGCGCACGG
The DNA here is from genome assembly GCF_014841435.1 of Frigoribacterium sp. CFBP 8766. Classification (NCBI taxonomy): domain Bacteria; kingdom Bacillati; phylum Actinomycetota; class Actinomycetes; order Micrococcales; family Microbacteriaceae; genus Frigoribacterium; species Frigoribacterium sp. CFBP 8766. The sequence continues at coordinate 1,107,603 of NZ_JACYTX010000001.1, forward strand.
CGTCGTCACGGCGCACGTCGTCCTCGCCGGTGCCGCCTCCCGTGACGTCGCCCGGTGCGGCGGAGGCGGCGGCCTGCGGGGGCCCGGTGGGGGCGGACACGGGGGAGGCGGTGGTCACGCCGGCGCTGCACCCCGTCACGAGCAGGGCGAGGGCCGCGCCCACGAGCGCGGCCCGGGCGATCTTCGCGCGATCCATCCTCAGATCATGAGGCATCGCGGCAGTCGCTCAGTACCGAGACGGCACCGAACGCGCCCCCTCTTCGGGGATGCAACGTCGAGGGCGTCGAGAGACGGATGACATCGGGAGGAGGATCCATGCACGGTGCCTGCGGCACCGGACGCCGGAGGCGTCGAGCGATCGAGAGGGGATGACGGGAATCGAACCCGCGCCATCAGTTTGGAAAACTGAGGCTCTACCATTGAGCTACATCCCCGGAGTGACCTGTGTCACAGGGGTGCTGACAACTATAGAGCATGTCGTCGACCGGCCCGGCACGGGCGCACCTCAGGTCGGCTAGACTCCCTCGAGGCTTGTCTCCACCCGACCTCAACGGGACCAACGGAGCTCGCCGTGCCAGGTGATATACGGGGCGTAGCGTAGTGGCTAGCGCGTCCGTTTTGGGGGCGGAAGATCGCAGGTTCGAGTCCTGTCGCCCCGACGATCGTCTACCTGCTGTCTCGGACGTGAGTTCAGCACCACCAACACAGGAGAAGCCCCACATTGGTCCAGACCACCGTTGAGAAGCTCAGCCCCACGCGCGTCAAGCTCAACATCGTCGTCAGCCCTGACGAGCTCAAGCCCAGCGTCACGCACGCCTACGGCCACATCGCGGAGTCGATCAACATCCCCGGCTTCCGCAAGGGCAAGGTGCCGCCGCCCATCATCGATCAGCGCGTCGGTCGCGAAGAGGTCCTGAACCACGCCGTCAGCGAGAGCCTCGACAAGTTCTACCGCGAGGCCGTCTCCGAGACCGAGATCCGCGTCCTGGGCCGCCCCGAGGCCGACGTCGTCTCGTGGCCCGACGTGAAGGACTTCTCGGGCGACCTGACCATCGCCGTCGAGGTCGACGTGCGTCCCGACTTCGACCTGCCCGACTACGAGGGCATCGAGCTCACCGTCGACTCGGTCGAGATCAGCGACGACGAGGTCGAGGAGGAGCTGTCGAACCTGCGCACGCGCTTCGGCACGCTCGTCACGGTCGACCGTCCCGCCACCACCGGCGACTTCGTCCAGATCGACCTCACCGCCACGATCGGCGACGACACCGTCGACACCGCCCAGGGCGTGTCGTACGAGCTCGGCTCCGGCGAGCTCATCGAGGGCATCGACGAGGCGCTCGAGTCGCTCACCGCCGACGAGAGCACCACGTTCGAGTCGAAGCTGCTCGGCGGCGACCGCGAGGGCGAGACCGCCCAGATCGCCGTCACCGTCACCGCCGTCAAGGAGCGCGAGCTCCCCGAGGCCGACGACGACTTCGCGCAGATCGCCAGCCAGTTCGACACCATCGACGAGCTCAAGGGCGACCTCAAGGAGCAGCTGGCCAAGTCGAAGACGTTCGGCCAGGGCGCCCAGGCGCGCGACCAGGTCGTCGAGAAGCTGCTCGAGTCCGTCGAGATCCCCGTGCCCGAGAAGCTCGTCGAGGACGAGGTGCACCGCCACCTCGAGCAGGAGAACCGCCTCGAGGACGCCGAGCACCGCACCGAGGTGACCGAGAGCAGCGAGAAGGCCTTCCGCAACCAGATCCTCCTCGACGCGATCGCCGAGAAGGAAGAGGTCAAGGTCGAGCAGGACGAGCTGACCCAGTACCTGATCCAGGGCGCCGCCCAGTACGGCATGGAGCCCGGCGAGTTCATCAAGGTGCTCGACCAGAACGGCCAGATCCCGGCCATGGTCGGCGAGGTCGCCCGCAGCAAGGCCCTGGCGGTCGTGCTGTCGAAGGCCAAGGTCGTCGACGGCGAGGGCAAGGAGGTCGACCTGTCGGCCTTCACCGCCACCGCGGGCGTCGGCGGCGACGACGACCACGAGGGTCACGACCACGCGTGAGCTGAGCTGACACGTCGGCGCCGATGAGGCGCTGACGTCGAGAGGGCCGGGTGCTGGTGCACCCGCCCCTCCGTCGTTCCCGGACTGCACCCGCGCCTCCTCGGCTCGGTCTGGTCAGCGGGGGGCGGAAGTTATTGCCGTGGGCGAACAGCCCGGAACCCGTGCGTTCCACCGGATAGATTCGACGACAAGCGACAACGAATGGGAGCTCCACCATGGCCGACGTGACACTGCCCAACAGTGTTTTTGACCGACTTCTCAAGGACCGCATCATCTGGCTCGGTTCCGAGGTGCGGGACGAGAACGCCAACGAGATCGCAGCGAAACTCCTGCTCCTCGCCGCTGAGGACAGCGAGAAGGACATCTACCTCTACATCAACTCGCCCGGCGGGTCGATCACGGCCGGCATGGCGATCTACGACGCCATGGAGTTCGTGCCGAACGACATCGTGACCGTGGGCATCGGCATGGCGGCCTCGATGGGCCAGCTGCTCCTGACGGCCGGCACCAAGGGCAAGCGCTACATCACGCCCAACGCGCGCGTCCTGCTGCACCAGCCGCACGGCGGCTTCGGCGGCACCAGCTCCGACATCCAGACGCAGGCCCAGCTCATCCTCTCGATGAAGCAGCGCCTGGCCGAGATCACCGCTGCCCAGACGGGCAAGACCGTCGAGCAGATCAACGAGGACGGCGACCGCGACCGCTGGTTCACCGCCGAGGAGGCCCTGGAGTACGGCTTCGTCGACCACATCCGCGGCTCGGCCACCGACGTCGTCGGCGGCGCCGGCACGGACCAGTCGTAGACCTCCCTCCCCGATCGTCAGCAGAGAAAGAGACACACTCATGGAACTCCCGATGATGGGCGGCGCGGGCCGACTGCAGACCCCCAGCTCCCGGTACATCCTCCCCAGCTTCGAAGAGCGCACGGCCTACGGCTACAAGCGCCAGGACCCGTACGCCAAGCTCTTCGAGGACCGCATCGTGTTCCTCGGCGTGCAGGTGGACGACGCCTCGGCCGACGACATCATGGCGCAGCTCCTCGTGCTCGAGAGCATGGACCCCGATCGCGACATCACCCTGTACATCAACTCGCCCGGTGGCTCGTTCACGGCCATGACGGCGATCTACGACACGATGCAGTACATCCGTCCGGAGATCCAGACGGTGTGCCTCGGCCAGGCTGCCTCCGCGGCCGCGGTCCTGCTCGCGGCCGGCCAGCCCGGCAAGCGCCTCGCCCTGCCGAACGCCCGCGTGCTGATCCACCAGCCCGCGACCGGCGGCAGCAGCGGCGGCCAGGCGTCGGACATCGAGATCCAGGCCAAAGAGGTGCTCCGCATGCGCACCTGGCTCGAGGAGACGCTGTCCAAGCACTCGAACAAGACGCCCGAGCAGGTCAACCGCGACATCGAGCGCGACAACATCCTGGGCGCCGACGAGGCCCTGGCCTACGGCCTGGTCGACCAGGTGCTGACCTCGCGCAAGAACCAGCCAGCGCTCACGCGCTAGCCGACCACGCGTCGCGAGCACGACGACGGAGCCCCGGGCGAGCTGCCCGGGGCTCCGTCGCGTCCGGGCCGCAGGTCGGTCCCGGAGTGTCGGGGGATCGGGTTAGGCTCGGTGCACGTCGTCCGACAGGGGGCGACGACGATCTCGTAGGGAGGCCGGGCATGGCACGCATCGGTGAGAGCGCTGATCTGCTCAAGTGCTCGTTCTGCGGCAAGAGCCAGAAGCAGGTCCAACAGCTGATCGCCGGTCCCGGCGTCTACATCTGCGACGAGTGCGTCGAGCTCTGCAACGAGATCATCGAAGAGCGCCTGGCCGAGGCGGGCGACGAGCCCACGAGCGAGTTCGACCTCCCCAAGCCCCGCGAGATCTACTCGTTCCTCGAGGAGTACGTCATCGGGCAGGACGCCGCGAAGCGCGCCCTCTCCGTGGCCGTCTACAACCACTACAAGCGCATCCGCGCCGCGTCGACGCTGACGGCGGCCGAGTCCCTCGCCGACGAGGTCGAGATCTCGAAGTCCAACATCCTGCTGATCGGCCCGACGGGCTGCGGCAAGACCTACCTCGCGCAGACCCTGGCCAAGCGGCTGAACGTCCCGTTCGCCGTCGCGGACGCGACTGCCCTCACGGAGGCGGGCTACGTCGGCGAGGACGTCGAGAACATCCTGCTCAAGCTCGTCCAGGCGGCGGACTACGACGTCAAGCGCGCCGAGACGGGCATCATCTACATCGACGAGATCGACAAGATCGCGCGCAAGGCCGAGAACCCGTCGATCACCCGCGACGTGTCGGGCGAGGGCGTGCAGCAGGCGCTGCTCAAGATCCTCGAGGGCACGGTCGCCTCCGTGCCTCCCCAGGGCGGTCGCAAGCACCCGCACCAGGAGTTCATCCAGGTCGACACGACCAACGTGCTCTTCATCGTCGCCGGGGCGTTCTCCGGCCTCGAGGACATCATCTCGAACCGCGCGGGCAAGCGCGGCATCGGCTTCGGCGCCCCCCTGCACAGCAAGGAGGACGAGGCGGCCCTCTTCAGTGAGGTCCTCCCTGAAGACCTGCACAAGTTCGGGCTGATCCCCGAGTTCATCGGGCGCCTCCCTGTCGTGACGACGGTGACGCAGCTCGACCAGGCCGCCCTGATGCAGATCCTCACCGAGCCGAAGAACGCCCTCGTGCGGCAGTACCAGCGCATGTTCGAGATCGACGGGGTCGAGCTGCAGTTCGAGCACGAGGCTCTCGAGTCGATCGCCGACCTCGCCGTCCTGCGCCAGACCGGTGCTCGTGGCCTCCGGGCGATCCTCGAAGAGGTGCTCGGGCCGATCATGTTCGACGTCCCCTCCGACGACACCGTCGGCACGGTCGTCGTGACCCGCGCCTCCGTGCTCGAGAACGCGGCGCCGACGATCGTTCCCCGTCTCGTGGACGAGCGCGTCGAGAAATCGGCCTAGTCCGACGGCCTCCACGCACCTCCTGAACGCCCTGGACACCTGTCGTCCAGGGCGTTCTCCCCTGCGAGGGGCACCGATGCGGAAGGGTCAGACGAGGCCGCGGCGTTTCAGCAGCGGCTCGACCCGAGCGTCGCGGCCACGGAAGTCGCGGTAGGCCTCGAGGGGGTCCTTCGACCCGCCGACGCCGAGCAGACGCGCCCGGAACCGGTCGCCCGCCTCGCGGCTCAGCCCGCCGTTCCCCTCGAACCACTCGACGGCGTCGGCGTCCAGCACCTCGCTCCAGATGTACGAGTAGTAGCCCGCGTCGTAGCCGCCTGAGAAGGTGTGCGCGAAGTACGTGCTCGAGTAGCGAGGGGGCACCTGCGCGAGGTCCAGGCCGACCGCGGCCAGCGCCTCCTGCTCGAACGCCTCGACGTCGTCGACCCGGTCGGCCTGCTCGGGCGAGAGCCTGTGCCACGCCTGGTCGAGCAGGGCGCTGGCGAGGTACTCGCTCGTCGCGAAGCCCTCCCCGTAGGTGCGCGAGGCGACGAGCTTCTCGACCAGCTCGCGCGGCATCCGCTCACCCGTCACGTGGTGGACGGCGTAGTTCTCGAGCACCTCCGGCCAGAGCATCCACATCTCGTTGACCTGGCTCGGGAACTCCACGAAGTCGCGGAACACGTTCGTGCCCGAGAACGACGGGTAGGTGACCCGGGCGAGCAGGCCGTGCAGGGCGTGGCCGAACTCGTGGAACAGCGTCGTCACCTCGTCGAGCGTGAGCAGGGTCGGCGAGCCGGCCGGGGGCTTCGAGACGTTGAGGTTGTTGACGACGACGGGCGGAAGCCCCAGCAGGTCCGACTGCGACACGAGCGGGTTCATCCACGCCCCGCCGCGCTTCGAGTCGCGGGTGTAGAGGTCGAGCACGTACAGGCCGACGGGCGCGCCGCCGTTCTCGGTCACCTCGAAGACCCGAGCCTCCGGATGCGGGCCGACGAGGTCCCGCCGCTCGGCGAACTCGAGGCCGTAGAGGCGGGAGGCGGCGTGGAAGACGCCGTCGTGCAGCACGCGGTCGGCCTCGAAGTAGTCGCGCATCGCGGCCGTGTCGACGTCGAAGCGCTCGGCACGGACCTTCTCGGCCCACCAGGCCCAGTCGGAGGCGCGGACCTGGTCGGTGTCGGTGTCGGTGTCGCTGTCGCTGCCGCTTCCCGCCTCGCTCGCGGCGAGCTGGCGCAGATCGGCGAGCTCGGCGGCGGTGTTCCGCGCCGCGGGCACCGCGAGCCGGCCGAGCAGCTCGGCGACGGCTGCCGGGCTGCCGGCCGTCTCGCCCGCCGTCACCCATGAGGCGTGGTCCGGGAACCCGAGCAGGACGGCGCGCCGGGCCCGGAGCCGGGCGATCTCGAGCACGAGCGCACGGGTGTCGTGCTCGCCGCCCCGCCGTCCGCGCGACAGGGAGGCGGCCATCACCCGCTCCCGCAGCGCCGGGTCGTCGAGCGACGCCAGCAGCGGGTGCCCGGTGGGCAGCACGAGCGACACGACCCAGGCGTCCTCGAGCCCGCGCTCCCGTGCCGCCTCGGCTGCCGTCCCGAGCTGGCCCTCGGTGAGGCCGCGCAGCTCGGCAGGGTCGTGCACGACGACCGCGAGGTCGTTCGTGTCGGCCAGCAGCGCCTTCTCGAAGCGGGTCGTCAGGGTCGAGAGCTCCTGGTTCAGCTGTCGCAGCGCCTCCTTGTCGTCGTCGTCCAGCGCAGCGCCGGCACGGACGAAGTCGGCCACGGTGCGCTCGAGCAGGTAGCGCTGCTCGGCCGTGAGGTCGAGCTGGTCGCGTCGGGCGTGCAGGGCGTCGAGGCGTCGCCACAGTCGCGGGTCGAGGCGGATCGCGTCGGCGTGCGCGGCGAGCCGCGGGGCGAGCTCGAGCTCGAGGGCGTCCGTGACGTCGTTCGAGTCGCTCGACGCCTTGTCGAAGAACGCGTGCTCGACGCGGGCGAGGGTCCGCCCGCTGTGCTCGAGCGCCTCGAGGGTGTTCGCGAAGGTCGGCTCGGCCGGGTTCGTCGCGATCGCCTCGAGCTCGGCTCGCTGCTGCTGGAGGCCGGCCTCGAAGGCGGGCAGCCAGTCGCCGTCCGTGATCTCGGCGAAGGGCGGCAGCGCGTACGGCAGGGAGCTCGGCTCGAGGAACGGGTTCGTCATCCGCCCACACTAGGAGGCTCGCTAGGGTCGGGCACATGAGCGAACCGACCGCACGGCGCGAGCCGACCGCACCGGGCGGACCCGCCGCACCGCGCGCGACGTACACCCACGGGCACCACGAGAGCGTGCTGCGGAGCCACGCGTGGCGCACGGTCGAGAACAGCGCCGCCTACCTCGTGCCGCACCTTCGCCCCGGGCTGTCGCTGCTCGACGTCGGGTGCGGGCCGGGCACGATCACCGTCGACCTCGCCGAGCGGATCGCCCCGGGGCGCGTCGTCGGGGTCGACGCGGCGGCCGGGATCGTCGCGCAGGCCGCCGAGCTCGCAGCCGAGCGTGGCGTCGAGAACGTCGAGTTCGTCACGGCCGACCTGTACGAGCTGCCCTTCGACGACGACACGGTCGACGTCGTGCACGCGCACCAGGTGCTCCAGCACGTGGCGGATCCCGTCGGCGCGCTCCGCGAGATGCGTCGGGTCGCTCGGCCCGGGGGAGTCGTCGCCGTGCGCGAGGTCGACTACCACGGCACCGTCTGGGCCCCGGAGTCGCCCGGCCTCGACCGGTGGATGGAGGTCTACCAGCAGGTGCACCGCGGCAACGGCGGCGAGCCCGACGCCGGGAGGCGCCTCAAGGGCTGGGCGCTCGAGGCCGGCCTCGAGGCGGTCGTGAGCACCGCCTCCTCGTGGTGCTTCGCCTCGGACGAGGAGCGCACCTGGTGGGGCGACAGCTGGGCCGCGCGCGCCACCGAGTCGGCGTTCCACGGGGACGCGATCGCGAAGGGCGTCGCGACCGACGCCGAGCTGCACGCGATCGCGGACGCGTGGCGCGCGTGGCGTGACGCGCCCGACGGGTGGCTGCTCATGCCGCACGGCGAGATCGTCGCCCGAGCCTGACCCGAGTCTCGGCGAGCTCGAGAACGCGGAGGTGGGTGCTCGGCCCGGGCTAGTCCTCGTCGGGGCCGTCGTCGGGGGCGTGCACGCGTGCCTCGCCCGTGACGGCGTCGACGCGGATCACCGTGCCGTCGTCGAGCTCGACGACGGGCCGGTGCTCGAGGTACGTGAGCGTCCAGCGCCAGGACGATGCGTCGACGCCCTCGTCGGCGAGCTCGCGCTCGACCTGGGCGACCGCGCCGAGCACGGGGGCGGGGAGGCTGGCCGGAGCCGCGCCTCCCACGCTCCAGCGCGTGCCGAGCTGCATCAGGCGCCCGCAGCCGGGGTCGGGGCGCCGGCCGCCGCAGGGGCCTCCGGCAGCTCGCCCAGCTCGATCGCGGTCACGGCCAGCGACTCGCCCTCGACGAAGTCGAGCGACTGGATCTTGCCCACGGCGGCCAGGTCGGAGGCCGCCCCGCGGAGCACCTCGAGCTGCGCGGCCGGGGCCGAGATCGTCGCCGAGACGACCGGCGTCTTCTGCGAGGCCTTGGCGTCGGACTTCACCCGGCGGACGCCGATCAGCGCCTCGCCGACGAGGCCGAGCAGGCCGGTGGGCGACCCCACATCGCCGAGCTCGTCAGCCGTGGGCCAGGAGGCGCGGTGGACGGAGTCGTCGTGCGTCCACGACCACACCTCCTCCGTCGCGAACGGCAGGTACGGCGCGAGCAGGCGCAGCAGGCCGTCGATCGTCGTGCGCAGGGCGAGCACGGCCGAGGCCTGCTCGGCGGGAGTCGTCGCCCCGTAGGCGCGCTCCTTGACGAGCTCGAGGTAGTCGTCGCAGAAGGTCCAGAAGAACTTCTCGGTGACCTCGAGCGCACGGGCGTGGTCGTAGCCCTCGAGCGCCTCGGTCGCGGTGTCGACGACCGCGGCGAACGACGCGAGGAGGTCGCGGTCGAGCGGCTCGGTGATCGAGAACTCGCCCGACGGGAGCTCGAACGAGTACACGAACTTGGCCGCGTTGAGCACCTTGATCGCCAGGCGTCGGCCGATCTTGATCTGCTTCGGGTTCTGCGGGTCGAAGGCCGCGTCGGTGCCGAGCCGGCTGGAGGCGGCCCAGTAGCGGACTGCGTCGGAGCCGTGGTCGTCGAGCATCGCGGCGGGCGTCACGACGTTGCCCTTCGACTTCGACATCTTCTTGCGGTCCGGGTCGACGATGAAGCCCGAGATCGACGCGTCCGTCCACGGCACCGTGCCGTGCTCGAGCTGCGACCGGAGCGCCGTCGAGAACAGCCAGGTACGGATGATGTCTTGGCCCTGCGGGCGCAGGGAGTACGGGAACACGAGCTCGAACAGCTCGGGGTCGGCCTCCCAGCCGCCGGCGAGCTGGGGCGTGAGCGACGAGGTCGCCCAGGTGTCCATGACGTCGAGCTCGCCCTGGAACCCGCCGGGCACGCCGCGCTGCGACTCGTCGTAGCCGGGGGCCGGGTCGCTCGACGGGTCGACGGGCAGCGACGCCTCGTCGGGCACGATGACGTCGTCGAAGACGGGGTTGCCGTCGGCGTCGAGGGGGTACCAGACGGGCAGGGGGACGCCGAAGAAGCGCTGGCGAGAGATGAGCCAGTCGCCGTTCAGGCCGTTGACCCAGTTCTCGTAGCGCACGCGCATGAAGTCGGGGTGGAACCCGACCTCGCGGCCGCGCTCGAGCAGCGACTGCTGCAGGGCCTCGTCGCGGGCGCCGTTGACGATGTACCACTGGCGGGTCGAGACGATCTCGAGCGGCTTGTCGCCCTTCTCGAAGAACTTGACGGGGTGCGAGATCTTCCGGATCTCGCCGATCAGCTCGCCCGAGGCGGTCAGCTGCTCGACGATGGCGGCCTTGGCGCTGAAGACCGTCTTGCCGGCGAGCTGGGCGTAGGCCTCTCGGCCCGCCTCCGACTCGATCGCGGCGGGGGCCTCGCTGACGAAGCGGCCGTCGAAGCCGATCACGGCACGGTTCGGCAGCTGCAGCTCGCGCCACCACACCACGTCGTTGGTGTCGCCGAAGGTGCAGACCATGGCGATGCCCGAGCCCTTGTCGGGCTGGGCGAGGTGGTGCGCCACCACAGGGACCTCGACGTCGAAGAGCGGCGAGCGCACGGTGGTGCCGAAGAGGGCCTGGTAGCGCTCGTCGTCGGGGTGCGCGACGAGGGCCACGCAGGCGGGGAGCAGCTCGGGACGCGTCGTGTCGATGAGGACGTCGCCCTCGCCGTCGGTGCGGTGGAAGGCGAGCTTGTGGTAGGCACCCGGCACCTCCTTGTCCTCCAGCTCGGCCTGCGCGACCGCGGTGCGGAAGGTGACGTCCCACAGGGTGGGAGCGTCGGCCTGGTAGGCCTCGCCGCGGGCGAGGTTGCGGAGGAACGCCTTCTGCGCCATCGCCTGCGAGCGGTCGTCGATGGTGCGGTAGCTCTGCGTCCAGTCGACCGAGAGGCCGAGCGTGCGCCAGACGTCCTCGAACTGCTTCTCGTCCTCGACGGTGAGGCGCTCGCAGAGCTCGACGAAGTTGCGGCGCGAGATCGGCAGCTGGTCGGCGGCCTTGGCCGACTTGCCGTCGCCGCCCTCGAAGGGCGGCGTGAACGACGCGTCGTAGGGGAGCGACGGGTCGCAGCGCACCCCGTAGAAGTTCTGCACGCGACGCTCGGTCGGCAGGCCGTTGTCGTCCCAGCCCATCGGGTAGAAGACGCTGGCGCCGCGCATGCGCTCGAACCGCGCCTTGACGTCGGTGTGCGTGTAGCTGAAGACGTGGCCGATGTGCAGGCTGCCCGACGCGGTCGGCGGCGGGGTGTCGATCGAGAACACGGAGGCGCGCGTCGCCTGGTCACGGTCGAACCGGTAGGTGCCCGACTCCTCCCAGACCTGGCCCCAGCGGGCCTCCAGCCCCTCGAGGGCGGGCTTCTCGGGCATCGGTGACGTCATGGGCTGCTCCGGTTCTGTGGGCGGCGCCGTGTCGGTGGGGAGGCGCCTGGTTGTGGGACTGCCCCAGTGTACGCGCGGCGGGGGCCGCGACCGGGGTGGCCACGAGGCGGCAGTGCAGGAGGCGTCGTGGTCGTCGGCGAGGAAAGATGCGGTCAGGGCACTGTTGCGAGCACTGCACTGGATCTGACATGCCGGTCTCTGTTAGCCTCGTCCGGTTTTGCCCGACACCGTGGTCGCGCTCCGTCCGACCACCCGGAGGTATCCCGACACATGTCTGCCCGCAAGAACAGCCCGAAGGCCGCGCGCCGCGAGCTCACCACGGACGACGTCACCGTCGTCGAGGAGTCGATGCTCAAGCGCGCCGTCAGCGCCGCCGCGCTCGGCAACGCCATGGAGTGGTTCGACTTCGGCGTCTACGCCTACATCACGACGACCATCGCGCAGGTCTTCTTCCCGCCCGGGAACGACGCTCTCAACATCCTCTTCACCTTCGGCACCTTCACCGCGGCGTTCGTGGTCCGCCCGATCGGCGGCGCGTTCTTCGGCCCGCTCGGCGACCGCATCGGCCGGCAGAAGGTGCTCGCGATGACGATGATCCTCATGGCCGCGGGCACCCTCGCGATCGGCCTCATCCCCTCGTACGCGACCATCGGCATCTGGGCCCCGATCCTGCTGCTGCTGGCGCGCCTCCTGCAGGGCTTCTCGACCGGCGGCGAGTACGGCGGCGCCGCGACCTTCATCGCCGAGTACTCGCCCGACAAGCGCCGCGGCTTCATGGGCTCGTGGCTCGAGTTCGGCACCCTCGGCGGCTACGTGCTCGGCGCCTCCCTCGTGACCGCCCTGCAGCTCGGCCTGAGCGAGGAGGCGTTGCTCGGCTGGGGCTGGCGCATCCCGTTCATCGTCGCCGGGCCGCTCGGTCTGATCGGCCTCTACCTGCGCCTCAAGCTCGAGGAGACCCCCGCGTTCCAGAAGCAGCAGGCGGAGGCGTCGGAGCGCGAGCACCAGAAGGTCCCGTTCCTCAAGCTGTTCCGCGAGAACTGGCGTGCGCTCATCGTCTGCGTCGGCCTCGTGCTGGTCTTCAACGTGACCGACTACATGCTGCTGTCGTACATGCCGACCTACCTGACCAACACCCTCGGCCGCGACGCCACGAGCGGGCTGCTCTTCATCATCGTGGTGATGGTGCTGATGATGCTCGTCATCACGTTCGGCGGGCGGCTCAGCGACCGCTTCGGTCGCCGGCCCGTGCTCTTCGCCGGCTGCATCGGGTTCCTGGTGCTGTCGTTCCCGGCGCTCCGCATGGTGCAGAGCGACAACGGCGTGCTGTCGTTCGCGGGCCTGCTCGTGCTCGGCCTCGTGCTCGTCACCTTCACGTCGACGATGCCCTCGACGCTGCCCGCGCTGTTCCCGACGATCATCCGCTACGGCGCACTCGCGATCGCGTTCAACGTGTCGGTGTCGCTCTTCGGCGGGACCACCCCCCTCGCCACGGAGGCGCTGGTCGTCTGGGCGGAGGGCCGCGGCTTCGGCTGGGCCCACGACATCCCCGCGTTCTACCTGATGGCCGCCGCGGTGATCGGCCTCGTCGCCGTCTCGTTCACGAAGGAGACCGCCAACGAGCCGCTGCTGGGCTCGGGCCCGTCCGTCGCCACCGACGCCGAGGCCCAGGAGCTGATCGCGGCGTACTCGGACGAGTCGAGCGACGTGTCGAAGTCGGACTGGGCGCTCGCGTTCGCGGAGTCGGGGCCGATCCAGGTCGTCCGCCCGCCGGTCGACGACGAGGCGTCCGCGAAGGCCTAGCGCCCCGCGCCCCCGTCACGTCGAGACCCCTCGGACCCGCGCGCACCCGTGCGCGCGCCGAGGGGTCTCCGCGGTTCTCGGGGGTGTCGGCGCAACGGCGCGGCCCTGCGCGGCAGGGCGGCCTGCGCGGCAGGGCGGCGCGGCGCTAGGGGCGCCCCGCGAGCAGGGCGCGCGTGTGCTCGTGCCGGGGGGCCGCGAACACCTCGGCCGTCCGGCCCTGCTCGACGACCCGCCCGTGCTGCATCACCGCGACGCGGTCGGCCATGTGGCCGACGACGTCGAGGTCGTGCGAGATGAGCAGGTAGGCCAGGCCCTCCTCGCGCTGCAGGTCGTCGAGCAGGTCGAGCACCTGCGCCTGCACCGAGACGTCGAGGGCCGACACCGGCTCGTCGCAGACGATGACCGTCGGGCGCGCGGCCAGGGCGCGGGCGATCGCCACGCGCTGCCGCTGACCTCCCGACAAGGAGGCGGTGCCCCGGTCGGCCAGGTCGGCCGCGAGCCCGACCCGGTCGAGCAGCGCCAGCACGTCGCGACGCAGGGCATCGCTGCCGACGCGCGTGCGGTCGCCGCCCGTCAGCGCGTCGGCGAGGAGCCTGCCCACCGGCAGCCGGGGGTCGAACGAGCTCGCCGGGTCCTGGTAGATCGCGCCCAGCAGCGGACGTCGGGCACGGCGGTCCCGCTCGTGCAGGGGCGCCCACGGCTCGCCCAGCAGCTCGACCGTGCCGGCGTCGGGGGCGTCCAGCCCGAGCAGGAGGCGCGCGGTCGTCGTCTTCCCGCTCCCGGAGGCGCCCACCAGGCCGAGCGTCTCGCCCGCGCACAGCTCGAGGGAGACGTCGTCGACGGCGACCCGGTCGGGCACGGCGCCGCGCGCCGGGAAGACGCGGCGGAGGCCGCTCGCGGAGAGCACGACGGGGGCGTCGTCCGCCCGTGCCGCCGCCGCCTCCCCGTCCGGCGGCGTGCCGGCGCTCGCGGTAGCCGGCACGGACAGCCGCGCGCCGCGGGGCGCCCCGGCAGGCAGGGCCGCGACGAGCATGCGCGTGTACTCGTGCTGGGGTGCGTCGAGCACCTCGGCGGTCGGCCCGGTCTCGACGACCTCGCCCGCCCGCATCACGACGACCCGGTCGGCGAGACGGCGCACGACGCCGAGGTCGTGGCTGATCATCAGCACGGCCGTCCCCCCGTCGCGCAGCGCGCGCAGCCGGTCGACGACGACCCGCTGCACCTCGGCGTCGAGCGCGGTGGTCGGCTCGTCCGCCACGACCAGCTCGGGCCGGACGGCGAGGGCGGCCGCGATCAGCGCCCGCTGGCGCAGCCCGCCCGACAGCTCGCCCGAGCGGGAGCCGAGCCGCGCCTCCGGATCGGGCATGCCCACCTCGACCAGCGCCTCCAGGGCCCGCTCCCGCCGCTGTCGGGGCGTCAGGCGGGTGTGCAGCCGGAGCGCGTCGTCGATCTCCCGGCCGATCGGGCGGAGCGGGTCGAGCGACACGAGCGCGTCCTGCAGCACCAGGCCCACCCGGGCGCCGCGCACGCGACGCCAGGCGCGCTCGCCCAGGTCGACGAGGTCGGTCTCGCCGAGCGTCAGCCGGCGGCAGGCGACCGTCCCGCCCGTGAGCCCGAGCAACGCCCGCGCCGTCACGCTCTTGCCTGACCCCGACTCGCCCACGATCGCGACGCACTCGCCGGCCGCGAGCGTGAACGAGACCCCGTCGACGACCGGGCCGGAGCCGAACGAGACGCGGAGGTCGTCGACGACGAGGAGGGGAGCGGAGGCGGTCACGAGGCTCCTCCGCCCCGGCGCGCGAGCCCCCGGCCGAGCACCGTCGCCGAGGCGGCGGTCAGCACCACGGCGAGCCCGGGGAACACCGTCATCCACCACGCGCTCGTGACGTACAGGCGGCCCGCCGAGAGCATGGCGCCCCACTCCGGGGCGGGCGGCGGCGCACCGAGGCCGAGGTAGCTGAGCGACGAGGCCCAGACGACGGCCTGGCCGAGGCCCAGCGTCGCGAGCACGACGACGGGCGCGAGGGCGTTCGGCAGCACGTGTCGCCAGAGCACGGTCGCGGGGCGACGGCCCAGCACGACGGCGGCCTCGACCATCGCCGAGCGTCGGACGCGGACGACCTGGCTCCGCACGATGCGCGCGTAGCCCGGCGCCGTGGCGAGGCCGACGGCGACGGTCGCGGGGAGGGCGCCCGGCCCCGTGAAGGCGATGACGACGAGCGCGAGCAGGAGGCCCGGCAGCGCGAACATGACCTCGAGGAGGCGCGACACCGCCACGTCGGCGACGCGCCCCGGCAGGCGCCCGCCCCCGAAGCCCGCGGCCACGCCGAGGAGGACGCCGAGGCCCGTGCCGATCACCGTCGCCGCGGCGCCGATCGCGAGGCTCGCGCCGGCTCCGTGGACGATGCGGGTCCAGATGCCGCGGCCGGACTCGTCCGTGCCGAGGGGGTGCGCGAGCGAGGGGGCCGTGAACGCGTCCGTCGGCGAGACGGCCAGGGGATCGGCGGGGGCGAGCAGCCCCGGGGCGACCGCCGCCACGACGACGAGCGCGAGGGCGACGGCGGCGACGACCTCGGGGACGCGGAGGCGCGTGCGAGGCGACCGGGTGCGGCGCGGGTCACGCGCCGGCCGCGTGCTCGACACGACGCTCACGACGCCCGCACCCGAGGGTCGACGAGCCGCTCGGCCAGGTCGCCGAGGGCCACGACGACGACGTACGAGAGCGCGGAGACGAGGGCCACGCCGGTGACGAGCGGGATGTCCCGCAGCGTCACGGCCCCGAGCAGGGTGCGGCCGAGGCCGGGCCGGGCGAAGACCGACTCGACGACGACCGCCCCGCTCAGCAGGGAGCCGAAGGCCCAGCCGGAGAGGGCCAGGCCGGGCAGGGCGGCGTGCCGCAGCAGGTGCCGCCCGAAGAGCCCGGAGGTCGACTCGCCCCGGGCGCGGGCGGAGAGGGCGAACGGCGACGACGCCGCGTCGAGCAGGGAGTCGCGCGTCACCTGGCCGAGGAACCCGGCGACCGGCACGGCCAGCGTCACCACCGGCAGCACGAGGCCGATCGGGGTGCCCGTGCTCACCGGGGGCAGCAGGCCGAGCTGGGTGCTGAGCACCAGCACGAGCACGCTGCCGAGCCAGAAGTGCGGCACCGCGGCCGCCACCACCTCGAGGCCGGACGAGACGGCGGCGGCGACCCGACCGCCCAGGGTGGCCCACCAGGCGGTCCCCAGCGCGATCAGCCAGGCGACGGCGAGCGCGCACGCCGCCAGCACGACCGTGCCGGGCAGCTGGTCGAGCAGCAGCGCGCCGACGTCCGTGCGGAGCGAGTACGAGGTACCGAGGTCGCCGGTCGCGAGACGGCCGAGCTGGGCCAGGTACTGCAGGAGGAGGGGGTCGTCCAGCCCGTACTGCTCGCGCACCAGCGCCAGCGCCTCGGCCGACGCCTGCGACCCCGGACCCCCGAGGATCGCCTCGGCGGGGTCGCCGGGCACCAGCCGGATCGCGAAGAAGACCATGGTCGCTACCGCCCAGAGCACGACCACGCCGCCGACGACCCGACCGGCGAGCCACCGGGCCGCCGCTGCCGCGCGCCCGCGCCTCCTGCGCTCCGGCCTCGTGGGCGACGGGGAGGACGCGTCGTCGGTGGTGGGGGGAGCGGTCGAGGAGGCGCGGCCCGCCGCGGCGTCGCGCCCCGGCTCAGTCGGTACGGGAAGCGTCATACAGGGTGACGGCCGAGACCGGCGGCAGGGCGCGGACGCCGGTCACCGACGAGCGCACGAGGTAGTGGTTCTGCTGGTCGTAGAGCGGCAGCACCGTGTAGCTCTCGAGGACGATCTGCTGAGCCTGCTGGTAGAGGTCGGCCCGCTCGTCGGGGTCGCTCGTCTGCACGGCGTCGGTCAGCAGCTGGTCGAGGGCAGGGTCGCTCAGCTGCGCCAGGTTGGCGAAGTAGCCGCTCGGCGCGGGCGTGATGCCGGCCGTGTCGTAGAGGATGCGCAGCACGTCGGGTCCGACCTTCGTGTACGGAGCGCTGACCAGGTCGTAGTCGTTCTCGGCGAGGGCGCCGTACCAGCTCGACAGGTCGAGGGGAGACAGCACGACCTCGATTCCCAGCTGCTTCGCGCCGGCCTGGATCTGCTCGAAGAGCGACTGCTCGGCGGGGATCGACTGGTTCGTGCTCACGGGGAACTCGAGGGAGAGGCGCTCGCCGCCCTTGGTGCGGTAGCCGTCGGAGTCGCGCTCCGTCCAGCCGGCCTCGTCGAGCAGGTCGCCTGCGGCGTCGGGGTCGACGTCGAACAGCGACTCGTCCGAGTACGCGAGCGGCTCGACGCTCGAGAGGGGCGAGTACGAGCGCTCCGCCGTGCCGAAGAAGAGCGAGTCGATGCCGTCGTTCACGTCGACCCCGGTGATGAAGGCCTGTCGCACGCGCTCGTCGTCGAAGGGCGCCTTGCCCGAGTTCAGCTCGATCCGGTTCGCGGCGCCGGGGCGGGGCGCGTCGATCTCGTCGAGCGAGTCGTCCTTCTCGGCCGCGACGAGGGTGTCGGGCTGGACGTTGTCGATCACGTCGACCTGGCCGGCCTGGAGGGCCGCGTAGCGGGCGGCGGAGTCCGGGATGAAGCGCCAGACGACCTCGTCGAGGTGGGCGGGGCCGTCGTGGGAGGCGTCGGCGGGCGGCGACGAGTAGTCGTCGTTGCGGCTCAGCACCACGCGGTCCTGCTTGGTCCAGGACTCGACCACGAAGGGGCCCGTGCCGACCGGCGACTCGCAGTTCGCCTCCTGGGAGCGCTCGAGCGCCTCCGGCGACTCCATGGCGAGCCACGGCTGGGTCAGCGACTCGAGCAGCGCGCTGTCGGGCTCGCTCAGGTCGAAGCGGGCGGTCCGGGCGTCGACGGCCTCGACGCCGGTGACCTTCTGCAGGGCGAGGTAGCCGGTCGACGAGAGCGTCTCCGGATCTTGCAGGTGCGCGACGTTCGCGGCGACGGCTGCGGCGTCGAACGGCGTGCCGTCGGTGAACGAGACGCCGTCGCGCAGGGTGAAGGTCCAGCTGAGGCCGTCGTCCGACTCCTCCCACGAGTCGGCGAGCCACGGCACGATCTCGCCTTCCGAGTCCTTCGACACGAGCGACTCGAGGTACTGCGTCGAGACGAGGGCCTGAGGGTAGTTGCCGCCGACGTGGGGGTCGAGGCAGGTGGGCTCGGCGTCGCCCGTGGCGTAGGTCAGGGTGCCGCCGGCCCGCGGGGTCCCGTCGTCGGACGAGTCGCCGCCGGGGGCACAGCCCGCGAGCAGCAGGGCGCCGGCCGAGGCGAGGGCGAGCAGGGGCAGTGAGCGCGTGCGCATGGGGCTCCGGAGGTGTGGGGCGAGGTGGGGTGGCTTGTTGAACTGGGTACAACAAAGCCGTGGACGAGTCTAGCGGCATGATTGACCCCATGTCAGACGAGACGACGTCCCGCATCGCCCGGCCCTCGGGACGGCCGCGACGGTCGTCGGCCGACGTCCTCGCCGACGCCGCGGCCGAGCTGTTCCTCGAGCAGGGCTGGTCCCGCACGACGGTGGACCAGATCGCGCAGCGGGCAGGGGTGAGCCGCGGCACGTTCTTCAACTACTTCGAGTCGAAGGCGGACACGTTCTGGCTCGACCTGGACGCGACCGCGGCGGGCCTCGGGGACGCCCTCCGCGCCTCCTCGGGCACGTCGCCCGTGCGGAGGGTCGAGTCGGCGCTGATGCAGCTGGCGGCCGCGCACCCCTCCGACCGTGTGCCGTGGGCCCTCACCCAGTCGGACGCGATGGGCCTCGGCGACGACCTCGTGTCGTCGGCGGCGGTGCGCCTCGTGCGGATCCGCGCGACGGTGGCGTCGTTCCTCTGCGAGACCGCCGACGTGCCGCGCGGGGACGTCGGGGCCGAGGTGGCGGCGTCGGCGCTGCTGGCGGCGGCGGCCACCGCCGTCGTCAGGTGGGCGCGGGCCGGCGTGCGTCGACGACCACTCGACGAGGAGGTGGCGGCGGCCCTGGCGCCCGTGGCCGACGGCCTCGCGCGCGCCGACCGCCTCGCCGACGGCTAGGCCGTGGGGGTGGAGGCGGTCGAGGGCGAGACGGGGGACAGCACGTCGTCGAGCTGGGCGCGCTTCGGGAACACCCACTTGTTCATCGCCCAGTAGCGGAAGACCATCGCGAGCATCGTGCCGATGACGGGGCCGCTGACGAAGTCCGCGATCTCCTGGGTCGTGCGCGAGACCTGGGGCACCTCGAAGCCGAGACCGTAGCGCGACAGGTACAAGGGCGCCGAGTTGATCGCGACCCCGATGACGCTGACGACGACGAAGAGCAGCATCTCCTGGCCGGTGTGGCGGTCGCCGCGGTCGTCGAACGACCACTTCTTGTTCATCCAGTACGACACGACGGTCGCGACGATGATGCCGAGCGACAGCGCGGTCACGGGGTGCTGGGGGATGACGAAGAGCTTGAGCCCGTAGTTGATCACCATGGTGATGACGAAGCCGATGCCGCCGACCACGAGGAAGCGGAGGGCGGAGGGGTGGGCCTTGGCCAGCCGGATCATCGTGCGCACGGATCGACGCTACAGGGGCTCCCTAAGAAGGCGCCGGGCGTTGTCCCCTCCGCGCAGGCGAGTGGTCCGGTCGGCCGGGGAGATGAGGCGGGTCGGTCGGGAGGATGACTTACGGCAACGGTCCGGTCACGGCGTGAGGATCGCTCGTCACGTGCCCCTACTGTGAGCGGAGGACGGCCTCACGAGGCCGGGAGCGCCGTGCTCGGGGGTGGGTCGAGGGCACGGCGGCCACCTCGACTCACACGAGAGAGAAGATCATGAAGAACACTGTGTCGGCCGCCGTGGCGCTGCCGACTGCCATCGTCATCGCCCTGGGGGGACTCCTGATGACGACGCCCGCGGCACATGCCGAGGCGGCGCCCGTCGAGCAGGTCGACGGGGCGGCCGCCGCCGTCGCGGTCGACGCGCCCAGCGTCGCCGCGGAGCCGGACGCCGCGTCGGACGTCGGGCACGCGACGCCCGCCGAGCCGTCCCCGGAGGCGGGCGACGCAGGGACCGCCGTGGAGGCGCCGGACGCCGGGGAGGTACCCGACGGCGAGGTCGCGCCTCCGGTCGTCGAGGCGCCTGTCGCCGAGGCACCGGTCGCCGACGGGGGCGTCCTGACGCCCGCGGAGGTACCGGTCGTCGAAGACGAGGCGGCAGCCGACGAGGCAGCCGCCGCGCCCGGCTTCGAGGTCACGTCCCCGACTGCGCAGGGCGAGCTCGCGTTCCGCGGCGGCGTCGTCGTCACCGGGACCGTCCCGGAGGGCAGCAGCGTCAGCATCGTCGTGAGCAACGGGACGTCGCTCCGGGCTGCGGTCACGGGGACGACCTTCCGCGAGGCGATCGCCATCGACCCCGCTCCGTTCATGGTCGACTACCAGGTGACGGTCACGGCGTCCGCGGCCGACGGGAGCCCGCTCGGCTCGATCGTGCGCGAGGTCCTCGTGCTCGGGCAGCTGGCCTCCGACGCTCCCGTCATCACGTCGCCCGTCGACGGATCGCAGGTGGACGGGGACGTCGTGCCCTTCGGGGACACCGACACGCGGAGGTTCGTGGTCTCGGGGACGGGGACGCCGGGAGAGCTCCTGGACATCGAGCTCCTGATGCTCGACCCCGAGAGGGGCTGGGGCTACGGACACGACCCCGTCTCCGTCGGGGCGGACGGCACCTGGTCGACCCCGGTGTGGCTCCCGGTGGGTCTCGCACGCGTCTCCATCGCCCAGCAGTCCTACGACGAGGACGGATTCGCCACGACGCTGCCGTCGGCGTTCGCGAGCATCGACGTGCGGGTCGGGCCGGCACCGGCGCCCGTCGTGCTGGCGCCCTCGGCACCGGCGCCCGTCGTGCTGGCGCCCGTCGTCGCCCCGAGTGCCGTCCGCCCGGTCGCCGTGGTCCCGCGGACGACGTCCTCGCTGGCCCACACGGGCACGGACGAGGCGACCCCGTGGGCGGGAGCGCTCGGCCTCGGGCTGATGCTCGCGGGCCTCGGCGGAGTCGGCGTGGCCCGGCGTCGAGCGCGTCGCGCCTGACGCACGGACACCACGGAGGGCCCGTCTCCTGCTCGGAGGCGGGCCCTCCCGTGTGGCGGAGCAGAGGTCAGCGACGCGGCTGCAGGCTCGGCTCGTCCGGTGTCGAGAGGGTGAGCACCGCCTCCTCGACGACGTCGTGCTCCTCGAGCTCGCGCTCCACGCGGCGGAGGGCGACGGCGACGTGCTCCTCGGTGTCGTCGCCCGTCATGTCGACGGCGGCGACCAGGTACAGGCGGCTCGGGCCGACGAACTCCGTGTGCAGGTAGGTCACGCGGGCGATCTCGGGCCGGGCGAGGAGGCGCTCGAGCACCGTCGTCTCGAGCTCGTCGCTCGGGCTCTCACCGACGAGGAACCGGCGGTTGCGGTCGACCAGCACCAGGGCGACGACCCCGAGCAGCACGCCGACGAGGATCGAGCCGACCGCGTCGAAGACGGCCGAGCCGGTCACCTGGTGCAGGAAGATGCCGAGGAACGCGATGAGCAGGCCGACCAGGGCGGCGGCGTCCTCGGCGAACACGGCGCGCAGCGTGGAGTTCGAGCTGCGCAGCACGAAACGCAGGGTGGGCACCTGCCCGGCCCGGGCGCTGCCGCGGGCCTGGCGGAAGGCCTGGAGGAACGACGTGCCCTCGAGCAGGAAGGCCACCCCGAGCACGACGTAGTTCACCAGGTAGTCCTCGGCCTCCTCGGCCGCGCCGAGCTGCGAGATGCCGTGCTGGATCGACACCACGGCGCCGACGGTGAACAGCCCGAACGCCGCGAACATCGACCAGACGTAGGTCTCCTTGCCGTAGCCGAGGGGGTGGTCGTCGTCCCGCTGCTTGACGCCGCGCTTGTCGGCGATGAAGAGGAAGATCTCGTTGCCCGTGTCGGCCCACGAGTGCGCCGACTCGGCCACCATCGACGCGGAGCCGGTGAGGAACGCCGCGACGGTCTTCGCCACGGAGATCAGCAGGTTCGCGAGGAACGCCACGATCACCGTCGTCGTGCTCTCGGGCTTCAGCGCGGACCCGGCACCGGGCTCGGTGGGCGGCTCGGTCGCCGCGGGCGGCGCCGCGGAGGGCTCTGGTGTCATGCTGCTGATTCTGCACTGCCTGCACCTGATCGCGTCCCGCCTCCACGGCTCGTATGATGGACGAGCACTGATCCGGCCATCACCGGGGAGCACTCGGCAGAACCCGTCGATCGTCCCGACACCGGGGCAGGAGGCGTCACTAGACCCGAGCGGGGCAGGCCCGTCACAGCCGCAGCAGAGAGGTCGTCCCGCCAGGGGCGGCAAGCGAGGTGGTACCGCGCCGACCGAGAACCCTCGGCAGGCGTCCTCGTGGACGGACATCCGCAGCACCTGGAGCCCCCATGGCCTACAAGCCGGTACCCGCATCGCCCCGGTTCCCCGACGTCGAGCAGGGCGTGCTCGCCTTCTGGCGTCGCGACGACACCTTCCAGGAGTCGATCCGCGCCCGCGAGGGCAGCGACGAGTGGGTCTTCTACGACGGACCGCCCTTCGCGAACGGCCTGCCGCACTACGGCCACCTCCTCACCGGCTACGCCAAGGACGTGTTCCCGCGGTACCAGACCATGCGCGGCAAGCAGGTGCACCGCCGGTTCGGCTGGGACACCCACGGCCTGCCCGCCGAGCTCGAGGCCATGCGCCAGCTCGGCATCACCGAGAAGCACCAGATCGACGACATGGGCATCGGCGCGTTCAACGCCGCGGCGCGCAGCTCGGTGCTGCAGTACACCGACGAGTGGCAGG
The DNA here is from genome assembly GCF_014841435.1 of Frigoribacterium sp. CFBP 8766. Taxonomy (NCBI): domain Bacteria; kingdom Bacillati; phylum Actinomycetota; class Actinomycetes; order Micrococcales; family Microbacteriaceae; genus Frigoribacterium; species Frigoribacterium sp. CFBP 8766. Next base: position 1,130,196 of record NZ_JACYTX010000001.1, read on the forward strand.
GCTACGTCACCCGCCAGGCCCGCTGGGTCGACTTCGACGACGACTACAAGACCCTCGACGTCAGCTACATGGAGAGCGTCCTCTGGGCCTTCAAACAGCTGTGGGACAAGCAGCTCGCCTACGAGGGCTTCCGGGTGCTGCCGTACTGCTGGCACGACCAGACGCCGCTGTCGAACCACGAGCTCCGCATGGACGACGACGTGTACAAGATGCGCCAGGACCAGACGGTCACCGTCGCGTTCCCCCTCGTCGGGGCCAAGGCCGAGTCTCTCGGCCTGACCGGCGTCGAGGCGCTCGCCTGGACGACGACCCCGTGGACGCTGCCGACCAACATGGCGCTCGCCGTGGGGCCCGAGATCACGTACGTGACGGTGCCGCACGCCCTGCTGCCCGGCGAGCGCACGGGCGACCAGCAGCTGCTCACGGGCAGCGTGTTCCTGCTCGCCGCCGACACCCTCGCGGCCTACGCGAAGGACCTGGGCTACGACTCGCCCGAGGCGGCCCAGGCCGCCGTCACGGCGACCTTCGCCGGGGCCGAGCTCGAGGGCGTCGAGTACGACCGCATCTGGGACGTCTACGCCGACACGGAGGCGTGGGGCACCGAGAACGCCTGGCGCCTGCTCGTCGCCGACTACGTCGCGACCGGCGAGGGCACCGGCATCGTGCACCAGGCGCCCGCCTACGGCGAGGACGACCAGCTGGTCTGCGCCGCCGCGGGCATCCCCGTCATCGTGTCGGTCGACGAGGCCGGCCGCTTCCTGCCGATGTTCGACGAGCTCGGCGTCGCCGGGCTGCAGGTGTTCGACGCCAACAAGGTGCTCGTGCAGCGCCTCCGCGCCGACGGCCGCCTCGTGCGGCTCGCGAGCTACGAGCACAGCTACCCGCACTGCTGGCGCTGCCGCAACCCGCTGATCTACAAGGCCGTCTCGAGCTGGTTCGTCCGCGTCACCGACGTGCGCGACCGGATGGGCGACCTCAACCAGGAGATCACCTGGGTGCCCGAGAACGTCAAGGACGGCCAGTTCGGCAAGTGGGTCGCGGGCGCCCGCGACTGGTCGATCTCGCGCAACCGCTACTGGGGCTCGCCGATCCCCGTCTGGCGCAGCGACGACCCGGCCTTCCCGCGCACCGACGTCTACGGCTCGCTGGCCGACCTCGAGGCCGACTTCGGCCGCCTGCCGACGAACGAGCAGGGCGAGCCCGACCTGCACCGTCCGTACATCGACGACCTGACCCGGCCGAACCCCGACGACCCCTCGGGGCAGAGCACGATGCGCCGCATCGAGGACGTCTTCGACGTCTGGTTCGACTCGGGCTCGATGCCGTTCGCGCAGGTGCACTACCCGTTCGAGAACCAGGAGTGGTTCGAGTCGCACGCCCCCGCCGACTTCATCGTCGAGTACATCGGGCAGACGCGCGGCTGGTTCTACGTCATGCACGCGCTCTCGACGGCGCTCTTCGACCGGCCCGCGTTCTCGAACGTGATCAGCCACGGCATCGTGCTGGGCTCGGACGGCCAGAAGATGTCCAAGAGCCTCCGCAACTACCCCGACGTGTCCGAGGTCTTCGACCGGGACGGCGCCGACGCGATGCGCTGGTTCCTGATGTCCAGCTCGGTCATCCGCGGCGGCAACCTCGTCGTGACCGAGGAGGGCATCCGCGAGGGCGTCCGGCAGTTCCTGCTGCCGCTCTGGAGCACCTACTACTTCTTCACCCTGTACGCGAACGCCGCCGACGGCGGCAGCTCGGGAGGCGAGGGCCGGCACGTCGCGGACGGCCTGGTCGCGACCTGGCGCACCGACTCGACCGACGTGCTCGACCGGTACCTGCTGGCCAAGACGCGCCTCCTCGTCACCGACGTCGAGCGGCACCTCGACGCGCTCGACTCGCCGCTCGCGGCGGCCGCCCTGCGCGACTTCGCCGACGTGCTCACCAACTGGTACGTGCGCCGGTCGCGCGACCGCTTCTGGGCCGGCGACGACCGCGACGCCTTCGACACGCTCTTCACCGTCCTCGAGACGGTCACGCGCGTGGCCGCGCCCCTGGCGCCCCTCGTGACCGAGGAGATCTGGAAGGGCCTCACCGGCGGTCGCAGCGTGCACCTCACCGACTGGCCCGACGCCTCCTCGTTCCCCGAGGACGACGCCCTCGTCGCCTCGATGGACGCCGTCCGGGCGATCGCGTCGTCGGGCCTGGCGCTCCGCAAGGCGACCGGCCTGCGCGTGCGCCTGCCGCTGGCCCGCCTCACCGTCGTCGCGCCCGACCCGGCCGGCCTCGAGCCGTTCGGCTCGATCCTCCGCGACGAGCTGAACGTCAAGGAGGTGGCGTTCACGCCCCTGACGGAGGAGAGCCTCGGCGAGTGGGGCGTCACCCGCAAGCTGACCGTCAACGCCCGTGCGGCAGGGCCCCGCATCGGCAAGCAGGTGCAGCAGGTCATCCCGGCCGCGAAGAAGGGCGACTGGGCCCCCGTCGGCGAGAACGTCGTCGTCGGCGGCGTCGAGCTGCTGCCGGGCGAGTTCACCCTCGAGCTGGCGGTCGACGACCCGTCGGCGGCGATCGCCTTCGTCGGCGACGGCGGCTTCGTGCTGCTCGACACGGCCACGACGCCCGAGCTCGAGGCCGAGGGCCTGGCCCGCGACGTCGTCCGGGCCGTGCAGCAGGCACGCAAGGCCGCGGGCCTCGACGTGTCCGACCGGGTCGTGACGACCGTGGCGACCGACGCGGCCGCGGCCGCGGCGCTCGGGACGCACCGCGACATGGTGCAGGCCGAGACCCTGACGACCGAGCTGGTCGTCGACGTGCAGGACGACGTCGCGGGACGCGACGGGAAGGTCGCGGTCGGCTCCGGCTCGGCCGTGACGGTGGAGGTGCGACGAGCGTGAGCCCGAAGAAGAACGAGAAGGACGACGGCGCGGGCCAGGGCGACGGCGAGTTCGCCGCCGAGGCGACCCGGGTGCACGACGAGCTGCTGGCCCGCGTGGGGGAGTCCGCCCCCGAGCCGCGCCTGTCGGCCACGCGCCGCGCCGTCGAGCTGCTCGGCGACCCGCAGCGCGCCTACCCCGTGATCCACATCACGGGCACCAACGGCAAGACGTCGACGAGCCGCATGATCGAGAGCGTCCTCCGGGCCCACGGGCTGCGGACCGGGCTCATGACGAGCCCCCACCTGGTGCGCCTCAACGAGCGCATCGTCGTCGACGGCGAGCCGATCAGCGACGAGCGCCTCGTCGCCAACTGGGACGACATCCAGCCCTACCTGACGATGGTCGACACCGAGCTCGAGGCGGCGGGCGAGCCGACCCTCACGTTCTTCGAGGCGCTCACCGCGCTCGCCTTCGCGTGCTTCGCCGACGCCCCGGCCGACGTCGTCGTGCTCGAGGTCGGCATGGGCGGCGAGTGGGACAGCACGAACGTCGCCGACGGCCAGGTCGCCGTCTTCACGCCGATCGCGCTCGACCACCAGGCCCGGCTGGGGTCGACCGTCGAGGCCATCGCCCGGACCAAGGCCGGCATCGTGAAGCCGGCAGCGTCAGTCGTCAGCGCGGCCCAGCTGCCGGAGGCGCTGGCCGAGCTGCAGCGCGCGGCCGAGCTCACCGAGTCGTCGCTGGCCGTCGAGGGCGTCGCCTTCGGCGTCGAGTCCACGACGGTGGCGGTGGGCGGCCAGGTCGTCACGATCCGCGGCGTCGCCGGCCGCTACGAGGACCTGCTCCTGCCGCTCTTCGGCGACCACCAGGCCCAGAACGCGGCCGTCGCCGTGGCCGCGGTCGAGTCGTTCCTCGGCAGCGGCAGCCAGGCGCTCGACCACGACGTGCTCGCCGAGGGGCTCGCCGCGGCGACGTCGCCCGGGCGGCTGCAGATCGTGGCCAACGAGCCGACCATCCTCGTCGACGCGGCCCACAACCCGCACGGCGCGCGAGCGCTCGCCAAGGCGATCGACGACTACTTCCAGTTCGGACGCGTCGTCGCGGTTCTCTCGGTCCTCGCCGACAAGGACGCGGCGGGCATCGTCCGCGCGCTCTCGGGCACGGTCGACCAGTTCGTCGTCACGCAGAGCGGCTCCGACCGCTCCGTGGACGCCGACGAGCTCGCGGCCGTGGCGGTCGGCGTCGTCGGAGCCGCACGCGTGGTGGTCGAGACCGACCTCGTGGCGGCGCTCCGCACGGCCCGTGACCTCGCGGACGAGGCCGAGGGCGACGAGCCCGGCGGCGTCGTGGTGACGGGGTCGATCACCCTGGTCGGCGACGTGCTCGCGCTCTCGCAGGCCGAGGGCGGGCTCTCGTGACCGAGGCGCCCCCTCCTGCGGACCCCACCGGCCCCGCGCGCCCGACGCGTCGGGCGCGTCGGCGCGGCGCGGCCGAGAGCCTGCTGTCGATCGTGCTCGTGCTCGAGGCCATGTCGTTGTTCTTCGTCATGCTCGTCGTGAACGGCCGCGACCTGGTCCCCCCGGGCGTGGCGTTCGGCGGCGGCCTCGGCGCCATCGTCCTGGTCCTCCTCGTGTCGCGCACCCTGCGCTGGCGGTGGGGGATCGCGCTCGGCTGGGTCGTTCAGCTCGGGCTCGTCGCCTGCGGGCTCCTCGACCCGGTCATGTACGTCGTCGCGGCCCTCTTCGTCGCCATCTGGACCTACTGCCTCGTCAAGGGCACCCAGCTCGACCGCATGAACGCGGCGCGTTTCGGCCCGCAGCCCTGACCGCCCGCGCCGTCGCGACCGGCCACGAGCCCTCCAGCCACCCGAACCACCACCCGCCCCACACGAAGGAGCACCAGTGACCGACCTCCAAGAGACCCTCGTCCTCGTCAAGCCCGACGGCGTCGCCCGCGGCCTCACCGGCGAGATCCTCCGCCGCATCGAGGCGAAGGGCTACTCGCTCGTCGACCTGCGCCTCGTCCAGGCCGACCGCGACCTGCTCGCCCAGCACTACGAGGAGCACGTCGGCAAGCCGTTCTACGAGCCGCTCGTCGAGTTCATGCAGAGCGGCCCCACCGTCGCGATCCGCGTCGCGGGCAACGGCGTCATCCCGGGCTTCCGCTCGCTGGCCGGCACGACCGACCCGACGACCGCCGCCCCCGGCACGATCCGCGGCGACCTCGGCCGCGACTGGGGCCTCGCCGTGCAGCAGAACCTCGTGCACGGCAGCGACAGCCCCGAGAGCGCCGCGCGCGAGCTCGCCCTCTGGTTCTGATCTTCCTGAACCCCTGATGAAGGAGGGGCGGTACCGGTCCCAGGGACCGGTACCGCCCCTCCTTCGTCGTTCACGACCGGGCGTCGGTCAGGGGGACGGCGTGGCCGTCGACCCGGGCAGCTCGCCCGTGCTCGTGTCGCCGGTCGGCTGGCCACCGGCGACCTCGGCCACGAACTGCGCGAACGCGGCGGCGTCGGTGGGCGAGCCCTGGTACTGCTGGCCGTTGACCAGCACGGTCGGCGTCGCGGACACCGCCGCGAGGTCGGAGTTCGGCAGCGGGTCGTTCAGCGCGCGCTCGGTCGCGGACGCGACCCAGTCGGTGAACTCGCCGTCGGTGATGCAGGAGGCGACGGCAGGGTCGTCGGCACCGGCGCCCTGGACCAGCGTCACCAGCTCGTCGTTCGTCAGGCCGGTCGTGTTCTCGGCCGGCTGCTGCGCGAACAGGGCGGTGTTGACGTCGAGCGCCGTGTCGGGCTGGTAGTTCGCGACGCAGGCGAGGGCGTTCGCCGACCGGGTCGAGTAGTTCGACCCGAGGCTCGCGTTGTCGAGGAACCCGAGGGGGTGGATCTCGAGGTCGGCCACGCCCTGGGTGACCCAGGTCTCGAGCTGCTCGGCGTTCGTGGTGTCGAACTGGCCGCAGTAGGGGCACATGTAGTCGAGGTAGACGACGATGCTCGGCTTCTCGGCCGTGCCGGCCGCGGACGGCGTGGGGGAGCCGTCGGCGGGCGTGGCGTCCGTCGTGACGGCGGAGACGGTCGTGCCGTCGCCCGAGAGCACGATGCCGTCGCTGGCCATGTTCAGGGGGCCGGGGCCCGCGGGCGCGAGCGATCGCGTGATCACCAGGGCCACGACGGCGAGGATCGCGAGCACGCCCACGACGAGGCCGCCCTGCAGGGCCCACTTGTTGCGGCGTCGGCGCTTGGCCTCCGCCTCACGCGTGACGCGCGCCTTCTCGCGGGCGGACTCCCGTCGCTCGCGCTTGGTCTCTCCTGGTCCGGCTGGTGGCGTCATGGTTCCTCGCTCGTCGGTGTCGGTGGCCTCGTCGACCCTCTCGCACCTCCCCATGGGGAGGCTGAGCGGCTCAGCGGAGCAGGGTGGGCAGGAGGAGCGGGAACTGCACGACGATCACCGTGGCGACGACGACGTAGTTGAGCACGGGCAGGATCCAGGAGAACGGCAGGAACGCCGCGGCGGCCCGCTGGAGCCGCCCGTGCGGGACGGTCACGCCGCGCGCGAGGCCCCAGACCAGCAGGATCCAGAAGAGCGGGATGGTCACCGACCAGACGAGCATGCACCACGGGCAGAGGGCCCCGATGACGAACACCGTCTGGGTGAACAGCCACGTGACGAACACCCAGGCCAGGAACACGCCCGCCGTGAAGGCGACCCAGAACCACCGGGCGAACCGTGCGCCGGCGAGCAGCCCGACGCCCACGGCGACGGGGGCCGCGAACCCGACGAGGCCGAGGATCGGGTTGGGGAAGCCGAACAGCGAGGCCTGCCAGCTGTTGATGACGGGCGAGCAGCCGACGAACGGGTTGACGTCGCAGCCGAGCGAGGCCGTCGGGTCCTCGAGCAGCCGGAACTTGTCGACGGTCAGCGCGAACGACCCGAGCAGCCCCACGAGCCCGACGATCACCAGGAGGACGGCGGGGACGACGACGGGTCGACCCGTCGACGGGTGGGTGCGCTGAGGCGCTCTCTGCTCGGTCACGACGACGATCATCTCACCGTCCCGATCGTGGTCCCGGGTGAGGCGTGCGATAATCGAGCCAGTCGCGGGGCGTGAGTCCCGGGATCAAGACTTTCCGGGCCGTGCTGCACCGCGGGGCCGTCGGCAGGTCGGCCTCCACGAGTGGCCGTCCTCGCGGGCGGGCACCGTCAGGTGGCAGCTAGATCCGGGCCAGGGCGCAGTCGCCCACCGCCGGACAGCCAGTTCCGGACAGAGCAACGAAGAACCTGACGTCGACGAACGACATCCGGGGAGACGCCCGCAGAGACGGGCGCCGGCTCCGGCTGACCGAACGCGACGTCGCTGACGATGCGCGCCGTGAGAGGGCGCGGTGGCCGCAGGCAGGTGCACGGCGCCTCCCGGCCACGACACGAGACCACCCGGCGACGGCGATGCCGACGGCGGGTCGAGGAGCACACCAGCAGTGGTGGACAAGAACGACAACGACAGAGACGGCCAGCCGAAGAAGAAGAGGGGCCTGTTCGCCGGGCTCCTGTCGCGCCAGGTGCCCGCACCGGCGACGACCGCGCGCCGCGCGCTCGGCACCGCCCCCCACGACCGGAACGACGACGCCCAGGAGGCTTCCCCCGTGACCACCGAGAAGGAGGTCGGGGCCGAGGCCGCGACCAGCAGCACCAGCATCGACACCGCCCGCGCCGCGCAGCCCGAGGCCGTGGTCGACACCGAGGCCGTCCAGGCCGACATCGCCGCCGTCGCGCCGCCGCGCGCCGAGGCTCCGGCCGACGACGCGAGCGACGCCGCCGAGGCCGAGTCGGGGCCCATCCCGGCCCAGCTCACCACGACGAGCCTGATCTTCCACGCGCCCGAGATCCTCCCCCTGCCGGCCCGGCCGGGGCGTCGTCGCCACGACGACGAGTGGGACGACCGCGACGACCGTGACGACCGCGACGACGACGACCGTGACCAGCGTGACGACGACCGCGACGACGACGACCGCGACGAGCCGCAGCGCGGCACCTCCCGCCGCCGCCAGCGCGGCCGCTCGCAGGACAGGGAAGAGCGCGACTCCGAGCAGCGCCAGGGCGGCGACCGCGTCGACCGTCGCGAGCGCCCGCAGCGCCAGGTCGAGCTCATCACCGAGCCGCAGCGCATCAAGGGCTCGACCCGTCTCGAGGCCAAGAAGCAGCGTCGCCGCGACGGCCGTGACGCCGGCCGCCGCCGCACCGTCATCACCGAGGCCGAGTTCCTGGCCCGCCGCGAGAGCGTCGACCGCAAGATGATCGTCCGCTCCTCGGGCGACCGCATCGAGATCGGCGTCATGGAGGACGGCACCCTCGCCGAGCACTACGTCGCCAAGGCGCAGAACGTCTCGCTGATCGGCAACGTCTACCTCGGTCGCGTCCAGAACGTGCTCCCGAGCATGGAGGCGGCGTTCGTCGACATCGGACGCGGCCGCAACGCCGTGCTCTACTCGGGCGAGGTCGACTGGGACTCGCTGTCGAACGGCAACCAGCCCCGCCGCATCGAGCTCGCGCTCAAGCCCGGCGACCGCGTGCTCGTCCAGGTCACGAAGGACCCGGTGGGCCACAAGGGCGCCCGTCTCACCAGCCAGATCTCGCTGCCCGGCCGCTACCTCGTCTACGTGCCCAACGGCTCGATGAACGGCATCAGCCGCAAGCTGCCCGACACCGAGCGCGCGCGCCTCAAGAAGATCCTGAAGGAGGCGCTGCCCGAGAACGCGGGAGTCATCGTCCGCACCGCGGCCGAGGGCACCACGGAGGAGCAGCTCACCCTCGACATCACGCGCCTCACGAACCAGTGGGCCGACATCAGCAGCAAGGTCGAGGCCGGCAACGCCCCCGCGCAGCTGCACTCGGAGCCCGACCTGCTGATCAAGATCGTCCGCGACGTCTTCAACGAGGACTTCCACGAGCTCGTCATCGACGGCGACGACGCCTACGACACCCTGCAGTCGTACCTGTCGGCGGTCGCGCCCGACCTGCTCGACCGCGTGAAGCGCTACGAGGGCGACCGCGACGCGTTCGACGAGCACCGCCTCAACGAGCAGATCGAGAAGGCGCTCGACCGCAAGGTCTGGCTGCCCTCCGGCGGCTCGCTGGTCATCGACCGCACCGAGGCCATGACGGTCGTCGACGTCAACACGGGCAAGTTCGTCGGCTCCGGGGGCAACCTCGAGGAGACGGTCACGAAGAACAACCTCGAGGCAGCGGAGGAGATCGTCCGCCAGCTGCGCCTCCGCGACATCGGCGGCATCATCGTCGTCGACTTCATCGACATGGTGCTCGAGTCGAACCGCGACCTCGTGCTCCGCCGACTGGTCGAGTGCCTCAGCCGCGACCGGACCAAGCACCAGGTCGCGGAGGTCACCTCGCTCGGCCTCGTGCAGATGACGCGCAAGAAGCTCGGCCTCGGCCTGGCCGAGTCGTTCGCCGAGGCAGGCAGCGCCGCACGCGTGCAGGAGCAGCAGCCCCGCAAGGGCCAGGAGCAGCGCCGCCGTGGCGGGGCCCAGGCAGGCAAGCAGGGCGGCACGGCCGGCGCCTCCGGCGGCCAGGGTCGCGGCTCGGCCGGCCAGGGCGGCCAGGCGGGCTCGTCGGCACACCCGACGACCGGCACGCACGCCATCACCGACGACGTGAAGAACGCGCTCTCGCGCATCGCGGCGTCGACCATCGCGCACGCCGAGGACGGCGACCGGCCGGCCGACAGCGACAGCGCCGCCACGGCGGCCGCCGCGGTCGAGGCCGCCATCGACGCCGCCGCGGCCTCGGTGTCGTCCACGCGACCCGACGAGGCCCAGGACGACTCGTCCGACGAGCCGCGTCGCAGCCGTGGCGGCCGCAAGGGCCGTCGTGGCTCGCGGTCGCGCGACGCCGAGCAGGGCGAGCAGCAGGGCGGCGGACAGCGCGACGCGCAGGCCGACGACCAGCCGGTCCGCGAGACGGCCCCGGTCGCCGAGGAGCCGACGTCAGCACCCGTCGTCGAAGCCCCGGCTGCCGACGGCGCCCCCGCGGCGGCACAGCAGCCGGCCGCCGAGCCCGCGGCCCCGGCGAAGCGCGGCAGCCGCCGTGCCGCGTCGACGGCCACGGTCACCCCCGAGGCGTCCGTCGCGATCCTCGACATCCCGGTGGCCGCGACCCGTCGCGAGCCCCGCAAGATGAGCACGCACGACGCCGAGCAGATCCTCGACAGCGTGCTCGGCGCGCTGCCCGAGCCCAAGCAGCCCGGACAGGGCCGCGGCCGTTCGCGCCGGGCCTCGAGCTCGGGCACGACGACGGCAGCCGCGTCGTCGGACCCGTCCGAGCAGGCCGAGGGCGGACCGTTCATCCTCGGCGTGGGGGTCAGCTCCGACGAACTGTGACTCGTCTAGGGTGACGGAGTGACTTCGACACCGCAGCCCGACGCGGCGACCGACAGGTCGTCCCGTCGGGCTGCGGTGTTCGTGCGCCGGGCGGCCTCCGAGGTCCGGGGCCTGCGGTCCGACCAGGGCCGGAGCCGCCTCCTCTCCGCCGCGACCGCCCTCGGAGTCGTGCTCGTCGCACGGTTCGCCCTGGGCCTCGCGGCGCTCGTCGGCTCGGCGCTCGGCTACTCGGTGACGCCCTGGCCGAGCGACTTCACGGCGACGCCCGTCGGCCAGTTCCTCGGCAGCTTCGTGCTCTACCCGTTCCCGTTCTACCTCGTCGCGTTCGTCGTGCTGCTCCTGGTGCGCCCGGTCGACCCCGGCCTGTCGCTGCCCCGGGCGCTGCGCCACGGTCTCGTCGCCGGTGCCGCGGGCACCGTCGCCCTGGCGCTCGTCGGCATCGTGCCCGGGGTGGCGGCGTCGCTGAGCGGGGGCACCTGGGTCAACCTCGCGCTCTACCTCACGACCATCCCCTTCGCCGCCGGCGTCGTCGACACGGCGCTGCTGCTCGTCGGCGTGGTGCTCGCGTGGCACGCGTCCCGTACGGCGACGCTCCCGGGCGACCCGGGCGACGCGGTCGACGTCGAGTCCGGCGGCGACGAGGTGGCCGCCGCCGACCAGGTCGAGCCCGACCCTGCCCCCGTCGAGGAGGCGCCGGCCGGCCCCCGGGGACGCGTCCACGACACGGCACGCGAGCCTGCCCCCGCGACCCGGCCCACGCCTCCCCGGAGCGCCTCCGCCGCCGACGACTGGTCGCGCTTCGCGCCCCCCGCCGCCGCCGACGGGGACGACCGGTGAGCGCCTCCCTCCGCGAACGCGACGTCCTCCGCCGGGCCGCCGACGACGGGGACGACCGGTGAGCGCCTCCCTCCGCGAACGCGACGTCCTCCGCCGGGCCGCCGACGACGGGGACGACCGGTGAGCGCCTCCCTCCGCGAACGCGACGCCCTCCGCCGGGCCGCCGACGACGGGGACGACCGGTGAGCGCGCCCCTCCGCGAACGCGACGCCCTCCGCCGAGCTGCCCACGAGCACGCCCCCGTCCGCCGGTCGAGGCGCGGACCGCTGCTCGCGGTCGGGATCGGCATCGCGGTGGTGCTGCTCGTGCTGCGCGTCGCCAGCCCGGCGCTCGGCTCGCAGCTGCTGCCCGACACGCTCCAGGACTTCGTCACCCTCACCATCAGCGTGATCGTCGAGTCGGTGCCGTTCGTGCTGCTGGGCATCGTCCTGTCGATCATCGTGCAGGTCTGGCTGCCCCAGGCGTTCTTCACCTCGTGGCTGCCCCGGCAGCCGCTGCTGCGCCGCGCCGTCATCTCGTTCCTCGGCATGTTCCTGCCGGTCTGCGAGTGCGGCAACGTGCCCCTGGCGCGGGGGCTGGTGCTCAAGGGCTTCACCGTCTCCGAGTCGATGACGTTCCTGCTGGCCGCCCCGATCCTCAACCCGATCACGATCATCACGACGCACCAGGCGTTCGGCTGGAGCGACGGCATCCTCGTCGCCCGGCTGGCCGGCGGGTTCCTCATCGCGAACCTGATCGGCTGGCTCTACAGCCGCCACCCCGACCCCGAGAGCCTGCTCACCCGGTCGTTCGCGGCCGAGTGCGCGCTGCCGCAGGAGCACGGCCACAGCGGCGCCTCGAAGCTGCGCGAGAGCGTCGAGCTGTTCCGTCGCGAGATGTCGACCATGATGCCGGCGCTGTTCATCGGCGCCGCCGTGGCCGGCGGCATCCAGACCGCGGTGCCGCGCTCGGTGCTCGTCACCCTGGGCAGCAACCCCGTCTGGTCGGTGCTCGCGATGATGGTCCTGGCGTTCGTGATCTCGCTCTGCTCCAACGTCGACGCGTTCTTCGTGCTGCCGTTCGCGTCGACCTTCATGCCCGGCGGCATCGCGGCGTTCCTCGTCTTCGGGCCGATCATCGACGTCAAGATGCTGGCCCTGCTCCGCACGACGTACCGACCGCGCACCCTCGCGCAGCTGACCCTCGTGGTGGCGCTGACCAGCGCCGCCATCGGACTGGTGGTGAACTACTTTGCCTGACTCCTCCCCGCGTGACTCCTCGCGCGCTCCCGGCGCTGCCCGCACGCCGCTCCGCCTCGACGCCGTCTCGCGCCTCGCCGACCGCTGGCAGGGCGTGCTCCTGACCCTCGTGGTCGGCATCTCGACACTGTGGCTGTCGGCGACGGGGCAGCTCGTGCTCTACATCCACCCGCGCTACGTGGTGTTCACCGTGATCATGATCGCGATCGGCATGGTGCTGTCGCTCGGCGTGCTCGTCCTCGCGCCGTCGTCCCGCGACGGCTCGGGCGACGAGGCCGACGGGCACGCGCACGACGGGCACGGCCACGACGGCCACCACCCCGACGCACACGCGGACGAGCTCCGTGCCCCGGCCGAGCGTCCCCGCCGCCGCCGTCGTGGCCGTGCGGCCGCCCGCACGGCCGCCGTCGCCGGAGGCGCGCTCGTCACCACCGCCGTCGCCGTGTCGCTCGTCGTCCTCCCGCCCGCGACGCTGACGAGCGCGACGGCCGGCCAGCGCGACGTCAACTCGTCCACCGCCTCCCTCACCGGCACGAGCGTCGAGGACGCCGCGTCCGCGGACGCCGACGCCTACGCGGCGTTCTCCGTCCTGGACTGGGCGGGCCTGCTGCGGCAGACCAGCGACCTGTCGTTCTTCGAGGGCAAGACCGCCGACGTGGTCGGCTTCGTCGTCCCGGCCGGCGACGACCCCGACGTCTTCTACGTGTCCCGCTTCGTCGTCACCTGCTGCGCCGTCGACGCGCAGCCGGTGGGCGTGCCGGTGCACCTCGTCGACTGGCGCAGCCAGGTGTCGGCTGACGAGTGGCTCGACGTGTCCGGCGGCTTCCAGACGAACCCGAGCCGCACGTCGAGCGACCCGATCGCCCTGGTGCCCGACGAGCTCGAGAAGGTCGGCCAGCCGAGTGACCCCTACCTCTACTGACCTCTGGGCGGCCGACGGCGATCTCGACGAGGCGGACCGGCACGCCCGGCAGCGGCGTCGCTTCGTCGCGCTCGTCGTCGTGCTCGCGCTCGTCTGCACGGTGTTCGGCGTCCTCACGCACCTGCAGGGGCCCAAGCTGACCGACGTCCAGGTCGACACGACGGCCGTCGTCGACCGGTCGGGCCAGCAGCTGCGCCTGTTCGCCAACCAGCCCGTGGCGCACGTCGACCCCGAGCAGGTGACCATCTCGCCTGCCGCCGACTTCCGGGTGCAGACGTCGGGCGACGTCGTCGCGGTCGAGTTCGCGGACCGGCTCCGCTACGGCACCGACTACACCGTGACGGTGCAGGGCGTCTCGAGCGTCTACCAGGCTCGCGACGCGACGCTCCGCACGACCTTCAGCACCGACCCGGCCGTGACCTGGCGCGTCGTCCACGGCACCGAGGGAACCGACGACGTCCTCGAACGAGCTTCCCTCCTGGGAGGCGGCGACCGGACCGCGGTGTGGTCGGCCCCCCGGATCCAGGCCTTCGAGGCCTTCGACACGGCCGTCGCGGTCGTGACCGACGACGGCGAGCAGTCGACCCTGAGCCTCGTCTCCGACGACGGCGTCGCCGCGGAGACCCTGCCGCTGCCCGACGGGACGGGGCTGATCACGCAGCTGGGCGCGGACGCCGCCACGACCACGCTGGCGTTCTCCTGGCGGCCCCGGGGCTCCGAGCAGGAGCTGCTCTACACGCTGCCCCTCCAGGGCCAGCGCGCCGTCGCCCCCGTCCTGTCCCTCTCCGGCCAGCCCGTGTCGGTGCTCGACTGGGCGGTCGTCCCGGGCCAGGCGAGCCTCGTCGCCCAGACGGGCGACGAGCAGGTCGCCGTCTACGACCTGACCGGCACCGCGCCTCCTCGTCCCCTCGGCACGTTCGTCGCCCTGCAGGGCGTCTCGCTGGACGGCCGGGGCATCGTGGCGGCCACGGCGCTCCAGGCGTTCCGCGTCGACCTGGCGACGGGGGATCAGACGCCGATCCCGTTCTCGGCCGTCGAGGGCGGAACGCCCTACCGGGGCGACCTCGTCGCCGTCGCCGCGACCGAGTACGTGCAGCAGGTGGCCGTGCCGGCCGACGGCGGGGCGAGCTTCACGAACCTGATCGTGTTCGACGACGAGCAGGAGGCGCGGGTGCTGTTCCGCCCCGCGGGCGAGTCGTCGCAGATCGAGGGGTTCTCGGTCTCGCCGAACGGGCAGTACCTCGCCGTCGAGACCGCCTCGGCGGACGACACCACCGACTACAGCTACACGATCGACCCGGTGCCGCAGGGGACGACCACGACGGTCGTCGACGTCGAGACCGGGGCCGTCGTCGCGAGCTTCACGGGCCACGCCGCGGCCTGGTGAGCAGGAGGGGCGGCTGAGGTCAGAGCCCCCGCTTGACCCGCTGCGAGACGCGCAGGCCGCTGCGCTCGAGCCGTCGTGCGAGGTCGAGCCCGGTGACCGGCTGCGCCCCGGCCGCGACGAGGTCGTGCCAGCGCGACTCCGGCACGTCGTAGTGGTCGTGGTCGAAGCCCCGGCGGGGGATGTCCTGGGCGGCGGCGAAGGCGTGCAGCTCGTCGTACGACGCGTCGCTGACCAGGTGGGCCCAGACGGTGTCGTGGGCGGGCCAGATCGGCTCGTCGATCAGGATGGTCACGCGCCGATGCTAGTCGGGCGGCCGTCGCGTTGACCGCCTCCGACCGGCCCTGTACCATCACAGGTTGGTGCTCACCCGGCCCAGGTGCGCCCGGCTCCGCGGGAGCCCGCGAGGCCACAGGGCCTGTCGGGACACCATCGTCGCCTCCGGCCGCCGACGGCGAGGCACCACCGCACGGCCCGACACCGGTCGCCCGTGCGCGACAGACCCGGGGCAGCGCGCGCCGGCACCAGAGCTAGAAGAGACCGATACATGGCCACATTCGTCGACCACGTGACCCTCCACCTGCGAGCAGGAAACGGGGGCAACGGCTGCGTCTCCGTCAAGCGCGAGAAGTTCAAGCCCCTCGCCGGCCCCGACGGGGGCAACGGCGGCAACGGCGGCGACATCGTGCTCGTCGCCGACGCCGGCGTGACCACGCTGCTCGGGTTCCACCGCGCGCCGCACCGCTCGAGCGACAACGGCGGCCCCGGCATGGGCGACCACCGCAGCGGCACCCAGGGCCAGGAGCTCGAGCTCGCGGTCCCGCTCGGCACGGTCGTCAAGACGGTGGACGGCGACGAGCTGGTCGACATGACCGAGCACGGCATGCGCTACGTCATCGCCGAGGCCGGCATCGGCGGGCTCGGCAACGCCGCGCTCTCGTCGACCAAGCGCAAGGCCCCCGGCTTCGCGCTGCTGGGCACGCCCGGCTGGCAGGGCGACGTGCTGCTCGAGCTCAAGGTCGTCGCCGACATCGCGCTCGTCGGCTACCCGTCGGCCGGCAAGTCGAGCCTCGTCGCCGCGCTCTCGGCCGCCAAGCCGAAGATCGCCGACTACCCCTTCACGACCCTGCACCCGAACCTGGGCGTCGTCGAGTCGGGCGAGACCCGCTACACGGTCGCCGACGTGCCCGGCCTGATCGAGGGCGCGAGCGAGGGCAAGGGCCTGGGCCTCGAGTTCCTCCGCCACGTCGAGCGCTGCTCGGCACTGCTGCACGTGCTCGACTGCGCCACGCTCGAGCCCGGCCGCGACCCGCTGACCGACCTCGAGATCATCCGCCGCGAGCTCGAGGCGTACCCGGTGCCCGAGGGGCAGACGCCCCTGCTCGAGCGTCCCCAGCTGATCGCGCTGAACAAGGTCGACGTCCCCGACGGGCGCGAGCTCGCCGACTTCGTCACGCCCGAGCTCGAGGCCCGCGGCTACCGCGTCTTCGAGATCTCGGCCGTCAGCCACGAGGGCCTCCGCAACCTCTCCTTCGCCCTCGCCGAGGTCGTCGAGCAGAGCCGGGCCGAGATCGCGGCCCGGCCCGCGCCTCCTCGTCTCGTCATGCGCCCCCGCGCGGTCAACGAGAAGCCGTTCGTCATCAAGGTCGAGGGCGGCACGTACGGCAACGTCTACCGCATCCTCGGCCAGAAGCCGGAGCGCTGGGTCGTGCAGACCCAGTTCAACAACGAGGAGGCGGTGGGCTACCTCGCCGACCGGCTCAACGCCATCGGCATCGAGGACGCCCTGTTCAAGGCGGGTGCGCAGGCCGGCTCGACCGTCGTCATCGGTCCCGAGGGCGGCATCGTCTTCGACTGGGAGCCGACGCTGACCTCGACCGCCGAGCTGATGACCTCGGCCCGCGGCACGGACCCGCGCCTGATCAAGAACGACCGCCCGACCCGCAACCAGCGCCGCGAGGACTACTTCGAGCGCATGGACGCCAAGGCCGAGGCCCGGGCCGAGCTGCAGCGCGAGCGCGCTGCCGGTCTCTGGACCGACGACGAGGGCTTCCTCGTCAAGGAGGGCGACGAGCAGGAATGAGCACCGACGGTCCCGTCGAGGCCCTGCCGCACGCCGGCGGCGACCCGGTCGTCGCCGCCCGGGGCGACATCGCGCGTGCCCGGCGCATCGTCGTCAAGGTGGGGTCGTCGTCGATCAGCGGCGCCGCGGCGCACCAGATCGAGCCGCTCGTCGACGCCCTGGCCGGCGCCCACGCCCGCGGCGCCGAGGTGGTGCTCGTCTCTTCGGGCGCGATCGCGACCGGGATGCCGCACCTGCGGCTCGACTCACGACCGACCGACCTCGCGACGCAGCAGGCCGCCGCGGCGGTGGGCCAGAACGTGCTCATCTTCCGGTACCAGCAGAGCCTCCGCCGCCACGACATCGTCGCGGGACAGGTGCTGCTCACGGCCGGCGACATGGCCGACCCGACGCCGCGCAGCAACGCGCAGCGGGCGATGGGGCGCCTCCTCGAGCTCGGCATCCTGCCGATCGTCAACGAGAACGACACGGTCGCCACGCAGGAGATCCGCTTCGGCGACAACGACCGCCTCGCCGCCCTCGTCTCCGAGCTGATCGGCGCGGACGTGCTGGTGCTGCTCAGCGACGTCGACGCGCTCTACACGCGCCCGCCGCACGAGCCGGGCGCCGTGCGCATCGACGACGTGCCCCAGGGCGACGACCTCGCCGGGGTGACCTTCGGCGACGCGGGCGCGGCAGGCGTCGGCACCGGGGGAGCAGGCACCAAGGTGGCCGCCGCGCGCTACGCGGCCGCGGCCGGCACGCCCGTGCTCGTCACGTCGGCGGCGAACGTCGCCGCGGCCCTGTCCGGCGCTGCCGTCGGCACGTTCTTCGCCGCGGCTCCCCGCGGCTGACGGCGCCGCGGATGCGACGGCGGAGCCCGTCGCCGTAGGCTCCGGGGATGTCGTCCGTCGTCGCCCCGTCGTTCACCGAGACCCTGCGCGCCGCGAAGGCGGCGTCCGTCCGTCTCGCGACCCTCACCGCCGCCGAGAAGGACGCCGCGCTGCACGCCGTGGCCGCCGCCCTCGTCGCCGAGGGACCGCGCATCGTGGCCGCGAACGAGCTCGACCTGGCGCGGGCGCTCGACGAGGGGGTCGGCGAGGCCCTGCGCGACCGCCTGCGCCTCGACGCGGTGCGGCTGGAGGCGCTGGCCGACGCCGTGCGGCTCGTCGCCGGCCTCGTCGATCCGGTCGGCGAGAGCATCCGGGGCCGGGTCCTGCCCAACGGCCTGCGGCTCGACCAGGTGCGGGTGCCGTTCGGCGTCGTCGGCGTCATCTACGAGGCCCGCCCGAACGTGACGGTCGACATCGCCGCCCTCGCGCTCAAGAGCGGCAACGCGGCGGTGCTGCGGGGCGGCAGCGCGGCGCGCGAGACGAACCAGGTGCTCGTCGACGTCGTGCAGGAGGCGCTGGTCGTCTCGGGGCTGCCCGCCGACGCGGTCGTCACGGTCGACGAGCACGGCCGGGCCGGGGCCGCCGAGCTGATGCGGGCGCGCGGGCTCGTCGACGTCCTCGTGCCGCGCGGCAGCGCCGAGCTGATCGAGACCGTCGTGCGCGAGTCGACCGTCCCGGTGATCGAGACCGGGGCGGGCGTGGTGCACGTGTTCCTCGACGCGTCCGCCGACGAGGAGATGGCCGTCGACGTCGTCGTCGACGCGAAGGTCAGCCGGCCGAGCGTCTGCAACGCGCTCGAGACCCTGCTCGTGCACGCGGACGCGGCCGACCGCCTGCTGCCGCCGGTGCTGGGCGCCCTCCGCGCCTCCGGCGTGACGGTGCACGGCGACGAGCGCGTCCTGCGCTCGTTCCCCGACGCGGTCCCGGCGACGGACGCCGACTGGGCCGCCGAGTACATGAGCCTCGACCTGGCCGTGCGCGTCGTGGCCGACGTCGACGAGGCCATGGCGCACATCGCGCGCTGGTCGACGCACCACACCGAGTCGATCCTGACGAACGACCACGCGGTCGCCGAGCGGTTCCTGCACGAGGTGGACAGCGCGGTCGTCATGGTCAACGCCTCGACCCGGTTCACCGACGGGGGCGAGTTCGGCTTCGGCGCCGAGGTCGGCATCTCGACGCAGAAGCTGCACGCCCGGGGGCCGATGGGGCTGCCGGAGCTCACCAGCACGAAGTGGGTCGTACGAGGGCAGGGCCAGGTGCGCGGCCAGGCCCGGCCGCGCGGCTAGACTGTCGGGGATCGCCCCTCGGAACGGAGAACCCATGCTCGACGTCGCCCTCCTGGCCGCAGCCCACGAAGACCTCGCGCCGCTGATCGCGCCCCCCGTCGTCATCGCCGCCACCTTCGGCCTGTTCTTCCTGTTCCTCGGCTTCGTCGTGTGGAGCTACCGCGACGTCGCGAACCGCTCGCCCCGCAAGGCGTCGACGCAGGCGCACCACGCCGGGCCGATCGACGAGTTCGGGCACCCCGAGCAGCACTGACCCGGCGGCACCGCAGAATGGTCGGCACGACGCCTGCGACGAGCACCCCCGGGGCGTTCGTCACCGGTCGTCGACCCCGCGTGGGCATCATGGGCGGCACGTTCGACCCGATCCACCACGGTCACCTCGTCGCCGCGAGCGAGGTCGCGCAGTCGTTCCACCTCGACGAGGTCCTGTTCGTCCCCACGGGCCAGCCCTACATGAAGTCGGGCGTCAGCGACAGCGAGCACCGCTACCTGATGACGGTCGTGGCCACCGCCTCCAACCCGATGTTCACCGTGAGCCGGGTCGACATCGACCGTGACGGCCCCACCTACACGATCGACACCCTCCGGGACATCCGGGCCCAGCGTCCCGACTCCGAGCTCTTCTTCATCACCGGGGCCGACGCCGTCGCGCAGATCCTCGACTGGAAAGACGTCAGGGAGCTGTGGGACCTCGCCCACTTCGTCGCCGTGACCCGTCCGGGCCACGACCTCAGCGTCGGCGGCCTCCCGGAGAGCGACGTAAGCTTGCTCGAAGTCCCCGCCCTCGCCATCTCGTCGACCGACTGCCGCGCTCGGGTGGGCCGCGGCTTCCCGGTGTGGTACCTGGTCCCCGACGGGGTCGTCCAGTACATCTCCAAGCACCACCTGTATCGGAGCAACGCATGAGCACGTCCGACGAGCAGCCGCTGACCCGGCGCCAGATCCGCGAGCGCGAACGTGCCCGCGAGGCAGGCCGCGCCGTCGCCGAGGGCACCGCAGGAGGCGCGCCCGCCTCGGGCTCGGCGCCCGCGTCCGCAGCCGCCCCGGTCCCCACGTCCACGCCGGTGCCCGCCACGCCCGTGCCGGCCTCGGCCCCGCAGGCTGCATGGGCCCCGGCCCCGGCCCCGGCTGCGGCACCGGTCCCCGCCTCGGCCCCCACGCCTCCTCCGGCCTCCGTCGCCGGGCCCGACGGGCTCACCCGACGCCAGATGCGCGCCCAGCGCGCCGAGCAGACGGGACCGTCGGCGCCCGTCCCGCTCCAGGCCCCCGGCCCCGAGCCGCGTCGCCGCCTGGTCGACGCGCTCAGCACGGTCGACGAGATCGTGGCGCCGCTCGACGAGAGCGCCCCCGCCAGCGCGCGGCAGTCGGTCGGCGACGACTCGTCCGTCGTGCCGAGCGTCGCGGCTGACGGCGACGACGACGGGCGCGCGCCCGGCCCGCGCCGCACGGGGCAGCCGACCGCCTCGCCCACCGGGCCTGCGGTCGCGCCCACCTCCGCGCCCTCCGTCTTCCCCCTCGACCTCAGCAGCTCGCGTCCCGGCTCGGCCTCGACCCCCGACGGCGGCGAGTCGGCCGCCGCTCCCGACGGGACCGGGTCGTCCGCGGCCGTCGCCGAGCCCGCACCCGCGTCCGTCCCCGAGCCGAGCGGCTTCGTGCCGCCCGTCGGCCACTGGACGACCCAGTCGGACGAGCCCGACGACGACACGGCCCCCGGTCGTGCCCTCGGCACCCACACCGGCCAGACGAACGCGCTCATCCTCACAGACCAGCAGGTCGCGGACGTCACCGGAGCGCTCAACGCGACCGGCGAGATCATCATCACGGGCTCGATCGACCTGCCCCGCAGCCTGGGCGCCACGGGGTCGCAGGCGCGCATCGA
This sequence comes from Frigoribacterium sp. CFBP 8766, assembly GCF_014841435.1. NCBI lineage: Bacteria > Bacillati > Actinomycetota > Actinomycetes > Micrococcales > Microbacteriaceae > Frigoribacterium > Frigoribacterium sp. CFBP 8766. The sequence goes on from NZ_JACYTX010000001.1 coordinate 1,150,954, forward strand.
CAACTCCGACATCGACCGCCTGCTCGAGCAGGGCGACGCCGAGAGCGCCGAGACCGACGCGGCTCCCGTCCGCGCCAGCCGGGCCATCAGCACCCACACCTCGACGCGGTCGGTCGTCCTCGCGGCGTCACAGCCCGCCTCCAGCAAGCTGCCCCTGATCCTCGGGATCGGCGGGGGCGTCCTCGGAGCAGGTATCATCGGTGTCGTCATCGCCGGGTTCGCCACGGGCATCCTCGGCGGCTGACGCCGCCGTCGTCCCGTCCCGGGGCGACCCACCCCGAAGGAATCCGTGACAGCCACCCCTCGTGCCATCGAGCTCCTGCAGATCGCAGCCCGCGCCGCCGACGACAAGCAGGCCGACGACCTCGTCGCGCTCGACGTCTCGGAGCCGCTGGCCCTCACCGACATCTTCCTCCTGGCCTCCGGCCGCAGCGAGCGCAACGTCGTCGCGATCGCCGGTGAGATAGAGGACAAGATGCTCGAGGCCGGCGCCCGCACCCTGCGCCGCGAAGGCCGCGCCGAGGGCCGCTGGATCCTCCTCGACTTCGGCGACGTCGTCGTCCACGTGTTCCACGACGAGGACCGCCAGTACTACTCGCTCGAGCGCCTGTGGAGCGACTGCCCGGCGATCCCGCTCGACGTGGTGACCGCCTCCTCCGCCGAGGCCGCCTCGGCTCCGGCTTCGTCCGAGGCCTAGGCCCGCCACTCCGGTCTCGTGGCGTCGATGACGTCGTGAGGTCGATGACGTCGGCGGTCCGTGCGACCCTGACGGCATGATCATCGACCGGGTCCGCGTGCCGGAGGCGCTCGTCGCCGACCCGGTCGAGTGGCCGTTCACCGTCCCGGCCGTCGCCGCGCTCGTCGGCACGGGCGTGTCCTTCGACGCGCCCGTGACCTTCCTCGTCGGCGAGAACGGCAGCGGCAAGTCGACGATCGTCGAGGCCCTCGCCGAGGCGTGGGGCGCCGACGTCCGCGGCGGTCGCTCGCACGGCAGGTACTCGTCTGAGCTCGAGCCGTCCGAGCTGGGCGCCGTGCTCGAGCTCGGACGCACGCCGACGGGCAGCCGCATGGTCGGACGCAAGGCCAGGGGCTGGTTCCTGCGATCAGAGACGGCGCTCGACATGTTCTCGCGCTACGAGAAGGGCGACCCGGGCTTCCACGACGTCAGCCACGGCGAGAGCTTCCTGCACGCCTTCGACGTCCGGCTGGCCGAGAAGGGGCTGTACCTGCTCGACGAGCCCGAGGCGGCCCTGTCGTTCACCGCCTGCCTCCAGCTGATGGGCACGCTGGCCGACGTCGCCGACGCCGGCGGGCAGGTCGTCTGCGCGACCCACTCGCCCGTGCTCACGGCCCTGCCCGGCGCGTCGGTGCTGCAGCTCGGCGAGCGGGGCATCGAGCGGACGACCTGGGGCGAGCTCGACCTCGTGCAGCACTGGCGGGCGTTCCTCGACGAGCCGGGGCGGTACCTGCGTCACCTCTGAGGCCTGACGCAGTGCGGCGGGGCCCCGGCGGCGGGTGTACTTGCGCCGCCGGATTCTGTAGTAAGGTTGACGAGTTGCTCCGGCAGCGGGAACACGAGCAACACGGCAACATCATCTGGGTCTGTGGCGCAGCTGGTAGCGCACCTGCATGGCATGCAGGGGGTCAGGGGTTCGAGTCCCCTCAGATCCACCAAAAGCAAGACAGCAGTGCGAGATGGCCTCACCTCCGGGTGGGGCCATCTCTCTTTTCGCATGATGGCCGGCAGTGCAGGTGACCATGAGGAGGCGCGGGTCGACCATCTCAGGACGCGGCGCTGGTCTGGACGCGGGCTGTGCATCGGCTCCACGCGCGTGGCGGACGCGGTAGACATCATGCATGAGCAACGAGCAGCCTGGCCAGACCCCCGCCCCCGACGACGACGCGACCCGCGCCTCCGGGACGCCGACGGGTGCGGACCGCCCCCGTCCTGCGTACGGCGAGTACGCCCCGACGCCCGCGGGCGGTGCCGCTGCGCCGTCCGACCAGCAGCCCGTCGCCCCCGGCGCACCTCAGGGCGCCCCCTACGGCGCGCCCCAGCAGGGCGCCCCTCAGCAGGGTGCGCCGGCCTCTACGCCCACGACCGGCGCCCCCGGCCCCAAGGGCATCGGCGCCTTCGCCGGCGAGGGGCACCCCCAGACGCTGGCGACCTTCACCCGGTACGAGGACGCGCAGTCCGCCGTCGACCTGCTGAGCGACGAGGGCTTCCCCGTCGAGAGCGTGTCGATCGTCGGACACGACATCCGCACGGTCGAGAACGTCGCCGGCCGCCTGACCACCGGCAAGGCCGCGGCGCGCGGTGCCGCGGGCGGTGCGTGGTTCGGGCTCCTGCTCGGCCTGCTCTTCAGCATCTTCGCCCCGGGCGTCGCGTTCATCGGCGTCCTGCTCATCGCCCTCGGCGCCGGTGCCCTGTGGGGCGCCCTCTGGGGCGCGGTCGGCCACGCCGCCACGCGCGGTCGTCGCGACTTCGCCTCGGTGAAGACGATGGAGGCGGGCCGCTACGAGGTGCTCGTCCGCGGCGAGCTCTCCGCCCGCGCCCACCAGGTGCTCGCGCAGGGTCGCAAGGTCGGCTAGCACCAGCCTCCAGACCTGCACCGACGACGAAGGGCCCCGCACCTGCGGGGCCCTTCGTCGTGTCAGGGCGTTCCCGACGGTCACCGCCTCACGGCGTGACCATCCCGCCGTTCACGTTCAGCGTCTCGCCCGCGACGAAGCTCGACTCGGCGCTGGTGAGGAACACGTAGGCGGGAGCCTGCTCGGCGGGCTGTGCGGCGCGCCCCATCGGCGACTCGCTCGAGCCGAACTCGGGCAGGGTCTCGGGGTCGACGCCCTGCGTCACCTGCAGCACGGACCAGGTCGGCCCGGGGGCGACGACGTTCACGCGGATGCCCTTGCCGACGAGCTGCTGCGCGAGGCCCTTCGAGAAGTTGTTGATGGCGCCCTTGGTCGTCGCGTAGTCGAGGCGGTCGGGGGCAGGCGTGTAGGCCTCGAGCGAGGCCGTGTTGACGATCGTGGAGCCGGGCTGCAGGTGCGGCAGGGCGGCCTTGATGATCCAGAACGGCGCGTACACGTTGGTCTTGAACGTACGGTCGAACTGCTCGTCCGTGATCTGGTCGATCGACTCCTGCCAGACCTGGACCCCGGCGACGTTGACGATCGCGTCGAGCCCGCCCATGCCGTCGACGGCCTGCTGCACGAGCTCACGACAGAAGGAGGCGCTGGTCAGGTCGCCGGGGACGGCCACGGCCTTCTGCCCGGCCGCCTCGACGAGCGACACGACGTGGCGCGCGTCCTCCTCCTCCTCGGGCAGGTACGAGAGGGTGACGTCCGCGCCCTCGCGGGCGAAGGCGATGGCCACGGCCGCGCCGATGCCGGAGTCGGCGCCGGTGATGAGCGCCTTGCGGCCAGTCAGGCGGCCGGTGCCGCGGTAGGTGTCCTCGCCGAGGTCGGGGACGGGCGTCATGCGCGACTGGAGCCCGGGCTCCGGCTGCTGCTGCACCTCCGGGCTGATCACGGGGTAGCGGGTGCGGGGGTCGTCGAAGGTGTACTGATCGCGGGTCATGCACCCGTGATACGCCGTGGGGCTGGCCGCCTGCTCAGGGCCGCGGCCTGCCGGGGTACGTGCGGACCGCCTCCTCGGCCATCGTGTGGGGCACCAATCATTGGTACACTCACGACATGGCATCGACGAGATCCTCCCGGGCCGGGCGTGAGCCCGGTCACGAGCACGGCAGCTGGTTCGGCGACGCGGTCGAGCGGATGAACGCGCGGCTGCGCCCCTACATCGGCGGTGCACAGCTCGGCATCCGTGACGAGGCGCCGATCGTCGCCCCCGCGCACGGCGGCGCGTGCCCGCTCTGCGGCCGCCCGATGGACGAGCACGTCGTCGACCGCTCCGGCCCGCGCACGATGCTGCACTGCCCGCGGGACGCAGGCGAGTGAGTGCCGCGGCCCGCGCCTCCGTGCCGGTCGAGCCGTCGCTGGTCGAGCCGTCGCCGGTCGACCCGTCGGCCGTCGATCCGCTCGCGCTCGAGAGCCAGATCTGCTTCGCCCTGTCCGTCGCCTCCCGCAGCGTCGTCTCCGCGTACCGCCCTGTGCTCGAGCCGATGGGGCTGACCCACCCGCAGTACCTCGTGATGCTCGCCCTCTGGGAGCAGCAGCCGCTGGCGCTCCGCGACCTCGCCCGGCTGCTGCGGCTCGATCCCGGCACCCTGTCGCCGCTGGTGAAGCGCCTCGAGGCGCAGGGCCTGGTGACCCGCGGGCGCAGCGCGGACGACGAACGAGCGCTGAGCATCGAGCTGACCGGCGCGGGGGCGGCCCTCCGCGAGCAGGCCGAGTCGATCCCCGAGCGGATGATGGCCCGGCTCGACGTCACCCGCGACGAGCTCGTGCTGCTGCACCGCACCATGGCGAAGCTGATCGCGGCGGCCGAGGCCTGAGGCGCTCCGTCGGCTCAGCGCAGCGGCTGCGGGGCCACGGCCGGGCGTGACCAGCGGACGTCGACGGGCCGGCCGACCACCCGCGACTCGATCTCGTTGCGGAACGACTCGACGAAGTGCGCGGCGGAGCGCTCGTCCGAGACGACGACGTCGAGGCGCAGCGAGCGCAGCTCGTCGGTGACGAGGACGGGGCCGTCGCAGAAGCGCAGCAGGTACTGGTGGGACTTCACAGGGATGCTCTCCCAGTGCCGCCGCAGGCTGGTCTCGAGCTCGCGGACGGAGTCGATGCCGTCGGCCTGCCGCACCTCGGCGCTGATCGCGATCATGCGGGCATCGTGCACCCCGCGGGCGACGCGCGGGTGAACGCGAGGTGACGGGCTGCTGTGCGGCCGGCCAGCGCCTCTGCCGGACGGCCTCAGGCACCCGTCACTGATTCGTATTACCATTGGGCCGAGAGCGGCGCCGGCGCCTCTGCGTCGTCGGCCGGCTCGCAGCCCCATCCGACGACGAGATCGCACGGTCGCGACCTCGAGAGGACACGACATGACCACCCCGAGCCCCGCGCCCTTCCCCTCCACCTCCGACTCTGCCTCGGACGAGGCTCGCTGATGGCCACCCTCGAGAACGCGGGCGCCGCCTCCTCGGCGCCGCTCGTGCCGGGGTCGGCCCGCCACCCGGCGCACGAGTCGGACCCGGTGCTCGTCGTCATGGGGGTGTCGGGGTCGGGCAAGTCGACCGTCGCCGCGCTCGTCGCCGAGCGCCTCGGCTGGGACCTCGCCGAGGGCGACGACCTGCACCCCGACGAGAACGTGGCCAAGATGGCTGCCGGTCAGCCGCTCGACGACGACGACCGGGCGCCGTGGCTCGACACGGTCTCGTCGTGGATCGTCGAGCACGCGATGCAGGGCGTCCCCGGCGTCATCACCTGCTCGGCGCTGAAGCGCAAGTACCGCGACGTGCTGCGTGAGCACAACGTCGTCTTCGTCTACCTGCAGGGCAGCGGCGACCTGATCGGCGGCCGGATGGCCGAGCGCTCGGGGCACTTCATGCCGACGACGCTGCTCGACTCGCAGGTCGCGACGCTCGAGCCGCCGCAGGCCGACGAGCGGCACATCGTCGTCGACGCCACCCGGACGCCGGAGGAAGAGGCGGACGACGTGCTCCGCCTGCTCGGGCTGACGCCGGTCGCCTAGAGGCCGCGGCGGCGGAGGTCGGCGACGATCTCGTCGAGGAAGTCGTCCACCTCGTCCTGGTGGTAGCCCTCGCGGAACTTCGTCGGGGCGAAGCGGGCGTTCACGACGTCCTCGGGTCTCAGGTCGGTCGCGCCCGCACGGCCTTCGTCGTCGGCGGTCATGGCCGCCTGCACGCGGGCGAGGAACGCGTCCACGTCGTGCATGTCGTAGCCCTCGCGGAACTTCACCGGCGAGAACCGCTTCGCCTGGACGTCTTCTGCTCTCATCGTCTCCCCCTCGTGGTCACGACGATCCTGCCAGGGCGCCCTGGCCCGTCGCGACCTCGGTACGACGGTCAGGACCCCGTCGTCGGGGGAACGGCGTCCGGGGAGGGACGATCGCGGGAGGCGCGGTAGAGGACGTGGGGGCGGAGCCGGTGGCCGGGCGGCAGGGCCGGGTGCTCGAAGTCGTCGGCCAGGTCGCGGGCGAGGCCGAGACGCTCCATCAGGGCACGGGAGCGGAGGTTGGTCGCGGCCGTGAAGCTGACGACCTCGGGCAGGTCGAGCTCGTCGGGGTCGAAGGCCGTGCGGAGCACCTCGTGCGCGGCCTCGGTGGCGAGGCCCTGGCCCCAGGCGTCGTGGCGCAGGCGCCAGCCGATCTCGACCTGGTCGGAGAGGGGGCGGCCGCCGACGACCACGTCGACCGACGGCCGCGACAGGCCGACGAACCCGAGCAGCTGGTGGTCGGCGCACCGCTCGACGGCCCAGAGGCCGAAGCCGTCCGTCTCGAAGCCCTGCTCGATCCGGTCGATCATCGCGTCGGACTCGGCGCGCGTCCGTGTCGAGGGGAAGAACTCCATCACGACGGGGTCCGCGTTCATCGCCGCGAACGGCTCGCGGTCGGCGTCGCGCCAGCGGCGGAGGAGGAGGCGGTCGGTGGTGAGCACGGGTCGACGGTAGCGGAGCAGTGGTCGTCAGGAGGCGGCGGCTGGGCCGGGCGCGGTGCGGCCGGCCGCGGCGCGCGCGCGGGCGGTGTCGGCGCGAGGGCCGACGGGCACCGCCTCCGTCGCCAGGGCGAGGCCGGAGGCGGGCATCCCGACGTACATGCTCTCGGCGCGCTCGACGACGAACGTCTCGTGCCAGATGCCGACCGCGCCCGGCGCCTTGCGGGCACGGCGGTTGAAGGCGCTCCACGCGGGGCGGTGGGCCTGGTCGGCCGAGCCGGCGTACGCGTAGAGCTTCTCGAGCGAGTCCCAGTACTGCACCAGCACCGGCCCTCGCGAGCCGATCGTGGTTCGCAGGCCGCGGAGGCCCGAATCCTTGTCCTTGAACAGCTCGACGATCATCGGGGTCATCGCGGCGAACACGGGGAGCCACTGGTCGGGCCGCCAGATCTTGTTGACGCGCATGCCGATCAGGAAGACGACGAGCTCGCCCTCGTGCCGGTGGGTCGTCCTGCCGGGGATGACACGGGCCATGATCTCGCTCCTTCGACGCGACTGCGCGGGTGGGTGCCTGGTGATTGGATAGTGTTGCTCTCCAGTGCGCTCCCATCTTGGAGAGTGCAGCTATCCAAAGTCAAGGGGGCACCCGTGCGCATCTCCGAGCTCGCCGACGTGAGCGGCGTCCCGATCGCGACGATCAAGTACTACCTGCGCGAGGGGCTGCTGCCCGAGGGCGAGCGCACCTCGGCGACGCAGGCCCGCTACGGCGACGAGCACGTACGGCGGCTGCGGCTCGTGCGGGCGCTGCTCGGCCCCGGCGGGCTGAGCGTGGCGCGGGCGCGCGGAGTGCTCGAGTTCCTCGACCTGGAGCACGACTCGGTGGGGGAGGTGCTCGGGGTCGCCCAGCACGCCGTCACGCCCGCCGCGCCCGAGGGAGTCGACCACGCCCGGGCGCGCGGCCTCGTCGAGCGCTGGGGCTGGACCGTCGATCCCGGCGAGGGCCCCGTGCTCGCCGCGCTCGAGGTCGCCGTCGACGGCCTCGAGGCCGCCGGGTTCGACCTGCCGCCCGAGCGGCTCGACGGCTACGCGCGGGCGATGCACGACGTCGCGGACGCCGAGATCGCGGGGGTCCCGCTCGAGAGCGTCGACGCGGCCGTGCAGTACGTCGTGCTGGGGACGGTGTTGGTCGAGCCGCTGCTGCTGGCGCTCCGGCGGCTCGCGCAGCAGGACTCGTCGTGGCGGCGCTTCGGCGACCTCGTCGGCGGGCTGCCGGTGCCGCCGCCTCCTCCGGTCTAGGAGGCGCGTCCCGTCCTGTCCCGAGCATCGCGTCTCGCCGTGACGCGACGGGACGCCCGGAACAGGACGGGACAGGGGGCGGCGACCCTAGGAGGCGCGGCGCGTGCCCCGCAGGCCGACGAACGAGACGAGCGCGCTGCCGACGAGCAGCACCGCGACCACGACGACGACGCGGTGGAACCCGTCGACCGTGAGGGCGCCTCCGGCGATCACCCCCAGGAACGCCACGGCGACCAGCCCGGCGACCCGCGAGATCGCGTTGTTGACCGCCGAGGCGATGCCCGACCTGGCCGGCGAGATGCCCGACAGCACGGCCGAGGTGAGCGGCGCCACCGTGACGGACAGGCCGAGGCCGAAGAGGACGACCCCGGGCACGACCTGCCACCAGACGTCGATCGGGTCGCGGACGAGCAGCATCCAGAGGAACCCGCTCGCCGTGATCAGCGGCCCGACCGTCATGAAGAGGCGGGGTCCGTGCGTCGCGGCGAGCGTGCCGAACATCGTCGAGAAGAGCAGCGACACGATCGTCGTCGGCAGGGTGACGAGGCCGGCGAGGGTGGCGGTGAGGCCGGCGAGCTCCTGCACGACGAGGGGGATGGTGAGGGTGCCGAGGCTGATGGCGGCGTAGAGGCCGACGGTGGCGAGGTTGCCGACGGCGAACTCGCGGGTGCGGAACAGGTCGAGCGGCATCATCGGCTGCGGCGCCCGCCGCTCCCACCAGACGAAGGCGACGAGCGCGACGACGCCGACGACGAGCGGCACGACGACGAACCAGGCGCCGAGCCCGACGCGCTGGCCCTCGATGAGCGCGAAGACCGGGCCCGCGAGGCCGACCGCGGCGAGCACGGCGCCGACGACGTCGACGCGGGCCGGCTGGTCGGGCCCGCCGCGGTGCGCGTCGCCGGGCAGGCGCGTCATCAGCACGAGCGTCAGCACCACCGGCACGACGACCACGGCGAACACCCACCGCCAGCCGAGGGTGTCGACGAGGGCGCCGCCGGCGAGCGGGCCGATCAGGAACGCGACGCCGGTCCAGGCGGTCCAGGAGCCGATCGCGCGGCCCTGGGCCGGGCCGCTGAAGGTCGAGGTGATGAGTGCGAGGCTCGACGGGACGAGCAGGGCCGCCGCGACGCCCTGCAGCGCGCGGGCGGCGATGAGCAAGCCGGGGTCGGGCGCGAGCGCGGCGAGGACGCTCGTCAGCGCGAACGCGACGAGGCCGGCTCGGAGCACCCGCACCCGGCCGAACGTGTCGCTGAGCGACCCCGCGACGAGCATCAGCGAGCCGAGCGCGAGCAGGTACGCGTCGACGACCCACTGCTGCAGGGTCAGGTCGGCTCCGCTCGCCGGCCCCGCACCTCCGTCGCCGAGGCCCCGCGCGATGGCCGGCAGCGCCACGGTCACGATCGACCCGTCGAGGAACGCCACGAAGGAGGCGAGGACCGCGACCACGAGGACGATGCGCTGGCCGCGGGCGTCTGTCATGCCTCGAGTCTCCTCCCCGCGGTCAGCTCTCGCGGACGACGTCGTCGGGCGACTTGTCGGGGCGCCAGCCGCGCCACGACGGCTGGCGGAGGCGCCCGGTCGACGTCCACTCGGCGAACGACACCTCGCCGACCCGCGACGGCGTGATCCAGTGCGCGTCGCGGGCGTCCGCGGCGGGTACGCCGACGAGCGGGCTGGTCTTCCGCTCGACCCCGCGGAACTCCGTCAGCAGCGCGTCGAGGTCGTGATCGCGGAACCCCGTGCCGACCCGTCCGACATAGACGAGCCCGTCGTCGCCGGGCACGCCCATCAGCAGCGAGCCCACGCCGGAGGCGCGACGGCCGTTCCCGGGACGCCAGCCCGCGATCACCACCTCCTGCGTCGCGTGGTGCTTCGTCTTGATCCAGGCGCGCGAGCGTCGGCCTGCGCTGTAGGTGGCGTCGCGGCGCTTGGCGACCACCCCCTCGAGCCGGAGGCGCTGCGAGGTCCGCATCGCCTCCTCCAGGTCGCCGTCGAAGACGACCGGCACGTCGATCGGGCCCTCGGAGGTCACGATCCGCTCGAGCACCTCGCGCCGCTCGTCGTAGTTCTTCCTGAGGAGCGAGTGCCCCTCGGCGTGCAGCACGTCGAAGAGCAGGTAGCGGATCGGCGCGGCCTTGGCGGCCTGCTCGACCTCGCGGGGCTTCGTCAGGCCCATCCGCGTCTGCAGCAGCCCGAAGTCGGGGCGGCCGGACTCGTCGACGGCCACGACCTCGCCGTCGAGCACCGCGCCTCCGTCGCTGTCGACCTGGTCGGCGAGCACCTGCAGCTCGGGGTAGGCAGGGGTCAGGTCGTGGCCGTTGCGGCTGGTCAGGGTCACCCGGTCGCCCTGGACGACGGCGATCGCGCGGATGCCGTCCCACTTCATCTCGATCGCCCAGTCGTCGTCGACGTCGGCGGCGGTGCCCGCGACGGCAAGCATCGGGGAGACGGGATCGAGGGCGTCGCCGCGATCGTCGCCGTCGCCCGACCGGCCCGACGAGGAGGCGCGGGTCGAGCGGGCAGACCCGGACCCGGTCCCCGAGCCGATCACCGTCCGCCCCTTCCCGCCGGACTTCTTCCCGGACTCCTTCTTCGCCGTCGTCGTGCCGTGACCGCCCGAGAAGCCTCCGTCGGCGCCTCCCGCGTCGTCGTCCTTCATCCGGTGGATCAGCCAGTTCTGCTCGGCCTTGCCGCCGCCGTGGCCGGTGTGGATCAGGGCGACCCGGCGGGTGCCGCGCTGCTCGCCGTGCAGCACGGCGATCACCTCCTTGCCGTCGCGCCACTTCTCGACGTCGTAGGTGCCCGAGTCCCAGATGGTGACCTCGCCGGCGCCGTACTCGCCCTTGGCGATGGTGCCCTCGAAGGTGCCGTACTCGAGCGGGTGGTCCTCCGTCATCACGGCGAGGTGGTTCGTGCCGGGGTCGTCGGGCTCGCCCTTGGGCAGCGCCCAGCTGACGAGGACGCCGTCGTGCTCGAGTCGGAAGTCCCAGTGCAGGCGGCTGGCGTGGTGCTCCTGGATGACGAAGCTGCGGCCGTCGCTCGTCGGCGGGGCGGCGGCGGGGACGGGCTCGGCCGTCTTCGACGCGTCGCGCTTCGAGCGATAGTTCGCGAGCCGGTCGCCGCGCTCCCGGGTCTCGCCGTCGCCGGACGGGTCGTGCTCCGGCGACTCGGTGTTGCGCATGTCGTCGCCGAGTTCTCCGGGGGGCACCGGAGTGCCGCTCGACACGTCGGCCAGGGGATCTCCGCGGCGTCTGAGCCGCTCCAGCACCTCGGTGTACTCGAGCTGGCGCAGCTGCTTCGAGGCGAGCTCGCGCCAGGTGCGCGGCATCGCGACGGTCGGGCGCTCGCGGCCGCGCAGCGAGTACGGCGCGACCGTCGTCTTGTTCCCGTTGTTCTGCGACCAGTCGAGCAGCACCTTGCCGCGTCGGTCGGCCTTGCCCATCGTGCTCAGCACGAGGTCGGGATGGTCGGCCTCGACGGCACGGGCGAGCTCGTGGGCGACGTCGCTGACCTGCGCGCTCGTCTGCCCCCCGTCGAGCCGCGCGTAGAGGTGCACGCCCTTGCTGCCGCTCGTCACCGGCACGAGCTCGAGACCCATCCCGTCGAGCAGGGGCCGCAGCAGCTGCGCGACCTCGACGCACTCGGCGAGGCCCACGCCCTCGCCCGGGTCGAGGTCGAGCACGAGGCGGTCGGGGTTCCGCTGCGCGCCGCGCGGCCCGAAGCGCCACTGGGGCACGTGCACCTCGAGCGCCGCGACCTGGGCAAGCCAGGTCAACGTCGCGAGGTCGTTGACCATCGGGTAGACGTTGGCGTGGTCCTTGTGCTCGATCTCGTGCCGGGCGACCCAGTCGGGCGCCGAGTCGGGCAGGTTCTTCTCGAAGAAGACCTCGCCGTCGACGCCGTTCACCCAGCGCTTCCGCGTCGCCGGACGGCCCTCGACGTGCGGCAGCATCCACTCCGCGACGGCGGCGTAGTAGCCGAGCACGTCCGCCTTCGTCGTGCCGCTCGCCGGGTACAGCACCTTGTCGAGGTTGGTGAGCTGCAGCGCGTGCCCGCCGACCTGCACGCGCTCGCCGCGTCCCTTGCTGGCCATCCGGCGCCTCCTCGTGTCGTCTGCCTCGATGATGCTCGTTCGTCGTGCGGGGCGTCCCGGACGCCCGCGCCTGCGGACCGCGACGGCCCGCCTCCCCGCCGGGGCGGGGGAGCGGGCCGCGAGCGGAGCCGAGGAGGCGCGGTGCCGGTCAGACGGCCGGCATGGCCCCCGCGATCGTGATGGTGGCACCCGAGGTGTAGCTCGACTCCGGGCTCACGAGGTGCACGTACGCCGCGGCGAGCTCGGCCGGCTGGCCGGGACGGCCGAACGGTGCCTGGCCGCCGAACTCCGACACGGTCTCGGCGTCGTCCGAGCCGGGCTGCAGCGGCGTCCAGACCGGGCCGGGCGAGACCTGGTTGACGCGGATGCCCTTGGGCGCGAGCTGCTGCGCGAGGCCCGACGTGAACACGCCGATGGCGCCCTTCGTCAGCGCGTAGTCGATCTTGTCCGGGCTCGGCTGCGTGCCTTGGACCGAGCCGGTCGTGACGATCGACGAGCCGGGCTCGAGGTGCGGGATGACCGCCTGCGACAGCCAGAACAGCGAGTAGACGTTGGTCTTGATGGTCGAGTCGATGTCCTCGGTGGTGAGCGTGAGGATGTCGTCGTTGCTCTTCATGCGGCCGGCGACCATGACGAGCGTGTCGAGCCCGCCGAGCTCCTCGACGGCCTTCGCGACGAGGTCCTTGCAGTACTGCTCGTCCGAGATGTCGCCGGGCACGAGGACGACGCGGCGGCCCTCGCCCTCGAGCAGGTCGCGCACCTCCTCGGCGTCGGTCTGCTCGCTGGGCAGGTAGCTCAGCACGAGGTCGGCGCCCTCGCGGCTGAGGGCGATGGCGGCGGCACGGCCGATGCCGGAGTCGCCGCCGGTGACGATGCCGCGGAACCCGACGAGGCGCTCCTTGCCGACGTAGCTGGTCTCGCCGTGGTCGGGCTTCGGGTCCATCTTCCAGGCCTCGCCCGGCAGCGACTGCTCCTGCCTCGGGAACGGCGGTGCGGGGTACAGGTCGACCGGGTTCTTCTTGTCGTATTGGCTCATGCGCTCCACGGTGCACGCCGTGCGGGGGACGTGCCCGGTGTCTGTACCCGTCAGCCGGTCATTCGGAGCGCATGCGGAGGAACATGACCGTCATGCGATCGATCTGGAAGGGCGCGATCACGTTCGGGCTCGTCAACGTGCCCGTGAAGCTGTACAGCGCCACCGAGGACCACGACGTCTCGCTGCATCAGGTCCACGACGCGGACGGTGGTCGGATCCGGTACCAGCGCAAGTGCGAGATCTGCGGCAAGGTCGTCGACTACGAGCACATCGACAAGGCGTTCGACGACGGTGACCGGACGGTCGTGCTCACGGCGGACGACCTGAAGTCCCTGCCCGAGGAGCGCTCGCGCGAGATCGACGTGCTCGAGTTCGTGCCGAGCGACCAGCTCGACCCGCTGATGTTCGACCGCAGCTACTTCCTCGAGCCCGACTCCGCGTCGCCCAAGGCCTACGTGCTGCTGCGGCGCACCCTCGAGGAGACCGACCGCACGGCCATCGTGCACTTCTCGCTGCGGCAGAAGACCCGGCTCGCCGCGCTGCGCGTGCGCGGCGACGTGCTCGTGCTGCAGACGCTGCTCTGGGACGACGAGGTCCGCGAGGCGCGGTTCCCCGTGCTCGACGAGAAGGTGCGGATCAGCGGCAAGGAACTCGACATGTCCGGCTCCCTGGTGGAGTCGCTGGGGGATGACTTCGACCCGTCGCAGTTCGGCGACGACTACCAGGAGGAGCTGCGCAAGCTCATCGACGCCAAGCTCGAGGAAGGCGAGTCGCTCGACACGGACGCGACCTTCGGCCGCTCGGGGGACGACGACGACGAGGACGGCGACGGATCCGGCGACGGCGAGGTGATCGACCTGATGGAGGCGCTGAGACAGTCGGTGGAGCGGAGCCGGTCGGGTGCGAAGAAGGCCCCGGCGAAGAAGCCCGCCGCGAAGAAGCCCGCCGCGAAGGAGGCGCCCGACAAGGAGAAGGAGCCAGTCGAGAAGAAAACGGCTGAGAAGCCAGCTGTGAAGAAGCAGCCCGCGGCGAAGAAGAAGCCCGCAGCCGAGAAGAAGCCAGCTGCGAAGAAGAAGCCCGCCGCGGAAAAGAAGCCCGTTGCGAAGAAGAAGGCGAGCTGACGCCGCTCGCCTCGGTGACGGGCTGCGGCCTCAGTGGTCGCGCAGCATCTCGATCAGGTCGTCCTTCTTGGCGTCGCTGTAGCCGCTGAGCCCGAGCTCCTTCGCGCGTCGGCGCAGGTCGTCGACGGTCCAGTCGTCGTACGACCCCGACCGGCCGCCCTTCGCCGCGACCTCCTCCTCGCTGTTGCCCTTCTGGGCCGCTGCGTTGGAGATGCGCGCCGACTTCTCCTTCGAGTTGCCCTCGTCGCGGAGGGCCTCGTACATCTCGGGTTTCTTCAGCTGCGGGGGTGTGTCGTCCTTCGGCATGCCCGAGACCGTACTCCGCGACGGAGGCGCACGACCGGTCCGCAGGACCAGCGCACGCCCCCGGTGCAGGAGGCGACCTAGCGGCCGAACTCCCACTCGACGACCTCGGGCAGGTCCTCGCCGTGCTCGTAGGCCCACGCCCTGGCCTCAGCGCGCTTGGCCTCGAACTCGGCGACGAGGTCGGGGTGCGCGTCGGCGAGGCCGGGCACGCGGTGCAGCACGTCGAGCACCAGCCGGTACCGGTCGATGTCGTTGAGCATCGCCATGTCGAAGGGCGTGGTGGTCGTGCCCTTCTCCTGGAAGCCGCGCACGTGGATGCCGTCGTGGTTCGTGCGGCGGTACGTGAGCCGGTGCACGAGCGTCGGGTAGCCGTGGAAGTCGAAGACCACCGGCGTCGACCTCGTGAAGAGGGCGTCGAAGTCGTCGCTCGCGAGGCCGTGCGAGTGCTCGTCGGCGTCTTGCAGGCGCATCAGGTCGACGACGTTGACGACGCGGGTCACGAGATCGGGGAGGCGCTGGCGGAGGATGTCCGCGGCGGCGACCGTCTCGAGGGTGGGCACGTCGCCCGCGCAGGCCAGCACGACGTCGGGGTCGACGCCGTCGACCGGCGTGCCCTCGGTGCCCGCCCACTCCCAGATGCCCGCGCCGGCGGCGACGTGTGCCTCCGCCTCGGGCAGGGAGAGCCAGGCCGGCGACTCCTGCTTGCCGGCGACGATCACGTTCACCGTGTCCGTGGTGCGCAGCGCGTGGTCGGCGACGGCGAGCAGCGTGTTCGCGTCGGGCGCCAGGTAGATCCGCACGAGGTGCGCCTGCTTGTTGACGACGACGTCGAGGAACCCCGGGTCCTGGTGCGAGAAGCCGTTGTGGTCCTGGCGCCAGACGTGCGACGAGAGCAGGTACGTGAACGACGAGATCGGCTCGCGCCAGGCGATGTCGTCGGCGCTCTCGAGCCACTTCGCGTGCTGGTTGAACATCGAGTCGACGATGTGCACGAACGCCTCGTACGTGTTGAGCAGGCCGTGGCGACCCGTGAGCAGGTAGCCCTCCATCAGGCCCTGCAGCAGGTGCTCGCTCAGCACCTCCATCACGCGGCCGCTGTGGGCGACGTGCTCGTCCTCCTCCTCGATGCGGGCAGCCCACACGCGGTCGGTGACGTCGAAGACCGGGTCGAGGCGGTTCGACACTGTCTCGTCCGGGCCGAAGAGCCGGAACGTCGACGGGTTGTCACGCACGACGTCGGCGAGCCAGCGACCGAGCACCCGGGTCGCCTCCGCCGTCGTGCGGCGGTCGTCGCTGGTCTCGACGGCG
Source organism: Frigoribacterium sp. CFBP 8766 (assembly GCF_014841435.1). Lineage (NCBI taxonomy): Bacteria > Bacillati > Actinomycetota > Actinomycetes > Micrococcales > Microbacteriaceae > Frigoribacterium > Frigoribacterium sp. CFBP 8766. Next base: position 1,166,689 of record NZ_JACYTX010000001.1, read on the forward strand.
TGCGAGCGGTAGTCGGTCAGCGAGAGGGGACGACGCACCAGCCCGCCGTTCGACGCGGGGATCGCGCTCATCCGCTTCTCGCCGCGGGGGCGCAGCTCGTCGAGGAACCCGGCGGGCGCACCGGTCTCGTCGAACAGCTCGTCGGCGCCGTACGAGCGCATCCAGGCGTCGAGCTGCTCGCGGTGCTCGTCGTTCTCACGGACACCGCTCAGCGGCACCTGGTGCGCCCGCCAGGTGCCCTCGACCTTCTTGCCGTCGACCACCTTCGGGCCCGTCCAGCCCTTGGGGGTGCGCAGGACGACCATCGGCCAGCGCGGGCGCTCGGTGCTCTCGCCCGAGCGCGCCTCCTGCTGGATCTGGTCGATGCGGCCGAAGGCCTCGTCGAGCGCCGCGGCCATCTGCGCGTGCACCACCATCGGGTCCTCGCCGTCGAACCCGCCGGACACGACGATCGGCTGGTACCCGTAGCCGCGGAACAGCTCGAGCAGCTCGCCCTCGGGGATGCGGGCGAGGATCGTCGGGTTCGCGATCTTGTAGCCGTTGAGGTTGAGGATCGGCAGCACTGCACCGTCGTGCACGGCGTCGAGCAGCTTGTTCGCGTGCCAGCTCGTCGCGAGGGGCCCGGTCTCGGCCTCGCCGTCGCCGATCACGCAGACGGCCACGAGGTCGGGGTCGTCGAGCACCGCTCCGTAGGCGTGGCTGAGCGAGTAGCCGAGCTCGCCGCCCTCGTTGATCGAGCCCGGCGTCTCGGGGGCCGCGTGCGACGGGATGCCGCCCGGGAACGAGAACTGCCGGAACAGCTCCTGCATGCCGTCGCGGTCGAGCGGCACCTGCGGGAAGAGCTCGGAGTAGGTGTGCTCGAGCCAGGTGTTCGCCACCATGGCCGGTCCGCCGTGCCCCGGGCCGCAGACGTACAGCAGGTCGCGGTCGTCGCGGCGGATCACGCGGTTGAGGTGCGCGTAGACGAGGCTGAGCGCAGGCGACGTGCCCCAGTGGCCGAGCAGGCGGGGCTTGATGTCGTCCCGGGCGATCGGGCGGTCGAGCATCGGGTTGTCACGCAGGTAGATCTGGCCGACCGTCAGGTAGTTGGCCGCACGCCACCAGGCGTCGACGAGCCCGAGGTCGTCCGGCGTGGCCGGGACGGCAGGGGCGGCAGGCGAAGGAGCGGCGGCGTCGGTCATCAGTTCTCCTGGCGGTCGTTCGCGTCGTCGTCGCCGTCGCGTCGGTCGTCCGGCTGGACGCCGAGCTCGGTGCGCATCTCGTCGATGGTGATGGCGGCGTTGACGAGGGCGAGGTGGCTGAGGCCCTGCGGCATGTTGCCGAGGAACTGCCCGTCGTCGGCGCTGATCATCTCGGTGAACAGCCCGACGTCGTTCGACTGCACGACGAGCTCGTCCATCAGGTCGACGGCCTCGTCGATGCGTCCGACGCAGGCCAGGGCGGAGGCCAGCCAGAAGGCGCAGGCGACGAAGGTGCCCTCCTCGGCGTCGACACCGCTGTAGCGGAAGACGAGCGGGCCGGCGCCGAGCTCGGCACGGATGGTGTCGATGGTGCGCGACATCCGTTCGCCGCGGTCGAAGCCGCTCGGGGCGTGCAGCAGCACCGAGGCGTCGAGGGCGTCGCTGTCGGGGTGCATGAGGTACGCGCCGCGCTCTTCCGACCAGCCGTGCTCGTCGATCCACTCGACGATGAGGTCGCGGTTCTTCTTCCAGTGCTCGAGGTCGTCGTCGGTCGGGTGCAGCTGGCCGATCTCGGCCAGGCCGAGAGCGGCGTCGATCGCCTGCCAGCAGCCCATCTTGCTGCTGACGTAGTGCTGCTCGTCGCCGAGCTCCCAGATGCCGCTGTCCTTCTCCTGCCAGCGACGGCAGGCGTCGTCGGCAAAGCCGGTCAGCAGGTCTTGTGTGGAGGCGTCGAGCATGTTGCCGCCGTGGGCGTACTGGCTCATCACCGCGATGATGTCGGCGAAGACGCCGAGCTGCAGCTGGCCGCCTGCCGGGTTGCCGGCGTACACGGGGCCGATGCCCCGCCAGCCCTCGGACTCCGTCTCGCGCGTGCCTCCGGGGACGCTGCCGTCGAGCTCGAGGAAGATGTGCATCTCGTGGCCGTTGGCCTTCAGCGCCGAGAGCAGCCACGAGACGGCCGCGTGCGGCTCCTCGCGCAGCCCGAAGCGCAGCAGCGCGTTCACCGTGTAGGCGAGGTCGCGGACCCACGCGAAGCGGTAGTCCCAGTTCTTCTTGCCGGTGAAGTTCTCGGGCAGGGCGGTGGTCGCCGCGGCCGCGATGGCGCCGGTGGGGCTGTAGATGAGCAGCTTGAGGGCGAGCGCGCTGCGGTGCACGGCGTCGGCCCAGGGGCCGTCCCAGCTGAACTCGGTCGACCAGCCCTCCCAGTTCTCGATGGTGCGGTCGATGCCCTGGTCGACGACGTGAGGGTCGGGCAGGTGCAGGGGCTCGTCCTCGGTGCCGCACAGGCAGATGAGCGACCGCGAGCCCGGCGTCGTCGTGAACGTGCCCCGGAACTCGAGCGGCCCCTCCGCGTCACCGTCGCCCGGCTCCGTCGGGTCGGTGCGGCCGTGCTCGAAGCCGACCAGGGCCAGGTTGATGTCCGCGGCGCGGAGCACGGGGCCGTGCACCGTGTCGACCCGGGTGACGGGATGCGTTCCGAAGGCGTTGCCCGGCACCACGGCCCAGCGCATCTCGACCGAGCCCTCGAGGCCGTCGACGCGACGCGCGAGCTCGCCCCAGGGAAGTCGGCCGGCCACGCCGGTCACGAGCGCGTCGGTGACCTCGACGCTGCCGGCGGAGGTGCGGAACCGGGTGCGCAGCACGTTCGTGCCGGGCACGTACGCGCGCTGGACCTCGAAGTCGTCGTCGACCGGCCGCAGCTCGATGCGGCCCCCGTCGGCGGAGTCGACGATGCCCGAGAAGACCGGGTCGCTCGGCATCGACGGGAACGGCAGCCAGTCGATCTGGCCGTCGCGCGCGATCAGAGCGACGGTGCGGCCGTCGCCGATCGCCCCGTACGAGCGCAGGGCGACGTAGCCGTCCTCCCGGGGGTCGGGCGCCGACCACGCGTCGTCGTGGAAGTCGTCGGTGTCGGCGGGGGCGTTCTTGAGGGTGTCGGTCACCCGTCCTACGGTGCTCTCCCGCGCCTCCTCGTGCTCGCCGCTGCCAGGGGTCTGTGCGGAACGGGGCCGGTCCGTACCCCTGGGGAGGAGGCGGCGGCCAGGCCGGACGCGTAGACGGGACGGATGACCGACACCGGCACGCCCCGTCCCCGCCTGTTCCTCGACGCCCGGGCGACCCTCGGCGAGAGCCCCGTCTGGGACGTCGACGCTCAGGAGCTCGTCTGGACGGACATCACGCCCGGGCTGCTGCACCGCACCTCGGCGGACGGCCTGCGCGACCGGTCCCTGCCGGTCGACCCGCCCCTCCCCAGCTTCCAGCGGCGCCGCGGCGGCGGGCTCGTCGCCGCCCTCGAGGACCAGATCGTGCTCACCGACGACGACGGCGGCTCGCTGCAGGTGCTCGCGGCCGTCGAGCTCGCCAAGGAGGGCATGCGCCTGAACGAGGGCAAGTGCGACCCGTTCGGCGCGTTCGTCGTCGGGGCCCTCGACCCGGACGGCGCTCCCGTCGCCGGCCTGTGGCGGGTCGGGCCCGACGGCGACGTCACGATGCTGCGCGACGACTTCACGACGACCAACGGCTTCGAGTGGAACGACGACGGCTCCGAGATCTACCTCACCGACACCGACCGAGAGACGATCTACCGCGCGTCGTGGGACGCCGACGGCAGGCTCGGCGAGCTCGTCCCCTTCTCGTCGGGCGGGTCGCACGACGGCCTCGCCCGGGACGAGCTCGGCGAGTTCTGGGGCGCCGTCCACGGCGAGAGCGTCGTCGTGCACCTCGACCGCGACGGCGACGTCGTCGAGCGCATCGAGTTCCCCGTGCCGCTGCTCACCGGCATCGGGTTCGGCGGTGCCGACCTGCGGACCCTCTTCGTGCTGTCCGCCCGCGAAGGGCTCGACGACGACCAGCTCGCCGAGCACCCCCTCAGCGGCGGCGTGTTCGCGCTCGACCTCGACCGGGCCGGTCGCGCGCCGTTCCTGTTCGGCCCGCAGGCCTGACGGCCTGAGCACCTGAGCACGGCACTCCCGAGGCCGCCCACGGCGAAGGGCCCCGAGGAGGCGCGGTGCGCGTCCCCGGGGCCCTGCCGTCCGGTCTAGTCCCGGCTCAGATCCGCCCGGCTCAGATCCGCCCGACGAGCCCGTCGCGCGACACGTCCGTGCCCTCGGCCAGGACCGCGCGAGCGGCGTCGCGGGCGTCCTCGACGTTCCAGAGCAGGACGCCGACCACGGCGCCGTCCGACAGGTAGTACGCCACGGCCGACCCGTCGCCCTTGTCGTCGACCACGGTCTCGAGCGACGCGTCGAGCGTGCCGACCGCCTCGTACGAGATGTCGAAGACCTTCGAGTAGTAGTACGGCGTGTGTCCGTAGTGCTCGTCGGCCCCGGCCATCACGCGCCCGACGAACGCGCCCTGCTCCTTGGCGTTGTCGACGTGCTCGACGCGACGGCGGCCGAGGATGCGGTCCGGGTAGGAGGCGACGTCGCCCGCGGCGAAGACGTGCGGGTCCGAGGTGCGCAGCGAGGCGTCGACGACGATGCCGTCCTCGACCTCGAGGCCGGCCGCCTCGGCCAGCTCGGTCGACGGCGTGATGCCGAGGCCGACGGCCACGGCGTCGGCCTCGAGCGACGAGCCGTCGTCGAGTGCGACCTGCAGCCCCGCGTCGGAGGCCGAGCCGCCCTCGACGCGACGTCCCTTCGCGAGGGTGACGCCCGCCTCCTCGAAGGCCGCCTCGAAGCGCGTGGCGATCTCGGCCGGGAACACCGAGCCGCCGAGCACGTCGTCGGGCGTGACGAGCGTCACGCGCGTGTCGTTCTGCACCAGCGCCGCGGCGAGCTCGGTGCCGATGTAGCTGCCGCCGACGACGACGGCCCGACGTCCCTCGCCCGAGAGCTCGCGCAGCCGCCGGTAGTCGGCCGCGGTGCGGAAGTGCACGACGCGGTCGTCCTCGGGCAGGTCGAGCCGGGTCGGCGTGCCGCCGGTCGCCAGCAGGAGGCGCCCCCACGACACGGTGCGCCCGTCGTCCGTCGTCACGGTGCGGGCCTCGCGGTCGACGGCGGTGACCGAGGTGCGCAGGCGGATCTCGGCCCCCGACGCGTCGCGGGTGCCCAGGTCGTTGTCGGTCTCGGTGTAGTCGGGGTCGATCCAGAGCTTCTTCGAGAGCGCGGGGCGCGTGTAGGGCTCGTCGACGTCGTCGCTGAGGATCAGGACGGTCGCCTCCGGGGCCGTCTCGTGGATCGCCCTCGCCGCGGCGTCCGCGGTCATGCCCCCGCCCACGACGACGTGGTCGAAGGAGTCGGGGGCGGTGTCGGTGGTGGGGCTGCTCGTGTCCGTCATGGTGGTGCCTCCAGGTCGTGGGAAGGGCACCGCACCGGAGGTCGCGTAGGGGATCTCCGGGGCGGTGCCCAGTCGGTGGTGCCCGCAGGGGCGGGCGGCAGGTCGCTAGTTGGCGACGGCTCCGACGCGGTCCTGGCCCTCGGCCATGGCGTCCTCGTCGCGTCCGCGCGTGTCCGCCGACGCGGCGTCCTGCTCGGGGTGGCGGTTCTCGGCGCCGGTCATCCAGGCGAGCTGCTCGAGGCGCTCGAGGATGCTGTGCAGCACGTCGGCCGTCGTCGGGTCCTCGTCGTCGACGTCGTCGTGCACGGTGCGCATGGTGTCGACGACGGCGTACATCCGGTCGACGATCAGGTCGACGACCGAGGTGGTCTCGACCGGGCCGGCGGGGAACTGCACGAGGCTGGTCTCGTTGGCGACCGTGTTCGAACGGCCGTCGGGCACGAGGTAGACGGCGCGCATGCGCTCGGCGACCTCGTCGCTGAACTCACGGGCTGCGTCGACGATCTCGTCGAGCTGCAGGTGCAGGTCGCGGAAGTTGCTGCCGAGCAGGTTCCAGTGCGCCTGCTTGCCCTGGATGTGGAGCTCGATGAGGTCGACGAGGACCTTCTGCATGGACTCGCGCAGGGCGGGGGATCCTTGGAACACGGGGACTCCTTCAGTCGTGGGGGCGTGCGGCCGTCAAGCCGCTGCGTCGCACCGGTCAGGGTGCGTCGTGGACGGTAGTCCCGTCCCGCCGGGCAGTGGTCCAGCTTCCGGGGGACACCCAGGTGAGGAGGCGCGGATCGGCCTCCGCGAGCTGTGCCTGCCGATCTCGTCTCGAAACCGGTGGCGTGGTATCTTCTCGATCGGCGACCGACCGGTCGCCGATCGACGGGCACCGGCGCCCGTCCGGCTCTGAGGGGGGCACATGAGCGAGGGATCGCAGGGCTTCGAGTCCGTCGAGGTGACGCGGCTGCGTCGCGAGATCGAGAGCGCCTGGGGCGCGTTCGACGACATCGACCAGATGGCGTGGGACCACCGCGTCCTCGTCGTCCGCTACGTGATCGGCGCGCTGCCCGACGCGGCCAACGCCGCAGCCCGTGCCGGCCACGCCGGCCTGGCGATCCGCCTCCTCGACGACGCGGCCCAGTTCCCGCCGCCGTGGGCGTCGATCTGCACCGGCTGGGTGCGCGCGCTCGCCGCGTCCCGTGCCGCCGTCGAGTTCCGGGACGCCCCCGTCTGGGTCGACGACGAGCCCGCCGGCACGCCCCGGGCGCACAGCGTCGCCTGAGCACCTCGGCCTAGCGTCGGGGCCATGACCTCCGCACCGTCCCGGGGCCGTGGCCGCCGTCGCGTCGGCCTGGTCCGCTTCGCCGCGACCGTGGTGACCGACTACGCCTTCGTCTGGCGCGTGCACCTCGTGCCGCGGTCGGGCCGTGTCGTCCCTGCACGGTGGCGACACGGCGACCGCGCCCCCGTGCTGCTGCTGCCCGGCGTCTACGAGACCTGGCGGCACCTCCGGGTCATCGGCGAGCGCCTCTCCGACCTCGGGCACCCGGTCGTCGTCGTGCCCGGCATGCGCCACAACCGGCAGCCGATCCCGGCGACCGCGGAGGCCGCGCAGCGGATCCTCGACGCGCACGACCTGCGCGGGGTCGTCGTCGTCGCCCACAGCAAGGGCGGCCTGGTCGGCAAGTCGATGATGGTCGGCACCGACGTCGACCGTCGCATCGACAGGATGGTGGCGATCAACAGCCCGTTCTCGGGCACGCGCTGGTCGCGCGTGCTGCCGAACCCGGCGCTCCGGGCCTTCTCGCCCAGCGACGCCGCGCTGCTGCAGCTCGCCGAGCAGCGCGAGGCGAACGGGCGTGTCACCTCGATGGCATCGCGCTTCGACGCGCACGTCACCGAGGGCAGCGTCCTGCCGGGGGCGGTCAACGTGACGTTCCCCGTCGACGGGCACTTCCGGCCGCTGGGGAACCCGCGGTGCGTCGACATGGTCGTGGCCGCGGTCGAGGGCGGCGACCTCGGCGAGGTCGGCGCCGACGGCGACGCCCTCAGCGCCGGGGGCTCAGTGCCCTGACCGTCTCGCGCGGCCGCTCGACGTGGGCGAAGTGCCCGCAGCCGACCAGCACAGTCGTCCGCGCCTGCGGCAGCAGGTCCCGCAGCCGCACGAGGTCGTCCGGCTGCGCGAACGCGTCCTCCGCCCCGGCGACGACCGCGACCGGGCAGGTGATCCTCGCCCAGGTGCCGGTGTCGTAGCCCACGCCCGACTTGACCGCGGCGACGAAGGCCCGCGGCCGGATCTCGGCCACGAACGCCTCGAGCACGGAGCGGGGCACCCGGCGCACGTGCCGGAACACGGGAGCGGAGAGGGCGCGCAGCAGCCCGACCCTGGCGGCGCCGGCGAGCAGGGGGCCGGAGGCGCGGGGCAGCACCCGGAACACCACCCGCAGCAGCACGAGGGCCGGCACCGTCCGCAGCCCGCGCCACGGCCGCGACGCGGCCTCGAGCGCGGAGAACGTCGTCGGGGAGACGAGCCCCAGCCACCGCACGCGACCGGGCGTCTGCGCGGCGACGTGCAGCGCGACCAGGGCGCCGAGCGAGTGGCCGACGAGGTCGAAGCGGTCGAGCCCGCAGGAGTCGGCCACGGCGTGGACGACCCGGGACGCCGCGTGCACGTCGAGAGCGACGGCGGGCGCCGGGCTGGCTCCCCAGCCCGGCAGGTCGATCAGCACGAGCGGTCCGGCGAGGGCCGCCGGGGCGTCCGCGCCGGCCTCGCGCACGGCCCGGCGGAGCGGCAGCCACGTCGTCCACGAGCCGGCCGCCCCGTGCAGCATCACCGTCGCCGAGGCGCGGGCCGCGTCGCCCGCCGGGCCCGCGTCGCCCAGCACGGCCGACCGGTGCAGCACGACCCGGCCGTCGGCGGTGTCGACGACGTCCTCGACCAGGTCGCGCGCCTCCTCGGGGTCGAGCCCGAAGGGCGCGTAGGAGTCGCCGGGGGCCGCGCTGACGTCGCCGGTCACTCGTCGATGATCTCTTCGCGCACCCGGCGGATGTCCTCGAGCAGCGAGCCGATCAGCACCCAGTGGTCCGGGTCGGGCCGGAGCACCCGCACCGGCGCCGTGAGGGCCGGGGCCTCGGGCCAGGCGTCGTGGCTCGTGTCGGCCTCGCCGCCGTCGAGCGGCGGGCGGTCGCCGCCGAACGGGGGCTGACCGTGCAGCCGGCGCTCGTCCGGCGACGGCCCCGAGGAGGCGGGTGCCGAGCCGGCCTCGGCCTGCCGTCCCCGGAGGCGCAGGTCGTGCGCCGCCCGGTGCAGCTCCTCGGCGATCTGCCCCACGGCCGGGTCGTCCACGAGCTCGACGTCGTAGTTGTCGTGCACGGAGCGGGTCATCCCGACGGCGCGGTGGACGAGCGCCGTCAGCCGGACGAGCAGCGCCGCGTCCGCCTCGAGCACGGTCCGCTGACGGCTCGCGCGCGGGTTGAGCATGAGGCTCTCCTCGCCCGCGGCGACGGCCGCGGCGGCCTTCGCCTGGAGGTCGCGCAGGCCTCGCGCCTGCACGAGCACGGCGCCGAGGCGCTCGCGGTCGCTCGGCGTCGAGAGCACGGCGCCGAGCTCGTCCAGCACCGCCGCCAGGTCGCGGGTGAGGCGTCCGACGGCCAGGTGGGCGGGCGCGAGCAGAACCGGGGGGACCACGAGCGCGTTGATCGCCAGGGCCACCACGGCGCCGATGACGGTCTCGAGCACCCGGTCGAGCGCGTAGTCGGGGGTCTGCGCCCCGATCGCGAGCACGAGCATCGCCGAGATCGGCACCTGGTTCGCGCTGCTCGGCGTGAGGCGGAGCGCCCACGAGACGAGCAGACTGACGACGACGATGCTGAGCACGATCCACGTGGAGGCGCCGAACAGCTGGCCTGCCGCGAACGCGATGAGCACGCCCGCGACCACGCCGACGCTCCGCTCGAGCCCGCGCACGAGCGACTGGTTGACGCTCGGCAGGACGACGAGCAGCGCGGCGATCGCGGCGAAGATCGGCAGGGGCTGCTGCAGCAGCGCGACCGACGCGAACCACGCGACGACGACCGCGGCGGACGTCTTGGCGACCTGGAGCAGAGGGGTGCGCCGCGTCTGACGGATGCGCGAGACGAGGTGCACGCTCCCGAGGATACCGTCGCGCCCGCATCACGATCGGGTAACCGTGCCGCCCCGTCGGCCCTCGGCGGCCGCCTCCGACGGGTTTACTGAACGCGTGTGGCCGAACTCAGCAGAGGTGCTCCCCGCGGCCTTCGCCGGCTCGGGGCTCACCGTCGTCGCCTTCCGGCCCCACTCGGTCGAGCCGTCCGGGCACGGGTTCCTCTACGGCTACGAGGTCGACACGGTCGACGAGGCGGGCGCCTCCGACACGGTCCTGACCTTCATCGACACGGACGTGTCGACCGCTGACGCGACGAGCGTCCTCACCACCGACCCGTCGACGGGGCAGCAGCTCGCCGTCTGGGCGTACCCGGCCGACCCTCTCCTCCCCGCCCTCGCCGGCGTCACCTACCCCGACCGCGTCACGGAGTCGCTGGCCGCGCTCGGCATCGTGGTCGCCTCGCCGACCTTGAGCGTCGCCGCGTACCGGCCGGGCAAGAGGGCGGTCATCCGGCTGGACTCCGCCGAGACGACCGTGTTCCTCAAGGTGATCCGACCCGACCGCGTCGCGCCGATCGTCGCCCAGCACGAGGCGTTCCGTGCGCAGGGCCTGCCGGTGCCCCGCGTGCTCGCGTCGCGCCCCGACGGACTGCTCGTGCTCGAGCGCGTCCCCGGCGTGCCGGCGGGGCAGCGGGTCGCCGACCTCGCGGACGAGCCGCGCTTCGTGCGGCAGATCGTCGACCTCGGCCGGCTCGTCGCCGGCGTGCACATCACGAACCGGGCCCAGTCGGACGCCCTCGACCACGCGGACTGGCACCGCGGCACCCTGTCGACGGCCCTGCCGCAGCGCGCGCCCGAGATCCACGCCCTGTACGGCGAGATCGAGCGTCGACGGTCGTCCTGGACGGGCGACGCGCTCGCCGTCATCCACGGCGACCTCCACCTCGAGCAGCTCTTCGTCGACCCGGAGCGGCCGTGGCACGTCACCGGCCTGCTCGACATCGACACCGCCGGGCTCGGCCACCCCGCCCGCGACGCCGCGGCCCTGGTCGCCCACCTCGTCGTCACGGGTCAGTGGCACCGCGGCAACGGCGACGAGGCCGAGGCCCGCGCGTGCGAGCGGCTCGCGGACGAGCTCTCCCGCACCTGGGCACGTGCGGTGCCGGAGCTCGCCGACCGCCTCGCCCCGGCGGTCGCAGCCCAGCTGCTGGCTCATGCGGGGGGCCAGGCGACGCTCGGCACGGACACCGGGCGGCGCAAGGCGGAGCAGCTGGTCGGCGCCGCGGCCGGGGCCCTCGGCGGCTGGCCGGCCCCCGCCGCCCGCGACACGGCGGCGCCCGGTGGCGTCGCGGGTGCGTGAGCGCGTAAAGTGGGGCTCAGCACCGTCCGTGTCGTCGTCCGACACGGTGGGTCCGACACGACCGGCGGCGGCTCGTCCGCCTCGTAGGTCCGTGTCGGCCAGGTCCGTGTCGGCCAGGTCTGCACGGGCCCGGTGACGTGTCGCCGGCACCGCGCCTCCTCCGCACCTCGCGTCTGAGGCTGGTTCCGTCCGTCCGTGCCTTCCCGCCGTCCGACCCGAAGTCGTCCGGTCGTGTCTCGTTCCGCCCAGGTGCCCGCACCGCGGCGGGCCGTCGCGTCGGGGCAGGCGAGGGCCGGGGCAGACGAGAGCCGGGGCCGGCCCCCGGGCCGGAGCGCCGCACCGCAGCACCACCCGTCGTCGCTCGACGACACAGCACGTCGACCGTCGCGTCGACCACGAGGAGGAGCCTTGGCTCGACCAGGCCAGCGTCAGCAGGGCGGCACCCGCACCGCCCCCCAGAAGCACCGCCGCCGCGAGGTGGACAACGACGGGCTCATCCCCGTCCTCGCCCGGGCCGTGCGCGAGGTGGAGGCCGCCGCCCAGCGCGGGCAGGTCAAGCCCTCCAGTCGCACCAAGTTCCAGGTCATCGCGCTCCTCATGCGCGAGGAGCGAGCCCGCGTCAAGGTCGACAAGGCGATCAGCGACTCCGAGCGCGCCGAGCAGATGAAGCGCCTCGACGGCGTCGCGCAGATCCTCGCGAAGACCGCCGCCCGCGACACGTCGCTCATCGCCCTGCTCGGCGAGGACGCGGTCGTGTCCGAGAGCGCCAAGGCCCTCAAGCGCGACATGCAGATGTCCGCCGGCATGGAGCTCGCGCCCGAGGAGCAGGTCGTCGTGCGCGAGGCCGCGCCCGTCGCGCCCGTCTCCGAGCGCCAGGTCGTGCCGCAGTCGGTCGTCTCGCGCCAGCTCGCCAACCCGTTCCTGCCGCCGGACTTCTCGCTCGCCGAGGTCACCCGCGAGGTGCACCCGGTGCGCCTCGCCAACTGGGAGCTCTTCGGCCCGCTCTTCAAGTCGTTCGAGTACGGCGCCGGCGGCGGGTCCGCGTGCATGCCGCTCCCCGAGCCGACCACCGTCGACGCCCCGGCCGGCGCGACGCTCATGCACCACCAGGCGCAGCTCGTCGAGTCCGCCCGCCAGGGCCACCGCACCTACCTGCTCGCCGACGAGCCCGGCCTCGGCAAGACGGCCCAGTCGCTGCTCGCCGCGCAGGCGGCCGGCGCGTACCCGCTGCTCGTCGTCGTGCCCAACGTCGTCAAGACCAACTGGGCCCGCGAGGTCCAGCTCTGGACGCCGACCCGCACGGCCACGGTGATCCACGGCGACGGCGACACCCTCGACGCCTTCGCCGACGTGGTGATCGTCAACTACGAGGTGCTCGACCGCCACGTCGGCTGGCTCGGCGACCTCGGCTTCAAGGGCATGATCGTCGACGAGGCGCACTTCATCAAGAACAAGGAGTCTCAGCGCTCGCGGCACGTGCTGCAGCTGTCGGAGCGCATCCGCTCGCGCACGGCGCACCCCCTGCTGATGGCGCTCACCGGCACGCCGCTGATCAACGACATCGAAGATTTCCGTGCGATCTGGGAGTTCCTCGGCTGGATCGGCGACAAGAAGCCCGCCGCCGAGCTCATGGAGCAGCTCGAGGAGGCGGGCCTCACGCCGGCCGATCCCGGCTTCTTCTCGTCCGCCCGCGAGATCGTCATCGACCTCGGCATCGTCCGACGCCGCAAGGTCGACGTCGCCGCGGACATCCCGGCCCGCCGCATCGCCGACCTCCCCGTCGAGCTCGACGACGAGGCCGGCCGCTCGATCCGCGAGGCCGAGCGCGAGCTGGCCCGCCGTCTCGTCTCCCGGTACCGGTCCGCGCTCGCGGCCCGCACCTCCGGCGTCCGGGTCGAGGGGATCGACCACGACCTGGTGCGCCAGGTCGCGAAGTGGGAGCTCGAGGACACGACCACCGCGAAGAACGGCGAGAACGTCTTCAGCATGGTGCGCCGCATCGGCCAGGCCAAGGCCGGGCTCGCCGCGGACTACACCGCGCAGCTCGCCCGCAACGTCGGCAAGGTCGTCTTCTTCGCCAAGCACATCGACGTGATGGACGTCGCCGAGCAGACCTTCGCGAAGCGCGGCATCAAGTACTCGTCGATCCGCGGCGACCAGACGCCGGCCGTGCGCCAGCGCCAGATCGACGCGTTCGTGGAGGACCCCGAGGTCGAGGTCGTCGTCTGCTCGCTCACGGCGGCCGGCGTCGGGCTCAACCTGCAGGTCGCGTCGAACGTCGTGCTCGCCGAGCTGTCGTGGACGGACGCCGAGCAGACGCAGGCCATCGACCGCGTGCACCGCATCGGCCAGGAAGAACCCGTCACCGCCTGGCGCATCATCGCCGCCCAGACGATCGACACGAAGATCGCCGAGCTGATCGACAGCAAGGCGGGCCTCGCGGCGCGCGCCCTCGACGGCGACGACAGCGAGGTGGTCGACTCGACCGACATCCAGCTCAGCGCGCTCGTCGCCCTCCTCACGGAGGCCCTCGCCGAGTAGCAGCGCGCGGCCCCTGCCGGGCTGCCGTCTCGACACTGCACCGGGTTTCGTGCACTGCACCGCGTCTAGTCCCGGTGCAGTGTACGAAACCCGGTGCGTTGTCGATGAAGGCCCGCGCGAGCTAGCGCGGCCGCCACTTCCGCGGGGCGGTAGAGGTCGCGCCACACGGTCCGGACGACGCCGCGTACCTCGGGCAGGGCGCGCAGCCGGTCCTCGCGCAGCTTCTCGCGCACGACGACGTCCTCGACGCTGAGACCGCCTCGGTACTCGGCAGCGCGGTACTTCTTCAGGCCGTCGAACTCGTCCAGCAGCCCGACGTCGTCCCACCAGAAGTCGCCGTAGCCGATCAGGCCCACCTCGTCGCGGAAGGGCCGCTGGAGCTGCGGAGGAGGGAAGTCCAGCCCGTCGAGAGCCACGCGGAGCACGGACTCGCCTGCCGACTCGGCCAGGGGAGACGCGAAGGCGCCGACCCACACGACCCGCGAGGTGCCTCGCCGCCGGTCACGTCGGTCCAGGGCCGCCCAGTACTCGTCGAGGGTACAGAGCCGGGCCCGCAGGCAGTGATCGAGAACGGCCACTGCCTGACTGCGGGAGGCGGTGAGAGCGATGTCGACAGCCGTCCGAGCCGGCGTCGTCAGCGGCATGTGCTCGACTGTCGCGACGTCGACGTCCGCGAGGGCCGCCGCGTGCTTGGTCATGTGATCGCCGGTGTGCGTGCGGCCGCGGTCGGGATCCGTGATGCTCGTCGTCGACGGGGGGACGCCCACGAGAGGCATGCCCCACATCGCGGCTGCGGCGACGTGCGAGACGACGGCGGTCCGCCCGAGGCGATCCAGCGTCGCGACGGCACGGAGGACCACGCGGTCTTCGGGGCTGAGCGGCGCCCAGTCCGCCGCGCGGACGTAGCGGCCGGGCGCGACGCGGACGAGCTCGCCGCGGGCGTGCGCCCGACGCTCGGCGGGGTCGTCGTGACGGGACCGGATCAGCAGGCCGGAGGCGCGGGAGGGGAGCACGCGGCCAGCGTGGCGTCCTCGGGTCGGGGCCCGCGCCTCCTCGCGTCGGTCCTGTGGACGATGAGCGAGTGCGGGGCGACGGGGGAGGGACGCCTCCCAGGAGGCGGGAGTTGGGTCGGGTGACCACCACACGCACGCACCCGAAGGAGCACACCATGCCCGAGATCCAGGGCTACGCCCACGTCGCCATCACCGTGTCCGACCTCGACGCGAGCCTCGCGTTCTACGAGTCGCTGCTCGGCGCGCCGCCCGTCGGGCAGATCGTGCTGGACGGTCTCGACCGTCGCCTCTTCTCGGTCGGCAACGGCCAGATCCTCGGCGTGACCGCCTACACCGAGGGCAAGGCGGTTCCCTTCGACCCGACCGTGCCCGGCCTCGACCACATCGGCTTCGCCGTGGCCGACCGCGAGGCCGTCGTCGCTTGGCAGGAGCACGCTGCGTCGGTCGGCATCGAGTCCGACCTCGAGGACCCCGACTTCGGCACCACCTTGATGGTCAAGGACCCCGACGGCAACCAGATCGAGTTCTTCGCGGCCGCACCGCAGAGTTGACGCGACCTGGCGCACGCGAACGCCCCGCGCCTCCCGAGGGAGGATCGGGGCGTTCTCGCGTCGCGGGCGCCGGCGAGCGCCGACGGGCGTCAGTCGAGCGCTAGAGCCCGAGCTTCGCCTTCACGTCGGCGAGCGACGGGTTCGTCGCGGTCGAGCCGTCGGGGAAGATCACGGTCGGCACCGTCTGGTTGCCGCCGTTGACGCTCTCGACGATCTCGGCGGTGCCCGCGACCTCCTCGATGTTGACCTCGGTGAAGCCGATGCCCTGCTTGCCGAGCTGCTGCTTCAGGCGGGCGCAGTAGCCGCACCACGACGTGCTGAACATCGTGATGGAGCCGGCTTCGGGGACGTAGGAGGTGGCGGTGTCGGTCATGGGCACAGGCTATGCCCGGTCGGCGGTGAGGGACGGGGGAGTTGGCTGAGAGACACGACAGCAGGAGGCGCCGGCCCGTCGACCAGGCCCGCCCACCGCCTCCTGCGTCCCCACACCATCACGCACCACACCATCACGCACCGCACCAGGAGGACCCCGTGGCAGACACCGTCGCCGACCAGATCATCGCCCAGCTCGTCGCAGCCGGGGTCCGGCGCATCTACGGGATCGTCGGCGACAGCCTGAACCCGATCGTCGACGCGGTCCGCCGCACCGGCGGCTCGGCGAAGGGCGGCATCGACTGGATCCACGTGCGCAACGAGGAGGCGGCGGCCTTCATGGCGTCCGGCGACGCGCAGATGAGCGGCGAACTCGCCGTCTGCGCCGGCTCCTGCGGCCCCGGCAACCTGCACCTCATCAACGGCCTCTACGACGCCCACCGCAGCCGTGCGAAGGTGCTCGCGATCGCGAGCCACATCCCCAGCGCGATGATCGGCACCGACTACTTCCAGGAGACGCACCCCGACCGGCTCTTCGTCGAGTGCTCGGGCTACTCCGAGATGATCTCGACGGCCGTCCAGTCGCCGTCGGTCGTCGCCTCCGCCATCCGGCACGCGGTGGCCGGGCACGGCGTCAGCGTCGTGACGCTGCCCGGCGACATCGCCGAGCTGGAGGCGCAGGGCGCGACCCCGCCCCACCTGACGACCCGCGCCCCCGAGCTCGTCCCCGCGCAGGAGGACGTGCAGGCCCTCGCCGACGCGATCAACGCGGCCGGCACCGTCGCGTTCTTCGTCGGCGAGGGAGGCCGGGGCGCCCACGACGAGATCATCGAGCTGGCCGGCGTGGTGGGGGCGCCGATCGGCCACAGCCTGCGCGGCAAGGACGTCATCCAGCACGACAACCCCTACGACGTCGGCATGACGGGCCTGCTCGGCTACGGCGCCGCGCACGCGGGCATCCACGACGCCGACCTGCTCGTGCTGCTCGGCACCGACTTCCCCTACCCGCAGTTCCTGCCCGACGGCGACCAGGTGACGATCGCCCAGGTCGACGTCGAGGCCGCCGTGATCGGTCGTCGCGCGACGGTGCACGTGCCGGTGCACGGCGCCGTGCTGCCGACCCTGCGCATGCTGCAGCCGTTGGTGAAGCCGAAGAAGAGCCGACGGTTCCTCGACAAGACGCTCAAGAAGCACGAGAAGCTGATGGGCAGCGTCGTCGGCGCGTACACGAAGAGGGCCGAGAAGCTCGTCCCGATCCACCCGGAGCACGCGGCGTCGATCCTCGACGAGATCGCCGCCGACGACGCGATCTTCACTGCCGACACCGGCATGGCGAACGTCTGGGCCGCCCGGTACATCACACCGACGGCCGGCCGTCGCGTCTTCGGCTCGTACCTGCACGGCTCGATGGCGAACGCCCTGCCGCACGCGCTCGGAGCGCAGCTCGCGTTCCCCGGCCGCCAGGTCGTCTCGATGTCGGGCGACGGCGGGCTCTCGATGCTGATGGGCGAGCTGATCACCGCGAAGATGTACGAGATCCCCGTGAAGATCGTCGTCTTCAACAACTCGACCCTCGGCCTGGTCAAGCTCGAGATGCTCGTCGACGGCTACCCGGACTTCGGCGTCGACGTGCCCTACGTCGACTACGCCGCGGTCGCCCGCTCGATCGGCATCCACGCGGTGCACGTCGACCAGCCGGGCGACCTCCGCGACGGCTTCGAGGCCGTGTTCGAGCACGACGGGCCGGCGCTGATCGACATCGCGACCGACCCGCAGGCGCTCTCGCTGCCTCCCGCGATCACGGGGGCCCAGGTGAAGGGCTTCTCGCTGGCGATGTCCAAGATCGTCATGAACGGAGGCGCGGGCGAGGTCGTCTCCATGGCGCGCTCGAACCTGCGCAACGTGCCGCGGCCCTAGGGCCCGGCACGGCAGCACGAAGGAGGCGCGGCACCGGTCCCCAGGACCGGCGCCGCGCCTCCTCCGCTCCGTCACCACCGCGCGTGGCCCGAGGGCAGGGGCGGCGGCGCGGGCCTCAGCCCACGCGGCGACCCGAGCGCGCGACGAGCCGGGCGACCGCCGCGAGGGGGATGCCGATCCAGTCCGGCCGGTTCCGCTTCTCGTAGATGGCCTCGTAGACGGCCTTGTCGATCTCGAACGCGTCGAGCAGGGCGCGCTGGGCGCGCACGTCGACCCCCGAGGAGGCGATGTACCCGTCGACGAAGGCGACGCGCGAGTCGTGCGCCCAGGCAGCCGCGTCGACCGGGGGAGACTGCTGCGCGAGCGACCCGGCGACGTAGTCGAACGAGCGGAGCATGCCGGCGATGTCCCGCAGCACGAGGTCGGCACGCGAGCGCTCGGGCATCGGCCGGAGCGGCTCGCCCTCGAAGTCGAGCAGGGTCCAGCCGCGGCTGGGCGACTGGAGTGCCTGCCCGAGGTGCAGGTCGCCGTGGATCCGCTGGAGGCGCGGCCACGTCAGGGACTCGGCCGCGTCGTAGACGGCGAGGACCGCCTCCTCGTGCTCGGCGATCTCGGGCACCTCGCGGGCCGCGATCGAGATGCGGCGTCGCATGCTCGTGAGGGCCTCGGCAACGGCCGAGGCGTCGGCGTCGACCGTGCCGAGCTGGTCGGCGAGGGTGGCGTGCACCTCGGCGACGGCGGTGCCGAGCTCGCGGGCGGAGGTCGTGAAGTCCTGGCCGGCGGAGGCGGCGTCGAGCGCGACGCGCCAGGCGTCCTCGGCGCCGGCGAGGAACTCCTGCGAGAAGGCGAGGTGGCCGCGCGCCTCGCCGTGGTCGCGGCCCGGGTCGGGCCAGGTGGCGTGCAGCGAGCCGAACGTCGTCGGCACCCTGGCCGAGCCGCCCTCGGTCAGCGCGGCCTGCGTCGTGACGTCGGGGTTGTCGCCGTGGTGCAGCACCCGGAACACCTTCGCGATGGCGTGCTCGACGGGCCCGCCCTCGAGGTCGTAGATGATCGACGTGTTCGACTGCTCGCCCTTCAGCACGCGCGACTTCCGCACCCGCCCGGCCTCGACGAGCGGCGTCCCGTCGACGACGACGTCGGAGCCCTCCACGTGGGCACGGCTCGACATCAGCTCGAAGAGGTGACGTGCGTACGCGGGGTCGTGCGGGGCGTCGTAGAGGTAGAGGTCGTCGGCCGAGCCGATGAACGCCGCGTCGCCGCCGGGCAGCGGGGTGCGGCGCGCGACCACGGGCACCTGGTACAGCACGGGCAGCTCGGGCGCCTCGTCGATCACGAGCAGCGTCATCGCGAGGACGCCGTCGAGGTCGGCCTCGAACGACCCGATCACCCGGATCGCGGGCGTGCTGCCCTTCGTGGCGTACCAGCGCTGTCGCGCCATCCATCCGGCAAGGGTCGGCGCGACGTCGCTCATGCCCCCGACCCTACGCCCGCGGGCAGGTCGGGAGACCGGTGTTCTCCCGGCCCGGGACGCTCGGAGACCGCCAGGCTAGAACTGTCTGCATGAGCACGAGCGAGCAGACCGAGATCGAGCGCAAGTACGACGTCGACGCGGAGGCGGTCGTCCCCGACCTCGACGGCCTCTCGAGCCCCGCAGGAGGCGCAGCCCCGGTCCTCGAGGTCGCCCGCGTCGAGCGCTCCGCCCCCGCGCACCTCCGTGCCGTCTACCACGACACGGAGGACCACCTCCTGCTGGGCTCGCGCATCACGTTGCGTCGCCGGACGGGCGGCCACGACGAGGGCTGGCACCTCAAGCTGCCGCCCGTGGCCGCCGGCTCGGCCCCGAGTGGTCAGGACACGAGTGGTCAGGAGATGTCCTCCGAGACCTCTCAGGGGACACGAACCGACCACTCGGCGGCCGCATCAGCCTCCGACGGCAGCACCCGGGGGCGGCGCGAGGTGCACGCGCCCCTCGGCTCGGAGGACGAGGGAGTCCCCGCCGAGCTGCTCGCCCGGGTCGAGGAGCAGCTCCGCGGCCGGTCGGTCGCGCCGGTGATCGTGCTCGAGACGACGCGCACGGCGACGACGCTCCTCGACGCGGAGGGCGACGCGGTGGCCGAGCTCGCCGACGACGTCGTCACGGCGACCGTGCCGGGCCGAGACGGCGCCGAGCCCGTCGTCCGACGCTGGCGCGAGTGGGAGGCGGAGCTCGCCCCCGGCGTCGACGGCCCGGCGGGAGACGCCCTGCTCGACGCGATCGAGGAGCGCCTGCTCGCCGCCGGCGCCGTCCCCTCGACGTCGCGCTCGAAGCTCGCCCGGGGCCTCGGCGCCGAGTCCGCCTGAACCTGCCGACCCTGGAGACGACGGGACGGACCGGTCGTCAGGAGGCGGCGGCGCGCCTGGAGACGAGCAGCGCCTCGATCTTGCGCACCGTGGCGTCGTTCCGCGCCGTGACCGGCACGGCGAGCGACCGCCACCACGCGGCGGGCACGCGACTGGCGAGGACGCCGTCGGGCAGCCACTGGTAGACCGCCTCGCCCGTCACGACCATCAGCTCGGGGGCGAGGTCGGACGCAGGAGGCGCCTCCTCGACCACAGGGCGCCCCGCCTGGGCGAACGCGACCGACAGCAGCTTCGCCTCACGTGACCCGTCGCGCAGCGGGTTCGCCGCCGCGATCCGCGCGAACGCGTCGCCGCCGAGGACGACCAGCTCGGCGTCGACGCCCGTGCGCTCGCGGACGGCTGCCCGCAGGGCGTCGGCGTCCTCGGACCCGAGCGGACGATCGGCCGAGAACACGAGGTTGCCACTGTTCAGCAGCGTCGCCGGCCGCTCGTTCCCCAGGTCCTCGGCGGCTGCCCGCAGCTCGGCCATCGGCACGCGCTTCGCCGTCCCGACGTTGATCCCGCGCAGCAGCGCGACGTGGTCGAGCCCGACCTGGTCGAGCGCGGCCGTGTCCTGCGCGAGGTGCCCCACGTCGGCCTAGGCGCGGCCGAGCACGTCGAGCAGCCAGGCGAGCTCGAAGGCCCGCTCGCGCCATGACTCGTAACGTCCGCTGACGCCGCCGTGGCCCGCCGACATCTCGGTCTTGAGCAGCACGGGAGCGCCGACGTCGCGCAGCCGAGCCGTCCACTTCGCGGGCTCGACGTAGAGCACGCGGGTGTCGTTGAGAGAGGTGACCGCGAGGATGCGCGGGTACGTCGCCCCCTCACGCACGTTCTCGTACGGCGTGTAGCTCGCCATGTACTCGTAGACCCCGGGGTCGTGCAGGGGGTCGCCCCACTCGTCCCACTCGATCACGGTGAGGGGCAGCGAGGGGTCGAGGATGCTCGTCAGGGCGTCGACGAACGGCACGGCCGCGACGATCCCGGCGAAGCGCTCCGGGGCGATGTTCGCCACGGCGCCCATCAGCAGGCCGCCCGCGCTGCCGCCCTCGGCCACCAGCAGCTCGGGGCTGGTGCGTCCCTCGGCGATCAGGTGGTCGGCGACGTCGACGAAGTCGGTGAAGGTGTTCTTCTTCGACAGGGTCTTGCCCTGCTCGTACCAGGCGCGGCCCATCTCGCCGCCGCCGCGCACGTGCGCGACCGCGAACACCACGCCGCGGTCGAGCATCGAGAGGCGGGCGACGCTGAAGCCCGGGTCGATGCTGTGCTCGTACGAGCCGTAGCCGTAGAGGTGCAGGGGAGCGGGCTCGCCGACGCGGACGGCGTCGCGCCGCCAGACGAGCGAGATCGGGATGCGGGTGCCGTCGGCGGCCGTCGCCCACTCGCGGGCCTGCTGGTAGTCGGCGGGGTCGTAGTCGCCGAGCACGACCTGGCGCTTGAGCACACGGCGCTCGCCGTTGCGGACGTCGAGGTCGACGACGGTCGAGGGCGTCGTGAACGACGTGTGGACGAACCGCACGGTCGGCTGGGCGAACTCGGGGCCGCCCGAGGCCCCTGCCGAGAACAGCGGCTCGTCGAACTCGACCTCGACCGGCTCGCCGATGCCGTCGGGGCCCAGGGGGACGACCGAGAAGCGCGGCATCGCCTCGCGGTGGTACTCGACGACGAGGTGCCCGGCGAACGCGTCGACCGACTCGAGCCGGACGGAGGCGCTGTGCGGCACGACGACCTGGCGGTCGGTCGTCGAGGTCGGGTCGTCGGCCGGCACGTCGACCAGCTCGAAGTTCTCGGCACCGTCGTTGTGGACGACGAGGAGGCGGTCGCTCCCCGCGATCACGGCGTGCTCCACCTCGTACTCGACGCCCTCCCGGCGGGGCCAGACCACGCGGAACTCGCCGGTCGGGTGGGTCGCATCCAGCATCCAGGTCTCGCTGGTGATCTTCGAGCCCATCTCGATCAACAGGTACTGGCGGCTGCGGGTGAGGCCGACGCCGATCCAGTAGCGCTCGTCGGGCTCGGTCATCACGACGACGTCGTCGCCGGTCGTGCCGACGCGGTGCCGCCAGATGGTGTCGGGCCGCCACGCCTCGTCGACGGTGGGGTAGAAGATCCACTCGCCGGTCGCGTCGAACACGGCGCCGGGAGCAGTGTCCTCGACGCGGTCGTCGAGGTCGCGGCCGGTCTCGAGGTCGCGGACGCGGAGCAGGTAGCGCTCGTCGCCCGTCGTGTCGACGGCCCAGGCCAGGCGGGTGCCGTCGGCCGAGACGTCGAAGCTGCCGAGCGAGAAGAAGTCGTGCCCCTCGGCCTCGACGTTGCCGTCGAGCAGCACCTGCTCGCCCTCGGCGGGGCGGTCGGCGGCGATCGCCGGGGGAGTCCAGTCGTCCGGCCCGGAGATCGGGGCGCGGCAGTGGATGCCGTACTGCTTCCCCTCCGCCGTGCGCGAGTAGTACCACCACGAGCCCTCGCGCACGGGGACGCCGAGGTCGGTCTCCTGCACGCGGCCCTTGATCTCCTCGAAGATCGTCTCGCGCAGGGCGGCCAGGTGGTCGGTCTGCTCGGCCGTGTACGCGTTCTCGGCCTCGAGGTGGGCGATCACCTCGGGGTCCTCCTTGTCGCGCAGCCACTCGTAGGCGTCGACGACGTCGTGGCCGTGGTGGCTGCGGACGACGGGCTTCTGCGGGGCGCGGGGAGGGGTGAGGGAGGCCATCCGGCCAGCCTAGCCAGGCTGCCGCGTCGTGCTCCGGCTCGTGCCTCAGACCCTGCGGTCGGACCCCGTGAGGCCGTCCTGCTCGGGGACGTCGGGGTACTCGTCGGACGCGACGTGGCTCTCGGCGGGGCCGGGGGCGGCCTCCTGCCGACGGATCTCGGCCGCCTCCTCCGGGGTGCCGGCCTTCTCGGCGCCGCCGGCGGTGCGCACGCCCGGCAGCGTGGCGAGGCCGTCGAGGTCGTCGTCGGGCACGGCTGCGGGGTCGGGCAGGTCGGCAGGGGCTGGCTGGTCGGCGTGCGCGTCGCTGGTCATGCGGGCGACGGTACCCGCGCCTCCGGGCTGCAGTCCGTCGTCCGCCAGCAGGGTCGTCGGGGCCCGCAGCCCCGCGACGGTCGGGGCGAGGTGCGCCTCGCCCGGCTCGAGGTCGGCGATGGCCCGGCGCGGGTCGCGGAGGCGTCGCACGCTCTCGTTGAGCCGGGCGTGCAGCTGCATGAGGTGCAGGCGGTACAGGTCGGGCGCGTCCTCGCTGTCGTCGAGGAACGTGTTGCACGCCAGCGTCATCTCGTTGAGCACGGGCAACGCCGTCGAGCGCGGCCGCGTGCGCCGACGTGCCGCGCGGATCACGCCCCGCAGCGCGCCGATCGACCGCCGTGCGTGCTGCCAGCCGGGATCGCGGGTCGCGGCGTCGGGGCTGCGCGTCGCGGAGATGCGCCGGAGCACCCGCCGGAAGTGGATCTCGGTCACGAGCTCGTTGAGGGCCGAGGCCTCGGACCGACGCGACTCGAGGAGCCGCACGAGCAGGTTCGAGGCGAAGGCCGCCCCGGCGCCGAGGAACGCGCCGAGCGTCACGGTGAGGACGTCGCTCCAGATCATGCGGCCACGCTAGCCGCGACCCCCGACAGCGCCGTCACCATCAGCACCGCCAGCGCCTCAGTGCGACGCCGCGTCGATCCGCCCCATCAACGACCAGACGGCGCGCGACAGCTCCGGGTGCCACAGCGCGATCCCGCGGAGGAACCGCAGCTCGTCCTCGGCCCCGAGCCCGCCCGCGACGGGCACGCCCTCGACGCCCCGGGCGTCGGCGCGGATGGCGATCACGACCTGCTCGTCGACGGTCGGCAGCGACGGGACCACGTCCCACGGGTCCTCGCCGCCCCGGCAGCGCAGCTCGATCAGGGCGGCCAGCTCGTCGTGCGCCTCGGCCCGCAGCACCTCGAGGCTCCGGCCGGCGCCGCGGAACTCCGGCACGCCGCCGCGGGGTGCGTCGGGCGTCTCGGGCATGACGACGACCCTACGCGGGGCGTCCCTGGACGCCTCCTCGGTGCCGGTCGCGCGCCTCCCGCGTCCCGGTGCCGCGGTCCTGCTCGGCGCCGGGCCGCCGGTCGCTACCCTGGGCGGCATGCCCTACCGCGTCTGCGTCACGTACCTGCTCCGCGAGCGCGACGGGGTCGCCCAGGTGCTGCTCGGCCGCAAGAAGACCGGCCTCGGCGTCGGCTACCACGTGGGGCTCGGCGGCAAGCTCGAGCCGGGCGAGACGGCCGTCGAGGCGGCGGTCCGCGAGGTCGCCGAGGAGGCGGGCGTGACGGTCGACCCATCCGACCTCGACCCCCGGGGCGAGCTGCTCTACCTCTTCCCCCACCGCGAGTCGTGGAGCCAGCGGTCGTCCGTGTTCGTGACGACCCGCTGGCAGGGCGAGCCGACCGAGAGCGACGAGCTCGTGCCCGCCTGGCACGACGTGGCCGACCTGCCCCTCGGCGAGATGTGGGACGACGCCCGGCAGTGGCTGCCCGGCGTGCTCGTCGGGGGACACGTGTCGCACGAGTTCACCTTCGGCGACGACCTCGCGACGGTGGTGTCCGACCGGCCGCTGCGCGCCTCCTGAGGGCCCGTCGGGTCCGCAGAACGGAGGACTCCGGCGCGTTCTGCCCCCTCTCGGGTGCCCCCGCAAGAGGGGGACGCACGCTCCGGGCGCGATCCCTACAGTCGATGGAGACGAGTCATTCGGGTGACAGATCAACACGATCAGGAGAGAGTGCGACATGAGCGGACACCAGGCGGTCATCATCCGTGCGACACGCACGACGGGTGGCACGCGACGGTGGGCCGAGATGTCCCTGACGACACCGCGATGGGTGGTGGTCCTCGGGTGGGCCGTCGCCGCTTCCGCGATCGTCGTGGGCGCCGTGCTGGGGAGCACGGGACTCGCACTCTCCCTGATCGGCACCGCCGCGGTGCTCACGCGCTTCGCGGTCGTCGCCGTCCGCTTCGCGCACTCGGACCGGGCCGCCGAACAGGCCCTGCTCGCCAGGCGCGAAGCGGCCGCGGTCGCTGCCGGGAGCCGCTGACCAGGCGATCGACGGCCGACCGCGACACGGGCCCGTGTGCACTGCACACGGGCCCGTCGTCGTCCCCGGCCGACGCGAGCCTGCTGACGGGAGCCGGCTGACGCGAGCCGGACGACACCAGCGAGCTGACGCCAGCTAGCGCGCCCCGCCGCCGCCCTCGTCCCGCCTCGGCACCACGCGCACCGGACGCGTGTCGAGCCCGGTGTCCTCGAGCCCGCCCGGAGCCCCGAGGAACATGTCGCCGTGCACGTCGCCGTCGACGTCCGAGCCGTCGTCCGCGCCCGCCTCGTACCGCCTCCGCTCGTCCTCGGGCACCGTGTCGATGCTGCCCGTGTCGGTCGCGACGAGCCCGTGCCGCGCGAGCACGTCGTCACGCTCGCTGATGAGGAACTCGCGGTTCGCGGCCTGGGCGTCGGCGAACATGGTCGTCCGGCCCGTGACGATGCGGCGGATGCGCCGCCGCTCCCACCACGCCTTGCCGACGATCATCAGGACGACGCCGGCGACGGCGTAGCTGACGAGCATCGTCAGGCCGCGGCCGTAGCCGGGGCCGACGTCGTAGAGCACGCGCTTGAGCATCTCGGTGATGCCGCTGCCGACGACGACGGCGTTCAGCCAGGCGAAGGGCTGCGGCATGAACCACGACGGGTAGGCACCGCCCGAGGCGGGCATCGACAGGAAGACGAAGACGATCATCGCGGGCAGGGCGACGAAGCGTCCCGCGAAGTAGCTGATGCCGTTCACGGTGAGCCCGATGGCCGTGATCCAGGCCCAGCCGAGCAGCACCAGCTCGCCCCAGTGCCCCTGCACCGCGCCGATCACCGGCCCGGCGAGCGTGTTCGTGATCAGCGAGATCAGCAGTGCGCCGACGACGATCACCGACACCCGGGTGCGGTGCCGGAGCGGCGCCCCCATCAGGCCGATGAACATCGCGACCATGTAGCCGCCGATGCACCAGGCGAGCATGAGGTAGAGCGACACCGTGCCGTACTCGTCGTAGGCGGGCAGGGGCGCGAGGTCCTGGACGACGGGGGTCGCGCCTCCGGCCTCGAGCACCGGCGTGAGCATCGCGGGGATCAGGGCCGACACCTGGTACTGGTGCGCGCTCGCCTTGTAGATGGTGGAGTCGGCCGGGTCCCAGGCGACGGCCGCGTGACCGGTGCGCACGGCCTCGCGCGCCTCCTCGACGGTGGTCTCGCCCCGGACGACGAAGACGCCGGGGTCCGCCTCGTCGAGCGCCTGCTGCAGCTCCGACGACGACCCGACGACCGCGATCGGCACGTCGTGCGGGTGCGGGGCGTGGAACGCGGCGATGTAGCAGAGGCAGAAGCCGACGATGAAGAACAGCGGCAGCCAGAGCTGCAGGCCGATCAGCTGCAGCGACGGGTGCAGGGTCGAGTACCAGCGGCGGAAGCGCCCCGGCTCGGGCTTCGTCGACGTCACGCGTCCTCCTTCTCGCTCGCCGTCACGATACGCCCGGCCCTCACGACCGGGTGCTCGACATCGCGTTGGTGTCCATGGCGAGCTCCTCCGCGTCGATGCCGAGCAGCACGTGGCGCATGACCTCCTCGTCGAGGGCGCCCGCGTCGCGCTCGCGGAGCACCACCTCGCGCCGCTTGTCGAGCAGCTCCCGCCGGATCTTGCTGATCGCCCGCGGCACCTCGCGACGCCGGTCGCGCTCGGCGCCCGTGACGGTGCGGTCGGAGGCGTCCTCGACGGCGCCGCGCTGCAGGGCGTCGTTCTGTCGCACGAGCCGTGCCGTCGCCGCCTGGATCGCCCGCTCGGTGAGCTCGGGGCCGTACTGCGCCGTCCAGGCCGCCCGCCGCGCCTCGACGTGCTCGAGCGTCTCGGCGGTGCTCGTCGCGAAGAGCGCGAGCTCGGCGGCGAGGTCGCGGTCGCGCTGGCTCGTGTCCTGCACGCCGAGCCGGCGGATCACGGCGGGCAGCGTCAGCCCCTGCAGCAGCAGCGTGCCCACGGTCACGACGAACGCGATCAGGAACATCGTGTCGCGCGCGGGCACGGGCACCCCGCTCTCGGTCACGGCCGGGATCGACACGACGGCGGCGAGCGTCACCACCCCGCGCATGCCCGTCCACGAGATGACGGTCAGCTGCCGCCAGTCCAGCCGCGGCTGCGGGTGGTACCGCACGCGCCGCAGCGCGGGCACCCGGCGCATGCCCCGCAGGAGGCGCGACAACAGCAGGTAGCGCAGCACGCGGGCCGCGTAGTAGCTGGCGAAGACGAACGCGGGCCGGACGAGCACCACCACCGCGAGGACGACGAAGGCGACCCCGACGCTCTGGCCGAGTCCCCGGTCGCTGGCGGCCACCTCCTGGACGACGGTGCGCAGCTGCAGCCCGATCAGGGCGAAGACGAAGCCCTCGAGCAGCACGTCCGCGGCGGCCCAGAACGGGCGCTCCTGCAGCCGGGTCGCGTAGCCGGTGCGGGGCGAGTTGAAGCCGACGAAGAGGCCGGCCGCGACGACGGCGAGCACTCCCGAGCCGCTGAGCTCCTCGGCCGTGATGTAGGCGATGAACGGCAGCAGCAGCCCGATCACGTTCTCGATGACGGGGTCGTCGATGCGCATCCGCACGCGGTGCGCGACGAAGCCGAGCACGAGGCCGACCGCGACGCCCACCCCGATGGCGAGGCCGAAGATGCCGAGGTCCTGCCAGAGGGTCAAGGAGGCGCCCCCCACGATCGCGAGGAACACCTTCACCAGCGTCAGCGACGCCGCGTCGTTGATCAGGCTCTCGCCCGAGAGCACGGTCATCACCTTGCGGGGCAGCCCGAGCTTGCGACCGATCGCCGCGGCCGAGACCGCGTCGGGCGGGGCGACGACGGAGCCGACGAGCACGGCGGCCGGCCACGTCATGTCGGGGATCAGCACGTAGGCGACCCCGCCCACGACGAACGCGGTGACGACGACCGCGCCGATGCCGAGCCGCTGGATCTGCACGCGGCTCTCGCGGAAGTTCAGCAGCGACACGTCGAGCGACGCCGAGTAGAGCAGCGGCGGCAGCACGACCGTGAGGATGACCTCGCTGTCGATCTGGATGTCGGGGACCCCGGGGAGGAACGACACGGCGAGCGCCACGGCGACCGTGAGCAGCGGGGCCGGCAGGCCCTTCCAGCGCGCGAAGCCGGTGACGAGGAGGGAGCCCGAGAGGATGATCAGCACTTCGGCGAGTTCCATGCGGCGTGAGTCCCCGTTCCGTCGGTGCAGATGTGCAGTGTGTGAAGTCCTTCACCAGTCTCTCAGGCGGCACCTCGGAGAACTCCGGATGAACGACGGTCGTCGGGTGGGCGACCGGTGTGCGAGAGGCGCACGACAGGGGCCCGCGGTGCCCGCCCGCGCCTCGTAGAGTCGGGTCGTGACCCGGACCGACGACGACCCCCTGCTGCGCGAGACCGCCGGCGGCCTCGTCCGCGGGGTGCGCGAGCGGGGCGTGCTCGCCTGGCGCGGCATCCCGTACGCGGCGGCTCCCACCGGCGCTCGCCGATTCCGGGCCCCGGCCCCGGCCGCTCCCTGGCAGGGCGTCCGCGACGCCGCGGAGTTCGGCCCGGCGGCCCCGCAGGACCGAGGGCAGTTCGTCGGCGTCGACCGCCGCACCCCGCTCGACGAGGACTGCCTCACCGTCAACGTCGTCGCGCCCCGCGGCTCCCGGCCGGGCGACCGCCTCCCGGTGCTCGTCTTCGTCCACGGAGGCGCCTACAGCGTCGGCTCGTCCCGCGAGTACCCGAGACAGGGCGAGACGCTGGTGCGCGACTCGGGGCTCGTCTACGTCAGCATCAACTACCGGCTGGGCGCGCTCGGCTGGCTCGACCTCTCGCACTGGTCGACTCCCGAGCGCCCGGTCGAGTCGAACCTGGGGCTCCGTGACCAGGTCGCGGCGCTCGAGTGGGTCCGCGCCAACGTCGCGGCGTTCGGGGGAGACCCGGAGGCCGTCACGCTCTCGGGCGAGAGCTCGGGCGGCAACGCGGTGACGACGCTGATGACGGTGCCGTCGGCGCGCGGCCTCTTCGCCCGGGCCATCGCGCAGAGCTCGCCGACGAACGCCGTCTACCTGCCCGCCGTGACGCAGCGCTGGGCGGCCGAGTTCCTCGAGCTGCTCAGCCACCAGGTCGGCGACGACGACCTCGAGTCGACGTCGCTCGACGACGCGGCGCAGATGCTGGAGGAGGCGCCGGTCGCCTCGATCGTGCGGGCGGCGGCCGAGCTGCAGCTCCGCACCCCGGACGAGGAGCCGGGCACGATCTGCTTCTGCCCGGTGATCGACGGCGACGTGCTGCCGGAACGGCCCCTCGACGCCTTCAAGGCGGGACGGGCCCACCCGGTGCCCCTGATCATCGGGACGAACGACCGGGAGGGCTCGGTCTTCACGGGACGGCGGGACATCCTCGCGACGACCAAGCCGCGCATCCGCGCGATCTTCGCCGCCACCGCCAAGCCGTCCCGCAAGGCGATCAAGAAGCTCTACCCCGGGCTGCCCGACCGCCCGGCGGCCCTCGACTTCGGCGGGGACTACGCGTTCTGGTTCCCGTCGGTCAAGGTCGCCGAGCGCCACGCGCGCCACCAGCCGGTGCGCTTCTACCGCTTCGACGCCGCGCCGCGCATCCTCCGCGTCGCCGGGGTCGACGCGTTCCACGGGCTCGAGCTCTGGGCGCTCTACGACCGGATGCGCACGCCGTTCGGCTGGGCGATGAGCCTGCTCGGCGGTCGTCGCGCGTTCCTCCGCACGGCCTCCCGCATGCGCGCGCGCTGGGTCGAGTTCGTCCTGACCGGAGCGGTCGCCGACTGGCCGACCTACGAGCCCGAGCGCCGCCGCACGCTCGTCATCGACGACGTCGACCGGGTCGAGGAGGACCCGCGGGGCGACCGGCGTCGTGCCTGGCAGGAGTTCGTGCCGCACGTCTGAGCGGAGCGGGACGGAGCCGCATGCAGCGAGCGCGGCGTGCTCGTGCCGGTCGCCGCGTGCGTCGTCCTCGGACACCTGCCGTCCACCTCCTCGTTGCGTGCCGTGCACCTCCGAGTTGACCGCCGTTCACCGGGGTGCGAGTGTTGCCCGGTGGATCTCACGCTCATCGTCGTCCTGGTCATCGTCCTGGCCCTCTTCTTCGACTTCACCAACGGGTTCCACGACACGGCCAACGCCATGGCGACCCCGATCGCGACGGGGGCGATGAAGCCCAAGGTCGCGGTGACGGTGGCCGCCGTGCTCAACCTCGTCGGCGCCTTCCTCAGCACCGAGGTGGCCAAGACGGTCTCGGGCGGCATCATCCGCGAGGGTGACGGCGGGGTGCAGATCTCGCCCGAGATGATCTTCGCCGGGCTGATCGGCGCCGTCGTCTGGAACATGTTCACCTGGCTGCGCGGCCTGCCGTCGAGCTCGTCGCACGCGCTCTTCGGCGGCCTGATCGGCGCCGCCGTCGTCGGCGCCGGCCTCAGCTCGGTCGACTTCTCGGTCGTGCTCTCGAAGGTCGTGCTGCCCGCGCTGCTGGCTCCGCTCATCGCCGGGCTCGTCGGCTACACGGCCACCCGGCTCGCCTACCGGATCACGCGTCGCCGCGACGACAAGAGCGAGCGGGGCGGCTTCCGCTACGGCCAGATCTTCACGTCGTCGCTGGTCGCGCTCGCGCACGGCACGAACGACGCCCAGAAGACGATGGGCGTCATCACCCTGACCCTGATCGCGTCGGGCGCCCTCGGAGCAGGCTCGGGCCCGCCCCTCTGGGTCGTCGTGGTGTGCGCCCTCGCGATCGCGCTCGGCACCTACACGGGCGGCTGGCGCATCATCCAGACCATGGGAGGCGGCCTCACCGAGGTCAAGCCGACCCAGGGCTTCTCCGCCGAGGCGTCGACCACGGCCACCGTGCTGGCGTCGAGCCACCTCGGCTTCGCGCTGTCGACGACGCAGGTCGCGAGCGGCTCGATCATCGGCGCCGGGCTCGGCCGCCGCGGCGCCAAGATCCAGTGGAGCACCGCCGGCAAGATCGTCGCCGCCTGGTTCATCACGCTGCCGGCGAGCGCTGCGGTCGGCGCCGTCGCGGCGTTCATCGCCTCGGCGGGCATCGTCGGGCTCGTCGTCGACGCCGTCGTCGGGGTCGCGGTCGTCGCGGGGATCTTCTTGCTCTCGCGTCGCCGCCCGCACGACCAGTCGGCCGCGATGGAGGTCGACGTGGCCGCGACGAGCGTCCTGTCCCGCCGCCGCGCCCGCCGTGCCGAGAAGAAGGGCCGCGTCGACACGCCCGCCGGGGGAGTGGAGGCGCCGTTCGTCCGGCTGGACGACCCGCCCGTCGCGACGACGATCGCCGACCGCGGCGACCGAGCTGACCGCACCGACCGCACCGACCGCACCGACGACGGGACGACCCGATGAGCATCGACTGGACCGCCTTCGTCACCGTCGCCCTGGTGTCGCTGTTCTCCGCCGCCGCGTTGGTGACGGTCTACTCGCTGGGCCTCCGCCTCCTCACGGTCGACGACCGCAGTGCCGTGCGCACGGCTGCGGGCTGGGCGTGCTTCGTGCTCTGCGGCCTCGGGGTCCTCTACGGCATCTACCTGATCGTCCCGGCGCTGCACCGCTGACGATCGGCGCCGGTCAGCGCGTGCGCACCGGCCCGGTGGGCAGCGCCGCGTCCGCGTACACGGGCTCACGCCGCGGGATCGCGACGGCGAGCAGCACGCTGAGCAGCGCCACCGCTCCGCCGAGCACGAACGTCAGCCGGAAGCCGGCCTCGGTCGGCACCGATCCGCCGGCGAACGGCATCGAGTTCGCCGTGAGCAGCAGCCCGACCACGGCCGACGCGCTCGTCGTGCCGAGCGAGCGCATCAGGGTGTTGAGGCCGTTGGCCGCGGCGGTCTCGGTCGCGGGCACGGCGTGCATGATCAGCGTCGGCATGGCCGCGTACGCGAGCCCGATCCCGAAGCCGATCAGCACCGACACGAGCACGATCTGCCAGACCTGGTCGAACGCGACCGCGGCGACCGCGTAGCTGACGACGATGATCGACCCGCCGACGACGAGGCAGATGCGCGCGCCGAAGCGGGCGGTGGCCCGTGCGGCGACGGGAGCCATCAGCATCATCACGACGCCCGAGGGCGCCAGGCAGAGCGACGCGACCATGATGCTCTGGCCGAGGCCCACGCCGGTCTCGGCCGGCAGCTCGAGCAGTTGGGGCAGCGACACGTTGCTGCCGAAGAGCGCGAAGCCGAGCGCGACCGACGCGAGGTTCGTCAGCAGCACGGCAGGGCGGACGGCGACCCGCAGGTCCACCAGCGGGCTGCTGACCCGCAGCTGGTAGAAGCCCCACAGCACGAGCACGGCCAGGCCGGTCAGGCCGGAGGCGAGTGTCGAGCCGCTGAGCCAGCCCCAGTCGTTGCCCTTCGAGACTGCGAGCAGCACGCCCGTGAGCCCGATGGCGAGGCCGATCGCCCCGGGCAGGTCGAAGCGACCCTCGGTCCGGAGGGTGCTGGCGGGCACGAGCCAGGCCACGAGGGCGAAGACGACGACGCCGAGCAGGGCGGCGGTCCAGAAGAGCACGTGCCAGTCGAAGGTGACCGAGATCCAGGCGCTGAGCGGCAGGCCGACCGCGCCGCCGAAGCCGAGGGTGGCGCTGACGAGGGCGACGGCTCCGCCGAGGCGCTCGGCGGGCAGCGTGTCGCGGAGGATGCTGATCGCGAGCGGGATGATGCCGAGCGCGGTGCCCTGCAGCGCGCGTCCGACGATCAGGGGCACGAGCTCCGACGTGGAGGCGGCGACGATCGACCCGACGATCATCACGACGACGAGGGCGAGCACGATCCGGCGCTTGCCCATCAGGTCGCCGAGGCGCCCGGCGATCGGGGTGACGACGGCACCGGCGAGCAGGGTCGCGGTGATGATCCAGGTCGTGTCGGCGGGGTCGGCGTCGAGCAGCTCGGGGAACGACGGCACGATGGGGATCACGAGCATCTGCATCAGCGCCGCGACGAGGCCCGAGAAGGCCAGCACGGCGGTGACGACGCGCGGGTCGGGCGTCCGGGTCAGGCGCCGCCGCTCGGCCGGGGTGAGCGACGAGGCGCCTCCGGGAGCAGGGTCGCCCTCGGGGGCGTCGGGGCGGGCGTCGTCATGCGTCGTGGTGGTCATGCGTCTTCTCGGCTGGCGGCCCGGGGGCGGCGGTCGGGTGGGGCGGCACGCGGCGCTGCGGTCCTGCGCGGCGAGGGTGCGTCGCTGCGGTGGTGCCCTGTCGCCGCCGTGCTCGACGAGCGGGCGGCGGCGCATCGGTGCAGAGGCTGCAACTCCGGCGGCGTCGAGAAGCTTCCCACGGTTCGCGACGCTGGTCGACACCTGTCGACGATGTGGGCTCGGCCCGGCCCGCGCCTCCTCGGCTCGGTAGGCTCGGCAGCGGCCGACCGTCACGGCTCACGAGGTCGTGGCGGCGAACGACGACGACGACGGAGGCACGACACCGTGACGACCGACAGCACCCGCACCGACGACCAGCACGGTGCCGGCACCGACGACCTCGACGGGCGTCCCGGCGAGCGACCCGCCGACCAGACCGGCGAGCTGCCGGCCGCACGCGGGCGACGTGCGGCCGGCCCGAGCACGCGCACCGAGACCGACTCCCTCGGCAGCCGCGAGGTCCCCGCCGACGCCTACTGGGGCATCCACACGGCGCGGGCGCTCGAGAACTTCCCGATCAGCCAGCGGCCGATCTCGGTCTACCCCGACCTCGTCATCGCGCTCGCGCTCGTCAAGCAGGCCGCCGCCCGCGCGAACGTCGAGATCGGCGTGCTCGAGAGGCACAAGGCCGACGCCATCGAGCAGGCCTGCGTCGAGATCCGCGGGGGAGCGCTGCACGACGAGTTCGCCGTCGGGGTGATCCAGGGAGGCGCGGGCACGAGCACGAACATGAACAGCAACGAGGTCATCGCGAACCGGGCCCTCGAGCTGATGGGCCACCCCAAGGGCGACTACGCGCACCTGCACCCGATCGACGACGTCAACCGCAGCCAGAGCACGAACGACACGTACCCGACCTCGGTGAAGATCGCGATGGTCCTGACGCTCCGCCGCCTCCTCGACGAGCTCGACCTGCTCGCCACGGCCTTCGCGACCAAGGGGGCCGAGTTCCACGACGTGCTCAAGGTCGGCCGCACCCAGCTGCAGGACGCCGTGCCGATGACGCTGGGCCAGGAGTTCGTCGGCTTCGCCCACACCCTGGGCGAGGACGTGCAGCGCCTCCGCGACGTCATCCCGCTGCTCGGCGAGATCAACCTCGGCGCCACGGCCATCGGCACGGGCATCACGGCCGACCCGCAGTACGCGGACGCCGTGCGCCGCCACCTCAGCGAGCTGTCGGGCATGGAGCTCGTCACGGCCCCCGACCTGATCGAGGCGACGAGCGACACCGGCGTCTTCATGACACTCAGCGGCGCGCTCAAGCGCAGCGCCATCAAGCTCTCGAAGATCTGCAACGACCTGCGCCTGCTGTCGTCGGGCCCGCAGGCCGGCATCGGCGAGATCACGCTGCCGCCGCGCCAGGCCGGCTCGTCGATCATGCCGGGCAAGGTCAACCCGGTGATCCCCGAGGTCGTCAACCAGGTCGCGTTCTCGGTCGCCGGTGCCGACGTGACCGTGACGATGGCGGCGGAGGCGGGCCAGCTGCAGCTGAACGCGTTCGAGCCCGTCATCACGCACTCGGTGATGCAGAGCCTCCAGTGGATGACGTACGCCTGCCGCACGCTGCGGGTCAACTGCGTCGACGGCATCGAGGCGAACCGCGCCCGGCTCACGCAGCAGGTCGAGACGAACGTCGGCAGCGTCACGGCGCTGACGCCGTACATCGGCTACTCGGCCGCCGCCGCCATCGCGCACACCGCCCTGACGACGAACGCGCCCATCGCGCGCCTCGTCGTCGCGGCCGGCCTGATGAGCGAGGAGCAGGTGCAGAAGGTGCTGTCGCCCGCGCGCCTGTCCGGCCTCGAGGCCGTCACGAGCGCCATCCCGATCATCGACGTCGACGATCCGGCGGCGGCCGTGGCCCGCGCCGCGAACGCGACCGGGGTGCGCAACCCGGGCGACGAGACCGCGGGCTGACGAGCGGTCCGCAGGAGGCGCGGTGCCGGTCCGGCCTGCACCGCGCCTCCCCGGCACCGGACGGGGAACCCCTGGGCGCTGTCCGGCGGGCACGATACGGTCTCGGGATGACCGAGCGTTCACGAGACGGCCGCCTGATCGTGCGGATGTTCCCCGACCACGCCGGCACGGTGCTCTGGTCCGGCGGGGCAGTCGATCTGGACGATGCCCGTCTGTCGCCGCGACTCCGGGACGATCTCCGAGCATGGGACGCGTTCCACCGGTCGCGCCTCGATCCGGACGTCCCGTCGCACGCGCCGGAGGACGAGCACGAGTTCGCCGTCACCGGCGGCGCCCTGGCCGGGCGGGTCGCCGACGAGCTCGGGCGCGGCGTCGAGGTGCACCTGATGGTCGAGGGGCGCCGCGTCTTCGGGTCAAAGGAGCCGCCGACCAACCCCAGGGCGGCGAAGGCCCTGCACGTGCGGGCAGAGCGGCAGGCCGAGGAGGCTCGAGGCTTGACGGAGAGACTGGGTGGTGGCCGCTGGTACGCCTACAGCCCTGCCTCGGGCAACCGCTCCACCCCGGACGGCCCCCGTGCGGGCGGGACGTCCGACAGCGTCCGTCCTGAGCGATCGTGACGTGGTCGGCCGAGCACGGCGGATGCTGATGGCGCGGCGGACCGCCTCGACGAGCGCGGGGGCCGGAGGTCACCCCTCGGCAGGCGGCAGCCGGAGCGCCGCGGTGCGGTCGATCCCGTCCTTCCGGGGGGAGGCGAAGAGCCGCAGGTCGGAGTGGTCACCACGGCAGATGGCAGCGGCCATCCGGTGGGCGCGTGCGGCGTTCCGCACCGGGGACCAGGGGTCGGCGTCCGGCTGCACTGCGGTGATGTCGGACGCCAGCCGATCGTGGTGCGAGGCCGCGTCCTCGAGGTCGCCGTCGCAGTCACGGGTGATGATCGCCGCCAGTCTCAGCTGGGCCTCGAGCGTCTCGACCCCCACGTCGGTCGGCTCGTTCGTCCGGAGGATCCGGACGAGCTCGCTCAGCGCGGTGGTCCGAGCCCAGGCTGTGTGGCGAGAGGACTCGTCGAACGGGTACCTCGTCATGAGGTGCTCGATGCGTCGTCCGAGGTGATCCGTCATGCGGTCATCCTCTCAGCGCACGACGGTCACGACCTCCTCGTGTCGACGTCGGCGATCGCGGTCAGGGGGCCGACGGGCCCCCGTGTTCCTGGGCCTCCGTCAGCGGCGTGCGAGGATCGGCCCATGACCGACGTGCTCCTCGATCGCATCACCAGCCTGATCGGGCGCTACCCCGTCGACGAGTCGTCGGTGCTCACGGCGTGGGCTCGCATCCGCGCTCTCAGTCTGCTGGTCGGTGATGTCTACGCAGAGAGCCGCGACGATGAGGCGATCGAGGTGCTGCAGTCGCAGCTCGGCCTCGCTGCGAGCCTCACCTTGTCGTCCGGCGGGAGCCTCGAGGTCGCCGCAGGACATCACGACCGCTTGGCAGCGGACCTCGCGGCGGTCCGCACGGAGAAGGGCCGTCGGTCACCGCTCGTGAGCGCTGCGCGCGCCCACAGGATGGCCGCCGCCGTCTGTCGAGGCGACCATGCTGACCTGCGGCTCTTCGCGTCAGGTCGACCTGGCGGACGCGACTACACCGATGCGCTCCGTCTGCCGACCTGAGGAGCAGCCGCTCCGTCTGCCGACCTGACGAGCAGCCGCTCCGTCAGGTGCCTGCGTCCGCTCCCCGCCGGGGATCAGGGGCCGGTCGGTCGGGCTGCCGACAGAGCGCCTGCGCGCCGTGCTCATCCGCCAGCACCCCGAAGACCAGGGTGTCCGTCCACTCGCCCTTGCTCCAGAAGTCCTGCCGGTGGTGCGCCTCCTGCCGCATGCCCACACGGGCGGCGAGGCGCTCGGACGCCGTGTTGCGGGCGTCCAGCTGCGCCGTGACGCGGTGGACGTCGTCCTGTCCGAACGCGATCCGCAGACCGGCTGCGACCGCCTCGGTCGCGTAGCCGCCGCCTCCGTGCGCAGGGTCGAGGGTCCAGCCGATCTCGACGGTGCGCCGCTCCTGCTCCGTGCGCCACAGCGACACCGTGCCGATGAGGAGGCCCTCCCGCTCGACCACGAGGGCGAGCGCCCCGACGGGCTCGGCCAGGTCGGTCCGGGGCAGGCGTCGCCCGAGCTGTGCCTCGCCGTCCTCGGCGGTCCAGGGCTCCTGCAGGAGGTACCTCGCGACGTCCGGCCGGGAGTGGATCGCGACGAGCCGGTCCAGATCGCTCGAGCGATGGAGGCGCAGCGTCAGTCGAGGCGTCGTCGCCACCGTGTCCGAGTCCATGGCCTCGATCCTCCTGCATCCGTCGCCGGGACACCTCGGAGTGGACGATGCACCCCGCAACGACGGGGTGCATCGTCCACTGCGGGGTGCGGCGCCGGCCGGGCTCAGGGCGTGGAGGGCTCGGGGGCGCGGGCTGCGTCGACCTCGGGGGCGCGGGCGGCCTCCGGCTCGGGCGAGCGGGCCGCGTCGACCTCGGGCGTCCGCTCCGGCTCGCGGCTGCCGTCGCCGTCCAGGTCGAGCTCGAGCGCGGCCGCGTGGGCGTGGTCGCGGTCGGTGATGTGCAGCCGCTCGCCCCGCACGTGCAGGTGGCGCAGCTCGTCGGCGTCGAGCACGCCGCCGTTCTCGCGCAGGGCCCGCTCGCGGAGCGCCCGGCCGACCCGGACGTCCCACGCTCCGTTGCGGGCGAGGATGTGGTTGCGGGCCGTGTCGCGCATCGGCAGGGGGATGACCTCCTCTGCCTTCACCCCGCGGCGCAGCTGGCGCATCCGCAGCACCTCGCTGTCGAGCTCGCCGCCGATGACGAGCACGAAGTTGCTGATGTACGAGTAGAGCAGCACGACCACGACGCCGCCGAGCCAACCGTAGAAGCGGTCGTAGTTCGAGACGGTCGACACGTAGAGGGCGAAGCCGAGGGTGCAGACCGCCCAGATGACGAGCGCGAACATGGCGCCGTACGACACCCAGCGCAGCCGGGGCGGCCGCACGTTCGGCGTGAAGTAGTAGAGCATCGCGACGGCGAACACGGCGAGGGCGGCGATGACGGGCCACTTGAGCACGTTGTAGAGGGTGAACCACGGCTCGCGGAAGCCCGCGGCCTCGCCGATGCCGACGAAGAGCGTCGGGGTGACCAGCAGCAGGGCCGCGATCACGGCGAACGACACCATCAGCACGAAGGTGACGATCATCATGTGCCCGCGGAACTTCCAGATGCGCCGCCCCTCCTCGACCTCGTAGGCGGTGTTCATCGCCCGGCCGAAGGCGGTCGTGTACGACGACAGCGACCACAGCGTCAGCCACAGGCCGATGCCGAACGCGACGCCCGGGTTCGAGAGGCTGAGCATCTGCTCGAGCGGTCGCCGCAGGGTGTCGATCGCGTCGGCGCTCAGCACGAAGCGGGCGACCTCGAGGATGTCGTTCACGGCCGCCTCGCCGTCCTGGAAGAGCGCGACGCCCGACACGAGGGCCAGCGCGGTCGGCAGGATCGCCAGGGTCGAGAAGAACGTCAGGGAGGCGGCGGCGTCGATCGTGCGGTGCCTCAGGAAGTCGTGCCACACCCGCATGACGACGTACCGGGTCGGCGACGGGTTCTCCGGGAGGGACCGCGTCGCAGACATCCCCCGAGGGTACAGCGGGGGAGGGGCCGGAGCGCGTGCCGTGCGCGCCGCGGCCAGCGCCCGGCCAGTGCCCGGCCGTCGTCGCGGCCGGCGCCTCCTCGGCACCCGGCCACCGCCTCCTGCGGGCCCGTAGGGTCGGGGGCATGACGTGGGACGACTCCGGACAGCAGCACCAGATCGCCGGCCAGCCCGCGCGGGCGCCCGAGCCCGTCTGGTGGCCGGCGCAGCCGGTCTTCGCGCAGCCCGCGCCCCGGCGTCGACCGGTCGCGAGCGGTGTCGCCCTCGCGGTCGGCTTCACGGTGATCGGGGTCTTCGTCCTCGCCCTGGTCGTCTACTTCCTCATCTTCCTGTCGCCGGGCGTGATCCTCGCCGCGAGCCTGCTCGCGTTCGTGCCGCTCGCCATCGTCATGGTCGGCATCTGGCTCGTCGACCGCTGGGAGCCGGAACCCCGCGTCGCCCTGCTGTTCGCGTTCCTCTGGGGCGCGGCCGTCTCGGTCGGCACCGCCCTGATCGTCGACCTCGTCGTCGGCTCGGTCCAGGGCCTCGTCGGCATCGGGGCGCGAGGAGGCGCAGAGGTCTTCGGCGCCGTCGTCCAGGCCCCGATCGTCGAGGAGGTCGCCAAGGGGTTCGGCGTGCTGCTGGTGCTGTGGATCTTCCGGCGGCACTTCGACGGCCCCGTCGACGGCGTGGTCTACGCCGCGACCGTGGCCGCGGGGTTCGCCTTCGTCGAGAACATCCAGTACTTCGCGCTGCAGGTCGTCGACGACCTGACGCTCGGCAGCGACGGCCTGGTGTTCGTCTTCGTCGTCCGGGCGCTGATGTCGCCCTTCGCCCACGTCATGTACACGGCGTGCACCGGCATCGCGCTCGGCTGGGCGGCCCGTCGAACCGGCCGGCTCGGCGCGATCGGCTGGTTCGCCCTCGGCGTCGTGCCCGCCGCCGCCCTGCACGCCCTCTGGAACGGCGCGCTCGTCGTCGTCGGCGACGGCTTCTTCGTCTACTACCTGCTCGTGCAGGTGCCGATCTTCGTCGCGATGGTGCTGCTGGTCGTCTTCCTGCGCCGCAACGAGCGCCGCGTCACGCACGCACGGCTCGCCGAGTACGCCGCGGTGGGCTGGTTCAGCGCCGACGAGGTCTCGATGCTGTCGACGGGCGCCGGCCGCCGTCGAGCACGCCGCTGGGCGGCCGCCAACGGGACGGGGCCCGCCATGCGGCGCTTCGTCTCGGACGCCACGCGCCTCGCCTTCACCCGGCAGCGGCTGGTCAAGGGCAAGAGAGGGCACGACGAGGGCGCCCGCCGCGACGAGGCCGACCTGCTGGCGGCGCTCGCCGCGAGCCGGTCGGCGCTGCAGGCGCCGCCCGCGGCGTTCGTCGGGTGGCCGCAGCAGCCGGCGCTGGCCTGGCCGCATCAGCCGCAGCCGCCGCAGCAGCACGAGCAGGTCTGGCAGCCGCAGCAGCCTGCGCCGCTGCAGGTGCCGCAGCAGCCCGCACAGCAGCAGCAGTACTGGCAGGACGGCCCGCCCACGCACGATCCGTGGGGTCGCCCCCTCCCGCCTCCCGGCTGGTGAGGCCGGCGGCCGTCGCCGCCTCCGTCGCTACGGCGTCGGGTGGAGCGCGTCGTACGTCCTGAACGACGGCGTGAGCCGTGCCACGACGGCGATGAGCACGACGATCAGCGCCCCGCCGAGCAACGGCGGCCACGCCACGCCGGCCGCGGCGACCAGCCCGACGAACAGGTCGCCGACCCGCGGCCCGCCGGTGACGACCACGATGAAGACGCCCTGGAGACGCCCTCGCATGTGGTCGGGAGCCGCGGTCTGCAGGATGGTCGAGCGGAAGATCGAGCTGACGTTGTCGGCGGCCCCGGCCCCCGCGAGGGCGAGCGCGGCAGCCCCGAGCGCGACCAGGTCGGCCTGCCCCAGCCCCTCCGTCAGCCCGCCGTCGCCGCGCGGCGCGGTGACCGCCAGCACGAGCCCGAACGCGGCGATGCAGGTCCCGTAGACGGTGATCGCGCGGTCGACCGCGCGGCCCTGGAGGCGCACGTGTCCGAGCCGCCCCGAGAAGACGCTGCTCAGGAGGGCGCCCACCGCGTAGGAGGCGGTGAGGACGCCGACCGTCACCGCGCCTCCTCCGATCACG
Organism: Frigoribacterium sp. CFBP 8766; assembly: GCF_014841435.1. Classification (NCBI taxonomy): domain Bacteria; kingdom Bacillati; phylum Actinomycetota; class Actinomycetes; order Micrococcales; family Microbacteriaceae; genus Frigoribacterium; species Frigoribacterium sp. CFBP 8766. The sequence continues at coordinate 1,207,324 of NZ_JACYTX010000001.1, forward strand.
ACGGCCCCGACGACGGGGTAGAGCACCCGCGGCTGCCCGAAGGTCATCGCGATGATGTCGACGACGAAGGTCGTGCGCACCGTCGGCGCCCGCCGCAGGAACCGCATCCCCTCGACCAGCGACGCCAGCCCCGGGCGCTGGGCGTTCCCCTCGGGGCGGATCGGCGGCAGCGTCACGATCCCGAGGAACGCGAACGAGAAGAGCACCACGTCGACCGTGTAGGTGGGCGCGAAGCCGATGCCCGCGACGAGCACCCCCGCGAGCGCCGGCCCGACCGTGAGCATCAGCCCCGTGCCGATGCCGCCGAGCGCGGCCGCGGCGGGCAGCAGCGAGGCCGGCAGGAGGCGCGGCACGATCGAGGCGCGCGACGTCGCGATCATCGTCCCGGCCACCGCGTTGACGCAGGTCAGCACGTACAGCAGCCCCACCTCGTGCAGGCCGAGCCAGGCGTGCAGGGCGATGGCGGCGGTCGACAGCCAGGCGAAGACGGCGGCGACGAGGGCGACCTTGCGCCGGTCGAACGCGTCGGCGAGCATGCCGCCCCAGAGCCCCGCGACGATCATCGGCACGAGCGAGACGACGCCGACCAGCGCGACGGCGAAGGTCGAGCGGGTGATGTCGTAGACCTCGAGCCCGACGGCGACGAGGGTGAGCTGCGTCCCGATGCCGCTCACGGTGTTGCCGACGAAGAGGCGCGCGAAGGCCGGGCTCTGCCGCAGCGGCGTGACGTCGACGAGCACGGGGCGGCGGGACGGAGCAGGGGCGGGAGTCGGAGTGGTCAAGGCTCCATCATGCGCGATGCGCACGGTTCGGGGTCGACGTCCCGCCTCCTCCCGACGACACGAGGAGGCGGTGGTTGGATGGAGCCATGACTCACGACCCCAGCACCAAGCCCGAGATCGACGCCCCCACCGCTCCTGCTCCCGCCGAGCTCGAGATCACCGACATCACGGTCGGCGACGGCGACGAGGCCCAGTCCGGCTCGACCGTCAACGTCCACTACCTCGGTGTCGAGTTCGACTCCGGCGAGGAGTTCGACGCGTCGTGGAGCCGCGGCGAGCCCATCAACTTCCCCCTCGCGGCCCTCGTCCGCGGCTGGCAGGAGGGCATCCCCGGCATGAAGGTCGGCGGCCGCCGCCAGCTCGTCGTCCCGCCGCACCTCGCCTACGGTCCCGTCGGCGGCGGGCACCCGCTCTCCGGCAAGACCCTGATCTTCGTCATCGACCTCCTCGGCGTCAGCTGATGACGGCCCCCTCGATCGGCCTCGCCGACGGCCGGACCATCCCGGCCCTCGGCCTCGGCACGTACGGGATGGACGGCGACGAGGGCGCGGGCCAGGTCGCCACGGCGATCGAGTCCGGCTACCGCCTCCTCGACACGGCCCTCAACTACGGCAACGAGGCGGCGGTCGGCGAGGCCGTCCGCCGTGTCGACGTGCCGCGCGACGAGCTCGTCGTCACGTCGAAGCTGCCGGGCCGGCACCACGGCTACGAGGAGACGCTGGCGAGCTTCGAGGAGACCCGCGCCAACCTGGGCCTCGACTTCGTCGACCTCTACCTGATCCACTGGCCGCTGCCCCGGGTCGACAAGTACGTCGACTCGTTCCGCGCGTTCGTGAAGCTGCAGGAGGACGGCCTCGTCGGCAGCGTCGGCGTCTCGAACTTCACCGAGGAGCACCTGCAGCGCGTCGCCGACGAGACCGGCGTCGTGCCCGTGGTGAACCAGATCGAGCTGCACCCGTACTTCCCCCAGGCGGGGATGCGCGCGGTGCACGAGCGCATGGGCATCGTCACGGAGAGCTGGAGCCCGCTCGCCAAGCAGAGCGAGCTGCTGCAGGAGGCGGTGGTCACCGAGATCGCGCGTGCCCACGGCAAGACGCCCACCCAGGTCGTCCTGCGCTGGCACGTCCAGCTCGGCGCCGTGCCCGTGCCCAAGTCGGCCGACCCCGGTCGCCAGCGCGAGAACCTCGACGTCTTCGACTTCGAGCTGTCCGACGACGAGGTGGCGCGCGTCAGCGGCCTCGAGCGCGGCCGGCTCTGGGACGGCGACCCCGAGACGCACGAGGAGTTCTAGCTCCGCCTGCGGTCTCGACCCGCTCGGCTCGACACGCCCGCGTCCTCCCCGGAGGGCGCGGGCGTCGTCGCGGGTGGGGGCGGAGGCGCGCCCGGGCACAGGTAGACTGGCGTGCCGTCTTTTCCCGAGGGGTGGAGCAAACCTGGTGTCATCTGAGCTCGAGCGCGAACGCGCCTACGTGGCCACGCTGTACGCGCGTCTGGACGAGTTGAAGGCCGACGCCCGCGTGCGGCTGGAGAGCACCCGGCGAGAAGCCGTGGGCGGCAACCACCAGAGCCGCAGCGAGCGGGACGCGTTCGCGAAGCTCTACGAGGACACGATCACCCAGCTCGGCGCCGTCGACGAGCGGCTGGCCTTCGGCCGCCTCGAGCTCGAGCGGCCGGACGAGACCGGCAGCGCCCTCCGCTACATCGGCCGGGTCGGCCTGCGCGACCGGCAGCACCACCCGATCCTGCTCGACTGGCGGGTGCCCGGCGCGAGCGCCTTCTACCAGGCGACCGCGGCGACGCCCATGGGCGTCCGAGCCCGCCGCCACCTCACGCTCGCCGGGCGCGCCGTCACCCGCCTCGAGGACGAGGTCTTCGACCCCGACCTGCTCGACCGCGACGACGTGCAGCTGCAGGGCGAGGGCGCGCTGATGGCGGCCCTCACCGCCCAGCGGACCGGCCGGATGACCGACATCGTCGCCACGATCCAGGCCGAGCAGGACAGGATCATCCGCTCCGAGCTCGACGGCGTCCTCGTCGTCCAGGGCGGGCCCGGCACGGGCAAGACCGCCGTCGCCCTGCACCGCGCGGCCTACCTGCTCTACTCGCACCGCGACCGCCTGCGCGGCTCGGGCGTGCTCATCGTCGGTCCGTCGCGGTCGTTCCTGCGGTACATCGAGCAGGTGCTCCCGTCGCTCGGCGAGAGCGGCGTCGTGCTGTCGAGCCTCGGCGGGCTCTACCCCGACCTCGAGACCCAGGTCGACGACGCGCCCGACGTCGCGGCGCTCAAGGGCTCGGCCGAGATGGCCGAGCTGATCAAGCGAGCCGTGCGCTCGCGTCAGGTCCGGCCGACGCAGGCGACGACGATCGACATCAACGGCGAGCGGCTCGTCGTGCAGCCCGAGCTGATCGGCGACGCCATGCGGCGTGCGCAAGAGAGGGGCAAGCAGCACAACCTCGGCCGGGTCACCTTCAACAAGGCGGCGCTCTCGGCGCTGACCCGCCTGCTCGTGTCGCAGATGCGCGAGCACGGCACGACGGTCGACGAGTCGGACGAGGCGGTGCTCCGCGAGGACATCCGCCAGTCGCACGACGTGCGGGTGCTGCTCAACACCGCGTGGATGCCGCTGACGGCCGAGAAGCTCGTCGAGGACCTGTTCGCGCGCCCGAACTGGCTCGCGACCATCACCCAGCGTTGGACGCCGGCGCAGCGGGCCCTGCTCCAGCGTCCCCGCGGCTCGCAGTTCACGATCTCCGACGTGCCGCTGCTCGACGAGGCGGCCGAGCTGCTCGGCGAGTTCCAGGCCGGGGTCGACCCCGACAAGCTGGCGCGCAAGCAGCAGCGCAAGCGCGACATCGAGAATGCCGAGCGCGCCATCGAGAACATGGGCGTCGAGGGCATGGTGTCGGCCGAGCAGATCGCCGGCGGCTTCGCCGAGCGCGCCGCGTCGATGACCACGTCCGAGCGCGCTGCGGGCGACCGCACCTGGGCCTTCGGGCACGTCGTGGTCGACGAGGCGCAGGAACTGTCGCCCATGCAGTGGCGGCTGCTGTCCCGCCGCTGCCCGCTGCGCTCGTTCACCGTCGTCGGCGACATCGCCCAGGCGTCCAGCCCGGCCGCCGCCTCCTCGTGGGACAGGGCGCTCCAGGCCCTGCTCGGCCGTCGTCGCGGCTCGAGCGTCGCCGGCACATCGGCGCCCTGGCGCCTCGAAGAACTCACGGTCAACTACCGCACGCCGAGCCAGATCGTCGAGCACGCCGAACGCCTGGCCGTCGAGAACGGGCTGACCATCACGGCGAGCCGGTCGGTGCGGTCGAGCGAGTGGCCGGTCCGCGAGATCGCGGTGCCTGCCCTCGCCGCCGCGGGCGACAGCCGAGGAGGCGCGGCGCACGACGCCCTCGTCGCCGCGGCCGTCGAGGCGGTCGCCGCCGACCGCGGCATCGACTCCGAGGGGACGCTCGCAGTCATCGCGCCGCAGCACCTCGTGGCGGACCTCGTCTCGGGACTCGACCCGCTGTTCCTCGGGCAGGTGGCGCCGGGCACGGCGTCGCTGACCCGGCCGATCTCGGTGCTCAGCCCCGCCACCTCGAAGGGCCTCGAGTTCGACAGCGTCGTGCTCGTCGACCCCGAGGGCATCCGCACGGGCGCCGCCCGCGGCGCGGCGAGCCTCTACGTCGCGATGACCCGGCCGACGCAGCGCCTCACGGTCGTCGGCTAGCGCCGGCGGCCCGGGCAGCCGCCTCGACCCGGTCGTGGTGGGCGCGCCAGCCCTCGTCGTCCCGGTCCGGGACGTTCGGGTCGGCCGGTCCGTTGCCGAGCTTGCCGTCGACGAGCTCGCGGACGAGGTCGGCGTGGCCGGCGTGACGCGCCGTCTCGACGCACAGGTGCACGAGGATCGAGTGCAGCGTGACGTCCCGTCTGTCAGCAGGCCACCACGGCACCACGCCGGGGGAGTCCAGGTCGAGCGCCGCGACGGTCGCGTCGGCGTGGTCGGCCGAGTGCCGAGCGAACGCGACGATCGCCTCCCGCGTCTCGTCCTCGGTCGCCCAGAGGTCCGCCTCCGGCTCGCTCGTGTCCGTCAGCCACGGCATCTCCTGCGGCGACGGCCGGTCGAAGACCTCGCCGAGGTAGCCGAGCTGCACGCTCGCGACGTGCTTGACGAGGCCGAGCAGGTTCGTGCCGCTCTCCACGAGCGGACGCCGGGCGTCGTACTCGTCGAGCCCGTCGAGCTTCGCCAGCAGGTCGGCGCGCTGCTTCGTGAGGTAGCGCTGCAGGGTCTCTTTCTCGTCCATGCCCCCAGGGTGCCGCCTCCCTGCCCCTCGCCGCCAGCTCTGCCGCGGACGCTCAGCGGTAGTCGGGCGGCCAGGCGAACGCAGGAGGCGCGGTCACGGCCTCGCCCCGGGGCGCGAGCACGAGCGCGACGTCCTCGAAGTCGCTCAGCCGGATGCCGGCCGGGTCGCCCGTCCAGCGGCTCCCGTCCACGAACGTCGTCAGCTCGAGGCCGTCGTCGGGTCCGAGCGAGCCGATGCTCACGGCGTCGAGGTGCACGTCCCACTCGGTGAAGAGCTGGCCCAGCACGAACGACTCCCGTCGGGGCGACTCGACGTGCACGATGCCGGACGTGTCGTGGGTGTGCAGGGGAGCGGCGAGCTTCGTCTCGGCGTCGTGCCCGATGTCGCCAGGGATCGTCACGGCCTCGCCGTCGACCATGATCGAGAGGTGCGTGTGCACGTGCATCGCGAGGTCCTCGCCCCAGACGTTCTGCATGCCCGCGAGCTCGGCACGGTCGAGCCGGTCGCCCACGGCGGGCACGGGCCAGGGCGGGGCGCTCTCGGCGCCGACGACCCGGGACGGCTGCGCCGATCCGACCAGCCCGATCCCGACCGCGCCGCCCACGACGACGAGCGCGGCCACGGACGCGAAGACGGTGTCTCGAGAGGGCACGCGGTCAGCCTTCGTTGCCCGGCGCGGTGGAGTCGTGCGGGGCCCCGCGCTCGCCCGCGCGCTCGGCGTCGCTCACTTCGCGCACCCGGTCGACGAGCTCCCGCCAGGGTCCGGTCACCTGTTGCTCCGGCAGCTTGGCCTTCTTCGCCGGCGACGTCTCCGCCGAGATGAACCACACGAAGCGGTCCGGCTGCACGGGCTGGGTCGGGGCGGGCGCCTCCTGCCAGGGCACGAGGTCGAGCAGCACGAGCCAGGACTCGGTGTCGGGCTCGGCGTCCACGTCGACCTGCCAGGTGCGGGTGAGCCCGGCGAAGCCGCCGGACCTCTGGACGGTCACCATCATGGCCGCGATGCTACTCCGCGGCAGCGAGCTGCCGGGGGAGGGAGGCCCGGTGCTCAGGCCGCCGGGTCGACGCCCACGCCCTGCCAGCCTGCGGCCGTGGCCCGCGCCTCCTCCGAGTCGGCACCGTACCGGGCTGTCGCCGCCGAGACGGTGGCAGCGGCGAACTCGGCGAAGGAGGCGGTCGGCGACACCTGCCCGCCGACGAGCGTGTCGTACCAGACCTGCCCCGCGCGCTCCCACGCGCGGCCGCCCAGCGCGTCGGCGACGAGGAAGAACGCGCGGTTGGGGATGCCCGAGTTGAGGTGCACGCCCCCGTTGTCGTCGGTCGTCTCGACGTAGTCGTCCATGTGGGCCGGCTGGGGGTCCTTGCCGAGGACGTCGTCGTCGTACGCCGTGCCCGGCGCCGACATCGAGCGGAGCGCGCGGCCCTCGACGGCCTCGGTGAAGAGCCCCTCGCCGATCAGCCACGTCGCCTGCCCGGCCGTCTGGTCGAACAGGTGCTGCTCGACGAGCGCGCCGAAGACGTCGCTGACCGACTCGTTCAGGGCGCCCGACTGCCCCTGGTACTCGAGGTTCGCCGTGTACTGGGTGACGCCGTGGGCCAGCTCGTGGCCGATCACGCTGACCGAGGCGGTGAACCGGCCGAAGACCTCGCCGTCGCCGTCGCCGAAGACCATCCGCTCGCCGTTCCAGAACGCGTTGTCGTAGTCCTGGCCGTAGTGCACGGTCGCGTCGAGGGGCAGGCCGGCGCCGTCGATGCTCGAGCGCCCGTAGACCTCGCGGAACAGCGCGTGCGTCGCGCCGAGGGCGTCGTACGCCTCGGTCACCGCGACGTCGTCGCCCTCGGGCTCGCCCTCGCCCCGGACCCGCACCCCGGGCAGCTGCTCGGTGCCCTGGGCGTCCGAGATGGTGCGCTCGACCTCGGGGCCCCGGGCGACGGCGCCCTGCCGCACGGGCGGCGCCTCGCTGCGGGCGGCGCGCACCTCGTCGATCTGCCGCAGCCCGTGCCGGGCGGCCTCGGGAGCTCGTGCGAAGCGCTCGGTGTCGGCCGCGGCGAGGTGGGCGAGCAGGTACGGGGGCACGATGTAGCGGGTCATGGACAGACTCTGTCACCGGCCCCCGACATCGGGGCCGTCCGTTCACACGATCGTCACGAGCGGTCGGTCGGTCGTGTGACCCCGCGAGCGGGCGGTCCGCCCGCGAGGGGGCGCGGGCCCCGGAGGTGCGGGGCGACCTCCGCGAGCCGGTAGCGTCGACCGGATGACCGCCTCCGACGCCTCCGCCCTCGTCGACCGCATGATCGCCGTCGTCCCCGACTTCCCCGTCCCCGGGATCCTGTTCCGCGACGTGACGCCGCTCTTCTCCGACGCGGACGCCTTCGCGACCGTGACCGCCGCCCTCTCCGAGCCGTTCGACGGGGCCTTCACCGCTGTGGCGGGCATCGAGGCCCGTGGCTTCGCGCTCGCCGGCGGCATCGCGATCGAGCAGGGCGTCGGCGTCCTCACCGTGCGCAAGGCCGGCAAGCTGCCCGGCGAGGTCCTGAGCGAGAGCTACGCGCTCGAGTACGGCGAGGCGACGCTCGAGCTGCGGCCGAGCCAGCTGCCCGCGGGCACCCGGGTGCTCGTCGTCGACGACGTCCTCGCCACCGGCGGAACGGCCGACGCGACCGTCACCCTGCTCGAGCGCGCGGGCTACGAGGTCGTCGGGATCGCCGTGCTGCTCGAGCTCGAGGGCCTGCCCGGCCGCGAGCGCCTCGCGTCGCGCATCCCCGTGCACGCCCTCGGCAGCGCCCCCGCCTAGGGCGCGAGCCGGACCTAGGGCGCGAGCCACCCCGGGAACAGCAGCAGCGACGCCCCGACGAGGCACGCCGCCGCGACCCCCACGAACACGCCGACCCAGAGGACGCCGGGCACGTGCGTCAGCCCGGCGAGCTGGTCGGCGTCCGACTCCGTGCGGGCGCCGTGGCGCGCCGCTCGCCGGCGACTCGACTGCAGCTCGACGGAGGCGCGGAGGGCGCCCAGGCCCAGCACGCTCACCAGCACCAGCCCGAACACCTGCTGCCACTCGACCGGCGCGAGCCACGTGACGCCCGCGACGACGGCCGCGCCGACGAGCACGACCCACAGGCCGAACCAGTTGCGGATCTGCACGAGCATGAGCGCGAGCAGCAGCAGCAGCGCCCAGAGCAGCCCGGCGGCGAAGCCCGCGCCGAGCAGCCAGGAGGCACCGAGCGAGGCCAGCGCCGGGGCGGTGTAGCCCGCCAGCAGGGTCAGCACCATGCCCGGTCCCGACCGCGGACCGCGCGAGACGGTCAGCCCGGACGTGTCCGAGTGCAGGCGGATCCCGGTCAGCCGCCGACCGGTCAGCACGGCGGCCAGGCCGTGGCCGCCCTCGTGCACGACGGTCACCGCGTGCCGCACCGTGTGCCAGGTGCCCGGCAGCAGCACGAGCGCGGCCCCGGCGGCGACGGCCAGCAGCATCCACGACAGGGGGAGCGGGTCGGCGCGCTGCGCGACCCGGGCCCAGAGCGCGGCCAGGGAGGCGGTGGTCTCGTCCATCCCGCCAGCCTAGGAGGCGCCTCCCGGTCCTCCCTCCCCAGGGTCGATCGCCTCCGTCGGGAGGATGGTCCTCGCCTCCGGGCAGCGTCTTCCGAGCCGGCGTGCCGCACCATGGACGGATGCGCCGCGCCGTCCTCCTCCTCTTCAGCCTCGTCTACCTCGCCGGGGTGGCCTGGATGACGCTGCGCCCGTCGGTCTACGGCGACGGCACGTCCGAGCTGCTCTGGCGCGCCCTCGACTTCTTCGGTCGCCACGACGAGACGAGCTGGATCACGTTCGCCCGGGTCGAGGCGGCGGCGAACGTCGCCATGTTCGTGCCCATGGGCATGTTCCCCGCGCTGCTCCTCCCGAAGCGCGCCTGGTGGGTCGGCGTCGTGGTCGGCTTCGCCGCGACCTGCGCCATCGAGTTCTACCAGGCCACCGCCCTCTCGTCGACGCGGTTCTCCGACCCGCAGGACATCCTGATGAACACGATCGGCGCGGCGATCGGTGCCGCGTTCGTCGGTCTCGTCCTGCCGAGCCGCCGCCGCTCGCGGGCCCGCCGCAGCTCACCTCGTCCGGCACCCGTCTGGTAAGCTCGCCAGGTTGCCGTCTGAACGGCCGCGGAACAAGAGAGCTCGCACATCCTGTGACGGGCGCCGCGCAACGAACTGGAAGGGGATCCTGAATGGCACTCGCACCTGACGTCAAGACCCGGATCATCGAAGAATACGCGACCCACCCCGGCGACACCGGATCCCCCGAGGTCCAGATCGCCGTGATGACGCAGCGCATCCTCGACCTGACCGAGCACCTCAAGGAGCACAAGCACGACCACCACTCGCGTCGTGGCCTGCTCCTCCTCGTCGGCCAGCGCCGTCGTCTCCTGGGCTACCTGTCCCGGGTCGACATCGAGCGCTACCGCACGCTGATCGGTCGCCTCGGCCTGCGTCGCTAGTCGACCTCCGAGTCTCGACTCCGGCCCCCGTCCTGCTCAGCAGGGCGGGGGCCGTTCTCGTCCGAGCTGCAGCCCGGATCCGCGACGGCGGGCGGGCGGGCCGGCTCAGTACCAGTTGTTCCGCACGAAGAAGCCCCAGGCGCCGCACGGCGTGCCGTACCGCCCGGCGATGTAGCTCAGGCCCCAGTCGACCTGGGGCCGGTAGTTCGTCCGCCAGTCCAGCCCTGCCGAGGCCATGAGGCTGCCCGGGTTCGCCTGCGGGATGCCGTAGGTGCCGCTCGTGGGGTTCTGCGCGTTCGTCCGCCAGCCGGACTCCTTGTTCCAGAGCTGCACGAGGCAGGTGTACTCGGACCCTGTGCCGATCTTGGACGCCGCGTACGCCTTCGCGCCCGCCGGGTCGTTGACGACGCCGGCCGGGGGAGCAGGAGCAGGAGCAGGAGCAGGAGCAGGGGCTGGTGCGGGTGCGGGCGCGGGCGCGGGTGCGGGCGCAGGTGCCGGGGCAGGTGCGGGCGCCGGTGCGACGGCAGGCGGTGCCGCCGTCCCGGCTCCGCTGCCGCTCGACGCGGCCCCCCGGTCAGCCGCCGCCGCGCCCGCCTGCTCGGTGCTGGCGAGGACCGCCGCGTCCCGCCGGGCCGCGCGCTCGGCGTCGGCGGTGCTCTGCCGCAGCGCGGCGAGCTGCGAGTAGAGCTCGTCGGTGCGGCTCGTCGCCGACGCGACCGCGCCGTCGGCCGCGGCCTGTGCGGAGGAGGCGGCCGACGCCTCCTGCGCCGCCTCCGTCGCGAGGCGCTCGCGTTCCGCGCGTGCGGCCTCCGACTGGTCGCGGAGCGAGGCGAGCTCGTTGCTGCTCGTCGTGGCGTCCGCCAGCACGACCTGCCAGCGGTCCCCGAGCTGGGTGAGGGTGCCGAGCTGGCGCAGCACCTCGTCCGGGTGGTCCGAGCCGAGCAGCACGCTGGTCGTCGACGCGCCGCTGCCGGCGCGGGCCAGGTGCGCGGCGAGCTGCCCCGCCTGCCGGTGGGCCGCCTCCTCGGTCGACTCGGCCTCGGCGGACCGCGTGTCGAGCTGGTCCGAGAGCGCCGCAGCCGCGGCGAGGGCGTCGGAGGCCCGGGTGCTCGCGCCCTCGGCGACCACGGCGCGCTCGCTCGCGTCGGCGGCGCCGGCCTCCAGCTCGTCGAGCGAGCTGACGACCGTGTCGATCTGCTGCTGCACCGACGCGGCGTCCCCGGTCGGCGCCTCCCCGGCGACGGCGGGCAGGCCGGGGGCGAACACGAGCACGGCCGAGCAGGCGACCGCGGTCGCGATCGCGGCCGCGGAGGCCGCGCGCGTCCCGGTGGGGCGCGGGCGGCGAGGTGCGTGCATCCGTCGACCCTAGCCGGGGCTCCGGCCCGGGGCGTCGCCCCGAGAGGGGGCCGCCTCCCTGGTCCCCGAGGGGCCGGGTGCTACCATCGCCCTCGGAGCAGGCCGGTCTGGCTGCTGGTCGCCGGTGGTGACAGGCGGAACGCCCCGACACGTGCACGCAGGAGAGTCCCGAGCACGGGGTCGCGGGGCGGGTCCGACCGTTTCTTCCGCTGACCAGACGTGCCGCCGCCTCCGTCGCGTTGCTGCACGTGCGTGTCCTCACGCCGTCCTCGCCGCCCGCTCCCGCTGCACATCGATGCCCACACGGGGCCTCGATGCAAAACAAAGAGGAGTAGCCCCCACATGGAGGGTCCAGAGATCAAGTTCGGCGAAGCCGTCCTCGACAACGGCAAGTTCGGCAAGCGCACCATCCGATTCGAGACCGGTCGTCTCGCCCAGCAGGCTCAGGGAGCCGTCGCTGCGTACCTCGACGAGGACACGATGCTCCTCTCGGCCACCAGCGCGAGCAAGAAGCCGAAGGACAACTTCGACTTCTTCCCGCTCACCATCGACGTGGAAGAGCGCTCGTACGCCGCGGGCAAGATCCCCGGCTCGTTCTTCCGTCGTGAGGGTCGCCCCTCCACCGAGGCCATCCTCGTCTGCCGTCTCATCGACCGGCCCCTGCGCCCCTCGTTCGTCGAGGGCCTCCGCAACGAGGTGCAGGTCGTCATCACCGTCCTGAGCATCGCGCCCGACGAGTTCTACGACGCCCTGGCCATCAACGCCGCCAGCGCCTCGACCCAGATCTCCGGCCTGCCCTTCTCCGGCCCGATCGCCGGCGTGCGCCTCGCGCTCATCGGCGACCAGTGGGTCGCGTTCCCCAAGGCCTCGCAGCTCGAGGAGGCCGTGTTCGACCTCACCGTCGCCGGCCGTGTCGTCACCGACGCCGCGGGCAACGAGGACGTCGCCATCATGATGGTCGAGGCCGAGGCCACCGAGCACGCCTGGGGCCTCATCCAGGGCGGCGCCACCAAGCCCGACGAGGCCGTCGTGGCCCAGGGCCTCGAGGCGGCCAAGCCGTTCCTCAAGCAGCTCGTCGACGCGCAGTCGGCCATGGCCGCGCAGGCCTTCAAGGAGATCGCCGACTACCCGGTCTTCCTGCCCTACACGGACGAGGTCCTCGCGGCCGTCACCGAGGCTGCCGGCACCGAGCTCGCCGAGGTCTACAAGATCGCCGGCAAGACCGAGCGCCAGGACGCCGACGACGTGCTCAAGGGCAAGGTCAAGGACGCGATCTCGGCGAAGGTCGACGCGGGCGAGCTGCCCGCCGAGGCCACCGGCCAGGTCTCCGCCGCCTACAAGTCGGCGACGAAGAAGGTCGTCCGCGACCGCATCCTCACCGAGCAGGTCCGCATGGACGGCCGCGGCCTCGCCGACATCCGTCCGCTCGACGCCGAGGTCCAGGTCATCCCGCGCGTGCACGGCTCTGCCATCTTCCAGCGCGGCGAGACCCAGATCATGGGCGTCACCACGCTGAACATGCTCAAGATGGAGCAGCAGATCGACTCGCTGAGCCCGGTCACCAAGAAGCGCTACCTGCACCACTACAACTTCCCGCCCTACTCGACCGGCGAGACCGGCCGCGTCGGTTCGCCGAAGCGTCGCGAGATCGGGCACGGCTTCCTCGCCGAGCGCGCCCTCGTGCCGGTGCTGCCGTCGCGTGAGGAGTTCCCCTACGCCATCCGTCAGGTGTCCGAGGCCCTCGGCTCCAACGGCTCGACGTCGATGGGCTCCGTCTGCGCTTCGACCCTGTCGCTGCTCAACGCCGGTGTGCCCCTGCGCGCGCCGGTCGCGGGCATCGCCATGGGCCTCGTGTCCGACGAGGTCGACGGCCAGACGCGCTACGCCGCGCTGACCGACATCCTCGGTGCCGAGGACGCCCTCGGCGACATGGACTTCAAGGTCGCCGGCACGTCCGAGTTCGTCACGGCCATCCAGCTCGACACGAAGCTCGACGGTCTGCCGACCGCCGTCCTCGACGCCGCCCTGAAGCAGGCCAAGGAGGCGCGCACCGCCATCCTGAGCGTGCTCAACTCGGCCATCGACGCGCCCGACGAGATGGCCCCGACCGCGCCCCGCGTGATCTCGGTCCAGATCCCGCAGGACAAGATCGGCGAGCTGATCGGCCCGAAGGGCAAGACGATCAACTCGATCCAGGACACCACGGGTGCCGACATCTCGATCGAGGAGGACGGCACGGTCTACATCGGCGCCGTCGACGGTCCCTCGGCCGAGGCCGCTCGCGCCCAGGTGAACGCGATCGCGAACCCGACGAACCCCGAGATCGGCGAGCAGTTCCTCGGAACTGTCGTCAAGATCGCGTCGTTCGGCGCCTTCGTCTCGCTCCTCCCCGGCAAGGACGGCCTGCTGCACATCAGCGAGGTCCGCAAGCTGGCCGGCGGCAAGCGCGTCGAGGCCGTCGAGGACGTCCTCGGGGTCGGACAGAAGATCCTGGTCGAGATCACCAAGATCGACGACCGCGGCAAGCTGTCGCTCGCTCCCGTCGTCGCCGACGAGGCGGACACCGACTCGAGCGGCGCCGCCGAGCAGTCGAACGACGAGTCCGTCGAGGTCTAGTCCCCGAACGGCAGTCAGCCGGAGCGCCCGTCCCGACCACGTCGGGGCGGGCGCTCCGTCGTCGGTGCCGGCCCTCCCGGGGCAGCCCCCGAACTCGGGGTGCCGGATCTCGTAACGATCGGGTGCGGCGACAGGCGGAGGGCGACCTCAGCACGTACGCTTGTGGCAGGAGCGAGCACGGTGCTCCCGGGCCATCTCAGGCGGCACATCGAGGTGGTCGTCCGGCGTACCCGCCTGGCTGCCCCTCGCGGCAGCGTCGCGCGGGGCCGGCACCTCGACCGCACGACGCCACGACCACGAAGGGCACGGAGTGACGAACACGTCGGCGGGCATCCCCGGTCCCACCACGCCTTCCGCACCTCCTGTCGACCTGCCGGCACGCCTCCCCGAGACCGTCGGCGACGCGACCGTGCCCGTCGACCTCGGCATCATCCAGCCCCGACGTCGACTCGGGGTCTCCGACCTCCGGGTCTTCCCCGTCGCGCTCGGCGGCAACGTCTTCGGCTGGACCGCCGACCAGACCGACACCATGTCGGTCCTCGACGCCTACTACGACCACGGCGGCAACTTCGTCGACACGGCGGACAGCTACGCGGGCGGCCGCAGCGAGGTCATGATCGGCTCGTGGATGCGCTCGCGCCGATCGCGCGACGACATGGTCGTCTCGACCAAGGTCGGCAAGGGCGCGGACGCTCCCGGGCTCTCGCCGCGCTCGATCGAGCGCGCCGTCGAGGCGTCCCTCGAGCGCCTGGGCACCGACCACATCGACCTGTTGTACCTGCACGTCGACGACACCGAGGTCGCCTTCGAGCGCACCCTGCTCGCCGTCGACCACCTCATCCGCGCGGGCAAGGTCCGCTGGTTCGGCGGGTCGCACCACTCGGGCAACCGGCTCTACGAGGCGCGCATCGCCGCCGGCATGCTCGGCGTGGCCCCGATGGTCGCCCTGCAGAACCAGTACAGCCTCATGCACCGCACCGAGTACGAGAAGGGCCTGGCGCGCGTCGCCGCCCAGCTGCGCCTCGGGGTCATGCCCCGGTTCGCCCTGGCCGGCGGGTTCCTCACCGGGAAGTACCGCTCGCGTTCCGACTTCGCCGGCACGAAGCGCGGCCGCGGTGTCTCCGGCTACCTGACGAAGAAGGGGCTGCGCGTGCTGCACGAGCTCGACAGCGTCGCGTCGGCGCATGAGGTCTCCACGGCAGCCGTGGCCCTGGCCTGGCTCCTGGCCAAGCCGCACGTCGTGGCGCCCGTGGCGAGCGCCACGAACGCCAAGCAGGTCGTCGAGCTCGCGCAGGCGGCCACGGTCAAGCTCACGCGCACCCAGGTGCTCGAGCTGGATCGCGTCTCCGCCTAGCGGAACGCTCAGCTCGATCCGCGCGACGGGGCCGGAGGCACCGGCGGACTAGGCCGGCAGGAGGCGCTCGGCGGTCCGGCGGAGCGCTGCGGACGCCGCGATGGCGTCGCCGCAGTACGCGCCCACGAGCGCGCCGTCGAGCGCCAGCAGGAAGTCGTCGGCCGCGTCGCCGGGCATCGGGTGGTCGGCGTCCTTGAAGAGCTCGACGAGAGCGTCGGTGAGCCATTCCTGGTGCTCGGCCACGGCGGTGCGGACGGGGTGGGTCGGGTCGCTGAACTCGGCGGCTGCGTTGGCGAAGGCCGAGCCGCGGAAGCGGGGCGACTGCAGCGACGCGACGACCTCGTCGACGACCGCGAGGACGGTCGCGGCGCCGCCGGGGGACGCGGCGACGACGGCCTCGAGCCCGGCGACGGCACGCTCGTGCCTCACGCGCAGGTACTCGAGCACGAGGGTGTCCTTCGCGCCGAAGTGCTTGTAGAACGTGGCCTTCGTCACGGACGCCTCGGCGATGAGGCGGTCGACGCCGACGACACGGACGCCCTCGTCGTAGAAGAGACGGTCGGCCGTCGTCAGGACGCGGTCCCGGGCGCCGGGCGTCGTCTGGTCGGCACGGGGCCGCCCCGGGAGACGCTGGACGGCCGGAGGGGGGGAATCGACCGTCACAGCGTGGCTCCTCGAGGCATATCGGCTTGGAGCAGCGCGGGGGACGTCTGCTCCGGACCGCCGGATGACCTCCGACCAGCCGCCGACGACGAGGCAGGGGGGTGTCCCGTCGACGGTTCCCTGACTCTATCACCGCGGAGGACAGACTGAACCGTCTGTTTGTCCGCACGACCGTCCCCCAGTTCGGGTGCCAGCTCCGACGGTCGGGCCGTGCTGAGGTGCGGTCCCGTAGGCTCGACGCGATGAACGGCCCGGTCTCCCTCCCACTCGACTCGGTCGAGCTCTCCTTCCGCGCGACGGGCGACGCACTCGTGCGGCGCACCCTCCTCCCGACGGGCGTCCGCGTCCTCACCGAGCAGATGCCCGGGGCCCGCAGCGCGACCGTCGGCTTCTGGGTCGCCGTGGGCTCCCGCGACGAGCAGCCCGGCGAGCGCGGCTCCACGCACTTCCTCGAGCACCTCCTCTTCAAGGGGACGGCGACGCGCTCCGCACTCGACATCGCGGTCGCCTTCGAGTCGGTCGGCGGCGAGCACAACGCCGCGACCGCGAAGGAGTACACCTGCTACTACGCCCGGGTGCGCGACGTCGACCTCGACGACGCCGTCGACGTCCTCGCCGACATGCTCACGTCCTCCGCCCTCGAGCCCGGCGAGTTCGAGACCGAGCGGGGCGTGATCCTCGAGGAGCTCGCGATGGCGGACGACGACCCTGCGGACGTGGCCGGCGAGCGCCTGTTCGAGTCCGTCTTCGGCGAGCACCCGCTGGGGCGCCCGATCGGGGGATCGCCCGGGAGCATCAAGGAGGCGCGGCGCGACGACGTCCACGCCCACTACCTGGCGAACTACCGGCCCCGCGACCTCGTGGTCACGATCGCCGGGGCCGTCGACCACGACCACGTGGTCGAGCGGCTCGAGCGGGCTCTCGCGAGGTCGCCGTGGTCGACCGAGGCAGCCGCTCCCGTGCCCCGACGCTCGACCGAGCTCGTCGTGCCGACGCCCAGCGAGCCGACCCTCGTCGTGCGCCGCCCCCTCGAGCAGGCCACGGTCCTGCTGGGCATGCCGGGCATCTCCGCCTCCGACGACCGTCGCCCGGCCCTCGCCGTACTCAACTCGGTCCTGGGAGGCGGCATGTCGTCCCGCCTGTTCCAGGAGATCCGCGAACGGCGCGGCCTCGCCTACTCGGTCTACTCGTTCGCGCCGAGCTACTCCGACGCCGGGCTGTTCGGCCTCTACGCCGGCTGCACGCCGAGCAACGTCGAGATGGTGGGGCAGCTCATGCTCGACGAGCTCGACCGCGTCGCCGACTCGGGCGTCACCGAGCTCGAGCGGGAGCGGGCGCTCGGCCAGCTCGGCGGCGCCGCCGCCCTCGCGCTCGAGGACAGCGACACCCGCATGAACCGCCTCGGCCGGGCCGAGCTGTCGACCGGCGAGTTCGTCGACCTCGACGCCTCCCTCGTCCGGCTCGGGCGCGTCGGCCTCGACGACGTGCGCGACCTCGCCCGTGAGCTCCGGTCCGGCCCCCTCTCGACCGTGGTCGTGGGCGACGTCGACGGATCCTCCTTCACGCCCCCGACGACGACGTCGGCGGCGGTCACCCCATGAGTCAGGAGACGACGGTGTCCCACTACCTGTACCTGGTCCGGCACGGCGAGCAACAGGACGCCGAGCACGGGCTCCCCGACGGCCCGCTGTCGGAGCGCGGCAAGCGACAGGCGCGCCTCCTCGCCGAGCGGCTCGGAGGAGTCCCGTTCTCCGCCGCCTGGCACTCCCCGCTGGAGCGGGCGGCCGAGACGGCGCGCATCATGACCGAGCGGCTCCCGGCCCTCGAGTCGCAGCCGTCGACCCTCCTCTTCGACTGCGTGCCGTCGGGCCCGACGGCCGACATGCCGTCCGCCTACAAGCCGTTCTTCGGCGGCGTCACCGAGGACGAGATCGAGGCAGGCCAGGCGCAGATGGCCGACGCAGTGTCCGAGTGGCTGACGCCCTCCCGCGAGGATCGCCACGACCTGCTCATCACGCACAACTTCGTCATCGGGTGGTTCGTGCGCGAGGTCTTCGGGGCTCCCGACTGGCGCTGGATGGGCGTGAACCAGGCCAACGCCGGCCTGACCATCATCCGTGTCCGCTCGGCGAAGCCGCCGGAGCTCGTGACGCACAACGACCTGGGCCATCTCCCCGTCGAGCTGCGCACCGGCCTGCCGGTCGAGCAGCCGATCTAGCTGACGGGCTCGCGGGGCGCCACCGGCTTGGCGAACCAGGTCGTCGCGTTCGGGTTGTCGTTGTACGGCTCGACCTCGCGGTAGCCGGTCGCGCGGTAGAGGGCCCCGGCAGCGAGGAGGCTCTCGTTAGTGTCGAGGACGACCAGGTCCGCGCCCAGGCCGGCGGCCACCTCCTCGAGCTCGGCCATCAGCAGGCGACCGAGCCCTCGCCCGCGGGCCTCCGGGCGCACGTAGACGTGCTTGACCTCGTACCGGACCAGCCCCTCCTCGGTCGGGTCGATGCGGCGGACTCCGCCGCACGCCAGGGCGTGCACCGTGCCGGGCTCGGCGGCGGATCCGGCGCCGGCGTCCTCGGCCTCGTCCTCGACGACGAGGAACGACCCGGCCGGGGGAGTGAAGGTCGCGTCCGACGGCGACGCGGTGCGGTAGCTGCCCTTCCCCGACGGGAAGGTCTCCCGGCGCTCGGCGAAGTACGCCTCGAGCAGGTCGGCGGCGGCAGGGGACGACACGGGGACGGCACGGAACCGGGGCATGCGCACCATGCTAGGTCGGGCGGGCCCCCGGGCGCCGCCGGGTAGGTTGGAGCCCATGACCTCCCAGATCGCCGTCGTCGGAGCCACGGGCACGCTCGGCTCGTTCGTCGTCGACCTCGTCCGGCGCACCCCGGGCCTCGAGCTGCACGCCGGCCTCTCCTCCCGTGACGACCTCGACGACGTGCGCGGTGCCGACCTCGTGGTCGACGTGACGCACCCGGCCGTCAGCCCCGGCATCGTCGAGCACGTCGTCCGGGCCGGCCTCCCCGTCCTGGTCGGCACCTCCGGCTGGAACGCCGAGCGGGTGGCGAAGCTCCGCACCGTCGTCGCCGACGTCGGCGGCCCCGGCGTCCTGGTCGTCCCGAACTTCTCGCTCGGCTCCGTCCTCGCGACGCGGTTCGCCACGATGGCGGCGCGCTTCTACGAGAGCGTCGAGATCGTGGAGGCGCACCACCAAGGCAAGGTCGACTCGCCCTCCGGCACGGCCGTCCGCACCGCGGAGCTGATCGCCGAGGCGCGCCGCGAGCTCGGCCCGGTCTCCGCCCCCTTCTCCGACCAGCGCGCCCGCGGCCAGCAGGTCGCCAGCGTCCCCGTGCACAGCATGCGCCTCCGGGGCGTCGTCGCGAAGCAGGAGGTCGTCTTCGGCGGCGAGGGCGAGACGCTCACGCTGACGCACGACACGATCTCGCAGCGCGCCTACGAGCAGGGGCTGCTCGTCGCCATGGCCGAGGCGCCCCGGGTCGAGGGCGTCGTCGTGGGGCTCGACAGCGTGCTGCCGCTCGACTGATGAAGGGCCGCACCGCGGCGCTCGTCATGGCGCTGTTCCTCCTCCTGTACGTCGTCCTCGTCGCGCAGCGCGCGTACCTCTTCGTTATGACCGGCGAGCCCGTGGCCGTCGTGCTCGGCGTCGCGCTGCTGGTGCTGCCCGTGCTCGGCATCTTCGCGCTGGTCGCCGAGCTGCGCTTCGGGGTGCACACGCAGCAGATGGTGCGCGAGCTCGAGGAGGCAGGCGAGCTGCCGGTGGACGAGGTCCCGCGCCGTGCCTCGGGCCGGTACGAACGCTCCGCCGCCGACGCGGCGTTCCCCCGATGGGCACAGGCCGTCGAGGACGCCCCGGACGACTGGCGCGCCTGGTTCCGGCTCGGCCTGGCCTACGACGCGTGCGGCGACCGCAGGCGGGCCCGACAGGCAGTCCGCAAGGCGTCGCGGATGCGGTCCGCGGCCTAGCGGCTGCCGACCAGCGCGTCGACCGCCTGGTCGACCGTGCGGTGACGGAAGGCGAAGCCGTCCGCGAGCAGCGCCTCCGGCACGACCTGCTGGCTGGGCAGCAGCATCTCGCGACCCGCCTCCTGCATCGCCGTGCTGATGACGACCTCGGGCACCGTCAGCGCGTAGGGGCGTCCCAGGTCCTTGGCGAGCCGTCGCGTCAGGGCGTCGCTGGTCGCGGGCGTGGGGCCGGCGAGGTTGACGGGGCCGCTGAGGCTCGAGGTCAGCAGGTGCACGATCGCCGCGGCCTCGTCGTGCAGGCTGATCCACGGCCAGAACTGGTCGCCGGTGCCGAGGCGCGAGCCGAGGCCGAGCTTCGTGAGGGGCAGCAGCGGGGCCATGGCGCCGCCGGGGCCCACGACGACGCCGGTGCGCAGGTGGACGACACGGGTGGCGTCGGGCGTCGGGGCGGTCGCCGCCTCCCAGTCGGCGACCACGTCGCTGAGGAAGCCGCTGCCGCGGGGGCTCTGCTCGGTCAGGCGCTCGCCCGGGCGGTCGCCGTAGATGCCCACGGCCGAGCCGCTGAGGAACACGGCGGGCGGCCGCTCGGCGCCGGCCATGCCGTGCGCCAACGTGGCGGTGGCCGTCACGCGGGAGTCGCGGATCTCGCGCTTGTAGCCGCTGGTCCAGGGCAGCCGACCGAGGGAGGCGCCGCTCAGGTTGACGACGGCGTCCGCCCGGTCGAGCAGGGTGCGGTCGACGATGCCGGCCGCGGGCACCCACGTCGCCTCGCCCGCATCGCGGGCCTCGCGCCGGACGAGCGCGACGACCGTGTGGCCCGCGGCCACCAGCTGGCGTCGGAGCTCGGTGCCGACCAGGCCGGAGGCGCCGGAGACGAGGACGGTGAGGGAGTCGGCGGTCATGGGCCCGGTCTTTCTCGAGGAGGTGCGGCGCAGGAGATGTACGCCTCCCCGGGAGCGTAGCCGCGCCTCCTCCCGGTCGACCGGGCGCCGGCCCCCGGGGCCGAGCCGGCCGCCGATCGGGGCTCGTCGGTGGTCGGAGGTAGAGTCGTGGCCGTGACTGATGCCGACGCCGTGACCCCCGCCTCCTCGTCTCCCGAGACCGCCGCCGACCCCGTCGAGTTCCGCAGCGACGTCACGGTCGAGCTGGTCCGCTCGAGCGCGCACGACTCCGACGTCCTCTTCGCGGCGCGTGTCTCGACGATGGGCGAGCAGACGCTCGAGGGCGCCCAGGCCTCGGCCGACGGGGCCCAGGCGACCAAGGGCGCCGGCCTGATCAACTACCTCATGCGCGACCGGCACGGCTCGCCCTTCGAGCACAACTCGATGACCTTCTACGTGCAGGCGCCGATCTTCGTGTTCCGCGAGTTCATGCGGCACCGCATGGCGAGCTACAACGAAGAGAGCGGTCGCTACCGCGAGCTCAACCCCGTCTTCTACGTCCCCGCCGCGACCCGCAACCTGCAGCAGGTGGGCAAGCCCGGCGCCTACGACTTCCTGCCCGGCACGCCCGAGCAGAGCGAGCTCGTCCGGTCCGAGACCGAGCGCACCTCCCGCGAGGCCTACGCGGCCTACAAGCGCATGCTCGACGAGGGCATCGCCCGCGAGGTCGCCCGCATCGTCCTACCGCTGAACATCTACTCGTCGATGTACGTCACCGTGAACGCACGGTCGCTGATGAACTTCCTCAGCCTCCGCACGAAGCGCGAGGGCACGCACTTCCCGTCGTTCCCGCAGCGCGAGATCGAGATGTGCGCCGAGAAGATGGAGGACATCTGGGCCGAGCTCATGCCGCTCACCTACGCCGCCTTCGGCACGAACGGCCGCGTCGCTCCCTGACCGGGTCGACCCTGACCCTCCGAGGGGCGATCCGCGCGGGGCGAGACAGTACGCTGGTCGACGTGTCGAACATCAGCAACCCCTTCGGGCAGGTCCTCGTCGCTCTCGTCACCCCCTTCACCGCCGACGGCGAGGTCGACTGGCCGGCGGTCGAGAAGCACATCGACGACTGCGTCTCGGCGGGTGCCGACGGCATCGTCGTGACGGGCACGACCGGCGAGACCAGCACCCTGACCGACCCCGAGAAGCTCAAGCTCGTCGAGGTCGGCAAGTCGGTCGCCGCGGGGCGCGCGAAGATCATCACGGGCGGCGGCTCGAACGAGACCGCCCACGCCATCCAGCTGTACAAGGCCAGCGAGAAGGCCGGGGCCGACGGCGTCATGATCGTCACGCCGTACTACAACAAGCCCACGCAGGCCGGCGTCCTCACGCACTTCCGCATGATCGCCGACGCGACCGACCTGCCGGTCATCCTCTACGACATCCCCGGCCGTACGGGCATCCCGATCAAGTACGAGACGCTGCTCCGTGCCGCGAAGCACCCGAACATCGTCGCCGTCAAGGACGCGAAGGGCGACTTCGCCGAGGTCAGCCGCGTCATCAACCAGACCGACCTGCTGTACTTCTCGGGCGACGACGCGAACGTGCTCCCGCACCTGGCGATCGGCGCCTCGGGCCTCATCGGCGTGACGGCGAACATCGTGTCCGCGCCGTACCGCACCATGATCGACGCCGTGAACGCGGGCGACCTGCACACGGCCACGGCAGCCCACCAGATGCTCGAGCCGCTGGTGCGCGCCGTCATGACGCACGTGCCCGGCACGGTCGCGGCGAAGTACATCCTGCACGGCCTCGGCCGCATCTCGAGCCCCCGTGTCCGCCTGCCGCTCGTCGGCCCGGAGGACAGCGAGGCGGCGCTCATCGAGGACGAGCTCTCGCACGTGGGCGACATCCCCGGGCTCGACCTCAGCCGCTTCCGCCCCGACCGCAACGCCGCGGCGGGCGGTGCCCTGCCCAAGGTGCACGGCACCACGCGCTGACCACGCGGCACGCCGCCGCCCTGTCGACGGCGCGGCGCGCGGGCCGACAGAGACCTCGATCCCCGGGGCACGAGCCCCGACCTCGACCCGAAGGACACGATGCCCACGACCATCAAGACCCCGCGCAAGCTCGAGGACGGCACGCTCCGGGTCATCCCGGTCGGCGGCCTCGGCGAGATCGGGCGCAACATGACCGTCTACGAGATCGACGGCAAGCTGCTCGTCGTCGACTGCGGGGTCCTGTTCCCCGAGGAACACCAGCCGGGCGTCGACCTGATCCTCCCCGACTTCTCGCCCCTCCGCGACCGCCTGGACGACGTCCTCGCCGTCGTGCTGACCCACGGTCACGAGGACCACATCGGTGCGGTGCCCTATCTCCTCCGCCTCCGCGCGGACATCCCGTTGATCGGCTCGCAGCTCACGCTCGCCCTCATCGAGGCGAAGCTCAAGGAGCACCGCATCAAGCCCTACACGCTGACGGTGAAGGAGGGCGGGCGCGAGACCCTCGGCCCGTTCGACCTCGAGTTCGTCGCGGTGAACCACTCGATCCCGGACGCCCTCGCCGTGGCGATCCGCACCTCCGCGGGCCTCGTGCTGCACACGGGCGACTTCAAGATGGACCAGCTGCCGCTCGACGACCGCATCACCGACCTTCGGGCCTTCGCCCGCCTCGGCGAGGAGGGGGTCGACCTGTTCCTCCCCGACTCGACGAACGCCGACGTGCCGGGCTTCACCGCCCTCGAGCGCGACATCGGACCGGTCCTCGACGACGTCATCCGCCGGGCGCCGCGCCGGGTCGTCGTGGCGAGCTTCTCGAGCCACGTGCACCGCGTGCAGCAGGTGCTCGACGCCGCCCACGCCAACGGGCGCCGGGTCGCGTTCATGGGCCGGTCGATGATCCGCAACATGGGCATCGCCGCCGACCTGGGCTACCTCGTCGTGCCCGAGGGCGTCCTCATCGACGCCAAGAAGGCCAAGGACCTCCCCGACGACCGCATCGTCTACATGAGCACGGGCTCGCAGGGCGAGCCGATGGCCGTCCTCGCCCGGATGGCCAACCTCGAGCACCAGATCGAGATCGGGCAGGACGACACGGTCATCCTCGCCTCGAGCCTCATCCCCGGCAACGAGAACGCCGTCTACCGGGTCATCGACGGGCTCACCAAGCT
Source organism: Frigoribacterium sp. CFBP 8766 (assembly GCF_014841435.1). NCBI lineage: Bacteria > Bacillati > Actinomycetota > Actinomycetes > Micrococcales > Microbacteriaceae > Frigoribacterium > Frigoribacterium sp. CFBP 8766. The sequence goes on from NZ_JACYTX010000001.1 coordinate 1,230,900, forward strand.
CGGCGCGAAGGTGGTGCACAAGGGCAACGCGAAGGTGCACGTGTCGGGGCACGCCTCGGCCGGCGAGCTCCTCTACTGCTACAACGTGCTCCGTCCCAAGAACGTCATGCCGGTCCACGGCGAGCACCGGCACCTCTACGCGAACGCCGCCCTCGCCGAGCGCACCGGCGTGCCGCGCGAGAACACGATCCTCGGCGAGGACGGCGTCGTCGTCGACCTCCGCGACGGGGTCGCCGAGGTGGTCGGCCAGCTCGACCTCGGCTACGTGTACGTCGACGGCTCGACCGTCGGCGAGATCACCGACGCCGACCTCAAGGACAGGCGGATCCTCAGCGAGGAAGGCTTCATCTCCGTCTTCCTCGCGATCGACGCCACGACGGGGCGTGTCGTCGTCGGCCCCGAGATCCAGTCGCGCGGCTTCGCCGAGGACGAGCGGGTCTTCGACGACGTCATGCCCAAGATCCTCGCCGCGCTGGCCGAGGCGGCCGAGAACGGCACCCGGGACACCCACCAGTTCAGCCAGGTCGTGCGCCGCACGGTGGGCCGCTGGGTGAACACGCAGCACCGTCGTCGTCCCATGATCGTGCCGGTGGTCATCGGCGCCTGACGCGGCTCGGCACGAGGCCTCGGCCCGCTCGGGAAGTCATCCCGGCGGCTGAGGCCTCCGTCGTCCCCCGCCTCCTATGGTGAGCACGTTCCGTCCGTTGCTCCGAAGGGGGAGTCGCCCGTGCGCGTCGCCAAGACCTGGATCTTCCCGATCCTCCGCATCCTGATCTTCGTCGCGATCGCCGTGGCCCTCGTCAAGCTCGCGTTCTTCGCGGCGCCCGACGCGGCGACCGGCTCCGTGGCGGTCCCGACCGGCGAGGCCGTCGAGCCCCAGGTCGCCGTGGCCGTCGGCACCGTCACGAACGACGTGACGGTCGACGCCACCGTCGAGGCCGATGCCGCCTCGACCGTGCCCGCCACCCTGGCCGGCTCGGTCGTGACCGTGGTCGTCGAGAAGGGCCAGGCCGTCGCCGCGGGCGACAAGATCGCGACGCTGCGCTCCGAGACCCCGCAGGAGGCGCTGGTCTCGGCCGACGGCACGGTCACCGAGCGCGCCCCGATCGTCAAGACCGCGGTGGTGACGTCGCCCGTCGCGGGCACCGTGACCGAGCTCTTCGTCATCAAGGACCAGGAGGTGGCCGTGGGCGACGCGGTCGCCAAGGTGGCGCCTCCGACGTTCCACGTCACGGGGGCGCTGGCCGCCGACCAGCTCTACCGCCTGGTCAGCCGGCCGGCCGAGGGCACCGCGTCCATCCAGGGCGGCCCCGCGCCGTTCGCCTGCACCGGTCTCTCGGTCGGCGGTGCGGGCGCCGGCTCGGGCACGGGCACGACGACGGCCGGCGACGCCGGCGACTCGTCCGGCACGGGCGTCTCGGGGCAGTCGGTGACGTGTGCCGTCCCCGGCGACGTCACGGTCTTCGCGGGCCTCGCCACGAAGCTGACGATCCCCGCCGGCGTCGCGACCGACGTCCTCACGGTGCCGCTCACCGCGGTCGAGGGCGCCGCGGGCAAGGGCGTCGTGACCGTGGTCGGCGCCGACGGCACCGAGGAGGAGCGGGAGATCACGCTCGGCATCAACGACGGCACGACCGTCGAGGTGACCGGGGGCCTCGTCGAGGGCGACATGGTCCTCGAGTTCGTGCCCGGCGCCGTCGCTCCGCAGGAGGGCTGCGTCGACCCGACGACCGGAGAGGTCTACTGCTGATGTCGCTGATCCGGCTCGAGGCAGTCACGAAGACGGTGCCCCTCGCCGACGACGCGACGCTCGACATCCTGCGCGGCGTCGACCTCGTGGTCGAGGCGGGCGAGCACGTGAGCATCGTCGGCCGCTCCGGCTCGGGCAAGTCGACGCTGCTCAACATCCTGGGGCTCATCGACGCGCCGACGACGGGCACGCACTGGTTCGACGACGTCGACGTCAGCGGCATGCGCTCGGGAGCCCGCGACCGCCTCCGCGGCGAGCAGGTGGGCTTCATCTTCCAGCAGTTCAACCTGCTGCAGGGCCGCACGGCGCTCGAGAACGTCATGACGCCGCTGCTCTACGCCCGCGGTCGGCGCTTCTGGCGCCGGCGGGCCGTCGCGGCCGAGATGCTGGAGAAGGTCGGGCTCGGGCACCGCGTCGACTCGATGCCGCACCGCCTCTCGGGCGGCGAGCAGCAGCGGGTGGCGATCGCGCGCTCGCTGGTGCGCGACCCGCGCGTCATCCTGGCCGACGAGCCGACGGGCGCGCTCGACATCGAGACGGGGGCGACGGTCATGCGCCTCCTCGACGACATCTCGTCCGACACCGGCGCCGCCCTGGTCACCATCACGCACGACCTGGCCGTGGCGGGCCTCGCCGCCCGGCACTACTCGCTCGACGCGGGCGTGCTCTCGGCCGCGCGACTGGGCAGCGGGCTGGCCGGGGCGTCGGCCCTCGTGCCGGCGGGCGCCACAGCCTCCGGGGCTCCGGTCTCCTCCGCCTCGGGGAGTCCTTCCTCCTCCGCCCCGGCACCTGTCGAGGTCGTGTCGTGAGCGGGCTGCTGTCGGGGGTCGTCGGGGCGTTCGTCGAGGCCTGGTCCGAGCTGAGGGTGAACAAGCTGCGGGTGCTGCTCAGCCTGATCGGGGTCGCGGTGGCCGTCGCCGCGCTGACCGCCGTCGTCGGGCTCGGCAGCCTCGCCGAGCAGTCCACCCGCGAGTCGTCCGAGAAGTCCGGCGGGCGACCCGCCACCTACACGGTGTCGGCCTACAGCCAGGGGGCGACCCCGCTCGACCCCGCCCTCCTCGACGACGAGTTCCGCTCGACGATGTCGCGCTACCAGATCTCGTGGGCGTCCGAGAACCTCTTCACGACGAGGTCCGTCCAGCTGCCCGGCGGCCTCACCGACGTCTCGGCACAGGTCGTCGACCCCGAGTACGGCGAGATGCACCGGGTGTCCATGGCCGAGGGATCCTGGTTCGTCGACGGCGACGACCAGCGCATGGCCCCGGCGGTCGTCGTGAACGAGGCGCTCTGGGACACGCTCGGCCGCCCTCCGGTGGCCTCGCACCCCACCCTCCTGCTGAGCGGGACGGACTCGGTGACGGGCGTCGTCGTGGGCGTCACGGCGGCGCAGTACGCCGAGGAGGCGCCCGGGCTGTTCCTCCTGCCCTCGGACGAGCACGACCTGGTGCCGCTCTCCCAGGGCGGGTACGCCGAGACGCCGCAGTACGAGATGTGGCTGCCGACGTCCTCCGGCGATCAGCTGAGCACGATGGTGCAGGGCAACCTCGCGGCGGCCCTCGGCGACGACGTGCAGGTCGACGTGAACCGTTCCGACTACGCGGCGTACGCGGGCGACTCCGACCCGTTCCTGCCCATCAAGCTGATCATCACGGGCGTCGGCGTGCTCGTGCTGCTGCTCGGCGGGCTCGGACTCGTCAACATCGCGCTGGTCACCGTGCGGCAGCGCATCCGCGAGATCGGGGTCCGGCGGTCGTTCGGCGCCACGGCGCCCCGGGTGTTCTTCTCGGTGATGCTCGAGAGCGTCGCCGGCACGGTGGTCGCGGGGGCCGTCGGCGTCATGGTCGCCGTGCTCGTCGTGCAGAACCCGACCGTGCAGGGCTTCATCGCTCAGGGATCGGTCGACGACCTGCCGCCCTTCCCGATCACCGCCGCCCTGATCGGCCTGGGGTCCGCGACGCTGATCGGCGCCGTGGCGGGGGTGCTGCCCGCCCTCGTCGCCGTCCGGGTCAAGGTCATCGACGCCATCCGCTACTGAGCCGGGCGGGCCGCCCGGGGCCCGGCGCGCCGACCGCCTCCGGTCGGCGTCGGCGGCGGGCGGTAACCTCGACGGCATGGCCACGCCCACCAAGTCGACCGCGCGCTCGCGCTCGGGGCGCGGGGCGTCCACGGGCGCCTCTGCCGCCCGCGGCGCGACCGCGGCGACCAAGAAGCTCCCCGCCGCGAAGGCGCCGGCACCCGTCGACGAGGGCCCCGGCGTCCTCGCGTCCGCCTGGATGGGCCTGGCCCACCTGACCGGCGGCGCCTTCCGGCTCTTCGGCAGCGAGTCCCTCGACAAGTCCGAGCGTCGTGACGGCGTGCCGTTCCTGCTCGTGCTGCTGGCGATCGCCGGGGCCGTGGTCGAGTGGCTGAACCCCACGAGCCCGATCGCCGTCGGCTTCGACGCCTACACGTTCGGCGGCCTCGTCGGGCGGGTGGCCTACGCCCTGCCGGTCATCATGGTCCTCTTCGCGGGGTGGTTGTTCCGGCACCCTGCCTCCGTGCACGACAACACCCGCATCGGCATCGGCCTCGGGCTGATGATCGTGTCGATCAGCGCGCTCTGCCACATCTACGGCGGCCAGCCCCAGGCCGTCGAGGGCATGCGCGCCCTGGCGACGGGCGGGGGAGTGCTCGGCTGGCTCGTCGCCTCCTGGCTGGTCATGCTCGCGACCGAGTGGGTCGCGGTGCCGGTCGTCGTCGTCCTGCTCTCCCTGTCCCTGTTGATCATGACCAAGACGCCGCCGAACCGCATCGGCCACCGTCTCGGCGACCTGTACCGCTGGCTCTTCGGCGAGACGACGGCTGACGCGACTGCTGCCACGGCCGACGGCTCCGCCGAGGGCGAGGCGGGCGAGCCTGACACCCTGCCCTGGTGGCGACGCACCAAGAGCGGGCGCGAAGAAGACCCGGCCTACGACACGCCCGTTGTCACCCAGAGCAGCGCCGACGACGCGGCGGACCGCCGAGGGCGGGGCTCTCGCCGTCGTGGCGCCGCCGGCCCGGTCTTCGTCGACCACGGCGCGACCATCGGCGGCGACGCCCCCGCCGCGGGGTCGCTGACCGCCGGGGCTGCCGCTGCCGACGCTCCGACCGACGTCTACCAGGCCGACCTGCTGCACGACCTCGACGCGGCGGAGGACGCCGTGCGGTCGTTCGGCATCGACGTCCCGCTGCACGACGACGAGCCGGCGCCCGCGACGTCCGCCGCGGGTCCCGCCGGCGGCGGTCCCTCCGGTGCGACGGCCGTCACGACCGTCGTGCCGTCCGTGCCTGCCACCGGCGTGCCGGCCAGCACGTCCGCGGCCGCGCCGGGCGAGAGCGACGTCGCCGCCGACTTCCTCGCCGTCGACGACGACGAGCCCGCTCCGCCGTCGCTCGACGTCGAGGACGACTCGCCCGTGGCGCCCTACCGCCTGCCGGCGGCCTCCACGCTCAGCGTCGGCCCGCCTGCCAAGGCACGCAGCGAGGCGAACGACGAGATCGTGCGCAGCATCACCGAGGTGCTCCGGCAGTTCTCCGTCGACGCCCGCGTCGTCGGCTTCAGCCGCGGCCCGACCGTCACGCGCTACGAGATCGAGCTCGGCCCGGGCGTCAAGGTCGAGAAGGTGACGGCCCTCAGCAAGAACCTGTCCTACGCCGTGGCCTCGAACGAGGTGCGCATCCTCTCGCCCATCCCGGGCAAGAGCGCCATCGGCGTCGAGATCCCCAACACCGACCGCGAGATCGTGTCCCTCGGCGACGTCCTGCGCTCCGGAGCCGCCGCCAAGAGCGTGCACCCGATGACGATCGGCGTCGGCAAGGACGTCGAGGGCGGCTACGTCGTGGCGAACCTCGCGAAGATGCCGCACCTCCTGGTCGCCGGCGCCACCGGCTCCGGCAAGTCGAGCTTCGTCAACTCGATGATCACGTCCCTGCTCATGCGGGCCAAGCCGACCGACGTGCGCATGGTCCTGATCGACCCGAAGCGGGTCGAGCTCTCCATCTACGCCGGCGTCCCGCACCTGATCACGCCGATCATCACCAACCCGAAGAAGGCGGCCGAGGCGCTGCAGTGGGTGGTGAAGGAGATGGACATGAGGTACGACGACCTCGCCAGCTTCGGCTTCCGCCACATCGACGACTTCAACCGCGCCGTCGTCGCGAACGAGATCGTGCTGCCGGCCGGCAGCGCCCGGTCGCTCAAGCCCTACCCGTACCTGCTCGTGGTCGTCGACGAGCTGGCCGACCTCATGATGGTCGCCCCGCGCGACGTCGAGGACAGCATCGTCCGCATCACCCAGCTGGCGCGCGCCTCGGGCATCCACCTGGTGCTCGCGACGCAGCGTCCGTCGGTCGACGTCGTGACGGGCCTCATCAAGGCCAACGTGCCGTCGAGGTTCGCCTTCGCCGTGTCGAGCGTGACCGACTCGCGGGTCATCCTCGACCAGCCCGGTGCCGACAAGCTGATCGGCCAGGGCGACGGGCTCTTCCTGCCGATGGGCGCCTCCAAGGCCATGCGGGTCCAGGGCGCGTGGGTGCAGGAGGCGGAGATCGCCGAGGTCGTCGCGCACGTCACCCGGCAGGCGCGTCCCGACTACCGACCCGACGTGGCGGCCGTGGTCGAGAAGAAGGAGATCGACGGCGACATCGGCGACGACCTCGAGCTGCTCCTCGCGGCGGCGGAGCTCGTCGTCAGCACGCAGTTCGGGTCGACGTCGATGCTCCAGCGCAAGCTGCGCGTCGGCTTCGCCAAGGCCGGGCGCCTGATGGACCTCATGGAGTCGCGGGACATCGTCGGCCCCTCGGAGGGGTCGAAGGCGCGCGACGTGCTCGTGACCAACGAGCAGCTGCCGGGCGTGCTGGCGAAGCTGCGCGGGCAGGGCGACGACGGGCTCCGGGGGCCGGCCCCCGCCTCCTCGGCTCCCACGGCGGTCGGCGCGGGCGACTACGGCGACGACCCCGTCGCCGAGATGACACGAGGCTACGACGAGGTCGACGGCGACGAGGAGTCGGAAGACGCCTGGGGCCTGACCGGCAGGGACTGACGTGACCGACGAGAGAACCCCCGACGCACCCCGGGCCGCGACGTTCCCCTGGCGGGGGCGCTTCGCGAGCCGCGGCGCGGGGCCGGCCAGCACGGCGAACATCGCCAACGTGATCACGGTCGTCCGCATCCTGATGGCGCCGCTGTTCATCGCCTGGCTGCTGATCGACGACGGTGCCGACGGCCCGCTGCGCATCGCGGCCGCCGTGCTGTTCGTCGTCGCCATCCTCACGGACAGCCTCGACGGCATGCTGGCGAGGGGCCTCGACCTCGTCACCGACTTCGGCAAGATCGTCGACCCGATCGCCGACAAGGTCCTGGTCGGCGGCGCGCTGGTCGGGCTCTCGATCCTCGGCGAGCTGCCCTGGTGGGTGACCGCTCTCATCCTCGTGCGCGAGATCGGCATCACCGTGTACCGCTTCGTCGTCATCCGTGACCGCGTCATCCCCGCGTCACGAGGCGGCAAGCTCAAGACGGTGCTGCAGGCCGTCGCGGTGACGCTGGCGCTCTTCCCGCTGTGGGTCCCGTTGGGCGACTGGGTTCACGGCCTCAACACGGTCGTGATGACGGCCGCCGTGGTGGCCACGCTCGTGTCGGGTGCCGACTACGTCCGGGTCGCCCTGAAGCACTCCCGCACGTCGTGACCACCGCGGCCGAGGTCGTGCACGAGCTCGACCGTCAGGGGCTCACCGTCGCGGTCGCCGAGTCGTTGACGGGTGGCCTGCTCGCCGCCGAGCTCATCTCCGTCCCCGGTGCGTCCGCGGTCGTCGTCGGGGGAGTCGTGGCCTATCACACGCCGCTCAAGGCCTCGCTGCTCGGTGTGCCGGCGGCGCTGCTCGCGGCCCGGGGCGCCGTCGATCCGGACGTCGCCGTCGCCATGGCGGCGGGGGCACGTCGAGCGCTGGCCGTCGAGGGTCAGCCCGCCGACGTCGGCATCGCGACGACCGGGGTCGCCGGCCCCGACCCTCAGGACGGCCAGGCGCCGGGCACGGTGTACGTCGCCCTGAGCGCAGGAGGCGAGGCTCGCGTCACGAGGCTCGCCCTCGAGGGCGACCGCGCAGCCATCCGATCGGCGACCGTCTCCGAATCACTCTCGATGCTGCATGACTGGCTCACGGGGCCTCGGGAATAGCCGGGGTTTCGGTCTCGTTACATCTCGCGAGTTCACAAGCGTCACACAGAGCTGGCTGGCTACAGTGGCACCCAGCTCGACAGCAGTGTTCCTCACCCACCCCTGAATCCCGTCACGGTGGGTCCTATGTCGCAAGGAGGGGTCCCATGGTTCTGGTCCGTCAAGAGATCGGCGACGTCCTCCGCGACTTCCGTCTCCAGAAGGGCCGCACGCTGCGACAGGTCGCCTCCAAGGCGAGCGTCGCACTCGGCTACCTGAGCGAGGTCGAGCGTGGGCAGAAAGAGGCCAGCTCCGAGATCCTCGCGTCGGTCGCCGACGCGCTCGAGACGCCGATCTCCGTGATCATGCGCGAGGTGGGCGACCGGATGGCCGTCATCGAGGGTCTCAACCCGATCCCCGACACCCTGCCCGACGACATGGTCGCCGAGTTCGACACCGACCTGGTCGTGCGCTGACGCCCCTGACCTCACGGTCTGTCATGCAGTACGCCTNCCGCAGGGCGGTCGACGACGAGTTCGGCGAGGCGTACGGACGAGTCGTCACCCGCGACCTCGTCCTCACGTCGCTGGGCGACGAGACCGCGGACGAGGCGCTCCGCGGCGGCGTGCCACCGCGCGAGGTGTGGCTGGCCCTCTGTGAGGCCGAGGGCGTGCCGGTCGCGCGCAGACACGGAGCCGGGCTGCCCGAGCCGCGTCGCTGACCGTCGTCACGGACGCGCGCGCCGCGGCCCGTCGGCGATCAGGTGTTCGACACGCCGGGGTCCGAGTTCGAACGTGCGTTCGGCACGGTGGTAGCTTCCTCCACAAGGGCGTCGACGCCCGAGTGCTCCACCTCCTGCCGAGATCGCGTCCGCGATGTCGGTGGCGGGTCGTAGCGTTCACGCATCGACGTTCCACCGCTCCCGCATCCGCGGGGCACCAGCCTTGTCGTCGAGACCGCCGCCCCCGGGCCGAGCGCGACGCGACAGCCTACAGGCGCACGGACAGCAACCACGAAGGAGTCACCATGCCCTCAGCAGAGAACCGCGAGAAGGCGCTCGAGACGGCGCTCGCGCAGATCGACCGTCAGTTCGGCAAGGGCGCCGTCATGCGCCTGGGCAGTGACGAGCGGGCTCCGGTCGCCGTCATCCCCACCGGCTCCATCGCGCTCGACGTCGCGCTCGGCATCGGCGGGCTCCCTCGGGGCCGCATCGTCGAGATCTACGGCCCTGAGTCCTCGGGAAAGACGACGCTCACCCTGCACGCCATCGCCAACGCCCAGCGCGGCGGCGGCATCGCGGCCTTCATCGACGCCGAGCACGCCCTCGACCCCGAGTACGCGAAGAAGCTGGGCGTCGACATCGACGCGCTGCTCGTCTCGCAGCCCGACACGGGCGAGCAGGCGCTCGAGATCGCCGACATGCTGGTCCGCTCCGGCTCCATCGACCTCGTCGTCATCGACTCCGTGGCGGCGCTCGTGCCGCGTGCCGAGATCGAGGGCGAGATGGGCGACTCCCACGTCGGCCTCCAGGCGCGTCTCATGTCGCAGGCCCTCCGCAAGCTCACGGGTGGGCTCAGCCAGACCGGCACGACGATGATCTTCATCAACCAGCTGCGCGAGAAGATCGGCGTGTTCTTCGGCAGCCCCGAGACCACCGCCGGCGGCAAGGCGCTCAAGTTCTACGCCTCGGTGCGACTCGACATCCGCCGCATCGAGACCCTGAAGGACGGCACGGACGCGGTGGGCAACCGCACCCGCGTCAAGGTCGTCAAGAACAAGATGGCACCGCCCTTCAAGCAGGCCGAGTTCGACATCCTCTACGGCGTCGGCATCTCTCGTGAGGGCAGCCTGATCGACTTCGGCGTCGAGCACGGCATCGTCCGCAAGTCCGGTGCCTGGTACACCTACGAGGGCGACCAGCTCGGTCAGGGCAAGGAGAACTCGCGCAACTTCCTCCTCAAGAACGCCTCCGTCGCGCAGGAGATCGAGCAGAAGATCCTGGCCAAGCTCGGTGTCGGCGGGGCGAAGCCGGTCGAGGCGCCCGTCGAGTCGATCGAGGCCAAGATCGCCGCCCGGAAGGGCGCATGACCTCGCACGACGACGAGTCGGCTGACGACCTGGCTCCCGTGACGCCCCTCTTCGGGGTCCGCGGGGCCAGGTCCGGTCGTACAGGCGCAGACGCAGTCGCGTCGAGCCACCCCTCGAAGGGGCTCGCGTCTGTCGGGGACGACGACGAGCCTGTCGACCCGTCGGGAGACGGCGCGCGGCGGGATCCGGTGCGTGACGCGGCAGCCGCGCTGGCCGCCGTGACCGAGCACTGGTCGGACGGGTCTGCCGTGGCCCCTGCACACGGCGACGAGGCAGAGGCCGAGGAGCCGCCCGAGGACCTGGACGCTCAGAGGGCCCGGGCCGAGAACGTGAGCTTGCACGCGCTCAGTCGACGGGGAGTCTCGTCGGCTGAGATGGCGTCCCTGCTCGAGGCGCGCGACCTCGATCCCGAGGTCGTGGCCGACGAGGTGTCGCGCCTCGAAGGGGTGGGTCTCCTCAACGACCGGGAACTCGCCGAGAACCTCCTCGAGACGAAGCAGGGCCGCAAGGGCCTCGGTCGGGGCGCCGTGACGTCTGAGCTGCGCTCGCGGGGCATCGATGCGTCCGTGATCGAGGAGGTCCTCGCCGAGACCGACGACGCCGACGAGCAAGCCAGGGCCGATGAATGGGCCGAGAAGCGTGCGGGCTCGCTGCGGGGGCTGGACAGGGCCACGGCCGAGCGGCGTCTCAACGGCTACCTCATGCGTCGCGGCTACCGCTCTGACACCATCCGTCGTGCCGTCGAGAAGGCCCTGCCGCGCGGTGGCAGCAGCCGGGGCGGCGTCCGCTTCGAGTGACGCCCCGCCCTACACTGGGGCACCATGTCGACGGTCGGTGAAGCGCTGGGCGACGGCCTGGTCGCCGTCGTCGGCTCGACCGGCACCGGCAAGTCCGCGTTCGCGCTCGAGCTGGCCGAGCGTTTCCGCGATGCGGGGCGGTCTGCCGAGATCGTCAACGCCGACGCGATGCAGCTCTACCGGGGCATGGACATCGGCACGGCCAAGCTGCCCGAGGGCGAGCGCCGAGGCGTGCCGCACCATCTCTTCGACGAGCTCGAGGTCACAGCCGAGGCCAGCGTCGAGTGGTACCAGTCCCGTGCCCGTGCAGTCATCGACGACGTCCTCGCGCGCGGCGCCGTGCCTCTCCTGGTGGGCGGATCCGGGCTCTACGTCTCGAGCGTGCTCTTCGACTTCCGGTTCCCGGGCACCGACGTCGCTGTGCGACAGCGCTTCGAGCGGCTGGCCGAGAGCGGCGGCCCCGGCGCGCTGCACGAGTTGCTCACGCAGACCGATCCGGTCGCCGCCGAGCGGATCGGGCCGCACAACGCCCGGCGGCTCGTCCGGGCCCTCGAGGTGGGCGAGATCACCGGCGAGCCGTTCTCGGCGGCCCTGCCCGACGAGGCACGGCGGTGGCGTCCCTCCTCGATCGTCGGGATCGCCGAGGAGAGACCGGTCCTCGTCGAGCGTCTCGACGCCCGCGTCCGGCGCATGTGGGCCGACGGCCTGCTCGACGAGGTGCGCGGCCTGCTGCCGCTCGGCCTCGCCGACGGGATCACCGCCTCCCGGGCCATCGGCTACGCCCAGGCGGCGGCGCAGCTGCGGGGCGACACCGACGAGGAGGCGGCGATCGCCGAGACGCAGGCGCTCACGCGTCGCTACGCCCGCCGCCAGGTCAGCTGGTTCAAGCGGTACCCGGACGTCGACTGGTCGACCACCGGCGACCCGGCGGCCGTCGAGCGGGCCCTCGCTAGACTCCTCGCGTGACCACGACGCTCCAGTTCACCAAGGGACAGGGCACCGGGAACGACTTCGTGTTGTTCACCGACGCCGACGGCGAGACCGACCTCGACGGGGTGGCCATCCGCGCCCTGACCGACCGTCGCTTCGGCGTGGGGGCCGACGGGGTCATCCGTGCCGTCCGCTCGTCCGCGCTCCCGGCCGGCGCCGCGGCGCTGGCGAGCGATCCCTCGGCCGAGTGGTTCATGGATTACCACAACGCCGACGGCAGCCTCGCCGAGATGTGCGGCAACGGCGTCCGCGTCTTCGCGCGTTACCTGGTCGAGCGCGGCCTGGTCGACCTTCCCGTCGGCGAGGCCCTCACGATCGGCACGCGCGCCGGCGTGCGCACGGTGCGGCGTGACGGCTCGGGCTTCCGGGTCGACCTCGGCGCCTGGGCGCTCGGGGACGACGAGCCGACGGTCCGCGCCCGGGAACTCCACGCGGCGAGGCCGGGCCTCTCGCTCTCTGTCGGCAACCCGCACGTGGTCGTCGCCCTCGCCTCCGACGACGAGCTCGACGGGCTCGACCTCTCCTGGGTGCCGGTGCTCGACCCCGCGCCCGCCGAGGGCGCCAACGTCGAGTTCGTGGTCCCGTCCGACCCGCTCGTGGTCGACGGCATCGGTCGCATCCGCATGCGCGTGCACGAGCGGGGCAGCGGCGAGACGCTCTCGTGCGGCACGGGTGCCGCGGCTGCGGCACTCGCCGTGCGGCACTGGGCCGGTGCGGGCGCGCCCGACGACTGGGCCGTCGAGGTGCCGGGCGGCGTGCTCGGGGTCCACGTCGCGCCCGGGGCCGACGGTGAGCACGTGTCGCTCAGCGGACCGGCCGAGCTCGTCTTCAGCGGGGCGCTGACCCTTTAGCGTCCGTCCGTCCGCCACGCGTGGGCGCCGGGGCCCCGGGCCGCGAGGGCGCACGCCCTGTCGTCGTCGCTCGTCTATGCGAGGGACGAGGAGGCGCGACGGGCCCGCAGCACGCGGTATCCCTTGCTCGTCGAGGCCCGCTCCACCTGCACCACGTCCGCCATGGTCGCGTTCATCCACGCCTGGAGCGAGTCGGCGCCGAGGTTCTTCTGCACGACGAGCCAGGCGTCGGAGCCGGGCTCCAGGCGAGGGAGCCACGTCTCGAGGAGGCCGTGCAGCACTTCCTTGCCGACGCGGATGGGCGGATTCGACCAGATCGATGCGAACACGACGTCGTCGGGAACACCGTCGGGCGTCACGGCGTTGACGTTGACGAGGCCCGCGGCCCGTGCGTTCTCACGGACGAGGTCGAGGACCCTCTCGTTCACGTCGACGGCCCACACCGTCGCGTCGGGTGACGACAACGCGAGGCTCAGTGTGATGGGGCCCCATCCGCACCCGACGTCCAACAGGTCGCCCGTCGCGGGCGGCTGCGGTGCACCGGCCAACAGGACGGCCGTGCCCGGGTCGACCCTTTCGGGGCTGAAGACGCCCGACGCCGTCGTGAGCGTCAGCTCTCGCCCTGCGAGGGTCGCCGTGATCGTCCGCCGACGCAGCTCGCTCTCCGGGTTCGGGGAGAAGTAGTGGTCGTTGGTCACGCACGACAACCTACCGAACATCAGCTGCCTGGCCCGTGACGGCCCAGGCTCGACCCCCTCCGGAGGGCTAGTATCACTTCGATGACAGACACCCCCACGACCCCGCTCGACGACGAGCGCGACGGACAGCACGGCGACGACGTCGTGGCTCGGGTCCTCGAGCGTGCGGCGTCGCGGGCGTCCGCCTACACGATCTTCTCGCCGGCCCAGGCGATCCAGACCCGTTCCCTCGACGCATCGGGCGACGGCGACCAGTACGACCGCGAGGACCGCGCCGCGCTCCGTCGCGTGGCCGGCCTCTCGACCGAGCTCGAGGACGTCACCGAGGTCGAGTACCGACAGCTCCGCCTCGAGAACGTCGTCCTGATCGGCGTCTGGTCGCAGGGCTCGCTCTCGGACGCCGAGAACTCGCTCCGTGAGCTCGCCGCGCTGGCCGAGACCGCGGGCGCCTCGGTGCTCGACGGCCTGCTGCAGCGTCGGCCGAACCCCGACCCCAGCACCTACCTCGGCAAGGGCAAGGCGGAAGAACTGCGGCAGACCGTGGCCGCCCTCGGCGCCGACACGGTCATCGCCGACACCGAGCTCGCACCGAGCCAGCGGCGTGCGCTGGAGGACGTGGTCAAGGTCAAGGTGATCGACCGCACGGCCGTCATCCTCGACATCTTCAGCCAGCACGCGAAGAGCAGGGAGGGCAAGGCGCAGGTCGAGCTCGCCCAGCTCGAGTACCTGCTCCCTCGCCTCCGTGGCTGGGGCGACTCGATGTCGCGTCAGGCCGGTGGCCAGGTCGGCGGTGCCGGCGCGGGCATGGGCAGCAGAGGCCCCGGCGAGACGAAGATCGAGCTCGACCGTCGCCGGATCCACACGCGCATGGCCCGCCTGCGACGCCAGATCAAGGAGATGAAGCCGGCACGTGACGCCAAGCGCGCCAACCGCGACCGCAACGAGGTGCCCTCCGTGGCCATCGCCGGCTACACCAACGCCGGCAAGTCGAGCCTGCTCAACCGGCTGACGAGCGCCGGCGTCCTGGTCGAGAACGCCCTGTTCGCGACCCTCGACGCGACCGTCCGCAAGAGCGAGACCGCCGACGGCCGTCCCTTCACCTACGCCGACACGGTGGGCTTCGTCCGCAACCTGCCGCACCAGCTCGTCGAGGCGTTCCGCTCGACGCTCGAGGAGGTCGCTGGCTCGGACGTCATCGTGCACGTCGTCGACGGGTCGCACCCCGACCCCGCCGCACAGCTGGCGACGGTGCGCGAGGTCATCGGCGAGGTCGACGGCCGGGACATCCCCGAGGTCGTGGTCTTCAACAAGAGCGACCTCGTCGACGACGACCAGCGGCTGGTGCTGCAGGGGCTCGAGCCGACGGCCGTCTTCGTCTCGGCGCGCACGGGCGAGGGCATCGACGAGCTGTTGGCCAAGCTCGCCGGCCTGCTGCCCGAGCCTGAGGTCGAGCTCGACCTCCTCGTGCCCTACGACCGCGGCGACGTGGTCTCGCACCTGCACGACTCCGGCCGGGTCCTGACGACCGACTACGACGAGCAGGGCACCCGGGTCCACGCCCGCGTCTACCCGAGCGACGTCGCGGCGCTCTCGCCGTTCGTGCGCACGGACGCTGCCGACGCCGTCGAGACCGCGGAGCCAGCCGCCTCCTGAGCCGTTCGCTCCCCGCACGACGAAGCGCCTCCGACCCGGTCAGGGCAGGAGGCGCTTCGTCGTTGTCAGGACGGCGTCAGACCGAGCGGAGCACCGCCACGACCTTGCCGAGGATCTGCGCGTGGTCGCCCACGATCGGCTCGAACGCGCTGTTGCGGGGGAGCAGCCAGGTGTGGCCGTCCCGCTGTCGGAACACCTTGACGGTGGCTTCGTCGTCGAGCATGGCCGCGACGATGTCGCCGTTCTCGGCGTCCTGCTGCTGTCGGACGACCACCCAGTCGCCGTCGCAGATGGCGGCGTCGATCATGGACTCGCCGACGACGCGGAGCATGAACAGCTCGCCCTTCCCCACGAGCTGGCGGGGGAGCGGCATGACGTCCTCGACCTGCTGCTCGGCCGTGATCGGGATGCCGGCCGCGATGCGCCCGACCATCGGCACGTGGGCGGTGTCGCCGTCGTCGCTGGTCGAGAGGATGCTCGTGACCGTGGCGACGGGGGCCGGTTCGCCCAGCACCTCGAGAGCACGGGGGCGGTTCGGGTCGCGACGGATGCGGCCGGCGAGCTCGAGCTGGTTCAGCTGGTGGGTCACGCTCGACAGCGACTTGAGGCCGACGGCGTCGCCGATCTCGCGCATGCTCGGCGGGTAGCCGCTCTGGGCGATGCTCGCCTGGATGGCGGCGAGGATCGACTCCTGCTTGGCGGTGAGCGCCTTGCGCGGGGGCGTCGCCGGGGCGGTCGCCGTCGCGCTGTGCCGGTCGGTCATGTCTCTCCTGCCGTCGATGTCGGTGGTCGCTGGTGTACTCGTCCCACCGACTGGAACCTATCGGATCACGGCCGCCTGGCGAAACACATGTTCGAGTGTGTCGCGCATTCCTGCACCGGGTGTTCGAAGAAAGTGGTTGCCGTCGGGCTCGATCGAAGATATGTTCGGTACACGTCTTCGTGTCCGGCATTCCCGGCCGAGTGCCGGGCACGAACTCGTACGACCAACTCTCGCGGTGAAAGGAACCACCTCATGAGCAGCATCAGCAGCAGCACCCTCGGCACGACCACCGGCACCAGAGTCCCCCGCACGCGCCTCCGCATCACGCGTCGAGGCCGACGGGTCGTGGGTGCGGCGGTCGCGCTCGGCGCCGCGGGCATCGTCGCCGCGGGCCTCCTGCTCGGCCCGGGTGCCGTGGCGTCCGACCAGGCTGCGGACGTGTCGTTCGCGCAGGTCACCGTCGAGGGCGGCGAGTCGCTGTGGCAGGTCGCGAGCGAGATCGCCCCCACCAAAGACCCGCGCGACGTCGTCAGCGACCTCGTCCGCCTGAACAACCTGCCGAGCGCCGAGGTGGCCGCGGGCCAGACGCTCGCCGTCCCCGAGAAGTACACCCGCTGATCTGACCTGATCCGGCCTGCCCGGCCTGACAGGTCACGGTGAGGTCGGCGCTCCTCTCGCCGCCTACCATGGTCTCGTGTCCTTCAGCCTCGCCGACCTGCCCATCCGCGACGACCTCAAGGGGCTGACGCCGTACGGCGCTCCCCAAGAGCGGGTGCCCGTCGCCCTCAACGTCAACGAGAACACCCACCCCGTCCCCGCCGACGTCGCCGCCGACATCCTCGAGGCCGTCGGCGCGGCCCTCGTCGACATGAACCGCTACCCCGACCGCGAGTTCTCGCTCCTCCGCGACTCGCTCGCGGGCTACCTCGGGCACGGTCTCAGCCGCGAGCACATCTGGGCGGCCAACGGCTCGAACGAGGTCATCCAGCAGATCCTCCAGGCGTTCGGCGGCCCGGGGCGTTCCGTCCTCGGCTTCCCGCCCACGTACTCGATGCACTCGATCATCGCGGCGGGCACCGGCAGCACCTGGCTCGAGGGTGCCCGCGACGAGGGCTTCACGATCTCGCCCGAGACGGCGGTCGCCGAGATCGAGCGTCTCCGACCCGACGTCGTCTTCTTCTGTGGCCCGAACAACCCCACGGGGACCCCGCTCGACCTCGAGACGGTCCGAGCCGCCTACGACATGACCGACGGCATGGTGTTCGTCGACGAGGCCTACGCCGAGTTCATGCCGGCCGGTCAGCCCACGGCGCTGACGCTGCTCGAGGGGCGGGAGCGCCTGATCGTCTCGCGCACCATGAGCAAGGCCTTCGCCTTCGCCGGTGCCCGGGTCGGCTACATGGCCGCGCACCCCGCCGTGGTCGACGCCCTCCGTCTCGTGCGCCTGCCCTACCACCTCTCCTCCCTCACGCAGGCGGCGGCCGTGGCCGCTCTCGCCCACGCCGACGAGATGCTCGCGATGGTCGACGACATCAAGGCACAGCGCGACCGCATCGTCCGTGTCCTGACCGAGCTCGGCTACAGCCCGTGGCCGACCTGGTCGAACTTCGTCCTGTTCGGGGGCGTCGACGATCCCGCCGACGTCTTCCGGCGCCTCCTGGCCCGGGGCGTGATCGTCCGCGACCTCGGGATCGAGGGGCACCTCCGGGTGAGCGCCGGCACGGAGGCGGAGACGACCGCGTTCCTCGACGCGCTGCGCGACATTAGGCTCTCCTCGTGACCGATCAGCCCCG
This sequence comes from Frigoribacterium sp. CFBP 8766, assembly GCF_014841435.1. Taxonomy (NCBI): domain Bacteria; kingdom Bacillati; phylum Actinomycetota; class Actinomycetes; order Micrococcales; family Microbacteriaceae; genus Frigoribacterium; species Frigoribacterium sp. CFBP 8766. Next base: position 1,248,456 of record NZ_JACYTX010000001.1, read on the forward strand.
CGCCCGCACCGCCTCCTCGTCCCGCGAGACGAGCGAGTCGCGCATCCAGCTGTCCCTCGACCTCGACGGGACGGGGCGCTCGTCGATCGACACGTCCGTGCCGTTCTTCGACCACCTCCTGACGGCCCTGTCGAAGCACTCGCTCATCGATCTCGACGTGTCGGCGGCGGGCGACACCCACATCGACGTCCACCACACCGTAGAAGACGTCGGCATCGTGCTCGGCGGCGCGATCAAGGAGGCGCTGGGCGACAAGGCCGGCATCTCCCGTTACGGAGACGCGCTCGTGCCCCTCGACGAGGCGCTCGTCCAAGCTGTCGTCGACGTCTCAGGCCGCCCGTACCTCGTGCACACCGGCGAGCCCGAGGGCTTCGAGTACCACCTCATCGGCGGGCACTTCACCGGCTCGATGGTGCGTCACGTCTTCGAGGCGATCACGTTCCACGCCGGCATCACGGTGCACGTGCGGGTGCTCGGCGGCCGTGACCCGCACCACATCGCCGAGGCCGAGTTCAAGGCGTTCGCCCGGGCCCTGCGTCAGGCCGTGCAGCCCGACGCCAGGGTGACCGGGGTGCCGTCCACGAAGGGCGCCCTGTGACGGTCCGTCCCACGGTGGCCGTCCTCGACTACGGCAGCGGCAACGTGCACTCGGCCGTGAAGGCCCTGGAGCTCGCGGGCGCCGACGTCGAGCTCACGCGCGACCGCGCCAGGGTGCAGGCGGCCGACGGGCTCTTCGTCCCCGGCGTCGGTGCCTTCGGCGCCGTGATGAGCCAGCTGCAGTCGGTCCGCGGCGGCGAGATGATCGACCGGCGACTCGCGGGCGGCCGTCCCGTGATGGGGATCTGCGTCGGCATGCAGGTCTTCTTCGAGGGCGGGGTCGAGCGCGGAGCGACGACCGGCGGCCTCGGCGAGTGGCCCGGCGTCGTCGACGAGCTGAAGGCGGACGTGCTGCCGCACATGGGCTGGAACCTCGTCGACGCTCCCGAGGGCAGCGTCCTCTTCGACGGCGTGCGCGACGAGCGCTTCTACTTCGTGCACTCGTTCGCGGCGCAGGCCTGGACCCTCGACGTGATCCGCCCGTTCCCCGAGCCCCACGTCACGTGGGCCGACCACGGCGGGCGCTTCGTCGCGGCCGTCGAGAACGGTCCGCTCTGGGCCACGCAGTTCCACCCCGAGAAGTCGGGGCAGCCGGGCATCAGGCTGCTCTCGAACTGGCTCGGGACACTCTGAACCCCCTCTGATCCGACCGCGATCCCGGCCCCGTCGGCGACAGCACGCGGCACGCCCGCGAGAGAGACACCATGAGCGACTTCTGCACGACCCCCGGCCTCACCCTGTTCCCCGCCGTCGACGTCGCGGGCGGGCAGGCCGTCCGCCTGACGCAGGGCGAGGCCGGCACCGAGACGGGCTACGGCGACCCCGTGGCGGCGGCCGACGACTGGAAGTCGCAGGGCGCCGAGTGGCTGCACCTCGTCGACCTCGACGCGGCGTTCGGTCGGGGCGACAACCGGTCGATCATCAAGAAGGTCATCAAGCAGGTCAAGGGCATCGACGTCGAGCTCAGCGGCGGGATCCGCGACGACCGCTCGCTCGACGACGCGCTGAGCACCGGCGTCAAGCGCATCAACCTGGGCACCGCCGCGCTCGAGAACCCCGAGTGGGCCGCCCACGTCATCGCGGAGTACGGCGAGGCCGTCGCGGTGGGCCTCGACGTGCGGGGCACGACGCTCGCCGCGCGCGGCTGGACGGAGGACGGCGGCGACCTCTGGACGGTCCTCGCTCGCCTCGAGGACGCGGGGTGCGCCCGCTACGTCGTCACCGACGTGACGAAGGACGGCACCCTGACCGGCCCGAACACCGATCTGCTCCGGCAGGTGATGGAGCGCACCGACCGTCCCGTCATCGCCTCGGGCGGCATCTCGAGCCTGGACGACATCGCGGCCCTCCGCGAGCTCGTTCCCCTCGGCCTCGAAGGGGCCATCGTGGGCAAGGCCCTCTACTCGGGTGCCTTCACCCTCGCCGCCGCGCTCGACGTCGCATCGGTGTCGTGAGCCACGGCCACGAGCCCATGCCCGCGGCCGACAGCGCCGGGCGGCCCTTCGCGGGCCGCGCCTTCGACCACCACGACACGGCGCACGCCGGCGACGACGGCTCGGCCGACCCGCGCCTCCTCGAGGCCCTGGTCCGCTTCGGCGCGGGCGGGCTGCCCGAGCACGAGGTCGTCGACGCCCTGCGCCCGGCGCGCCTGCTCATCCCGCTCGTCGCGGTCGCGGGGGAGGAGGGGCTCGACGACCACGGTCGCCGCGTCGACAAGACGCAGGAGCTGTCCATCGTGACGGTCGCCGGACCGGACGGTCGCGCGGTGCTGCCGGCGTTCACGAGCGTCGAGGCCCTCGGCCGGTGGGACGCCGTGGCGCGTCCTGTCCCCGTCGACGCGCGACGGGTCGCGCTCGCGGCCGTGGCCGAGTCGACCGAGCACCTCGTGCTCGACCCGGGGTCGCCCACCGAGTTCGGCGTCCGGCGGCCGGCACTCTGGGCGGTCGCCCAGGACCTTCCCTGGGTCCCGGCCCACGCGGACGAGGCGGTCCTGCAGGCGTTCCTCGCCGCGTCGACCGACGAGGAGGCGCTGGTCGGGCTGGCGATCTCGCCCGGCTACCGAGGCGCCCGCCTCGGTACGCCCGAGATCGTGGTCCGACTCGCCGTGCGTGCCGGCCTCGACCAGCTGCAGCTCAACGAGCTGCTGCAGCGCCTCCAGGCGTCCTGGCAGGCCGACCCCGTGATCGTGGACCGCGTCGACAGCATGTCCGTCAGCGTCGTCCCCGCCTGACGCGGGTCGTGTCGACGGGTCAGTTCAGCTGGCTACGGGTCAGGTGACCGGGCCGGTGAGCTTCTCGCCGGGGCCCTTGCCGACGGCGTCGGGGATCGAGCTGGCCTCGCGGAAGGCGAGCTGCAGCGAACGGAGGCCGTCGCGCAGGGCACGGGCGTGCTGGTCGCCGATCTCCGGGGCGCTGGCCACGACGAGGCCGGCGAGCGACGAGATGAGCTTGCGCGCCTCGTCGAGGTCGGTCTGCGCCGCGGGGTCGTCGGCGAGGCCGACCTTCACGGCCGCCGCGCTCATCAGGTGCACGGCGACGGTGTTGATGACCTCGACCGCGTTGACGTCGGCGATGTCGCGGACGGCGTCGGACGGGTGCTCGACCGGGATGCCGACGGGGGCGTCGTCGGGGCGGTCGGCGGGGTGGGTGTGCGGGGTGTGGCTCACGTGCTGATCCTCTGCTAGGCTTCTCCAGGCTCGCAGCGTCTGCTGCGTGCGAAAGTGGAGATTCTCCCACCCGCGCTTGACCGTCACACGAGGTTACCGGGTTGTTGGCACCCCGTTCGATCTGCACCACCCCGAAGAGCGATCCTCGAGGCGGAGCAGGCTGAGCAGCCAGGGTGCAGTGCACCGCCGTCGACAGACGGTGCGCGTCGCGAGAGCGACCGGTGCGCGAACCTCCTCTTTCCCTGCAGGCCCTCCGGGTCGGCAGGTGACGAAGCGACGACAGAGGAGTTCCGCATCAGCGATCCCCGTACGAACGACCGTATCCGCGTCCCCGAGGTTCGCCTCGTGGGGCCTGCAGGTGAGCAGATCGGCGTCGTTCCCATCGCCATGGCGCTGCGTCTCGCCGCAGAGGCCGAACTCGACCTGGTCGAGGTGGCCCCCAACTCGAAGCCTCCCGTGGCCAAGATCATGGATCACGGGAAGTTCAAGTACGAGGCTGCGCAGAAGGCGAAAGAGGCCCGGCGCAACCAGGCGAACACCATCCTCAAAGAGGTCCGGTTCCGTCTGAAGATCGACAAGCACGACTACGAGACCAAGCGCAAGCGCGCCGAGGGCTTCCTCGAGGGCGGCGACAAGGTCAAGGCCATGATCCTGTTCCGCGGTCGCGAGCAGTCGCGTCCCGACCAGGGCGTGCGTCTGCTCCAGCGCTTCGCGGAGGACGTGTCCGAGCTGGGCAGTGTCGAGTCCACCCCCACCATCGACGGCCGCAACATGGTCATGGTGATCGGGCCCCACAAGAACAAGTCCGAGGCGAAGGCCGAGGCCGAAGCTCGCAAGGCGGCGAACAAGCCCCCGAAGCACCCCACGTCCGACAAGGCGGCGGCCGATGCACCGGCCGAGCCGACAGAAGAGAGCAAGTAAGACATGCCCAAGCAGAAGACCCACTCCGGTGCCAAGAAGCGTTTCAAGGTCACCGGTTCCGGCAAGATCATGAAGCAGCAGGCCGGCATGCGCCACAACCTCGAGGTGAAGAGCGCCAGCCGCAAGGCGCGCCTCAACCAGGACCAGCTGTTGGCCCCGGCCGACGCCAAGGTCGCCAAGAAGCTTCTCGGTCACTGACCGCTGACACGAACGTAGAGGAACAAGAAAATGGCAAGAGTCAAGAGAGCGGTCAACGCCGCCAAGAAGCGTCGCGTCATCCTCGAGCGCGCCGAGGGCTACCGCGGTCAGCGTTCGCGCCTGTACCGCAAGGCCAAGGAGCAGGTCACCCACTCCCTCGTCTACTCGTACCGTGACCGCCGTGCGCGCAAGGGCGAGTTCCGCCGCCTGTGGATCCAGCGCATCAACGCTGCGTCGCGTCAGAACGGCCTGACCTACAACCGCCTCATCCAGGGCCTGTCCCTGGCCGGCATCGAGGTCGACCGTCGCATCCTCGCCGAGCTGGCCGTGCACGAGCCCGCCACCTTCGCGTCGATCGTCGCGACGGCGAAGGCCGCGCTGCCCGCCGACACCTCGGCCCCCAAGGCCACGGCCGCCGCGTAGTCACGACTGCGTCAGCACCACCTCACGCAGGGCCCGGACAGCACTCGCTGTCCGGGCCCTCCGTCGTTCCCGGGGCCGGGTGCGGCATAGTTGTCGCGTGCGCACCCCTCTGATCGACAACCCCCGTTCGCCGCGAGTCCGGGCGGTGGCGAAGCTGTCCAAGCGGGACGCCCGCACCGAGACGGGGCTGTTCCTGCTGGAGGGGCCGCAGGCGGTGTCCGAGGCCCTCGCGTTCCGTCCCGAGCTGGTCCTCGAGCTCTACGTCACGCCCACCGCCCTCGAGCGGCACCCCGGGCTGGCCGACGCGGCCGGCGAGGCGGGCCTCGAGGCCGAGTTCGTCACCGAGGCCGTGCTCGACGCGATGGCCGACACCGTGACCCCGCAGGGCGTCGTGGCCGTGTGCCGCCAGTTCCCGACGTCGGTCAAGGACATCTTCGCCGAGGGCGACGACGGCGGGCCGAAGCTCATCGCCATCCTCGAGGAGGTGCGCGACCCGGGCAACGCCGGCACGATCATCCGTGCCGCCGACGCGGCCGGCGCCGACGCCGTCGTGATGACCGGTCGCAGCGTCGACCTCTACAACCCGAAGGTCGTCCGGGCCACGACCGGCTCCCTCTTCCACGTGCCCGTCGCCGTCGGCATCGACCTGGCGAGCGTCGTGGCGCGGTGCGCCGAGGCCGGGATCCAGGTGATCGCGGCCGACGTCAAGGGCGACGACCTGCTGCAGGCGCGGCGGGAGGGCGTCCTCGACGCGCCGACGGCCTGGCTCTTCGGGAACGAGGCGCGCGGGCTCACCGACGACGACCTCGCCCGGGCCGACCGCGCCGTCGTGGTGCCCATCTACGGGCACGCCGAGTCGATGAACCTGGCGACCGCCGCCTCCGTCTGCCTCTACGAGAGCGCGTTCGCCCAGCGCTCGTAGGCCGACCGGACGGCTCGTTTCGGTTGCGTTACGAATCAGCTGTGAGTTTGACCCCCTTCCGGGCGTCTGTTTGTGTGGACCCATGGAACCCCTCGTCGTGGTCGACCACGTCAACAAGCACTTCGGTCAGCTGCACGTCCTCAAGGACGTCACGACCACGGTCGGGCGTGGCGAGGTCGTCGTGGTGATCGGTCCGAGCGGCTCGGGGAAGTCGACGCTCTGTCGGGCGATCAACCGCCTCGAGACGATCGACGACGGCGTCATCTCGATCGACGGCACGCAGCTGCCCGACGAGGGCGCCGCGCTGGCGAAGCTGCGTGCCGACGTCGGCATGGTGTTCCAGAGCTTCAACCTCTTCGCCCACAAGACGGTGCTCGAGAACGTCACCCTCGGCCAGATCAAGGTGCGCGGCCGCTCGAAGGCCGAGGCCGAGAAGCGCGCGATGGAGCTGCTCGACCGCGTGGGCGTGGGCAACCAGGCCTCGAAGATGCCGTCGCAGCTCTCGGGCGGCCAGCAGCAGCGCGTCGCCATCGCCCGTGCCCTCGCGATGGACCCGAAGGTGATGCTGCTCGACGAGCCCACCAGCGCGCTCGACCCCGAGATGATCACCGAGGTGCTCGACGTCATGGTGCAGCTCGCGAAGGACGGCATGACCATGGTCGTCGTCACCCACGAGATGGGCTTCGCCCGGAAGGCCGCCGACCGCGTCGTCTTCATGGCCGACGGCCAGATCGTCGAGGAGTCGACGCCCGAGGAGTTCTTCACGGCGCCGAAGTCCGACCGCGCCCGCGATTTCCTCTCGAAGATCCTCACGCACTGAGCTCGGGCGCCTCGCTCGCGACGCGCCTCCTCGCGCCCCCGTCCCGGCTGCCCGCCCGGACGAGGAGGCGCCCCCAGACTCCCGGACGTCGACCGTCGGCCGGGTCACCCAGCAAGGAGAACGACATGCGACTCAGCAAGGGATTCGTCGCCGTAGCCGCAGCGGCCGTGACGGTGCTCGGCCTCTCGGCCTGCACGGACTCGGCCGCCCCCGAGAGCTCGGTCGACGTCGAGGAGGTCGCGGACTTCCAGGACGGCACCACGATGGCTCGCCTGGCCGAGGCCGGCGAGATCACCATCGGCACCAAGTTCGACCAGCCGCTCTTCGGCCTGGACGACGGCTCGGGCACGCCCCAGGGCTTCGACGCGGAGATCGGCAAGCTCGTCGCCGCCAAGCTGGGCATCCCCGCCAGCGGCATCACGTGGGTCGAGACGGTCTCCGCCAACCGCGAGCCCTTCATCCAGAACGGCGACGTCGACCTCGTCATCGCCACCTACACGATCAACGACGCCCGCAAGGAGGTCGTCTCGTTCGCCGGGCCGTACTACCAGGCCGGTCAGGACCTGCTGGTGCTCGAGGGCAACCCCGACGGCATCGAGAGCGTCGACGACCTCGCGGGCAAGAAGGTCTGCACCGTCAGCGGCTCGACCAGCGAGGCGAACATCGCCGAGTACGTCAGCGCGCCGACCGACATCATCGCGACCGACACCTACTCGAACTGCCTCGAGCCGCTCCGCACCGGTGCGGTCCAGGCCGTCACGACCGACAACGTGATCCTGGCCGGCCTCGCCGACCAGAACGAGGGCGAGTTCGAGGTCGTCGGAGAGCCCTTCACCGAGGAGCCCTACGGCATCGGCCTCGCGCTCGACGACACCGACTTCCGCATGTTCGTCAACGACACGCTCCAGGACGCCGAGGACGACGGCACCTGGGACGAGCTGTGGGAGGCGACGGCCGGCAAGGTCCTCGAGACCCCCGAGCCCCCGGCGATCGACCGCTACTAGCGACACCGGCGGGCACCGTGTCGCGACCTGCGCACGGTGCCCGCCACCGCCTCCTGCCCGTGTGGGCAGCCGCCCTGACCTGAGGACACCCTTGTGAACCCCCTGGACGTCATCCCCGGCTTCGACGCCGTGATCGACAACTGGCCCCGATTCTGGGGCGGCTTCGTCACGACGCTGCAGCTCCTCGTCCTGTCGGGCGTCGGCGCGATCGTCATCGGCTTCGTCGTGGCCGCCATGCGGATCTCTCCTGTGGGCTCCTTCCGGGTCTTCGCGACGGTCTACACCGAGGCGATCCGCAACGTCCCGCTGACGCTCGTCCTCTTCTTCTGCGCGTTCGTGCTCCCGTACCTCGGCGTCGGGATCGGCTACTTCCCGCTCGCGGTGATCGGCCTGACGCTCTACACCTCGCCCTTCGTGGCCGAGGCCGTCCGCTCCGGCGTGAACGGCGTCCCGGTGGGCCAGGCCGAGGCCGCCCGCAGCATCGGCCTGGGCTTCGGCCAGACCCTGACGCTCGTGATCATGCCGCAGGCGATCCGCATGGTCATCCCGCCCCTCATCAACGTGATCATCGCCCTGACGAAGAACACCTCGGTCGCGGGCGGGTTCTTCGTCGCCGAGCTGTTCGCCGCGGGGCGCTTCATAGCGAACTCCCGCGGCGACGCGGTCATCACGACGCTGCTGTCGGTGGCCGTGTTCTACCTGGTCGTCACCATCACCCTGGGTCGCGTCGCGGCCCTGGTCGAGAAGAAGGTCGCGGTCCTGCGATGAGCACGAACGTCCTCTACGACGCCCCGGGCCCGAAGTCCCGCCGCACCTCGCGCATCATCTCGGTGGTGGGCGTGGTCTTGGTGCTCGCGCTCGTCGCCTACGTCGCGTACCTGCTGGGCCGCCCGCGCGTCAGCGCCAACGGCGCCGTCACCGCCAGCGTGCTCGACCCCTCGCGCTGGGACATCCTGCTCGACCGCAACCTCTGGCGGAACATCGGCCGCGGCTGGCTGGCCACGGTCCAGGCCGCCGCCGTCGCGTCGGTCCTCGCGGTGGCCATCGGCGTCTTGTTCTCGTTCCTCCGCACCGCCCGCACCGCCTGGGTCCGGGTGCCGACCACGGTCGTCCTCGAGTTCTTCCGCGGCATGCCCGTGCTGCTGATGATGCTGTTCATCCTGCTGGTGTTCTCGACGGGCGCCTTCTGGGCCGTCGTGGCCGCTCTCGCGGTCTACAACGGCGCACTCATCGGCGAGGCCCTGCGCTCGGGCATCGCCGCCCTGCCGCGGGGCCAGCGCGAGGCAGGGCTGGCCATCGGCCTCTCGCCGGTGCAGACGCGCTTCGCGATCGAGTTCCCGCAGGCGTTCCGCCAGATGCTGCCGATCATCCTGGCGCAGCTGGTCGTCCTGCTGAAGGACACCTCGCTCGGCTACATCGTCGGGTACGTCGAGCTGACGAGGCAGGGGCTGAACCGGCTGGGCACCTCCTACGGCAGCACCTACACGTTCACGCTGTTCGCCGTGGTCCTCGTCGTGTACCTCATCACGAACCTGGTCTTCTCCTACGTCGTGCGGGTCGTCGACCGGCGCACGGGCCGACGCGGCGTCATCCGGACGAAGGGCGGCAGGGGCGGTCTCGGCGGCCCCGGTCTGCTCGCCCGCGCCGGCCGACCGAACATCCCCGCGACGACCGGGGACGCCGGCGGAGGCGGCGGCGGCGGTCGCTGACCTGCCGCACCGTCGCACCGACCGCTCCTCCCCGGATCCGCGATCCGCGCCTCCTCGTCCCCAGGGCACGAGGAGGCGCGGGTCGTCTCCCCAACGATCGCTAAGCTTGGTTCTCGTGTCAGACTCCGTCCCCATCTCCGAAGAGGCCGTCTCGGCCGCGGTCGACGCGGCCCTCGCCGCCGTCGCGACCGCCGCCTCCGTCGCCGAGCTCAAGGCGGCCCGTGCCCAGCACGCCGGCGAGGCGTCGGTCCTGGCACGCATGAACGCCGGTCTCCGCGACCTGCCGAACGACAAGAAGGCCGCGGCGGGCAAGCTCGTCGGCGGCGCCCGTGGCCGTGTCGGCCAGGCGGTGGCAGCCCGTGAGGGCCAGCTCGCCGAGCTCGAAGAGACGCAGCGCCTCGTCGACGAGGCCGTCGACGTCACGGCCCTGCCCACTCGTCGTCGCGTCGGTGCGCGGCACCCGCTCGCCCTCCTGCAGGAAGAGATGCTCGACCTGTTCGTCGGCATGGGCTGGGAGGTCAGCGAGGGGCCCGAGCTCGAGCACGAGTGGTTCAACTTCGACGCCCTGAACTTCGACGCCGACCACCCGGCGCGTGCCATGCAGGACACCTTCTTCGTCGACCCGGTCGACGCTCACCTCGTGCTGCGCACGCACACGTCGCCCGTGCAGATCCGCACGCTCCTCGCGAAGGAGCTGCCCGTCTACAACGTCGCCACCGGTCGCGTCTTCCGCACCGACGAGCTCGACGCGACGCACACCCCGGTCTTCACGCAGATCGAGGGCATCGCCATCGACCGCGGCCTCACGATGGCGCACCTGCGCGGCACGCTCGAGCACCTGGCACGCTCGATGTTCGGGCAGGGCGCGCAGATCCGGCTCCGGCCCAACTACTTCCCCTTCACCGAGCCGAGCGCCGAGATGGACGTCTGGCAGCCGAACGCCAAGGGCGGCGCGCGCTGGGTCGAGTGGGGCGGCTGCGGCATGGTCAACCCGAACGTCCTCCGGGCCGCGGGCATCGACCCCGAGGTGCACCAGGGCTTCGCCTTCGGCATGGGCATCGAGCGGACCCTCCAGTTCCGCAACGACCTCAACGACATGCGCGACATGGTCGAGGGCGACGTCAGGTTCAGCGAGCAGTTCGGGATGGTGGTCTGATGCGGGTTCCGCTGAGTTGGCTCGGCGAGCACGTCGACCTGCCGGTCGACGTCTCCCTCGAGCACGTGCACGCCGCGCTGGTGTCGGTCGGCTTCGAAGAGGAAGACGTCCACGTCGGCGACGTGACGGGCCCCCTCGTGGTGGGCCAGGTGCTCGAGCTGCAGCCCGAGCCGCAGAAGAACGGCAAGACGATCAACTGGTGCCAGGTCGCCGTCGGCCCCGACGACGTCCGCGGCATCGTCTGCGGCGCCCACAACTTCGTCGTGGGCGACAAGGTCGTCGTGTCGCTGCCGGGCGCGGTCCTGCCCGGGCCGTTCCCGATCGCCGCGCGCAAGACCTACGGCCACGTGTCCGACGGCATGATCGCGTCGACCCGTGAGCTCGGCCTCGGCGACGAGCACGACGGCATCCTCCTGCTCAGCTCGCTCGGCCTCGACCCCGAGGTCGGCACGGACGCGATCGCGCTCCTCGGCCTCGACGAGGCCGCCGTCGAGATCAACGTCACGCCCGACCGCGGCTACGCGCTCAGCATGCGCGGCGTGGCTCGCGAGTACTCCCACGCGACGGGCGCCTCCTTCACCGACCCGGCCGGCACCGTCGAGGCCGCGGCGGCGGACGGCTTCGGCGTGAGCGTCGTCGACGACGCCCCGGTGCGCGGCCGCCAGGCCGTGGCCACCTTCGTCACCCGGGTCGTCCGCGGCATCGACGCCTCGCGGCCGACGCCGACCTGGATGTCCTCCCGCCTGCGCCTCGCCGGCGTCCGCTCGATCTCGCTGCCGGTCGACGTCACGAACTACGTGATGCTCGAGCTCGGCCAGCCGATCCACGGCTACGACCTCGACGCGGTCCAGGGCGGGTTGACGGTCCGCCGTGCCGCGGCGGGCGAGCAGCTCGAGACCCTCGACGGCACCGTCCGTGCTCTCCACGTCGAGGACCTGGTCATCGCGGACGAGCAGGGTGCCGTAGGCCTGGCCGGCGTCATGGGCGGTTCGCGCACCGAGATGGGCGCGGGCACCACCGACGTGCTCGTCGAGGCCGCCACGTTCGACCCGGTGTCGATCGCCCGGACCGCTCGTCGGCACAAGCTGCCGAGCGAGGCCTCCCGTCGGTTCGAGCGCGGCGTCGACCCTGCCGTCTCCGCCCCCGCGGCACAGCGGGTCGTCGACCTGCTCGTCGAGCTGGCCGGCGGCACGGCCGACCCGCTCGGCTCCTCCCTCGACGAGTCCGTCGCGCCCGGGGCGATCGAGCTGCCGCGCGACCGCGCCGCCCGCCTCATGGGCGTCGACTACACGGCCGACGAGGTCGTGGGAGCCCTTCGCGCCGTCGGCTCCGTCGTCGTCGAGTCGGGCGAGGGCTGGCAGGTGACCCCGCCGACGTGGCGGAGCGACCTCCGCACGTCGGCCGACCTCGTGGAAGAAGTGGCCCGCATCACCGGGTACGACCGCATCCCGTCGGTGCTGCCCGTGGCGCCTCCCGGGCGTGGGCTGTCCCGCGAGCAGAAGCTCCGCCGCCGGGTCGCGGCGTCGCTGGCCGCCGCGGGATCGGTCGAGGTCCAGGCCTACCCCTTCGTCCGTCCCGACCAGAACGCCGCCTTCGGCTCGATCGACGGCTCGGACACCGGCTCGACGGTCCCTGCCGTCACGCTCGCGAACCCGCTCGACTCCGCAGCGCCCCAGCTGCGTCGCTCGCTGCTCCCCGGCCTGCTCGACGTCGTCCGCCGGAACACCTCCCGTGGGCTGGTCGACGTCTCGGTCTTCGAGAGCGGCACGGTCTTCCTGCCGATCGAGGACACGACCTACGGCACCGCCGAGGTCCCCGCCGGTGCCCAGCGCCCCGGTGACGAGCTCCTCGACCAGCTGGCCGCCAGTCTTCCCGCCCAGCCGCGGCACCTGGCCGTGGCTGTCGTCGGAGACGCGATCGACCGCCAGCCGGGCCAGCCGGCCGTCGCCGCCGGCCTGGCCGACGTGCTCGACGACCTGCGGGTCTCCGTCCGCGCCGCCGGGGCCGAGGCCGTCTTCCGCACGGGCCGGCACCCGTCGCTGCACCCCGGGCGCACGGCCGAGGTCCTCGTCGCAGGCGAGGTCGTCGGCGTGGCCGGCGAGCTGCTGCCCACGGCGTCGGCCGAGCTCGACCTGCCGCGCGTCGTCGCGGTCGCCGAGATCGACCTCGACCGTGTCCTCGCGCTGTCCGACGTCCCCGTCCAGCCGACGGCGATCTCGTCCTACCCGGCCGCGACGCAGGATCTCTCGCTCGTCGTGGGCGTCGACGTCGCCGCGGGCGACCTGCTCGAGACCGTCCGCGAGGGCGCCGGCGACCTGCTCGAGTCCGTTCGGCTCGTGGACGACTACCGGGGCACCGGGCTGCCGGAGGCGAGCAAGTCGCTGACCTTCGCGCTGCGGTTCCGTGCCGACGACCGCACGCTCACGGCCGCCGAGGCGACCGAGGCCAAGCAGGGGGCCGTCCGCCTCGCCGGCGAGCGATCTGGGGCGACGCTCCGCGAGTGACCTCGCGAGGCGCCGCCGCCCTCGATCCTCGACCGACTCGACCATCAGGATGGACACATGCCTCACTCCGTAGCAGTAGCGGGCGCCAGCGGGTACGCCGGCGGCGAGCTCCTCCGGCTCCTCGCGGCGCACCCCGACTTCGAGGTCACGACAGTCACGGCGTTCCAGAACGCCGGGCAGCCCCTCGTCGCCCTCCAGCCCCACCTGCGCTCCCTCGCGCACCTCACGCTCGTGGAGACGACGGCCGAGACCCTCGCCGGGCACGACGTCGTCTTCCTCGCCCTCCCGCACGGCAAGTCCGGTGCCATCGCGGCGCAGCTGCCCGACGACGTCCTCGTCGTCGACTGCGGGGCCGACCACCGTCTCACCGACGAGGCCGCCTGGGCCCGGTTCTACGGCACCGAATACCACGGCGCGTGGGCGTACGGGCTGCCCGAGCTGCTGCTCGGCGCGTCCGGCGGGCGTCAGCGCGACGCCCTGCGCGGTGCACGCCGCATCGCGGTGCCCGGCTGCAACGTCACGGCGGTGACCCTCGGCCTCGCCCCTGGCGTCCGCGCCGGGCTGGTCGAGGCGACCGACATCGTCTCGGTCCTGGCGGTCGGCCCGTCGGGAGCCGGCAAGGCACTGGCACCGCACCTCCTCGCCAGCGAGCTGATGGGCTCCGCCTCGGCCTACGGCGTCGGCGGCACGCACCGCCACGTGCCCGAGATCCAGCAGAACCTCCGGCTCGCCGGCGCGCAGGACGTCAACATCTCCTTCACCCCCGTGCTCGTCCCGATGTCGCGGGGCATCCTGGCGACCACGACGGCGACGCTCGCCCCCGGGGTCGGCGCCCACGACGTGCGCACCGCCTGGGAGCAGGCCTACGCGGACGAGCCGTTCGTCCACGTCCTGCCCGAGGGCGTCTTCCCCCGCACGGCCGACACGGTCGGGGCGAACACGGCCCTCATCGGCCTCGCCGTCGACGAGGCCGCCGAGCGCGTCGTCGTCGTCAGCGCCATCGACAACCTCGTGAAGGGCACGGCCGGCGCGGCCGTCCAGTCCGCCAACATCGCCCTCGGCCTCCCCGAGACCGCGGGCCTCAGCACGGACGGAGTGGCACCGTGAGCGTCACCGCAGCACAGGGCTTCACCGCCGCCGGCGTCGTCGCCGGCCTCAAGAGCACCGGGGCACGCGACGTCGCCCTGGTCGTCAACACCGGCCGCAGCAAGGCCGCCGCGGCCGTCTTCACGAGCAACCGCGCCAAGGCGCACCCCGTCCTGTGGTCGCAGCAGGTGCTGGGCGACGGCGTCGCGGAGGCGGTCGTCCTGAACTCGGGAGGCGCCAACTGCTTCACCGGCCCGTTCGGCTTCCAGACGACGCACGCCACGGCGGAGGCCGTCGCCGAGTCGCTCAGCGTCTCGGCGGGCGACGTCGTCGTCTGCTCGACAGGCCTGATCGGCGTCGGCGACCAGGTGTTCCGCGACAAGGTGCTCTCCGGTGCCCGGGCGGCGGCGACCCAGCTGAGCGCCGAGGGAGGCGAGGACGCCGCCCTCGCGATCATGACGACCGACAGCGTGCCGAAGCAGGCCGTCGTCGCCGGCGACGGCTGGGTGGTCGGCGGCATGGCCAAGGGCGCGGGCATGCTCGCGCCGGGCCTGGCGACCATGCTCGTCGTCCTGACGACCGACGCCGACCTCCCGGCGGAGACGCTCGACGCCGCGCTGCGCGCGGCCACGAGGGTCACGTTCGACCGCCTCGACTCCGACGGCTGCATGTCGACCAACGACTCGGTCGTGCTCCTCTCGAGCGCCGAGTCCGGTGTCGCCCCGTCGGCCGACGAGTTCACGACGGCGGTCACGGAGCTCTGCGCCGACCTGGCTCGCCAGCTGCAGGCGGACGCCGAGGGCGCCTCCCACGACATCCGCATCGAGGTCGTCGGTGCCGTCGACGAGGACGACGCGGTCGAGGTGGGCCGCTCCATCGCCCGGAACAGCCTCTTCAAGGCCGCCGTGTTCGGCAACGACCCCAACTGGGGCCGCGTGCTCGCCGCGATCGGCACCACGTCGGCCGCCTTCGACCCCTACGACGTCGACGTGTCGATGAACGGCGTCCGGGTCTGCCACGCCGGCGCGCCCGACGTCCCGAGCGAGACCGTCGACCTCACCCCGCGGGCCGTCCACGTGCTGGTCGACCTGCGCGCCGGCGACGCCGAGGCGACGATCCTCACGAACGACCTCACGCACGACTACGTGCACGAGAACAGCGCGTACTCCAGCTGATGGGCGCACACGAGGTGACCCACAGCGCCGAGCAGGAGCTCGCGGCCGTCAAGGCCGCGACCCTGATCGAGTCGCTGCCCTGGCTCAAGCGCTTCTCCGGCAAGGTCGTGGTCGTGAAGTTCGGCGGCAACGCGATGGTCGACGAGGCCCTCGGCCGTGCCTTCGCCGAGGACATGGTCTACCTGCGGCTGGCCGGCCTGTACCCGGTGGTCGTCCACGGAGGCGGTCCGCAGATCTCCGCGGCCCTCGCGACCGCGGGCATCCCGAGCGACTTCCGCGGCGGGTACCGCTACACGAGCACCGAGGCCATCGCCGTCGTCCGTGACGTCCTCGCCGGGGACGTCGCGCAGCAGATCGTCGGGCTCGTCAACGAGCACGGCGACCTCGCCCGCAGCGTGTCCGGCGAGGGCTCGACGCTGTTCCGCGGTCGTCGCCGCGGCACCGTCGTCGACGGCGAGGCGGTCGACCTCGGGCACGTGGGCGACGTCGTCGACGTCGACCCGTCGTCGGTGCTCGCCGAGATCGAAGCCGGACGCATCCCGGTCGTGTCGTCGCTCGCCGTCGACGAGGGCGACGGGGGGTCGCTGCTGAACGTGAACGCCGACGCCGCGGCCGCCGCGCTCGCCGTGGCGCTCCGGGCGACCAAGCTCGTGGTCCTCACCGACGTCTCGGGCCTCTACTCCGACTGGCCGAACCGTGGCTCGCTGGTCGCCGCCATCACCGTGTCGGCGCTCACAGACATGCTCCCGACGCTCGAGTCGGGCATGATCCCCAAGATGACGGCCTGCCTCGACGCGGTCGTCGGCGGCGTCGGGGGAGCGACCATCATCGACGGCCGCATCCCGCACTCCATCCTCCTCGAGGTCTTCACCCAGCGCGGGTCGGGCACCGAGGTCGTCCCCGACGACAGGGCCGCCGCCTACGGCGCACCCGTCGTCGACTCGTTCCCGATCACCCCGGTCGGCGACGTCAGCACCCCGCAGGAAGGACAGTCGTGACCACCACCCAGACCCCAGCCGGACACGACGAGCGCCGCGACTGGCAGAGCCGGTTCGGCGACGCGTTCATGCGCTCGCTGGCCACCCCGAAGGTGATGCTCGAGCGCGGCGAGGGCTGCGCCGTGTGGGACGTCGACGGCAAGCGCTACCTCGACTTCCTCGCCGGCATCGCCGTCAACGCCCTCGGCCACGCGCACCCCGTGCTCGTCGAGGCGATCGCCCGGCAGGCCGGCGCGCTCGTCCACGTCTCGAACTACTTCGCGACCGAGCCCCAGCTGGCCCTGGCCGAGCGCCTCCTCCGCATCAGCGGCGCGGGCGACCAGGGTCGCGTCTACTTCGCCAACAGCGGGGCCGAGGCCAACGAGGCCGCGTTCAAGCTGGCACGGCTCAACCGCGGCGAGGGACGCCGCACGCGGATCCTCGCCCTGCAGAACTCGTTCCACGGGCGCACCATGGGCGCCCTCGCCCTCACCGGCAAGCCCGCGCTCCGTGGTCCCTTCGAGCCGATGGTGGCGGGCGTCGAGCACATCGACACGACGCTCGAGGCGCTCGAGGCCGCGATGGGCGACGACGTCGCGGCTCTCTTCGTCGAGCCGATCAAGGGCGAGGCCGGCGTGCTCGATCTCCCCGTCGGGTTCCTCGAGAGGGCCCGCGAACTGACCCGCCAGCACGGAGCGCTCCTCGTCCTCGACGAGATCCAGACGGGCATCGGCCGCACCGGCTCGTGGTTCGCCTTCCAGCAGTTCGACGTCGTGCCCGACGCGATCACCGTCGCCAAGGGGATCGCCGGGGGAGTGCCCATCGGCGCGCTCGTCACGTTCGGCGCCGCCTCCGACCTGTTCGAGGCCGGCCAGCACGGCAGCACGTTCGGCGGGAACCCGCTGGCCACGGCCGCTGCGGACGCGGTCCTCGGCGAGATCGAGCGCGCGGGCCTCGTCGAGGCCGCCGTCGTCCGGGGCGAGCAGATCCGGGCCGCGATCACGGCGATGGAGTCTTCCCTCGTCGCCGGCGTCCGCGGGCAGGGCCTGCTGATCGGCATCGGCCTGACCCAGCCGATCGCCGCCGAGATCTCGGCCCGGTGCCTCGAGGCAGGCCTGATCGTGAACGCCCCCAACGACTCCAGCATCCGTCTCGCTCCGCCGCTCATCGTGGGCGACGCCGAGATCGCCGAGTTCTCCGCCCTCTTCTCCCGCGTCCTGAAAGGTCTCGAATGACCCGCCACTTCCTCCGCGACGACGATCTCAGCCCCGCTGAGCAGCTCGAGGTCCTCGACCTCGCCGACGCCCTCAAGCGCGACCGCTGGTCGCAGCGCCCCCTCGAGGGGCCGCAGACGGTGGCCGTGATCTTCGACAAGTCGTCCACCCGCACCCGGGTCTCGTTCGCGGTCGGCATCGCCGACCTCGGCGGCAGCCCGCTCGTGATCGCGACCGCGAACAGCCAGCTGGGCGGAAAGGAGACGCCGTCCGACACCGCGCGCGTCCTCGAGCGCATGGTCGCGGCCATCGTCTGGCGCACCTACGCGCAGTCCGGCCTCGAAGAAATGGCGGCCGGCACGACCGTCCCGGTCGTCAACGCGCTCAGCGACGACTTCCACCCCTGCCAGCTGCTGGCCGACCTGCAGACCATCCGCGAGGCCAAGGGCACGCTCGCGGGCCTCTCCGTCGCCTTCGTCGGCGACGGCCGGAGCAACATGGGCCAGTCGTACCTGCTGGCCGGAGCCACCGCCGGCATGCACGTCCGCATCGGCTCGCCGGCGGGCTTCCAGCCCGAGCAGCACGTCGTCGACGACGCGGCCGCGATCGCCGCGACGACCGGCGGATCCGTCCAGGTCGTCGACGACGCCGCGGCCGCGGTCGCGGGCGTCGACGTCGTCGTCACCGACACCTGGGTCTCCATGGGCAAGGAGGACGAGAAGGACGAGCGCGCCGCCGTGTTCGGCGGCTTCAAGGTCGACCAGGCGCCCATGGCGCAGGCGGCCGACGAC